>CALRRO020000001.1:0-692716 GCA_943370595.1 Chitinophaga pinensis
CCCGCGGTCAGCCGGCCGACCTACCTGGGTGGCCTGGGCTTCCACTACAAGTGGAACATGGGCTGGATGCACGACACGCTGCAGTACATGGCGCGCGAGCCCATCCACCGCCAGTACCACCACGGCGAGATGACCTTCGGGCTGGTCTATGCCTTCACCGAGAACTTCGTGCTGCCGATCTCGCACGACGAGGTGGTGCACGGCAAGGGCTCGATGCTCACGAAGATGCCCGGCGACGTCTGGCAGAAGTTCGCCAACCTGCGCGCCTACTACGGCTTCATGTGGGCGCACCCGGGCAAGAAGCTGCTGTTCATGGGCTGCGAGTTCGCCCAGGGCGCGGAGTGGAACCATGACAGCAGCCTGGACTGGCACCTTCTCGGCGACCGAGCCCACGCTGGCGTGCAGCGACTGGTCCACGACCTGAACCGCTTCTACCGCGCCACGCCGGCCTTGTTCGACTGCGACTTCGACGGTGCCGGCTTCGATTGGATCACCCACGACGACGCGCAGCGTTCAGTGCTCAGCTTCGTCCGGCGCAGCCGCGACGGGCGCTCCGAAGTGCTGGTGGTCTGTAACTTCACGCCCACCGTCCACCGCGGCTATCGCCTGGGCGTGCCGGCCGCCGGCCGCTGGCGCGAGCGGCTGAACACCGACTCCGAACACTACGGTGGCAGCAACGTCGGCTGTGCCTTCGGCGCGGCCGACAGCGAAGCCGTGACCAGCCACGGCCGCGCACAGTCCTTGCTCCTGGACCTGCCACCCCTGGCCACCGTCTTCTACGAACGACAAGCATGACGATGCAGGCGGGACATCCCTGGCCCCTCGGCGCCCACTGGGACGGACACGGCGTCAACTTCGCGGTGTTCTCTGCGCATGCACAGCGCATCGAGGTCTGCGTGTTCGACGAGACCGGCCGCCGCGAGATCCAGCGCCACGTCCTGAGCTGGCGCAAGCACGATGTCTGGCACGGCTACCTGCCCGGCGCCCGACCCGGCCTGGTCTACGGGCTGCGCGCGCACGGCTCGTGGCGCCCCGAACGCGGCCACCGCTTCAACCCGAACAAGCTGCTGCTCGACCCGTACGCGCGCGAGATCGTCGGGCGCTTCGAGTGGCGTGACGAGCATTTCGGCGCCGATTCCCAGCACGGCGGTCACATGGACATGCGTGACAACGGTGCGCAGGCGCTGAAGGCGCGGGTGGTCGACGAGCGCCACGACTGGCTTGGCGACCGCCACCCGCACACGCCGCTGGACCGCACCGTCATCTACGAAGTCCACGTCAAGGGCTTCACGAAGAACCACCCCGGCGTGCCCGAGGCGCTGCGCGGCAGCTATGCCGGCCTGGCGTCGGATGCGGCGATCGCGCACTTCAAGCAGCTCGGCGTCACCGCACTGTGCCTGCTGCCGGTGCACCAGCACCTCGACGAGCAACGCCTGGTCGGCCTCGGCCTTGCCAACTACTGGGGCTACAACACCATCGGCTTCTTCTGCCCCGATGCCAGCCTGGCCAGTGGCGCCGACGGCCTGTCGGCCCGCGACGAGTTCCGCCGCATGGTGGCCACGCTGCACCGGTACGGCATCGAGGTGCTGCTCGACGTGGTCTACAACCACACGGCCGAGGCCGACGAGCAAGGCCCGACGATCAGCTTCCGCGGCCTGGACAACGCCAGCTACTACCGCCTGCCGCACGACCACAAGGCACACTACGAGAACCTCACCGGCTGCGGCAACACGCTGGACCTGCGCCACCCGCGGGTGCTGCAGATGGTGCTCGACAGCCTGCGCTTCTGGGCCGGCGAGATGCACGTCGACGGCTTCCGCTTCGACCTCGCGCCGGTGCTCGGTCGCGGCGACCACGGCTTCGACAGGAACGCACCCTTCTTCACCGCGCTGGCGCAGGACCCGCTGCTCTCGCGCCTGAAGATGATTGCCGAACCCTGGGACATCGGCCCGGGCGGCTACCAGCTCGGCGGCTTCCCGGGCGGATGGCTGGAGTGGAACGACCGCTTCCGCGACACGATGCGCGCGTTCTGGATCGAAGGCGCCTACACGCGTGGCGACTTCGCGCAGCGCCTGTGCGCTTCGTCCGACATCTTCCAGCCTCGCCACCGCGCGCCGGCCGAGTCGGTCAACTTCATCGTCGCGCACGACGGCTTCACGCTGGCCGACCTGACCCGCTATGCGCAGCGCCACAACGAGGCCAACGGCGAGCAGAACCGCGACGGTCACAGCCACAACCACAGCGCCAACTTCGGTGTCGAGGGGCCGAGCGACGACCCGGCAGTCACCGCGCTGCGCGGTCGCGTGTCGCGCGCGCTGCTGGCCAGCACGCTGCTGTCGCAGGGCACGCCGATGCTCGCCGCAGGCGACGAGTTCGGCCGCAGCCAGCAGGGCAACAACAACGCCTACTGTCAGGACAACGCCATCTCCTGGGTCGACTGGGCCGGTGCCGATGCCGACCTGCTCACCTTCACGCGCCGCCTGCTGGCGCTGCGCGCCCAGGCCCTGCCCTTCGCCAACCACTGGTACGACGGCCTGCCCGACCGGCACGGACTGCAGGACGTGACCTGGCTGCGCGTCGATGGCAGCGAACTGCACGGCGACGAGTGGCGCCGCCCCGACGGGCGCGTCTTCGGCTGCCTGATCGGCCGGCCCGGCCGCGGAAGCACGCCGCTGCTGCTGCTGGTCAACGGCGATGCAGGCGACATCGACTTCATGCTGCCCGGCGGCGCCTGGCAGGCGCTGATCGACAGCAGCCACCCGCGCGGACTGGCGCAGTGGCAAGGCGAAGGCGAGGTGCTGTTCCCGCTGCCCGGGCGCAGCGTGCTGGTGTTCGCGGCGCTGGGCCACGAGATCGACCTTCCCTCAGAGTGAACCCGGACGACAGGACCGTGACCATGCGCTTTCCCCGCGCCAGCGGCGTGCTGCTGCACCCCACCTCCCTACCCGGCCCGCATGGCTCGGGCGACTTCGGCGCCGGCGCCTACCACTTCGTCGACTGGCTGGTCGCTGCGGGTCAGAAGCTCTGGCAGATCCTGCCGCTGGGCGGCATCGGGCCAGGGAACTCACCCTACATGAGCACGTCGGCGTTTGCCGGCAACGTGCTGTTGATCGACCTCGAGGAGCTGCAGCGCCGCGGCTGGCTGCTCGATGCCGAGGTCGAGCCGCCGGAGGGCATTGCCGATGAGCGCTTGAACTTCGCCGCCGTCGTTCCCTTCCGCATGGACCGCCTGTCGCGCGCTGCACAGCGCTTCGCCGCGCGGGCCACTGCCGAGGAACGCGCCGAGCTGCAGGCCTTCGTCGAGCGCCACGCCGACTGGCTGCCCGACTACGCGCTGTTCATGACGCTGGCCGAACGCAACGACTGGCGCGACTGGAGCGACTGGGATGCCCCCCTGGCAGCGCGTGAGCCCGCGGCGCTGGCGGTTGCGCGCGAGACCCACGCCGAGCGAGTCGCCTTCTGGACCTTCTGCCAGTGGTGCTTCTTCCGCCAGTGGCTGGCGCTGAGGGCCTATGCCAACGGCCGCGGTGTCGAGATCATCGGCGACGCGCCGATCTTCATCGCCTACCAGAGCGCCGAGGTGTGGGCGCGGCGCGAACTGTTCGAGCTCGATGTGCGCGGCAAGCCCACTGCGGTGGCCGGTGTGCCGCCCGACGCCTTCAGCGACACCGGTCAGCGCTGGGGCAACCCGCTGTACCGCTGGAAGGCGCACGGCAACGAAGGCTATGCGTGGTGGGTGCAGCGCATCCGCCGCACCTTCGAACTGGTCGACGTGGTGCGCATCGACCACTTCCGCGGCTTCGCCGGCTACTGGGAGATCCCGGCCAGCGAGCCGACGGCGATCCACGGTCGCTGGTTGCCGGGCCCGGGCGAGGCCTTGTTCAAGGCGATCGCCAAGGCGCTCGGGCCGCTGCCCATCATCGCGGAAGACCTCGGCGTGATCACGCCCGACGTGACGGCCTTGCGCCGCAAGTTCGCCTTCCCGGGCATGCGCATCCTGCACTTCGCCTTCGACGGTGGCAGCGGCAACGCCTACCTGCCGCACAACCACGACGCCGACTCGGTGGTCTACACCGGCACGCACGACAACGACACCACGCTGGGCTGGTGGGCCTCGCTGACCGACGCGCAGCGCGATCGCGTGCGCGACTACCTGGGCGTGGACGGCAGCGAGATCCACTGGGACCTGATCCGCGCCGCCTGCGCCAGCGTGGCCGACACCGTCGTGCACCCGATGCAGGACGTGCTCGGTCTCGGCGGCGAGCACCGCATGAACCTGCCCGGCCGTGGCGAGGGCTACTGGGAATGGCGCTTCGATTGGCAGCAGGTGCGGCCCGAGCATGCGCAGCGGCTCGCGCACCTCACGCAGATCTACCGCCGCGACGGCACACCGCTGCAGGGCTGAAATGAAAACGGGGCGCCCGAAGGCGCCCCGTCGATCACGACTGGCGTGCCGAGATCAGCGCACCACGGCGATCTGCTCGCGCTTGCCGCCCTTGTACGTGTAGAGCGTCAGCGCGCCGTTCTTGATGTCGCCCTTGTCGTCGAACGAGATCGTGCCGGTCACGCCCTTGAAGCCCTCGGTCTTCGCGAGGACCGGACCGTACTTCGCCGGATCGGCAGAGCCCGCCTTGACCATCGCAGCGACCATCACGTTGACAGCGTCGTAGACGTACGGCGCATAGACCTGCACGTCGGTATTGAACTTCTTCTTGAAGTCCGTGTAGAACTTGTCCATGCCCGGCTTGCCGCCAGCATCGACGCCGCCGGCTTCGGCGCACACCACCTGGCCGTCGGCCATCGCGCCGCCCGACAGGCCCGGCAGGCCGCTCGAGCAGATGCCGTCACCACCCATCAGCTTGGCGTCGATGCCGAGCTGCTTCATCTGGCGCAGCATCGGACCTGCGACGGCGTCCATGCCGCCGAAGAAGACGACATCAGGCTTCTTGGCCTTGATGGCGGTCAGGATGGCGGTGAAGTCGGTCGCCTTGTCCGTCGTGAACTGGCTCTCGACGATGCTGCCGCCGGCGGCCTTCACGGCCTTCGTGAACTCCTCGGCGACGCCCTGGCCGTAGGCCGTGCGATCGTCCACCACGGCGATGCTCTTGCCCTTCAGGTCCTTGACGGCGTAGCGGCCCAGCGTGCCGCCCAGATGAACGTCATCGGCCACGACGCGGTAGATGCCCTTGTAGCCGTTGCGGGTCAGCTTCGGGTTGGTCGCCGACGGCGAGATCATCGGGATGCCGGCATCGCTGTAGATCTTCGACGCGGGGATCGACGTACCGGAATTCAGGTGGCCGATCACGCCAAAGACCTTGGAGTCGACCAGCTTCTGCGCCACCGAGGTGCCCTGCTTCGGATCGGCAGCGTCGTCCTCGGCCTGCAGCTCGAGCTTGACCTTCTTGCCGCCAATCGTCACGCCCTTGGCGTTCAGTTCGTCGATGGCCATTCGGGCGCCCATCTCATTGTCCTTGCCCAGGTGCGCGATCGCACCGCTGGTGGGGCCGACGTGGCCGATCTTCACGACCATGTCTTGCGCCGATGCAGCACCTGCGATCAGCAGGGCGGCCGCAGCCACCACGGCATTGAATTTGACTTGCATGCAGAAACCTCCGGTTGGGGATGTTGAGATCGTTCGGGAGAGAGTGAGGGTTTTTCTCAACGGCGGAGACGATACTCCAAAAAAAAACTCGTCTCTACCGGGTTGCCTCGGGGGAAACCTGCGCTTGCCACCCTGGGCTCAGCCCACAACGCGCGGCCTATCGACCGCGATGACGGGAGTTCTCCTGAGCGACGGCGCGAGAGACGATGTCTCGCAAGGTCGATGCCAGCTCGGTGCGTGCCTCGCGCATCAGCGCATCGGTGGCCCGCGTCAATGCCGGCGTCAGCACCTCGCGCAGCTTGACCTCGAGCATGAGGTCGATCTGCCGCTGCAGGTCGGCCAGCACACGCTGAACCAGCGCCTCTTCGTCGATGGCTGCGGACTGCGGGGCCGCTGCGGAGGGCCCGGCCTGGAGCGCCTGCAAGGGCGCTGGCTCGGTACGCGCGAACGCCGGCTCCGGTGCTGCCACCGGCGCAGCGGCCGGCACGGGCTCGGGAATGCGCACCACCTCGGTCAGCGTGGGCACGCGTCCCGGAGGCACCGGCCGCATGCTCATGCGTCCACCTCGTGGCGCTCGATCGGGTAACCCCGCGAGGCGTAGTGCTTCCAGCGCGAGCGCGCCGCGGCCCGGTCGGCCTCGTCGGTGGAGACGATCTCGACCAGCCGCTCGAAACTCTCGAAGCCCGCCGGCGCCTCGGCACCGAGGTTGAGCAGCACATCATGGTGCAGCGCACCATCGAGCGTCGCGGCCAGACACACCGGCGTCTCGCTCAGGCGGTCGGGCAGCGGCTGGCCGTCGCGGAGCATCACGTGCGGCACGAACTCGATCGGGTCGAAGCTCCACAGCGCAGCGTCGAGTTCGGCCAGCGCCGCGCCGGGGCCGGTGACGGTGACGCGCGCGTTCTGCCGGGTCGCCTTGCGCAGCAGCCGGCAGGCGTAGGCCACCCGGTGCGGCACGTTGAAGTGGAAGCTGACCCGGGTCATTCTCGGAGGAGCCGTCAGCCCGCCTGGCCGAGCACGAAGTGCGTCAGCAACGGCACCGGGCGGCCGGTGGCGCCCTTGGCGGCACCGGACTTCCAGGCCGTGCCGGCGATGTCCAGATGGGCCCAGCGGTACTTGCCGGTGAACTTGCGCAGGAACATCGCTGCGGTGATCGCACCGCCGGCACGCCCGCCGACATTGCCCATGTCAGCGAAGTTGCTCTTCAAAGCCTCTTCGTACTCCTCGTCCAGCGGCATGCGCCAGCACGGGTCGAGCGATGCGTTGCTGGCGGCGAGCAGATCGGTGGCGAGCTTGTCGTCGGCGCTGAACAGGCCGGTGTGGTGGTGGCCCAGCGCGATCACGCAGGCGCCGGTCAGCGTCGCCACGTCGACCACGCAAGCCGGCTTGAAGCGCTCGGCGTAGGTCAGTGCGTCGCACAGGATCAGCCGGCCCTCGGCATCGGTGTTGAGGATCTCGATGGTCTGGCCCGACATGCTGGTGACCACGTCGCCCGGCTTGATCGCGCGGCCGCCGGGCATGTTCTCGCAGGTCGGCACGATGACCACGAGGTTCAGCTTCGGCTTCAGTTCGGCGACGGCGCGCAGCGTGCCCAGCACGCTGGCTGCGCCGCCCATGTCGAACTTCATCTCGTCCATCTCGGCAGCCGGCTTGATGGAGATGCCGCCGGTGTCGAAGGTGATGCCCTTGCCGACCAGCACGATCGGCGCCACTGTCTTGGCCGCGCCGTGGTACTGCGCGACGATGAAGCGCGGCGGTTCGGCCGAGCCCTGCGACACGGCGAGGAAGGAGCCCATGCCCAGCTTCTCGATCGCCTTGCGGTCCATCACCTCGACCTTGAGACCGAACTCCTTGCCGAGCTTCTTCGCCTGATCGCCCAGGTACGTCGGCGTGCAGTGGTTGCCAGGCCGGTTGGCCAGCTCGCGGGCCAGCGTGACGCCGGCGGCAATCGCCTCACCGCGCGCCAGGCCCTGCGTCGCCGCCTTCGCCGTGGCCTTGTCGGACAGCAGCGTGATCTTGGCGAGCGCAGCCGGCGCCGGCGCGCTGGGCTTGGTGTGGCGGTAGACGTAGGTGGCTTCGGTGGCGGCGGACACCAGGGCCTCGCCCTGTGCGGCCGTGAGCTCGCCGGCACCTGCCAGCGCCACGGCGACATGCTTGCTGCCGCCGCCCTTGATCGCCGCGATGCCGGCCGCCAGGGCCGTCTTCACCGACTTGGCCGTCGGGGCACCGCAGGCCGCGAACACCAGCCGGGCGGCCTTCACGCCGGCCGGGCGGTGCAGCACCACCGACTTGCCGCGCTTGAACTCGAAGTCGCCTGCGGCGACGGCGTCGGCCAGCGCCTTCTTCACGCCCGCATCGAGCGAGGCTTCGGCCTTGTCGCCACCCACCACGACGAGCAGCGCATCGCAGGCCACCGAACCCAGCGCGTCGAGCGACGCCACCTGATGACGAAAGTCCATAATCCCTGCCAGTTTCACGAAGCGCACGATGTTATTCGATTCCACCCTGAGGGCCGACCTCGCGCGCAGTTTCGGCGCGACGCTGGTCGTCATCCTGACCATCGTGCTGACCATGTTCCTGATCCGCACGCTCGGCCAGGCCGCGGTGGGCCGCGTGTCGCCGCAGGACGTGGTGCTGCTGCTGGGCTACACGGCCATGGGCCACCTGCCAACCATGCTGGCGCTGTCGCTGTTCATCTCGGTGGTGGCCACGCTCGGGCGCATGTACCGCGACAGCGAGATGACCATCTGGTTCGCCAGCGGGATAGGCCTGACGCGCTTCGTCTCGCCGGTGCTGCGCACCAGCTGGCCGGTGCTGGTGGTGATCGGCGCGCTTGCGCTGTTCGTCTGGCCCTGGGTCAATCAGCGTGCCACCGAGCTGAAGGACCGCTTCGAGCGCCGCTCCGACCTGTCGCGCGTCGCGCCGGGCCAGTTCCAGACCTCGAACGACGGCCGCCGCGTGTTCTTCATCGACCGCGACTCCGAGGACGGCCGCACCGGGCGCAACGTCTTCATCCTGTCGAGCCAGCCCGGCAGCGAATCGGTCACTTCGGCCAAGACCGGGCGCATCGAGCTGCAGGGCGAGGACCGCTTCCTGGTGCTCGACCGCGGCCAGCGCAACGAGGAGGCGCGCGACACCGGCGAGAAGACGCTGTCTCGCTTCGAGACCTACCGGCTGCTGATCGGCGAACGGGTGCTGTCGCGCGTCGACGAACTGCCGCCGCGCGCCACCGCCAGCCACGACCTGCTGCGCAACCCGACGCCGCGCAACCAGGGCGAGCTGACTTGGCGCCTGGGCCTGCTGCTCGGGGCCGCCAACCTGCTGCTGCTGGCCATTCCGCTGTCGGCGGCCAACCCGCGGCGGGCAAGCAACTGGAACCTGCTGTTCGCGCTGCTGACCTTCGTCGTCTACTACAACGTGATCAACCTGTCGCAGGCCTGGGTGGCCGCCGGCCGCATGGGCATGGGCACGGCGCTGGCCAGCTTCCACGGCGGCGCCTTCGTGCTGGCGCTGCTGCTGCTGTGGTGGCGCGAGCAGGGCAACCGGCGCCTGCTGCCGATGCGGCGGGCTGCCGCATGAGGACCGTCCGCCGCCTCTTCTACCGCGACATCGTCAGCTCGGTGGGCTTCGTCGCGCTGGCCTTCCTGTCGCTGTTCTTCTTCATCGACTTCGTCGAGGAGCTCGGCGACGTGGCCAAGGGCTACACGCTGCTGCACGCCACCGCCTACTCGCTGCTGCAGGCACCGGGTCACCTCTATGAGCTGATGCCGATCGCCGTGCTGATCGGCACCATCTACGCGCTGGCACGGCTGGCGCAGTCGTCCGAGTACACCATCCTGCGCACCGGTGGGCTGGGGCCGGGCCGCGCGCTGTCGCTGCTGGCCGGGCTCGGCCTGATCTTCGCGCTGACGACCTACCTGGTCGGCGACTGGGTCGCCCCGTTCAGCGAGCGCCAGGCCACCGAACTGCAGGCACGCGCCAAGGGCAAGCTGCGCATCGGCAGTGCCGGCGCCTGGCTGAAGGACCGCGCCAGCACGCCGCAGGGCGAACGCAGCTACTCGGTCAACGTCGGTTCGTCCGGCATCGACGGCACGCTGCAGGACGTGCGCATCTTCGAGTTCGACGCCGACGGCCGCCTGGTGCGGCGCATCGGCGCGGCCACCGCGCGCATCGGCGACGACGATGCCTGGCAGCTCGGCGATGTGAAGGTGACGCACTGGAACGCCGCGGCCGATGGTGCGCAGGCCGTGGCCAGCGAGGAGAAGCTGGCGACGCTGGCCTGGCCCAGTTCGCTGTCGGCCGGGGTCGTGGCGGCGGCGGTGCTGCCGCTGTCGACCATGTCGACGATCGAGCTGTTCCGCTACATCGGCCACCTGGCCGACAACGAACAGGCCGCGCAGCGCCACGAGATCCAGTTCTGGAAACGCGCGCTCTACCCTTTCGCCTGCCTGGTGATGATGGCGCTGGCCCTGCCGTTCGCCTACATGCATGCACGCGCCGGCGGGGTCAGTTTCAAGGTCTTCTCCGGCATCATGCTGGGCATCGGCTTCGTGCTGCTGAACAACATGTCCGGCCACCTCGGACTGCTGCGCAACTGGACGCCCTGGATCACCGCATCCGCGCCGAGCGCCCTCTTCCTGCTCGTCTCGCTGGCCGCCTTCGGCTGGCTGGTGCGCTACCGATGAAGCGCGGGCTGCTGCTGTTCGCCCATGGCGCGCGCGACCCGCGCTGGGCGCTGCCCTTCGAGGACGTGACGCGCCGCCTCCGTGCCGCCGACCCGGCGATGCCGGTGGCGTTGAGCTACCTCGAATTCATGTCGCCCGGCCTGATCGAGGCCGGCGCGGCGCTGGCAGCGCAGGGCTGCGCTCGCATCGAGGTGCTGCCGCTGTTCCTGGGCGCCGGCGGCCATGTGCGCAAGGACCTGCCGGCGCTGCTCGAGCAGTTGCGCCAGGCGCACCCTGGCGTGCAGTGGCTGCTGCGCCCGGCGATCGGCGAGGACGACTCGGTGGTCGAGGCCATGGCCCGCGCCGCCCTGCGCCCCCACGACGGCGTCTGAACGCGCTCAGGTGGAATAATCTGGGCGATCCACAGATCGCGCGGAAATATGAACCTGCACCAGTTCCGCTTCGTCCAGGAGGCGGTCCGCCAGAAGCTGAACCTCACCGAGACGGCGAAGGTGCTGTTCACCTCGCAGCCCGGCGTGTCCAAGGCCATCCTCGAGCTCGAGGACGAGCTCGGCGTCGACATCTTCGCCCGCCACGGCAAGCGCCTGCGCCGCGTCACCGAACCGGGCCAGCAGGTGCTGAAGTCGATCGAGGTGATCCTGCGCGAGGTCGGCAACCTGAAGCGCATCGGCGAGGAGTTCTCCAAGCAGGACGCCGGCACGCTGTCGATCGCCACCACGCACAGCCAGGCGCGCTACTTCCTTCCCGAGCCGATCGCACAGCTGCGCAAGCGCTTTCCCAAGGTCAACGTCAGCCTGCACCAGGGCTCGCCGGACCAGGTGGCGCGCATGGTGATTGAGGAGGTGGCCGACGTCGGCCTGGCCACCGAAGGCCTGGACACGCACGAGGAGCTGGTGACCCTGCCCTGCCACGAATGGCAGCACGCGCTGGTGATGCCGGCCGGCCACCCGCTGGCGCAGCTCGAGCGCATCGAGCTGGAGGACCTGGCGATCCAGCCGCTGGTCTCGTACCACCCGTCGTTCAGCGGCCGCACCCGCGTCGACCAGGCCTTCGCGGCGCGGCGCCTCAAGCCGAACATCGTGCTCGAGGCGATCGACGCCGACGTCATCAAGACCTACGTGCGCCTCGGCCTGGGTGTCGGCATCGTCGCCGAGCTCGCGGTGCGTGACGACCCGCCCGGCGGGGAACTCGTCTCACGCCCGCTCGGCCACCTGTTCGGCCGCAACGTCACGCGCATCGCCTTCAAGCGCGGCGCCTACCTGCGCAGTTTCGTCTACGCCTTCGCCGAGATGCTGTCCGACCGCCTCGGCCGCCAGGTCATCACGCAGGCACTGGCCGGCCAGCAACCGGACTCGCCCGACTACCAGCTTTGAACCCTCCGCCCATGAGCAGCACCCTCGCCCGCACGCCCGCCATCGCCAGCCGCCTGCCGAACGTCGGCACCACCATCTTCACCGTCATGTCGGCGCTCGCGCAGCAGCACGGCGCGGTCAACCTCGGCCAGGGCTTCCCCGACTTCGACTGCGACCCGGCCCTGCTCGACGCCGTCACGAAGGCAATGCACGCCGGCCTCAACCAGTACCCGCCGATGGCCGGTGTGCCAGTGCTGCGCGAGGCGGTGGCCACGAAGATCGAGGCGATGTACGGCCGCCGCTACGACGCCGGCAGCGAGATCACCATCACCGCCGGCGCCACGCAGGCGATCATCACTGCCATCCTTGCCATCGTGCACCCCGGTGACGAGGTGATCGTGCTCGACCCCTGCTACGACAGCTACGAGCCCAACATCGAGCTCGCCGGCGGCCGCGCAGTGCACGTGCCGCTGGCGCCGGGCACCTTCCGCCCCGACTTCGCGCGCATCGCCGCGGCGCTGACGCCGCGCACGCGCGCGATCATCATCAACACACCGCACAACCCCAGCGCAACGGTCTGGACCGCGCAGGACATGCAGCGCCTTGCCGAACTGCTGCGCCCGACCGACGTGCTGCTGATTGCCGACGAGGTCTACGAGCACATGGTCTACGACGGCGCGCAGCACGAGAGCGTGGCGCGCCACGCCGAGCTGGCGCAGCGTGCGTTCATCGTCTCGAGCTTCGGCAAGACCTACCACGTGACCGGCTGGAAGGTCGGCTACGTGGCTGCGCCGGCAGCGCTGACGGCCGAGTTCCGCAAGGTGCACCAGTTCAACGTGTTCACCGTCAACACGCCGATGCAGCATGGCCTCGCGGCCTTCATGGCGGACCCCGCGCACCACCTCGGCCTTGCACCCTTCTACCAGCGCAAGCGCGAACTCTTCCGCGCCGGTCTTGCGGGCAGCCGATTCAAGCTGTTGCCCAGCGAAGGCAGCTACTTCCAGTGCGTCGACTACTCCGTGATCAGCGACGAGACGGAAGAGTCCTTCTGCCGACGCCTGACCACCGAGGTGGGCGTCGCGGCGATCCCGCTGTCGGCGTTCTACCAGGGCGGGTTCGAGCAGCGCATCGTGCGCTTCTGCTTCGCCAAGAAGGACGAGACGCTGGCCACCGCGCTGCAGCGCCTGGCTGCGCTCTGATCGCGCTCCGATTGCTCAGTAGCGGTCGGTGTCGCCGCGCTTGAGCTTCGGGTCGACCAGGCCCATGAAATCGGACGTGCCCGGCTCGGGCATCGGCCGCGTCACGTCGAGATCGACCTGCACCGTCAGCTGGTTGGTCGGCGCGAAGCCCATCAGCCGGCTGGCGGTGAGTTCCTCGATCGGCTTCTCGGCGGCGTCGCCGTCCATCGGCAAGAGCAGGTCGACGGCGCGGGCGTTGGTCGGGTGCTCGGCCAAGTCACGCGCGATCGAATAGAGGAACAGCAGTTCGCGGTAGGCCGGCAGGTCAAAGGTCTCGCCTTCGGCGTCCTGGCGCATCAGCGCCGCGTCGAGCATCTGCGTGACGCGCAGCGGCTCGTCCCACAGACGCTGCAACTGGCGCAGCACCTGCGGGTAGTCGTCGAGCGTGCGGCCTTGCGCAAGATCGTTGTCCCAGTCCGGCGCGTAGGCGCTGAAGCGGCGGTTGAAGCGTTCGCGCACCCGCTCGTAGGCGTCGCGGTCACCGCGCCGGCGGTAGATCTCGAGCAGCTTGAGGTAAGGAAGCGGGCTGGCGCCGCCGCTGCTGCGCACATGGCCCATCAGCAGGTCGATCGCCGCGTCGTCCTGACCGAGCACGACGAAGAAGTCGGCCTGCTGTTCCAGGTCAATCAGCTCTTCCACCGACAGCTCGCGCCGCGGGGCGGCGGGCTCGGCGCCGGGCGGCAGCACCGACACCGGCGCGTCCAGCTGCGGGGCCGCGGTGGGCGGGTCCTCGTCGGCCGCCGCACGCGCGCTCTCGCGCTCCGTCATGACGGCCGGCTGGGTTTCCTGGCGCGCGGCGGCGGCCTCGTTCACCGGGCTGCGCGTGGCCACGGGCTTGACCGCTGCCGTTGCGCTGGCGGCGCCGGCCGTCGGCGCAAGCCACCATTGCGAGGCCGAACGTGTCTGCGACTGTCGCCACCACAGCGCGGCGACGGCCAGCGACAGCAGGGCCGACAGCCACGCCAGGCCGTAGACCAGCGGATTCGAGTAGCGCGAGGACTGGGCGTCGTTGAGGCTGGCCTGAACGGTGGCCAATGCCTGCTGGGTCTTCTTCGACTCCTCGCGCAGCAACCGCAGTTGCTCTTCGAGCGAGACGATGCGTTGCTGAGCCGCCGAGGCGGCCTCGGCAGCGGAGGCCGCGGCCAGGTTCGATGCGGCGACTTCGGACGCCGCTGCCGCCACGGCCTGAGCGGCGGCCGCCTGGGTACTGGCTACTGCCGACGCAGCGGCAGCCACCGCCGCGGCCGAGCCGGCTTCGAGCTGCAGCCGCGCACCGCCGCTGCGGGCCGTGGCCACCGGTGCTGGCCGCGGCTTGCGCTCTCGCGGCTTGGCCTCGGCAGCGTCGGCGCTTCGTGGCACGGGTGCCGGAGCCGCCGCCACCGCGCGCGGGCGGCTGCGGGGTTCGGCCGCTGGCGCCGCGGCCGATGCCGCACGGCGCGGCGCCGAAGCGGCCTCGGCCGCCTGCGACACCGCGACGACCGGCGCGACATCGGATTCGAAACGTTGCGGCGGCAGCGTCGTTTCCGGCGCTGCCGTGCCGGCGAGGTTCATGCCCGGCGGATCGACCAGCATCACGAAGCTGCGGGTCAGGCGCGCCTGGCAGCCCACGGTCAACGTGATCGTCACCACCGGCTCGTCGATCGCGGTGGTGGTGCTGATGCGAACCTGCCGCTCGCTCGGGTTGGCGGCCGGCTCGACACTGATGCGCAGCGCGCCCGGCGCGACGCGGAAGTCGCCCGACAGCACCTCGGCCGTGACGCATTCGCGCGCCAGCGACTCTTCACCTTCCAGCCGCACCGTCGCCGCGAAGTTCAGCGGCTGGCCCAGGTGCGACACATTGACCGAACGGCCGAAGCCCAGCGACTGCGCAGGCCCGCTCGAGAAAAGCAAGGCGACGCCGACGATGGCGAGGGAGACGGAGAGCGAAGCTCGAGGCATTCAGCGTGCGTGTTCTTTTGCTCGAAGACTCTAGCATGAAGCCACCTGCCGACCGCCCGCGGACATGGGGTGTCACCACGGGTGGGCGTGACACAATCGACCGATCTCGTGGTGCCTCCAGACCCATGCCTTCCGAACTGCTGTCCGAGCGCCAAGGCGGCGTGCTGATTCTCACGATCAGCGACCCCGAAACCCGCAACACGCTGTCCGAGGCGGTCATCACCGCCGGCATCGAGGCACTCAGCACGGCAGAGTCCGACGACGAGGTGCGCTGCGTGGTGCTGCGCGGCGCCGGCTCGCACTTCTGCGCAGGGGGCAATCTGCAGGGCCTGATGGCGCGGCGCCAGGCCGGGCCGCCTGCCCAGGCGCGCATGCTCGAGCTGCTGCACCAGTGGGTGGAGGCGATGCGGGTATGTCCGAAGCCGCTGATCGCCGCAGTCGAAGGTGCGGCGGCCGGCGCCGGCTTTTCGCTCGCGCTGGCTTGCGACCTGATCGTCGCCTCGTCCGAAGCGCGCTTCATCCTGTCCTATGCCAAGCTGGGGCTGTCGCCTGACGGCGGCGCCACCTGGCAGCTGATGCGCTCGCTGCCGCGGCAGGCGGTGCAGCAGATGGTCTGGCTGGCCGAGCCGGTGGGTGCCCAGGCGTTGAAGGACTGGGGCATCGTCCAGTCGGTCTGTGAACCGGGTCAGGCGTTGGCCGAAGCGCTGCGCATCGGCGACCGGCTCACGGCCATGGCGCCGAATGCCGTGGCCAGCGCCAAGGAATTGCTCAACGGTGCGCCGACGCGCACGCTGCGCGAGCAGCTCGACGCCGAGCGAGAGCACTTCATCCTCAACCTCTTCCACGCCAACGGCGGTGAAGGCATCCAGGCCTTCGTCGGCAAGCGCGCACCGAAGTTCGAGTGACCGGAATCGCTCAGTCGCGGTAGCCGGGGTTCTGGCGGTCGAGGCGGCGCAGCAGGCCGGGCCACGTCAGCGCCCCGCCACCCATGCCGCGCGTGACCTGCCTGGCTGCTGCCTGTGCGCCGTCGACGATGCGCGGGTCGACGTGCACCAGCTCGCGGCTGCCCGCCAGTGCGCGGACCTGGATGGTGCAGACCGTCTCGAACAGGTACATGTTGAGGAACGCGTCGGCGATGGTTGCGCCCAGCGTCAGCAGGCCGTGGTTGCGCAGCATCAGGAAGTTCTTCGTGCCGAGATCGGCCACCAGCCTCGGCTTCTCGTCCTCGTTCAGCGCCACGCCTTCGTAGCCGTGGTACGCGAGGCTCGACAGCACGAAGATCGACTGCTGCGACAGCGGCAGCACGCCGTCCTTCTGCGCCGCCACCGCGATGCCGTTGAGGGTGTGGGTGTGCAGCACGCACTGCGCGTCGTGCCGCGCCGCGTGGATCGCGCTGTGGATGGTGAAGCCGGCCGGGTTGACCGGGAACGGCGAGTCATCGAGCTTGTTGCCCGCGGTGTCGATGCGCACCAGACTCGAGGCGGTGATCTCCTCGAACATCAGGCCGTAGGGGTTGATGAGGAACTCGTTGTCGCGCCCCGGCACGCGCGCGCTGATGTGGGTGAACACGAGGTCGTCCCACTTGAACAGCGCCACCAGCCGGTAGGCGGCCGCGAGATCTACGCGTGTCTGCCATTCCTCGTCGCTGACTTCGCCGCGCCGGCTGCGGATCTGCAGATCGTTGGCACCCATGTGTGTCTCCTCGTCGGTGGTTTTGCTCGTGGACAATAGGTTCGCATGATCCGATCATGCTGTCACCTCAGCGACTGAACATGAACACCCCGGTTCTTACACTCGACGAACGATCCAACATCGAGTCGGGTTCTTGGTTCTCCAAACTCTCCCCTGCGCTGCGTCAGGCCATCCTTGCACGTGCGACGCTGCGCCGCCTGGCCGACGGCGCCACGCTGTCCGCGCGCGGCACGCCGGCGCAGGAGTGGGTGGGCGTGGCCAAGGGCGCGGTGCGCGTGAGCTCGGTGTCACTGTCGGGCAAGCAGGTCACGCTGACCTACGTCGAGCCCGGCACCTGGTTCGGCGATATCGCGCTGTTCGACGGCCTGCCGCGCACGCACGACGCGAGCGCGCATGGCGATACCACGCTGCTGATCGTGCGCAAGTCCGACTTCAAGGAACTGCTCAACCAGCATGTCGAGCTGTACGACGCACTGCTGCGCCTGAACTGCCGCCGCCTGCGCCTGATGTTCGACCAGATCGAGGACCTGAACACCCGCCCTCTCGCCGCGCGCCTGGCCAAGCAGGTGCTGCTGCTGGCGCGCAGCTATGGCGTCGAGCAGGGCGACGAGATCCGAATCGGCCTCACGCTCGCCCAGGAAGACCTGGCGCAGCTGCTCGGCGCCTCGCGCCAGCGCGTCAACCAGGAGCTCAAGGGCTTCGAGCGCGAAGGTGCGGTGCGCATCGAGCCGACGCGCCTGGTCGTGCTGTCGAAGGACAAGCTGCTGGCCATCGCCGAACGATAGACCTCCGCCGCGCCGGTCGCGGCTGCGACCGGGCCGTCGCCACCTGACCCGAGCCGCCATGGACGCCTACTCCGGAACCAAACCCGTCGCCGCACAGCATGCCTTCGATCTCGGCGTGCTGCAGGCCCACCTCGAACAGCACCTCGAGGGGTTCCGCGGCCCCTTGAGCGTCGAGCAGTTCAAGGGCGGCCAGTCGAACCCGACCTTCAAGCTGCTCACGCCCGGTGCCGCGTACGTGATGCGCTGCAAGCCCGGCCCGGTCGCGAAGCTGCTGCCGTCGGCGCACGCCATCGAGCGCGAGTTCACCGTGATGCGCGCGCTGCGCGGCAGCGGTGTGCCCGTGCCGGACATGCTGCTGCTGTGCGAGGACGAATCGATCATCGGCCGGGCCTTCTACGTGATGGAGTTCGTGCAGGGCCGCGTGCTGTGGGACCAGACCCTGCCCGGCATGGCGCCGGCCGAGCGCGGCGCGATCTACGACGAGATGAACCGCGTGATCGCCGCGCTGCACACGGTCGACGTGCAAGCCGCCGGCCTGGCCGGCTACGGCAAGCCGGGCAACTACTTCGAGCGCCAGATCGGCCGCTGGAGCAAGCAGTACGTGGCCTCGATCACCGAGCCGATCGAGGCGATGGACCGGCTGATGGAATGGCTGCCCGCCCACATGCCGGCCAGCGCGAAGGACGAGAGCCAAGTCTCGGTGGTGCATGGCGACTACCGGCTCGACAACCTCGTCTTCCACCCGAGCGAACCGCGCATCCTGGCCGTGCTCGACTGGGAGCTGTCGACGCTCGGTCACCCGCTGGCCGACTTCAGCTACCACTGCATGTCGTGGCACATCGCGCCGGGGCAGTTCCGCGGCATCGGCGGCTGCGACCTGGCGGCGCTGGGCATTCCCGACGAACGCGCCTACGTGAAGCGCTACTGCGAGCGCACCGGCCGCCCCGACCCCGACGCGGTGATGGCCGACTGGAACTTCTACCTGGCCTACAACCTGTTCCGCATGGCCGGCATCCTGCAAGGCATCGCCAAGCGCGTGGTCGACGGCACGGCCTCGAGCGCGCAGGCGACCTCGGCCGGTGCCGGCGCGCGCCCTCTCGCCGACATGGGCTGGCGCATCGCCAGCCGCACCTGATCACCCCCGGAGACAGACGACATGGACTTCAACTACTCGCCCCGCACGCAGGAGCTGCAGGCGCAGCTCATCCGCTTCATGGAGGAGCACGTCTACCCGGCCGAACCCGCCTGGTGGGCCGAGATCGAGGCGAACACCGCGGCCGGCAAGCGCTGGACCCCGCTGGAGACGATCGAGAAGCTCAAGCCCAAGGCGCGTGCGCAGGGCTTGTGGAACCTGTTCCTGCCGCCCAGCGCCGACGGGCACAAGAACACCTCCGGCAACTATGGCCAGGGCCTGTCGAACCAGGAGTACGCGCCGTTGGCCGAGATCATGGGCCGCGTGCCCTGGTCCAGCGAGGTCTTCAACTGCTCCGCGCCGGACACCGGCAACATGGAGACCATCGTCCGCTACGGCGCCGAGGAGCACAAGAAGCTCTGGCTCGAGCCGCTGCTCGACGGCCGCATCCGCAGCGCCTTCGCGATGACCGAGCCGGCAGTGGCTTCGTCGGACGCCACCAACATCGAGGCGCGCATCGAGCGTGATGGCAACGACTACGTCATCAACGGCCGCAAGTGGTGGACCAGCGGTGCCGGCGACCCGCGCTGCAAGATCTACATCTTCATGGGCAAGACCGACCCGACGGCGCCCAAGCACTCCCAGCAGTCGATGGTGCTGGTGCCGGCCGACACGCCGGGGGTGAAGGTGCTGCGGCCGCTGAACGTGTTCGGCTTCGACGACGCGCCGCACGGCCACATGGAGGTCGCGTTCGACAACGTGCGCGTGCCGGTGTCGAACATCCTGCTCGGCGAAGGCCGTGGTTTCGAGATCGCCCAGGGTCGCCTCGGCCCCGGCCGCATCCACCACTGCATGCGCCTGATCGGCCTGGCCGAGCGCGCGCTCGAGCTGATGTGCCGCCGGGCGAGCAAGCGCGTGGCCTTCGGCCGCACGATCGCCGAACAGGGCGTGACACGCGAGCGCATCGCCGAGGCACGCTGCATGATCGATCAGGCCCGGCTGCTGACGCTGAAGGCGGCGTGGATGATGGACATGGCCGGCAACAAGAGCGCCAAGGCCGAGATCGCGATGATCAAGGTGGTGGCGCCGAACATGGCCTGCCAGGTGATCGACTGGGCGATGCAGGTGCATGGCGGTGCTGGCATGAGCCAGGACTTCCCGCTGGCCTACTTCTACACGATGGCGCGCACGCTGCGGTACGCCGACGGCCCGGACGAGGTGCACCGCAACGCGATCGCCAAGCTGGAGCTCGGCAAGCACCTCTGAGCGCAGCGCCGGGGCCCGTGCCGCGATGCAAACCCCTCAGCGGGGTTTGCTGTCATCGAAGCTCTGCCAGGCGGTCGAGCCGGTGCTCGGCCATTCCTGGCCGCTCTCGCCGAGCTGCGATGCCACCCGGCGAGCCTGTCCGATCGCCGCCTCGAAGATGCCGAGCACGCTGTCCAGCGATGACGGATCCGGGTCGAGCAATTGCAGTCGCAGGTAGGCGCGGCCGCGCAGCGTCATCAGCACGAAGGGCGGATCATTGGCCAGCAGCGTGCCCAGCGCGCGCTCGATGTGCAGGCCCAGCGGCCCGTCCAGCCACGACAGCACCGTGCCCGCACCCGATGCGACGGCGCCGAAGTGGCTGCGCAGCACGCGGAACATCGTCAGGTTCGCCTTCGGGAACATCACCAGCCAGCGCATCTCTTCCGGCGTGCCGGTGTCGATCTGCGTCTGCAGGCCCTCGGTGAAGCTGTCGTAGGTCTGGCGCTCGAGCTGCTCCATCAGCGGCTTGGACAGCAGCAGCATCTGCAGCTCGCCCGGCAGCTTCAGCTCCATGCGGATGCGCAGTTCGCGGCCGGCGATGTAGGCGCGTTGCGGCGGCCCCCACTCCATGCGCCAGGGCTGCTCGTCGAGGCGGCCCTCGATGACGAAGCCCTCGCCTTCGCGCACGCGGCGGAAGTTCAGCGAGCGCTGCGACGCCCACGCCGCGATGTCGGACCACGGCTGCGGTTCTTCCGAACGGCCGGCGAACAGGCGCTTGAAGGACTCGAGCATGACAGCAGTCAATCCACTAGAGTGTGGCCACGACAGCTGCGCTGAAGCGACAGGGAGAACGACCTCATGATCGAAGTGTATTCGTGGGCGACGCCGAACGGCCACAAGGTCCACATCATGCTCGAGGAGTGTGGTCTCCCATACAAGGTGATTCCGGTGGACATCGGCGCCGGCGACCAGTTCAAGCCCGAGTTCCTGGCGATCAGCCCGAACAACAAGATCCCGGCGCTCGTCGATCCGGACGGTCCTGATGGCGCGCCGATCTCGCTGTTCGAGTCGGGCGCGATCCTGCTGTACCTCGCTGGCAAGACCGGTCGCTTCCTGCCGGCCGACGTGCGCGGCAAATTCGAGGTGCTGCAGTGGCTGATGTTCCAGATGGGCGGCGTCGGCCCGATGCTAGGCCAGGCCCACCACTTCCGCATCTACGCGCCGGAGAAGATCGAGTACGCGGTCAACCGCTACACCAACGAGGCGAAGCGCCTGTACGGCGTGATGGACAAGCGCCTGGCGAAGAGCAAGTACATCGGCGGCCCCGAGTACTCGATCGCCGACATCGCAATCTTTCCCTGGCTGCGTTCGTGGAAGAACCAGGGCATCGACTGGAACGACTTCCCGCACCTGAAGGGCTGGTTCGACGAGATCGCCCACCGGCCGGCGGTGATGCGCGGCGTCGAGGTGCTGGCGAACCAGCGCAAGCCGCTGGTCGACGACAAGGCGCGCGAAGCCTTGTTCGGCGCCACCCAGTACCGGCAGCGCTGAGGGCGCGCCGGTATCGCCGCACGCGCCCGGCGGTGGCCTGCGCCGAAGCGCTGCAACAGCGCAAGGCTGCCCGGGCAGCGGCGCGGCTAGCATCCCGCGCCATCACGACGCCTCGGGAGAACTGATGGACCTGCGACTGGCGCTGTACCGCCTGGCCGACGAGCACGGGCTAGACGCCCGCGCGAGCTCACGGCTTCAAGCACTGTCGGGCTGGCGCGCTGAACCTGACACGCTGGCGCGCCGGCTGCCCATGGGGCTGGCGGTGCTGGCCGCTGCGCTGCTCGGCCTGGGCCTGATCTTCTGGATCGCGGCGAACTGGGACACGCTGGGGCGCTTCGGCCGTTTCGCGGTGCTGCAGGTCGTGGTGCTCGCCTTCGGCGCGGCCGCGCTGTGGCGTCCGGCCCTGCGCGCACCGCTGGCGCTGGTCGTGCTGCTGGCCACCGGCGCGCTGTTCGCCTACTTCGGCCAGACCTACCAGACCGGCGCCGACCCCTGGCAGCTGTTCGCGCTGTGGGCCGCGCTGACCCTGCCGCTGGCCTGGGGGCTGCGCAGCGACGTGCTGTGGACGCCGTGGGTGCTGGTCGCCTTCGTCGGCCTGTCGCTGTGGATGCAGGCGCACACCGGGCATCAGTGGCGTGTCGAGCCGGACGACCTGGCCGTGCATCTGATCGGCTGGGTGGCCGCGCTGGGCCTGGTGGTGGCCATGGGCGCCATGGGTCGCCGCTTCACCGGCGCCGGCCCCTGGGCCCTGCGCGCGGCGGCCACGCTGACCGTCACGGTGATCACCGTCACTGCGCTGGGCGGCCTCTTCTCGCGCGACATCGCAGCCCACTACGCCCTCGGCCTGCTGGCGCTGGCCGCGCTGGCCGCGGCCTTCGTGCCGGCACGCAGCTTCGACGTGTTCGCCCTCAGCGCCGCGGCGCTGGGCCTGAACACGCTGCTGGTGGCGGGCCTCGGCCGGCTGCTGTTCGAACGGTCGGGCAGCGGCGACCCGATCGGGCGCCTCTTCCTGCTTGGCCTGGTTGCGGCCGGCCTGCTGGCCGCCAGCGTCAGTGGCGTGCTGCGCCTGGCGCGATCGCGAGCCGTGCCGGGAGCGCCGGCATGAGCGCGCCCGCCCTGCCCGACGTGCTGCGCGCCGCGCAGGCCGAGGGCCTGCTGCCCGAAGGCGCCACGCTTCCCGGCGACGAAAGCCGCCCCTGGCCCGTGGTGCTGCTGACGGCCCTGGGCGCCTGGCTGGCCACGCTGCCGCTGCTCGGTGTCATCGGCCTGCTGCTCGGTGACCTGATCGAACGCAGCATCGGCCCGTACCTGATCGGCGCCCTGCTGCTGACCGGCGCGATGGTCGTGCTGCGCTCGCGCGAGTTGCCGCTGTTCGTCGAGCAGTTGGCCTTTCCGGCGCTGCTGACCGGCGGCGGTGCGCTCGGCTACGGGCTGTTCCGAGATTTCGGCACCGGCGCCGGTGCCGTGCTGCTGGCAGGGGTCGCCCTCGGCGTGGCCGCCGGCCAGCGCGCCGCCTGGCTGCGCGTGCTGCTTGGGGCCGCGGCGGCGGCGCTGCTGGCCGTGGCGATCACACCTGGGCGCTGGCTGTTCGAGTCGCGCTCGGGCCTGGCGGGCTGGTGGTGGTCATGGCATCTCGTGATGGCTGTCTGGGTCGTAGCCCTCGCGGCGCCGCGCCCGCGCGGGCAGGCCGCGGCCGTCGAGTCGATCGCCGCCGGCTGGCTGCTGGCCTCGCTGGCCGGGCTGGCGTGGTGGGCGGGCATGACTTTCCTGGTCGGCGGCGCCATGGGTGGCGGGCTCGTCGGCGAGGTCGCCCGCGAACTCGGCCGCGGCGGCAGCGGCAGCCTGTCGTGGCACCTGCAGCAGGGCCTGTCGGCCGCGCTGGCGCTGGCCGCGGCAGCCTGGGCACAACGGCAGTGGCCGCATCTGCGCCATCCGGCCTACCTGGGCACGGCGCTGGTGATGGTGGCGCTGGCCAGCCTGATGCCCACGCTTGGCGCCGTGCTGCTGGCGCTGGCGATCTGCGCCACCAGCCGACGCTGGCGCCTGGCGGCCGCGGCCGGCGTCGCCGCGGCCTGGATCGTCGGCGCTTTCTACTACCAGCTGGCCTGGCCGCTGGGGACCAAGGCGCTGGTGCTCGCCGCCGCCGGCGCATTGCTGGCGGCGCTGGCCGCGTGGGCGGCACGCCTCGCGCTGCCACGTCTCGCCGATGACACCGCCGCGACGACGCCGTCACGTCGCGCCGCGGCAGGCCTGCTGGCGAGTCTGCTGATCGTGCTGGTCGTCGCCAACGGGGCGATCTGGCAGAAGGAGACCTTGATCCGCGACGGCCGGCCGGTCTTCGTCGAGCTGGCGCCGGTCGATCCGCGCTCGCTGATGCAGGGCGACTTCATGCGGCTGAACTTCAACCTGCCGGGCGAACCCACCGAGCGGCGCGCCGGCCTGCTGCGTATGCAGCGGCCGCAGATGGTCGCGCGCATCGAACCGCGCGGCGTGGCCACGCTGCTGCGCGTCGACGACGGCACCGCGCTGGCCGACGGTGAACTTCGCATCGAACTGACGCCGAAGGACGGGCGCTGGATCCTCGTCACCGACGCCTGGTTCTTCGCCGAAGGCGAGGCCGAACGCTGGTCGCGGGCGAAGTACGGCGAGTTCCGCGTCGACGCGCAGGGCCGCGCCTTGCTGGTGGGGCTGCGCGGCCCGATGCTCCAGGCCCTGTGAGCCAGGCTCGCTGCCGATGTCCCTCTCCGCACGCACGGTCGTCACCGCGGTCTTCTTCGCCTTCGCCATCGGCCTCGGCCTGTGGGCGGGCGCCATTCCGGCGCTGATGCGCCAGTCCGGTCTCGACGTTGCCGGTCTCGGCATCGCCCTGACGCTGCACACCGGCGCCTACATCGCCGCGATGGCCGGTGGCGGCCAGCTGGCGCGGGTCATTCCCCCGCGGCGGCTGATGCTGCTGGCCTTGCTCGCCAACCTGCCCTGCTTCGCGGCGCTGTTCGCCGCCGGCTCGCCGCTGGTGCTGACCCTGGCCCTGACAGCCATGGGCCTGAGCGCCGGCCTGCTCGACCTGGCGATGAACACCGAGGGCACGGCGGTGGAGCACGACATGGGTCGCCCGGTGCTGTTGAGCATGCACGCCGCGGCCTCGGCGGCTTTCGCGCTCGGCGCGCTGGGCGGCAGCCTGATCGGCACGCGCGCCGGGCCGGCCTGGTGCGCGCTGGTCGTGCTGGCCGTCAGCCTGCCGGTGGCGCTGGCCTTGCACCGGCTCGGCCCGCGGCCCCACCCCACCGTCGCACCGCTGGCCGTGCCTTCACCGCGCGGCGCCGGGCATGGCGTGGCGCGCGTGGGCATCGTGCTCGGGCTGACGATCGGCGCGGAAATGGCAGCACAGATGTGGTCGGCGCGATTCCTCGAGCGCCAGGCCACCGACCTGGCGGCCTTCGCCGGCGCCGGTGCAGCCTTCTTCGCCGGTTTTCAGGCGGTGGTGCGCTTGCTCGGCGACGCGCTGCGTCGGCGGCTCGGCGACCCGCGCGTCATCCTGGCCTCGCTGTTCATCGCGGCGCTCGGCTTCGTCACCGTGGCCACATCGTCCTGGTTCGTGCAAAGCCTGGTCGGCTTCGCTCTGGTCGGCCTCGGCACCGCCTGCGTGGTGCCGTGCTGCTTTGCACTGATCGCCCGGCGTGCAGCCGAGCGCGCCGCCGCGGCCCTGGGCATCGCCTCGCTGGTGGCTGGGGCGATCCGGCTGCCGACGCCGCTGGTGCTCGGCGCGGTGGCGGCTGCCTGGGGCGACGCGCAGGTCTTCGCGCTGGTGGCGTGCGGCTTGGCCGTGGCGCTGCTGCTGTCGCGCGGTTCGGCGGGCTGAGAGCCCCAGCGAACCGCTCAGTCCTTCGTCTGGCGCGCGGCCAGCGCACGGCGCCGGGCCAGGACCCACCACGAGTGCAGGCCGGTCAGCGCCATGATCGGCCACAGCATGGTGCAGATCAGCGTCCACATCAGGCGGCCATCCATCAGGTCGGTCTTGCCCTGCTCGGCGCGGCGCGTCGGGCCTTCGCTGAACAGGTGGCGGTTGGAATAGGTGATCAGGCCGAAGCAGGATCCGAGGGCGAAGAAGACGACGAGGGTGACGGTCATGCGGTGCTCCACGGGCTGGCTCGGGCCCATCGTACGTCGCGCTGCCCCTGCGGGCAAGCAAGGTGGTTCCGCTGCGGCCGGCGACGGCCGCTCACCTCTCGGTGCGCCAACGCACCGACGAGCGCGCGGCATGGGCGCAGCCTGTGCAGGCTAGGACACACCCGCTTGCTTCGCCATTCACCGGAAGGCCCGACCATGAACCCCCTCGTCTCCCTGAGCCCGCGCCTCACAGCCGCCCTGACCCTGGGCTCGGCGCTGCTGCTGGCCGCCTGCGCCAGCAGCGTGCCACCGCCGGACGCCCGCATCGCAGTGGCCACCGCGGCGGTGGCCCACGCGGCCGCGGCCGGCGGCACCGAGTACGCGCCCGCCGAGATGCGCATGGCACGCGACAAGCTGCAGCGCGCCACGGTGGCGATCACCGCGCGCGACAACGCCAACGCCGACGTGCTGGCCGAGCAGGCCCAGCTCGATGCCCTGCTGGCCGAGGCCAAGGCCGAGTCGGCCAAGGCACGCAAGGCCGCCGTGGCGCTGCAGGACGGCAGCCGCGTGCTGAAGGAAGAACTCGACCGCAAGGCCCAGTAGACCCACCCACCGGACGAGAACACGACCATGACCCCCTACCGACTCCTTCCCCTGGCGCTGGTCGCCACCCTGATGGCCGCGTGCAGCAGCATGCCCGCCGACAACGCCCGGCTCGACGACGCGCGCCGCGACTACCGCGCCGCCGAAGCCAATGCGCAGACGCGCGAACTGGCCGCCGGCGAGATGCGCCAGGCCAGCGATGCGCTGGCCCGCGCCAACGAGGCCCAGGCCCGCGGCGACGACGTGACCCGCGTCGACCACCTCGCCTACCTGGCCCGCCAGCGCGTGGCGATCGCGCAGGAGACTGGGGGCCGCAAGGCCGCCGAGCGGGCCGTCACCAGCGCACAGGCTTCGCGCGACCAGGTGCGCCTGGCCGCGCGCACCAGCGAGGCCGATGCCGCACAGCGCAGCGCCACCGCGGCACGGCAGGATGCGCAATCCGCCCAGCGCGAAACCGCCTCGGCCCAGCGCGACGCGCAGACCGCCCAGCGCCAGGCCGACGACGCGCTGGCGCGCTCGCGACAACTCGAAGCGCAGTTGAAGGACCTGAACGCGAAGAAGACCGAACGCGGCCTGGTCATCACCATCGGCGACGTGCTGTTCGAGACCGACCGCGCCCAGCTGCGCGCCGGCGGGCTGCGCAACGTCGAGAAGCTGGTGGCGTTCCTCAACGAGTACCCGCAGCGCACCGCACTGGTCGAGGGCTTCACCGACAGCACCGGCAGCGAGAGCCACAACATGGAGCTCTCCGCGCGCCGCGCCGATGCCGTGCGCAGCGCGCTGGTCGGCCAGGGCGTCGGCAGCACCCGCATCACCACGCAGGGCTACGGCGAGTCCTACCCGGTGGCCGGCAACGACAGCGCCGGCGGGCGGCAGATGAACCGCCGCGTCGAGATCGTGCTGTCCGACGAGAGCGGCCGCATCGTGCCGCGCTGAGGGTACGGGCGAGACGCCGTCTCAGCCGTCGCCGCGTGGCGCTCGTGTTCAGGGCGTGACGAAGCTCGCCGAGACGGTCTTCGCGGCGTCGATGGTCACCGAGCAGGCATCGGTGCCGCTGCAGGCGCCACCCCAACCGGTGAAGCGCCAGCCGGCGGCCGGCACGGCGCTCAGCGTGACCCCCGTGCCGCCGTTGAAGGCCCGGCTGCAGGTGGTACCGCAGCTCAGCCCGACCGGGGTCGAGCTCACCGTGCCGCTGCCGCTCTTGGTCACGGTCATGGCGTAGACGATGGGCTGGAAGGTGGCCGTCACGGCGCGCGCCGCGGTCATGCTCAGCGTGCAGGTCGTGGCCGTGCCGGTGCAGGCGCCGGTCCAGCCGGTGAATCGCGAGTAGAGCGCTGGCGTGGCGGTCAGCGTGACCGAGGTGCCGATGGGCACCGAGCGGCTGCAGGTGCTGCCGCAGTCCAGCCCGACCGCCGCAGCGCTCACCGTCCCGCTGCCGGTGCCGGCGCGCGTGGCGCTGAGCGTCCAGTGCGTGCGGGTGAAGGTGGCGGTGGCCGACTTGGCCGCATCCATCGTCACGGCGCAATCGGCAGTGCCGCTGCAGGCGCCGCTCCAGCCGCTGAAGGCGGTCTCCGCGGCCGGCGTCGCGCTCAGCACGAGCTGCTCGCCGACGCTGCGCATCTGGCTGCAACTGCTGCCGCAGGCAATGCCGTCAGGCGTCGACACCACCGTGCCGGTGCCGGTACCGTTGCGGGCGACGGCCAGCGGCCATTGCGTGCGGGTGAACTCGGCGCCGACGGCGACCGCCTGCGTCACCGTGACCGCGCAAGGGCCGGTGCCGGAGCAGGCACCCGTCCAGCCGGCGAACACCGAGCCGGCGGCCGGCGTGGCGGTGAGCGTCAGGCTGCTGCCGTAGTTCTTCGCCACGCTGCAGGTGGTGCCGCAATTGAGCCCGATCGGGTTGGAGACGACGGTGCCGACGCCGCTGCCGCTGCGTGTGACGGTCACGCCGTAGCTCTGCAGCACGAAGCTCGCGGTCACCGTGCGGGCGGCGCTCATGCTCACCGTGCAGGTACTCGCGGTGCCGGTGCAGGCGCCACTCCAGCCGGTGAAGCGCGAGCCGATGGCCGGCGCCGCACTCAGGGTCACCGCGGTGCCGACCGCGATCGAACGGCTGCAGTTGCTGCCGCAATCGATGCTGCCGTCGCTGCTGCTGACCACGCCGCTGCCGGTGCCAGCGCGGATGGTGTTCAGCGTGAAGTGCGTGCGGGTGAAGGTCGCAGCCACGGTCTTGGCGGCATCCATCGTCACCGTGCAGTTGTCGGTGCCGCTGCAGGCGCCGCTCCAGCCGGTGAAGGCGGACTCGGCGACCGGCGTCGCGTTCAGCACCACCTGTCCGCCAACGGGACGCAGCTGGCTGCAGACGGTGCCGCAGTTGATCGCCACAGGGTCGGACGCGACGCTGCCGATGCCGGTGCCGCCGCGCGTGACCGTCAGCGGCCAGTGCGTGCGGGCGAACTCGGCGCCGACGGACATCGCCTGCGTCACGGTGACGGTGCACGGCGCGGTGCCGGAGCAGGCGCCCGTCCAGCCGGCGAACACCGAGCCGGCGGCCGGCACGGCACTGAGCGTCATGCTGCTGCCGTAGTTCTTCGCCACGGTGCAGGTGGCACCGCAGTTGAGCCCGACCGGGTTCGACGTGACCGTGCCGACGCCGCTGCCGCCGCGGGTGACGGTCACGCCGTAGCTCATCAGGGCGAAGTTGGCCGTCACCGTGCGCGCGGCGCTCATGCTGACGGTGCAGGTGCTCGCCACGCCGGCGCAGGCACCGCTCCAGCCGGTGAAGCGCGAGCCGGTGGCCGGCGTCGCGCTCAGCGTCACCGACGTGCCGATCGGGATCGAGCGCTTGCAGCTGCTGCCGCAGTCGATGCCGCCGTCCGCACTGCTGACCACGCCGCTGCCGCCGCCGGCGCGGGTGGCCGTCAGCGTGAAGTGCGTGCGCGCGAAGTTGGCCGTGACGGACTTGGCCGCATCCATCGTCACCGTGCAGCCCTCGACGCCGGTGCAGGCACCGCTCCAGCCGGCGAAGGCCGACTCGGCCGCGGCGGTGGGGGTCAGGCTCACGCTCGAGCCCAGCGGCAGCAAGGCACTGCAGGTGGCACCGCAGACGATCGGGCCGGGCGCCCAGGCCACCGAGCCCGCGCCGGTGCCGGCGTTGACGGTCGCCAGGCTCCAGTGCGTGCGGGTGAAGGTGGCGCCGACGCTGCGCGCCTGCGACATCGACACCGTGCAGGTGGCCGCCGTGCCGCTGCAGGCACCGGTCCAGCCTGCGAACACCGAACCGGTGGTGGCCTTGGCAGCCAGCGTCACCGTGGTGCCCTGGATCCAGGCCTTCGTGCAGGCGGTGCCGCAGCTGATGCCGGCGGGATTCGAACTCACCACGCCGGCACCGTCGCCGCCCGGCGTCACGGACAGCACATGGGTGATCTGCGCGAAGCTGGCGGAGACGGTGCGCGCAGCGCCCATCGAGACCGTGCAGCTGCTGGCATTGCCGCTGCAGGCGCCGCCCCAGCCGACCAGGTAGTAGCCGGCAGCCGGCGTGGCGCTGAGCGTGACCGTCGAGGCCACCGGCATCTGCGCGCCGCACACCGTGCCGCAGTTGATGCCGGCCGGATCGGAGGCCACCGTGCCGAGGCCGGTCTTCGTGACGGTGAGCGGCCAGTTCGTCTGGGTGAAGACCGCGCCGACCGTGCTCGCGCCGTTGACGGTCACGGTGCAGGTGCCGGTGCCGCTGCAGGCGCCGCTCCAGCCCGCGAAGGCCGAGCCGACGGCGGGTGTGGCGGTCAGCACCATCGTGCTGCCATAGGGCCGTGTCACCGCGCAGGTGGTGCCGCAGGCGATGCCGACCGGCGACGAGGTCACCGTGCCTGCACCGGTGCCCGAGCGGCTGATGGTCGTCGCGAAGCTCTGCAGCGTGAAGCTCGCCGTCACCGTGCGCGCGGCGGTCATGCTCACCGTGCAGGTGCTGGCGGTGCCGGTGCAGGCGCCGCTCCAGGCGGCGAAGGTGGAGCCCGTCGACGGCGTGGCCGTCAGCGTGACGGTGCTGCCGCCGGCGATCGATGCCATGCAGCTGCTGCCGCAGTTCACGCCACCGGTGGAGGAGCTGACGGTGCCGCTGCCGGTGCCCGCACGGGTCACGGTCAGGGCGAACGGCGTCGCGTTGAAGCTGGCGGTGACGTTGCGGTCCGCGCTCATCGTCAGCGTGCAGGCGCCCACGCCGCTGCAGTCGCCGCTCCAGCCGGCGAACGACGAGTAGGCGCCGGCGGTCGGGTTGAGCGTCACCGTGGTGCCTTCGGCATAGGCCTGGCTGCAGTCGTTGCCGCAGCCGATGCCGTTCGGCGCCGAGCTGACCGAGCCGGTGCCGCTGCCCGCGCGGCTCACGCTCAGCGTGTGCGCGGTGCCCGACAGGAAGCCCAGCTGGATGCGCCGCAGGTCGGTCGACACGCCGCCGGCGCGTGTGTCGTTCATCGCCACGCCGTTGTCGCGCAGCAGCGTCAGCCCTTCGGACACGCCGATCGTCGGCTGCGCATGCTTGAGCAGCGCCCAGGCGCCAGCCACGTGCGGCGCTGCCATCGAGGTGCCGTTCTGCGCCACGTAGCCGGTGCCCGGCACCGACGAGGTGATGTAGCTGCCCGGCGCCAGCAGCGAGACGAAGGGCGTGATGTTCGAGTACGAGGCCACGCCGCCGACACCGGTGGCGCAGGCGCCACCATCGGGGCCGGCGTCGCAGGTGGCGCCCACGCTGATCGCGCTGGAGACGCAGGCAGGTGCGGACAGCGCGTTGCGCCAGCCGTTGTTGCCGGCCGCGATGACCGTGGCGATGCCGACCGAGCGCAGGTTGTCGATCGCCGCCTTGATGGCGCTGTGCTCCGCATCGCAGGTGGCGGCGTACTGGCCGCCGCCCAGGCTCATGTTGACCGACGCGATCTGGAAGCTGTCCTTCAGCGCATAGACGCGCTCGAGGCCGCGGATCTGGTCGCTGGTGTAGCTCATCACGCCGCCCTGCGCCGGGAAGTGGCTGAACACCTGGATCGCGAGGATGCCCGCGCCCGGCGCCACACCCTGCGATCCGTCGGCCGCACCGCTGCCGGCCACGATGCCGGCCACGTGCGTGCCGTGCGTGCAGCCGGCGATCGCGGTGTTGCAGTTCAGACCCGAGCCCGCCGCCGTGCTGGACGACACGCCGCCCGGGCAGACCGAGGTCGAGGTGCCGCCCGAGGTCGTGGAGTAACAGGCCTCGGAGACCACCTTGCCGGCGAGGAACGGGTGGTTCTTGTCGACGCCGGTGTCGAGCACCGCCACCACCCATCCACTGCCGTTGCGACCGGCGGCCCAGGGCACGCCGGCACCGATGTTCGCCGTGCTCTGCAGCAGGGTCGGCGGCACCGCCACGTCTTCCTCGATCGAACGCACGTTCGGCGAGTTGCGCAGGCGTGCGAGCGTGTTTGCATCGACCTCGGCGGCGAAGTGCGGCACACGCTCGAACACCGCGTGGATGCGCGCGCCGGGTGCGGCCGACAGCTCGGACATGGCCGACTGCTGCGCGCTGCGGATGGAGCTGCGCTGCACCATCGCGGCCGGCCCGCCCAGGCGCCCTTCCGGCTTGGTCGCCACCGGCACGCCCACCAGGACGCGCACCGTGCCCTGCCGCGCGGCCTTCTCGGCCAGGCGGTCGAGCGCCGCCGTCGGCACCGGCTGCGCCAGTGCGGCGCCGGCGAAAGCCAGCGCCGACAGCGCGCCGGCCAGGAATCTGTTCAGGGAACTTGCGACAACTCGGGACATGGGCGCACCAGGCGATGGCGCGCCCGATTCAGCGCGTCTCGACGTGGCTATCGGCGCACCGACCCGGAACTTGAAGCCGTCGCAGGGTCGGACCGTGAACGATTGCCCGGGCTGCGGCCGGACACTCGCTGGTGGCCTGCCCGGAGGGACTCGAACCCCCGACCTGCTGCTTAGAAGGCAGCTGCTCTATCCAGTTGAGCTACGGGCAGCGCGGGAGGCGTGAAGATGTGGTCGGGGTGAGATGATTCGAACATCCGACCCACTGCTCCCAAAGCAGTTGCGCTACCAGGCTGCGCTACACCCCGAACGGGGCCGATTGTAGTGGCCGGCGTCAGTTCGCGGCGGGCGCGGGCAGCGCCAGCAGCCGCGACACCTCCATGCACTGGCGGATGTGCTGCTCGCAGACGTACTTCAGCGCCGAGAAGGTCAGCACCGCCGACACCGCCTGCCCGGCCAGCGGCACGTACTTGGCGGCCTGCTGCGTGGTCAGCCTCACGCCGACCATCTTCAGCATCGTCATCACCACCTCGCGCGTGACCAGCCGGCCGATCAGCAGGCTGCCACCGGCGCTGATCGCCTTGTAGACGACGATGCGCCGGTCCGGCGACAGGCGTGCCACCTGCTCGGGCGACAAGCCGAAGGCGCGGTTGATCTCGGGGATGAGCTTGAGCAGCAAGGCCACGTCGGTCAGCCAGTCGACGCCGGGCACCGGCACCATCGCCACGCCGGCGCCGAACAGCGCCCGCTTCGTCACCAGGCGGCGGCAACGGGCGGCCACGTCGTCGATGCGCCGCGGCGTGTCGGGCACCAGCTCCCAGTGCGTCTCATGCTTCGTGTCGGCAGTCATCGGGTCCTCCGGGTGGGCGGCGTCAGCGCTGCAACTGCTCCCACGCTTTTTCCAGCCGCTTGACGCTGACCGGCTGCGGCGTGCGAAGTTCCTGCGCGAACAGGCTGATGCGCAGTTCCTCCAGCAGCCAGCGGAACTCGTCCAGCCGCGCATCGGCCACGCCCTTGCGGTCGGCCAGCGAGCGCAGGAAGCGCTGCTCGAGCGGGCGCAGTTCGGCCAGGCGCTGAGTGTCGCGTGCCGGATCGGCGCGCCACTTGTCCAGGCGCATCTGCACGCCCTTCAGGTAGCGCGGCAGGTGCGCCAGCGCAGCCCAGGGCGTGCTGGCGACGAAACGTTTGCCGACCAGGCGCGCAAGCTGTGCGGCCACGTCGTCGGCGGTCTCCTTCGCCGGCTTGCTGTCCTTGAGCTTGCGCTGTGCCGCGCTCCACTCGATCAGCACGACGCCGGCAGCGCGCGCGATCTCGTTGGCGATCAGCGTCAGCCGGCCGCGGCCTTCCTCGACGCGCCGGGTGAACGAGGCCGCATCGGTCGGCAGCGGTTCGGCCAGGAACGCGCGCTCCAGCGCCAGCTCGACGATCTGCTCGCGCAGGTCTTCCGCACTGCCCAGCGGCATGTAGGCCACCGACATCTTCTGCAGGTCGGGGATGTTCTTCTCGAGGTACTTCAGCGCATCGCGGATCTGCAGCGCCACCAGCCGGCGCAGGCCGCCGCGGTGCTTCACGGCGGCCACCTCGGGTTCGTCGAAGACCTCGATCTCGACGTGGTCGCGGTGGTCGATCAACGCCGGGAAGCCGACCAGCGACTGCCCACCCTTGCGCAGTTCGAGCAGTTCGGGCAGTTCGCCGAAGGTCCAGGCGGTGTACTTCTCGGCGGGGCGCGAGGCCGGGGCCGGCTCGGCCGCCGGTGCCTTCGTGGCCGTCTTCGCAGCCGCCTTGTCGCTCGCCGCCGACACGGCTGCCGCCACCGGCGGCGCAGCCACCTTCAAGGCCGCCAGCGCCTGGAAGGCCGAGCGCGCCTGCCCGCCCAGCTCGGCCTTCAGCACGGCCAGGTTGCGGCCCGTGCCGAGCTGGCGGCCATGCTCGTCGACGATGCGGAAGTTCATCGCCAGGTGCGGGCTCAGCTGCTCGCGCTTGAAGTCGTTGCGCTGCACAGCGAGCTGGGTGCGTTCGCGCACATGGCGCAGCAGCACCTCGAGCAGGTCACCGTGCGCGAACTCGGTCTCGGCAACGAACTCCTCCGCATAGCCAGGCAGCGGCACGAGTCTCGAGCGCGGCCGCTGGTGCAGCGTCTTGACCAGCGCCAGCACCTTCTCCTTCAGCATGCCGGGCACCAGCCAGTCGCAGCGCTCCTCGCTGACCTGGTTGAGCACGTAGATCGGCACGGTCACGGTGAGGCCGTCCTTCGCATCGCCCGGCTCGTGCAGGTAGCTCGCGGCGCAGTCGATGCCGCCCAGGCGGATGGTCTTCGGGAAAGACGCGGTGGTGATGCCGGCCGCCTCGTGGCGCATCAGCTCCTCGCGCGTCAGCATCAGCAGGCGAGGCTGGCGCTTCGACTCCTCGCGGTACCAGCGCTCCAGCGTCGCGCCGCTGACCACCTCGGCCGGGATCTGCGCGTCGTAGAAGGCGTGGATCAGTTCGTCGTCGACCAGCACGTCCTGCCGGCGCGACTTGTGCTCCAGCTCCTGCACCTGCGCGATCAGCTTGCGGTTGGCGGCCAGGAAAGGCAGCCGCGTGTCCCACTCGCCGGCCACCAGCGCCTCGCGGATGAAGATCTCGCGCGCTGCCTTCGCATCGACGTTGCCGAAGTTCACTCTTCGGTTGTTGTAGACGACGATGCCATACAGCGTCGCACGCTCGAGCGCCACCACCTCGCCCGCCTTCTTCTCCCAGTGCGGCTCGAGCAGCTGCGTCTTGATGACGTGCGCGGCGATGCCCGGCAGCCAGGCCGGGTCGATGGCCGCGATGCCACGGCCGAACAGGCGCGTGGTCTCGACCAGTTCGGCAGCGACGATCCATCGCCCCGGCTTCTTCGACAGGTGCGTGCCCGGGTGGCGGTGGAAACGGATGCCGCGCGCGCCGAGGTACCAGTCCTCGTCCTCGCTCTTGCAGCCGATGTTGCCCAGCAGACCGGCCAGCAGCGACAGGTGCAGCTGCTCGTAGGTGGCCGGCGAGGTGTTCAGCCGCCAGCCGTGCTCGGCCACCACGGTGTGCAGCTGCGAGTGCAGGTCGCGCCATTCGCGCACGCGGCGCGGCGAGATGAAGTTGTCGCGCAGCAACTGCTCCTGCTTGCGCAGGCTGAGCTTGTGTTCGCCATGGCCGCCCTTGCTGTCTTCCAGCCACTTCCACAGCTTGAGGTCGCCGCTGAACTCCGATCGTTCGTCGTCGAACTTCTTGTGCGCGTTGTCTGCGGCCTGCTGCTGCTCGAGCGGCCGGTCGCGCACGTCCTGCAGGCTGAACGCGGCGGCGATCACCAGCACCTCGGTCAGCGCCTGGCGATCGCGCGCCTCGAGGATCATGCGGCCGACACGCGGGTCCAGCGGCAGCTTCGACAGCTCGCGGCCGATCGCCGTCAGCTCGTTCAGGTCGTCGACCGCGCCGAGTTCGGACAGCAGCTGGTAGCCGTCGGCGATCGCCCGGCGCGGCGGCGGCTCGAGGAAGGGGAAGTCCTCGATCTGCCCCAGGCCGAGCGACTTCATGCGCAGGATCACGCCAGCCAGCGAGGAGCGCAGGATCTCCGGGTCGGTGAAGCGCGGCCGGCCGGCGAAGTCCTTCTCGTCGAACAGGCGGATGCAGATGCCGTTGCTGACGCGCCCGCAGCGGCCGGCACGCTGGTTCGCAGCGGCCTGGCTGACCGGCTCGATCATCAGCTGCTCGACCTTGTTGCGGTAGCTGTAGCGCTTGACCCGTGCCGTGCCGGCATCGACCACGTAGCGGATGCCCGGCACCGTCAGCGAGGTCTCGGCCACGTTGGTGGCCAGCACGATGCGCGGTGCGCCGTGCGCTTCGAACACGCGGTCCTGCTCCTGCTGCGACAGGCGCGCGAAGAGGGGCAGGATCTCCACGCCCGGAGGGTGATGCTTGCGCAGGTGTTCGGCCGCCTCGCGGATCTCGCGCTCGCCGGGCAGGAAGACGAGCACGTCGCCCGACCCTTCGCGCCACAGTTCGTCGACGGCCTCGCCGATCGCGTCATTCAGGTCGAATTCGCGCGACTCTTCGAACGGCTTCCAGCGTTGTTCGACCGGGAACAGCCGACCCGACACCTGGATCACCGGTGCCGGACCGTGGCGGCTCGCGAAGTGATGCGCGAAGCGGTCGGCATCGATGGTCGCCGAGGTGACGACGATCTTCAGGTCGGGCCGCCGCGGCAGGATCTGCCGCAGGTAGCCGAGCAGGAAGTCGATGTTGAGGCTGCGCTCGTGCGCCTCGTCGATGATCAGCGTGTCGTAGGCCTTGAGCAGAGGGTCGCTCTGCGTCTCGGCCAGCAGGATGCCGTCGGTCATCAGCTTGACCGAGGCGCCACGCTGCAGCCGGTCCTGGAAGCGCACCTTGTAGCCGACCACCTCGCCCAGCGGCGAGTTCAGCTCCTGCGCGATGCGCTTGGCCACGCTCGACGCCGCGATGCGCCGCGGCTGGGTGTGGCCGATCAGCCCCTTGCCACCAGCGCCCCAGCCGCGGCCGAGCGACAGCGCGATCTTCGGCAGCTGCGTGGTCTTGCCCGAACCCGTCTCGCCGCAGACGATGACCACCTGGTGGTCGCGCATCGCCTGCGCGATCTCCTCGCGCCGGGCGGAGACCGGCAGCGATTCGGGGAAGGTGATGGCCGGGACGGCGGTGGCAACGGGAGAGGACACGGGGCGCGGATTATCGGAGAAGCCCCGGACGAGCGCCGACCCTGCGGCACAATCGCGCTCGCGCCTGATCTCTCCTGCTGCCCCGCCCTGCGCCGATGAGCCTTGTCTTCCCCCACACCTTCGTGCCGTGGTTCCGCCACGTGGCGCCGCACATCCACGCCTACCGCGGCAAGACCTTCGTGGTGGCGATCGCCGGCGAGCTGATCGCCGCCGGCAAGCTCGACCGCTTCGCGCAGGATCTGGCGATCCTGCACGCGATGGGCATCCACCTCGTGCTGGTGCACGGCTTCCGGCCTCAGGTCAACGAGCAGCTGCGCGTCAAGGGCCACCCGGCCCGCTACAGCCACGGCATGCGCATCACCGATGCGATCGCGCTGGACTGCGCGCAGGAAGCCGCCGGCCAGCTGCGCTTCGAGATCGAGGCTGCGTTCTCGCAAGGCCTGCCGAACACGCCGATGGCCAACGCGATCGTGCGCGTGGTGTCGGGCAACTTCCTCACCGCGCGACCGGTCGGCATCGTCGACGGCGTCGACTTCATGCACAGCGGCGTGGTGCGCAAGGTCGATGCGGCCGCCGTGCGCAAGGCGATCGACACCGGCGCGCTGGTGATGCTCTCGCCGTTCGGCTTCTCGCCCACCGGCGAGGCCTTCAACCTGACGATGGAAGACGTGGCCACCAGCGCCGCCATCGCACTGCAGGCCGACAAGCTGCTCTTCATGACCGAGGTGCCCGGCATCCGCGAGCAGCAGGACGATGCCGACAGCCCGATCGACACCGAGCTCGCGCTGGCCGACGCCGAGCGCCTGCTTGCCGCCCTGCCCGCGCCAACCCAGCCGACCGACACCGCCTTCTACCTGCGCCACTGTGTCAAGGCCTGCCAGGGTGGCGTCGAGCGCTCGCACATCCTGCCGTTCGCGGTCGACGGCGCGCTTCTGCTGGAGGTGTTCACGCACGATGGCATCGGCACCATGGTCGTCGACGAGAAGCTCGAGAGCCTGCGCGAGGCCAGCGCCGACGACATCGGCGGCATCCTGCAGCTGATCGAGCCGTTCGAGACCGACGGCACGCTGGTCAAGCGCAGCCGCACCGAGATCGAGCGCGACATCGGCCACTACACGGTGATCGAGCACGACGGCGTGATCTTCGGCTGCGCGGCGCTGTACGCATACCCGGAATCGCGCACCGGCGAGCTGGCGGCGCTGACCGTCTCGCCGAACGTGCAGGGCCAGGGCGACGGCGAGCGCATCCTCAAGCGCGTCGAGCAGCGTGCCAAGGCGATGGGGCTGGAGAGCATCTTCGTGCTCACCACGCGCACCATGCACTGGTTCATCAAGCGCGGCTTCGCCCAGGTCGACCCCGACTGGCTGCCCGAGGCGCGCAAGCGCAAGTACAACTGGGACCGGCGTTCGCAGGTCCTCGTCAAGAAGCTTTGAAAGGAGTCACACCATGGCCCGCACCATCCAGTGCACGTATCTCAAGAAGGAAGCCGACGGGCTGGACTTCGCGCCCTACCCGGGCGACCTCGGCAAGCGCATCTACAACGAGGTCAGCAAGGAAGCCTGGCAGCTGTGGCTGAAGCACCAGACGATGCTGGTCAACGAGAACCGCCTGAACCTGGCCGACCAGCGTGCCCGCCAGTACCTGGCGCGGCAGATGGAGAGCTTCTTCTTCGGCCAGGGCGCCGAGCAGCCTGCCGGCTACGTGCCGCCGTCGGCCTGAACCGACCTGTCCGGCCAGTCCGGCCGCCATTGTTGATCTTGCGCAAGGGAACAGGACTGAGAACGATTCTCGTTCGACATTAGAATGCGGGCATCCGTTTCCTGGAGCCCGCATGAAAGTCCGTTCCGCCCTGCTCGCCGCCGTCGCCGCGCTGACCACCGCCCTGCCCGCCCTGGCACAGGACAAGGTGCTCAACCTCTACTCCGCGCGCCACTACCAGACCGACGAGGCGCTGTACGCCAACTTCACCAAGGCCACCGGCATCACGATCAACCGCGTCGATGCCGACGATGCCGGCATCCTCGCCCGGCTGAAGAGCGAAGGCACCGCCAGCCCGGCCGACGTGATCCTGCTGGTCGACGCATCGCGCCTGTGGCGCGCCGAGACCGACGGCCTGTTCCAGCCGGTCAAGTCGCCCATGCTCGAGCAACGCATTCCTGCCACGCTGCGTGGCGCCGACGCTGGCCAGGGTTCGCAGTGGTTCGGCTTCTCGACCCGCGGCCGCGTGGTCGTCTACAACAAGGCGAGCGTTCAGAAGGACGACGCCGACACCTACGAGGAACTCGGCGACCCGAAGAACAAGGGCAAGGTCTGCACACGTTCGGGCTCGCACCCCTACAACCTGTCGCTGTTCGGCGCGCTGATGCAGCACCTGGGCGAACCGGCCACCGAGGCCTGGCTCAAGGGCGTGGTCGCCAACATGGCCCGCGCACCCAAGGGCGGTGACACCGACCAGATCAAGGCCGTGGCCAGCGGCGAATGCCAGATCGCCCTGACGAATACCTATTACCTCGCCCGGATGATGCGCTCGTCGAATCCCGAAGACCGCGCGGTGGTCGAAAAGGTCGGTGTGGTGTTTCCGAATCAGGCCAGCTGGGGCACGCACGTGAATATCGCCGGCGCCGGCATGGCAAAGAATGCGCCGCACCGCGACGCCGCCCGCCAGTTCCTCGAATACCTGTCCAGCGACCAGGCCCAGGCCTATTTCGCCGACGGCAACAACGAATGGCCGGTGGTCGCCTCGGCGAAAACCGCCAACCCGGCGCTCGACGCCATGGGCAAGTTCAAGGCCGAGACGATTCCGGTCGCCGTGACGGGCCAGAACCAGGCCAAGGTCCAGCAGATGCTCGACCGCGTCGGCTACAAATAGCCCGTCGGGAATCACCTGAGGCGAACCGGCGCTTGGTTTTCGCCGGAGTCCCTAGAATTGGCCCGACCGAATATCAGTCCGGGGAGGCCGACATGGCGACGCTGCAGGAACTTCTGAGCCAGAAAGAGGCGCTCGAACGCGAAATCGAGCTGACCAAGAAGCGCGACCGTGCGGAGGCCATTGCCAAGGTGCGCGCGCTGATGTCCGAATATGGACTGACCCTGGCCGATCTGGGCGGCAAAACCGCGCCGGCGCCTCGGGGATCCTCGGGCGGAAAAGTCGCCGCCAAATATCGTGACAGCGCGACGGGGCAGAGCTGGAGCGGCCGGGGCCTGCAACCCAACTGGCTGAAGGCGGCTCTCGCAGCCGGCCGCTCGCTCGAAGACTTCAAGGTCTGAGCTACCGCACCGGACCGGCTGAACACGTGTCGAGCATTCGCCTGCGCCCTCTGGCCGAAGCGCCGCCGTGGAGCGTCGCGACCTGGCTGGTCGGCGCCCTGGTGCTGGCGGCGGCGTACTACGCCAGCGGCGTGCTCGGCCTGTCGATGCCGCAGGTCGGCGAGCATGTCAGCCTGATCTGGCCGCCGGCCGGCCTCGCCTTTGCGGCTCTCGTGCGCCTCGGGCCGCGGCTGTGGCCTGCGGTGGTGCTCGGTGCACTGCCGGTGGCGCTGGGAACGGGCCTGCCGTTGTGGGCCGCCAGCCTGCTGGCGATCGGCAACGCCGCCGGGCCGGCGCTGGCCGCCGAGGCGCTGCGCCGCCACGGCCTGCACCCGCAACTCGACCGCCGACAGGACCTCTGGATGCTGGCCGTGGCCAGCACTGTCGCCACGGTGCTGACGGCAACCAACGGCGTGTGCTGGCTGGTGATCAGCGGCGCCCTGCCGTGGACCGCGGCGCCGCTGGCCTGGGGCTACTGGTGGCTGGGCGACCTGATGGGCGTGCTGGTCGTCGGCGTGCCGCTGCTGACCGCGTCGCGGGCCACCTTTGAGCGCGCGCTGGGCGATTGGCGCTGGCTACCGGGCGCGCTGCTGGCCGGCGGTGCGCTGCTGGCCGGCTGGTTTGCATTTCGCGGCACACCCGGGGCGGTCTCGCCGCTGCTCTTCCTGCCCTACCTGCTGCTGTGCTGGCTGGCCCTGCGCAGCGGTGTGTTTGCCGCTTCGGCCGTGGTGGTGCTGCTGGCCGCGGTGGCGGTGGCCGCCACGCTGGCCGGCAGCGGCCCCTTCACCGGCGCCGTGCCGACGTCCGCGCTGGCCATGCTGGCCGGCTACCTGGCGACACTGGCCGCGCTGCCGCTGCTGGTGACGGCGCTGGTGGGCGAACTCAGCGCCACCGAACACCGCTGGCAGCTCGCGCTGGCTGCGTCGAACCTCGGCGTGGCCGACTGGGATCTGCGCCGGCGCGAGATCGAGTTCTCGCCGCGCTGGCGCAGCATGCTGGGCATGCCGATGCAACGCTCGGTGCGCCCGGCCGACGAGTTCTGGTCGCGCATCCATGCCGACGACCTGGCCCCGGTGCAGCAGGCACTGGAGGCGCTGCACGGCGGCGACGACCCCAGCCGCATCGAATGCCGCATGCGCGACGCCGCAGGCGACTGGCGCTGGATCGAGCTCAATGCCCGCGTCGCCGACCGCAACACCGCCGGCGAGCCGCTGCGGCTGGTCGCCACCGCGCGCGACATCACCGGCGAGCGCGAAGCCAGCGAACGACAGCAGGTGGCCGACAGCCTGTTCCGCCAGGTCAGCGAAGGCCTGCTGATCACCGACGCGCAGCATCGCGTGATCGAGACCAACCCGACCTTCTGCCAGATCACCGGCTACAACCGCGAGGAATTGCTCGGCCGCGCGCCAGCGCTGCTGCTCGGCGCCGCCAACACCGGCAGCGGCCCGCAGGACGAGCGGGAGCGCAGCCTGGCCGACGAGGGCATGTGGCGCGGCGAGGTGGTCCACCTGCGGCCGGATGGCCTCTTCGTCACGCTTCAGCTCACCATCTCGGCCGTACGAGCACATGATGGCTCGGTGCGCAGCCACGTCGTCGCGGTGTCCGACATCACGCAATCGCGCCAGCAGCAGGAGCGGCTGGCGCGCCAGATCCATTACGACGAGCTCACCCGGCTGCCGAATCGGGTCAAGCTCTCCCAGCTGATCGAGGATGCGCTGGATGCCAGCCAGCGCGAAGGCTCGCTGTTGACGGTCTGTCACCTCGACATCGACCATTTCAAGGCGGTCAACGAACGGCATGGCCACGAGGTCGGTGACCGTCTGCTGGCCATGCTGGCCGACCGCGTGCACGGCTCGCTGCGCTCCTGGGCCGGCGGTGACGACGTGGCCGCGCGAGTCGGCGGCGACGAGTTCGCGCTGCTGCTGCGCACTGCCACGCTGCGCGAGAGCCACCACGCGGTGGAGCGCGTGCTGCAGCAGATCGCCCAGCCCTGCGATCTCGGCCTGCCATCGGGCCCGCTGTCGGTGACGGCCAGCATCGGCGCGACCGTCTTCCCCCACGACCGCGCCGACGGCGAGGCCCTGCTGCGCCACGCCGACCAGGCGATGTACGGCGCCAAGCAGGCCGGCCGCAACGGCTACCTGTTCTTCGACGCCGAGCAGGACCGCCGCACCAAGGACCGTTTCGTGGCCCTCGGCCGCGTGCAGGAGGCGCTCGACGCCTCGGAGTTCAGCCTGCACTACCAGCCCAAGGTCGACATGCGCGCCGGCCGTGTGCTCGGCGCCGAGGCGCTGCTGCGCTGGAACCACCCGGAACACGGCCTCGTGCCGCCGGGGCAGTTCCTGCCGCTGGTCGAACACACCGGCCTGGGGATCTCGCTCGGCCGCTGGGTGCTGGCCGAAGGCATCTCGCAACTGGCCGCGTGGCTGCGCAGCGGCCTGGACATCACCGTCAGCATCAACGTCTCGGCGCGGCACCTGCAGGAACCCTCGTTCGTCGACGAACTGGCCGATCTGCTCGGCCGCCAGGGCCCGGAGGTGGCCAGCCACCTGGTGCTCGAGGTGCTGGAAACCGCCGCGCTGGCCGACATCGACTACACCTGCGAGCTGATGCAGCGCTGCCGGGCACTCGGCGTACGCTTCGCGCTCGACGACTTCGGCACCGGCTACTCCACCTTCACCTACCTGAAGCGCCTGCCGCTGGACGTGCTGAAGATCGACCGGTCATTCGTGCAACACATGCTGGCCGACCACCAGGACCTGGCGATCGTCGAGGGCGTCATCGCACTGTCGCGCACCTTCGGCTGCTCGGTCGTCGCCGAAGGGGTGGAGACGCCGTCGCAGGCGACGCGCCTGATCGCGCTGGGCTGCGATGTCGGCCAGGGCAACGGCATCGCCGCCGCGATGGCCGCCGCCGATCTGCCCGGCTGGGTGCGTGGCTTCAAGGGCATGGCGCCGGCCAACGGCTAGACTTTGGCCGGTGATCCCACCCGGCTTCATCCATGACCTGCTGACCCGCGTCGACATCGTCGACATCGTGGGCCGCCACGTGCAGCTGAAGAAGGCCGGCATCAACCACAAGGGGTTGTGCCCCTTTCACGGCGAGAAGTCGCCCAGCTTCATCGTCAGCCCTTCGCGGCAGACCTACCATTGCTTCGGCTGCGGCGTGCACGGCAATGCGGTGGGTTTCCTGATGGAGCATGCCGGGCTGAGCTTTCCCGACGCCGTGCGCGACCTGGCCCAGCAGGTCGGCATGACGGTGCCGGAGGACGACAGCTCGCCTGCCGAGCGTGAGCGCGCCGCAGCGCAGAAGCAGCGTCAGGCCACGCTGACCGAGGTGCTGGCCAAGGCTGGCGAGCACTACCGCAAGGAACTGCGCGGCAGCCAGCGCGCCATCGACTACCTGAAGCGCCGCGGCCTGTCCGGCGAGATTGCCGCCCGCTTCGGCCTGGGTTATGCGCCCGAAGGCTGGCGCAGCCTGGCCAGCGCCTTCCCGCGCTACGACGACCCGCTGCTCGAGGAAAGCGGGCTGGTGATCGCCAAGCCTGCGGAAGACGGCAACGAGGCCGACACCAAGCGCTACGACCGCTTCCGCGACCGGGTGATGTTCCCGATCCGTTCGGTGCAGGGCGAAGTGATCGGTTTCGGCGGCCGGGTCATCGACCACGGCGAGCCCAAGTACCTGAACTCGCCCGAGACGCCGGTGTTCAGCAAGGGCCGCGAGCTCTACGGCCTCTTCGAGGGGCGCGCGGCGATTCGCCAGCGCGGCTACGTGCTGGTCGTCGAGGGCTACATGGACGTGGTCGCGCTGGCGCAGTCCGGCTTCGGCAACGCGGTGGCGACGCTGGGCACGGCCTGCACGGCAGAGCACGTGCAGAAGCTGTTCCGCTTCACCGAGTCGGTGGTGTTCAGCTTCGATGGCGACGCCGCCGGTCGCCGCGCGGCGGGGCGCGCACTCGAGGCCAGCCTGCCGCATGCGAGCGACACCCGCACCGTGCGCTTCCTGTTCCTGCCGCCGGAGCACGACCCGGATTCCTTCGTCCGCGAACAAGGTGCCGAGGCCTTCGAGCGCTGCGTGGCCGAGGCAGTACCGCTGTCGCGCCAGTTGCTCGAGGCCGCGGCCGAAGGCGTGGACCTCGACAGCGCCGAAGGCCGCGCGCGCATGCTGGCCAACGCCCGCCCGTTGTGGGGTGCGCTGCCCGACGGGGCGCTCAAGCGGCAGCTGCTCGGCGACCTGGCCTCGCAAGCGCGGCTGCCGATGGCCGACCTGGAGGCGCTGTGGGGGCTCGGGGGGCAGGCGCCGGGCCCTGCCGGCACCGCCGAGCGGCGACCGGCCCGGCGCGAGTTCCGCCGGCCGGAGCGGGTCAGCCGCGGGGCGGCGAACCTGCTCGACCGGGCGCTGTGGTTGCTGATGCAGCGTGTCGAACTGTGGTCGGGCCTGGACGGCGAGACCCACGACCTGCTGGCCAGCCAGGCGCTGCCCTATGGCGCGCTGTTCGCCCAGCTCGAGCGCGGGCTGCTCGAACACGGCCCGCAGGCGCCCGCCGCGGTACTGAACGATCTGCGTCAGCAGGCGCAATCTCTGGGCGCCGACGGTGTCGTATCCCGCATCGCGGAACTGCACGAGCCCGATGCGGCCGCGGACCTGGCGGCCCAGCTGGCCATCGTGGTCGATCGTCTGCGCCTGCAGGCGATCGAGGACGAATTGAAGCAACTCTTCGAATCGGGCGACCTCTCCCCCGACGCGCAGCTGCGCGGCAAGGAGCTGAGCCAGGCGCGCGCGAAGTTGAAGGCATCGCTCACCCAGCTGAGCGTCGGAACCGCCGGCTGACACGGATCGGACATCGAGCCGTATAATCAAGGGTTTCGTACGCGCGGCAAGAGTGACAGCAGCACCTCCGGGCCCCGGCCACCCTGAGACACAGGGTCCCCTCCAAGGCCACCCCTTTCCCGCAAGGACTGCACCCTCAGGAATGTTCACGCCAGCTTGCCCGCCCGACGCCGCCCTGCCGTTTGCGCCGCCCCCTGGCCGCGCGCCGGCCGGCCTGCCCGTGCATGGGTCCGGTGCCGGAATCGCCTTGGCGGGCGATCCGGCCGCCGGGCCACACAACTTCCGAGGAATCGCATGACCGCGAAGAAGAGCGCCGCTCCTGCCAAGACTGCCCCCAAGGCCGCCAAGCCTGCCAAGGCCGAGGCCGAGGACAAGAAGAAGGTGACGGCCGCCAAGGCTGCCGCCGAGCCGACCGAAAAGGCGGCCAAGGGCGCCAAGGCCACGCCGGCCGCGAAGACGACGACTGCCAAGGCCGCCAAGGCCGAAGCACCCGCCAAGGGCAAGCCGGGCCGCAAGGGCAAGGATGACAAGGCCAAGGCCGAGGTGCCGGAGGAGGACTTCTCCGACCTCGAGGCCGAACTCGAGGGCGAGCCGGAGGCCGAGGCGGCCGAGGAAGGCGAGGCCAAGGTCGAGAAGGTCAAGCCGCTGCGCATGAAGGTGTCGCGGGCCAAGGAACGTGCGCTGATGCGCGAGTTCGGCCTGGACGAGACCGCGCTGACCGAGGAAGAGGTCACCAAGCGCCGCCAGGAGCTGAAGACGCTCATCAAGATGGGCAAGACGCGAGGTTTCCTGACGCACCAGGAAATCAACGATCACCTGCCCGAGAAGCTGGTCGACAACGAGATCCTCGAGGCCATCGTCTCGATGCTCAACGACATGGGCATCGCGGTCTACGAGCAGGCGCCCGACGCGGCCACGCTGCTGATCGCCGGGGGCGGCACCACCACCGCGACGGAAGAGGAAGCCGAAGAAGCCGCAGAAGCCGCGCTGTCGACCGTCGACTCCGAGTTCGGCCGCACCACTGACCCGGTGCGCATGTACATGCGCGAGATGGGCACGGTCGAGTTGCTCACCCGCGAGGGCGAGATTGAGATCGCCAAGCGCATCGAAGGCGGCCTGCAGGCGATGATGCTGGCCATCTCGGCCTCGCCGACGACCATCGCCGAACTGCTGAGCTACTCCGACAAGATCCGCGCCGGCGAGATGCAGATCTCCGAGGTGGTCGACGGCTTCGTCTCGGAAGACGAGGCCGACGACTACGTGGCCGAGGAAGACGTCGACTTCTTCGACGACGAGGACGACGACGACGGCGCCGGCGGCAGCAAGGCGCTGACCAAGAAGCTCGAGGAGCTGAAGACCGCGGCGATGGTCAAGTTCGACTCGCTGCGCATCAACTTCGACAAGATGCGCAAGGCCTTTGAAAAGGAAGGCTACCAGTCCAGCGCCTACGACAAGGCACAGCACGCCATCAGCAGCGAGCTGATGACGATCCGCTTCACCGTGAAGACGATCGAGAAGCTGTGCGGCATCCTGCGTTCGCAGGTCGACGACGTGCGCCGCTACGAGCGCGAGCTGCGCAAGATCCTGGTCGACAAGTGCGGCATGCCGCAGGAGTACTTCATCAAGCACTTCCCGCCCAACGCGCTGAACCTGAAGTGGGCCGAGAAGGAAGTGGCGTCGGGCAAGGCCTACAGCGTGGTGCTGCAGCGCAACCTGCCGCCGGTGCAGGAACTGCAGAAGAAGCTGACCGACGTGCAGGCGCGCGCCGTGGTGCCGCTGGAAGATCTCAAGGAGATCAACCGCAAGATGAACGAGGGCGAGAAGGCCTCGCGCGACGCGAAGAAGGAGATGATCGAGGCCAACCTGCGCCTGGTGATCTCGATCGCGAAGAAGTACACCAACCGCGGCCTGCAGTTCCTCGACCTGATCCAGGAAGGCAATATCGGCCTGATGAAGGCGGTCGACAAGTTCGAGTACCGCCGCGGCTACAAGTTCTCGACCTACGCGACGTGGTGGATCCGCCAGGCCATCACCCGCTCGATCGCCGACCAGGCGCGCACCATCCGCATCCCGGTTCACATGATCGAGACGATCAACAAGATGAACCGCCTGTCGCGCCAGCACTTGCAGGAGTTCGGCTTCGAGCCGGACGCGCCGACGCTGGCCGAGAAGATGGAGATCCCCGAGGACAAGATCCGCAAGATCATGAAGATCGCCAAGGAGCCGATCTCCATGGAGACGCCGATCGGCGACGACGACGACTCCCACCTGGGCGACTTCATCGAGGACACCAACAACACGGCGCCGATCGAGGCGGCGATGCAGGCCGGCCTGCGCGACGTGGTCAAGGACATCCTCGACTCACTCACGCCACGCGAGGCCAAGGTGCTGCGCATGCGCTTCGGCATCGAGATGTCGACCGACCACACACTGGAAGAGGTCGGCAAGCAGTTCGACGTGACGCGTGAGCGCATCCGCCAGATCGAGGCCAAGGCGATCCGCAAGCTCAAGCACCCGAGCCGGTCCGACAAGCTGCGGACCTACCTCGACAACCTGTGAGGACCAACGGCATCGTTGGCACGACAAAGGGCTCCCTAGGGAGCCCTTTTCGCTCTGGTGTGCCTCATTCCGGCGATAAACTTTCGGCCATGACGCCTCGTCGCGCCTTCGCATGACCCAGATCGTCGAACGCACCATCCTTTTCGCGGACCTGCGCGGCAGCACCTCGCTGTACGAGTCGATGGGCAATGCCGAAGCCACCGCGGTGGTCACCCAGAGCGTGGCCCTGCTGGCGCGCATCGTCGAGGCCATGGGCGGCACGGTGGTCAAGACGCTGGGCGACGGGCTGATGGCCATGTTCGACGCACCGCCCTCCGCGGTGGAGTCGGCCGACGAGATGCACGAGTCGATGGAGCGAATCGGCGGCCCGGGCAGTTCGCTGCCGCAGCCGCTGAAGGTGCAGGTGGCCCTGGCCTGCGGTGAGGTGGTCGAGATGTCGGGCGACGTGTTCGGCGATGCGGTCAACGTCGCGGCCCGCCTGCTCGACCACGCCGGCGACAACGAGACCCTGCTGACCGCACATGTGCTGGCCGGCCTGCCGCCCGCTCAGCGCGACCGCTTCCGCAGCCTCGAGCGCATGCAACTGCGCGGCCGCGTCGAGCCGGTGCACGTGTACCTGCTCGAAGCGCAGCGCCATGCCGGCGACACCGCGGCCACCGCCTTCGGTGACATGGCGCCCGCGCCCGAGCCCGAAGGCATCCGGCTGATCTGGTCGCACCTGAACCGCGTCTACAGCGGCACCAGCCTGCCGGTGGTGCTGGGTCGCAGCCCGCAGGTCACCTACTGCATCGACGACACCCGCGTGTCGCGTTCGCATGCCCGCATCGACTGGCATGGCGGTACCTTCCAGCTGACCGACCTCAGCTACAACGGCACCTATGTCCGTTTCGACCATGACCCCGAGGTGATCAGCCTGCGTCGCGGCACCTGCACGCTGCACGGCAGCGGGTACATCGGCCTGGGCACGCCACCCGTCGAGGCCGACGGGCCCTGCGTGCGCTTCGAGGTCATGAAGTTCGCCGACACGCAGCCGCACGACCTGTACGTGTGAACCGGTCGACGTGAGCATGAGCGAGCGCGCGCAGGACGACCCCGCACGGCTCGAGGCGCAGCTGCAACTGGCACTGGCACCGACCCTGGCCGCCGCCTTGCAGGCGCTGGCGCGATCGGCCTGCCGGCAGCTGAAGGCCGCGCGTGCGGCACTGCTGATCGACGGTCAAGGGCCGCCCCAGGCGTTCACGTCCGACGGTGCGAGCGACTGGGCACCGCACGGCAGCGCCGAGGTGCCGCTGTGCATCGGATCGCTGAAGATCGGCAGCCTGCAGGTGCAGCCGGCCGCCTGCGCTGCCCAGCCCGGCGCCCGTGCCGCGCTGGACGACCTGGCCTCCGTCGCAGTGGCGCTGCTCGAGGCGCGCCTGCGCGAGATGCAGCTGCGCGAGTCCGAGGCGCGCGTGCGCCAGGCGGGTGCTGCCGGCAGCGACTGGCTGTGGGAGACCGACCCCGACGGGGTGCTGACCTGGGTGTCTGACAGTGTCGCGGAGCACACCGGCTGGCCGGCGAGCCGCGAGATCGGCATGCACTCGATGAACCTGAACCGGCCGCCGCCGGGCTCTGCCGAGCGACAGAGCTGGGATCGCTACCGCGCCCTGCGCGCCGCGCGGCTGCCGTTCCGCGACGGCATCGGCGAACGCGACACGGCCCACGGCACCATGCTGGTGGCGATGAGCGGGCGACCGCGTTTCGCGGCCGACGGAGGCTTCCTCGGCTACCGCGGTGCCGCGCGCGACGTGACCGCCGAAGTCGCCCAGCGCGAATCGGTGCAGCGCACCCAGCAGTTGCTGATGCAGGCCATGGAAGCCGTGCATGCCGGCCTGATGATCAGCGGGCCCGACGGACGCGTCCAGCTCAGCAACGCCGCCTGGCAGCGCCAGATCGGACGTTTCGGGGACACGGCGAAGGACACCTGGGAGTCGCTGGTGCGAGCGATGGTGCGCGCCGGTGCCTACCCGGATGCGCTCGGCCGCGAGGAGGAGTTCGTCCGCTGGCGGCTGTCGCTGGCCTCGCCGACGGCCACACCGCACGAGCTGCGCTTCGAGGACCGGACTGTGCTGGTGTGCGATCAGCAGTTGCCCGATGGCAGCACGATCCACCTGTCGATCGACGTGTCGGGGCAACGCCGCATCGAGCAGGACCTGCGCAGCAGTGAAGCCCGCATGACCGCAGTGCTTCGCGCGGTTCCCGACCTGTGGTTCGTCGTCGACCGCGACGACCGCTTCCTGCTGTGCAGTGACGAGCAGCACCCTTTGTTGCTGATGCCTTTCGAGCAGCAGCGAGGGCAGCCGTTCGCCGCCGCCCTGCCCGCCCCGTACGATCGCCTGGCGCGGGAAGCCCTGGCGCAGGCACGCCACAGCGGCGAGATGCAGCGGCTCGAGTACGAGTGCACGACACCCGACGGGCGCTCACGCCGGTTCGAGGCGCGCGTGGCGCCGATGCCCGACGGCCAGGTGCTGTACCTGACGCGCGACCTCACCGACCTGCGCCAGCTCGAGCGCGAGCTGCGCCTGCTGCAGCGTGCGGTCGAAGCCGATGCGGCGATGCCGATCGTCGTGACCGACGCCACCCAGCCCGACCAGCCCATCGTCTACGTCAATGCCGCCTTCGAGCGGCTGACCGGCTACAGCCGCTCCGATGCAATGGGCCGCAACTGCAAGTTCCTGCAGGGTGACGAACAAGACCAACCCGGGCTGGAGCCGCTGCGCGCCGCGCTCGCCGAGGGTCGGCCCTGCACCACCGTGCTGGCCAACCGGCGCTGCGACGGCCGAGCCTTCCTCAACGAGCTCAGCGTCGTGCCGATCCGCGACAGCCGCGGCCTCGTGGTGCAGCACCTCGGCGTGCTGAAGGACGTGACCGAGCAGGTCCGCGCTGCCGAGCGCCTGCGCATCAGCGAAGACCTGTACCGCTCGGTCGCGGCGGCGATCAGCGACGGCCTGATCGTCGTCGGCCCGAACGGCCGCATCCTGGCCTGCAATCCGTCGGCCGGCGAGACGCTGGGCCGCGATCCGGTGTCATTCACGGGTCATCGCCTGAGCGAGCTCGGCTACCGGATTCACGACGCGCACGACCTGCCGATCGCCGAACAGGACCATCCCGTGCGACGGGTGCTCGTCGAGAACGGGTCGGTGCGGGACATCCCGCTCGTGCTGCACCGCCCCGATGGCGTCCTGCGCCACGTGCTGCTGACGGCGCGCGCGCTGCGCAACTCGCAGAGCCATCAGGCGCTGTCCTGCCTGGTCAGCTTCCGCGACGTGACCGAACAGCACGCTGCCGCGCAAGCACTGGCGGCGGCAGAGGCACGCTGGCGCTTCGCTCTGGAGGGCTCGGGCGACGGCGTGTGGGACTTCGACGAGGATTCGCAGCAGGTCTTCTTCTCGCCGCGCTGGAAGGAGATGCTGGGCTATGCCGAGCACGAGATCGGCTCGTCGCTCACCGAATGGTTGCGTCGCATCCATCCCGACGACCGCGCCGGCGTGAAGAACGCGATCGCGGCCTACCGCGAAGGTCGCACCACGACCTACCAGACCGAGCATCGCCTGCACCACCGCGACGGACGCTGGATCTGGGTGCTCGACCGCGGCCGGATCGTCGAGCGGCGCACCGACGGCACGCCACGCCGTGTGGTCGGCATCCACACCGATATCACGCGGCTCAAGCAGGCCGAGCAGGTGCTGCTGGACAAGCAGGCCGCCGAGCTCGCCAGCAGGGCAAAGAGCGAGTTCCTCTCGCGCATGAGCCACGAGATGCGCACGCCGCTCAATGCGGTGATCGGCTTCACGCAGTTGCTGCGCATGCAGCCCGACGGCGGCGCCGCCAAGGTGAGCGAGTACGCCGACCACGTGCTGCGCGCCAGCGAGCACCTGCTCGGGCTGGTCAACGAAGTGCTGGACCTGCAGCGCGTGGAGGAAGGCCGCACCACGCTGGCCACCGAGGCGCTCGAGCTCACGCCGCTGCTGGAAAGCACGCTCGAGCTGCTGCGGCCAGCCGCGCTGGCGCAGGGCATCGCGCTGACCAACCAGGTGCCGACCGGCCGCTGGGTGTGGGGCGACCCGCGCTGCCTGCGCCAGGTGCTGATGAACATGGTCTCCAACGCGGTCAAGTACAACCGAGCGGGCGGCTGGGTGGTGGTGTCGTTGCTCGACGCACCGCAGGGGCGCTGCGTCATCGGCGTCGAGGACACCGGCTCCGGCCTCACCGAAGATCAGCTCTCGAGGCTGTTCCAGCCCTTCGAGCGGCTGGGCCACGAGACCTCGGGCATCGAAGGCAGCGGCCTCGGCCTGGTCATCACGCGCAGCCTGATCGAGCAGATGGGCGGCACCATCTCGCTGACCAGCGTGCCGGGTGCGGGCACGCTGGCGCGCATCGACCTGCCTGCCGCCGAACCGCCGACCAGCCCGGCCCCGCTCGATGAAGCCGACCCGGTGCCGTCGCTGGCGCGGCCCTCGCCCGCGGCACCGCTGAGGCTGCTCTACGTCGAGGACAACCGCATCAACGCGCTGCTGTTCGAGGAGGCGATGCGGGTACTCGGCGGGGTCGAGCTGCAGGTGGCCGAGGATGGCGCGGAAGCACTGCGCCTGGCGGCGCAGTGGACGCCCCAGGTGCTGGTGCTGGACGCCAACCTGCCGGACATGCACGGGCACGAGCTGCTCGGCCGGCTGCGCCGCCTGCCCCGGCTGGAGGAGGTGCCGGCCTTCATGTGCTCGGCCGATGCGATGCCGGAGGACCTGTCGCGCGCCCGCGATGCCGGATTCCTCGACTACTGGACCAAACCGATCGAGCTGCCCAAGGTCAGCGCCGCGCTGGACGCGCTGCGAAACGCCCGTGCTGTCTGATCGGCAGGTGTCGCCGATAATCGCGCGCCCAACCGCCGCGCCATGACTTTCGCCAACGAACCACCCTTCCGCCACGGCACGCCCGAGCAGACCGCCGTGCTGCTGGTCAACCTCGGCACGCCCGATGCACCGACACCCGCGGCGCTGCGTCGCTACCTGGCGCAGTTCCTCAGCGATCCGCGGGTGGTCGAGATCCCTCGCGCGCTGTGGCTGCTGATCCTGCACGGCGTCATCCTGCGCGTGCGGCCGGCGAAATCGGCCAAGAAGTACGAGAGCGTGTGGATGCCCGAAGGCTCGCCGCTGCTGGTGTGGAGCGCCCGGCAGGCGACCTTGCTGCGCGGCTACCTGGGCGAGCGCGGCCACCCCGTGCTGGTGCGCCATGCCATGCGCTACGGCAACCCCTCGGTGGACAGCGTGCTCGATGAACTGAAGGCGGCGGGCGCCACGCGCATCCTGCTGCTGCCGATGTACCCGCAGTATTCCGGCCCGACCACGGCCAGCGCCTGGGATGCCGTCGGCTCCTGGGCGGCCAAGGTGCGCAGCCTGCCGGAATTCCGCTTTGTCAACCGTTACCACGACGACGCCGGCTACATCGAGGCCCTCGCCCAGCGCGTGCTGGTGCACTGGCAGACCAACGGCCGCGGCGACAAGCTAGTGCTGAGCTTTCACGGCGTGCCCAAGCGCACGCTGCTGCTGGGCGACCCGTACCACTGCGAGTGCCTGAAGACGGCGCGCCTGCTCGGCGAGCGGCTGTCGCTGAAGAAGGACGAACTCGTCGTCACCTTCCAGAGCCGCTTCGGCAAGGCCGAGTGGCTGCAGCCCTACACCGAGCCGACGCTGATCGAGCTGGCCAAACAGGGTGTGGCTCGCGTCGACCTGATGTGCCCCGGCTTCACCGCCGACTGCCTGGAAACGCTGGAAGAGATCGACCAGGAGGCGCGCGAGGCCTTCCTCGAGGCCGGAGGCAAGGAGTTCCAGTACATCCCCTGCCTGAACGACAGCCACCCGTGGATTGCGGCGCTGGCAGACATCGCCATCCGCCACATGCAGGGCTGGCCGGGGAAGGCTGCTGACGCACCGGCGCTGGAAGCACAGCGCCAGCGCGCGCTGGCTGCCGGCGCGTCCGACTGAGCCGGGCGAACCCGGCGCCGCGGCTTACGGCGCGCGGCGCAGCTTGCGGCGCAGGCGCAGCAGGCGTGGCAGGCCCAGCACCAGCACGATCACGATCAGCAGCGTCAGCGAGCCGGGCCGCTCGAGGAAGATGCTCCACTTGCCTTCGCCGATCGACAGCGCATTGCGCATCTGCGCCTCGGCCAGCGGCCCGAGGATCATGCCCACCACCACCGGCGCGGTCGGGAAGTCGAAGCGGCGCATCACCACGCCGAGCAGGCCGATCGCGTAGAGCAGCACCAGGTCGAAGGCCGACTGGCGCATGCCGTACACACCGACCGTCGCGAAGATCAGGATGCCGGCATACAGCGGCGGCTTCGGGATCTTCAGCAGCTTCACCCACAGCCCGACCAGCGGCAGGTTCAGCACCAGCAGCATCACGTTGCCGATGTACAGCGACGCGATCAGCGCCCACACCAGCGCGGCGTTGGTGTCGAACAGTTGCGGCCCCGGGTTGATGCCGTAGTTCTGGAAGGCACCGAGCAGGATCGCCGTGGTGTTGGAGGTCGGGATGCCCAGCGTCAGCAGCGGGATCAGCGTGGCGGTGATCGCCGCGTTGTTGGCCGCCTCGGGCCCGGCCACGCCCTCGATGGCGCCGGTGGTACCGAACTCCTCCTTGTGCTTGCTGAGCTTCTTCTCGGTCGCGTAGCTGATGAAGGTCGGGATCTCGCTGCCGCCGGCCGGCACGGTGCCGAACGGGAATCCGATGAAAGTGGCGCGAATCCATGCCGGCCACGACCGCTTCCACTCGGAGGCGGTCATGTGGACCTTGCTCATCTTGTTCTGCGTTTCGACCGTGCGCCCTTCGTAGAGCACCGCGTAGAGCGCCTCGGCGACGGCGAACAGGCCGACGGCGATCAGCACCACCTCGAGCCCGTCCATCAGCTCGGGCGTCTCGAAGGTGTAGCGCGCCTGGGCCGAGATCTGGTCGAGGCCGACCAGGCCCATCGCCAGGCCGACGAACAGCGCCGTCAGCCCGCGCAGCGTGCTCTTGCCGAGCACGGCCGACACCGTGCAGAAGGCCAGCACCATCAGCAGGAAGTACTCCGGCGGGCCGAGCTTGACGGCGTGCTCGGCCACCAGCGGCGCGAACAGCGTGACCCCCACGGTGGCGATGGTCCCGGCGACGAAGGAGCCGATCGCCGCGGTGGCCAGCGCCGCCCCGGCGCGACCGTTCTTGGCCATCTTGTTGCCTTCCATGGCCGTGACCATGGAGCCCGCCTCGCCGGGCGTGTTCAGCAGGATGGAGGTGGTCGAGCCGCCGTACATCGCGCCGTAGTAGATGCCGGCGAAGAAGATCATCGAGGCGGTCGGGTCGACCTTCAGCGTGATCGGCAGCAGCATCGCCACCGCGGTCGCCGGGCCGATGCCGGGCAGCACGCCCACCGCCGTGCCGATGGTGCAGCCGAGCAGCGCCCACATCAGGTTGATCGGCGTGCCGGCAGTGATGAAACCCTGCAGCAGGTTGTTCCAGAGGTCGGCCATCGCTCAGATCCAGCCGGTGTTGGTGAGCCCGGGCAGGCTGATGGCCAGCAGCTTGCCGAACATCCAGTAGACCGGTGCCGAGATCGCCATGCCGACTGCCAGGTCGACGATCCAGGCCTTGGGCGAGAGGTCGAGCCGGCCTTCGGCCGACTTGAAGCCGCGCACCGCGAGCACGAAGCAGAGCGCGCAGGCCAGCACGAAGCCGATGCGGGTGATCAGCGCTGCGGTGCACAGGATGCCGAGCGACACCCAGACGAAACCCGGCCAGTGGCCGTGCTCGTCGCCGGAGGGTTGCTCCATCAGCCGGAAGCCACCGGTCACGGCCTCCCAGACGAGGAAGGCGCCGCAGGCCAGCAGCGCCAGCCCGACCACCCAGGGCAGGAAGTTGGGCCCGACGCCGCCGTAGCCGGCGTCGGAGCGGATAGTCGTGGCGCCCGCAACGATCAGCGCGCCCAGCGCCAGCGTGCCGGCGCCGACCGCCGCGTGCAGCTTGTTCATGGCCGCCGCTTCAGACCATGCCGGACTTGACCATGATCGCGCGCAGCGAAGCGAACTCGTCGTCGACGAACTTCTCGAAGTCGGCACCGGCCATCACCGCCGGCGTCCAGGCGTTCTTCTCGAGCGACTCCGCCCAGGCCTTGGACTTGGTGGCCTTGACGACCATCTCGGTCAGTGCCTTGCGCTGCTCCGGCGTGATGCCGGGTGCGCCGTAGACGCCGCGCCAGTTGCCGATCACGACATTGACGCCCTGCTCCTTCAGCGTCGGCACGTCGATCCCGGGCAGGCGCTTCTCGCTGGTCACGCCGATCGCGCGCATCTTGCCGGCCTTGATGTACTCGGCGAACTCGCTGTAGCCGCTGCCGCCGATCGTGACGTTGCCGCCGAGGATGGCCGCCACCGCCTCGCCACCCCCCCGGAAGGCGACGTAGTTGATCTTCGCCGGGTCGACACCGACCTCGCGGGCGATCATCGCCGCGGCGATGTGCTCGGTGGCGCCGCGCGAGCCGCCGCCCCACTTGACGCTGCCCGGGTCCTTCTTCAGCTGCTCGATGACATCCTTCATCGTCTTCAGCGGCGAACTGGCCGGCAGCACGAAGACGTTGTATTCACTCGTCAGGCGCGCCAGCGGCGTGGCCTGCGACAGGCTCACCGGCGGCTTGCCGGTGATGATGCCGCCGAGCATCACCGCGCCCATCACCATCAGCGCGTTCGGGTCGCCCTTGCTGGCGTTGACGAACTGCGCCAGGCCGATCGCGCCGGCGGCACCGCCCTTGTTGTCGAAGCTGACCGACGAGGCCACGCCGGCGTCCTGCAGTGCCTTGCCGAGCGCGCGGCCGGTGCTGTCCCAGCCGCCACCGGGGTTGGCCGGGATCATCATCTTCAGGTTGGCATTGGCGCGTGCCGACAGCGGCAGCGCGCCGGCGGCGGCCAAGGCGGCCAGGGAGCGGAGGAAGGTGTCGCGACGCATGGTCTTGTCCCCTTGTGTTGGTTGGAAATGCTGTGGCGCGATGTTCGGCGCAAAAGCTGTCAGTCGGCTGTCCGTTCGCCTAGGGAAAGCACCGAGAGGCCGGCGAGAATCCAGGCCCGCCGTGTGGACCAGACTGGCACGCGAATGAAGCTGCTGCTGATCGAAGACAACCCCGCCATGCAGACCACGCTGCAGCGCTCGTTCGAGCGCCGCGGCATCAGCGTCGTGCCCTGCACCGACGGCGCGCGTGCGCTGGCCCGCTGGCGCGCCAGCGTGCCCGACGTGGTGCTGCTCGACCTCAGCCTGCCGGGCATGGACGGGCTGCAGGTGCTGACGCTGGCACGTGCCGAGGGACTGCGCACGCCGGTGCTGATCCTGACGGCGCGGGGTACCGTCGGGGACCGCATCCTCGGCCTGAACAGCGGCGCCGACGACTACCTGCCCAAGCCCTTCGATCTCGACGAGCTGGAGGCGCGCATCCGTGCGCTGGTGCGGCGCGTCGAGCCCAGTGCCGCCGCGACCATGCCGGCGCCGGGCTTCGCCGGCCTGAGCGTCGATGGCGAGAGCGGCGCAGTCCGCCTCGACGGCACGCCGATGGAGCTGACCCCGCGCGAGGCGGCGATGCTGCGCGCCCTGCTGGCCCGCCCTGGCCAGGCGGTCGCCAAGGAGCGGCTGGTCGAGACCGTCTTTCCTGGCGAGGACGTGCAGCCAGATGCGATCGAAGTCGTGGCCTACCGGCTGCGCAAGCGTCTGGCCAGCACTGGCGTGCAGCTGGTGACGCTGCGCGGCCTGGGCTATCTGCTGAAGGCGCAGAGCGCGTGAACCTCACTCCGCGATCGCTGCGCGGGCAGTTGCTGGTCGGCATCCTGGTACCGGTGCTGCTGGGCGTGATCCTCAACACCGTCAGCCTGTACCGGCAGGCGCTGCGTGCCGCCGACACGGCCTACGACCGCACGCTGCTGGCCAGCGCCAAGACCATCGGCGAGCAGCTTCAGGTGGCCGGCGCGGGCGACGACGTGCGGGTGCAGTCCATCGTCCCCTACTCGGCGCTGGAGGCCTTCGAGGCCGACAACCGCAGCCGCATGTTCTTCAAGGTCAGCGGCTTCCGCGGCGAGATGGTGTCCGGCTTCGAGGACCTGCCGGCCTGGCGCGGCCGCCTGCCCGACAAGGGCCCCTACGCCGCGCTGGTCGACTTCTACGACGACCGCTACCGCGAGCAGCCGGTGCGCGTGGCCGTGCTGCTGCAGCCGGTGGCCAGCCCCGAGGGGCGCGGCATGGCGACCATCCAGGTCGCCGAGACGCTGGAGCTGCGCCAGACGCTGGCGCGGCAGATCCTGGTCGACACGCTGTGGCGGCAGGCGCTGCTGCTCGCGGTGCTGGTCGGCGCGGTGCTGTGGGTGGTGCAGCGCGCGACGCGGCCGGTGCGCGCGCTCAGCGCGCAGCTGCGCGACCGCGCCGAGAACGACCTCGCGCCGATCGCCGCGGCCGATGCACCGCGCGAGCTGCAGCCGCTGCTGGACGCCACCAACCAGGTGATGGGCCGCCTGGCCCACCTGCTCGAGCACCAGAAGCGCTTCGTGCGCGACACCGCCCACCAGTTGCGCACCCCACTGGCGGTGCTGAAGACACAGCTGCAGTCGGCGCTGCGCGGCGACGTCGAGCCACGCCAGGCGCTGGGCGAGATCAACCACACGGTCGATCGCGCCACGCAGCTGGCCAATCAGATGCTGGCGCTGGCGAAGGTCGAGCAGTTGCGCCAGCAGGGCGACGCGCCGGTGGTCGACTGGGCGGAGATCGCCCGCGCTGTGGCGCTGGACCTCGGCGCGCTGATCGCCGACCGCCAGCTCGACTTCGAGATCGCCACCGTGCCGGCACCGGTGCGCGGCCACGACTGGGCACTGCGCGAGCTGACGCGCAACCTGCTGCACAACGCCATCAAGCACTGCCCCGAGGGCGGCACCCTGGCGATGCGGCTGATCAGCGACGGCCGCACCGCCGCGCTGACCATCGCCGACAGCGGCCCCGGCCTGAGCGCAGAGCTGCGCGAGCGCCTGTTCCAGCCCTTCTCGGCCGGCGAACGCGGCAGCGGCTCGGGCCTGGGCCTGGCGATCTGCGGCGAGATCGTGCGCACGCTGTCCGGCAGCATCTCGCTGGACGACCGGGTCGTGGCCGGCCGCACGGTCGGGCTGGACGCGACCGTGCGCGTGCCGCTGGCGGAGAATCAGCGCCAATGAACGACGACGACAAGGACACCCGCGTCCGGCTGGACAAGTGGTTGTGGGCCGCCCGCTTCTACAAGACGCGCAGCCTGGCCGCCGAGGAGATCGCCAAGGGCCGCATCGAGGTCAACGGCCAGGCGGCCAAGGCCTCGCGCGAGGTGCGCGAGGGCGACCTGATCGGCATCCGCCAGCCGCAGCATCCGCGCACGGTGCAGGTCAAGGGCGTGAGCGGCATCCGCGGGCCCGCGCCGGTGGCGCAGACCTTGTACGAGGAAACGGCGGACAGCGTCGCGCAGCGCGCGAAGATGGCCGAGCAGCGCCGGTTCGGCACCGAGCCGGCGCAGACCATCGAACAGGGGCGGCCGACCAAGCGCGACCGGCGACAGCTGGCCGACTGGGATCGCTGGAGCGCGAGCGCCGACGATGCGCCGCGCCGCGGCCGCGGTTGATCAGCCCTGCTGCCAGACGTCGCCACGGGTCAGCCCCGCCGGGCTGGCCAGGCGGTCACGCGCCGCCTCGTCGCCGAGCAGCCGCCAGCGCCACCAGTCGGCGCTGATCGCCGCCACCACCCGCCGGTGCTGCGGTTCCAGTTCCACCGCGCGCGGCCCGCGCCGTCCGTTGCGGCCTTCCGCTCGCTCGACACCGTTGCCCCCGCCGAAGGTGGCGTGGTCGGCCCCGTCTAGCACCAGCTGCGCCCGGGCACCCGCCGGCAGGCCGCGGTAGACGGCGCGGCGTGCGGCGTTGCTGGCGTCGCCGACCAGCATCGAATCGTCGTCCGTGCCGGTGACGGCCAGGAACGGTCGGTTGATGGCGCCGAAGCGCTGGGTCAGCGTGCTGTCCTCGAGCCCGTCGCGTTCGTTGAAACCGGGGCTGAAGGCGATGAAGGCGCGCAGGCGGGGCTCGGCCAGGCCCTCGGTTCGCTTCGCGCGCCAGCGGCCGACCGCGCGCTCGCCGGCCAGCGCCTGGGTCAGCCGGGCGCCGAAGGAATGGCCGGAGAAGCCGATCGCATCGAGTCTCACGCGACCCCACGCGCCGCCGCCGGCATGCCGCCGTTCGAGCTGGTCGAGCACGAAGCGGGCGTCGGCGACGCGCGCCAGGTACTGCTCGGCACTGGCGGCCTGGCGTGCGCCACGCAGGCCGCCGGTCTGCCAGACCGCGCTGTCGCTGCCTGGGTGCTGCAGGTGCAGCACCGCCAGGCCGGCCGCCTGCCACGCCTCGCCCCAGGCCGCGCCGCCGGCCCGGCTGCCGCCCAGGCCGTGGGAGTGGATCACCAGGGCACAAGGCCCGTCGCCCGCCGGCCAGCGCAGGCGCACAGGGATGTCACGGTCGCGGGCGCCGTCGCGCCAGGTCTCGTCGGCGAAAGCGGCGGGCGCCGCGGCCCGGCCCGGCCCGGGCAACCACCAGGGGAAGGCCAGGGCGGCCAGGAGTTCGCGGCGCTTCATGGCCGGGATTCTGTCGCGAAAGACTCGAAAGGCCCTCTTGAAAACGCGGTGAGTGCCCTCAGGTCGGCGGCTGACCCTCTTCCTGACCGTCATGTCGAACCCAGAGCAAGCCCCCCAGAACACCGACGCGAGCCCCGAGACAGCCGCGCCCGCCAGCCCCGAAGCCGCCCTGCAGGCGCAGCTCGCCGAACTGCAGGCCAAGCACGCCGAAGTGTCCGACGCGTACCTGCGCGCCAAGGCCGAGGCCGAGAACACCCGGCGCCGGGCCGAGGACGACATGTCCAAGGCACGCAAGTTCGCCATCGAGAGCTTCGCCGAGAGCCTGGTGCCGGTGAAGGACAGCCTGGAGGCTGCCATCGCCATCCAGAACGCCACCAACGAGCAGCTGCTCGAGGGCGTGCACGCCACGCTGCGCCAGCTGGCCTCGGCGCTGGAGCGCAACAAGGTGGTCGAGATCAACCCGGCCGCCGGCACGAAGTTCGACCCGCACCAGCACCAGGCGATCAGCGTGGTGCCGGCCGAGCAGGACGCCAACACGGTCGTCGCCGTGCTGCAGAAGGGCTACCTGATCGCCGAGCGCGTGCTGCGCCCGGCGCTGGTCACCGTGACCGCGCCGAAGTGACCTGCGCCAGCGCAATCGTCCACAAGCGATCACCCTTGAAATAGCCCCAGTTATCCACAACTCGAAGACAACCGGATTCACCGTTCTCAGGAGCTCACGAACATGGCAAAGATCATCGGCATCGACCTCGGCACCACGAACTCGTGCGTGGCCATCATGGAAGGCAACACCACCCGCGTGATCGAGAACAGCGAAGGTGCGCGCACCACGCCGTCGATCATCGCCTACCAGGAAGACGGCGAAGTGCTCGTCGGCGCCTCGGCCAAGCGCCAGGCGGTCACCAACCCGAAGAACACGGTGTACGCGTCCAAGCGGCTGATCGGCCGCAAGTTCACCGAGAAGGAAGTGCAGAAGGACATCGACCTGATGCCCTACACGATCACCGCTGCCGACAACGGCGACGCCTGGATCGAGGTGCGTGGCAAGAAGCTCGCACCGCCGCAGATCAGCGCCGAGGTGCTGCGCAAGATGAAGAAGACCGCCGAGGACTACCTCGGCGAAGAAGTCACCGAAGCGGTGATCACCGTGCCGGCCTACTTCAACGACAGCCAGCGCCAGGCCACCAAGGATGCCGGCCGCATCGCCGGCCTCGACGTGAAGCGCATCATCAACGAGCCGACGGCGGCCGCGCTGGCCTTCGGCCTGGACAAGCACGGCAAGGGCGACCGCAAGATCGCGGTGTATGACCTCGGCGGCGGCACCTTCGACATCTCGATCATCGAGATCGCGGACGTCGACGGCGAGAAGCAGTTCGAGGTGCTGTCGACCAACGGCGACACCTTCCTCGGCGGCGAAGACTTCGACCAGCGCATCATCGATTACATCGTGGCCGAGTTCAAGAAGGAGCAAGGCGTCGACCTGTCCAAGGACGTGCTCGCGCTGCAGCGCCTGAAGGAAGCGGCCGAGAAGGCGAAGATCGAACTGTCGAACGCGACGCAGACCGACATCAACCTGCCCTACGTGACGGCCGATGCCACCGGCCCGAAGCACCTGAACATCAAGCTGACGCGCGCCAAGCTGGAGTCGCTGGTCGACGAACTGGTCGAGCGCACCATCGCGCCGTGCCGCACCGCGATCAAGGACGCCGGCGTCAGCGTCGGCCAGATCGACGACGTGATCCTGGTCGGCGGCATGACCCGCATGCCCAAGGTGCAGGAGAAGGTCAAGGAGTTCTTCGGCAAGGAGCCGCGCAAGGACGTCAACCCGGACGAAGCCGTCGCCGTGGGCGCAGCCATCCAGGGCCAGGTGCTGTCGGGCGACCGCAAGGACGTGCTGCTGCTCGACGTGACCCCGCTGAGCCTGGGCATCGAGACGCTGGGCGGCGTGATGACGAAGATGATCCAGAAGAACACCACCATCCCGACCAAGTTCAGCCAGGTGTTCTCGACCGCCGACGACAACCAGCCGGCGGTGACCATCAAGGTCTACCAGGGCGAGCGTGAGATGGCCTCGGGCAACAAGAGCCTGGGCGAGTTCAACCTCGAAGGCATTCCGCCGTCGCCGCGCGGCACGCCGCAGATCGAGGTGACCTTCGACATCGACGCCAACGGCATCCTGCACGTCGGCGCGAAGGACAAGGCCACCGGCAAGGAGAACAAGATCACCATCAAGGCGAACTCGGGCCTGAACGAGGACGAGATCCAGAAGATGGTGAAGGACGCCGAGCTCAACGCCGCCGAGGACAAGAAGAAGCTCGAGCTGGTGCAGGCCCGCAATCAGGCCGATGCGATGGTGCACTCGGTGAAGAAGAGCCTGGCCGAGCATGGCGACAAGCTCGAGGCGCCCGAGAAGGAGAAGATCGAGGCCGCGCTGAAGGACGCCGAAGAGGCGATCAAGGGCGAGGACAAGGCCGCGATCGACGCCAAGACCGAGGCGCTGATGACCGCCAGCCAGAAACTCGGCGAGAAGGTCTATGCCGATGCGCAGGCGGCGCAGGCCGCCGCAGGTGGCGCAGCTGGCGGCACGGAAGGTGCTCAGGCATCTGCCGACAAGCCGGCCGACGACAACGTGGTCGACGCAGACTTCAAGGAAGTCAAGAAAGGATAAGGCGGACAGGCCATGGGCCTGCCCACTTGTCTCGCCGCGCTCGACGTGACAGGCCTCGCCTGCACGTCGACGCGGCGGTTCCGCTTGTGAAGAACCGAGATTTCGAATGGCAGCAAAGCGCGACTACTACGAGATCCTCGGCGTGGCGAAGAACGCCACCGAGGAAGAGATCAAGAAGGCCTACCGCAAGCTGGCCATGAAGCACCATCCTGACCGCAACCAGGGTGACGACGCCAAGCAGGCCGAGGAGAAGTTCAAGGAGGCCAAGGAGGCCTACGAGATGCTCTCGGATGCGCAGAAGCGCGCGGCGTACGACCAGTACGGCCACGCCGGCGTCGACCCGAACATGGGTGGCGGCGGCTTCCGCCCCGGCGGCCCGGGCGCGGAAGGCTTCGGCGGCTTCGCCGAGGCCTTTGGCGACATCTTCGGCGACATCTTCGGCGGCGGCCAGGGCGGCGGACGGCGCGGCCCCGGCGGCCAGCAGGTGTTCCGCGGCAGCGACCTCAGCTACGCGATGGAGATCACGCTCGAGGAGGCCGCCAACGGCAAGGAGACGCAGATCCGCATCCCCTCGTGGGAGAGCTGCGAGACCTGCCACGGCACCGGCGCCAAGCCCGGCACCAGCCCCAAGGTGTGCAGCACCTGCAACGGCGGCGGCACGGTGCACATGCGCCAGGGCTTCTTCAGCATCCAGCAGACCTGCCCGCACTGCCACGGCACCGGCAAGATCATCCCCGACCCCTGCACCACCTGCAGCGGCCAAGGCAAGATCAAGAAGCACAAGACGCTGGAGGTGAAGATCCCGGCCGGCATCGGCGAGGGCATGCGCATCCGCTCCAGCGGCAACGGCGAGCCGGGCACCAACGGCGGCCCGCCGGGCGACCTGTACATCGAGATCCGCGTCAAGCAGCACGACATCTTCGAGCGCGACGGCGACGACCTGCACTGCACCGTGCCGGTCGGCCTGGCCACTGCCGCGCTGGGCGGCAGCATCGAGGTACCGACGCTGGGCGGCAAGGCCGAGATCGAGCTGCCCGAAGGCACCCAGCACGGCAAGACCTTCCGGCTGCGCGGCAAGGGCATCAAGGGCGTGCGCTCCAGCTACCCCGGCGACCTGTACTGCCACGTGCAGGTCGAGACGCCGATCAAGTTGACCGAGCACCAGCGCAAGCTGTTGAAGGAACTCGACGAATCCTTCCGCAAGGGCGGCGACAAGCACTCGCCGAACGCCAAGAGCTGGACGGATCGGGTCAAGGACCTGTTCAAGTAGCACCCCGGGCGTGCCGATATGCAGGCATTCCGACTTTTCCGGACGCCTGCATGGCTCGCCTGCTGTATCCCGACATCGGCGACTGCCGTGCGCTCGTCATCGACGGCAACATGACCTCGCGCAGCATCCTCGCCGGGATGCTGCGGGCGATGGGGGTGGGCCACGTGGCCTACGCCAGCCGCGCGGTGGACGCGCGCCGGCTGCTCGAGAACCGCAGCTTCGACGTGGTGCTGTGCGACTACCACTTCGACCACTCGGTCATGTCCGGCCAGGACCTGCTCGACGACCTGCGCCGCTCCAACCTGCTGCCCTACGCCACCGTGTTCGTGATGGTGACCGGCGAGGCCTCCTATGGCCATGTCGCCGAGGCCGCCGAAGCGGCGCTGGACAGCTACCTGCTCAAGCCCCACACCGCATCGGCACTCGAACAGCGCGTGCTGCAGGCGCGGCACCGCAAGAAGGTGCTCGGCCCGATCTTCGAGGCGATCGCCGAGGAAGACTTTGCGACCGCTGCACAGATCTGCCAGCAGCGCTTCGAGCAGCGCGGCGAGTACTGGCTGTACGCGGCCCGTGTCGGGGCCGAGTTGTACGTGCGCCTGAACGAGCTCGACAAGGCCCGCGCCCTCTACGAAGCGGTGCGCGAGGCACGCGCCGCACCCTGGGCCAAGCTCGGCATTGCCCGTGTCGAGCTGGAATCCGGACAGCTGCAGCAGGCCACGCGCACGCTGGAGAGCCTGATCGGCGAGCAGCCGACCTATGCCGACGCCTACGACGTGATGGGCCGCGTGCAGGTCGAACAGGGCGACATGAACGCCGCGCTGGAGACCTACCGCAACGCCACCGAGCTCACCCCCGCCAGCGTGAGCCGCCTGCAGAAACAAGGCATGCTGGCCTTCTACATGGGCCAGGGCGACGAGGCGACCGACGCGCTCGAGCGCACGGTGCGCATCGGCATCAGTTCGAAGATGTTCGACTGCCAGAGCCTGGTGCTGCTGTGCTTCCTGCACCACGACAAGCGCGACACCAAGGCCTTCTCCCGCGCCATCGGCCACCTCGAGCGCGCCGTCGAGAAGCGACCGGACAGCGCACGCCTGCGGCGCATGCTCGAGACCGGCCGCATCATGCAGGGGCAGGTCGAACGCCAGACGGCTGTCACCGTGCAGTCCACACGTTCGCTGGCCGGCCAGATCCGCGAGGGCGACTTCGACTTCGAGGCCGCCGCCAACCTGCTGGCGGCGTTGTCGCGCGTCAGCTCCACCGAGATCCAGCTGCCCGACGGCGAGACCTGGGTCAACGAGCTGGCCCGGCGCTTCTGTGCGTCCAAGGCCGCCACCGACATGCTGTGCCTCGCCGCGGCGCCCTATCCGCCCTACGAGGCGGTGGTGCGGGCAGCGCACCAGAGCATCACCACGGCGGCCGAGAAGGCCATGACCCACACCCTGAACGGCGCACCCGAGATCACCGTGCGGACGCTGCTCGACCTGGGCAGCGAGACGCTGAACGCCAAGCTGCTGGAGACCGCCGGCCTGGTGCTGAACCGGCACGGCGCCAAGATCACGGCCAGCGCGGCGCTGGCCGAGCAGATCGCCGGGCTGCGCCAGCGCTACTGCACGCGCGGCACGCAGGTGGCGCTGGGCACTGCCGTCGGGCGCTCGGCTGGCGGCCTGACGCTGCGCCACTGACGCGACCCTCCCCGGGTTTGGCTTAAGCCTGGGCCAAGGCAGCGGCCCGAAACTTCGGGGCATGATCTCGAGGATGTCAGGTGGGCCGTCGCGCGAGTGGAATCCGCTCACGCTGGCCCTGCTCACCAGCGTGTGGATCGCCAGCCTGGCCAACTGGCCGCTGTGGCGCACGCTGAGATCCTTGCCCGAAGGCGCCGGTGCGCACGGCCTGCTCTTCGCCGCGGGCTTCGCCGTCCTGCTGGCGGCGCTGACCTTCATGCTGCTGAGCTTCGCGGCATGGCGAAGCGCCATCAAGCCGGTGGCTGCACTGTTCCTCGTGCCGGCTGCCGCCGGCGCGCATTTCATGGGCAGCTATGGCGTCGTCATCGACAGCACGATGATGATCAACGTTCTGCAGACCAACCCGACGGAAGCGCGCGACCTGCTCAACCTGCGCCTGCTCGCCGGCCTGGGCATCCTGGCGCTGCTGCCCATCGTGTGGATGTGGCCGTTGCGGCTGCAGCGACTGGGCTGGCGAGCTCAGCTCGGCCGCAACCTGCTCGCTCTGGCCACCGGTGGCGTGCTCATCGCGGCCTTGCTGTTCGCGCTGTTCGCCGACCTGTCGGCGACGATGCGCAACCACAAGTCGGTGCGCTACCTGATCAACCCGTTGAACTCGTTCTACGCGCTCGGCGCCCTGGCCCGGGATGCGACGGCCACGCCGTCGGGGCCGCCGGCATCGATCGGCACGGGCGCGACGCTGGCGGAGCGCCCCACTGGCAACCCGCCGCCGCTGTTCCTGCTGGTGGTCGGCGAAACCGCACGCGCAGACCACTTGGCACTCAACGGCTACAGCCGGCCGACCACCCCCGCCCTGGCCGGCCTGGGCGTGGTGAGCTTCCGCGACGTGACCTCCTGCGGCACCAGCACTGCCGCCTCACTGCCCTGCATGTTCTCGCACCTCGGCCGCGAAGGTTTCGCCGCACGGGAGCGCGACCACGAGAACCTGCTCGACCTGGCACAGCGTGCCGGGCTGGCCGTGCTGTGGCTCGACAACCAGTCCGGCTGCAAGAGCCTGTGCGATCGGGTTCCGTCTGCCCATGCCGCAGACGGGGCACCGCCCGCGCTGTGCAGCGATGGCGAGTGCCTCGACGAGGCGCTGCTCAGCGGCCTCGACGCCCGCCTGGCCGCGCTCGATGCGCAGCGCCGCGCGCGCGGTGTGCTGCTGGTGATGCACCAGATGGGCAGCCACGGGCCGGCGTACGCGCGCCGGTCGCCACCCGATCGCAAGCCCTTCCAGCCGGAGTGCGTCACCAACGTGCTGCAGCAATGCGATCGGCAGGCGCTGGTCAATGCCTACGACAACTCGATCGCCTACACCGACCACGTGCTCGCACAGGCCATTGCCTGGCTGGGCCGCCAGCAGTCCGCCTACCGGCCGACGCTGCTGTACGTCTCCGACCATGGCGAGTCGCTCGGCGAGAACGGCCTGTACCTGCACGGCCTGCCCTATGCGGTCGCACCACGTGAGCAGAAGCACGTGCCGATGATCGTGTGGCGCCCGCCCGCCCAGCCGGACGACCTGCGCATGGACTGCCTGGCCAGCCGGCGCGACGTTCCGCTCAGCCACGACCACCTGTTCCACACCGTGGTCGGCGCGCTGGGCATCCAGGCCAAGGAGTACCGAGCCGAGCTGGATGCGTTCGCGCCCTGCCGCGCGCCCTGAACGTCACGCTGCACCTCGCGCCGTACCCCGTTCAGAACAGCGACCCCTGTCGCGTGTCCGACGCCGGCGCCCGGAACTTCGTCAGGTCCAGGGGATGCCGCTCGCGGTTCAGCCCCAGCCGTGTGCATGCCTTCTCGAAGCGCTGGCGCAGCAGTCGGGCCCACACGCCATCGCCCGTCATGCGCCGGCCGAAGGTCGCGTCGTAGTCGCGCCCGCCGCGCATCTCGCGCACGCGTGCCATGACGCGCTCGGCGCGCAGCGGGTAGTGCCGGGTCAGCCAGTCCTGGAAGATCGGGTTGACCTCCCACGGCAGCCTCAGCACGATCGAGAAGGCCGAGCGCGCGCCAGCCTCGGCGGCGGCCTCGAGAATGCGTTCGAGTTCCGGCTCGTTGACGAAGGGGATCACCGGCGAGACGCTCACGCCCACCGGCACGCCCGCCTGGGCGAGCGCTGCGATCGTGCGCAGCCGCCGCTGCGGCGATGCGGCACGCGGCTCCAGGATGCGCGCCAGCGCCGGGTCGAGCGTGGTCACCGAGACGTAGACCGCGGCGAGCTGCTGATGGGCCATCGGCGCGATCAGGTCGAGGTCGCGTTCGACGCCGGCCGACTTGGTGACCAGCGAGAAAGGATGCCGCCACTCGTTCAGCACTTCGATCACCGACCGCGTGATCTGCAGGCGCCGCTCCGCTGGCTGATAGGCATCGGTCGCCGACCCGATGTTGAGCATCGCCGGCGTGTAGCCGCGGCTCGCAAAGGCCTCGCGCAGGCGTTCTGCGGCGTTGACCTTGGCAATGATGCGGGTCTCGAAGTCGATGCCCGGCGACAGGTTCAGGTAGCTGTGCGTGGGCCGCGCGAAGCAGTAGATGCAGCCGTGCTCGCAGCCACGGTAGGGGTTGATGGACAGGTCGAAGGAGATGTCGGGCGAGTCGTTGCTCGCCAGGATGCTCTTGACGCGCTCTTCGACGATCCGCGTCTCGGGTGGCACGACTTCTTCCTGGGCCTGCTGGTCCAGCGTGCCCCAGCCGTCGTCCCAGGGCTCGGCGTGCTGGGCGCTGAAGCGGTGCTCGAGCGCCCAGGTGGTGCCACGGCCCTTGGGGCTGGCGGCGTCGGCGGGAACGATGGCGATGCGTCGGGCATGTCGCATACTGTGAATATATACAGTCTGCGAGCAGCGCGCATCGGGGTCGTCAGTACTCGTCGCCCCCACCGCCCATGCCGGGCGCGAGGTTGTCGAACTTGGTCAGCGGCTTCAGGAAGGTCAGCTTCACCGTGCCGGTCGGGCCGTTACGCTGCTTGCCGATGATGATCTCGGCCACACCCGGCTCCTTGCAGGCTTCCTTGGTGTAGTACTCGTCGCGGTAGATGAACATGATCACGTCCGCATCCTGCTCGATGGCACCGGACTCGCGCAGGTCGCTCATCATCGGGCGCTTGTCGGTGCGTGTCTCGACCGACCGGTTGAGCTGCGACAGCGCGATCACCGGGCACTTCAGCTCCTTGGCCAGCGACTTCAGACCCCGCGAGATCTCGCCGATCACGGTGGCGCGGTTCTCCTCGCTGCTGCCGCCGCTGCCGCTCATCAGCTGCAGGTAGTCGACGATGATCAGGCCGAGCTGGCCGCATTGCCGCGCCTGGCGCCGCGCGCGTGCGCGCAGTTCGCTGGGCGAGAGGCCGGGGCTCTCGTCGATGTACATGCTGACCTTGCCGAGCTTCTCGACCGCTTCCGACAGGCGCCCCCATTCGTCGTCGCGCAGCCGGCCGGTGCGCAGGTTGCTCTGGTCGATGCGGCCCATCGAGCCGACCATGCGCAGCGCCAGCTGGGCCGCGCCCATTTCCATCGAGAACACCACCACCGGCAGGCCCTCGTTGGCGGCCACGTGTTCGCCGATGTTCAGCGCGAACGCGGTCTTGCCCATCGACGGGCGCGCCGCCAGCACGATCAGGTCGCCCGGCTGCAGGCCCGCGGTCATCTTGTCGAGGTCATAGAAGCCGGTGCGCACGCCGGTCACGTCCTCGGCGCCGTTCTCGTGCAGCTCGTTGACGCGGTCGATCAGCTGCACCACCAGCTGGTCCATGCTCTGGAAGCCCTGCTTCGAGCGCGAGCCCTCTTCGCCGATGCGGAAGATCTTGCCTTCGGCCTCGTCGAGGATCTCCGAGACCTGGCGACCTTGCGGATTGAACGCGGCGGTGGCGATCTCGTCGGAGGTGGCAACCAGCTTGCGCAGGATGGCCCGCTCGCGGACGATCTCCGCATAGCGGCGCAGGTTGGCCGCGCTCGGCACGCTCTGCGCCAGCGCGTTCAGGTAGACCAGCCCGCCGCACTCCTCGGCCTTGCCGTGGCTCTGCAGCTGCTCGAACACGGTGATCACGTCGGCCGGGCGCGTCGTGTTGATCAACGCGCCGATGGCCGCGTAGATGTGGCGGTGCTCCCAACGGTAGAAGTCGCTGTCGGTCAGCAGGTCACCGGCACGGTCCCAGGCGCTGTTGTCCAGCAGCAGGCCACCGAGCACGCTCTGCTCGGCCTCGATCGAGTGCGGCGGCACGCGCAGCCGGGCGACTTCGTCGTCGCGGGCCGGCGCCGAGGGTTCGGGGGACTCGTAGACCTTGGACATGCTTGTGGGCAACCCTGTGGACAGACGGTGACGATCCGGGGGAAACAGGAGGAAAACCGGCGCCCCAATGACAAAGGCCGGCGGGTGCCGGCCTTTGCGAGGACGCGAGGGCTACCTTAGTCCGTTTCGCCGATCACGACAACCTTGATTTCCGCGACCACGTCGGTGTGCGGAACCACGGTCACGACGTGCTCGCCGACGGTCTTCAGCGGGCCGTTGGGCATGCGCACCTGCGCCTTGACGACCTTGAAGTCGATGCGCGTCAGCGCATCGGCGATGTCGGCATTGGTCACCGAGCCGAACAGGCGACCGTCCACACCCGCCTTCTGCGTGATGTGCACGGTGCGACCGTTCATCTTCTCGCCCAGCGCCTGAGCGGTGGCGAGCTTCTCGGCGGCGGCCTTCTCGAGTTCGGCGCGCTTGGCCTCGAACTCCTTGATGGCGGCATCAGTGGCGCGGCGGGCTGCCTTGGACGGGATCAGGAAGTTGCGGGCGTAGCCGTCCTTCACCTTGACCACGTCACCCAGGTTGCCCAGGTTGACGACCTTTTCCAGCAGGATCACTTGCATGGCGGTTCTCCCTTAGACCTTGTGCTGGTCGCTGTACGGCAGCAGGGCCAGGAAGCGAGCACGCTTGATGCAGGTGGTCAGCTGACGCTGGAAGAACGCGCGCGTGCCGGTCAGGCGGGCGGGCGTGATCTTGCCGTTCTCGCTGATGAAATCGCGCAAGGTGTCGATGTCCTTGTAGTCGATTTCCTTCACGCCGGTCACGGTGAAGCGGCAGAAGCGCTTGCGCCGGAACAGCAGCGATTGTTGGTTGCGCTTGGGCTTGCGGTCCTTGGAGAACCGGCCTTTACCACGGGGCGGGGGCATATGTCACCTCTTTCAATTCAATCCGGATTACGAACACTGTTCAGTCGAGCTCGGTCACATGGAACACGACACCGCGGCCGTTGCGCTGGGAACCGAGGAAGCCGGCAAAGCCGTGTTCGCTTCCGAGTTCGAGAACGCCGACCTTTCGCGTGATCTCCCCGATCGCCCGGGCCCGGATTTCCACCGAGACCTTCCTGGGCTGGCCATCCTGCAGGACCTGCGACTCGTGCCTGAGGCTGAAGTCCAGGGCCGGCAGACCGGCGGGGGTGTAGCGAAGCGCAGCGCGTTCGACCAGCGTGGCCGACAGCGTCAGCCTGTTCAGGCGGCCGACTCCTGCGGCGCCTTGCGCGACTCTTCCTTCTCGACCATCTTCATCATGACCGACGGCGTCGTCTCGGCCTGGGGCTTGACCACGGTGAGGTGGCGCAGCACGGCGTCGTTGAAGCGGAAGCCGGTCTCGAGCTCGGCAAGGGTTTCCTTGCTGCACTCGATGTTGATGCACAGGTAGTGCGCCTTGGCGAGCTTCTGGATCATGTAGGCCAGCTGGCGGCGGCCCCAATCCTCGACCCGATGGACCTTGCCGCCGGCGGCGGTGACGAGGCCCTTGTAGCGCTCCAGCATGGCCGGAACCTGTTCGCTTTGATCCGGATGGATCAGCAACACGATTTCATAGTGACGCATTGAGACTCCTTCTGGTTTCCGGCGGTCGCGCCCGGGATGGGCACGGCGCCGTGGAAGCCACCCCGAAGCGTCGGTCCCGGGTGCGGCAAGGGAAAGCCCGCGAGTATACCGCGGAAATAGGACCTCAGCCGCTCAGGCCGTAGACCTTGGGCTTGGCGTCGCTGCGCGCCCGGCGTACCAGCACGGTGGGGAAGCTGACCGGCAGCGTGTTCGGGAAATCGCGGCTGTAGTGCAGGCCGCGGCTCTCGTGCCGCATCAGCGCCGAGCGCACGATCAGCTCGGCACAGTCGACCAGGTTGCGCAGCTCCAGCAGGTCGCGGTTGACGCGGAAGTTGGCGTAGTAGTCGTCGATCTCGCTCTTCAGCAGCTTGATGCGGTGCAGAGCGCGCTCCAGCCGCTTGGTCGTGCGCACGATGCCGACGTAGTTCCACATCAGCAGGCGCAGCTCGTCCCAGTTGTGGGCGATGACGACCTGCTCGTCGGCGTTCTCCACCTGGCTCTCGTCCCAGGCCGGCAACGGCGAGGCGGCCGCCACCGGGCGCGTCAGGATGTCCTCGGCGCAGCTGCGGCCGAGCACCACGCACTCCAGCAGCGAGTTGCTGGCCAGCCGGTTGGCACCGTGCAACCCGGTGTAGGTGGTCTCGCCGACGGCGTAGAGCCCGGGCACGTCGGTGCGGCCGTGCAGGTCGGTGACCACGCCACCGCAGGTGTAGTGGGCCGCCGGCACCACCGGGATCGGCTGCGTCGCGATGTCGATGCCGAGCTTCAGGCAGCGCGCATGGATGGTCGGGAAGTGCTCCTTCAGGAACGCTTCGCCGAGGTGAGTGGCGTCGAGCAGCACGTAGTCGAGGCCGTGCTTCTTCATCTCGAAGTCGATCGCCCGGGCGACGATGTCGCGCGGTGCGAGTTCGGCACGCTCGTCGTGCGAGGGCATGAAGCGTGTGCCGTCCGGCAGCTTGAGCTGCCCGCCCTCCCCGCGCAGCGCCTCGGTGATCAGGAAGCTGCGCTCCTGCGGGTGGTACAGGCAGGTCGGGTGGAACTGCACGAACTCCATGTTGCCGACGCGGCAGCCGGCACGCCAGGCCATCGCGATGCCGTCGCCGGTGGAGGTGTCGGGGTTGGTCGTATAGCGGTAGACCTTGCCGGCGCCGCCGGTGGCCAGCACCACGGCGCGCGCCGGCAGCGTCTCGACCCGCTGCCTGTCGATGTCGAGCACGTAGACGCCGTAGCAGCGTGGCTGCTCCTCGCGCTTCAGGTGCCGCGAGGTGATCAGGTCCAGCGCCATCCAGCGCTCGCGCAAGGTGATGTTCGGGTGCTTGCGGACCTCGTCGAGCAGCACGTCGTGGATCGCCTTGCCGGTGGCGTCGGCGGCGTGCGCGATGCGCCGCACCGCATGGCCGCCTTCACGCGTCAGGTGCAGGCCCAGCGGGCCTTCAGGGTCGGGCGAGAACGGCACGCCGCGCTCGACCAGCCACTCGACCGCCTCGGCACTGTTCTGCGCGATGTAGCGCGCCGTCTGCTCTTCGACGAGGCCGGCGCCGGCCTCCTGCGTGTCGCGCACGTGCGAGTCGATGCTGTCGTCGCTGCCCAGCACGCCGACGATGCCGCCCTGCGCCCAGGCTGTCGCGCCCTCGTTGAGTTCGCGCTTGGCGATCACCACCACCGGCTGCGTGCTCGCCAAGTGCAGCGCGACCGTGAGTCCCGCCAGTCCCGCGCCGACGATCACGACAGGTTCAACGGCAGCGCGTTCGTTCAGGGGCATGGTCGATCTCGTGACGGATCGGGCATTCTATCGACCCCCATCCTGTGCCATAGGGATGGGCCAGCGATGGGCCCACGTGAAAACATCCACGTCACGTTGCGTTGCGCAACACATACGGCCACTTACACTGCACGCTCCGTCGTCGAAAAGGGACGCGAACCCATGAGCCACCCCGCACCGCCGCCCGGCATCGCGCCCGATACGCCGGAAGCCTGGCAGGCCACGCGTGCGCAGACCGCGCTGGCCACGCAGTTCATGCGTGATGCCGATGACTACCTGAACACCGAGAAGAAGGAGATCGGCCGCCAGGTCGGTGCCAACGAGCGCGAGCTGTTCGTCTCCTGCGCGCCGCCGGAGGCCTTGCAGCAGCAGATCGACCATGTGCACCCGGAGTTCATCGCGGTGCACGACATCGGCACCACCTCCTCGCGCCGCCTGCTGGCCGGCATCGCCGCGGCCAGCCAGCGCTCGGTGCAGAAGCTGCTGATCCGGCGCCAGGGCTACGGTACGCCGCTGGCAACGCTGGAGTTCATCGAACTGCCCACCTCCGACGGGTCGAAGCTGCTGATGTACTCGACCGAAGTCGATGCCGACACCGTGGCGCGCCAGGGCCTGGCTCGCATCCTGCTCGCCAACAGCCGGCTGGGCGTGATCATGGTCGGCGACCTGCCGGCGCACTCGCTCGAAGCCGCCTTCAAGCCGCTGCGCGACGACATCGTTGTCGGACCGTGGATGAATCGCCACCTGCTGCTGCTGCCGCTGGCCGGCGCGAGCACGGTCGCCACCCTGGCCACAGAGCTCGGCCGCGGCACGGGCATCGACGTGCGCACCACGCCGCAAGTGACGCGCCCGGCCGACGCCTGGGGCTTCATCAATGGCACCTGGGCGCGCATCCGCGAAACCTCACCAGTCACCTCGGCCACGCCTGCGGCAACGGCCCGCGCTTCGCGCCCGGCGCCGCCCCTGCAGCGAGAGGCGGCCGCACCGCCGCCACCGCTGGCGATGCGGCCGATGCCCGCTGTGCCGAGCGCGCGGTCACGAACGCCCGACCCGGCGGCCGCACCTGCCCTGCTCGACCGCTACGTGCACCAGCTCGCGGAACTGACCGGCATGGTCAGCTGCTGCGTGTTCGAACTGTCGTCCGGTCGAGCGCTGGCCCACGCCGGCGCCAGCCCCGGTGCCGACGAACTCGCTTCTCACGGCACCGAACTGCTGAGCTCGATCGCAGGCACCTGCCGCGCGATGGGTCTCGGCCACGCAATCCCGGACGCCGCGATCACGCTCGGCGCACACCACCTGCTGTTGCGCGCCGTGCCCAAGCATCCGGGCCTCGCGCTGCATGCCGTGCTCGACAAGACTCACGCCAACCTGACGCTGGCGCGGCTTCAGGTGCAGCGCATGGACGCGATCTTCGACGAGCCGGCAGGGTGAACACTCGCCGGCCCGGCCGGCCTCAGTGAACGACTCGCCCGAAGCGGAACTCGCCGCCTTCCACGTCGACCGGAATCACGTCCTTCGGGCCGAAGCGGCCCTCCAGGATCAGCTTCGCCACCGGATTCTCGATGCGCTGCTGGATCGCCCGCTTCAGCGGCCGCGCACCGAACACCGGGTCGAAGCCGGCCTTGGCGATCTCGACCAGCGCCGCCGGCGAGACGTCGAGCTTCATGTCCATCTTCTCCAGCCGCGACTCCAGCACCTTCAGCTGGATCTTCGCGATCGCCGCGATGTTCTTCTCGTCGAGCGCATGGAACACGACGGTCTCGTCGATGCGGTTGAGGAACTCCGGCCGGAAGTGCTGCTTGACCTCGGCCCACACCGCGTCGCGAATGTCCTCGCTCGGCTGCCCGGCCATCTGCATGATCTGATGCGAACCCAGGTTGCTGGTCATCACGATGACGGTGTTCTTGAAGTCGACCGTGCGACCCTGGCCGTCGGTCAGGCGGCCGTCGTCGAGCACCTGCAGCAGCACGTTGAAGACATCCGGGTGCGCCTTCTCGACCTCGTCGAGCAACAGCACGCTGTACGGCTTGCGACGTACCGCCTCGGTCAGGTAGCCGCCCTCGTCGTAGCCAACGTAGCCCGGCGGCGCGCCGATCATGCGAGCGACCGAGTGCTTCTCCATGAACTCGCTCATGTCCAGTCGGATGAGGTGGTCCTCGCTGTCGAAGAGGAACGAGGCCAGCGCCTTGCACAGCTCGGTCTTGCCCACGCCCGTCGGGCCGAGGAACAGGAAGGAGCCGGTCGGCCGGTTCGGATCGGACAGTCCCGAGCGTGAACGGCGGATGGCATTGGCCACCGCGACGATCGCCTCGTCCTGGCCGACCACGCGGTCGTGCAGCTTGACTTCCATCTGCAGCAGCTTGTCGCGCTCGCCCTGCATCAGCTTGGAGACCGGGATGCCGGTGGCGCGCGCCACCACCTCGGCGATCTCTTCCGCGCCGACCATGGTGCGCAGCAGCTGCGGCTTGCTGCCGCCCTTCTTGCCGGCCTCCTTGGCTTGCGCGTCCTTGAGCTTCTTCTCCAGCTCCGGCAGCTTGCCGTACTGCAGCTCGGCGACCTTGTTGAAGTCGCCCTTGCGCTTCCACTCCTCGATCTGGAAGCGTGTCTTGTCGATGTCTTCCTTGACGTGGGCGGAGCCCTGCGCCGCCGCTTTCTCGGCCTTCCAGATCTCCTCGAGGTCCGCGTACTCGCGCTCGAGGCGGGTGATCTCTTCCTCGATCAGGCCGAAGCGCTTCTGCGAGCCTTCGTCCTTCTCCTTGCGAACGGCCTCGCGCTCGATCTTCAGCTGGATCAGCCGGCGGTCGAGCTTGTCCATCGCCTCCGGCTTGGAGTCGATCTCGATCTTGATCTTGGAGGCGGCCTCGTCGATCAGGTCGATCGCCTTGTCGGGCAGGAAGCGGTCGGTGATGTAGCGGTGGCTGAGTTCCGCCGCGGCGACGATCGCCGGGTCGGTGATCTCGACGCCGTGGTGCACCTCGTACTTCTCCTGCAGGCCGCGCAGGATGGCGATGGTCGCCTCCACGGTCGGCTCGCCGACGAGGATCTTCTGGAAGCGGCGCTCCAGCGCAGCATCCTTCTCGATGTACTTGCGGTACTCGTCCAGCGTCGTCGCGCCGACACAGTGCAGCTCGCCGCGCGCCAGCGCCGGCTTGAGCATGTTGCCGGCGTCCATCGCGCCCTCGGCCTTGCCGGCACCGACCATGGTGTGCAGCTCGTCGATGAAGACGATGGTCTGCCCTTCGTCCTGCGACAGTTCCTTGAGCACGTTCTTCAGGCGCTCCTCGAACTCGCCGCGGTACTTGGCGCCGGCCAGCAGCATCGCCATGTCCAGCGACAGCACCCGCTTGCCTTTGAGCGAATCGGGCACCTCACCGGCGACGATGCGCTGCGCCAGGCCCTCGACGATGGCCGTCTTGCCGACACCCGGCTCGCCGATCAGCACCGGGTTGTTCTTGGTTCGCCGCTGCAGAACCTGGATGGCACGGCGAATCTCGTCGTCGCGGCCGATCACCGGGTCGAGCTTGCCCAGACGGGCGCGCTCGGTCAGGTCCAGCGTGTACTTCTTCAGCGCCTCGCGCTGGCCCTCGGCCTCGGGCGAGTCGACCTTCTGGCCGCCGCGCACCGCCTCGATGGCCGCTTCCAGGCCCTTGCGGGTCAGGCCGTGGCCGCGCACGACACCGGCGAGGTCGGTCTTGGCATCGGACAAGGCGAGCAGGAACATCTCGCTGGCGATGTACTGGTCACCGCGCTTGCTGGCCTCCTTCTCGGCCGCCTGCAGCAGCGAGACGAGGTCGCGCCCGGCACCGGTCGGCTCGCCGCCCTGCACCTGCGGCAGGCCGTTGAGCGTGGTCTCCACCGCCGTCTGCAGCGCGGGCAGACGCACGCCGGCGCGCTCGAGCATGGCGCGCGGCCCGTCGTCCTGGGCGAGCATCGCGGCGAGCACGTGCACCGGCTCGATGTACGGGTTGTCGCGGGTCACTGCGAGGCTCTGGGCCTCGGCAAGGGCCTGCTGGAACTGGCTGGTCAACTTGTCCTGTCGCATGGAAAACCTCCGATTGCGAGGGATCTGAGGCGGGGGCCCCGCCATTTCAAGTCATTCCACGCGAGAACCGCTCACCGGTTCTGCGGCAGATCAAGCGAGCAGCGAGTCCAGCAGCTTGAATCCGATCGCGGCGCAAGCCAGCGCGCCCAGCACATGGGCCAGCGTGTGGCCCACGGCCAGCGTCCACTGGCCACGCTGGATGAGCAGCAAGGATTCGGCGGAGAAGGCCGAGAAGGTGGTCAGCCCGCCCAGGAAGCCAGTGACCAGCAGCAGGCGCAGCAGCTCGTTCGGGCTGCGTTCGAACCAGGCCAGCGCCAGGCCGATCAGCAGGCCACCAACGCAGTTGACGAACAACGTGCCGAGCGGGAAACCGGCCCAGCGCGGATTCAGCCACAGCCCCGCGCCCCAGCGCGCCAGCGCGCCGACCGCCGCACCCGCCGCCACGGCAGCCACCTGCGCGGCGACGGCTGCCCCGCTCACGCGGCGGGCCCGGCGTTGCCCGCCACGATGCCCCAGCGCGCCAGCGCGGCATCGTCGCTGACCCGCGCGTCGACCCAGCGCGCGCCTTCCGGCGTGGTCTCCTTCTTCCAGAACGGCGCCTGCGTCTTCAGGTAGTCCATCAGGAACTCGCAAGCCTGGAACGCAGCACCGCGGTGCGCCGACGTCACTGCCACCAGCACGACCTGGTCGAGCGGCTGGAGCAGGCCGACGCGGTGGACGACCCGCGCCGCGCGGATGTCGAAGCGCTTGAACGCCTCGTCGATCATCGCCTCGATGGCCTTCTCGGTCATGCCCGGGTAGTGCTCCAGCTCCATCGCGCTGACGCCCAGCCCGTCGTTGCGGTCGCGCACCGTGCCGATGAAGCTGGCCACCGCACCGACGCCGGCGTCGGCGGCGCGCAGCATGGCTACCTCGGCACCGAGGTCGAAATCGGCGGTCTGGATCTGGACTCGCGGTGTGGCACTCATGGCGGGCCATTTTGGCACCGCCGCGGCCTCGTCATGACGGGTTGCGCCGCGCCTTCAGCACCTGGCCGAAACCGGCGAACGTGGCACGGGCGGCGGCCAGTACCTCGGACTCGTAGCGCTCGGCGCTCGCGTCGAGCCGGTACTCGGCCGCGACGCTGTTTGCGCTGAGCAGGCCCAGCGCACGGTTCAGGCCCCCGGTGTTGTCCTTCTGCTCGCTCACCTTCTCCATCGTCATCAGGTCGGGAGCCAGCATCAGGTGCTGGTCGAGCCGCACGCGCGAGGCCTCGCGCTCGCGCCGGAATGCGAAGCGTGTCACGTCGCGTGCCAGGCGCGGCGCCGGTGTGACCTTGACCGAGGCACCGCCGCTGAGGATGCCGCCCGAACGTTCGATGATCGCCAGTGGCACCGTCACGCGCACCTTGAGCAGGTGGGCGTCCAGCGCCTTGGCGATGCCCCATTCGGCCCAGCGCGCGGCGGTGGAGTTGCCGGCGAAGACGCTGCTGCCGGAGCGGTATTGCTCGCCGCGCGGGTCGGGGTCCTTGTTCGACTGCATGAAGCTCTCCTCGTCGTCGGAGTCGAAAGCCACCGGCAGGCCGCGCGGGCTGAAGGTCCAGCCGCCGTGACCGCTGAACTTCTCGTCCTCCACCGGGGAGGGCTTGCCCGCTTCCTTCAGCTTCTGGAAATCCGGCAGGGCCAGCAGTTGCTCGTGCGGCACGACTTCCAGGCCGGCCGCTTGCGCGGTGCGCACCACATCGTCGTAGAGCGCGTCGGTGATGCGCTGGTAATGGGCTGCACCCGGGCCGTGGAGCTTGATCGCCAGCTTGGCGCTCGCCCCGCCGCCGAAGCCTCCGGACACCGCGCTGCCATCCTGGCGGTCCATGAACTGGACGACCAGCTGCGTGATGACCACGCGCCGCACCGCGTCGACGGCGCGCGGGTTGTCCACAGCCACCTGCGCGGCGTCGACCTTGTAGGCCGTGGCGGTCTGGGCGAAGCCGGTGCTGGCCGCAAGGGCCAGGCACCACCCGGCAAGGAACGTGACTCGATTCGACATGCATGGACTCCTGGAATGCCCCCACCATCGGCGGCTTCCTGGGTACGCAGCGAATCGAGCCGAAACGGCTCGCGGCGAAGTTCAGCCGCCCGTCACCGGCGGAAAGAAGGCGAGTTCGGCGCCGTCGGCCAGCGCAGCCGACTCGTCGCACAGCGACTGGTTCAGCGCACTGCGCAGCGCCCTGCCGCGGGCCAGGGTCGTGGCATGTGCGCCCCCGCGGCCGATCAGTGCGTCGCGCGCGGCCCCCACCGTGGCGCCGGCGGGCAGTTCGAGGGCCTCGCCGGCGCCGAGCGCCTCGCGGATGGAGGCGAAGTAGCGCACCTGGATCTTCATGACAGCAGTTCGGCGAAAGGCAGGAAGGCGACGGTGTCGCCACGGGCGATCGCCCGTCCGGAGGGATTGTCGACCACGCCGTCGCCCCAGACCGCGGAGGTCAGCACGCCCGAGCTCTGGTTCGAGAACAGGTCGAGGCCGCCTTGCGCATTGCGCCGTGCGCGCAGGAACTCGCGGCGCTTGTCGGGCCTGGGCCAGTCGAAGTCGGCGCGCATCGGCGTGGCATGCAAGGACGTGGCCGCCGCGCCCTGCAGGGCCAGCAGCGCAGGGCGAACCATCAGCAGGAAGGTGATGAAGCTGGACACCGGGTTGCCCGGCAGGCCCATGAACCAGGCGTGCCCGCCCCCGCCGCGCCGCACCTCACCGAACGCCAGCGGCTTGCCCGGCTTGATCGCCATCTGCCAGTAGTCGACACGGCCCTCGGCCTGAACCGCCGGCCGCAGGTGATCTTCCTCGCCGACCGAAACGCCGCCCGAGGTGACGATCAGGTCGTTGCCTTGCGCCGCGCGCCGCAGCGCATCGCGCGTGGCGTCGAGACGGTCGGGCACGATGCCGAGGTCATTGCACTCGCAGCCCAGCGCCTGGATCAGTCCGCGCAACGTGAACCGGTTGGAGTTGTAGATCGCGCCGGGCTTCAGCGGCTCGCCAGGCATCACCAGTTCGTCGCCGGTGGAGAACAGCGCCACCCGCGGCCGGCGCGAGACGGTCAGCGTCGCCGCACCCACCGAGGCGGCCAGGCCGAGCGCCTGGGGCGTCAGCCGCGTTCCGCACGGCAGCACCTCGGCGCCGTGCATCACGTCCTCGCCTCGGCGGCGGATCCACTGGCCCTGGACCGGTACGATGCCGATGCGCACGGCCTCGCCCTCGGGTTCGCACTGCTCCTGCGGGACCACGGCATCGGCGCCGGGTGGGATCTGTGCCCCGGTGAAGATGCGCGCGGCTGTTCCAGGCTGCAGCGCCTGGCCGACATGCCCGGCCGGAATGCGCTGGCTCACCGGCAACAGCGTTCCGGCAGCGGGAACGTCGGCGCAACGCATCGCGTAGCCGTCCATCGAGGTGTTGTCCGCCGGCGGCACGTCGAGCGCCGAGCGCACACCGGTGGCCAGCACGCGGCCGAGCGCGTCGAAGGTGGAGACCTGCTCGGTCTCAGCCAGCGGGTGGATCGAACTCAGCAGCCGGCCGAGCGCCTCGTCCAGCGTCAGCATCGGCGGCCTGGCCGAAGCCGGCGTCGAAGGGGGGGCGGTAGTCATAGCGGGCGGGGTCGGCGAGCAGGAAGGCGGTCACCGCGTCCGGGTCGTTCAGATCCAGCAGCGGCAGGCCGGTCGGTTGCGGCAGCCGGTCGAGGCTGTCGGTGGCGATCGCGACGATGAACGGGTCGTTCGGGTACTGCGCCGGCTTGCCGGTCTCGGCCCGCCAGATCTCGATCTTCAGCACGTCGGAATGCTTGAAGCCTTCGACCAGCACCCAGTCGACTTCGTAGAGTTCGGCGAGCAACTGGTGCACCGTCGGCGCTGCGCGCAGCTCGAACTCGCGGATCTTGGCCAGCCGACGGTCCGACGCGATCACCACCTCGAAGGCACCGGCCTCGCGGTGACGGTAGGAATCCTTGCCGGGATGGTCGATGTCGAAGTCGTGGTGCGCATGCTTGACCACCGACACACGCTGCCCCGCCAGCCGCAGGCGGGCGATGACCTGCTCGACCAGCGTGGTCTTGCCCGATCCCGAGTAGCCCGAAAAGCCAACGACCTTCATCTACGCATTTTGGGCGATGAAGTCCTTCACCGCCTGCACATCCACGGGCATGACCTTGAACCGCTTGGGGAGTTGCTCGATGCCCGCCAGCGCGGCCGGGCGGCCCGGTTCCCGGCCCAGCGCCTCGACGATGGTGGCCGAGAACTTCGCCGGCAGCGCGGTCTCCAGAACGATCATCGGCACGCCCGCGTCGCGGTGCTCGCGCGCTACCTTCAGGCCGTCGGCAGTGTGCGTGTCGACGATGGTGTCGCAGCGCTTTGCAGTATCGCGGATCGTCGCCAGGCGATCGGCGTGCGTGCTCGTGCCGGAGACGAAACCGTACTCGGCGATGCGGGCGAACTCGGCCGGGCTGATCGTGAAGGCACCCGTCCTGCCGATCTCGTCGGCGAAGAGCGACTTCGTGCGCGCGGCATCGCGGCCCAGCAGGTCGAACACGAAGCGCTCGAAGTTCGAGGCCTTGCTGATGTCCATCGACGGGCTCGAGGTTTCGTGCGTCTCGGCACTGCCGCGCACGCGGTAGGTGCCGGTGCGGAAGAACTCGTCGAGCACGTTGTTCTCGTTGGTGGCCAGAACGAGCCGCTTGATCGGCAGGCCCATCATGCGCGCCACATGGCCGGCGCAGATGTTTCCGAAGTTGCCCGAGGGCACGGCGAAGCTGACCTGCTTGTCGTTGTTCTTCGTCGCCTGGAAGTAGCCAGCGAAGTAGTAGACGACCTGGGCGAGCAGCCGCCCCCAGTTGATCGAGTTGACGGTGCCGATCTTCCAGCGGCGCTTGAACTCGAGGTCGTTGGACACCGCCTTGACGATGTCCTGGCAGTCGTCGAACACACCCTCGACGGCGATGTTGTGGATGTTCGGATCTTGCAGGCTGAACATCTGCGCCTGCTGGAACGGGCTCATGCGGCCGTGCGGGCTGAGCATGAACACGTTGACGCCCTTCTTGCCGCGCATCGCGTACTCGGCGGCGCCGCCGGTGTCACCCGAAGTCGCGCCGAGGATGTTCAGCGTCTGACCACGGCGAGCGAGCTCGTACTCGAACAGCGCGCCGAGCAACTGCATCGCCATGTCCTTGAAGGCCAGCGTCGGGCCATTGGACAGCGCCTCCAGGTACAGACCGTCTTCCAGCTTCTTCAGCGGCACGATCTCGCGTGTGCCGAAGACCTGCTCGGTGTAGGTCTGCGCCGTCAACCGCTTCAGGTCGGCGGCCGGGATGTCGTCGATGTACAGCGACAGGATCTCGAAGGCCAGCTCGGCGTACGACAGGCCGCGCCAGCGCGTCAGCGTGGCGGCATCGATCGTCGGATAGTGCGTCGGCAGGTACAGCCCGCCATCTGGTGCCAGGCCCTCGAGCAGGATCTCGGAGAAGCCGCGCGGCGTCTGGTCGCCGCGGGTGCTGACGTACTTCACTTGAGCTCTTCTTTCCGGATGCGCACGATCGGCGCCAGCACCGTCGGCAGCGCCTGCATCTGCGCCAGCGCCTTGTCCATCTCGCCTTCCGCGGTGTCGTGCGTCAGGATGATCAGGTCGGTCTGCGCCTCGCCCTCGGCAGACTCGCGCTGCAGCACCGCGTCGATCGAGATGCCGTGCTCGGCCAGGATGCCGGTGATGCGCGCCAGCACGCCCGCCTTGTCGGCCACCACCAGGCGCAGGTAGAACGAGGTCACGACGTCGGCCATCGGCAGGATGGGCGTGTCCTGCATCGAGCCCGGCTGGAAGGCGAGGTACGGCACGCGATGGTCCGGATCGGCGGTGTGCAGGCGGGTGATGTCGACCAGGTCGGCGATCACCGCCGAGGCCGTCGGCTCCGCGCCGGCGCCCTTGCCGTAGTACAGCGTCGTGCCCACCGCGTCGCCGTGCACGACGACGGCGTTCATCGCCCCCTCGACATTGGCGATCAGGCGCGTCGACGGGATCAGCGTCGGGTGCACGCGAAGCTCGATGCCCCGCTCGCGGCGCTTGGTCACGCCCAGCAGCTTGATGCGGTAACCGAGCTGCTCGGCGTAGCGGATGTCCGCCGCCTGCAGCTTGGCGATGCCTTCGACGTGGGCCTTGTCGAACTGCACCGGGATGCCGAAGGCGATCGCGCTCATGATCGTCGCCTTGTGCGCGGCGTCGACGCCCTCGATGTCGAAGGTCGGGTCGGCCTCGGCGTAGCCCAGGCGCTGTGCCTCCTTCAGCACCACGCCGAAGTCCAGGCCCTTCGCGCGCATCTCGGAGAGGATGAAGTTGGTGGTGCCGTTGATGATGCCGGCCACCCACTCGATGCGGTTGGCGGTCAGGCCTTCGCGCAGCGCCTTGATGATCGGGATGCCACCGGCCACCGCCGCCTCGAAGGCGACCACGACGCCCTTCTCGCGCGCCGCGGCGAAGATCTCGGTGCCGTGCACCGCCAGCAAGGCCTTGTTGGCCGTCACGACATGCTTGCCGGCCGCGATGGCCTCCAGCACCAGTGCCTTGGCAATGCCATAGCCGCCGATCAGTTCGACGACGATGTCGATCTCCGGGTTGGCGATGACCTGGCGCGCATCGGCGACGACCTGCGCCGCGTCGCCGACGATCTTGCGGGCGCGATCGGTGTCCAGGTCCGCCACCATGGTGATGCGGATGCCGCGGCCAGCGCGGCGCTGGATCTCTTCCTGGTTGCGCTGCAGGACGGCGAAGGTGCCGCCGCCGACGGTGCCGATGCCGAGCAGGCCGACTTGGATGGGCTTCATATCGATCTCAGTGGGAATGCCGTTTGCGGTAGTGCTCGAGGAAGCGCGCGATGCGCCCGATCGCCTCGGCAAGGTCGTCGACGTTGGGCAGGAAGACGAGGCGGAAGTGATCCGGCGTCGGCCAGTTGAAGCCGGTGCCCTGCACGATCAGCACCTTCTCCTCGGCGAGCAATTCGTAGGCGAACTGCTGGTCGTCCTCGATCGGATAGACCTTCGGGTCCAGCTTGGGGAACATGTACAGCGCGGCCTTCGGCTTGACGACGCTGACACCGGGGATCTGCGACAGCAGGTCGTAAGCCAGGTCACGCTGCTTGCACAGGCGCCCGCCCGGCGCCACCAGGTCCTTGATGCTCTGGTATCCGCCCAGCGCGGTCTGGATGGCGAGTTGCCCCGGCGTGTTCGAGCACAGGCGCATCGAGGCCAGCATGTTCAGGCCCTCGATGTAGTCCTTTGCATGCTTCTTCTCGCCAGAAACCACCATCCAGCCGGCGCGGTAGCCGCAGGAGCGGTAGTTCTTCGACAGGCCGTTGAAGGTCAGGCACAGCACGTCGTCGGCCAGCGAAGCGATGCTGGTGTGGGTGTTGCCATCGAACAGCGTCTTGTCGTAGATCTCGTCGGCCAGGATGATCAGCTGGTGCTGGCGCGCGACTTCGACGATCTGCTTCAGCACGCTCTCGGGGTACAGCGCACCGGTCGGGTTGTTCGGGTTGATGACGACGATCGCCTTCGTGTTGCTCGTCACCTTGCGCTTGATGTCCTCGATGTCGGGGAACCAGTCAGAAGACTCGTCGCACAGGTAGTGCACCGGCGTGCCGCCGGACAGCGCCACCGAGGCGGTGTACAGCGGGTAGTCGGGGGCCGGGATCAGCACCTCGTCGCCGGCGTTGAGCATGGCGTTGAGGCTCATCGTGATGAGCTCCGACGCGCCGTTGCCGAGGTAGACGTCGTCCACCGTCACGCCGCGGATGTGCTTCTCCTGCGTGTAGTGCACCACCGCCTTGCGCGGCGCGAACAGGCCCTTGCTGTCGGTGTAGCCGGCACTGTGCGGCATGTTGCGGATCATGTCCTGCACGATCTCGTCCGGCGGCTCGAGGCCGAACACGGCGAGGTTGCCGATGTTCAGCTTGATGATCTTCTGGCCCTCTTCCTCCATCTGCCGTGCCTTGTCGAGCACGGGTCCGCGGATGTCGTAGCAGACATTGGCCAACTTGCTCGACTTGGCGATGGGCTTCAAGGTGTCTCCTGGGGCAGATCTGCGCTGCAAAACATAGAATTTAACCATGAAGATGCAGGCAGACCGCCCGGAGGGCAGCAACGCGATCACCCGCCACGGCGCCGAAGGTGTGATCGTCAACGGCAGCGAGCACCGGTCGAGCGTGATCGTGCCCTGGCAAGGCAGCGTGCAGCCCTGGCCGGTGCACGACTTCGACTCGCTCGACGAGAACAGTTTCGCGGCGGTGCTCGCACTCTCGCCCGAGCTGGTGATCTTCGGCAGCGGCAGCCGGCTGCGCTTCCCGAAACCGGCGGTGCTGCGAGCCCTGATGGCGCGTCGCATCGGCTTCGAAACCATGGACACGCCGGCCGCCTGCCGCACCTACAACGTGCTGCTGGCCGAGGGCCGCGCGGTCATCGCGGCACTGCTCTTCGAACGTGGGGGTTGATGGCTGGCCCGGTGGCGCCCCACAGGAGGCGGCTGACGCAAGCCTTATAATTCGACGATACGCCCACAGGGCGCAAACGAGCAGCATAACTCCATGACGCCAGCCCTCAACAAACCTCTTCCGGAATTTGAAGCGCTTGCCACGGGAGGCGTGAAGTTCACGCCGCAGGCCTTCTCCGGCAAGACGGTCGTGCTGTACTTCTACCCCAAGGACAACACCCCGGGCTGCACCACCGAAGCGATGCAGTTCCGCGACCACCACAAGGACTTCGTCAAGGCCGGAGCCGTGGTGTTCGGTGTTTCGCGCGACAACATGGCCTCGCACGAGAAGTTCAAGCAGAACCTCGAACTGCCCTTCGAGCTGATCGCCGACACCGAAGAGAAGCTCTGCCACATGTTCGGCGTCGTCAAGAACAAGATCATGTACGGCAAGAAGGTCAAGGGCATCGAGCGCTCCACCTTCCTGATCGACGGCAGCGGCATGCTGCGTGCCGAATGGCGCGGCCTCAAGGTGGCCGGCCACGTCGAGGAAGTGCTCAAGGCGGTCAAGGCGCTGAAGTGAAACCCACGGGCTGTCGCAGCCTGTTGCGCACTGAACGCCGCTGACATTGAACCGCCGCGCTTCTTGTGTATGATCTTTTCATGCACGTGAGTCGCGAGACACGTTCACCCGGAAAGCCGCACAGCCGACTGTGCGGCTTTTTTGTTTCCACGCCGCACTGACCTCCTCCATGCCACTGCCGAAGCCGCCTGCCAAACGAGCCGCCCTCCTCAACCCCGCAGACTTCGAAGCGCAGGCCGCGCCCAAACCGGGCAAACGCAGCACCCCCCTCCGCACCGCCGCGGAGCCCGCCTCGCCGGCGGTGATGGATCTGTTCGACGGCGCCCAGGCCGAACCGGTGGTCGCCCGTCAGGCCCCGGCCAGCGTGCCCTCCAGCAGCCCAGCAGCGGTCAAGCCGGTACGCCCGGTGCCGCAGGCCCGCGCCCGCAAACCGCGTGGCACCGGCCCCGCCAGCCTGTTCGTGCTCGACACCAACGTGCTGATGCACGATCCGACCTCGCTGTTCCGCTTCGAGGAGCACGACGTCTACCTGCCGATGATCACGCTGGAGGAACTCGACGGCCACAAGAAGGGCATGACCGAGGTCGCCCGCAACGCCCGCCAGGTCAGCCGCGACCTCGACGCCCTGGCCGCCAGCATGCCCTCGCGCGACGCGTCGGGCATGTCCGCCGGCCTGCCGTTGAACGCCACCGGCCACCGCGAAGCCGGCGGCAAGCTGTTCTTCCAGACCAACCTGGTCAACGTCAGCCTGCCGGCCGGCCTGCCGCAGGGCAAGGCCGACAACCAGATCCTCGGCGTGGTGCAGGCGCTGCGCGAGCAGCAGCCGGGCCGCGAGGTGGTGCTGGTGTCCAAGGACATCAACATGCGCATCAAGGCGCGTGCGCTGGGCCTGCCGGCGGAGGACTACTTCAACGACAAGACGCTGGACGACGGCGACCTGCTCTACACCGGCGTGCTGCAGCTGCCCACCGACTTCTGGGAGCGCCACGGCAAGACGATGGAGAGCTGGCAGCAGGGCGGCCTGACCTACTACCGCATCAGCGGCCCGATGGTGCCGGTGCTGCTGGTCAACCAGTTCGTCTACCTCGAGGCGCCCGGCGCCGCGCCGCTGTACGCCAAGGTCACCGAGATCACCGGCAAGACGGCCGTGCTGCGCACGCTGCGCGAATACACCCACACCAAGAACTCGGTGTGGGGCGTGACGGCGCGCAACCGCGAGCAGAACTTCGCGCTCAACCTGCTGATGGACCCGGAGTGCGACTTCATCACGCTGACCGGCACGGCCGGCACCGGCAAGACGCTGATGACCCTGGCCGCCGGGCTGTCGCAGGTGATGGACGAGCGCCGCTACACCGAGATCATCGTCACCCGCGTGACCGTGCCGGTCGGCGAGGACATCGGCTTCCTGCCCGGCACCGAGGAAGAGAAGATGGGCCCGTGGATGGGCGCGCTGGACGACAACCTCGAGGTGCTGTCGCGCACCGATGGCGGCGCCGGCGAATGGGGCCGCGCGGCCACCAATGACCTGGTGCGCAGCAAGATCAAGATCAAGAGCCTGAACTTCATGCGCGGGCGCACCTTCCTGAACAAGTTCGTCATCATCGACGAGGCACAGAACCTGACGCCCAAGCAGATGAAGACGCTGATCACCCGCGCCGGCCCGGGCACGAAGATCGTCTGCCTGGGCAACCTGGCGCAGATCGACACGCCCTACCTCACCGAGGGCAGCTCGGGCCTGACCTACGCCGTCGACCGATTCAAGGGCTGGCCGCACAGCGGGCACATCATGCTGGCGCGCGGCGAACGCTCGCGCCTGGCCGACTTCGCCTCCGAGGTGCTCTGACGGCTTGACGCTCAGGCGTCTGGCCGCAGCCGCAGGAAGCTCGCGAACCGCGGCAGGCCCTGCGGCGTTCGGCCGCGGTAGGTGAAGGTGACCGTGCTGCCCAGCGGCGGCGGGTCGGCGCGTTGTGCGTCGCTGAAGCCCGTGCCGAGCTGGAACTCGGCACCATCGTCAGCGCGCACCCGCAGTGCGCCGAGCCGCCCGGCATGCTTGCCCTGCCCCGGCAGGTGGCTGACGACGATCGCGTCGGCATCCTGCTGCGGCTTCAGCTTGAGCAGCACGCGGCTGCGACCGGTGACGTAGGGCGCGTCGGCACGGTGCAGCATCAACCCTTCGCCACCCTCGCGCACCACCGCCTCGAGCCGTTCGCGCAGCGCGTGACGATCCGCCACGGCCGACTGCTTCACAGGCACGAGCTGCGGCCACTGTGCGGCCGTGGCAATGCGCGCCAGTTCGGCCGAACGCGCCGCGAAACTGCCCGCGCCGCCGGGAAGTTCGAACACCATGAAGCGCAGTTCACGCCAGCCCGCGTCGTCAGGCACGGCACGCCGGACCAGGCCGGACAGCGCGTCGAAGCGGCCTCGCCCCAGCCACAGCTCGCCGTCCAGCGGCGCCGGCGGCAGGCGCGCGAGGAACCACGCCGGCGCGGCGATGGCTGCGCCGCTGCGAAAGCGCAGCCGCTTCCCGTCCCAGAGCGCGCGCACGCCGTCGTACTTTTCGCTCACCAGCCAGCCGGCCGGGTCGATCTCGCCATCGGTCTCCTGCGCCAGCAGCAGCGGCAGGGCCGCCTGGGCGGGGCGTGGGACGGTGATCGCCGCAGCGGCCAGTGCCAGCCAGTGCCGGCGGTTCAGTCGGGCTGTACCGAAGTTCATCGCATGTCCTCGTGAAGAAACATGCGTGCATGGTGGCGACCGGATGCGGCGCGAACCATCCCTCCAGCGGGCCGAAGAAGAAGGCCCCCTTGCGGGGGCCTGTATCACGACATCACTTCGGCGTGACCAGCTCGCGGATCTGCTGCAACGCCGTCGGGTCGTCCATGGTCGTCAGGTCGCCCGGGTCGCGCTGCTCGCAGACGGCCTGGATCGCGCGGCGCAGCATCTTGCCGGAGCGTGTCTTGGGCAGCAGCGTCACGAAGTGGATGCGTGAGGGCCGCGCCACCGCGCCGAGCTGGCTGTCCACCGTCTTCATCACCTCGCCCTCGAGCTTCAGGCGCGCGGCCGGGTCGGCCACCAGGTTGGCATCCTTCAGCACGGCGAAGGCCATCGCGACCTGGCCCTTGAGCTGGTCGGCCACGCCCACCACCGCCACCTCGGCCACGGCGGGGTGGCTGGAGATGCTCTCCTCGATCTCGCGCGTGCCCAGGCGGTGGCCGGCGACGTTGATGACGTCGTCGGTGCGGCCGAGGATGAAGAAGTAGCCGTCCTCGTCCTTGATGCCCCAGTCGAAGGTGCTGTAGAGCTGCTGCCCCGGGATGCTCTGCCAATAGGTCTTCACGAAGCGCGCGTCGTCGCGCCACACCGTCTGCATGCAGCCCGGCGGCAGCGGGCCGGCGATCGCCACCACGCCCTTCTGGTTCGGCGCCTTGACCTGCTCGCCGGTGGTCTCGTCGATCAGGCGCACGTCGTAGCCGTACATCGCCACGCCCGGACTGCCGAACTTGCTCGGCGCCTTCTCCACGCCGTTGGCGATGGTCAGGATGGGCCAGCCGGTCTCGGTCTGCCAGTAGTTGTCGATGATCGGCTTGCCCAGCGACTCGGCGATCCACTTGGCCGTCGGCTCGTCCAGCGGTTCACCGGCGAGGAACAGCGCGCGCAACGACGACAGGTCGTACTTGGTCAGGAAGGCCGGATCCTGCTTCTTCAGCACGCGCACCGCGGTGGGCGCGCTGAACATCACCGTGACCTTGTACTTCTCCACCAGGCTCCACCAGATGCCGGCATCGGGCCGCGTCGGCAGGCCTTCGTACATGATGGTTGCCATGCCGGCGATCAGCGGCCCGTAGATGATGTAGCTGTGGCCGACCACCCAGCCGATGTCGCTGGTGGAGAAGTAGGCCTCGCCGGCATTGCCGCAGAAGATGTGCTTCATCGACGCCGCCAGCGCCACCGCGTAGCCGCCGGTGTCGCGCTGCACGCCCTTGGGCTTGCCGGTGGTGCCGCTGGTGTAGAGCGTGTAGCTCGGGTGCGTCGAGTCGACCCAGGCGCAGGGCACGACCGTGTTCAGGTGCTTGTCGCGCAGCGGTGCGTAGTCGACGTCGCGGCCGGCGGTCTTCTCCATCGGGCTCAGCCCGCGGTCGATCAGCAGCACCTTGGCCGGCTTGTGCGCCGCGAGCTTGACCGCCTCGTCGAGCAGCGGCTTGTAGGCCACCACCTTGCCCGAGCGCATGCCGGCGTCGGCGCTGACGATCACCGTCGGCTCGGCGTCGTCGATGCGGCTGGCCAGGCTGTGGCTGGCGAAGCCACCGAACACCACCGAGTGGATCGCACCGATGCGCGCGCAGGCCAGCATCGCGAACGCGGCCTCGGCAATCATCGGCATGTAGATCAGCACGCGGTCGCCCTGCTTCACGCCCAGGTCCTGCAGGATGGCCGCCATGCGCTGCACCTCGGCGTGCAGCTCGCGGAAGCTGTAGACCTTCTCCTGTTCGGTCTCGGTGGAGACGAAGATCAGCGCGTTCTGGTCGGCCCGCGTCGGCAGGTGTCGGTCGACGGCGTTGTGGCACAGGTTGGTTTTGCCGCCGACGAACCACTTCGCGAACGGCGGGTTGGCGTAGTCGCAGACCGTGTCGAACGGCGTCTGCCAGTCGATCAGTTGCGCCTGCTCGGACCAGAAGCCGTCGCGGTCGGTGATCGAACGCTGATGGAAGTCGGCGTAGCGGGTCATGCTTGTCTCCTGCTTGTTCTGTGGCTGGCGGCGCATTTCATGCGCGCGCTCTTACGAGCGTCTGACGCTCGCCGCTCACGGCCCGATCGTGACGACCACGCGGCCGCGCAGCTTGCCTTCCATCAACTCCGCGGCACGCGCAATGGCCTGATCGAGCGGGATGTCGACGGCGATGGCCTCCAGCCGTGCCGGGTCGAGGTCGCGCGCCAGGCGCTCCCAGGCCTGACGGCGCAAGGGCAGCGGCGCCATCACGCTGTCGACCCCGGCCAGCGTCACGCTGCGCAGGATGAAGGGCATCACCGTACCGGGCAGGTCGGCTCCCTGCGCCAGCCCGCAGGCCGCGACCACGCCGCCCCAGCGGGTCTGCGCGCAGGCGTTGACGAGGGTGTGGCTGCCGACCGCGTCGACCACCGCCGTCCAGCGCTCCTTCTGCAGCGGCTTGCCGGGGGCGCTGAGCTCGGCGCGATCGATGACGGCTGCGGCACCGAGCATCTTCAGGTAGTCGGCCTCTGACGCCTTGCCGGTGGCGGCGACGACACGATGCCCGAGCTTCGACAGCAACGCGACAGCCACGCTGCCCACGCCGCCGGTCGCGCCGGTGACCAGCACCTCGCCATCGCCGGGCTGAACACCGTGGCGCTCCAGCGCCAGCACGGACAGCATCGCGGTGTAGCCGGCCGTGCCGATCGCCATGGCCTGGCGCGTCGTGAACGCCTCCGGCAAGGGCACCAGCCAGTCGCCTTTCAGGCGCGCCTTCTGCGCCAGGCATCCCCAGCGGGTTTCGCCGACGCCCCAGCCGTTGTGGATCACGCGGTCACCCGGCTTCCATTGCGGGTGGCTGCTTTCCAGCACGCGGCCGGCGGCGTCGATGCCGGCCACCATCGGCCAGTGGCGAACGACCGGGCCGCGGTTGGTGATCGCCAGGCCGTCCTTGAAGTTGAGCGTCGAGTGCTCGACGGCGATCAGCACGTCGCCTTCCGGCAGAGAAGCCTCGTCGACCTCGCGGATGCCGGCGCGGAATCCGCTTTCGTCCTTCTCGAGCAGCAGCGCCTTGAACATGGAGTTTCCTTGGGTGGTGGCATCGTGGTGTCACGGCACGATAGCGCAGCACGGGAAAGACCAGACAATCTGTCGCAAGTGCCCGTCCCGACTGGCTTTTTTGGGTTGACGGCACCCTCGCGCTCGCCTAAGCTGCGCGCCGATGCCGAGCCTGCCCCACCCCCGCCCCCTTGCCCTGGCCGCCTTGCTGGCGCTGGCCGCGGCGAACGCGCAGGCCGTGCCCGAGGCCGCGGCCAACGACCCGATCGCCCGGTTGCTGGCCGAGAAGGGGCTGGGTGACCCCGACAAGATCCCCGCCGCCGTGCCGCCGAGCGAGTACGGCTTCGTGCAGACCATGCGCGACAAGGCGTCGGACATGGTGCTCAGCGCGATGAACTTCCTGGGCGTGCCCTACCGCCGCGGCGGCAACTCGGCCGAACACGGCTTCGATTGCAGCGGCTTCACGCGCCACATCTTCGAGATGAGCCTGGGGCTCGTCCTGCCGCGCCGCGTCGACGACCAGGCGAGTGCGCCGGGCCTGATCAAGGTGAAGCGCGAGGAGCTCAAGCCGGGCGACCTGGTGTTCTTCAACACCCTCAAGCGCACCTTCTCGCACGTTGGCATCTACATCGGCGAGGGCAAGTTCATCCATTCGCCGCGCACCGGCGGCGAGGTCCGCGTCGAGGACATGCGCTACGCCTACTGGAGCAAACGCTTCACCGGCGCACGCCGCGCCCCGCCGCTGGCCGAGGCTGCGCTGCCGGCTGCCAAGGCCGCACCGCTGGTCACCATGCCGGCAGCCGTGCCGGCGACGCCCGTCGTCGCGCCCGCGATGGACGCCGAGACCTACCGCACCACGCACTGAACGCCGTCCGCTAGACCGCGTGAGTACCGGGGTCGTGCCGAGGACGGCCCCGCGATGGCGAAGGCACAATCCGCGCCCATGGGCGAAAAGATCATTCCGCTGGCCGACCACCGCTACGCCGCCAGCGTGCCACGCATCCCCGAGCGCATCACCGCACCGAGCGGCCTGGTCGGCGACCGGCTCGGCCGGCCGCTGCGTGACCTGCGTATTTCGGTGACCGACCGCTGCAACTTCCGCTGCAGCTACTGCATGCCCAAGGAAGTCTTCGACAAGCAGTACGCCTTCCTGCCGCATTCCTCGCTGCTGAGCTTCGAGGAGATCACACGCACCGCGCGGCTGTTCGTCGCACACGGCGTACAGAAGCTGCGCCTGACCGGCGGCGAGCCGCTGCTGCGCAAGAACCTCGAGGACCTGATCGCCATGCTGGCGGCGCTGCGCACCGCAGACGGCGAAGCGCTCGACCTGACGCTCACCACCAACGGCTCGCTGCTCGCCCGCAAGGCGCAGGCCTTGAAGGACGCCGGGCTGCAGCGTGTCACCGTCAGCCTCGATGCGCTGGACGACACCATCTTCCGCCGCATGAACGACGTCGACTTCCCCGTAGCCGACGTGCTCGAAGGCGTCGCCCAGGCGCAGCGCGTCGGGCTTGGGCCGATCAAGGTCAACATGGTCGTCAAGCGTGGCACCAACGACCAGGAGATCGTGCCGATGGCGCGCTTCTTCCGTGAACACTTCGACGGCCGGATCGTGCTGCGTTTCATCGAGTACATGGACGTCGGCGCCACCAACGGCTGGCGCATGGACGAGGTGCTGCCGTCGGCGGCGGTGGTCGAGCGCATCTCGCAGGTGTTCCGGCTCGAGCCGATGGAAGCCAGCGCTCCAGGAGAGACCGCGCAGCGCTGGCGCTACCGCGACGGTCGCGGCGAGGTCGGCGTGATCTCCAGTGTCACCCAGGCCTTCTGCCACGACTGCAACCGCGCGCGCCTGTCCACCGAGGGCAAGCTGTTCACCTGCCTGTTCGCCAGCCAGGGGCACGACCTGCGCGCACTGCTGCGCGGCCCCTACGACGACGCGCAGCTCGGCGCCGCCATCGGCGCCATCTGGTCGGGCCGCGAAGACCGCTACTCCGAACTGCGCAGCGCGATGCAGGCCGACACCGGCAGCGGCCAGCGGCGCGTCGAGATGCATTACATAGGCGGGTGACGTGACCATCACTGCAGACGACATCACCGGCCTGGTCCTCGCCGGCGGCCGCGGCAGCCGCATGGGCGGCGTCGACAAGGGGCTGCAGAACCACCAGGGCATGCCGTTGGCCATGCACGCCTTGCTGCGCCTGGGCTCGCAGGTCGGCCAGATCATGATCAATGCGAATCGCAACCTCGGCGCCTACGAGTCCATGGGCGCACCGGTGTGGCCCGACGCCCTGCCCGACTATCCCGGCCCGCTGGCCGGCTTCCTGGCCGGGCTGGAGCATTGCGAGACGCCCTACCTCGTCACCGTGCCCTGCGACACACCGGGCTTCCCGCTCGACCTGGTCGAGCGTCTGGCCGCCGCGCTGGTGGCGAACGACGCCGACATCGCGATGGCCGCCACCGTCGAGAACGGCCAGATGCAGGTGCAGCCGGTGTTCTGCCTGATGAAGGCCTCGCTGATGGAAAGCCTGGTGCAGTTCACCCAGTCAGGGCAGCGCAAGATCGACCGCTGGACGGCGCAGCACCGCTGCGTCGAGGTGCCGTTCGACGACGCACAGGCCTTCTTCAACGCCAACACGCTGGCCGAGCTGCAGCAGTTGCAAGGTTGAGGTGCCGCGGCGCCTGCGCCGCTCGCTACCATCCCGCCCATGAGCACGCCGAACCCGACCCTCGCCGAGATCGCCTCCTGCGTCAGCGGCTACGACCCCCATGCCCTGCCGGTGGCGCAGGCGCAGGAGTTCATCGCCCGGCTGGTGCCGCGCGTGCAGGCAGTGGAGATGCTGGCGATCCGCGCCGCGCTCGGCCGTGTGCTGGCGCGCGACATCGTCTCGCCGATCAACGTGCCGGCCAGCGACAACTCGGCCATGGATGGCTACGCACTGCGCGCCAGCGACCTGGCTGCCGCAGGCGACACGCTGCTGAGCGTCGCCGGCACCGGCTTCGCGGGCGTGCAGTTCGCCGGCGCCGTGGCGCCGGGCCAGTGTGTGCGCATCATGACCGGCGCGGTGATGCCCGAGGGGCTGGACACGGTGGTGCCGCAGGAGTTCACCCGGGCCGAGGGCGACCGCGTGGTCGTGCCCCCCGGCGTCGTGCGCGAGGGCGACAACCGCCGGCTGGCGGGTGAAGACCTCGCCAAGGGCGAAGCCGCCTTGAAGGCCGGCCGCGTGCTGCGACCAGCCGATCTGGGCATGCTGGCATCGCTCGGCCAGGCCGAGGTGCCGGTGCTGCGCCGCCTTCGCGTGGCCTTCTTCTCCACCGGCGACGAACTGCGCTCGATCGGCGAGCCGCTGGACGAAGGCTGCGTCTACGACAGCAACCGCTACACGCTGTGGGGCATGCTGCAGCGCCTGGGCGTGGACCTGCTCGACATGGGCGTGGTGCGCGACGACCCCGCTGCGCTGGAAGCCGCCTTCAGACACGCTGCCGAGAACGCCGACGCGGTGATCACCTCGGGCGGCGTCAGCGTCGGCGAGGCCGACCACACCAAGCAGGTGATGAAGGCGATCGGCGACGTGCTGTTCTGGAAGATCGCGATGCGGCCGGGGCGGCCGATGGCCATCGGCAGGATCGCCAGCCGCGGCCATGACGCCATCCTGTTCGGCCTGCCCGGCAACCCGGTCGCGGTGATGGTCACCTTCTATGCCTTCGTGCGCGATGCCCTGCTGGCCATGAGCGGCGCGACGCCTCAGCCGCTGCCGATGCTGCGCGCCGCCAGCACGCAGGCGATTCGCAAGAAGGCCGGCCGCACCGAGTACCAGCGCGGCATCGTGTCGCGCACCGATGCCGGCTGGCAGGTCGAGATCACCGGCTCGCAGGGCTCGGGCATCCTGCGCAGCATGAGCGTGGCCAATGGGCTGGTGGTGCTCGGCCACGAGCAGGGCAACGTGGCGGCCGGCGACCTGGTCGACGTGCTGCCCTTCGACGGACTGGTCTGAGGACGACGATGTACCCCACCCCTTCGCACGCCTCGGGCGACACGCCGCGCAAGCCGATGACACTGCACCGCCTCGCGGCGATGCACGCCGCCGGCGAGAAGATCGCCATGCTGACCTGCTACGACGCCAGCTTCGCGCGGCTGCTCGACGACGCCGGCGTCGACGTGCTCCTGATCGGCGACTCGCTGGGCATGACGCTGCAGGGCCGTGACAGCACGCTGCCGGTCACGCTCGACGAGATGGCCTACCACGTGCAGTGCGTGGCGCGCGGCAACCGCACGGCATGGATCGTCGGCGACCTGCCCTTCGCCAGCTACCACACCGGCACCGAGCAGGCGCTGCTCAGCGCGGCGAGACTGATGCAGTCGGGTGCGCACATGGTCAAGCTCGAAGGCGGTGGCTGGACGGCGCCGGTGGTGCGGCATCTCGTCGAACGCGGCATCCCGGTCTGCGCCCACCTGGGCCTGACGCCGCAGTCGGTGCATGCGCTGGGCGGCTACCGCATCCAGGGCCGCGACGACGACGGCGCCGAACGGCTGCTGCGCGAGGCGAAGGAACTGGCCGAGGCCGGCGCCGCGATGCTGGTGGTCGAGCTGATCCCCAGCGAACTCGGCAAGCGCCTGAGCGACAGCCTGCCCATCCCGGTCATCGGCATCGGCGCCGGCCCCGGCTGCAGCGGCCAGGTGCTGGTGCTGCATGACATGCTCGGCGTCACCCGCGGCAGGCTGCCGCGCTTCGTGCGCAACTTCATGGCCGGCAGCGACAGCATCGAAGCGGCCGTCCGCGCCTATATCGCAGCGGTGAAGGACGGCAGCTTTCCCGATCCTGCCGTGCATGGCTACTGAACGAAGGCTGCATGAAAGTCGTCCACACGCTCGCCGAACTGCGCCTGGCACTGGCCGGCCAGGCGAACACCGCCTTCGTGCCCACCATGGGCAACCTGCATGACGGCCACCTGTCGCTGATCGAGCTGGCCCGCCAGCGCGGCGGCCCGGTGGTGGCGAGCATCTTCGTCAACCGGCTGCAGTTCGCGCCGCACGAGGACTTCGACACCTACCCGCGCACGCTGGAGCGCGACTGCGAGTTGCTGCGGCTGGCCGGCTGCGACATCGTCTTCGCGCCTTCCGAGCGCGATCTCTATCCGGAGCCGCAGGGCTACAAGGTGCATCCGCCGGCCGAGCTGGCCGACATCCTCGAAGGGCATTTCCGCCCGGGCTTCTTCACCGGCGTGTGCACCGTGGTGCTCAAGCTGTTCAATTGCGTGCAGCCCGAGGTGGCCGTGTTCGGCAAGAAGGACTACCAGCAGCTGATGGTGATCCGCCGCATGGTCGACCAGCTGGCCCTGCCGATCGCAATCATCGGCGGCGAGACGGGGCGCGCGCCCGACGGCCTGGCGCTGTCCTCGCGCAACGGTTACCTCAGCGCCGACGAGCGCGCCGAGGCCGTGCAACTCAGCGCCGCGCTGCGCCGCATCGATGCCGCGACGAGCGCTGGCGAACGCGACTACGCGAGGCTCGAGTCAGAGGCGATGGCGGCCCTCGCCGCCCGCGGCTGGAAACCCGACTACGTGGCCATCCGCCGCCAGCGCGACCTCGCCGCACCGAGCACCGGCGAGCCGCTGGTGGTGCTGGCCGCGGCGAAGCTCGGCAGCACCCGCCTGATCGACAACCTCGAACTCGCCGCGCTCGGCTGAACGCGGCGAGCGCTGCTCAGCGCTTGGCCAGCCGCTGCCAGGTCTCGACCACCGTGTCGGGATTCAGCGAGATCGACACGATGCCCTCGCGGGCCAGCCAATCGGCAAAGTCCGGATGGTCGCTCGGGCCCTGGCCGCAGATGCCGATGTACTTGCCGACCGCCCGGCAGGCGGTGATGGCGCGCGAGATCAGCGCCTTGACAGCGGGGTCACGCTCGTCGAAGTCGCGTGCCAGCAGTTCCAGGCCCGAGTCGCGATCGAGACCCAAGGTCAGCTGCGTCAGGTCGTTCGAGCCGATCGACATGCCGTCGAAATGCTCGAGGAACTGCTCGGCCAGGATGGCATTGCTCGGCACCTCGCACATCATGATCACGCGCAGCCCGTCGGTGCCGCCGGCGGCGGCGCGCTTCAGCCCCCGATCGGCCAGCATGCCCACGACACGCTCCGCCTGGCTGATGGTGCGCACGAAGGGCACCATGATCTCGACGTTGTTCAGGCCCATGTCGGTGCGCACGCGCCGCAAGGCCTCGCACTCCATCGCGAAGGCCTCGCCGAACTCGGGGCTGACGTAGCGCGACGCCCCGCGGAAGCCGAGCATCGGGTTCTCTTCCTCGGGCTCGTAGCGCGAGCCGCCGATCAGCTTCTTGTACTCGTTGCTCTTGAAGTCCGACAGCCGCACGATCACCGGCTTGGGCCAGAACGCGGCGGCGATGGTGGCGATGCCTTCGGCGAGCTTGTCCACGTAGAAGGCGCGCGGGCTGGCATGGCCGCGGGCCACCGACTCGACCGCCTTCTTAAGGTCGGCGTCGACGTTCGGATAGTCGAGGATGGCCTTCGGGTGCACGCCGATGTTGTTGTTGATGATGAACTCGAGCCGCGCCAGGCCCACGCCCGAGTTCGGCATCTGCGCGAAGTCGAACGCGAGCTGCGGGTTGCCGACGTTCATCATGATCTTCACCGGGCAGTACGGCAGTTCGCCGCGCTGCACGTCGCTGACCTCGGTCTCGAGCAGGCCGTCGTAGATGTGGCCGGTGTCGCCCTCGGAGCAGACCACCGTCACCAGCGCGCCGTCCTTCAGCGTCTCGGTCGCGTCGCCGCAGCCAACCACGGCCGGGATGCCCAGTTCGCGCGCGATGATGGCCGCGTGACAGGTGCGGCCGCCGCGGTTGGTGACGATGGCGCTGGCGCGCTTCATCACCGGCTCCCAGTTCGGGTCGGTCATGTCGGTGACCAGCACGTCGCCGCTCTGCACCTGGTCCATGTCGGCCAGGCTGTGCACGATGCGCACCGGGCCGGTGCCGATCTTCTGGCCGATCGCGCGGCCCTCGGCCAGCACGGTGCCGGTGCTCTTGAGCTTGTAGCGCTGCTCGGCCTTGCCCTGGGCCTGGCTCTTCACCGTCTCCGGCCGCGCCTGCAGGATGTAGAGCTTGCCGTCACCGCCGTCGCGGCCCCACTCGATGTCCATCGGGCGGCCATAGTGCTGCTCGATGATCAGCGCGTACTTCGCCAGTTCGGTGACGTCGGCATCGCTGAGCGAGTAGCGGTTGCGCTGCTCGGGCGCGGTGTCCACCGTGCGCACCAGCTTGCCCGACTTCGCCTTCTCCTCGGGCGAGGCGAACTCCATCTTGATGAGCTTGGAGCCGAGGTTGCGGCGGATGATGGCCAGCTTGCCGGCCTTCAGCGCCGGCTTGTGCACGTAGAACTCGTCGGGGTTGACGGCGCCTTGCACCACCGTCTCGCCCAGGCCGTAGCTGGAGGTGATGAAGACCACGTCCTCGAAGCCGCTCTCGGTGTCGATGGTGAACATGACGCCGGCGGCACCGAGGTCGGAGCGCACCATGCGCTGCACGCCGGCCGACAGCGCCACGTCGCCGTGGGCGAAGCCCTTGTGCACGCGGTAGCTGATGGCGCGGTCGTTGTAGAGGCTGGCGAACACCTCCTTCATCTTCGCCAGCACCTCGTCGATGCCGACGACGTTCAGGAAGGTCTCCTGCTGGCCGGCGAAGGACGCATCGGGCAGGTCTTCGGCCGTGGCCGACGAGCGCACCGCGAACGACGCGCCGGGGTTGCCCTCGGTCAGCTTGGCGAACTCGGCGCGGATGGCCGACTCCAGCGCAGGCGGGAACGGAGTCGACTCGATCCAGTGGCGGATCTGCGCGCCGGCCTCGGCCAGCGCCCGCACGTCGTCGGTGTTCAGCGTGGCCAGCCGGTCGGCGATGCGCTGGGCCAGGCCTTCGTGCTGCAGGAACTCGCGGAAGGCGTGCGCCGTGGTCGCGAAGCCGCCGGGCACCCGCACGCCCGAAGCGGCCAGTTGGCTGATCATTTCGCCGAGCGAGGCGTTCTTGCCGCCCACCGACTCGACGTCGGTCATCCTCAGGTGTTCGAACGGGACGACCAGGGCGGCCGCCAGTGCAGGGTTGGACATGGGAAAACTCCGTGATGTTGGAAAACCGGTGTCTCCCAGCCCCGGCGGCGGCCCGAGCCAGGCTCGAGGGCGGCGGCCGGCCCCGGCGCACGGCTGCCGCACTGTTCGAGTGCTTGTGGGCGGCAGGAGGCGGTCATCGGGGGGCGGCAGGCGGGATGTCTGGGCCTGATTCTAAGGTTTGTCCCTATGATCCGGACCGTCACCCCCCACGGACCGAGGCCGCGCCGACATGCCCAACCGCACCGTCTTCTTCGTCTCCGACGGCACCGGCATCACTGCCGAGACCTTCGGCAACTCGATCCTGGCGCAGTTCGGCGGCAAGCCGCGCCATGTGCGCCGCCCGTTCATCGACACCCCCGACAAGGCCCACCAGGTGGTGCGCGAGGTCAACCACACGGCCGACGCCGAAGGCCGCCGGCCGGTGGTCTTCGTCACGCTGGTCAACACCGAGATCCTGGAGATCCTCAAGCAGTCGCGCGGGCTGGTGCTGGACATGTTCAACACTTTCATCGAGCCGCTGGAGGCGGAGTTCGGCGTCAAGTCGAACCACCGCATCGGCCGCTTCTCCGACGTCTCGAAGAGCCAGGAGTACACCGACCGCATCGAGGCCATCAACTTCTCGCTTGCCCACGACGACGGCCAGTCGGCCAAGAACCTGGCGCAGGCCGACGTGATCCTGGTCGGCGTCAGCCGCAGCGGCAAGACGCCGACCTCGCTGTACCTGGCGATGCAGCACGGCATCAAGGCGGCCAACTACCCGCTGATCCCGGAAGACTTCGACCGCGGCCAGATCCCGTCGACGCTGGCGCCCTACAAGAAGAAGTGCTTCGGCCTGACCATCGACCCGGAGCGCCTGAGCCAGATCCGCAACGAGCGCCGGCCGGGCAGCAAGTACGCCTCGATCGAGAACTGCCGCGCCGAGGTGCGCGAGGCCGAGGCGATGATGCGCCGCGAGGGCATCTCGTGGCTGTCGTCGACGCACAAGTCGATCGAGGAGATCGCCACCACCATCCTGCGCGACCTGCGGCCGGACCGGCTGATGTACTGAGCAGGCCCTGCGGCGGCCGCGTCAGGTCGTGAAGGTGTAGTGGGCAAGCACCGGGGCGGTGTAGTTCGTCACCGTGGCCAGCAGCGTCAGTTCGCTGGCCGAGACCAGCGCGTCGTTGCCGCTCGAGGTGAAGTAGTAGATCGCCGAGTTGGTGCTGTTCTCGACGACGAACAAGGCCGTCTGCCCGGTGGCATAGGCGCTGGTGGCCGAGCCGATCGCTGCGGCGGCAGCGTTGCTCGACAGGTTGCTCAGCGGCGTCGTCATCAACACCAGTTCGGCCGTGGTGGCGAACCCGCCGGGCGACGAGCGCCCCACGGCCCCCTCGAGCACCAGGTCGGCATCGCCGACCGGTAGCGTGCGCTGGCTGAAGACGAAACGATCCCCGGTGCTGACGGAGAAGTCGGTGACGATGTCGCTGCCCACCTTGCTGGTGAACAGGAACTGATCGGCGCCGGAGCCCCCGGTCAGGACGTCGGATCCGGCGCCGCCGGTGAGACGGTCGGCACCCGCCTCGCCGCGCAGGGTGTTCGATGCCGCGTTGCCGATCAGCCAGTTGTTCAACGCATTGCCGGTTCCGCTGACCGCGGCACTGCCGGTGAGGGTGAGGTACTCGATGTTGGCGCCCAGCGTCCAGTTCACGGCACTGTTGACCCGGTCGATCTCGGTCGTCGTCGTCGACGTCTCGAACACCTGCACCAGGGAGGAGTCGACGACGTAGAGATCGTTGCCCACGCCGCCGTTCAGGATGTCGCTGCCGCCGCGGCCCTCCAGCGTGTCGTTACCTTCCCCTCCGGACAGCTGGTTCGCGGCGCTGTTGCCATAGATCATGTTGTTCAGCGCATTGCCGAGGCCGTTGATGGCCGCGGTTCCGCCCAGGATCAGGTTCTCGACCGCTCCGACCGTCTGGCTCCCGAGGAAGCGTGTGACCGAACTGATGATGGTGTCGACCTCGCTCGTCGAGGTGGTCTCGATGATGACCTCCGCCGCCGAATCGACGTAGTAGACGTCGTTGCCGGCGCCGCCGACCATGTAGTCGAGGCCGTCGCCGCCATCCAGCGTGTCGTTGCCGGCACCACCCGACAGGGTGTCGGCGCCGACCAACCCGAACAGCAGGTTGCTGGCGGCGTTGCCGTCCATGGTATTAGCCGCCGTGTTGCCCGTGCCGCGGATGGACGCCGTGCCGGCGAGCGTCAGCCGCTCGACATTGGCACCGAGCACATAGTCGCGGCTGCTGATCACGCGGTCATCGCCACCGCCGGCGAGTTCGCTGACCACGTCACCGGCCGCGTCGACCGAGTAGACGTCGCTGCCGGTGCCGCCGAACATGCTGTCGTTGCCGGTACCGCCGGTCAAGGTGTCGTTGCCGAAGTCGCCGCGCAGCAGGTCGTTCCCCGCGCCCCCATCGAGCGAGTCGTTGTCGGTGAACAGCGCGCTTTGATTGAGCGCCGCACCGCTGCCACCGCGGTGGCCAAACAGCGCATCGTTGCCGTCGCCACCGCGCAGCGTGTCGTTGCCGTAGTAGCCCTGCAGCAGCTGGTAGCCGGCCGAACCCGTGAGGCTGTCGTTGCCGACGCTGCCCACCACGCTGCGCACGCCGGTGAAGTCCATCTCGCCGAAGGCGGCCTGGTAGTTGCCGAACTCGGCCGTGCCGGTGCCGGCGAGCAGGAAGGTGAGCGTCACCACAGGTTGTGACGACGACAGCGAGTCGACCGGCACCAGCTCGAAGCTGACCTGCGTCGCGTCGTTGCCGACCACCGTGTCCTTGCCGGCAACGGCAAGGAACTCGTTGAAGGCGTCGGAGCCAACCACTTCACCTACCGTCAGCGGGGCGAAGATCACGTCGCCGCGGTTGAGCGAGGGGCTCGCCGCATTCGACAAGGTGAAGTCGGACGCGTCGAACAGGTCGTCCTCGAAGGTGCCGGTGATCGATTCGATGCCGCGCAGCCGGTCGGTGCCGGTGACTGCCGCATCACCAACCACCGTGCCGGCCCCCAGGTCGACGATCAGGCCGGTGGCCTGGTTGCCGACCAGATAGTCGGCGCGGTCCAGGCCGCCGCGGCCGTCGATGTCGTCGTTGCCGCCGTTGCCGCGGAAGCCCTCGAAGCTGCGATCGCCCGAGAGCGTGTTGCCGGCGACCGTCACGTTGACGCGGCCGCCACCGATCAGCGTGTCGTTGTAGTTGCCGCTGCGCACCTGCGATATGCCCGACGCGCTGAGCGTGCCCGGCGTGGTGCCCGAGGTGGCTGCGTCGTCGACGAAGCCGGTGACGATGTCGGCCACGGTGCCGACGGCGGTCTGCAGCGACAGGTCCACCGTGATCGCCCCGCCCAGGCTGGTGCCGTAGTTGAGCACCGTGGCACCGTTGCCGACGATGGTGTCGTTGCCGCCCAGCGGGTTGTAGAGGTTCCAGCTCTCGCCGTAGGAGTTGCGGTTGACGCTGGCGCCACCGTAGCCGGTGGCGTCGAAGGTGTCGGCCACGTTGCTGCCGGTGATCGCCTCGATCTGGCGCAACGCGTCGGTCCCGGCGGCCGTGCTGGTGCTGGCGGCCAGCCAGACGACGCTGCCTGCGGCCAGGTCCACGTCGATGCCGGCGGCGTTGCTGTAGTTGACGCCATCGAGACCGCCCCGGCCGTCCATCGTGTCGCTGCCGCCGAAGCCGCGGAACTCCTCGTAATCCCAGAAGTCGCGGCCCGAGATGGAATCCGCGCCCAGCGTGCCCCAGACCGCGTCGGCGCCAGCGACCGTGTCGGTGTGCAGCAGGTTGCCGGCCGTCCCGAGCTTCTGGATGGTGCCCAGCTGCAGATCGGCGACGATCTTCACTTGCGTGTTCGATGCCAGGCCATAGCTCTGCCAGGCGAAGCGGTAGTCGATGGTGTCGAAGTCGTTGAACCCGCGCGTCCAGTAGCTGGCGCTGCTGGCGTAGCCGAACTGGTAGCTGTCGGCCCCGGCGGTGGCACGTGCGAGGTCGTTGCCCAGGGACGTGTAGAAGCTGTCGCTGCCGGCGGTGCCGGTGGTGAGCGAGTCGTTGCCGGACGTGCCGGTGATGATGGCCATGCAAACTCCCTGAGGTGGCGAAGCGGCGGCCTCGCAGCGGGTCAACGTTGCTGGCAATCTAGGGGGAGCCGGGCTGGGCGCCCACCCCCTGGGTGGTCGAGGGCTGCCCCCTTTTCATGGGACAAGCTCGGCGCAGCGCGTCCTGCGGCTCAGCTCAGAAGCGTTGGCGGGCCGACTCGTACAGGCACACCGCCGCAGCGGCCGCGACGTTGAGCGACTCCTCGCCGCCGGGCTGCGGGATGCGCAGTTCCAGCGCACAGCGCGCCGCCAGCGCGGCGGCGACGCCCTGCCCCTCGTGGCCCATCACCCAGGCGCAGGGCCAGGGCAGATCGACCTCTTGCAGTGCCTGTGCGGCATGCGAGCTGGTGCCGAGCAGAGGCACCTGCAAGGCCGCCAGCGCGTCGGCCTCGACCCCCTCGACCAGGCGCAAGGCGAAATGCGCCCCCATCCCGGCCCGCAGCACCTTGGGCGACCACAGCGCGGCCGTGCCCTTGAGCGCCACCACCTGCGCGAAGCCGAAGGCCGAGGCGCTGCGCAGGATGGCGCCGACGTTGCCGGCATCCTGCAGGCGGTCGAGCACGACCGTGGGCGCGTCGGGCGTGATCGCCGGCGCCGTCGGGGTGGCGACGACGAAGCCGATCGCCGGTGGCGTCTCGAGGGTGGTCAGTCCGGCCATCAGCTCCGCCGGCACGACGGCCACCGCAGCCGCGTGCGCCGCCAGCTCGCGCAGCACAGGGCGCGACCAGCCCTCGCTGCTGACCACCGCCTGCAAGGCCCGACCGCCGCGCTGCACGAAGGCCGCGCAGAGGTGGTCGCCTTCCAGCCACACCTCGCCCAGCTTGCGGTAGGCGCCGGGGTCGGCCAGCAGCTTGCGCACGCGCACCAGCAAGGGGTTGTCGCGTGAGCTGATCGTGCGCGGCTCGGCCATCGCTCAACCCGCGAGAACGTCGCGCACCGGGCCGAAGGAGCGGCGGTGTTCGGGGCAGGCGCCGTGCTCGCGCAACGCCGCCAGGTGCTCCGGGGTCGGGTAGCCCTTGTGACCGTCGAATCCGTACTGCGGATGCCGATCGTGCAGCGCCAGGCAGAGCCGGTCGCGGTGCACCTTGGCGAGGATGGACGCGGCCGAGATCGCCTTGACCTTGGCATCGCCCTTGACGATGGCCTCGGCCGGCACCTTCAGCACCGGGATGCGGTTGCCGTCGACCAGCACCTTGGCCGGCTTCAGCCGCAGCCCCTCGACGGCACGGCGCATCGCCAGCATCGTCGCCTGCAGGATGTTGATCTGATCGATCTCGGCGGCGCTGGCCTCGGCGATGCAGCAGCACAGCGCCTTGGCGCGGATCTCGTCGAACAGCTTCTCGCGCTTGAGCGGGGACAGCGCCTTCGAGTCGGCCAGACCCTTGATCGGCTGCAGGTCGTCGAGGATCACCGCGGCCGCCACCACCGGGCCGGCCAGCGGCCCGCGGCCGGCCTCGTCGACGCCGGCCACCAGGCCGGGCACGTCGAAGTGCAGGCCGAGCTGCTCAGCGCGCAAGAATTTCCGCGATGGCATCGGTGGCAGCGCGCGCGGTGTCGCGCCTGAGTTCGAGGTGCAGGCCGTGGAAGCGCCGCTGCAGTTCGGCACAGCGCTGCGGGTCGTCCAGCCAGGCCAGCGTGGCGTGCGCCAGGCGCTCCGCCGTGGCGTCGCGCTGGATCAGCTCGGGCACGGCGAAGTCGCGCAGCAGGATGTTGGGCAGGCCCACCCAGGGCTGGTACTTCATGCGCTTCATCATCTGCCAGGACAGCGCATGCATCGCGTAGGTGATGACCATCGGCCGCTTGAAGAGCGCCGCTTCCAGCGTCGCGGTACCGCTGGCGATCAGCGTCACATCGCAGGCAGCCAGCGCCTCGTGCGAATGGCCGTCGAGCAGTTCGACGACCACCTGCTCGGCGTGCAGCTTGCGCAGCGGCTCGACCAGGTGGCGCAGCCCCGGAACCACCGGCAGGATGAAGCGCAGGCCGGGGCGGATGCGGTTCATCTCGGCCGCCGCCTCGAACAGGCGCGGCGCGATGTACTGGATCTCCGAACGCCGGCTGCCGGGCAGCAAGGCAACCACGGTCTCGTCACTGGCAATGCCCAGTGCCTCACGCGACGCCGCCCGGGGCACCTCGAGCGGGATGGCATCGGCCAGCGGGTGGCCCACGTAGCGCGCGTCGATGCCCTGCTTCGCGTAGATCTCCGGCTCGAAGGGGAAGATGCACAGCACCGCATCGACCGCCTTGCGGATCTTCTCGATGCGCTTGCCGCGCCAGGCCCAGATCGACGGGCTGACGAAGTGCACCGTGCGGATGCCGCCGGCCTTCAACCGCGTCTCGAGGTCGAGGTTGAAATCGGGCGCGTCGACGCCGATGAACATGTCCGGCTTCGCCTGCAGCACGCGCTCGGCCAGCTGGTTGCGGATGCCGACCAGTTCGCGGTAGTGGCTCAGCACCTCGACGTAGCCGCGCACCGCCAGCTTGTCGTGCGGCCACCAGGCTTCGAAGCCCTGCGCCGCCATCTTCGGCCCGCCGATGCCCTGGGCCGTCAGTTCGGGCCAGCGTGCGCGCAGGCCACCGAGCAGCAGGCCGGCGAGCAGGTCACCCGAGGCCTCGCCCGCAACCATGGCAAAGCGCGGTGCTGCCGCGTCCATCGGGGCGCTGCCGCCGTCAGCGCGCGATACCGCGCGTGGCGTTGGCGAGGAACTCGCTCATCAGCGCCACGTCGCCGGCCGCCTGCGGCTGCTCTGCGCCGAGTGCGGCGATGGCGTCCTTGGCCTGATCGAAGGTCTTGCCGTCGCGGTACAGCAGCCGGTGCATCTGCTTGACCGCCGCGATGCGCGCCGCGTCGAAACCGCGCCGGCGCAGGCCCTCGATGTTGAAGCCGCGCACCGCCAGCGGGTTGCCGTCGACCAGCATGTAGGGCGGCACGTCCTGCGACACCGCGCTGGCGAAGCCGACCATCACGTGCGCACCGATCTTGACGAACTGGTGAACGCCGGTCAGGCCGCCCACCGTCACCCAGTCGCCCAGGTGCACATGGCCGGCCAGCGTGGTGTTGTTGGCCAGCGTGGTGCGGTGGCCGATCTGGCAGTCGTGCGCGATGTGCACGTAGGCCATGATCCAGTTGTCGTCGCCGATGCGCGTGACGCCGCTGTCCTGCGCCGTGCCCAGGTTGAAGGTGCAGAACTCGCGCACCATGTTGCGGTCGCCGATGTGCAGCTCGGTCGGCTCGCCGGCGTATTTCTTGTCCTGCGGTACCGCGCCGATCGAGCTGAACTGGAAGAAGCGGTTGTCGCGGCCGATCGTCGTGCGCCCTTCGATCACGCAGTGCGGGCCGATGCTCGTGCCTTCGCCGATGCGCACGTGCTCGCGCACGATCGTGTAGGCACCGATCGTGACGTTCTCGCCCAGCTCGGCACCGCGCTCGACGATCGCGGTGGGGTGGATGTTCGCCATCTGCAGGACTCCGGAGAAACGTGCGCCGGCGCGCCTCAGGCAAAGCTGCGCATCGTGCAGGTCAGGTCGGCCTCGACGGCGACCTCGTCGCCGACCAGCGCGCGCGCCTTGAACTTGAACACCGAGGCCTTCATGCGTTCCAGCGTCGCTTCGAGCACCAGCTGGTCGCCGGGTTCCACCGGCCGCTTGAAGCGGGCGTTGTCGATGCCGGCGAAGTAGTAGACCGTGTTGTCGTCAGGCGACTGGCCCAGCGTCTCGAAGGCCAGCAGCGCCGAGGCCTGCGCCAGCGCCTCGATCATCAGCACGCCGGGCATCACCGGGCGCTTGGGGAAGTGGCCGTTGAAGAACTGCTCGTTGATGGTGACGTTCTTGATCGCCTTGATGCGCTGGCCCTTCTCGACCTCGAGCACGCGGTCCACCAGCAGGAGCGGATAGCGGTGCGGCAGCTTCTTGAGGATCTGGTGGATGTCCATCGTCGTCATGGTTGTCTCGGCGTCGTCTCGTTCTTTTCCAGCGTGCGGATGCGCTCGCGCAGCGTGTGAAGCTGGCGCAGCGTGGCCGCGTTCTTTTCCCAGGCGGCATTGTCGTCGATGGGAAACACGCCGCTGTACTGGCCCGGCTGGCGGATCGAGCGCATCACCACCGAGGCCGCCGAGATGTGCACGTCGTCGGCCAGCGTCAGGTGGCCGAGCACGATGGCGCCACCGCCGACCGTGCAGCGCTGGCCGATCACCGCGCTGCCGGCGATGCCCACGCAGCCGGCCATCGCCGAATGCGCGCCGATGCGCACGTTGTGGCCGACCTGGATCAGGTTGTCGAGCTTGACGCCGTCTTCGATGACGGTGTCGTCGAGAGCGCCGCGGTCGATGCAGGTGTTGGCGCCGATCTCGACATCGTTGCCGATGCGCACGCCGCCGAGCTGCGCGATCTTCTCGTAGCGCAGGCCGCCCTCGGCCTTCACCGGGGCGAAGCCGAAGCCGTCGGCGCCGATGACCACGCCGCTGTGCACGATGCAGCGCTCGCCGATCGAGCAGCCGTCGTAGACCGTCACGCGGGCCGCCAGCCGCGTGCCGGCGCCGATGCGCACGCCGGCGCCGATCACGCACAGCGGGCCGATCACCGCGTCGGCAGCGATCTGCGCATCAGCCTCGACCACTGCACTGGGGTGGATGCCGCCCACCGCCTGCGGGCGCATGGCGCGCGCCCACCACTGCGACAGGCGCGCGTAGTAGAGGTAGGGGTCGGGGGTGACGATCGCCGCGCCGCGGGCCGCGGCTTCGTCGCGCGCCGCCGGCGCGACGATCACACAGCCGGCTTTCGTGGTGGCGAGCTGCGCCCGGTACTTCGGGTTGGCGAGGAAGCTGATCGCGTCGGGCGTGGCGCCTTCCAGCGTCGCGATGCGGGCGATGCGGAGCTCGCCGTCGCCGAGCAGTTCACCGCCGAGTTGCCCGGCGATCTCACGCAGGGCAACTTCCATCGGCACGGCCCTGCCCTTACTTGGTGGCGCCGCTCTGGGCGTTGAGCGCCTTGATCACCTTGTCGGTGATGTCGATCTTCGGGCCGGCGAAGACGGCCTCCTGGATGATCAGGTCGTACTTCTCGGTGTCGAAGATCTGCTTCATCACCTTGTTGGCGCGCTCGACGACGGAGGCCAGCTCCTCGTTCTTGCGCTGCGTCAGGTCTTCCTGGAACTCGCGGCGCTTGCGGTCGAAGTCGCGGTTCTGCTCGACCAGCTCGCGCTGCCGGCGGCTGCGCTCGGTCTCGGACAGCGTCGGCGCGTCCTTGTCGAGCTTCTCGCCGGCGGCCTTCAGCTTGTTGGCCTGCTCGGAGAGGTCCTTCTCGCGCTTGCCGAACTCGGTCTCGAGCTTGGCCTGTGCGGCCTTGGCCGGCGCAGCATCGCGCAACACCCGGTCGGCGTTGACGTAGCCGATCTTCAGTTCCTGGGCCTGCGCACCCAGCGCCGCAAGCGCCATCAGCGCGGCAGCGGCGGTCGACTTCAGGAGGGAAGTTTTCATTAGAACGCGGTCCCGATCTGGAATTGCAGTCTCTCGATTCTATCGTTCGGCTGTTTGCGGATCGGCGAACCCCAGCTGAGCTTCAGCGGGCCCACCGGCGAGATCCAGCTCAGGCCGATGCCGGCCGAGGCGCGCAGGCTGTCGGTGGTCAGCCGCTCGGACTCGCCCCACACGTTGCCGACGTCCATGTAGCCGAAGATGCGCAGCGTGCGGTCGTTGCCGGCGCCCGGCACCGGCACGTACAGCTCGCTGTTCAGGTTCAGGCGGCGATTGCCGCCGATGTAGGCGCCGGTGACGTCGGCCGGGCCGAGCGAGCCCTGGTCGAACGCGCGAACCGTGCCCAGGCCGCCGCCGTAGAAGTTCTTGAACACCGGGTACGGGCGGCCTGCCAGGCCGCGGCCGTAGCCGATCTCGCCGTTGACCGCGAAGGTGAACTGCCGCGTGATCGGCCAGTAGTGCTGGTACTGCAGGTTGCTGCGCAGGTAACGTGTGTTGCCGAACGGTGTCCAGTCGACGTTGACCCGCTTGTAGCTGCCGGCGTTGGGCACCAGCGCACTGTCTCGCTCGTCGCGAGTCCAGCCGATGGTCAGCGGGAAGGAATTGCTGACCGCACCGAACTGCAACCGGTACAGGTACAGGTTGTTGGGCATCGCATTGGTGCCCTTGATCTCGGTGCGCTCGGCACCGAGGCCGACGAACACCGTGTCGTACTCGCTGAACGGAATGCCGAAGCGCACCGCCACACCCGGCGTGACCAGCTGGTACTCCTCGCCCTGGCTGTTGATCGGGCGCGAGGTGCGGTAGTAGGCATCGAAGGCTCGCGAGATGCCGTCGATCGTGAAGTACGGGTCGACCGTGCTGACCACCAGCGTGCGACTGGACTTGCTGGTGTTGACCTCGACGCCGAGGTAGTTGCCCGAGCCGAACACGTTCTCCTGCTTGATCGACGCCGTCAGCGAGAGCCGGTCCGCCGTCGAGTAGCCGGCGCCGACGAGCAGGTTGCCGGTCGGCTTCTCCTTGATGTTGATCGTCAGGTCGACCTGGTCCTGAGTGCCCGGCACTTCCGCTGTGTCGACGCTGACCTCGCTGAAGTAGCCGAGGCGGTCGACACGGTCGCGCGACAGCTTGATGCGGGCACCGTCGTACCACGACGACTCGAACTGGCGCAGCTCGCGGCGGATCACCTCGTCGCGCGTCTTGCTGTTGCCGGCGACGTTGATGCGCCGCACGTAGACGCGCCGTGCCGGGTCGGCCACCAGCGTGACGGCCACGCGGCCATTGGCGCGGTCGATCTCGGGCCGGGCCTCGATGCGCGCGAAGGCGTAGCCGAAGCTGCCGAAGCGGTCGGTGAACTCCTTGGTGGTGTCGGTCACCGCCTCGGCGCGGTAGGGCTCGCCGGGCTTGATCGTCACCAGGGTCTTGAAGTCCTCTTCCTTGCCGAGGTAGTCGCCTTCGAGCTTGACCGAGGTCACCGTGTAGGGCTGGCCCTCGGTGACGTTGATCGTGACGGTGATGTCCTGCTTGTCCGGCGAGATCGCGACCTGCGTGGAGTCGACGTTGAACTCGAGGTAGCCGCGGTTCAGGTAGTAGGCGCGCAGCGTCTCCAGGTCGGCGTTGAGCTTGGAGCGCGAGTATCGGTCGGCCTTGGTGTACCAGTTCAGCCAGCCGCCGTCGTTCAGGTCGAACAGCCCCTTGAGCGTGCCTTCGGAGAAGGCCTTGTTGCCGACGATGCGCAGCTCGCGGATCTTCGCCGCCGTGCCTTCGGTGATCGTGAAGACGACATTGACGCGGTTGCGTTCCTGCGGCGTGACCGTCGTCACCACCTCGGCGCCGTACAGGCTGCGCGTCAGGTACTGGCGCTTGAGCTCCTGCTCGGCACGGTCGGCCAGCGCCTTGTCGAACGGCAGGCCCTCGCCGATGCCGAAGTCCTTCAGCGACTTGATCAGCGTTTCCTTGTCGAACTCCTTCAGCCCGGCGAAGTCGATCGCCGCGATGACCGCGCGCTCCTCGACGATCACGACCACCACGCCGCCGTCGATGTCGATGCGCACGTCCTTGAACAGGCCGGTGGCGAACAGCGCGCGCAACGCGGCGGCGCCCTTGTCGTCGTTGTAGGTGTCGCCGATGCGGAACGGCAGCGAGGCGAAGACGGTGCCGGCGTCGGTGCGCTGCAGGCCCTCGACACGGATGTCCTTCAGCACGAACGGCTCGACCGCCCACGCGGACCCGGCATGGAGCGCGGCGGCGAGGGCGAGGCTGAGGACGGTCGGGCGGAGGGCGGGCGCTCGGCGGGAGGAAGGCATGCGTCGGGGATCAGTGCAGGCCCAGCAGGCGGGCCACGTCGTTGTAGAGAGCCAGGGACATCATCATGAGCATGATGGCCACCCCGCCACGCTGCAGCCGCTCCAGCCACAACTCGGAGACCGGCCGCCCCGTCACACCCTCGAAAAGATAATACATCAGGTGTCCGCCATCGAGCATCGGCAGCGGCAGCAGGTTCAACACACCGAGTGACACGCTGACGACGGCGAGAAAACCGAGGTAGTAGGCCAGGCCCAGCTGCACCGATTGCCCGGCGTAGTCGGCGATGGTCAGCGGCCCGCTCAGGTTCTTCAGCGAGGCCTCGCCGATCAGCATCTTGCCGAGCATCTTGAGGGTCAGCGTCGACATCTCCCAGGTGCGCGTGACCGCACGCGTCAGCCCTTCGACGACGCCGTAGCGCACCTTCACCAGCTGCGGCGGCTGGCCCGGATAGGCCTCGATGCGGCCGACCGTCGCTGCCCCGTCGGTGGCGATGTTCGGCGTCACCGCGATCTCCAGCGTCTGCCCGCTGCGTTCGACCCGCCACTGCATCGTGCGGGCCGTGCCGTCGGCACCGCTGGCGCGGATCAGTTCGCGGATGCGCGAGGATTCGACGATGAGCTGGCCGTCGATGCTCAGCACGCGGTCGCCGGCGCGCAGGCCGGCCTTGGCCGCCGGGCCGCCGGGCTTGGTCTCGCCGAGCACCGGTTCGCTGAACGGTGCACCCAGGCCGATGCGCTTCATCAGCTGCGCATCGACCTCGCGTGCGCCCAGGGTTTCAAGATCGAGCGTCACGCGGCGCTGGCCGTGGCCCTGGCCATCGGTGACCATCAGGTGCAACGGCCGGGCATTCAGCACCGCCTGCGTGACCTGCCAGCGCAGGTCGCCCATGGAGCGCAGTTCGTCCCACTGGCTGCCGTCGTCGGACGCGGCCTGCGCCCAGTCACCGGCGCGCAGACCGGCACGATCGGCCAGGCTGCCCGCCACGGGCGAGGCCATCAACGCCTTCGGCTCGTCCATGCCGATCCAGTGGGCGGCGGCGTAGAGAAGCACGGCCAGCAGCAGGTTGGCGATCGGGCCGGCCGAGACGATCGCGGTACGCTGCCACAGCGACTTGCGGTTGAACGCACGATCGAGCTCGTGCGGCGCCACCGGGCCCTCGCGCTCGTCGAGCATGCGCACATAGCCGCCCAACGGCAGCATCGACAGCACGAACTCGGTGCTCTGCGGCGTGGCCTGGCGGCGCCACAGCACGCGACCGAAACCGACCGAGAAGCGCAGCACCTTGACGCCGCAGGCCAGCGCCACGCGGTAGTGGCCGTACTCGTGCACGACGATGAGCACGCCCAGCGTGAGGATGAATGCGGCGACGGTGATCATCGGGTCAGGCCTTGCACCAATCTGCGCGCCTCGCGGCGCGAACGGTCGTCGAGTTCGAGCAGGCCCTGCAGCGACTCGGTCTGGCCGGACTCGGGCAGCACGGTGGCGATCGTGCCGGCGTTCACGCTGTGAATCTGGTCGAAGCGGATGGTTCCGGCGAGGAAGGCCGCCACGGCCTCCTCGTTGGCCGCGTTGAGCACGGCGGTGCTGCCCGGCGCGGCACGCAACGCCTCCCAGGCCAGCGCCAGACCGGGGTAGCGGGTGAAGTCCGCAGGCTCGAAGCTCAGCGACGCCAGGTCGGTGAAGTTGAGCTGCGAGGCGCCCGATTCGATGCGCTGCGGGAACGACAAGCCGTAGGCGATCGGCACGCGCATGTCGGGCGTGCCCAGCTGCGCGAGCACCGAGTTGTCGCGGCACACCACCATCGAGTGGATGATGCTCTGCGGGTGGATGACCACGCGGATCTGCTCGGGCGTCAGGTCGAACAGCCAGCGCGCCTCGATGACCTCGAGCGCCTTGTTCATCATCGTCGCCGAGTCGACCGAGATCTTGCGGCCCATCACCCAGTTCGGATGGGCGCAGGCCTGGTCGGGCGTGACGTCGCGCAGCGATGCCGGGTCCCGCGTCCGGAACGGCCCGCCGGAGGCCGTCAGCACGATGTGATCGATGCGCGCAGCCCAGGCGCTGCGGTCTTCGGGCAGGCACTGGAAGATCGCCGAGTGCTCGCTGTCGATCGGCAGCAACGTCGCGCCGCCGGCGGCCACGGCCGCCATGAAGTAGGCCCCGCCGACCACCAGCGCCTCCTTGTTGGCCAGCATCAGCCGCTTGCCTGCACGCGCGGCGGCCAGGCAAGGCCCGAGGCCGGCGGCACCGACGATCGCGGCCATCACCGCATCGACGTCGGGATGCGCCGCGAGCTCCTCGAGCGCCTGCGCACCCGACAGCACTTCGGTGCTCACACCTTCGCGGGCCAGGCGATCTCGCAACTCGCCGGCGCGAGCGGCATCCGGCATCGCGGCATAGCGCGGCTTCCAGCGCATGCACTGTGCGGCCAGGTCGTCGATGCGGCTGGCGCCGGTCAGCGCGAAGACCTCGAATCGTTCCGGATGCCGCGCGATCACGTCCAGCGTGTTCGCGCCGACCGATCCGGTCGATCCGAGCACGCAGATGCGCAAGGGGATGGAGCTCATGCGGGGTGCACCTTCAGCACGTGATCAGGACGTGACCAGCGCCATCGCGATCGGGAACACCGGCAGCAGCGCATCGACGCGGTCGAGCACGCCACCATGGCCGGGCAGCAGGCCGCTGCTGTCCTTGGCGCCCGCGCTGCGCTTGACCAGTGATTCGAACAGGTCGCCGACCACGCTCATCGCGGCCAGCAGGACGAGGCCGGCGACCAGGCCGAGCCAGCCCCAGTGGAGGTCGATGCGACTGAAGAGACTGAGAGCGTCGATCATGAGGACACGGTCGACGTGGCGCCAGGCGAGGCCCAGCACGAGCACGCCCGCCGCGCCGCTCCAGGCGCCTTCCCACGACTTGCCGGGGCTGATCGTCGGGGCCAGCTTGCGGCGGCCGAAGCGGCGCCCGCCGAAGTAGGCCGCGATGTCGGCCACCCAGACGAGGCAGAAGACCGAGAGCAGGAAGTTCAGGCCCAGCGTGCGCGCGTTGGCCATCGCGATCCAGGCGGCCACCAGCAACACGACACCGAGCACCAGACGCGCCGGCTGCCACAGCTGCGGCCAGCGCAACGGACCGGCCCGCAGCGCCTGCGCGCCGCCGACCAGCCACAGCAAGGCCACGGGCCACCAGATCCACGACGGCGCCAGCGTCGCCCAGCCGACTGCCATGGCCAGAGCACAAGCTGCGACCACCAGCGCACCAACGGCGATCGCACCGACGGACCCTGCGCCGTTGAGTCGCCCCCACTCCCAGCCGGCGGCACCGATCAGCAGCAGCGTCAGCAGCGCGAAGGGCCACGGCGAGTGCGCCAGCAGCGCGGGCAGCAGCAGCGCCAGCAGCACGATGGCGGTGATGACGCGCTGCTTGAGCATCTCAGGTGCCGGTGGCCTGCACCGGCGGCGGCGTGGTCTTGACCAGGCCGAAGCGACGGTCGCGCGCGGCAAAGGCGCGGATGGCGGCGTCGAGTTCGGCCTCGTCGAAGTCGGGCCACAGGCAGTCGCTGAACACCAGTTCCGAGTATGCCGCCTGCCAGAGCAGGAAGTTGCTGATGCGCACCTCGCCGCCGGTGCGGATCAGCAGGTCGGGGTCCGGCGCATCGCCGAAGGCCATGTAGCGGCCGAGCGCGGCTTCGTCCAGGTCCTCGGGCTTGACCCCGTCGCGCATCGCACTGCGGCAGGCCTGCACGATGTCCCAGCGGCCACCGTAGGCGAACGCGACCCACAGCGTGATGCGCGTGTTGTGCTGGGTGCTCGACTCGGCGCGGTCGCAGGCCTGGCGCAGCCGGTCGGTCAGTTGGTCGCGGTCACCGATCATGCGGATGCGCACGCCCTGCGCGGCCAGCTTGGCGAGGTACTTCTCGACCGCCACCAGCACCAGCCCCATCAGGAAGGAAACCTCCTCGGCGGGCCGCTTCCAGTTCTCGGAACTGAATGCGAACACCGTCAGGTGCTCGATGCCGCGGTCGGCACAGGCCAGCACGGTCTTGACCAGCGTGTCGACGCCGGCCTTGTGGCCGAACACGCGCGGCAGGTAGCGGCGCTTGGCCCAGCGGCCGTTGCCGTCCATGACGATGGCGACGTGGCGCGGGATGCCGGGGTCGGAGCTCACTTAGGGCGTCGCGCGCAGCGGGCAGTGGAGGCCAGGGGAAGTCGACGGGATCGTGGCCTCAGACGGCCATGATCTCCGCTTCCTTGCCGGTGACGAGCTTGTCGATCTCGGCGATCGTGCTGTCGGTCAGGCGCTGGATCTGCTCCTGCGAACGGCGCTCGTCGTCCTCCGAGATCTCCTTGTCCTTGAGCAGCTTCTTCAGGTGCTCGTTGGCATCGCGGCGCACGTTGCGCGAGGCGATGCGTGCCTCCTCACCGGCGTGGCGCACGACCTTGGTCAGGTCGCGGCGGCGTTCTTCGGTCAGCGCCGGCATCGGCACGCGCAGCAGGTCGCCCTGCGACGACGGGTTCAGGCCGAGGTCGGACTCGCGGATCGCCTTCTCGATCTTCGGCCCCATGCCCTTCTCCCAGGGCTGCACGCTGATCGTGCGCGCATCCAGCAGCGTGACGTTGGCCACCTGGCTGATGGGCACCATCGAACCGTAGTAGTCGACGTGCACCTGGTCCAGGATGCCCGGGTGGGCGCGGCCGGTGCGGATCTTCTGCAGTTCGACCTTGAAGGCCTCGATGGTCTTGGCCATCTTGGTCTCGGCGGTCTTCTTGATGTCGGCAATCGTCATGTCGGTCCTCTTTGCGCGGGCGCTGTCAGACGTGCACCAGCGTGCCTTCGTCCTCGCCCTGCACCACCCGCTTCAGCGCGCCGGGCTTGAAGATGGAAAACACCTTGATCGGCAGCTTCTGGTCGCGGCACAGCGCGAAGGCGGTGGCGTCCATCACCTGCAGGTTCTTGGAGATCGCCTCGTCGAAGCTGATCTGCGTGTAGCGCGTGGCGGTCGGGTCCTTCTTCGGGTCGGCGCTGTAGACGCCGTCGACCTTGGTCGCCTTCAGCACGATCTGTGCGCCGATCTCGGCGCCGCGCAGCGCGGCCGCGGTGTCGGTGGTGAAGAAGGGGTTGCCGGTGCCGGCGGCGAACACGACCACCTTGCCCTCTTCGAGGTACTGCAGCGCCTTCGGCCGCACGTAGGGCTCGACGACCTGCTCGATGGCGATGGCCGACATCACGCGGGCCGTCATGCCTTCCTGGCGCATCGTGTCGGCCAGCGCCAGCGAGTTCATCACCGTGGCCAGCATGCCCATGTAGTCGGCCGTTGCCCGGTCCATGCCGACCGAGCCGCCGGCCACGCCGCGAAAGATGTTGCCGCCGCCGATGACCACAGCCACCTCGCAACCGAGCTGGGTCACTTCCTGCACCTCGCGCACCATGCGGACGATGGTGGCGCGGTTGATGCCGTAGGCATCGTCGCCCATCAGGGCCTCGCCGGAGAGTTTCAGCAGGATACGTTTGTAGGCGGGCATTCAGTGGGCTCCTGGCGCGGTGCTTTTCTCGTGGCTCGCAAGTCTAATCGGCCGGGGGCGCTCTCCCGCCCCCGGTGATCCAGCTCAGGCGCCTTTCGCGGCGGCGACCTGCGCCGCCACTTCGGCGGCAAAGTCATCGACCTTCTTCTCGATGCCCTCGCCCACGACGTACAGGGTGAAGCCCTTCACGTCGGTCTTGGCGGCCTTGAGCATCGCGCCCACGGTCTGCTTGCCGTCGGCCGCCTTGACGAAGACCTGGTCGAGCAGGCTCACTTCCTTCAGGAACTTCTGCACCGAGCCATCGACCATCTTGGCGACGATGTCGGCCGGCTTGCCGCTCTCGGCGGCCTTTTCGGCGGCGATCTTGCGCTCCTTCTCGACCAGCTCGGCCGGCACTTCGGCCGACGACAGCGCCGCCGGCTTCATCGCGGCCACGTGCATCGCCACGTCCTTGGCCGCCACGCCGTCGCCGGCGTACTCGACCATCACCCCGATGCGCGTGCCGTGCAGGTAGTGGGCCAGCGCGCCGCCGCCCGAGTAGCGCTTGAAGCGGCGGATCGACATGTTCTCGCCGATCTTGCCGATCAGGCCCTTGCGGACGTCTTCCAGCGTCGGGCCGAAGCCGTCCTGCGCGTGGGGCAGCGCCGACAGGGCCGCCACGTCGGCCGGGTTGCTCTTGGCCACCAGCTCCGCGGCGGCCTTCACGAAGGCCAGGAAGGACTCGTTCTTCGAGACGAAGTCGGTCTCGCAGTTGACCTCGATCAGCGCGCCGGTCGTGCCGTCCACCGCTGCGGCGATCACGCCCTCGGCGGTGATGCGGGCGGCGGCCTTGCCGGCCTTGTTGCCGAGCTTGACGCGCAGGATCTCCTCGGCGCGAACCGAGTCGCCGTCGGCCTCGGTCAGGGCCTTCTTGCATTCCATCATCGGCGCGTCGGTCTTGGCGCGCAGTTCGGCGACCATGCTGGCGGTGATTGCGGGCATATCAGTTCTCCATCAATGGGGCTGTCGCGGCACGGTGGCCGCGGCAGAAATCAAGCGTGTAGCACATCGAAAAAAAGGGGCTGTATCAGCCCCTTTCTTGGCTCGCCGCGGGCGAGTCGGGGCGCGCGGATCAGACCGCGGTCTCGACTTCCACGAACTCGTCGCCGCCGGCAGCGGATTGCACCACCTCGGTCGTCGCGTTGGCCTTGCCCTCGAGCACGGCATCGGCCACGGCACGGGCGTACAGCGCCACGGCCTTGGACGAGTCGTCGTTGCCCGGGATCACGTAGTCGATGCCTTCGGGCGAGTGGTTCGAATCGACCACGCCGATGATGGGAATGCCCAGCTTCTTGGCTTCCGCGACGGCGATCTTGTGGTAGCCGACATCGATGACGAACAGCGCATCGGGCAGCGCGTTCATGTCCTGGATGCCGCCGATGTCCTTCTCGAGCTTGGCGAGTTCGCGCTGGAACATCAGCTGTTCCTTCTTGATGCGGATCTCGGTGCCCGACTCCATCTGGGCCTGCATGTCCTTGAGCTTCTTCAGCGACCCCTTGACGGTCTTGAAGTTGGTCAGCATGCCGCCGAGCCAGCGCTGGTCGACGTAGGGCATGCCGGCGCGCTGCGCTTCCAGGGCGATCACTTCGCGCGCCTGGCGCTTGGTGCCGATCATCAGGATCGTGCCGCGGCGGGCAGCGAGCTGGCGGATGAACTTGGTGGCCTCGTTGAAGAGCGGCTGCGTCTTCTCGAGGTTGATGATGTGGATCTTGTTGCGATGGCCGTAGATGTACGGGGCCATCTTGGGATTCCAGAAGCGCGTCTGGTGGCCAAAGTGCACACCGGCTTCCAGCATTTCACGCATGCTGATCGTCATAGGGACTCCAAAGGTTGGTTCTAGAATCCGGCCCGAATCGCGGCGACACTTCACGACACACTTGAGTCGAAAGCGGCGCCGCAACACCTTTCAGTGGCCGGCTTCGCGATTGATTCATCCGGGGTGAGCCCCCAGACAAACCCGAAGATTGTAGCACGCCACATGGCCGACGACCTCTGCGCCACCCGGGCGCGCATCGCCAGCGGCGCCCTGACGGCCCGCAGCGCGATGGAAGACAGCATCGCCGCGGCCCGCGGCGACGCCTGCCGCCACGCCTTTGTCTCGACCTCGTTCGACAGCGCCCTCGCTGCGGCGAGCGCGGCACCGCCGAACGCTCCGCTGGCCGGGCTGGCCGTCAGCATCAAGGACCTGTTCGATGTGGCCGGCGAGTCCACGCGGGCGGCCAGCGCGGCCCTGGCCGAGGCGGCACCCGCGCTGGCCGACTGCCCCGCTGTCGCGCGGCTGCGCGCCGCCGGCGCGGCGCTGATCGGCCGCACCAACATGAGCGAGTTCGCCTTCTCCGGCGTCGGCATCAATCCGCACCACGGCACGCCGGCAAACGCCTCGACCGCCCGGCTCGATGCCACGCCGCGAATCCCCGGCGGTTCGACCTCGGGCGGTGCCGTCAGCGTCGCGGCCGGCGCAGCCTGGGCGGCGCTGGGTTCGGACACCGGCGGCTCGATCCGCATTCCCGCTGCGCTGCAGGGCCTGGTCGGCTTCAAGAACACCGCCCGGCTGGTACCAACCGACGGTGCCATCCCACTGTCGACGACGCTGGACACTGTCTGCGCAATCACCCGCTCGGTGCGCGACGCGATCGTGCTGCACGAAGTGCTGGCGCAGCGCCGGGTCGCGCTCACCGGCAAGCCACTGTCGGCGCTTCGATTCGGCGTGCCGACGACCGTGATGCTCGATGCCCTGGAACCTGCCGTCGCCACCGCGTTCGCGCGCACGCTGGCGGCGCTGCGCAGCGCGGGCGCGGCGGTCGAGGAGATCCCGCTCGCGCCGCTGGCCGAGCTCGCCGGCCTCAATGCCAGCGGCGGCTTCTCTGCGGCGGAAAGCTGGGCCTGGCACCGCGCCCGCCTGGCCAGCGATGGCGACCGCTACGACCCGCGTGTGGCTCTGCGCATTCGCCGCGGCGAGAAGATGACTGCAGCCGACTACGTCGAGCTGATGTGGGCGCGCCGCGACTGGATCGCGCGCGTCGAAGCCGCGATCACTCCCTTCGACGCCATGCTCAGCCCGACCGTGCCGATCGTGGCGCCCCCCATCGCGCCGCTGCTTGCCAGCGACGACGCATTCTTCGCCACCAATGCCATGCTGCTGCGCAATCCGAGTGCAATCAACTTCCTCGACGGCTGCGCGCTCTCTCTGCCCTGCCATCACGACGGCGACATGCCGGTCGGACTGATGGTGTGGGGCGCAGCGCTGCGCGACGACGCCGTGCTCGACGCCTCGCTGGCCATCGAAGCGAGCCTGCAGGCGGCCGCCACGCCGCAGCAGCGCTGACATGCGCGTCGCAGTCATCGGCGCCGGCATCGTCGGCGTCACCACGGCCTACGAACTCGCGGCCGGCGGCCACGAGGTCACGGTCTTCGAGCGCCGCGGCAGCGTCGCCGCCGAAGCCAGCTTCGCCAATGCCGGGGTGATCGCCCCGGGCTACGTCACGCCCTGGGCCGCCCCGGGCATGCCGGCCAAGGTGCTGCGCGCGATGTTCAGCCGCCATACGGCGGTGCGCGTGCACGCCAGCCTCGATCCTGCGCTGCTCGGCTGGCTGTGGCGCTGGTGGCGGGCCTGCAGCCCCGAAGTCTGGCAGGCCAACCGCACCGCCATGCAGCGGCTCGCGTCGTTCAGCCGCGCACGCCTGCACGAGCTGACGAAAAAACTGCAACTCGAGTTCGAGCACGAGACCGGCTACCTGGTGCTGCTGCGCAGCGCCGCCGAGCTCGCATCGGCGCGCCCCGGCCTCAAGCTGCTGACCGAACTGGGTGGTCGATTCCACCTCGTCGACGCGGCGCGCTGCCGCGAGATCGAGCCCGGGCTCAACCCCGACACCGCGCTGCACGCCGGCATCCACCTGCCCGACGACGAGGTCGGCAATTGCCGGCAGTTCGCCCACCTGCTGCGCACCGAGGCGCAGAAGCTGGGCGTGCGCTGGTGCTTCCACACCCAGGTGCAACGGCTGGTGCCGGGGCGCACGCCGCAGGTGGTGCATCGCTACCTGCCGCCGGCCGAGTCCACTCAGTTGCTGATCGAGCCCTCGTCGTCAAGCAATGGCGGCCCGGCCACCGAGCCGGCGCCGCTCGAACCGGTCACCGAGGACTTCGACGCCGTCGTCGTCTGCGCTGCCATGGGTGCGCCGGACCTGTTGCGCCCGCTGGGCCTGAAGCTGCCGCTGCGCGCGGTGCACGGCTACTCGATCACCGCGCCGCTGCGACCCGACGACCTGCCCTCCGAACGCGCGCCGCGTGCCGCGCTGATGGACGAGCGCTACAAGGTGGCGATCAGCCGCCTGGGCCAGCGCATCCGCGTGGCCGGCAGCGCCGAACTGGGCGGCACGCCGGAGAAGTACGACCGCGCAGCGCTGGACACGCTCTACAAGGTGCTCAACGACTGGTTCCCCGGCGCCGGCCGCATGAGCCAGGTGCAGCGCTGGAAAGGGGCGCGGCCGATGCTGCCAGACGGCCCGCCCGTGCTTGGCGCCAGCGGCATCGACGGCGTCTGGCTCAACCTGGGTCACGGCTCGAGCGGCTGGGCACTGGCCTGCGGCTCGGCCTTTGCGCTGGCGCAGACCCTGGCCGGCCAGGAGGCGCCGATCAGCCTCGACGGACTGGGGATCGCCCGCCTGCGCTGATACGCTCGCAGCCGATGCGACGCCTCACCGCCTTCAGCCCGGACCAGCCACTCTTCGACGTGCCGCAAACGCGGCGCATCGAAGCGGCTGCGCTGGCCGGCTTGCCGCCGCATGCACTGATGCAGCGTGCCGGCGCTGCAGTGGCGCGGCTCGCTTTGGCGCTCGCCCCGCATGCCCGCAGCGTGCGCGTGGTGGCCGGTACTGGCAACAACGGTGGCGACGGGCTGGATGCGGCGATCCACCTGCAGCGCGCCGGCAAGGCGGTCGAGGTGGTGCTGCACGGCGAACCGACAGCCGACGACGCCATCGATGCACTGGCCCGAGCGCGTGACGCCGGAGTGCCCATCGTGCGCACGCCTTCGATGGAGCTGACCTCGGACGATCTGGCCATCGACGCCCTGCTCGGCCTCGGTGCCAACCGTGCCGCCGAAGGCGCATTGCAGGATGCGATCTGCAGCCTGCACGGCCTGCCCTGCCCGGTGCTGGCGATCGACCTGCCCTCCGGCCTCGATGCCCGCAGCGGCCAGCCGCTGGGCGACTGCGTGCAGGCGCAGCACACGCTGAGCCTTCTGACGCTCAAGCCCGGACTCTTCACCGCCGCCGGACGCGACCACGCCGGCAGGGTGTGGTTCGACACCCTCGGCGTGGACACCACCACGCAGTCACCCAATGCCTGGCTTGGCGGCGCAGACAGCGAGGTGCTGCCGCCACGCCACCACGCTCAGCACAAGGGCAGCTTCGGCGACGTGGCGGTGGTTGGCGGGGCGCCGGGCATGGCCGGCGCAGCGCTGCTGGCGGCACGCGCCGCGCTGGCCGCTGGCGCCGGTCGTGTCTATGTCGATCTGCTCGGCCCTGGCGCGCCGGCGCTCGACCCGGCGCGGCCCGAGCTGATGCTGCGCCGCGGCTGGTCGACCCACACCGAGGCTGCGATGTTGGCGAGCAGCACCGTCGTCTGCGGCTGCGGCGGCGGGGATGCGGTGCGCGTGGGGCTGCCCCGCCTGCTCGCTGCTGCGGGCCGCCTGGTGCTCGACGCCGATGCGCTGAATGCCATCGCTGTGGACGACAGCCTGCGTCGGGCGCTCGTGGCGCGCGGTGGCCGCGGTGCGGCCACGGTGCTGACGCCGCATCCCCTCGAGGCTGCGCGCCTGCTGGGCCGCAGCGCCGCTGCCGTGCAGTCCGATCGCCTGGGCGCGGCCGCCGAACTGGCCGCTTCGCTCGATGCCGTCGTCGTGCTCAAGGGCTCGGGCACGGTGATCGCCTCGCCCGGCCGGGTGCCTCACATCAACAGCAGCGGCAATGCCGCGCTGGCGACGGCCGGCACTGGCGATGTGCTGGCCGGCTGGATCGGCGGCGACTGGTCGCAGCGCGAACGGGCAGCCGCGAGCGCGCAAGCCCATCACGCAGCGGTTCATTGCGTCTGGCGCCACGGCCTGGCGGCCGAGAGCGCCGGGCTTCCGGTGCTGCGCGCGGCCGACCTGATCGAGCGGATGGCACAGCCACCCGTCCTGCCACCTGCGCGCTGAACGGCCTCAGCGCCGTTTGGCGCCGCGTGTCGTGCCGGTGGCCTTTCGCGCCGTCGACTTCGCCGCCTTGACCGGGTGTGCCGGCTTGCCGCCGCGGCTCTTCGCCTTGGTGGCCGCCTTGACAGCGCGATCGGTGGTCTTCACGCGCGCCAGTTCCTCGGCCGCCGTTTCGTTGCGGTCGGGCGTCCTGTCGCGGCGCGCGCGCAAGCGCGTCGCATCGTCCTCGCCTTCGCGCACCATGCGGAAGTCGATGCGCCGGCCGTCGAGGTCGACCCGGCTGACCTGCACACGCACCCGCGCTCCGATGATGTAGCGCACGCCGCTGCGCTCGCCGCGCAGTTCCTGGCGGGCTTCGTCGAAGCGGTAGTACTCGCCGCCCAGCTCGGTGATGTGCACCAGGCCTTCGACGTACAGCGAATCGAGCGTGACGAACAGGCCGAAGCCGGTCACCGCGCTGACCGTGCCGGCGAACTCCTCGCCGAGGTGCTCGCGCATGTAGCGGCATTTCAGCCAGGCCTCGACGTCGCGCGAGGCCTCGTCGGCGCGGCGCTCGTTGGCGCTGCAGTGCGCGCCCGCGGTCTCCCAGTGCTCGAGCTCCTGGTTCGGCGCGCGCTGCGTCTTGCCGGCATGGCGAACCTTCGGCGCCTCCTCCAGCTTGCCGCTGAGCAAGTGATAGCGCTTGCCATGCAGCAAGGCCTTGATCACGCGGTGCACCAGCAGATCGGGGTAGCGCCGGATCGGGCTGGTGAAGTGCGTGTAGGCGTCGTAGGCCAGGCCGAAGTGGCCCGCGTTGGTGCCGGTGTAGATCGCCTGCTGCATCGAGCGCAGCAGCATGGTGTGGATCTGCAGCGCGTCGGGCCTGTCCTTCACGGCAGCCGCGATGGCCTGGTACTCCTTGGGCTGCGGGTCGTCGCTGACCGACAGGCCGAGGCCCAGCGCCTTCAGGTAGTTCTGCAGCAGCGTTCGCTTCTCCGGGGTCGGGCCTTCGTGCACGCGGTACAGCGCCGGGTGCTTGGCCTGCGCGATGAAGTCGGCCGAGCAGACGTTGGCAGCGAGCATCGCCTCCTCGATGAGCCGGTGTGCATCGTTGCGGGTGCGCGGCACGATCTTCTCGATGCGACCGTTCTCGTCACAGACGATCTGCGTCTCGGTGGTCTCGAAGTCCATCGCGCCGCGCTTGCCGCGTTCCTTCAGCAGCGCCCGGTAGACCTCGTGCAGATGCACCAGGTGCGGCACCAGTTCGCCGCGCCGCGCCGCCTCGGGGCCGCGGGTGTTGCCCAGGATCGCCGCCACCTCGGTGTAGGTGAAGCGCGCGTGGGAGCAGATCACCGCCGGGAAGAACTGGTAAGCGTGCACCTCGCCGGTGGCCGTGACCAGCATGTCGCAGACCATCGCGAGCCGGTCCTCGTTCGGGTTCAGCGAGCACAGGCCGTTGGAGATCTTCTCCGGCAGCATCGGGATGACGCGGCGCGGAAAGTAGACCGAGGTGGCACGTTCGTACGCATCATCGTCGAGCGGCTCGCCCGGCTTCACGTAGTGGCTGACATCGGCGATCGCGACGATCAGGCGCCAGCCATTGGGTGACTTGGTGCGGCCGATCTTGGCCGGCTCGCAGTACACCGCGTCGTCGAAGTCACGTGCGTCCTCACCGTCGATCGTCACCAAGGGCACGTCGGTCAGGTCGATGCGATTCTTGCGGTCGGCGGCGCGGATCTTCTCCGGCAGGGCGGCGGCCTGCGCCAGCGTCTCGGGCGAGAAGCGGTGCGGCACCTCGTACTTGCGCACCGCGATCTCGATCTCCATGCCGGGATCGTCGATCTCGCCGAGCACCTCGGTGACGCGGCCGACCGGCTGCGAGTACATCGACGGCGTCTCGGTCAGCTCGATCGCGACCACCTGGCCCGCGGTCGCATTCGCGATCGCGTTCTTCGGGATCATGATGTCCTGGCCGTAGCGCTTGTCTTCCGGCGCGACCAGCCAGATGCCGCCTTCGTGCAGCAGCCGGCCGATGATCGGCGACTTGCGGCGCTCGAGGATCTCGAGGATGCGCCCTTCGGGCCGGCCCTTGCGGTCGTAGCGGATGACGCGCACCTTGACGCGGTCGCGGTGCAGCACCGCGCGCATCTCCTGCTGCGATAGGTAGACGTCGGGTTGCCGGTCGTCGCGGACGAGGAAACCGTGGCCGTCGCGGTGCCCTTGCACCGTGCCCTCGATTTCGCTCATCAGTTCGGCGCCGACGGCGGGGGCTGTTGTGTGTTGGTTTGTTTTGATGATATGATCCAAGACTTCCTGAAATGCCCAGGTGGCGGAATTGGTAGACGCACTAGTTTCAGGTACTAGCGGGTAACACCGTGGGGGTTCGAGTCCCTTCCTGGGCACCAGATGATAGACAGAGTGAAGAGAAGGCCAGCGCAGTCGCGCTGGCCTTTTTGCTTGTGGGAGCGGCTTTCAGGGCAGCTCAGATGACGAACTTCTTCGCCAGGCCGTCCGGGCGCAGTTCGTCGTATTCCTCGAACGGCTGATGGATCCATGGACTCGTGGGCAGCAGTTCGACGTAGTAGTCAGGCGTGTAGCTCGACACGCCCTTGGTCCAGATGACCGCCGAGCGAAGTTCGCTGATCGACGGCATGCCGCGCAGCCGGTCCACCACCGCACGCAAGGTCACGCCCGAGTCGGCCAGGTCGTCGACCAGCAACACGCGCCCGGCCAGTTCACCCTTGGGCAGCGTGATGTACTTGGCCATGTCGAGGCGGCCCTGGATCGTGCCGGCATCGGCACGGTATGAACTCGTCGACATGATGGCCAGCGGCTTGTCGAACACGCGCGAGAGCACGTCACCCGGGCGCATGCCGCCGCGCGCCAGGCACAGGATCTGGTCGAAGGCCCAGCCCGAGGCATGCACCTTCAGCGCCAGGCGCTCGATCAGCATGTGGTACTCGTCCCAGGAGACGTACAGGTGTTTGCCGTCGTCGGTCAACATGAAGGCACTCCAGATGTAGTGGGGGCTGCGGCGCGGAAGACGATCAACCGCGATACGGGTGCTTGAGCAGGATGGTGTGCACGCGGTCCGGGCCGGTGGAGACCATGTCGATCGGTGCACCGATGAACTCCTGCACGCGCTCGAGGTAGCGGCGCGCATTCAGCGGCAGCTTGTCCCACTCAGTCACGCCGAAGGTGGTCTCCGTCCAGCCCGGGAAGCTGTCGTAGATCGGCACGCAGGCGGCCACGTCGTCGGCGTCCAGCGGCAGGATGTCGACACGCTTGCCGTGCAGTTCGTAGCCGACGCAGACCTTGATCTCCGACAGCCCGTCGAGCACGTCGAGCTTGGTGATGCACAGGCCCGAGATGCCGTTGATGATGATCGAGCGCTTCAGCGCCGCGGCATCCAGCCAGCCGCAGCGGCGCGGCCGGCCGGTCACGGTGCCACGCTCCTGACCCACCGTCGACAGGTGGTGGCCCACCGCGCCGGGCTCGTCCATCGGCAGTTCGGTCGGGAACGGCCCGCTGCCCACGCGCGTGGTGTACGCCTTCGTGATGCCGAGGATGTAGTGCAGCATGTCCGGGCCGACGCCGGAGCCCGCCGCCGCATTGCCGGCCACGCAGTTGCTCGAGGTGACGTACGGATAGGTGCCGTGGTCGATGTCCAGCAGCGTGCCCTGCGCACCCTCGAAGAGGATGTTGCCGCCGCGCTGGTTGATGGTGTGCAGCATGTAGCCGACGTCGGCCATCATCGGCTTGAGCTGCTCGGCGACCTTCATCGCCAGGTCGTAGATCGGCTGGAACTCCAGCGGCTGGGACTTCAGGTAGCCCGACAGCGCCACGTTGTGCAGCGCCAGCAGCTCGCGCAGCTTGGTCGCAAAGCGCTCCGGGTGCTTGAGGTCCTGCACACGCAGCGCGCGGCGCGCCACCTTGTCCTCGTAGGCCGGGCCGATGCCCTTGCCCGTGGTGCCGATCTTGCCGGCGCCGCTGGTCTCGCGCAGCGCCTCGCGCGCGCGATCGACCTCGACGTGGAAGGGCAGGATCAGCGGGCACGACTCGCTGACGAACAGCCGCGAGCGCACGTCCAGACCGATGCCCTCGAGCCGCTCGATCTCGGAGAGCAGGTGGGTCGGATCGACCACCACGCCGTTGCCGATGAAGCAGGCCACGCCGTCGCGCATGATCCCGGAAGGGATCAGCTGCAGCGCCGTCTTCACGCCCTTGATGACCAGCGTGTGGCCGGCGTTGTGGCCGCCCTGGAAACGCACCACCGCTTCGGCGTGGTCGGTCAGCCAGTCCACCACCTTGCCCTTGCCTTCGTCGCCCCACTGGGTGCCGACGACGACGACGTTGTGGCCGGCGCTCGAATCGATGTTCTGCTGCATGTCGGGATTCACTCGAAACTGCTGATTCACAGTCGCGCGGCGCTCACAGCGCGCGCACTGCCCATTGGCCGGCCACGGCGACGAGCTCGCGGTCGCACTCGAACTCCTGGCCCTCGTGGTCGTGCCCCGGCAGGATGCACACCACGGTCTCGCCCTGCTCGCGCAGGCGCCGCACCGCGGCACGCAGGCCGGCATCTTCTGACCACGGCGCACGCACCGCCGGCCGCCCGCCGCGCCCCGGAACCAGCTGCGCCAGTTCCTTCAGGTCGAGGCTGAAGCCCACCGCGGGCCGGTTGCGGCCGAAGATGGCGCCGACCTCGTCGTAGCGGCCACCGCGCGCCACGGCGTCGCTCGAGCCCTTGGCGTAGATCGCGAAGCGCGCACCGCTGTAGTAGGCCGAGCCGCCGACGTCCGCCAGGTCGAAGCCGACGCGCACCTCGGGATGCGCCTGGCGCGCATGGCGCGCCAGCGTGGTCAGGTCGTCGAGTGCAGCGCGCACCGGGGCGAGTGCCGGCAACGCCTCGCGGGCCGCTGCGATGATCTCTTCGCCACCGTAGAAGCTTGGCAGCGCGCCCAGCGCCCGCCGCACGGGCTCGGACAGCGTCGCACTCAGTTCGCCGAGCGCGCTGACGTCCTTGGCCGCCAGCGCCGCCAGGATGTCGGCACGCCGCGTACCGTCGACGCCGTCGAGCAGTGCCCGCACGATGCGCGCATCGGCCAGGTCCAGCGTCGCATCGACCAGACCGGCGCCGCGCAGGCAATCGAGCGCGAGGTCCTGCACTTCCAGGTCGGCCTCGAGGCCGGCATGGCCGTAGATCTCGGCCCCGAACTGCAAGGGTTCGCGCGTCGATTGCATGCCCGAAGGCCGGGTGTGCAGCACCGGGCCGCAGTAGCACAGACGGGTGACGCCGGCGCGGTTGAGCAGGTGCGCGTCGATGCGGGCCACCTGCGGCGTCGCGTCGGCGCGCACGCCCAGCGTGCGGCCGCTGAGCTGGTCGACCAGCTTGAAGGTCTTCAGGTCGAGGTCGCGGCCGGTGCCCGAAAGCAGCGACTCGATGTGCTCCATCAGCGGTGGCATCACCAGTTCGCAGCCGAACGAGCGCGCCACGTCGAGCAGGCCCCGCCGCAGTTCTTCGATGTGTCTGGCCTGCGCGGGCAGGACATCGGCAATGTGCTCGGGCAGCAGCCAAGCAGAAGACATGAGAGAAAGCGGGGGGATTTAAAACGGCGATTGTACCGGCCGCCCCACCCCGCTCCGGATCCGGATCAACTCCAGAACAACAGCAGCAGCACCACGCCGAGCAGCATGCTCGACAGGCCGAGAAAGCGGATCTGCCCGTCGGACATCTGCGTCGCCTGCTCGAACAGCCGGCGCCAGCCGGATGGGCTGAAGAAGGGCAGCAGCCCCTCCAGCACCAGCATCAGCGCGGCCGAGGCGAGCAGCAGGTCCCAGAAGCCCGCGCTCACCGGGCGCTACTTCTTCGCGGGGGCCGGCGCCGCCGGTGCCGGCGACGAGCCGCGCATCGCACGGAAGAATTCGCTGTTCGGGTCGAGCACCATCACGTCGCCCTTGTTGCGGAAGCTGGCGCGGTAGGCCTCGAGGCTGCGATAGAACTCGGCGAACTGCGGATCTCGGCCAAAGGCCTCCGCGAAGATGGCCGAAGACTTGGCGTCGCCATCGCCCTTGACCTTCTGCGCGTCGCGGTAGGCCTCCGCGACGATGATCTGCCGCTGCCTGTCGGCGTCGGCGCGGATCTTCTCGCCGTCGGCGCCACCGGTCGAACGAAGCTGGTTGGCCACCTGCTGTCGCTCGGAGCGCATGCGGCTGTAGATCGAGTCGGTGATGTTGGCGACGAAGTCGACGCGCTTGATCCGCACGTCGAGGATCTCGATGCCGAAGGACTTGGCGTCGTCCTCGAGGCGGCCGCGCACGTCCTGCATGACCTTGTCGCGCTCGATCGACAGCACGCCGCCGACGGTGCGCTTGGTCACCTCCTCGTTGAACGCGGCGTGCACCACCGGCGCCAGGCGCGTCTCGAGGTTGCGGATGTCGGTGCCGTTGTTGCGGATGAACTGGCGCGGCTCGGCGACACGCCACTTCACCAGCCAGTCGATCACCAGGCTCTTCTTCTCGGCCGTGAAGATCGGCCGGGTGTCCGGGCTGTCCAGGGTCTGGATGCGGCGGTCGAGGAAGACGACGTTCTGGAACGGCGGCGGCAGCTTGACCTTCAGGCCCGGCTCGGTGATGACTTCCTTGATCTCGCCGAGGGCGTAGATCACCGCCACCTGGCGCTGATCGACGACGAACAGCGTGGAGGCGGCCGCCATCAGCGCGAGCAGCGCGAGGCCGACGATGAGTCCGATGCGATTCATGTTGTTGCTCTCCTGCGGCTCAGCGGCTGTCGCGCTCGCGGCTGCGCTGGCCGTCACGCGAACGCGAGTCGGCCGGGGCGGTCGTGCTCGGTGCTTCGGCCGCCGGCGCGGCGGCGGGCGCGGCGGCAGGCGCGACCGCCGTGGCGCCGGCCTGCTGCATCAGCTTGTCCAGCGGCAGGTAGAGCAGGTTGGAGTTGTTGCGGCTGTCGATCATCACCTTGCTGACATTCGAGTAGACCTGCTGCATCGTCTCGATGTAGAGCCGGTCGCGCGTCACGCCCGGCGCCTTCTGGTACTCGGTCAGCACGCGGCTGAAGCGCTGCGCATCACCCTCGGCCTGCGCGATGACGCTCGCCTTGTAGCCCTCAGCCTCCTCGCGCAGGCGCGCGGCCGTGCCCTGGGCCTTCGGGATCACGTCGCTGGCGTAGGCCAGGCCTTCCTTCTTCAGGCGGTCGCCGTCCTGGCCGGCTTTCAGCGTGTCCTCGAACGCCGCCTGCACCTGTTCGGGCGGCTGCACGCTCTGCATGTTGACGTTGGCGATCACGATGCCGGTCTTCAGGCGGTCGAGCTGATTCTGGATCGACTTGACCAGTTCGGCGGCGATCGCGTCGCGCTGCTCGTACAGCACGGCGTCGATGTTGGTTCGGCCGACGATCTCGCGCACCGCCGATTCGGCGGCCAGCGTCACCGCCTCTTCCGGGTCGCGGTTCTCGAACAGGAAAGCCCGTGCGTCCTTCAGCCGGTACTGAACCGTGAAGCGGATGTCGATGATGTTCTCGTCCTGCGTCAGCATCGACGAGTCGCGCAGCCCGGTGGCCTGGATCACCGCGTTGCGGCCGACCTCGCGCGAACGCAGCTGCGTCACGCTGACCGTCTCGTGGGCCTGGAACGGGTACGGCATGCGCCACTGGAAGCCGGCGTCGGCCGTGTGGCTGAACTTGCCGAACGAGGTGACCACCGCCTGCTGGCCTTCCTGCACGATGAAGAAGCCGCTGCCCAGCCAGATCAGTGCGACGACGCCGGCGATCAGGCCGGCACCGATGCCCGCACTCTTCATGTCGGGCTGGAAGTTGTTCGGGCCGCCGCCGTCGTCGGAAGGGCCGTTGGGGCGCGATCCGCCGCCGCCCTTGCCGCCGAACAGTCCGCCGAGCTTGCGATTGAAGTCGCGCCAGAGTTCGTCGAGGTCAGGCGGGCCGTCGTTGCGGCCGTTGCTGAGCAGCCGTCCGGCCGCGACGCGAAGGGCGTGCAGGGGATTCATGGTGTGGGGTGGGGATCGAAGGTTCCGGTCGAAGCCGTTGTCTCTGTGTGTGTCTGGGCACCGGTGGCCTCATCGTCGACGGGCGTGAAGCGCACGTCGCCGGCGAAGGCCGATGCATCGTCGATTGCCGTGCCGAGCACGGCTTCGGTCAGCACCTGGCGCAGTTCGGCCAGGCCGGTGCCGTCCAGCGCGCTGACGAACACGCGGGGCACGCGCTGGCCGCCGGAGCGCTCGATCTGGTCGCGCAGCAGGCGTGGCCGCTGGCTCTCTTCCAGGCGGTCCACCTTGTTGAAGACCAGCACCTGCGGAATCTGCCCGGCGCCGATCTCGTCGAGCACCCGCTCGACCTCGGCCATCTGCTCGTCGAGCACCGGGCTGGCGCAGTCGACGACGTGCAGCAGCAGGTCGGCGTCGGCGGCTTCCTGCAGCGTCGCCTCGAAGGCCTCGACCAGCTTGTGCGGCAGGTCGCGGATGAAGCCGACGGTGTCGGACAGCGACACCGCCCGCCCGGCCTCCTCGAGGTAGAGCTGGCGCGTGGTGGTGTCCAGCGTCGCGAAGAGCTGGTCGGCCGCGTAGCTGCGTGCCTTGACCAGTGCGTTGAACAGCGTCGACTTGCCGGCGTTGGTGTAGCCGACCAGCGAGACGCGGAAGGTCTGGTTGCGCTCGCGCGCGCGGCGCTGCGTCTTGCGCTGCTTCTTGACGGTCTCGAGCCGGCGCTTCACGGTCTTGATGCGCTCGTCGATCATGCGCCGGTCGAGTTCGATCTGCGCCTCGCCCGGGCCGCCACGCGTGCCGATGCCGCCCTGCTGGCGCTCCAGGTGGCTCCAGCGCCGCACCAGGCGCGTCGCGAGGTACTGGAGTCGGGCGAGTTCGACCTGCAGTTTGCCTTCGTGGCTCTGCGCGCGTGCGGCGAAGATCTCGAGGATGAGCATGGTGCGGTCGGCGACCGCGCAGCCCAGGTGTTGCTCGAGATTGCGTTGCTGCGCCGGCGACAAAGCCTGGTCAAACAGCACAGCCTCGGCGCGATGGCCTTCGACCAGGGCCTTGATCTCGTCGGCCTTGCCCGAGCCGACGAACAGCGCCGGGTCGGGCGCCTTGCGGCGCGCGATGATGCGCGCCACAGGAGCGTCGCCTGCCGACTCCGCGAGCAGGGCGAGTTCGTCGAGCGACGCGTCGAAAGGCCCGCGCCCCCCGAAGTCGACGCCGACGAGGATGGCCCGTGCCGGGCCGCTGGCGGCGACGATGGCTTGCTGGGAACTCAAGCCTGCTCGGTCGATTCGTTGGCGTGGAAGTTCACCGCACGGCCGGGCACGACGGTGGAAATCGCGTGCTTGTAGACCATCTGCGTGACGGTGTTGCGCAACAGGACCACGTACTGATCGAAGGACTCGATGTGGCCCTGCAGCTTGATGCCGTTGACCAGGTAGATCGAAACCGGCACATGCTCCTTGCGAAGCAGGTTCAGGAACGGGTCTTGTAGGAGTTGCCCTTTGTTGCTCACGATATGCTCCGTGATGAAAGTTCGTAGGAGGGGGACGTTAACACAGCGATTCTGCGCGCTGATGGAATCCCCGCATTGACCTTGTGATCAGTCGTTCTGATCACTTGTCGTCGAACGGGTTCCGCGACGAGCGCATTTCGATGCGCAGCGGCGTTCCAACGAGCTTGAAGTGCTCGCGGAAACGGCCTTCGAGGAAGCGCTTGTACGAATCGGTCACGTGTTCGAGCGAATTTCCGTGGATGACGATGATCGGCGGGTTCATCCCGCCCTGGTGGGCATAGCGCAGCTTGGGGCGGAACATGCCCGCCCGCTTCGGCGTCTGGTGTTCCACCGCCTCGTGCAGCAGGCGCGTCAGCACCGGCGTGGGCATCTTGCGGATGGCCGAGGCATGCGCATCGGCAATCGCTTTCCACACCGGGCCGAGGCCCTGTCGCTTCTTCGCTGAGATGTGGAGCAGCGGCGCAAATTTCAAGAAGGCCAGGCGCTGTTCGATCGAACGTTGCAGCGTCTGCTTCTGGTAGTCGTCGACGGCGTCCCACTTGTTGACCGCCAGCACCACGGCCCGGCCGCTGTCGAGGATGTAGCCGGCGATGTGCGCGTCCTGGTCGGTCACCCCCTGGGTCGCGTCCAGCAGCAGCAGCACCACGTTGGCGTCTGCGATCGCCTGCAGCGTCTTGACCACCGAGAACTTCTCGATCGCCTCGAACACCTTGCCCTTGCGGCGCAGCCCGGCGGTGTCGATCAGCTCGAACTTCTGGCCGTGACGCTCGAAGGGCACGTGGATCGCATCGCGCGTCGTGCCCGGCAGGTCGAAGGCGACCAGCCGTTCCTCGCCCAGCCAGGTGTTGATCAATGTCGATTTGCCGACGTTCGGCCGGCCCGCCACGGCCAGGCGGATCGGCGCATCGGGATCGGGCTCGGCGTCCTCGTCTTCCTCGAACGGGAAGTCAGCCAGCGCGGCCTCGGTCAGGCTGCGCACGCCCTGCCCGTGCGCCGCCGACACCGGGTGCGGCTCGCCCAGGCCGAGTTCGTAGAACTCGCCGAGCAGCGGCGACTCGACCATGCCTTCGGCCTTGTTGGCCGCCAGCACCACCTTCTTGCCGGTGGTGCGCAGGAACTTCGCGATGTCGTGGTCCTGCGCCGACAGCCCACCCCGCACGTCGACCACGAAGATCACCGCATCCGCCTCGGCCACCGCCTGGCGCGTCTGCTTGGCCATCTCCTTGACGATGCCGGATTCGGCCGTCGGCTCGAAGCCGCCGGTGTCGACGGCGATGAACTCTCGGTCGCCGATGCGGCCGTCACCGTAGTGGCGGTCGCGGGTCAGCCCGGCGAAGTCGGCGACGATGGCGTCGCGGCTCTTCGTCATGCGGTTGAACAGCGTCGACTTGCCCACGTTGGGGCGCCCGACGAGGGCGATGACGGGTTTCATCGACGCAGGCGCCCGGCGCTCAGTTGGGGCGGAAGGCGAACAGGCCGCCGTTGCGCGTGACGACCAGCAGCGTGGTGCCCGAGACCACAGGCGCCGCGGCCGGGCCGGAGCTGTCGGTCGCGAGGCGAAGAACCGGCTCGCCCTTGTCGAGCGACAACCAGTGCACCAGGCCCTCGGCATCGGCGAAGGCGACTGTCGGCCCGACCACCAGCGGCGCGCCGAGGCCGCGGTAGAGCAGCTTCTCGGAACTCCAGGCCACCTCGCCGGAGGCGGCGCGCCAGGCCGTCAACCGGTCCGAAGCGTCGGCCCCAACCACGAACTGATCGTTGCCGGCCACGCCCTCGGTGCCGCCGCCGGTCTTGCTCCACTGCAGGTTGCCGCGCTCGGCGTTGACGCAGCCGACCGCCGACTGGAAGGCGCGCATGCAGACGCTGTCGCCGACGCGAACCACCGGCGAGACCAGGTCCGCCAGGCGTTCGACCTCGTTGGTGCCGCGCGGCGAGGCCACCGGCACCTCCCAGCGCACCGAACCGGTCAGCGGGTCGAGACCGGCCAGCCGCGGCCCCTGCCCGACCAGCAGCGTATTCTTGAACGGCGCCAGCACGCCACCTTGCGCCAGCGTCAGCGGTTCGCCGGGGCGCTGCACGTTCCACAGCTTGCGGCCGTCGAGCACGTCGAAGGCGACGATGCGGCGGTCGACGCCGAGCACGAACACCCGTTCGCCGGCGACCAGCGGTGCCGTCACGACCTTGGTGCCCAGTGCCTTGCGCCACAGCGGCTTGCCGCCGTCAAGCACGACTAGGTCACCCTCGCGCGTCACCACCGCGGCGAAACGGCCGTCGCTGCCGACACCGGCGACGATGCGGCCATCGACGCTGGTGCGCCAGAGCTCGCGGCCGCTGTCGGCCTGGATGGCGGCGACCGTGCCGTTGCCGCTGGCCACCGTGAAGACACCGTCGTTGACCGCCACGGCCAGGGGGAAGTCGACATCGCCGATGCGCTGCGACCAAGCCTGGCGGCCGGCGATCGGTGCGGTGATCGGCTCCAGCGGCTTGGGCTTGGGCTTGTCCGGCCCGCTCGAGCAAGCCGCCAGCAGCACGGTCAGCGCGCCGGCCAGCCAGCGGCCGGCGACAGGGTGGCGCAGCGTCACTTGGCGGCTCCGAGGGTCTTCGGCACTTCGGCCGGCGGCGCGGCGCCGAGCGAGGTCAGCTTGGCGTCGATCAGGCGGCGGTACTCGACCTTGGGGTCCATCGTGTCCCAGGCCTTGCGGAAGGCCGCCTTGGCCTCGTCGGTCTTGCCCTGGGCGAGCAGGATGTCGCCGCGGCGATCGGCCACCAGCGCCTCGAATTCCTTCGCGGTGGCGCCGTCGAGCTGCTTGAGGGCTTCGTCGAACTTCTTCTGGTCGACCAGCAGGCCGGCCAGGCGAAGCCGGGCCACCGTCTGGTACTCGGCTTCCTTGGCGTTGCCGGCCACCCAGGCCAGCGTCGCGGCGGCTTCATCGGGCTGGCCCTTGTCGAACTGCACCTTGGCGGCGAGCAGGCCGCCCTGCTGCGCGTAGGCCGTGCCGGGGTAGCGTTCCTTCAGGTCCTTGAAGACGCCGGCGGCCTTGCTCGCCTCGCCGGCAATGGCGGCCTTCTCCAGTTCGTCGAACATGGCCGCGGCCTTGACGGCCTGGTCACGCTGCCACCAGTTCCAGCCGTTCCACGCGGCGAAGCCGGCCAGCACCAGGGTCAGCGCCCAGGTGATCAGGTTGCCGTACTGCTTCCAGAAGGCCTTGAGCTGGTCGAGCTGTTCTTGTTCTTCGAGGTCGAGATGGGTGGCCATGGCGGATGCGATGCGTCGTGAAGCGTCGAAAGGCGCGATTATGCGGTGGTGAGGTCGGCCGCCCAGGCGGCGGCGCCCGCCAGCGGCAGGCTGCGCTGGGCGGCGGCGGCGTCGCGCAGGTTCTTCAGGGCCACCTCGCCGCGGGCGACCTCGTCGTCGCCGAAGATCAGCGCGTAGCGTGCGCCGCTGGCGTCGGCGCGCTTGAACTGCGACTTCATGCCGGCAAAGCCGGCGTTCATCAGCACCCGCAGCCCGGCCGCGCGCAGCGACTCGAGCACGACCATGGCGGGCACCAGTGCGGCTGCCGAGGGCACGATGGCGTACACGTCCGGCGCGACCGGCGGCGGCGCCACGCCGAGTTCCTCCAGCAGCAGCAACACACGCTCCATGCCCATGCCGAAGCCGACCGCCGGCGCCGGCTTGCCGCCGAGCTGTTCGATCAGCCCGTCGTAGCGCCCGCCGCCACACACCGTGCCCTGGGCGCCGAGCTTGTCGGTCACCCACTCGAACACGGTCAGGTTGTAGTAGTCCATGCCGCGCACCAGGCGCGGGTTGAGGCGGTAGGCCAGGCCGGCAGCGTCGAGCACGGCGCGCACCGCATCGAAGTGGGCGAGCGACTCGGCGCCGAGGAAGTCCGGCAGCTTCGGCGCCGCCTCGATCAGCGCCTGCATCGCCGGGTTCTTGCTGTCCAGGATGCGCAGCGGGTTGGTGTGCAGGCGGCGCTTGGCGTCCTCGTCGAGCTGCTCGGCGTGAGCCTCGAAGTGCGCGATCAGCGCGGCGCGGTGCGCCAGGCGCTCGGGCGGCTGGCCGAGGCTGTTCAGCTCCAGCGTCACGTCGCGGCCTTCGACGATGCCCAGTTCGCGCCACAGCGCGCGCAGCATCAGGATCAGCTCGGCGTCGACGTCCGGCCCGGCGTAGCCCAGCGCCTCGGCGCCGAACTGGTGGAACTGCCGCTGGCGGCCCTTCTGCGGCCGCTCGTGGCGGAACATCGGGCCGATGTAGAACAGCCGCCGGCCGCCATCGCGCAGCAGCGAGTGCTCGGTCATCGCGCGCACCACGCCGGCGGTGTTCTCCGGGCGCAGCGACAGGCGGTCACCGTTCATCGAGTCGGTCCAGGAGTACATCTCCTTCTCGACGATGTCGGTCACCTCGCCGAGGCCGCGCACGAACAGCGCGGTCGGCTCGACGATCGGCGTGCGCACGTTCAGGTAGCCGTAGCGCTGCATCAGCGTGCGGATGCGGTCCTCGAGCCACTCCCACCGGGCGGAGTCCGGCGGGAGGATGTCGTTCATGCCTTTGACGGCGCGGATCGGTTCAGCCATGGAGATCGGTTCGGCGGGGGCGCTGCCGCATGCGGGCGGCAGGCCGTTCGGTGGGGCTGCGCGTCAGGCCGGCGTGGACGCCGAGCCGAAGCGCTTCTCGATGTAGTCCTCGACGATGCGGTGGAACTCCTGCGCAATGCCTTCGCCGCGCAGCGTCATCGCCTTCTCGCCGTCGATGAACACCGGCGCGGCCGGCGCCTCGCCGGTGCCCGGCAGGCTGATGCCGATGTCGGCATGCTTGCTCTCGCCCGGGCCGTTGACGATGCAGCCCATCACCGCAACCTTCATCGTCTCGACGCCGGGGTACCTGCTCTTCCACACCGGCATCTGCGCGCGCAGGAAGTCGTCGATCTGCTTGGCCAGCTCCTGGAAGGTGGTGCTGGTGGTGCGGCCGCAGCCGGGGCAGGCGGTCACGCTCGGGTTGAACGAGCGCAGGCCGAGCGACTGCAGGATCTCCAGCGCGACCACGACTTCCTGCGTGCGCGCCTCGCCCGGCTGCGGCGTCAGGCTGACGCGGATGGTGTCGCCGATGCCGTCCTGCAGCAGCAGCGCGAGGGCCGCAGTCGAGGCCACCGTGCCCTTGGTGCCCATGCCGGCTTCGGTCAGGCCCAGGTGCAGCGGGTAGTTGCAGCGCCGCGCCAGCGCGCGGTAGACGCTGACCAGGTCCTGCACGCCGGACATCTTGCACGACAGGATGATCTGCTCCGGCCGCAGGCCGATCTCCTCGGCACGCCGGGCGGATTCGACCGCCGAGGTGATGATCGCGCGGTACATGATCTGCTGCGGCGCGTGCGGTTCGGCCAGGCGGCCGTTCTCGTCCATCATCTGGGCGAGCAGTTCCTGGTCGAGGCTGCCCCAGTTGACCCCGATGCGCACCGGCTTGTCGTACTTCGCCGCCACCTCGACCATCTGGGCGAACTGCTTGTCCTTCTTGTCGCCCTTGCCGACGTTGCCCGGGTTGATGCGGTACTTGCTGAGCGTCTCGGCGCAGGCCGGGAAGTCGGTCAGAAGCCGGTGGCCGTTGTAGTGGAAGTCGCCGACCAGCGGCACGTCGATGCCCATGCGATCGAGCTGCTCGCGGATGTGCGGCACCGCCTGCGCCGCCTCGGGCGTGTTGACGGTGATGCGCACCATCTCCGAGCCGGCGATCGCCAGTTCCTTGACCTGGATGGCGGTCTCGATCACCTCGACCGTGTCGGTGTTGGTCATCGATTGCACGCGCACCGGCGCACCGCCGCCGATCGTCACCTCGCGTGCGCCCCAGCGCACGACGGCCTGATGCGAACGGCGCTGCGCCGGGCTGGCGGGCTCGATGAAATCGTCGAGGGATTCGCGCGGATCGTTCATGCCTGCCCCGTTACTTCAGTTCCATGCGAACCACGTTGTCTCGCGTCACGCCGGTCAGCTCGACCGGCTTGCCGCGGAACGACACCTGCGTGGCGCTGGCGTTGCCGATGGTCAGGCGCAGCGGCGCCGCACCGTCCACACCGACCGCCTCGCCCGGCTGCAGCAGCCGCGACAGCAGCGGCTGGCCGCGCGCATCCAGCACCTCCACCCACGACTCCGCGCTGACGCGCAGCTGCAGCGCGCCGGCTGCGGGCGCTACGGCCGAGGCGGGCGCACTCGCGGCGTCGTCCGGCGCCGCCGGCGCGGAATGCACCGTCTCGACCACCACCGACGCGGCAGGGGCCGGCGACTGCACCACGGCCGAAGCCGGCGTGGCGGGCACCGATGAGGACGCCGTTGCCACCACCGGCGCCGACGACGGCGCGGATGCGGCACCACCCGCACCGGGCAGCGACACCGTGCCGGCGGGCAGGAAGTAGACGACCGCGGTGATCAGCAGCAGCAGCGTCGGCGCCCACACGGCGGGTGAACCGATGAATGACCAGTCGCCGCTCTGCGCCGGCGCCGAGCGCTCTCGGAACGGCGCGTTGATGCCCTCGCCGACCTGCTCGAGTCGTTGACCGGGCAGGCTCGGCAGCAAGGCCATCACCGGCGCCGGATCGATCTTCAGCGCACGGCAGACCGTCTGCGCGAGTGCGCGGGTGAAGGTCGCGTCGGGCAGTTCGTCGAAACGATCGCCCTCCAGTGCTTCGAGCTTGCGCTGCGGCACCTTGGTGGCGGCCGCCAGCATCGCGATATGCATGCCCTGGGCTTGGCGGGCCTGGCGCAGCAGCGCCCCGGCGGTGGTCGGACCCGGTGCCGGCGCGTCGGCCGGAATATCACTCATCGAACTTTCCTTGCTCGAACGCGGTCGCCTCCCGCGTTTCGCGGAACCGCGCCGTCAGCTGCTTGCCCAGTTCTTGAACGCCCGTGCGGTTGCCCAGCTTCTGCTCGATGCGTACCGCCAGCCACAGCGTCTGCGCACTGACGTAGGAAGAGTTGGCATTGACGCGCCGGATGTGGAACCGTGCCCGCTCGGCCTCACCGCGACGCAGCAGAACCTCGGCCAGGTTGACCGAGGTCGCCGGATTGGTCGGGTCGGCCTGGTAGGAGCGCTGCAGCACTCTCTCGGCTTCCTCGAGCTGGCCGGCGAAGGCGTGGCAAACGCCCTGGGCGAGCAGGATGCGAGATGGGTCGCGCCGCTGCAACGAGGCCAGCGCCTGCGTGAACTGCGCGTTGCCTTCGGCGTAGCGCTTGTGCTGGCAGAGGAACCAGCCGAAGTTCTGCAGCGCGTCGACGTCGCGCGCATTGATGGCCAGCGCTCGGCGGAAGTCCTCCTCAGCCTGCTTCTCCTTGTCGAGATTGGCGTGGATCAGGCCGCGCAGGTTGTAGGCGGCGACCAGGTTCGGATCGGCGGCCAGCGCACGATTGACCTCCTGCAATGCCACGTCCATCTGGTTGCGGCCGAAGTAGGCCGATGCCAGCTCCAGCCGAACCTGCGCGCGACGTTTCGCATCGGCTTCTTCAGGCACCGCACCCTGTGGCGGGCGCATGTCGCTGATCGGGCCGGTGGTGGTCGTCGTCGTCGTCGAACAGCCGGCCAGCCAGGCCAGCGCCAGCACCCCGACCGCGCGGGCGATGCCCTTCATGCCTTGGTCTCCTGCAACGGCCTATCGTGTTGGTCCACACGCCGCACCAACTTCACCGGGGCACGCACCAGCCGTTCGTGGACGCGCGTGCGGTCCTGCACCTCGCCCGCGAGCTGCCCACAGGCGGCATCGATGTCGTCACCGCGTGTCTTGCGCACCGTGGTGACGATGCCTGCGTCCTGCAGCACCTTCGCGAACGCCATCACGCGCTCGCGAGGCGAACGCTTCAGCCCCGAGGCGGGGAACGGATTGAACGGAATCAGGTTGAGCTTGCAGGGCACCCGGCCCTTGACCAGGCGCACCAGCTCGCGGGCCAGTTCGGGCGTGTCGTTGACCCCGTCGAGCATGCAGTACTCGAACGTGACGAAGTCGCGCGGCGCCTTGTCGAGGTAGCGCACGCAGGCGTCGAGCAGCGCGTCGATGCCATCCTTGCGGTTCAGCGGCACGAGCTCCGAACGCAGCTCGTCGTTCGGCGCGTGCAGCGACACCGCCAGCGCCACCGGGCAGTCTTCACGCAGGCGGTCGATCATCGCCACCATGCCGGAGGTCGAGACCGTCACGCGCCGGCGCGACAGGCCATAGGCATGGTCGTCGAGCATGGTCTTGAGCGCCGGCACCAGTGCCGCGTAGTTCTGCAGCGGCTCGCCCATGCCCATCATGACCACGTTGTCGATCACGCGTTCGCCGTCCGCCCCGCGCAGGCGGTGCTCCGCGAACCACAGCTGCGCGACGATCTCGCCGCTCGTCAGGTTGCGGCTGAAGCCCTGGTGCCCCGTGCTGCAGAAGCGGCAGCCGACCGCGCAACCCGCCTGCGAAGAGACGCACAGCGTGCCGCGGTCTTCTTCGGGGATGTAGACGCTCTCGACGGCGTTGCCGCCACCGACGTCGAACAGCCACTTGATCGTGCCGTCAGCCGAGCGATGCTCGCTGATCAGCGGCAAGGCGCGCACCTCGGCCACACCGGTGAGCTTGCTGCGCAAGGACTTGGCCAGGTCCGACATCTTCTCGAAGTCGGCCTCGCCCTTCTGGTGGATCCAGCGGTAGAGCTGGACGGCGCGGAAGCGCTTCTCGCCCAGGCTTTCGCAATAGGCCGTCAGCCCCTCGAGATCGAAGTCGAGCAGGTTGACGGCCATGGCTGTCTTAACGAGCGTAGACGTTCATGCCGGGAAAGAAGAACGCCACTTCGACGGCGGCCGTCTCCGGCGCGTCGGAGCCGTGCACGGCATTGGCGTCGATGCTGTCGGCGAAATCGGCGCGGATGGTGCCCTTCTCGGCCTTCTTCGGGTCGGTGGCGCCCATCAGCTCGCGGTTCTTGGCGATCGCGTTCTCGCCCTCGAGCGCCTGGATCATCACCGGGCCGGAGATCATGAAGTCGACCAGGTCCTTGAAGAACGGGCGGGCCTTGTGCACGGCATAGAACTGCTCGGCTTCGCCGCGCGACAGGTGGACCATCTTGGCCGCGACGATCTTCAGGCCGGCGCCTTCGAAGCGGGCGTAGATCTGGCCGATCACGTTCTTCGCGACGGCGTCGGGTTTGATGATCGAAAGGGTGCGTTCGAGCGCCATGAATTCTTCTCCTGAATCAATAACTTGGCAAAGTTTCGGATTGTAGCCCGCGCAGCGTGGCAATCCCGTGTCGCAAGGGCTTAGCGGCCACGACGGCCGCCACCCCCGCCGCCGCCGCCTCCACCACCACCCCCGCCGAAGCCACCGAAGCCCCCACCGCCACCTCCACTGCCGCCACGCCCACCCCGGCCGCCACGCGGCCCCTTGCGGTGGAAGGCATCGGCACCGATGTAGCCGACCGAGGTCTGCATCGGATCGGGTTGCTTGGGACCGCCCTTCTTACCGCCCCCGCCCGTGGGCTGGCTGCTGCCGCCGGGGCCGAAGCCACCACCGCCCTGGCCGAAGCCACGCCCGCCGACCCGGCTGCGCGGGTTCTGCACGAAGCGCTTGTCGAAGGTCTGCTCGAGCGGGTTCGGGATCGTCGACGGATCGATGTCGAATTCCTCGTCGTCGTCGAACTCGCTGCGCGGGCGTTCGTCCACCGGGGCTTCCGCGCGCGGGCGTTGCGGCGGCGCCGGGCGGTTACCGCGGTCGTTCGGGCGCGGACCACGGTCGCCGCGTTCGTTGCGTTCATTGCGCGGCTTGTTGTTGTTGCCGCCACGGGCGTCGCGGCGCTCCTCGTTGCGCGGCGGCTCGCGGCCGGCGCCGCTGGCCAGGCGGCGAATCGCCCGCACGTCGTCCGGGCCGAGGTCGACCCAGACACCGCGCTTGAGCCCGCGCGGCAGCACGACGCTGCCATAGCGGATGCGGATCAGCCGGCTGACGGTCAGGCCCACGGCATCGAACAGCTTGCGCACCTCGCGGTTGCGGCCCTCGGTGATGACGACGCGGTACCAGTGATTGACGCCCTCCCCGCCACCGTCGTCGATGGAGCGGAACGCGGCGGTCTGGCCTTCGATCTCGACACCCTCGAGCAGCCTGGCCTTGGCCTCCGGCTCCAGCGTGCCGAGCACACGCACGGCGTACTCGCGCTCGACACCGAAGCGCGGGTGCATCAGCTGGTTGGCCAGTTCACCCGAGGTGGTGAAGAGCAGCAGCCCTTCGGTGTTGATGTCCAGCCGGCCGACCGACTGCCACTTGCCGTGCTGCAGACGCGGCAGGCGGCGGAACACCGTGGGCCGTTGCTGCGGGTCGTCGTGCGTGACCACCTCGCCGACCGGCTTGTGGTAAGCGATCACGCGCGGCGGCGGCGGCTGGATGCGCACCTTGACGGGCTTGCCATCCAGCGCGATGCGGTCACCGAACGAGATGCGCTGGCCGACGTGCGCGGGCTCGCCGTTCACGGTGATCCGGCCGTCGGTGATCATCTGCTCCATGTCGCGCCGCGAGCCGACGCCCGACTGCGCCAGCACCTTCTGCAGCTTGGGCGCATCGGGTTCGGCGGCCAGCACGCGCTTGTGCGGTTCGGCCACGTCGCCGGCATCGGCGGCCATGCCGGCGCCTTCGCCGTCTTCGGCCTCGGCCACCACGGCCGCTTCGGCCGCGGGTTCGGCATCGGCCTGCGCGGGCACCGGGGCGGCCTCGTCATACGCGCCGGACAGTACTTCGGCGAACAACTCGCCGGTGCGCTCGGCCACCGCCGCCAGCACGGCCTCGGGAGACACCGGTTCGCCGCGGCCATCGCGACCGCGGTCGCGGCGACCGCGTCGGCGGCTGCGGCGGCCGGCTTCGCCGCCCTCACCGCCCTCACCACCGTCAGCCTCGCCCGTGGAGCCTGCGTCGGCGCTGTCGGCATCGTCGCCCGCCGATGCGGAGGGTGCGGCGGTAGCTGCAGCGGCGGGCGCCGGCGTGCTCGGCGCCACCTGGGGCGCGGCGACCGGTGCTGCCGCTGTGACTTCGGCTGCCGGTGCCGCTGCCGTGGCAGCCGCGTCGGGCGCCGGCGCCGCATCGGCCGCTACTGCCTTGCGGCGACGCGGCTTCGGCGCAGCAGCGGGTTCTTCCGCGGCGGCAGCAGCGGTTTCACCCTCTGCATCGGCCGGTGCGGACTTGGCCGCCACGCGCCGCTTGCGCGCGGGCTTCGGCGCGTCGGACTCGGTCGCCGGCGTGACCACCTCGTTGGGGGCTTCGGGCTGAGACTCGGGCGGCAGGTTCATGCTTCTGGTTCCATCGGGGCGGCGTCGGCCGCAGGCTCGGTCTTCTGTTCGGCCGCCGGCGTGGCGACCTCGGTGTCAACGGCGATCGGGGTGACCGCACTTTCCGCTTCAATGCCGGAAGGAATCTCGTCCGGCGCAGCCACTTCGCCCGCCGCTTCTGCGACGGGATCGTCGGTCGGCTCGGCGGTCGGTTCGGCTGCGGACCCGGCCGTGTCGGCCGGCGTCTCCAGGTCCAGCGGCAGCGCGCCTTGCGCCTCGATCAGCGAGCCCTGCTCAGGCAGCGCCTCGGCAAGCATCGCGCCGGCCGCGGGCGCACCATCGAGCAGCGGCAACTGCTCCAGGCTGGCCAGCCCCAGGTCGTCAAGGAACTGGCGCGTCGTGGCCAGCAGCGCCGGTCGCCCGGGCGCCTCGCGGTAGCCGATCGCCTCGACCCAGCCGCGGTCCTCCAGCTGCTTGATGATCTGGCTGGCCACCGTGACGCCTCGGATGTCCTCGATGTCGCCGCGTGTCACCGGCTGGCGGTAGGCGATGATCGCCAGCGTCTCCATCACCGCACGCGAGTACTTCGGCGGCTTCTCCGGGTTGAGCCGGTCGAGGAACTCGCGCATCTCGGGCCGGCTCTGGAAGCGCCAGCCTTGCGCCAGCGCCACCAGCTCGACCCCTCGGCCGTCCCAGTCGCGCGCCAGTTCGTCGAGCAGCACGCGCAGCGTGTCCGGGCCCAGTTCGTCGTTGAACAGGGTGCGCATGTCGCGCAGGGGCATCGGCTGGCTGGCGCAGATGAGCGCGGTCTCGAGGACGCGCTTCGCATCCTGTGTGTTCATGGATCCTGTCAAATCCTCGGCCGGGTGCATCCGGCTGGTCTTCGGGCTCGTGGCGGGCCTCACCACCCTGGGTGGGGACGCCCTGCGTCTGGCAAGTTCTTGCAAGTGAGCCGCGCAATCTGCGGCGGCTTGGGCCGACACGCCTCCGGGCGCATCGGGCAGCATGCCAGCCGGGCTGTCGGCGAGTCCACTGCGGTTCAGTGGATCGGCCAGTCGGGCTGGTGCGGTGCGCGCATTGTACCCATGCAGGGCAGACCGGTGTCGCGCCGACGCCTCATGCCGATTCGGTCAGCGCTCGCCAAGCCGTGGCGAAGTCGGCCGGCGGGCTCGACTCGAACTGCAGCGCCTGGCCGCTGACCGGGTGCGCCAGCCTGAGCCGGAAGGCGTGCAGCGCCTGGCGTGCCATGCCCAGGGCCGGCGCGCCGCCGTACAGCGCATCGGCGACCAGCGGGTGCCCCTTCGAGGCCAGGTGCACGCGGATCTGGTGCGTGCGCCCGGTGTGCAGCGTGCACTGCACGGCGCTGAAGCCGTCACGGGCCGCGCGCCGTTCGACGTCGGTGCGCGCCGGCTTGCCGGAGCCCACCACTGCCATGCGCACCCGCGACTTCGGGTCGCGGCCGATCGGCGCCTCGATGCTGAAGGCCGCCTCGCGCAGTTCGCCGTGGCAGATGGCCATGTACTGCCGGCCGACCGTGCGCTCGGCAATGGCGCGAACCAGCGCCGTCATGGCTGGCAGCGTCTTGGCCACCACCATCAGGCCGGAGGTGTCCTTGTCCAGCCGGTGCACGATGCCCGCGCGCGGCAGCGCCTGGGCGCCGGCATGGTGGGCCAGCAGGCCGTTGAGCAGGGTGCCGGACCAGTTGCCCGGCGCCGGATGGACGACCAGGCCGGCCGGCTTGTCGACCAGCAGCAGGTGCTCGTCCTCGTGCACGATGTTCAATGCCATCGGCTCGGGACGGAACGCCAGGCTCTCTTCGCTGCCGACCAGTTCCACCTCGACGCACTGGCCGGACCGCATGCGCTGCGATGCCGCCCGCGCCGCGGCGCCGTCGACCTGCACGTGACCGCGGTCGATCAGGCCCTGCAGGTGGCTGCGCGAGAACTCCGGCGCCATCGCCACCAGCCACTTGTCGAGCCGCTGGCCATGGCCTTGCGCAGACACCACGGCGGCACGTCGCTCGCTGGCCTCGTCGTCGAGGGCGTCGTCCCTATAATCCGGCTCTCTTGTCATGACCGGCGCCCCGCGGTTCGCGCGGATGGCCTCACTCCATGGATGTGTTGCGTTGGATCGGCCCGCTGGGCTTGCGCGCGGCCTGCCTGACGGCGGCGCTGATGATCGCGGCTTGCAGCAGCACGCCGCAGGACGAAAGTGTCTCGTGGTCGCCCGAGAAATTGTATGCAGAGGCGAAGGACGAGATGGCGGCCGGCGCGATGGACAAGGCGGCCAAGCTGCTCGAGCGCCTCGAAGGCCGTGCTGCCGGCACGCCGCTGGCCCAGCAGGCGCAGGTCGAGCGCGCCTACGTGCTGTGGCGCACCGGCGAGAAGGCGCAGGCGCTGTCGGTGCTGGAGCGCTTCCTGAAGCTGAACCCATCCAGCCCGGGCGTCGAGTACGCGTTGTACCTGCAGGGCCTGATCAACTTCAACGACAACCTGGGCATCCTCGGCAGCCTCGCGGCGATCGACCTGTCCGAGCGTGACCAGCAGGCGGCGCGCGATTCGTACCAGTCGTTCAAGCAGCTCGTCGACCAGTTCCCGCGTTCGATCTACGCGGAGGACTCGCAGGTCCGCATGAACTACATCGTCAACTCGCTGGCCGCGTACGAGGTGCACGTGGCGCGCTACTACTACCGGCGCGGCGCCTACGTGGCGGCAGCGAACCGGGCGCAGCAGGCGGTGCAGGAGTTTCAGTTCTCGCCCTCGGCCGAAGAAGCGCTGGCCATCATGGTGCAGAGCTACGACCGCCTCGGCCTCGTCGAACTGCGCGACGACGCTCGCCGCGTGCTGGCGCAGAACTTCCCGAGCAGCCGCTTCACCGACGGCGGCAACGCCACCCAGCAGCGCCCCTGGTGGCGTGTCTGGTAGGGCGAGCCGCTCTCAGAACGGCAGCGCCTCGCCGGCCAGCGAATCCAGCCAGGCCAGCGCCTCGGCCTCGCTGGCCACGCGGGTCATCGGCGGCAGCGCCTCGCGCAGGCGACGACCGTAGTTCATGCCGGCCATGCGCGGGTCGCACACCACCAGCAGGCCACGGTCGGTCTCGCTGCGGATCAGCCGCCCGGCGCCCTGCTTGAGCGACACCGCCGCCTCGGCGATGAAGTAGTCGGCGAAAGCATTGCGGCCCTGCGCCTCCAGGCGCTTCACACGCGCCTCGACCAGCGGATCGTTCGGCGGCGGGAACGGCAGCTTGTCGATCAGCACGCATTGCAGCGCGTCGCCGGGCACGTCGATGCCCTCCCAGAAGCTCTGCGAGCCGACCAGCACCGAACGCGGCTCGGCGAGGAACTGCTGCATCAGCGCGCGCTTCGGCGCCTCGCCCTGCTGCAGCACGCGCAAGGTGTCGCCCTGGGCCTCGAACTCGGCGCGAAGCCGCTCGGCGATGGTCTGCAGCGCGCGCAGCGTGGTGGTCAGCACGAAGCTGCGGCCGCCCAGCGCGCGGGCGCAGCGAGCCGCCAGCGTCGCCACCGCGACCGGATGCCCCGGCTCGTTCGGCTTCGGGAACCCGGCCGGGATGTACAGGCGAGCGTTCGTCGCATAGTCGAACGGGCTGCCGACGCGCAAGGTGCGCGCGTCGGCCAGGCCGGCCTGCTCGGTGAACCAGCTCAGCGCATCGTCGTCGCCCAACGTCGCCGAGGTGAAGATCCAGGCCTTGCCGCCGGCGGCCATCTGCTCCGACAGTGCCTCGCGGATGTCCAGCGGCGACTCGACCAGCCGCGCCTGGTGCGGCGAGATGTCGATCCAGCGCACCCGGCCGGCCTCGGCGTCGAGCGCAAACCGATCCGCCAGCTGCGCCAGCTGCCCGGCCCGCTCGGACAGCTTGCCGAATTCGGGCGAGAGCTCGGAGACGGTGTCCAGCGCCTCGCCCGCCGCGTCCGCCGCCTGGCCGACGGCCTGCAGCGCCGCAATGAAGTCGTCGCGGCCGGCACGCTCGTCCCAGCGCAGCTTGATCGTGCCGCGCAGCTCGCGCAGGTGGCCCGCGGCGGCCAGGCGCAGCTCGCGCGCCGCCTTCTCGACACCCGCCTGCAGCTCCTGCCAGGGCGCGAGCCCACGCGCCTGCTGCAGCCCGGCGCCGAGCAGGTCGCGTGCGAAGTCCAGCGCCTGGGCTGTCGACAGCGTGGTGCCGAGGAATTGCACGCCGGCCTCGGCGAGCTGGTGCGCCTCGTCGAACACCGCCACCTCGACGCTGGGCAGCAGCTCGGCGACGCCGGTATCGCGCAACGCCATGTCGGCGAAGAACAGGTGGTGGTTGACGACCACCACGTCAGCGGCCATCGCCTCGCGCCGGGCCTTGACGACGTGGCAGGCGCGGAAGTCGGCGCATTCGCTGCCCAGGCAGTTGTCGCGCGTCGAGGTGACCAGCGGGATCACGCTGCTGCGCTCGTCCAGGCCGTCGAGCTCGGCGAGGTCGCCACTGCTGGTCTGGTGCGACCACTGCTCCACCTTGGCCAGCGTGCGCACCGCCCAGCGGTCGGGCAACGTGGCCGACTGGCGCGCCTGCTTCATGCGGTGCAGGCAAAGGTAGCTCGCGCGGCCCTTGAGCAGCGCGACGCTGACCGGCATCTGCAGCGCGTCGCGCAGCCGCGGGATGTCGCGCAGAAACAGCTGATCCTGCAGGCTCTTGGTGGCCGTGCTGACCAGCGCGCGCGCGCCGGACAGCAGCGTCGGCACCAGGTAGGCGAAGGTCTTGCCGACGCCGGTGCCGGCCTCGGCGACGAGCGCGCTGCGCGACTCGATCGCCTCGGCCACCGCCTGCGCCATCTCGAGCTGGGCGACCCGCTCCACGTGGCGTTCGTCGGCGCGCGCCAGCGCACCGCCGCTGGACAGCGCCTCGCGCGACGCCACGGCCAGCACGCCGGGGCTCGGGGGGACGTCCGGCGTCATGCCGGCTCGGGCGGGTCGAGCTCGGATTCGAGCCGGGCAATCATGTCGCGCAGCGCCAGGCGCCGCTTCTTGAGCCGGCGCACGGTGAGTTCGTCGGTCGGGTGCTCGATCACCGCGCGGTCGATCAGGTCGTCGAGGTCGGCATGTTCGATGCGCAACTCGATCAGCCGTCGAGGCGGGGAATGCAGGTTGTCGTCCATCGGCGCGCGACTTAGTCGCGGAAAAGGCTCCGACGCCGGAGGCAGGAGGGATTATAGTTTTCGACCATGAGCACCACGACCGTCGGTTACCGCCTGTCCGCCGCCACCGGAATTCACCGCGGCGACCGGGCCTACCAGCAGGACCAGGTGCAGATCATCCCCCACCATCGCGTGCCCGGCAGCGTGATGGCTGTGCTGGCCGACGGCATGGGCGGCAAGAGCGGCGGCCGCAAGGCGGCCGATCAGGTCATCCTCACCGCGCAGCAGATCTTCGAACGCTTCGCGCCGAGCCGCGACGACACCGCCGAGGCGCTCAAGCAGCTGGTGCTGGAAGCGCACCTGATGATCAAGCTGACCGCGATCACCTCGGAAGAGGAACCGCACAGCACCGTCGCGGCCTACATCATCAGCCCGTCGCGCGAGTGCCATTTCGTGCATGCGGGCGACTCCCGCGTCTACCACTTCCGCGGCTCCGACATGGTGGCGCGCACGGTCGACCATTCCTACGTGCAGCGCCTCGTCGCCGAAGGCTCGATCAGCGAGGAAGAGGCCAACAACCATCCGCAGTCCAACCTGCTGACCGGTTGCCTGGGCACGCACCAGGACCCGCCGATCAGCGTCGGCCATGTCGACCGGCTCGAGATCGGCGACAGCGTGCTCGCCTGCAGCGACGGCCTGTGGCACTACTTTACCCCGCGTGAACTCGGCGCCATCGTGCACGCCCTGCCGCCGCGTGAGGCCAGCGAGATGCTGGTCAGCAAGGCGCGGCAGCGCGCCCGGGGCGGTGGCGACAACCTGTCGCTGGCGCTGATCCGCGTCGAAGCCCTGGGCTGAGCGCCAGCCGGCGCCGCGCTCAGCGCGCGGCCGGGTCCGGCAGCGGCGCCGAGGGCGGCTTGCCCCCCTTTTCTCGCTCGAGCCTCCGCTGCTCGGCGGTCTCGCGGCGCACCGCCGCGTCGCGCTGTCGTGCGTCGAAGCGGGCCCGGCTGCGTTCCTCGCCGGCGCGCCGCTCCGGTGCGCTCGCTGGCGACGCCGCCGACGCCGATGTTCCCGGGCGTGACGCAGCCGCGGCCGGGATTCGCGGCTTGCGGTGCTGAGCAGCCGAGGCTTGCGCCTGCGCGCGGGGCGCCGCGCTGCGCTCCTCGCGGGTCTTCTGCTCGATCTCGGCCAGGCGTTGGGCCGCGCGCTGCTTGCGCTGCGCCTCGTCGAGCAGGGCTTCCTGGCGCCGCAGCCGCATCATGGTCTGCCGATGCTCGGCACGCGCCTCGTCGACACAGGCGGTGACCGCAAAGCGTTGCTCGCACTCGCGGCGCTGCTGATCGTGACGGGCCGTGGCCTCGGCGCGCTCGCGGACGATGCGTTCCCGCTCCGCGGCTTCATCGGCTCGGGCGGGTGTCAAGGCGAGCACCAACGCACCAAGGAACATGGCCTGCAGCCAGATCGCACGAACGACGCGCCTCATGTCAGCGACGTGTCCACGGTGCGCCGCTCCAGCGCGAGGAACTCGGCCGACTGCATCTCGGCCAGCCGCGACACCGTGCGCGGGAACTCGTGGGCGAGCGGCCCCTCGGTGTAGAGCTGTTCGGGCGGGACCTCGGCCGACATGATGAGCTTGCAGCGCCGGTCGTACAGCACATCGACCAGCCAGGTGAAGCGCCGCGCCTCGGAGGCCATGCGCAGCGGCATGTGCGGCACGCCGGACAGCAGCACGGTGTGGAACTGCGAGGCGAGTTCGAGGTAGTCGTTCTGCGAACGCGGCCCGCCGCACAGCGTCTTGAAGTCGAACCACACCACGCCGCCGGCGCGGCGTCGCGCACGCAGCTCGCGGTGCTCGATGCGCAGCACCGGGTCTTCGTCGCGCGCTTCGGCCAGGTCCCCGAAAGCCTGTGCCATCGCGGCATCGGCCTCGGGGCCGAGCGGGCAGTGGTAGAGCCTGACCTGCTCCAGCGTGCGCTGCCGGTAGTCGGTGCCGTGGTCGACGTTGATGACCTCGAGCTTGTCCTTCAGCAGCGCGATCGCCGGGAGGATACGGTCGCGGTGCAATCCGTTCGGGTACAGGCCGTCGGGGTGGAAGTTCGAGGTCGTGACGATGCTGACGCGGTTCTCGAACATGGATTCGAGCAGTCGGTGCAGGATCATCGCATCGGTCACGTCGGCGACGTGGAACTCGTCGAAGCAGATCAGCCGGTGCCGCCGCGCGATGCGCGCACCCAGTTCCTGCAGCGGGTTGACGGTGCCCTTGAGGTCCTGCAGCTCGCGGTGCACCTCGCGCATGAACTCGTGGAAGTGCAGCCGCGTCTTGCGCGTCAGCGGCACCGAGTTGAAGAAGCAGTCCATCAGGAAGCTCTTGCCTCGGCCGACGCCGCCGTACATGTACACGCCGCGCGGGATCGGCGGCCGCGAGATCAGCTTGGTGAGCGCATTGCTGCGCCGGGCCTTGTAGTCGGCCCACTCGTTCTCGCATCGCTCGAGCGCGGCGATCGCGCGAAGCTGCGCGGGGTCGGCCGCGTAGCCGCGCTCGGCGAGCGTCTGCTCGTACAGCTGGCGGACGCCCATGCAGGCTCGATCAGAAGTTCAGCGTGCGCTTGTCGACCGCGAGGGCCGCTTCCTTGGTGGCCTCGGACAGCGACGGGTGCGCATGGCAGATGCGCGCGATGTCCTCGGCGCTGGCCTTGAACTCCATGGCCACCACCGCCTCGGAGATCAGCTCCGAAGCGAACGGCCCGACGATGTGTACGCCGAGGATCTCGTCGGTCACCGCGTCGGCGAGGAACTTGACGAAGCCCGTCGTGTCGCCCAGGGCTCGCGCCCGACCGTTGGCCATGAACGGGAAGCTGCCGGCCTTGTAGGCGCGGCCGCTGGCCTTGAGCTGCTGCTCGGTCTGGCCGACCCAGGCGATCTCCGGGCTGGTGTAGATGACCCAGGGGATGGTGTTGAAGTTGACGTGGCCATGCTGGCCGGCGATGCGCTCGGCCACCGCGACGCCCTCTTCTTCCGCCTTGTGCGCGAGCATCGGGCCGCGCACCACGTCGCCCACCGCCCACACGCCGGGCAGGTTGGTGCGGCACTCGTCGTCGACGACGATGGCGCCGCGCTCGTCGAGCTTCAGGCCGACGGCCTCGGCATTCAGGCCGATGGTGTTGGGAACCCGCCCGATCGAGACGATCAACTTGTCGACCGCCAGCGTCTGCGCTTCGCCCTTGGCGTTCGCATAGGCCACGGTCACGCCCTTCTTGTCGGCCTTGACCGACTCGATCTTCACGCCCAGCTCGATCTTCAGGCCCTGCTTGGTGAAGGCCTTGTGCGCTTCCTTGGCCACCTGCTCGTCGACGGCGCCGAGGAACACCGGCAGGGCCTCCAGCACGGTGACGTCCGCACCGAGGCGACGCCACACCGAGCCCATCTCCAGGCCGATCACGCCGGAGCCGATCACGCCCAGCGACTTCGGCACCGCGCCGATGCGCAGCGCGCCGTCGTTGCTGAGGATCTTCTCTTCGTCAAAGGCAGCGCCCGGCAGCGCGCGGGCGTTCGAGCCAGTGGCGACGATGACCTGCTTCGCTGACACGCTGGCCGGCTTGTCGCCGGCCACCGCGATCTCGTAGGCGCCGCCCTCGGCCTTCACGAACGAGCCGCGGCCGTGGAAGAACGTCACCTTGTTCTTCTTGAAGAGATACAGGATGCCGTCGTTGTTCTGCTTGACGACGGTGTCCTTGCGCTTGAGCATCTTCGGAACGTCGATGCTCAGGTCCTTCAGGCCGATGCCGTGGTCGGCGAACGAATGGCCGGCATGCTCGAAGTGTTCGCTGGACTGCAGCAGCGCCTTGCTCGGGATGCAGCCGACGTTGGTGCAGGTTCCGCCCGGGGCGGGGCCGCCCTTGTCGTTCTTCCACTCGTCGATGCAGGCGGTGTTGAAGCCGAGCTGCGCCGCGCGGATCGCCGCGATGTAGCCGCCGGGGCCGCCGCCGATGACGACGACGTCGAATTGCTGTGCGCTCATCGTGCCGTCCTCAGATGTCGAACAGGAGGCGGGCCGGGTCTTCCAGCGCTTCCTTCATGGCGACCAGGCCGAGCACGGCCTCGCGGCCGTCGATGATGCGGTGGTCGTAGCTCATCGCCAGGTAGTTGATCGGGCGAACGACGACCTGACCGTTCTCCACCACCGCGCGGTCCTTGGTCGCGTGCACGCCGAGGATGGCGCTCTGCGGCGGGTTGATGATCGGCGTCGACAGCATCGAGCCGAACACGCCGCCGTTGCTGATCGAGAAGGTGCCGCCCGACAGGTCGTCGAGCGAGAGCTTGCCGTCCTTGGCCTTCTGGCCGAATTCGGCGATCTTCTTCTCGATGTCGGCGAAGCTCATCTGGTCGGCATTGCGCAGGATCGGCACCACCAGGCCGCGCGGCGAACCGACGGCGATGCCGATGTCGAAGTAGCCGTGGTAGACGATGTCGTTGCCGTCCACCGAGGCGTTGAGCACCGGGTACTTCTTCAGCGCCGCCACCGCGGCCTTCACGAAGAAGCTCATGAAGCCGATCTTGACGCCGTGCTCCTTCTCGAACTTCTCCTGGAAGCGCTTGCGCATCTCCATCACCGGGGCCATGTTGACCTCGTTGAAGGTGGTCAGGATGGCGTTGGTGGCCTGCGACTGCAGCAGGCGCTCGGCGACGCGGGCGCGCAGGCGCGACATCGGCACACGCTGCTCGGGGCGGTCGCCCAGGTTGGCTGCCGTCGGCGCGGCCACCGCGGGCAGCGGCCTGGCCACGGCCGGCGCCGCGGCCACGGCGACCGGCGCGGCGGCCTTGGGCGCCGCGGGCGCAGCCGTAGCACCAGCCACCGCGGCGAGCACGTCGCCCTTGGTCACGCGGCCGTCCTTGCCGGTGCCCGGCACCGAGCCGGCGGCGAGGCTGTTGTCGGCCATCAGCTTGGCGGCGGCGGGCATGGCCACGCCGGCCTTGCTGCCGCCGGTGGCCGGCGCCGCGGCAACCGCCGGCGCCGCGTCGGGTGCCGCCACCTGCTTGACCTCCAGCGGGCTCACCGCGGCCTGTCCTTCGGTGTCGATGCGGGCGATGACCTCGTCGCTGACGCAGCTCTCGCCGTCGCCCTTGACGATCTGCGCCATCACGCCGGCGGACGGCGCGGGCACCTCGAGCACGACCTTGTCGGTCTCGATCTCGACGAGGATCTCGTCAATGGCGACGGGCTCGCCGGGCTTCTTCTTCCATTGCAGCAGGGTGGCTTCGGCCACGGATTCCGACAGTTGCGGAACCTTCACTTCAACGATTGCCATGATGTGTCTTCAGAGGTGTGTTGTTCGTACCGCGCAGCCGCCGCGGAACCGGCTTTGCCGGGCCGCTGGCGGCGCCCCCTCGAGGGGGAGCGCCGTCAGGCGCTCCGGGGGTGGGCCTATTTCGTGAGAACAAAGCCTTTCAGCTTGCCGAAGGCCTGGTCGAGCAGCGTCTTCTGCTGCTCCTGGTGCAGGTGGGCATAGCCCACCGCCGGCGAGGCGGAGGCCGGGCGCCCGGCATAGCCGAGCTTCTGGCCTTCGACCATGTTCTCGTGGATGTAGTGCTGCACGAAGAACCAGGCACCCTGGTTCTGCGGCTCGTCCTGGCACCACACCACGTCGGTCGCGTTCGGGTACTTCTTCATCTCCGCCGCGAAGGCCTTGTGCGGGAACGGGTAGAGCTGCTCGACGCGCATGATCGCCACGTCGTTGTGCTTCTTCTCGGCGCGCGCCTTGACCAGGTCGTAGTAGACCTTGCCCGAGCAGGCGATCACCCGCTTGACCTTGTCCGCGACGATCTCGGCGTTGACCTCGCCGATCACCGTCTTGAAGTCGCCGCGCGTGAAGTCGGACAGCGGCGAGGTGGCGTCCTTGTTGCGCAGCAGGCTCTTGGGCGTCATCAGCACCAGCGGCTTGCGGAACATGCGCACCATCTGCCGGCGCAGCACATGGAAGATCTGGCTGGCCGAGGTCGGCTGCACGATCTGCATGTTGTTGTCGGCGGCCAGCTGCATGAAACGCTCCAGGCGCGCCGAGCTGTGCTCGGGGCCCTGGCCTTCGTAGCCGTGCGGCAGCATCAGCGTGATGCCGTTGGCGCGGCCCCACTTGACCTCGCCGGAGGCGATGAACTGGTCGATCACGACCTGCGCGCCGTTGGCGAAGTCACCGAACTGCGCTTCCCAGATCACCAGCGTGTTCGGCTCGGCCGACGCGTATCCGTACTCGAAGCCGAGCACGGCTTCTTCGGACAGCAGCGAGTCGATCACGACGAACGGCGCCTGGCCCTCGGCCACGTTCTGCAGCGGCGTGTAGGTGCCCGTGTCCCACTTCTCGCGGTTCTGGTCGTGCAGCACCGCGTGGCGGTGCGTGAAGGTGCCGCGGCCGCAGTCCTCGCCCGACAGACGAACCGCATAGCCGCTGGCCACCAGCGAGGCGAACGCGAGGTGTTCGCCCATGCCCCAATCGACGTTGATCTCGCCGCGGCCCATCGCGGCGCGGTCGGCCAGAACCTTCTCGACCAGCGGGTGCGCCTTGAACTTCTCGGGCAGCGTGGTGATGCGCTCGGCCAGCCGCTTGATCTCGGTCAGCGGCAGCGCGGTGTCGGCCGCGTCGGTCCACTTCTTGTTCAGGAACGGCGCCCAGTCGACCGCGTACTTGCTCTTGTAGTTGGTCAGCACCGGGTCGACGGTGTGCTTGCCGGCGTCCATCGCGGCGCGGAAGGCCTTGACCATCTCGTCCGGCCCCTCGGGCGGCAGCACGCCCTGCGCCACCAGCTTCTCGCCGTACAGCTTGCGCGTGCCCGGGTGCTGGCCGATCTTCTTGTACATCAGCGGCTGCGTCAGCGCCGGCGTGTCCTGCTCGTTATGGCCCAGCTTGCGGAAGCAGATGATGTCGAGCACGACATCCTTGTTGAACTCCTGGCGGTACTCGAGCGCGAGCTGGGTGCACAGCACCACGGCTTCCGGATCGTCGCCGTTCACGTGCAGCACCGGCGCCTCGATCATCTTGACGACGTCGGTGCAATACAGCGTCGAGCGCGTGTCGCGCGGGTCGGAGGTGGTGAAGCCGATCTGGTTGTTGATGACCAGGTGCACCGTGCCGCCGGTGTAGTAGCCGCGCGTCTGCGCCAGCGCCAGCGTCTCCATCACGACGCCCTGGCCGGCGAAGGCCGCGTCGCCGTGCACGATCACGGGCAGCACGGTGTCGCCTTCCTTGTCGCCACGGCGGTCCAGGCGGGCCTTGACCGAGCCTTCGACGACCGGGTTGACGATCTCCAGGTGCGAGGGGTTGAAGGCCAGGCTCAGGTGGACCGGGCCGCCAGCGGTGGTCACGTCGGACGAGAAGCCCTGGTGGTACTTGACGTCGCCGGCCGGCAGGTCTTCCTTGGCGGTGTGGTCGAACTCGGCGAACAGGTCCTTGGGCATCTTGCCCAGGGTGTTGACCAGCACGTTCAGGCGGCCGCGGTGGGCCATGCCGATCACGATCTCCTGCACGCCGCGCACGCCGGCGCCCTGCACCACGGCGTCCATCGAGGCGATGAAGCTTTCGCCGCCTTCCAGCGAGAAGCGCTTCTGGCCGACGTACTTGGTGTGCAGGTAGCGCTCCAGGCCTTCGGACGCGGTCAGGCGGTCGAGGATGTGCTTCTTCTCCTCGGCGGTGAAGTTCGGCTTGCTGCGGATCGACTCGAGCTTCTGCTGCCACCAGCGCTTCTCGACCGGCTCGGTGATGTGCATGAACTCGGCACCGATGGAGCCGCAGTAGGTTTCACGCAGCGCCTGCAGGATCTCACGCAGCGTCTGCTGCTCGGCGGTGGTGAAGTAGGTGTTCGTCGCGCTGAACGTGATGTCCATGTCGGACTCGCTCAGGTCGTAGAAGCCCGGCTCGAGCTCGGGGATCTTCGGGCGCTCCTGGCGCTTGAGCGGGTCGAGGTCGGCCCAGCGGGCGCCGAGCGACCGGTAGGCGGCGATCAGCGACTGGACGTGGACCTGCTTGCGCGCCACCGCGAGTTCGGTGGCGCTGGCCTTGACGCTGAACGCATTGGCCTTGGCACGCTGGGCGAAGGATTCGACGACCGGGGCATGGGCCACGTCGCGTGCGTTCGAGCCGTCGGTGGCGGGGACGTGCTGGAGCGCATCGAAGTACGCACGCCAGTTGTCGGGCACCGAGCCGGGGTTGTCGAGGTAGGCCTCGTACATCTCTTCGACGTACGGCGCATTGCCTCCGAACAGGTACGAGTTCGACCTGTATTGCTGCATCATCTTCGCTCACCTCTCGCACTGGTTTCCAGCGCTGTAGTGGGTTGAAAAACCTTCCGCGACACGGCTTAACCGGCTGGCGGACTAGCGACCCGCCTTGGCTGTATCCAGCAAAGGGGACGGGAAGGACCTGTCAAGTCTCGGGCGCGACTGTAACACCGCCGTTATCGACCATCAAATCGCAGGACTGAGGGCCGGAGCGTCGAAACAGAATGCAGCCGGGCTTGAAACGACCACGTGCAGATCATCCGCATCCATGCTGACGCGCCGCTGAAGCCGGCCGTGGGCGCAGCCTGCAATGGTTGCGGGGTGTGCTGCCTGGCCGAGCCCTGCCCGGTGGGCATGCTGGTCTCCCGCAAGCGCAGCGGCGCCTGCCGTGCGTTGCGATGGAACGACGCAGAACACCGCTATCGCTGCGGCTTGATGCAGGACATGACGGGTTCGCGCACGCCGTGGGCGTGGCTGGCGCGCCGGCTCATCGCGGCCGGCGCCGGCTGCGACTCCGACGCCGAACTCGCCTGAGCCGCGGCGCTCAGGCGCCGAGCAGGCGCTGCCGGGCGTCCTGGTATTCGCGGGCCAGGCGGGCGACCAGCTCGCGCGTGGGTACCACCTTGTCGATCGCACCGATGCCCTGGCCGCAACCCCAGATGTCCTTCCAGGCCTTGGACTTGGAGCCCTCGCCGCCGCCGAAGCTCATCTTGCTCGGATCGCTCTCGGGCAGGTTGTCCGGGTCCAGGCCGGCCGCGCGGATCGACGGCTTCAGGTAGTTGCCGTGCACGCCGGTGAAGAGGTTCGAGTAGACGATGTCGTCCGAGGTGCCCTCGACGATCGCCTGCTTGTAGGCCTCGCTGGCGCGGGCTTCCTCGGTCGCGATGAAGGCCGAGCCGATGTAGGCGAGGTCGGCGCCCATGGCCTGCGCGGCGAGCACCGCACCGCCGCTGGCGATCGACCCCGACAGCGCCACCGGCCCGTCGAACCAGCTGCGGATCTCCTGGATCAGCGCGAACGGACTCTTCACGCCCGCATGGCCGCCGGCGCCGGCCGCCACCGCGATCAGGCCGTCGGCGCCCTTCTCGATCGCCTTCTTCGCGAAGGTGTTGTTGATGATGTCGTGCAGCACGATGCCGCCCCAGCCGTGCACGGCCTCGTTGATGTCGGTGCGCGCACCGAGCGAGGTGATCACGATCGGCACCTTGTATTTGGCGCAGACCTGCATGTCGTGCTCGAGCCGGTCGTTGGTCTTGTGCACGATCTGGTTGATCGCGAACGGCGCGGCGGGTCGCTCGGGATTCGCGCGGTTGTAGGCCGCGAGCGTCTCGGTGATCTCGGCGAGCCATTCGTCGAGTTGCTCGGCCGGCCGCGCGTTGAGCGCCGGCATCGAGCCGACGACGCCGGCCTTGCACTGCTCGATCACGAGCTTGGGGTTGCTGATGATGAACAGCGGCGAGCCGATGATGGGCAGCGGCAGCCGGGCGAGGATCGGGGGCAGCGACACGAATGCAGTCTCCGTTTTCGGGGCTTCAGAAGGCTTCGAGGGCCAGGGCGGTGACGCTGTCGCCACCGTCGACGATGCTGTCGCGCATGCCCGGCGCCTTGGCCAGGATGTGCTCGGCGTAGAAGCGCGCGGTGGCGATCTTGGCCTGCAGGAAGGCGGCATCGGCATCGCCCTGCGCGAGCTGCTGTTCGGCGGCGAGCAGCGCACGCGCCAGTTGCCAGCCAGCCATCACGTTGCCGGCGAGCATCAGGTAGGGCACCGAACCGGCGAACACCGCGTTCGGGCTGGCCTTGGTGTTGCCGGCGACGAAATCGACCACCTGCACGAAGGCCTCGCGTGCGACGCGCAGGCGCTTGAGCATGGCCTGCGCGGCGGCACTGCCGCTGCCGGCCAGCGCCGTTTCGGTCTGCTCGATCTGCCGCGCGATGGCGCGGGCGGTCTGGCCGCCGTCGCGCGCCGTCTTGCGGCCCACCAGGTCGTTGGCCTGGATCGCCGTCGTACCTTCGTAGATGGTCAGGATCCGCGCATCGCGGTAGTACTGCGCGGCGCCGGTCTCCTCGATGAAGCCCATGCCGCCGTGCACCTGCACGCCCAGGCTGGTGACCTCCAGGCTCATTTCGGTCGAGTAGCCCTTCACCAGCGGCACCATGAACTCGTAGAAGGCCTTGTTCTGCGCACGCACTTCCTTGTCGGGATGGTGGTGCGAGGCGTCGTAGGCCGCGGCAGCGGTCAGCGCCATCGCGCGGCAGCCTTCGGTGTAGGCGCGCATCGTCATCAGCATGCGCTTCACATCGGGGTGGTGGATGATCGGTGCGCTGCCCGGCAGCGAGCCGTCCACCGGGCGTGACTGCACGCGGTCCTTCGCGAACGCCACCGCCTTCTGGTAGGCCCGCTCGGCCACCGCGATGCCCTGCAGGCCCACCGCGTAGCGCGCCGCGTTCATCATGATGAACATGTACTCGAGGCCGCGGTTCTCCTGGCCGATGAGCTGCCCGATGGCGCCACCCTTGTCGCCGAACTGCAGCACCGCCGTCGGGCTGGCCTTGATGCCCAGCTTGTGCTCGATGCTCACGCAGTGCACGTCGTTGCGTGCACCCAGCGAGCCGTCGGCGTTGACCAGGAACTTGGGCACGATGAACAGGCTGATGCCCTTCACGCCCTCCGGCGCGCCGGCTATGCGCGCCAGCACCAGGTGCACGATATTCTGTGCCATGTCGTGCTCGCCGTAGGTGATGAAGATCTTCGTGCCGAAGATCCTGAACGTGCCGTCGGGCTGCGGCTCGGCGCGGGTGCGCACCATGGCCAGGTCACTGCCGGCCTGGGGCTCGGTCAGGTTCATCGTGCCCGTCCACTCGCCGGAGATCATCTTCGGGATGAAGGTGGCCTGCTGCTCCGGCGTGCCGGCGGTCAGCATCGCCTCGATGGCGCCGTCGGTCAGCAGCGGGCATAGCGCGAAGCTCATGTTGGCGCTGTTGAGCATCTCGCCGCAGGCGGCGCCGATGGTCTTGGGCAGGCCCTGGCCGCCGAAGTCGGCCGGGTGCTGCAGGCCCTGCCAGCCGCCTTCGGCGAACTGGCGGAAGGCCTCCTTGAACCCCGGCGTGGTGGTGACCTTGCCGTCATGCCACGAGGAGGGGTACTTGTCGCCCTCCCAGTTCAGCGGGGCGATGACGTCCTGGTTCAGCTTGGCACATTCCTCGAGCACCGCCTGCGCGGTATCGTAGCCAGCATCCTCGAAGCCGGGCAGCTTGGCCACCTCGTCGATGGCGGCGAGTTCCTTCATGCAGAACAGCATGTCCTTGATCGGCGCGACGTAGCTCACGGTGTCATCCTCGGTGTGTCTCAGGCAAGAAAAAGCCCGTCGGCCAGGTACTTCGGCGAACGGGCTGTTCGGGGCGGCTCAGCGGCTCAGAGCGCAGCCACCAGTTCGGGCACGGCGGTGAAGAGGTCCGCCTCGAGGCCGAAGTCGGCCACGCTGAAGATCGGCGCTTCCGGATCCTTGTTGATCGCGACGATCACCTTGGAGTCCTTCATGCCGGCCAGGTGCTGGATGGCACCGCTGATGCCGCAGGCCACGTACAACTGCGGCGCGACGATCTTGCCGGTCTGCCCGACCTGCCAGTCGTTCGGCGCGTAGCCCGCGTCGACGGCGGCGCGGCTGGCACCCAGCGCGGCACCCAGCTTGTCGGCCAGAGGCGTCAGCACCTCGTTGAACTTCTCGCTGCTGCCCATCGCTCGGCCACCGCTGACGATGATCTTGGCGGCCGTCAGCTCGGGACGTTCGCTCTTGGCGATCTCGTTGCCGAGGAAGCTGCTCTTGCCGCTGTCGGCCGCTGCTGCCACGGCCTCGACAGCCGCACTGCCGCCCTGCCCCGCCGCATCGAATCCGGTGGTGCGTACGGTGACGACCTTGACCGCATCAGCGCTCTGCACGGTGGCGATGGCGTTGCCAGCGTAGATCGGGCGCTCGAAGGTGTCGGCAGCCAGCACCTTGGTGATGTCGCTGATCTGGCCGACGTCGAGCTTGGCAGCGACGCGCGGCGCCACGTTCTTGCCTCCAGCGGTGGCCGGGAACAGGATGTGGCTGTAGTTCTTCGCGACACCGAGCACCACGGCGGCGACGTTCTCGGCGAGGCCGTGCGCGAGGCTGGCGTCGTCGGCGTGAAGCACCTTGGCAACGCCGGCGACAGCGGCAGCCTGCTGTACCGCGGCAGCGGCGTTGTGGCCGGCCACCAGCACGTGGACTTCACCGCCGCACTGCGCGGCCGCGGTGATGGTGTTCAGGGTCGCGCCCTTCAGGGACGCGTTGTCGTGTTCGGCAATGACGAGTACGGACATGTCAGATGACCTTGGCTTCGTTCTTGAGCTTGGCGACGAGGGTTGCGACATCCGGCACCTTGATGCCGGCGCTGCGCTTGGGCGGCTCGCTGACCTTCAGCGTCTTGATGCGCGGAGACACGTCCACACCCAGCGCGTCGGGCTTGAGGATCTCGAGCGGCTTCTTCTTCGCCTTCATGATGTTGGGCAGCGTCACGTAGCGCGGCTCGTTCAGGCGCAGGTCGGTGGTGATCACCGCGGGGATGCTGACCGAGAGCGTCTCCAGGCCGCCATCGACTTCGCGCGTGACCTTGGCCTTGCCGTCGGCGATTTCGACCTTGCTCGCGAAGGTGGCTTGCGGCAGATCGGCCAGCGCGGCGAGCATCTGGCCGGTCTGGTTGCAGTCGTCGTCGATCGCCTGCTTGCCGAGGATCACCAGGCCCGGCTGTTCCTTGTCGACCAGCGCCTTGAGCAGCTTGGCCACGGCCAGCGGCTGCAGTTCGACGTCGGTCTCGACCAGGATGGCGCGGTCGGCGCCAATGGCCATCGCCGTGCGCAGCGTCTCCTGGCACTGGGTGACGCCGCAGGACACGGCGATCACCTCGGTGGCGGCGCCCTTCTCCTTCAGGCGCACCGCTTCCTCGACGGCGATCTCGTCGAAGGGGTTCATGCTCATCTTGACGTTGGCGATGTCGACACCGCTGCCGTCGCTCTTGACGCGCACCTTGACGTTGTAGTCGACGACACGCTTGACCGGGACCAGGATCTTCATCCGCGGGACTCCTGCTGGAATTGACGTTTACGTTAATCGGATTCTAGTGGTGCGTCACCCGGGAAGCCGGGCCGCGGGCCGTCGAGCGCCATGCAAAATAGAACGATCGTGCTATTTTAGCCACATCGGCCGGCGCTCGACAATCACGGCCGTGAAATCGCCCGAAGACAACCCACCGCAACCAGCGCCCCGCATCGGCGTGTTCGACTCCGGCGTCGGCGGCCTGTCGCTGCTGCGCGCGCTGGCGCATCGCCTGCCCGGTGCAGCGCTGCACTACGTGGCGGACAGTGCCTACGCGCCCTATGGCGAGCGCAGCGAGGACGAGATCCGCGAGCGCAGCCTGCGCATCGCGCAGCACCTGCTGGCCGAGGGCGCCACGCTGCTCGTGGTGGCGTGCAACACCGCCACCGCGGCTGCGGTCGACGCGCTGCGCCAGCGCTGGCCTGCGGTCCCGGTGGTGGGCATCGAGCCGGGCCTGAAGCCGGCATTGGCGGCCTCGCACAATGGCCGCGTCGCCGTGATGGCGACCACGGCCACGCTGCGCAGCGCGCGCTTCCAGGCGCTGCTGTCGCGTGAGGCCGGAAGCCGCGTGGTGCAATTGCAGGCCTGCACCGGCCTGGCCGATGCGATCGAGCGGCTCGACCCGGGAGACCCGGCATTGTCAGAACTGGTCGAGCGCCATTGCGCGCCGCTGCGTGCGGCCGGTGTCGACACGGTCGCGCTCGGCTGCACGCACTACCCGCTGGTGCGCGCGCAGATTGAGCTGGCCCTGGGCCAGGGCGTCCTGGTCATCGACACCAGCGAGGCCGTGGCCGAGCAGGTGGCACGCCGCATGGGGCCGATGCCGGCAGGACCGTCTGGTGTGTTGCTCGAGACCACGGGCGATCCGCAGCGGCTGCAGTCCGTGGCATCACGCTGGCTGGACTTCGCCTTCGCCGTCCGCCCGGCGCCCGCCACACTGGATTGAGGCGTCAGCGCGGCACCGGCTTCAGCGCGGCAGCCCGGTCGAGCAGCGAGAGGCCGGCCGGCAGGCAGACCCTCTTGAGGTCGTAGCGCTCCACCGCGGTCTGCCGCGCGGCGGCGAGCACCGCAGCCGTGTCCGGGCGGCCGGCCAGCACACCCGCCAGCTTCTCGGCCAGTGCCGGGGCATCGAAGAAGTCGGTCAGCCAGCCGTTGACACCGTCGACGATCACCTCCTCGACAGGCGCAGTGCGCGAAGCGACGATCGCGCAGCCGCTGGCCATGGCCTCGAGCATCGACCAGGACAGCACGAACGGGTAGGTCAGGTAGGCATGCACCGCCGAGACCTGCAGCACGCTGGCGTAGGTGGCGAATGGCAGCTTGCCGGTGAAGAGGATGCGCGAGGTGTCGATGCGGTCACCGAGTTCGGCCAGCAGCCGCTGGCGGTAGCTGTCGCCGGGCGGCAGGCGCTGCCCGTAGCTGACCTCGTCACCCCCGACCACCACCACCCGCGCGTCGGGCGCGAGCCGCTGCAGGTGCGGCAGGCAGCGCATGAAGGTGTGGAAGCCGCGGTAGGGCTCGAGGTTGCGCGCGACGTAGGTCACCACCGGGTCGCCGGCCTTCAGCGTCCAGTCGCCGAGCGTCACGACGGCGTCGGCACGCGGCCGCAACGCATCGGTGTCGATGCCTTCGTGCACCACTGAGAGCTTGGCCTGGTACTCGGCCGGGAACTGCGCGCGCTGCCACTGCGTCGGGCAGACACCGGCGTCGATGTCGTCCAGCGCCAGCAGGTGCTGCAGCTTGCGAATCTGCAGGCGCTGCAGGCCGGCCGGGCCGCTCGCGTACTCCGGGTCGAAGCCGAGGTCGGAGCCGCGGGCCCGGTAGAAGAACTCGCAGTAGCCGAGCACCGGCACGGCCGGGAACTCGCTGCGCACGAACATCGCCTCGCCCCAGCCGGGGTGCACGACGATCAGGTCAGGCACGAGCTGCTTCTCGCGCAGCAGCCGCAGCGCCTTGACGACCGACTGCCCGCGCACGATCTGCGTGTCGAGCTCCTTCAGGTGCTGGGGCGTGGCCGCGCGGCTGGCCTCGTCGGGCATCCGGTAGCCGAGCAGGTGCAGCTTGGGGTGGCGCCACTGCAGCCGCGCGACGGCGGCCTGTTCGCCGATGCCGATCACCTCGTCGCCGCGCTGCAGCAAGGCGGTCATCAGGTGCCGGTACTGACCCGGCAGATTCTGGTGAATGAAGCAGACGCGCAAGTCGGGGCTCCGACGGCCAGATGGAGCGGCCGACGGGCGCGAACCATACCACCGGGGCGGGCGCCCGCCATCACGGGGCGCTCGCTGGTCGGCTTGCGTTGCGTCGGCGCCGCACTTCCCCGCGAGCGAGGGGGCGCGAAGTTGCGGAACTAGTACCGGGGCAGACCTTCGCTTCGTGATGAACATCTCATCGCTGCGCCGCCCTCGGGAATCCTGCGCACATCGGACGCGATCCTCGCAGCTACCCGCCGCTAGGATCACCCGCGCAGAGCACAAGAGCCCGTCGCCGTCGGCATGGCACAGGGCGAGAACACCACCATCACGGAGTCACTGAATGAGCCACATCGTCGTCATCGATACCCGCGTCGAGCAATGGTCCCAACTGGCGCAGGCATGGAGTGAGTCGGCCGAGGTGGTCCTGCTCGACACGAGCGATGCGCCGCTGTCCGCGATTGCTCACCTGGTCGAGGCGCGGCCCGGCACGACCGTGCTGCATCTGGTGGCGCACGGCCGGCCCGGCTGCGTCGAACTCGGTGGCGAATGCATCGATGCCAACACCCTCACCCAACAGGCCTCGGCGCTCGCGCGCATCGGCGCAGCGCTCGGCACCGATGGCGAGGTGCTGCTCTACGCCTGCCAGCTGGCCGCTGGCCGCGCGGGCGCTGCCTTCCTCGATCGCCTCGCCGCGCTGACAGGTTCAGACGTGTCGGCCTCCACGCTCTCGCTCGGCGAGCCGAGCCTCGGCGGTGCCTGGCAGCTCGACGCGCAGCGTGGCCAGGGGCTGCAGGCGCAGCTGCCGCGGGTCGAGGGCTGGATGCACACGCTGCCGCTGTTCGAGGGCGGCGTCAACGACGACTCTCTCGTCGGCGCGGAAGCGGACGACACCCTGGTCGGCTTCGAAGGCGGCGACACGCTGATCGGCGGTGCAGGCAACGACTTCCTGTTCGGCTACATCGGCAGCAGCGGAGAAGGTGGTGAAGGCGTCGACGGCGCCGACAGCCTGGACGGTGGCGAAGGTGACGACCTGCTGCGCGGCAACGCGGGTGACGACACGCTGCTCGGCGGCGAGGGCAACGACAACCTGCGCGGCGACGCCGGCAACGACCTGATCGACGGTGGCGTGGGCGAAGACTTCGCCTCCTATCGCTTCGACGAACTCGGCCTGGCCAGTGGCGTGCTGTTCGACGGCTCGACCACGGGCGTTGCCGGCACGGTCATCCTCGACGACGGCCGCGGCGGCTCCGACACGCTGATCGACGTCGAGCGCATCGGCGTGACCGGCACGGCCTTCGACGACACGATCATCGGCGGCGCCGGGGGTGACCAGCTCGTCGGCAACGACGGCAACGACTCCATCACTGCTGGCGATGGGGACGATTTGCTCGTCGCCGGCGCCGGCGACGACACCCTCGACGGTGGCGATGGCGTCGACACCTACCAGGCCGAGTACGCTTTGCTCGGAGCGACCAGCGGCGTGGTGCTGTCGCTGACCGGCGTCGACATCAGCGGCGCCGGCACGGCCCTGAACCTCGGCGGCCCGTTCGGCAACGTCACGATCGGCAATGTGGAGCAGCTCTCGCTGCTGCTGACGGATTTCGACGACAGCGTCGACGGCTCGGAAGGCGCCGACAGCATCGAGGGACTCGGTGGCAACGACACGATCACCGGCGGTGGCGGCAACGACACGCTGCTCGGTGGTGACGGCATCGACGAACTGCAGGGCGGCGCGGGCGATGACTCGATCGCCGGCGGCGCGGCGTCGGACACCGACGGCAATGCCCTGTGGGGCGGGGCCGGCAACGACACGCTGGACGGCACCGGCGGCACCAACTACGCGGTCTACGCCGACGCCAGCTCGGGCGTGTCGGTCGACCTCGGCGCCGGCACGGCGCAGGACGGCGACGGCGGCACCGACACGCTGATCGCGCTGGCCGGCGTGGCCGGTTCGGACTTCGACGACACCCTCGTCGGCAGCGACGGCGACGACGGCTTTGCCGGCCGTGGCGGCAACGACAGCATCGATGGCGGGCTGGGCAGCGACACGGTCTTCTTCGACGAGGACAACCCGGTCAGCGGCGTCGTAGTGAGCCTGGCCAACGGCACGGCCACCGGCGCAGCCTCCGGCACCGACACCCTGGTGGGCATCGAGAACGTCGTCGGCTCGTTCCTGAACGACACGATCGCCGGCGACGGCGGCGACAACCTGATCGAAGGCCTGGACGGCGCCGACAGCCTCGAAGGTGCCGGTGGCGCCGACACCCTGATCGGCGGCAGCGGCGACGACTCGATGGTCGGTGGCGCGGGCAACGATTCGCTCGTGGGCGGCGACGGCTTCGACATCGCCATCTACAGCACGGCGGCCACGCCGGTGACAGTGAACCTGGCCGCCGGAACGGCCAGCGGCCCGGACGGCGACGACACATTGGTCAGCATCGAAGGCGCCGTCAGCGGCAGCGGCAACGACACGCTGCTCGGCTCGAGCGCGAACGAGTTCTTCCTCGCCAACGGTGGCAACGACTCGATCAACGGCGGTGCCGGCTTCGACCGCGCCAGCTACCAGACGGCGGGCGCGGCGGTGGTGGTCAACCTGACGAACGGCACGGCCACCGGCGGCGGCGGCACCGACACGCTGGTGAGCATCGAGAACCTGCGCGGCTCCAACTTCGGCGACAGCCTGACCGGCGACGCCGGCAACAACGACATCCAGGCCCGTGGCGGCGACGATACCGTCAACGGCGGTGACGGCGATGACTTCCTGCAGGGCGAAGACGGCAACGACAGCCTGATCGGCGGCAATGGCGAAGACCTGCTGTCCGGCGGCAACGGCGACGACACGATCGACGGCGGTGCGCAACCGGTGGTGACCGGGCGCACCTTCTTCGACATGGCCGACTACAGCAGCGCGACCGTGGCGGTCACGGTCAACCTGGGTGCCGGCAACGGCACGGCGACCGGCCAGGGCACCGACGTGCTGATCGGCATCGAGGGTGCCCGCGGCGGCTCGGCCAACGACAGCCTGGTCGGCGACGCACTGGACAACCTCTTCCGCGGCAACGGTGGCGACGACACGATGGTCGGCGGCGACGGCTTCGATATCGTCGACTACCGCACTTCGGGCGGCTCGGTCACGGTGGACCTGGACGCCGGGACGTCCTCGGGCGCGGCTGGCAACGACAGCTTCAGCGGCATCGAGATGGCCATCGGCGGCAGCTTCGCCGACACGCTCAGCGGCACCGGCGGGAACGACATCCTGCGCGGCGAAGGCGGCAACGACTTGCTGATCGGCGGCCTCGGCACGGACCGCGCCGACTACCGCGTGGCCACCGGCGCCGTGGCCGTGAACCTGGCCGCTGGCCTGTCGGCCGGCGCCGACGGCGTCGACACGCTCGAGGGCATCGAGAACGTGCGTGGCTCGGACCTCTACAACGACACGCTGACCGGCGACGGCGCCGACAACCTGCTCGAAGGCCGTGGCGGCAGCGACGTGCTGATCGGCGGCGATGGCGACGACACGCTGGACGGCGGCACGATCACCGACCTGATCAACTACAACGACCTGAACATCGCCGACTACTCCAGCGCGGCGGCGCCGGTCAACGTCAACCTGCAGACCGGCCTGGCGAGCGACGGTGCCGGCGGCACCGACACGCTCCTGAACATCAACTTCGTCACCGGCTCGGCCGGCAACGACACGCTGACCGGCAGCACAGCCCTGCTGTTCGAGCAGTTCACCGGCGGCGCCGGCGACGACGTGATCGATGGCGGCGCGGTCACCGACACCATCACGCAGCTCAACGTCAACCGCGTCAACTACAGCAACACCAACCAGTCGGTCACCGTCGACCTGGCGGCCGGCACGGCCACCGGCGCGACGATCGGCACCGACACGCTGCTCAACATCCAGCACGTCAATGGCTCGAGCGCGAACGACACGCTTCGCGGTTCGGACACCGCCGTCTTCACCGAGCAATTCCGCGCCGGCGCTGGCGACGACCTGATCGATGGCCGTGGCGGCTTCGACATCGCGCGCTACGACAGCGGCAACGGCCCGGTGAACGTCAACCTGGCCAACGGCACGGCGCAAGACGGCCTGGGCGGCACCGACACGCTGGTCGGCATCGAAGGCGTGCGAGGCTCCAACGGCGCCGACACGCTCACCGGTGGTGCGGTTGCCAGCGACGCGCTCGAGGTCTTCGTCGGCATGGGCGGCAACGACACCATCAACGGCGGCAGCGGCTTCGACCGGGTCGACTACACCACCAGCACCACTGGCGTGACCGTCACGCTCGGCGGCGCCGGCAACGGCAGCGCGCTCGACGGCCTGGGCGGTACCGACACGCTGATCAGCATCGAGGCGGTGCGCGGTTCGTCCTACGGCGATGCACTGACCGGCAGCGCGGTGGCGACGCTCGAGACCTTCGAGGGCCGGGAGGGCAACGACACCATCAATGGCGGCGGCGGGCTGGACCGCGTGGTCTACCAGTTCTCGAAGGCGGCCGTGACGGTCAACCTGACCACCGGCGTGGCCAGCGACGGCGTCGGCGGCACCGACACGCTGATCAACATCGACGACGTGCAGGGATCCCGCGACTTCGCGGACAGCCTGACAGGCAACAGCGCCGGCAACCGGCTCGAAGGCCTGGGCGGCAACGACGTGCTCAACGGCAGCACCGGCGTCGACACGCTGGTCGGCGGCGCCGGCAACGACACCTACATCGTCGACGTGGCGGCCGACGTCATCAGCGAGACCAGCACACTGGTCACCGAGATCGACACCGTGCAGAGCGCGGCGACGTACACGCTCGGCCTCAACCTGGAGCGCCTGACGCTGACCGGCACTGCCGTGATCAACGGCACCGGCAACACGCTGGCCAACCTGATCACCGGCAACACCGCAGCCAACTCGCTCGTGGGCGGCAGCGGCAACGACACGCTCAACGGCGGCGCGGGCAACGACACGCTCAGCGGCGGCATCGGCAACGACTCGATGATCGGCAGCACGGGCAACGACACTTACGTGGTCGACGTGGCCACCGACATCGTCAGCGAAACCTCGACCGTCACGACCGAGATCGACACGGTGCAAAGCGCGGTGACCTGGGTGCTCGGCGCGAACCTCGAGAACCTGACGCTGACCGGCACCGCTGTGGCCAACGCCACTGGCAACACCGACGACAACCTGATCAGCGGCAACAGCGCCGCCAACGTGCTGAACGGTGGCACCTCCGGTGCCGACACGATGGTCGGCGGGCTGGGCAACGACACCTACGTCGTGAACTCGGCGACCGACCTGCTGACCGAGACCAGCACGCTGGTGGCAGAGATCGACAGCGTGCTCAGCGGCGTCACCTGGACCCTCGGCGCGAACTTCGAGAACCTGACGCTGACGGGCACCGCGGCCATCAACGGCACAGGCAACGCCGACGACAACGTCATCACCGGCAACGGCGCAGCCAACGCGCTGACTGGCGGGTTGGGCAACGACACGCTCAACGGCGGCATCGGCAACGACACGCTGACCGGCGCTGTCGGCAACGACTCACTGGTGGGCGGCACGGGCAACGACACCTACTCGGTGGACAGCACCAGCGACATCGTCGCCGAGACCAGCACGCTCGCCACCGAGATCGACACCGTGCTCAGCAGCGTGACCTGGACGCTGGGCAACAACCTCGAGCGCCTGACGCTGTCGGGCACCGCCACGATCAACGGCACCGGCAACACGCTGGCCAACCTGATCACCGGCAACAGCGGCGTCAACGTGCTCACCGGCGGTGCCGGCAACGACACGATCAACGGCGGGGCCGGCAACGACACCGTCGCCGGCGGCCTGGGCAACGACTCGCTGACCGGCGGTGCGGGCATCGACACCTTCCTGTTCAACACGACGCGCAGCGCCACCACCAACGTCGATCGCATCACCGACTTCACCGCGGTGGACGACCGCTTCCTGCTCGACGACGCGGTGTTCGTCGGCATCGGCGGCGTCGGCCAGATCTCGGCAGCGAACTTCCGTCTCGGCGCAGCGGCCGGCGACGCCAGCGACCGGGTGATCTACAACTCGGCGACGGGCCAGCTGTTCTTCGATACCGACGGCACCGGTGCCCAGGCGGCCACCCTGTTCGCCACGGTCACGGCGGGCACCGCCATCACCGCGGCGGACATCTGGATCGGTTGATCAGGCCGGGCGCGCGGCCGCACGGCCGCGCGCGACATCCAGCGGCCACAGCAACAGCAGGCCGCCGACGAAGAAGACGGCAGTGCTGAGGATGGCTAGACGGTGGTTGCCGTCGGTCCACCAGGTCACGAGCCCATAGGTGACCGGCCCGACGATGGCCGACAGGCGCGTCGCGAAGGTCCACAGGCCGAAGAACTCGGCCCGTTGGGCGGCGGGCGCAAAGCTGCCGACCATCGCACGGCCGGCCGACTGGCTGGAGCCCATGCACAGCCCGGCCACGACGGCAGCCGCCCAGAACAAGCCTGGCCCGGTGGCCAGCCAGGCCATCAGCGTCATCACGATCCAGCCCGCCAGCGTCAAGGTCAGCGCGGGCTTGTGGCCGATGCGGTCCTGCCAGTAGCCGAACGCGAAGGCGCCTAGGGTGGCGGCGATGTTGACCAGGAACACCAGCATCATCGTCTGCGCCTGCTTGAAGCCCAGCACCTGCTCCGCGTAGACCGCCGCGAGCGCGATGACCACCGAGATGCCGGCCTGGTAGCAGGCCCCGCTGGCCAGCAGCCAACTGAAGTCGCGCAGCTCGCGCGCGCGGCGCGCGGTGGCTGCCAGCTGGCGCAATGCCTCCGCCAGCCCGCCACGCTGGTCCGGCACGGCGGCGCGCGGCGTGGCACGTTCGCGCAGCAGCAAGAAAGTCGCCAGCGACGCCGTGCCATACACGCCGGCGGTGATCAGCATCGTCACCGGCACGAACTCGGTGGCCGGCATGCCCCGCGCCTGCGCCCACAGCACGTAGGCCAGACACAAACCCAGACTGAGCATGCCGCCCAGGTAGCCGAAGCTCCAGCCCCAGCCCGATACCCGGCCGATGGCATCTTCGCGTGCCAGTTCGGGCAGGAAGGCGGCGGTCAGTGACTCGCCATAGGAATAGCAGACGTTGGAGATCACCATCGCGGCAACGGCCAGCCACAGGTCACCGCGTCCGACGCCGGACAGCGCCACGGTGGCGAGCACGCAGGCCGCCGTGCTCATCGCCAGCAGCCCCTTCTTGCGCGCATGCAGATCGGCGTGGGCGCCGATCGCCGGCATCGTCAGCATGACGATCGCGCTGGACGCGGCAATGACCAGCGTCCAGGCCAGCGTCGCCCACGGTGCCCCTTCCGCGGCAACGCCGACGAAGTAGCTGTTGAAGACGGCCGTCAGGACGACGGTGGTGTAGCCGGAGTTGGCGAAGTCGTACATCGCCCAGCCGAACACTTCGCGCTTGCGCACGCCGTCGTTGAGCGCGTCCTGGGGAAAGAGGGCCATGCCGCCTCCACTGCCTCGCGTGGTGCCCGGGGCGGGCATCGAACCCGCAAGCCCTCTTTCGAGAGGCGGCGGATTTTAAGTCCGCTGTGTTTACCGATTTCACCACCCGGGCGGGGTGCGCGGGATTATGGGTGAGCGCTTCGCCGAGGACAGCACACAAAGAAAAGGGCCTCGCGCATGGCGAGGCCCGATGGAGAGTCTGGAGGCGCGGGCCGGAGTCGAACCGACCTACACGGATTTGCAATCCGGTGCATAACCGCTTTGCTACCGCGCCACTGAAACCTCAGTGCAATGCATTCTGACAAAAAAGGGAAGCCTGGGCTTCCCTTTCATAACCTGGAGCGGGAGACGAGTCTCGAACTCGCGACCTCAACCTTGGCAAGGTTGCGCTCTACCAACTGAGCTACTCCCGCGTGAGCCTCGCAGTATACACAAGAATCCGACCCGTTGGCAAACGGGTCGGATGATTCTCAGTGCGTCACCACCTCGCCAGCCGTCCCCGCCGGCTTGGCAGCCTCTTCGGTCTTGGCCGGTTCGTCGTCGGGCAGAGCCTGAGGAGCGGACTGCAATGCGACCTCGAGAACGCGATCGATCCACTTGACCGGGACGATCTCGAGATGGTTCTTCACATTCTCGGGAATGTCCTGCAGATCCTTGACGTTCTCCTCGGGGATCAGCACCGTCTTGATGCCGCCGCGGTGGGCCGCGAGCAGCTTCTCCTTCAGCCCGCCGATCGCCGTGACCTCGCCGCGCAGGGTGATCTCGCCAGTCATCGCCACGTCCGCGCGCACCGGGATGCCGGTCAGCGCCGACACGAAGGCCGTCGTCATCGCGATGCCCGCGCTCGGGCCGTCCTTGGGCGTCGCGCCATCGGGCACGTGGATGTGCACGTCGCGCTTCTCGAACATCTCGTCCTTGATGCCCAGGCGCCGGGCGCGGCTGCGCACCACGGAGCGTGCCGCCTCGACCGATTCCTTCATCACGTCGCCAAGCTGACCGGTGCGGATGATCTGCCCCTTGCCGGGCATCACCGCCGCTTCGATGGTCAGCAGGTCGCCGCCGACCTCGGTCCAAGCCAAGCCGACCACCTGCCCGACCTGGTTCTGCTTCTCGGCCTGACCGTAGTTGTACTTGCGCACGCCCAGGTAGTCGTTGAGGTTCTCGTCGGTGACGATCACCTTGTCGCTGACCTGCTTGAGCTGGATCGACTTGACCACCTTGCGGCAGATCTTGCTGATCTCGCGCTCGAGCGAACGCACGCCGGCCTCCCGGGTGTAGTAGCGGATGATGCCGCGCACCGCGGACTCGGCGACTTCCATCTCCTCGTCCTTGACGCCGTTGTTCTTGCGCTGCTTGGGCAGCAGGTAGCGCAAGGCGATGTTGACCTTCTCGTCCTCGGTGTAGCCCGACAGGCGGATGACCTCCATCCGGTCGAGCAGCGCCGGCGGGATGTTCATCGAGTTCGAGGTCGCGATGAACATCGTGTCCGACAGGTCGAAATCGACCTCGACATAGTGGTCGCCGAAGGTGTGGTTCTGCTCGGGGTCGAGCACTTCCAGCAGCGCCGACGAAGGGTCGCCGCGGAAGTCCATGCCCAGCTTGTCGATCTCGTCGAGCAGGAACAGCGGGTTGCGCGTACCGACCTTGGTCAGGCTCTGCAGCACCTTGCCCGGCATCGAGCCGATGTAGGTGCGGCGGTGGCCACGGATCTCGGCCTCGTCGCGCACGCCGCCCAGCGCCATGCGGACGAACTTGCGCCCGGTCGCTCGCGCGACCGACTGGCCGAGCGAGGTCTTGCCGACGCCCGGGGGGCCGACCAGGCAAAGGATCGGCGCCTTGACCTTGTCGACGCGCTGCTGCACCGCGAGGTACTCGAGGATGCGGTCCTTGACCTTCTCGAGGCCGTAATGGTCCTCGTTGAGCACCTGCTCGGCGAAGGTCAGGTCGTGCTTGATCTTGGTCTTCTTCGCCCAGGGCAGGTTGATCAGCGTGTCGATGTAGTTGCGCACCACCGTCGCCTCTGCCGACATCGGCGACATCAGCTTGAGCTTCTTCAGCTCTGCTTCCGCCTTCTTGCGCGCTTCCTTGGGCATCTTGGCGGCGATGATCTTCTTCTCGAGCTCCTCGAGATCGGCGCCCTCCTCGCCGTCGCCCAGTTCCTTCTGGATCGCCTTGACCTGTTCGTTCAGGTAGTACTCGCGCTGGCTCTTCTCCATCTGCCGCTTGACGCGGCCACGGATGCGCTTCTCCACCTGAAGGATGTCGACCTCGTGCTCGAGCTGCTCGAGCAGCTTCTCGAGGCGCTTGTCGACCGCGAACAGGTCGAGCACCGACTGCTTGTTCTCGAGCTTGAGCGGCAAGTGCGCGGCGATCGTGTCGGCCAGGCGACCCGCGTCGTCGATGCCGGCGATCGAGGTCAGGATCTCCGGCGGAATCTTCTTGTTCAGCTTGACGTACTGGTCGAACTGCTGGGTCACCGCACGGCGCAACGCCTCGACCTCGGGCTTGCTGTCGGTCTCGGGTGGCACCGGCGTGACGTCGGCGACGAAGTACTCGCCGTTGTCGCTGATCTCGTGCGTGTTGGCGCGCTGGATGCCTTCGACCAGCACCTTCACCGTGCCATCGGGCAGCTTGAGCATCTGCAAGATGCTGGAGACGCAGCCGACCTCGAACATGTCGTCGGGCTTGGGCTCGTCCTTGCCAGCGGCCTTCTGGGCGACCAGCATGATCTGCCGGCCAGCCTCCATGGCGACTTCGAGCGCCTTGATCGATTTCGGGCGACCCACGAACAGCGGAATCACCATGTGCGGGAAGACCACCACGTCGCGCAGCGGCAGCAGCGGCAGGTTGATCTTCTCGGCGGGGAGTACGGGATGTCCGGACATTGGAAACCTCTCTTTCTCAGGCCGATCTGAGGCCCGAGCGGTCAATTGCAAGGAGCCGCATACGACTCACGGTGCGGCAGCGCACCGGAAAGTCCGGAAACGTCAAGCGCTGGCCTTGGCCTGCTCGCGGTAGACGAGCAGCGGCTTCGCCTCTTCTTCGATCGTGTGTTCGTCGAGCACCACCTTGGCGACGCCGTCGAGGTTGGGCAGGTCGAACATGGTGTCGATCAGCGCGTGTTCCATGATCGAACGCAGGCCACGCGCACCGGTCTTGCGGTCGAGCGCCTTGCGGGCGATGGCAGCCAGCGCCGACGGGCGGATCTCGAGATCGACGCCGTCCATGGCGAACAGCTTCTGGTACTGCTTGAGCAGCGCGTTCTTCGGCTCGGTGAGGATCTGCACCAGTGCGTCTTCGGTCAGTTCGCCCAGCGTGGCGACGACCGGCAGGCGGCCGACCAATTCGGGGATGAGGCCGAACTTGATCAGGTCTTCGGGCTCGACCTCGCGGAACACCTCGGAGACACGCCGCTCGGACTTGCCGTGCACCGTGGCGCCGAAGCCGATGCCGGAGCGCTCGGAGCGGTTCTGGATGACCTTCTCGAGGCCGTCGAACGCACCGCCGCAGATGAACAGGATGTTGGTCGTGTCGATCTGCAGGAAGTCCTGGTTCGGATGCTTGCGGCCGCCCTGAGGCGGCACGGACGCCATCGTGCCTTCGACGAGCTTGAGCAGCGCCTGCTGCACGCCCTCGCCCGACACGTCGCGCGTGATGCTGGGGTTGTCGGCCTTGCGCGAGATCTTGTCGATCTCGTCGATGTAGACGATGCCTCGCTGTGCCTTCTCGACGTCGTAGCCGCAGTTCTGCAGCAGCTTCTGGATGATGTTCTCGACGTCCTCGCCGACGTAGCCGGCTTCGGTCAGCGTGGTCGCGTCGGCGATCACGAAGGGAACGTTGAGCAGGCGGGCCAGGGTCTGCGCCAGCAACGTCTTGCCGGAGCCGGTCGGCCCGATCAGCAGGATGTTGCTCTTGGCGAGTTCGACCTCGTCCTTGGTGCGGCTCATGTGCTTGAGCCGCTTGTAGTGGTTGTAGACCGCCACCGCGAGCGTGCGCTTGGCCGTGTCCTGGCCGATCACGTACTGATCGAGGATGGACTTGATCTCGGTCGGGATCGGCAGGTCGGACTTGGCGGCGCGGGCTTCCGCGCCTTCGGCTGGCACTTCATCGCGGATGATGTCGTTGCACAGCTCGATGCACTCGTCGCAGATGAACACCGACGGGCCGGCGATCAGCTTCTTGACTTCGTGCTGGCTCTTGCCGCAGAAGGAGCAGTAGAGCACCTTCTCGGTGGCGGAGCCTTTCTTGTCGGCCATGGGTGGGTTGCCTGGGTAGGTGGCGCTGGGTCAATGATAGTTGAAAAGCCGACCCGCCCCACCCTGTGGAAAAGGCCCCAAATCGGGCCTTCTCCGCGGCTTCCGCCCGAGGGCAAGGCTCAGGGGCGCTTGCTGATGACCTGGTCGATCAACCCGTAGGCCTTGGCCTCTTCCGCATCGAGGAAGAAGTCACGCTCCATGTCGGCCTGGATCTTCTCCAGCGCCTGGCCGGTGCGGTCGGCGTAGATCTGGTTCAGCCGGCCGCGCGTCTTGAGGATCTCGCGGGCGTGAATCTCGATGTCGGTGGCCTGGCCCTGGGCGCCGCCCGAGGGCTGGTGGATCATCACGCGCGAGTTCGGCAGCGCCACGCGCTTGCCCTTGGCGCCGGCCATCAGCAGGAACGAGCCCATGCTGGCGGCCATGCCCAGGCACATGGTCGACACATCCGGCTTGACGAACTGCATCGTGTCGTAGATCGACATGCCGGCGCTGACCGAGCCACCGGGCGAGTTGATGTACAGGTAGATGTCCTTGTCCGGGTTCTCGCTCTCCAGGAACAGCATCTGCGCCACCACCAGGTTGGCCGACTGGTCGTTGACCGGGCCGACCAGGAAGATGATGCGCTCGCGCAGCAGACGACTGTAGATGTCGTACGCCCGCTCGCCGCGGCCGGAGGTTTCGATGACCATGGGCACCATGCCCAGGCCAGTGGTGTCGAGCGCGCTCATGCTGTTCCTTGGATTGCCGTTTGCCGGAGTATGGCGCGAACTCAGCCGACCATCAGTTCGTCGAACGGAACGGCCTTGTCGGTGACCTTGGCCCTGGCCAGCACGAACTCGGCGACGTTGTTCTCAATCACCACCGCCTCGACCTCGGCCATGCGCTGGCGGTCTCCCAGGTACCAGCGCACCACCTCGGCCGGGCGCTCGTAGCTCTGCGCCATTTCCTCGATGTGGGCCTGCAGTTGCTCTGGCTTGGCCTGCAGGTTGTTGGCACGCACCAGTTCGCCGACGACGAGGCCCAGGCGCACGCGGCGTTCGGCCTGCGGCTCGAAGATCTCGGCCGGGATCGGCGCGTTGTCGGCGTCCTTGATGCCGCGCTTCTTCAGGTCGGCGCGGGCGGCTTCGGTCATGCGCTCGACTTCGCCGGCGACCAGCGCCTTGGGCACGTCGAGATCGGCGACCTTGACCAGCGCGTCCATCACGCTGGCCTTGTTGCGCGACAGCACGCGGAACTTGACCTCGCGTTCGAGGTTCTTCTTGATGTCGGCGCGCAGCGCGTCGACCGTGCCGTCCTTGATGCCCAGCGACTTGGCCAGCGCCTCGTTGACTTCGGGCAGGTGCTGCGCCTCGATCTTCTTCACGGTGACCAGGAAGTCGGCTTCCTTGCCGGCGACGTCCTTGCCGTGGTAGTCGGCCGGGAACTGCAGCGGGAAGGTCTTGCTCTCGCCAGCCTTCATGCCGCGCACGGCCTGGTCGAACTGCTCGAGCATCTGGCCTTCGCCGATGATGAACTGGAAGGCTTCGGCCTTGCCGCCCTCGAAGGGCACGCCGTCGATCTTGCCTTCGAAGTCGATCGTGACGCGGTCGCTCTCGGCCGCGCCTTCGGCGGCGGCACGCTGCTGGAAGGTGCGGCGCTGCTTGCGCAGGATGTCCAGGGTCTTGTCGATCGCGGCCTCGGTCACCTCGGTCGACACACGCTCCACCTCGGCGCCGGCCAGGTCACCGATCTTGACCTCGGGATAGACCTCGAAGGTGGCGTCGAAGGACACCTGGCCATCGGCGGTGCCGTCCTTCTCGGTGATGCGCGGCGCGCCGGCCACGCGCAGCTTGGCCTCGTTGACGGCCTCGTTGAACTTCTCGCCGACCTTGTCGTTCATCACCTCGTAGTGCACCGAGTATCCGTAGCGCTGGGCGACCACGCTCATCGGCACCTTGCCCGGGCGGAAGCCGTCGGCCTTGACGGTGCGGGCCAGTCGCTTCAGGCGCGACTCGACCTCCGACTTGATGGTGTCGGTGGGCAGCGTCAGCGTGATGCGGCGCTCGAGCTTCTCGAGGGTTTCGACTTGAACGGACATGGTGATCTCGGGCTGGAGGGTTGAATGTCTGGTGCGCGGGGGGGGACTCGAACCCCCACACCATCGCTGGCGTCAGGACCTAAACCTGGTGCGTCTACCAATTTCGCCACCCGCGCATGGGGGACGGCCTCGACGGCAAACCCGGTATTTTAGCGGGATGCGGCGAGGCGCTCCTCGCGCGCCGGTTTGACGCGGAACCAGGCCGCGTACATCGCCGGCAACGCCAGCAAGGTCAGCGCGGTGGCGACGACCAGCCCGCCCATGATCGCCACCGCCATCGGCCCCCAGAACACGCTGCGCGACAAGGGAATCATCGCCAGCACCGCCGCCGCTGCCGTCAGGATGATCGGCCGGAAGCGCCGCACCGCGGCCTCGACGATCGCATCCCACGCGGCCACGCCGCGTTGGCGGTCGTGTTCGATCTGGTCGATCAGGATGACGGAGTTGCGCATGATCATGCCCATCAGCGCGATCACGCCCAGCAGCGCGACGAAGCCGAACGGCCGGTCGAGCAACAGCAGCGCACCGGCCACCCCGGCGATGCCCATCGGGCCGGTCAGGAACACCAGCACCGAGCGGCTGAAGCTGTGCAGCTGCAGCATCAGCAGGGTGAACATGATGAACAGCATCAAGGGCGCGCCGGCGGCGATCGAGCCCTGCCCCTTGCTGCTCTCCTCCACCGCGCCGGCCACCTCGATGCGGTAGCCGGGCAGCATCTTCTCGCGGATGGGCTTGAACAGCGGGTCGAGCTGCGCCGACACGGTCGCGCCCTGCAGGCCGTCGACGATGTCGCCCTGCACCGTGGCCGCGTAGTCGCGGCCCTCGCGCCACAGCACGCCCGGCTCCCAGGTGAACGAGGCCTTGGCGATCTGCGACAGCGGAATGCTGCGGCCGCTGCTGGTGGGCACGTAGCCGCTGGCCAGGTCGGTCAGCGTGTCGCGCTCGTCCAGCGGCTGGCGCAGCACGATGTCGATCAGCTTGTCGCCCTCGCGGTACTGGCCGATGGTCGAGCCGCTGTTGAAGGTGCGCGCCGCCTGGGCGATGGCCTGGCTGGTGACGCCGAGCGCGCGGGCCTTGTCCTGGTCGACCTCCAGGCGCAGCACCTTGACCGACTCGTTCCAGTTGTCGTTGATGCCGCGCATGTTCGGGTTGCCGCGCATGATCGCCTTGACCTCGTCGGCGTAGGTGCGCACCTTGGCCGGGTCGGGCCCGACGACGCGGAACTGCACCGGGTACGGCACCGGCGGCCCGTTGGGCAGCAGCTTGGCGCGCCCGCGCGCCTCCGGGAATTCGGTGGCCAGGATCTCCGGCAGCGCCTTGCGCAGCCGCTCGCGGGCCGGCAGGTCCTTGGGCAGCACGATCAGCTGGCTGACGTTGCTCTGCGGGAAGATCTGGTCGAGCACCAGCGCGAAGCGCTCGGCGCCGCTGCCGACCCAGGTGGTGACGTGGTCGACGCCCTCGAGCTTCATGATGCGCGCCTCGACGCGCTTGGTGACCTCTTCGTTGGCAGCGTACGAGGTGCCCTCCGGGTACCAGAGGTCGACCAGCAGCTCGAGCCGGCTGGAGTCCGGAAAGAACTGGTTCTGCACCTTGCCCATGCCCATCAGGCCGAGCACCAGCGTGGCGATGGTCAGGCCAATGGTGATCCAGCGGTGCTTGACGCACCAGTTCACCAGCGCACGGAAGCGGGTGTAGAACGGCGTGTCGAACAGTTCGTGCGGCTCGCCGGCGACGTTGCCGTTGTGCTTGTGCTGCAGGATCAGCGTACCGAGGTAAGGCACGAAGTAGACCGAGACCAGCCAGGAGATCAGCAGCGCCGCCGCCGTGACGGCGAAGATCGCGAAGGTGTACTCGCCGACCGTCGACTTCGCCATGCCGATCGGCAGGAAGCCCACCGCGGTGATCAGCGTACCGGTGAGCATCGGCATCGCCGTCGCCTCGTAGGCGAAGGTCGCGGCGCGCACCTTGTCGTAGCCCTCCTCGAGCTTGCGCACCATCATCTCGACCGCGATGATCGCGTCGTCGACCAGCAGGCCCAGCGCGATGATCAGCGAGCCGAGCGAGATCTTGTGCAGCCCCACGCCCCAGTAGTACATGGTGACGAAGGTGATGGCCAGCACCAGCGGGATGGTGATACCCACCACCAGACCCGGCCGCCAGTCGATGCGGAAGGGTTTGAAGTGCAGGCCCAGGCTGATGAAGCTGACCGCCAGCACGATCACCACCGCCTCGATCAGCACCTTGACGAACTCGTTGACCGAGCGAGACACCACGGTCGCCTGGTCCTGGAACTGGTGCAGCTCGATGCCAACCGGCAACTCGCTGCGGACCCCTTCGGCGGCCCCGCGCAGCGCCTTGCCCAGCTCGATGATGTCACCGCCCTTGGCCATCGAGATGCCCAGCGCGATCACCTCGCGGCCCTGATGGCGTACCTTGACCTGCGGCGGGTCGACGTAGGCGCGGCGGATCTCGGCGATGTCGCCGAGCTTGAAGCTGGCCCCGTTGGCGCGGATCGGGAAGACCTTCAGCGCCTCGATAGTGTTGAACTGGCCGGCGACGCGCACCTGCACGTAGTCGGTCGGCGCGTTGACGGTGCCGGCCGACTCGACCGCGTTCTGCTGGCCGATCTGCGCCAGCACGGTGTTGAAGTCCAGCCCCAGCTGCGCGAGCCGCTTCTGCGGGATCTCGATGAAGACCTTCTCGTCCTGGGCGCCGAAGATCTGCACCTTGTTGACGTCCTTGACCTTCAGCAGCCGCTGGCGCACGAAGTCGGCCTGGTCCTTCAGCTCCTGGTAGGTGAAGCCGTCGGCCGAGAGCGCGTAGATGGAGCCGTAGACGTCGCCGAACTCGTCATTGAAGAACGGGCCGACCACGCCGGCGGGCAGCGTGCCGCGCATGTCGCCGATCTTCTTGCGCACCGTGTACCAGATCTGCGCCATCTCGCGCGGCGGCGAGTTGTCCTTCACCTGGAAGATGATCAGCGCCTCGCCGGGCTTGGAGTAGCTGCGGATCTTGTCGGAGTACGGCACCTCCTGCAGCGTGCGCTCGAGCTTGTCGGTGACCTGGTCGGCCACCTGCTGCGCGGTGGCGCCGGGCCAGAAGACGCGGATCGCCATCGCACGGAAGGTGAACGGCGGATCCTCGTCCTGCCCGAGCTGGAAGTAGGCCGCGAAGCCGAGCAGCAGCAGCACCACCAGCAGGTAGCGTGTCAGCGCCGGGTGGTCGAGCGCCCAGCGCGAGATGTTGAAGCCGCCCGCGCCCGGCGGCGTGTCCACGTGCGGGGCGCTCACTTGACGGTCACCGCTGTGGCGCTGGCGGCAGCGGCCGAAGCCGAGGGCGCACCAGGCTCGGTGTAGAACTTCACCGTCTGCCCCGGGTTCAGCACGTGAACGCCGGCGGTGACCACCACCTGCCCGGCCTGCAGGCCGCCGGCGATGACGGCGTCGTTGCCGTCGGCGCCCGCCACCTGCACGGCTTGCGGCTTCACCGTCATCGTGGCGCGGTCGACGATCCAGACCACGCTCTTGCCCTGCTCCTCCTTCAGCGCCGACAGCGGCAGCTTGGTCACGCCGGCGGTCTGCGGCAGTTCGACCAGCACCGTGGCCGTCTGGCCGAGCTTCACCGCGGCGTTGCCGACATCGGCCTTCACGAGGAAGGTGCGCGTGACCGGGTCGGCCGCGGCAGAGATCTCGCGGATCGTCGCCGGCAGGGTCTGCTCGTCGCTCCCCCACAGGCGCACCTTGAAGCGGCCGGGCATGGCCGACAGTTGCTTGATCAGCACGACCTTGTCTTCCGGCACCGCGAATACCACGTCGCGCGGGCCGTCGTGGGCCAGGCGAACCACCGGCGCGCCGGAAGCGACCACGGTGCCCGGCTCGGCCTCGACCGCGGTGATCACGCCCTTGGCGTCGGCCACCAGCACCGCGTAGGTGGCCTGGTTGCCTTGCACGTTGCTCTGCGCGCGGGCCTGCTCCATCTGGGCCTGCGCCGCCTTCAGCGCCGTCTCGCGCCGCTCCAGTTCGGCCGAGCTGATGAAGCCCTGATCGCGCAGTTCCTTGAAGCGCTTGAAGTCGGCCGCCGCCTGGTCGAGATTCACCTGGGCAGCAGACAGCGCCGCCTTGGCCGCCTCCTGGCCGAGCTTCAGGTCCTGTGGGTCGAGCTGGGCGAGCACTTGGCCCGCCTTGACGCTGTCACCGAGGTCGGCCTCGCGGCGGACGATCTTGCCGCCGACGCGAAAGCCCAGGCGCGACTCGGTGCGCGCGCGCACCTCTCCGGCGTACTCATGGACTCCGCCGGCGGTTTGCGGCGCCACGGTGACGGTGCGCACCGCACGGACCGGGGGCGGCGCCGGCTCGGGCTTGGAGCAGGCGGTCAGCACGACGAGGCTGGCAAGCGCGAGGGCGTACGGCGGCTTCATTCGGTTCCTTGCGGTGGTGGCGGAGCGTGCTTGGCGCAGCCCGGAGTTCGACGCCAGATCTAAATGACTGACTGGTCAGTAATGTATTGGCGACGTTGCGCCATGTCAAACATCGTGTGGCGAGCAAGCGCCAAGCCACACCCACCTGAGCCCGTGGACAATCACGCCCGTGAGCGTCGACCACTACGAGAACTTTCCCGTCGCGTCCTGGCTGTGTCCGCCGGCGCTGCGCCCGCCGATCGCGGCCATCTACTGGTTCGCGCGCATGGCGGACGACATCGCCGACGAGGGTGATGCCCTGCCGGCACAGCGCCTGGCCGACCTGGCCGCGTACCGGGCCGACCTGGCGGCCACGGTCTCCGGCGCCGCCCCGTCCGGGAACTGGCCGCGTGTGTTCCCGGCACTGGCAGTTGCCCTGCGCGAGCACGGCCTGCCGCCACCGCTGCTTCACGACCTGCTCGACGCCTTCGAGCAGGACGTGGTCAAGCAGCGCTACGCCGACCGTGCCGAACTGCTCGACTACTGCCGCCGCTCGGCCAATCCGGTCGGCCGCCTGCTGCTGCACCTGTACGGCGTGACGGACGCCGATTCGCTGCGTCGCTCGGACGCGATCTGCAGCGCGCTGCAGCTGATCAACTTCTGGCAGGACCTCGGTGTCGACACCCGGCGCGGTCGGCTCTACATCCCTTTGAGCGACTGCGAACGGCTTGGCGTATTGCCCGAGACGCTGATGTCCGGCCACGATGGCCCCGAGGTGCAGGCGCTGGTGCGTGCGCAGTGCGACTGGGCACGTGCGCTCATGCAGGAGGGCGCCCCGCTCGCCCGCCGTGTGCCAGGCCGGGCAGGCTGGGAGCTGCGCCTCGTCGTGCAGGGCGGTCTGCGCATCCTCGACCGCATCGAGTCCCTCGGTCATGCCACCTTGCGCACCCGCCCAGCGCTTAGGCCCGTCGACATCGCGGTCATGGCGTGGCGCGCGCTGTGGATGCGCGCCGCCGACACACCGCTCGCCCAAAGGCCCGCATGACGCCGCAACAGTACGTGCAGGACAAGGCGGCCAAGAGCGGATCGAGCTTCTACTACGCCTTCCTCTTCCTGCCCCCGCCGCGCCGCGCCGCGATCACTGCCTTCTATGCGTTCTGCCGCGAGGTCGACGACGTGGTCGACGAGGTCAGCGACCCCAGTGTCGCCGCCAGCAAGCTCGCCTGGTGGCGCCGCGAGGTCGCAGCAGCCTTCACCGGCACGCCCAGCCACCCGGTGCTGCAGGCGCTGGTACCCATCGCCGCCGACTACACGATCCGAGCCGAGCACCTGCTGGCCGTCATCGACGGCTGCCAGATGGACCTGGAGCAGTCCCGCTACCTCGACTTCCCCGGCCTGGCGCGCTACTGCCACCTGGTCGCCGGCATCGTCGGCGAGGTGGCGGCGAACATCTTCGGGCGCAGCAGCGAGCAGACGATCGCCTACGCGCATCGCCTCGGGCTGGCGATGCAGCTGACCAACATCATCCGCGACGTCGGCGACGACGCCCGGCGTGGCCGCATCTACCTGCCGGTCGACGAGTTGAAGCAGTTCGACGTGAAGGCGCAGGAGATCCTCAACCGCGGCTACAGCGAACGCTTCACCACGCTGATGAAGTTCCAGGCCGAGCGGGCGCACCGCTGCTACGACGAGGCGCTCGCCCTGCTGCCCGAACCCGAACGCGGCGCGCAGAAGCCGGGCCTGATGATGGCCAACATCTACCGTTCGCTGCTGCGCGAGATCGAGGCCGACGGCTTTCAGGTGCTGCACCAGCGCACCTCGCTGACGCCGATCCGCAAGCTGTGGATCGCGATGCAGACGCACTGGCGGGGCCGCTAGGTGCCGCGTTCGCTGGCGGTGATCGGCGCCGGCTGGGCCGGTCTGGCAGCGGCCGTCGAGGCCACCCGCGCAGGCCACGCTGTCACCCTGTTCGACATGGCGCCGCAGGCCGGCGGGCGAGCGCGCGAGGTGATGCACGACGGCTTGGCACTCGACAACGGCCAGCACATCCTGATCGGCGCGTACACGCAGACGCTCCGACTGATGCGCGAGGTCGGCGTCGATGTGGAAGCGGTGCTGCTGCGCACGCCGCTGCGCCTGAGCGAGCCCGACGGCCGCGGCCTGCACCTGCCGGCCGGGTCACCGCTGTGGACCTTTGCCGCCGGCGTGTTGCGCCGCAAGGGGTGGTCGCTGCGCGATCGCCTGGCGCTGTTGACCGCCGCCGGCAGCTGGGCTGCCCGTGGCTTTCGCTGCAATCCGTCGCTGACGGTCGGCGAACTGACCCATGGTCTCGGCGACGCCCTGCGCCGCGACCTCATCGACCCGCTGTGCGTGGCAGCATTGAACACACCGTCTGCGGAGGCCAGCGCCTCGGTTTTCCTGCGCGTGCTGCGTGACGCCCTGTTCAGCGGGCCGGGCTCGGCCGACCTGCTGCTGCCGCGCGCCAGCCTGGACGCGCTGTTTCCGGCGCCGGCCGCCGCCTGGCTGGCGGCCCGCGGCGCCACGCTGCGCCTGGGCACGCGGGTGCAGCGGCTGGAACGCGACGCCGCGGGCTGGCGCGTCGACGGCGTGCACTTCGATGCTGTCGTGTTGGCCACGCCGCCCACCGAAGCCGCACGACTGGTCGAGGCGATCGCGCCGGACTGGGCCAGGCGCGCTGCAACCTTCGACCACGAGCCGATCGTGACCGTCTACGTGCAGGCGGGCCGCACGCGCCTGCCCGAGGCGATGCTGGCGCTGCCCGGCGGTGCCGACGCGCCTGCCCAGTTCGTCTTCGACCGCGGGCAGCTCGGCGGCCCGACGGGCTTGCTCGCGTTCGTGATCAGCGGTGCGCGCCCCTGGGTCGACGCCGGGCGCGAGGCGACTGTCGCCGCCACGTTGGCGCAGGCGCGGCGCGCGCTGGTCGCGTTGCTGACCGGCGAGCCCGAGCTGCGCCTGTACATCACCGAGAAGCGGGCAACGTTCCGTTGCGTTCCTGGCCTGCAGCGCCCGGCCGCGGAGATTGCGCCGGGCCTGCACGCGGCAGGTGACCATGTCGACGGCCCCTACCCCGCCACACTGGAAGGCGCCGTGCGCAGCGGCGTGGACGCGGTGTCGCGACTGGCCTGAGCCTCCCGGATCGTCGCGACATGCTTTCGCCATACAAAATCCTCCTGGTATGAGCGAGAATGACGCCCATGCCACAGAGCGAACAGAAGAAGCCCACCATCCAGGTGCTCGAGCGGGCGTTCGACCTGCTGGAGGTGCTTGCCTCCTTCCCCGATCCGGTCTCGCTGAAGGTCATCGCCGAACGCTCCGGCCTGCACCCCTCCACCGCCCACCGCATCCTCAACGACCTGACCATCGGCCGTTTCGTCGACCGCCCGGAAGCCGGCAGCTACCGGCTCGGCATGAAGCTGCTGGAACTGGGCAACCTCGTGAAGGCACGACTGGATGTGCGCGATGCGGCACTGGCCCCGATGCGCGAACTGCACAAGCTCACCCACCAGCCGGTGAACCTGTCGATGCGCCAAGGCGACGAGATCGTCTACATCGAACGCGCCTACAGCGAACGCTCGGGCATGCAGGTGGTTCGGGCGATCGGCGGCCGCGCTCCCTTGCACCTCACCTCGGTCGGCAAGCTCTTTCTCGCCAACGACGATCCGCAGCGCGTGCGCGCGTATGCGATGCGCACCGGCCTGGCCGGCCACACGCGCAACAGCATCACCGACCTGCCGGCGCTGGAACGCGAGCTCGCGCGGGTCAACCAGCAGGGCACGGCCCGCGACGACGAGGAGCTGGAACTGGGTGTGCGCTGCATGGCTGCCGGCATTCGCGACGACCAGGGGCACCTCATTGCGGGGCTGTCGATCTCCGCGCCGGCCGACCGGCTGGAGGAGTCGTGGCTGGAGCGACTGAAGGCGACCGCGGCGCAGATCTCTGCGTCGCTCGGCCACCGCGGCTGAGCCGCGGCCCGAGGTTCAGGTCGCCGGCTTGACGGCTGGCACCACCGCCGCAGCCGGCGGTGCGACCTCGGTGACCCAGCGGCGCACACGCTCGGCATCGCCCAGGCGCGAATACTTGCCGGCGGAATCGAGGAACACCATGATCAGCTGGCGCCCGGCCATCGTGGCCTGCATGACCAGGCAACGCCCGGCTTCGGCGATGTAGCCGGTCTTCTGGAGACCGATCTCCCAGCTCGGGTTGCGCACCAGCGCGTTGGTGGTGCGGAACTGCATCTCGCGCTTGCCGACCGCGACGCTGTACTCGGGCGAGGTCGACAGGTCACGGATGATCTGGTGCTCGTGCGCCGCCTTGACCAGCGTGGCCAGGTCGCGGGCGCTCGACTGGTTCTTGCTCGACAGACCGGTCGGCTCGACGTAGTGCGTGTCGGTCATGCCCAGCAGGGCCGCCTTGGCATTCATCGCCTCGATGAAGGCCGGCAGGCCACCGGGGTAGTGTCGGCCGAGCGCATGCGCAGCGCGGTTCTCCGACGCCATCAGAGCCAGGTGCAGCATCTCCTCGCGGGTGAGCTGCGTGCCGACGCGCAGACGCGAGCGGCTGCCCTTCTCGGTGTCGACGTCTTCCTGCGTGACGGTCAGCGTCTCGTTCAGCGGCAGATGCGCTTCGGCCACGACCAGCGCCGTCATCAGCTTGGTGATCGACGCGATGGGCAGCACAGCTTCGGAGTTCTTGCTGACGAGGACCTCGTTGGTGTCCTGGTCCATCACCAGCGCGACGCTGGACTTCAGGTCCAGCGCATCGTCGGTGTTGCGCAGGCCGGCCAGTTGACCGAAGGAAGGCCGCTCGGGCACCACGCGCGCCACCTTCTTGGTGCGACGCTTCTGCGACGAAGCCACGGCCTTGGTGGACTTCGTCGCCGTGGTGACCTTCTTGCGCACCTGCTTCTGGGCGGCCTCGGCCGGCGGCGCGATGGTCAGCGCAATGGCCGCCACCAGGGCGGCCACAGCCGTTGTGACAACTTTGCTGATCAATCCCACGACAGTCCTTTTGACTCGCTATGGTGCGCAGTCTATGTGATTCGAAAAAAGCACGCAAGATCAGGACCTTACGCGCCCTTCCTCAAGTCACTCCTCGGACTGTCAGGAATGTGACCGATTTGGCATCTCAGCCTTGGGCAGCCACGCGCTCCGTCTTGCTGTGCAGCTTGTTCAACGCCGCCAGGTAGGCCTTGGCCGATGCGACGACGATGTCCGGATCTGCCCCCACACCGTTGACCACGCGCCCACCGTGCTGAAGTCGAACCGTCACCTCGCCTTGAGATTCTGTGCTGCCCGAGGTGATCGCATTGACCGAATAGAGCAGCATCTCCGCGCCAGTCTTGAGCTTCGACTCGATCGCCTTGAGGCTCGCGTCGACGGGGCCGTTGCCATCGCTCTCGGCGTGGATCTCCTGGCTGCCGGCAGCGAAGGCCACGCTGGCGTGCGGCCGTTCGCCGGTCTCCGAGCGCTGCGAGAGCGCCACCAGGCGGTAGTGCTCGTTCTCCGCAGTGACGGCTTCGTCCATCACCAGCGCGAGGATGTCCTCGTCGAAGATGTCGCTCTTTCGGTCGGCCAGTTCCTTGAACTTCGCGAACGCGGTATTGACCTCGGCTTCCGACGCCATCTCGATGCCGAGTTCCTGCAGTCGCTGCTTGAAGGCGTTGCGGCCCGACAGCTTGCCCAGCACGATCTTGTTGGCCGCCCAGCCCACGTCCTCGGCACGCATGATCTCGTAGGTGTCGCGGGCCTTGAGCACGCCGTCCTGGTGGATGCCGGAGGCGTGCGCAAACGCATTCGCGCCGACCACGGCCTTGTTCGGCTGCACCACGAAGCCGGTGGTCTGCGCGACGAGGCGCGAAGCCGGCACGATCTGTGTCGCGTCGATGCCGACCTCGAGGCCGAAGTAGTCGCGACGGGTCTTCACCGCCATCACGATCTCTTCCAGGGAGCAGTTGCCGGCACGCTCGCCGAGGCCGTTGATCGTGCACTCCACCTGTCGGGCGCCGCCGAGCTTCACGCCGGCCAGCGAGTTCGCCACCGCCATGCCCAGGTCGTTGTGGCAATGCACCGACCAGATCGCCTTGTCGGAGTTGGGCACCCGCTCACGCAGCTGGCGGATGAAGCTGCCGTAGAGCTCGGGTACGGCATAGCCGACGGTGTCGGGAATGTTGATGGTCGTCGCCCCTTCGGCGATGACGGCTTCCAGCACGCGGCAGAGGAAGTCGGGGTCGGAGCGGTAGCCGTCCTCCGGAGAGAACTCTACATCGGCGGTCAGGTTGCGCGCGAAGCGCACCGCGAGCTTGGCCTGCTCGAACACCTGGTCGGGCGTCATGCGCAGCTTCTTCTCCATGTGCAGCGCACTGGTGGCGATGAAGGTGTGGATGCGCGAGCGGGCCGCGCCCTTCAGCGCCTCGGCGGCACGCGAGATGTCGCGGTCGTTGGCGCGCGCCAGCGAGCAGATGGTCGACTCCTTGACGTGGTCGGCGATCGCCTTGACCGCCTCGAAGTCGCCATTCGACGAGGCCGCGAAGCCCGCCTCGATCACGTCCACCCGCAGCCGCTCGAGTTGCCGCGCGATGCGCAGCTTCTCGTCCTTGGTCATGGAGGCACCCGGCGATTGCTCGCCATCGCGCAAGGTGGTGTCGAAGATGATGAGCTTGTCGGCCATGGTGTGCTCCTGGGCGAAGAGGTCGATGCCTCGATGGTTGTTGCGATGGGCAACCCGCGAATCCCGGAAAGCAAACGGCCCGCAGCGGGTTGCATACGGGCCGTGAGATCGAAAAACGAACAGACGTGAGCGATCAGCGAGCCCGTGGAACTCCTAGAAGCGCTAGCGTGGCGGCGATCGAGAACGTCATGGCGCGCAGTCTAGCATGGGCCATTCAGCGGTGCAGGCCCTCTTCGTCGGGCTCGTCGGTCGAGGTCGCGATCACGCTGACCGGCCTGCCCTTGGACTTGCGGTAGACGTACATCGCATAGCCCGACAGGCCGTAGACGACGAACAGCGCGAACAGCACGGTCGGCGGGTGGTAAGCCACCAACGCGAACGCCAACGCGATCGCAACGATCACGATGAAGGGCACCGAGCGCTTCAAGCTCACGTCCTTGAAGCTGTAGAAGGGCACGTTGGTCACCATCGTGAGCCCGGCAAACAGCGTGAAGCCCATCGCCACCCAGCCGAGCCACGGCCCCTCGCGGAAGCCCTTGTAGCCGTTGTCGTCCATCAGCCAGATGAAGCCGATGACCAGCGCGGCAGCCGCCGGGCTGGGCAGGCCCTGGAAGAATCGCTTGTCGACTGTGCCTGTGTTGACGTTGAAGCGCGCCAGGCGAAGCGCCGCGGCGGCGCAGTAGACGAAGGCGGCGATCCAGCCGAGCTTGCCCATGCCCTTGAGCGCCCACTCGTAGACGATCAGCGCCGGTGCAGCACCGAAGGACACCATATCCGACAGGCTGTCCATCTGCTCGCCGAAGGCGCTCTGCGTGTTGGTCATGCGTGCGACGCGGCCGTCCAGGCTGTCGAGCACCATCGCGCAGAAGATGCCGATCGCGGCGTTCTCGAAGCGCTGGTTCATCGCCATCACGATGGCGTAGAAGCCACCGAACAGCGCCGCCAGCGTGAACAGGTTCGGCAGGATGTAGATGCCCTTGCGGCGCGGACGCGGAGCAGGCTCCAGGTCGTCGCCGGCCAATTCGGGTGCGTCGTTCATGGTCGCGAGGATACCGCAGCGGAAATGGAAAGGGCCGCGCGAATCCGCGCGGCCCCTTGCCGAAACGACACCGATCAGTTGCGCGTCTGGTCGACCAGGCGGTTCTTCTTGATCCACGGCATCATCGCGCGCAGCTTATCGCCGACGACCTCGATCGAATGCTCCGAGTTCAGGCGGCGGCGCGACTGCAGCGTCGGCGCGCCGGCACGGTTCTCGAGGATGAAGCTCTTGGCGTACTCGCCGGTCTGGATGTCCTTGAGCACCTGCTTCATGACCTTCTTGGTCTCTTCGGTGACGATGCGCGGGCCCGTCACGTACTCGCCGTACTCGGCGTTGTTCGAGATCGAGTAGTTCATGTTGGCGATGCCGCCCTCGTAGATGAGGTCGACGATCAGCTTCAGTTCGTGCAGGCACTCGAAGTAGGCCATCTCGGGCGCGTAGCCGGCTTCGATCAGCGTCTCGTAGCCGGCCTTGATCAGCTCGACGGTGCCGCCGCACAGCACGGCCTGCTCGCCGAACAGGTCGGTCTCGGTCTCTTCGCGGAAGTTGGTCTCGATGATGCCGGCCTTGCCGCCGCCGTTGGCCACGGCGTAGGAGAGCGCCAGGTCACGCGCCTTGCCGCTCTTGTCGGCATGCACCGCCACCAGGTGCGGCACGCCGCCGCCTTGCGTGTAGGTCGAGCGCACCGTGTGGCCCGGCGCCTTGGGCGCGACCATCCAGACGTCGAGGTCCTCGCGCGGCACGACCTGGCCGTAGTGAACGTTGAAGCCGTGCGCAAAAGCGAGCGACGCGCCCTGCTTGATGTTCGGCTCGACGTCGTTCTTGTAGACGGTGGCGATCTGCTCGTCGGGCAGCAGGATCATGACGATGTCGGCGGACTTCACGGCGTCCGCCACTTCGGCAACCTTCAGGCCGGCCTTTTCGACCTTGGCCCAGGACGCGCCACCCTTGCGCAAGCCGACGGTCACCTTCACGCCGCTGTCGTTGAGGTTCTGGGCGTGCGCGTGGCCCTGCGAGCCGTAGCCGATGATCGTGACGTTCTTGCCCTTCACCAGGCTCAGATCGGCGTCCTTGTCGTAGTAGACCTTCATGCTGTTCTCCTTCAGTTCGTTCGTTCAGTGAGGGCGGGATTCAGACGCGCAGGATGCGCTCGCCGCGACCGATCCCGCTGGTGCCGGTGCGCACGGTTTCGAGGATGGCGGCGCGGTCGATGGCCTCGAGGAAGGCATCGAGCTTGCCCGCATCGCCGGTGAGTTCGATGGTGTAGCTCTTCTCGGTGACGTCGATGATGCGGCCGCGGAAGATGTCGGCCATGCGCTTCATCTCCTCGCGCTCCTTGCCGACGGCGCGCACCTTGATGAGCATGAGTTCGCGCTCCGTGTAGGCGCCTTCGGTCAGGTCGACGACCTTGACGACCTCGATCAGCCGGTTCAGGTGCTTGGTGATCTGCTCAATCACCTCGTCCGAGCCGGTGGTGACGATGGTCATGCGCGACAGCGACGGATCCTCCGTCGGCGCCACGGTGAGGCTCTCGATGTTGTAGCCGCGGGCGGAGAACAGGGCGACCACGCGCGACAGCGCGCCGGGCTCGTTCTCGAGCAGCAAGGCAATGATGTGTTTCATGATGGTGTTCAGCGCGCTCTTCAGGCCGGCGGCGGTAACCGACGGCCCTTGGCCACGCTCTTCAGTGTGAGGAACTACGTTTCCGGGGCGTTTGCCGCGTCCCGCCGGCTCCTGGCGCGCGCCCGGTCAGGCGCGCACCCTCGCCGGCGTTTCGCGGTTCACAGGTCCTCGGAGCCCAGCAGCATCTCCGAGATGCCCTTGCCGGCCTTGACCATCGGCCAGACGTTCTCGGTCGGATCGGTGCGCACGTCGAGGAACACCGTGCGGTCCTTCAGCTTGATGGCCTCGCGCAGCGCGGGTTCGACGTCGCCCGGCTTCTCAATCTTCAGACCGACGTGGCCATAGGCCTCGGCGAGCTTGACGAAGTCAGGCAGCGCGTCCATGTAGCTGTGCGAGTAGCGGCCCTGGTAGTCCAGTTCCTGCCACTGCCGCACCATGCCCAGATAGCGGTTGTTCAACGAGATGATCTTGACCGGCGTCTTGTACTGCAGGCAGGTCGAGAGCTCCTGGATGCACATCTGGATCGAGCCTTCGCCGGTGATGCAGAACACGTCCGAATCCGGCTTGGCCAGCTTGATGCCCATCGCGTACGGCAGGCCCACGCCCATCGTGCCCAGGCCGCCGGAATTGATCCAGCGGCGCGGCTCGTCGAAGCGGTAGTACTGCGCGGCCCACATCTGGTGCTGGCCAACATCGGAGGTGATGTAGCAGTCACTGTCCTTGGTCAACTCCCACAGTTTGTCGACCACGTACTGCGGCTTGATGACCTCGGTGCTGTTCTTGTACTTGAGGCACTCACGCTTGCGCCACTCGTTGATCTGGCTCCACCATGCGGACAGCGACTGCACGTCCGGCTTGGCCTGCGCCTCTCTGATCTGCGCGATCAGTTCCTGAAGCACGTCCTTCACGTCGCCGACGATCGGAATGTCGACCTTGACGCGCTTGGAGATCGACGAGGGGTCGATGTCGATGTGAACGATCTTGCGCTGCACCGACGCGAAGTGCGCCGGGTTGCCGATCACGCGATCGTCGAAGCGCGCCCCCACCGCCAGCAGGACGTCGCAGTTCTGCATCGTCATGTTGGCTTCGTAGGTGCCGTGCATGCCCAGCATGCCGAGGAACTTCGGATCGCTCGACGGGAAGGCGCCCAGCCCCATCAGCGTGTTCGTGCAGGGGTAGCCGAGCAGATTCACCAGCTCACGCAGTTCTTCCGAGGCATTGCCCAGGATCACGCCGCCACCGGTGTAGATGTACGGCCGCTTGGCGGCCAGCAGCAGCTGCACGGCCTTGCGGATCTGCCCGCCGTGGCCCTTGCGCACCGGGTTGTAGGAGCGCATTTCCACCGTCTGCGGATAGTGGAACGGCGTCGTCTTCAGCGAGACGTCCTTCGGCACGTCCACCACCACCGGGCCGGGACGGCCGGTGCGGGCGATGTGGAAGGCCTTCTTCAGCGTCATCGCCAGGTCGCGCACGTCCTTGACCAGGAAGTTGTGCTTGACGATCGGGCGAGTGATGCCGACGGTGTCGCATTCCTGGAAGGCATCGAGGCCGATCGCCGGCGTCGGCACCTGCCCGGTGATGATGACCATTGGGATCGAGTCCATGTAGGCCGTCGCGATGCCGGTCACGGCATTGGTGACGCCCGGGCCCGAGGTGACCAGCGCGACGCCGACGTCGCCGGTCGCGCGCGCGTAGCCGTCGGCCGCGTGAATGGCCGCCTGCTCGTGGCGCACCAGCACGTGCTCGATCGTGTTCTGCTTGTACAGCGCGTCGTAGATGTAGAGCACGGCTCCGCCGGGGTAGCCCCAGAGGAACTTGACGTTCTCGGCCTGCAGGCAGCGGACCAGGATTTCCGAACCGTTCGGGTCGGCGTGGGGGGGAGTTTGCGGTTGTGCCGAAGCGGCACGCTTGACTTCCGCGGCAGACATATCCATGTTGAACCTTTGTGATTTTCTCTAACGAAAAACCATCGGTGCACCTCTCCGCATCCTCGTGAGACGGGTGTGGTGCCTGCGCGATCAAAAAACGAGGCGTCCGGGTCGGACGTCCAGCTCATGACCCAGCTGTTGTGCAAAGCAGCATTATGACATCTGTTTTCACCTCGCCCGAGAGGGCCCCGGGATCGAGAAGGTGCGGTGACATAATCGCGCCCGTCTTTCCGGGCCTCTGCCCGAGGCACCAGGCCCTTGGCAACCGACAAAGAACTCGCCGACTTCCTCAAGAGCGCAGAACGGCGCGCCTTCAAGCGCGTTGCCTACGCCGTCAGGGATGACGATGCCGCTCTCGACATCGTCCAGGATTCGATGATCCGACTGGCCGAGAAGTACTTCGATCGCCCGCCAGCCGAGCTGCCGCTGCTGTTCCAGCGCATCGTCTCGAACGCGACGATGGATCACTTCCGGCGCCAGAAGGTGCGCAATGCGCACGTGCGGAACTTCTCGGATTTCGAGACCACCGACGAAGACGGTGACTTCGACATCCTCGAGGCGCTGGAAACTCTGGACGCCACCGCGGGCACCGAGAGTGCCGCCGACTCGGTGTCACGGGCGCAGATCCTGCTTGTCATCGAGGCGGAAGTCCAGCAGTTGCCGGGTCGTCAACGAGAGGCCTTCCTCCTGCGTTACTGGGAGGAACTCGATGTCGCCGAAACCGCTCAAGTGATGGGTTGTTCGGAGGGTTCGGTCAAGACCCACTGCTCCAGAGCAGTGCACGCCTTGGCCAAGGCCCTGCAGGCAAAGGGAATCGCACCGTGAAGAACTCGAACATCCTTGCTCTCCCCACGTCGCTGGACGCGCTCCAGGCGAGGGTGGCCTATCGCCTCGCCGGCCGGCTCAGCGAGCGGGCCGATTCGCTCGACGACGATATCGCCGAGCGCCTGCGCTTCGCGCGCCAGAAGGCGCTCGAGCGGGCTCAGCTGGCTCGCGCCGCGCAGGGCCAGCCGATCGTCGCGGTCAGCGCTTCGGGAGCCGGCGTCCTGGGTGGAGCCGGCGGCTGGTGGGTGCGCCTGGGGTCGGTCCTGCCGTTGATCGCACTGGCCGCCGGCCTGCTGCTGATCCAGCACCTGCATGGGGAAGCCCAGATTGCCGCTGCAGCCGAGATCGATGCCGAGCTGCTTGCCGACGACCTGCCGCCGGAAGCGTACAGCGACGCCGGCTTCGTCGAGTTCCTCAAGACACCACGCGACTGAGGGCGGCCGCATGCGCCCTCGGAGCCGTTCCTGCACCCTGCCGGGCCTTGCCGCCATCGTCGGCACGTTGCTGCTCTGCGGCCTCGGGGCTGCCGCCACGGCGCAGACGCCGACCCAGCCGGGAACACGCGTTGCGGGCGCCGGTGAGTCCGGTCCGCGCTGGCAAGAGCTCTCGCCGGCGCAACGTTCGACCCTCAAGCCGCTGGAACGCGAATGGTCCTCGATCGACGCATCCCGCAAGCAGAAATGGCTGGAAATCGCCGCACGCTACCCTTCCATGCCGCCCGAGGAACAGCAACGCATCTCCGCACGCATGAACGAGTGGGGCAAGCTGTCGCCGACGGAACGGGGTCAGGCCCGGCTGAACTTCCAGGCGTCGCGCCAGTTGACGCCCGAGGAGCGGCAGGCACGCTGGCAGGCTTACCAGGCACTCACGCCCGAGCAGCGGGGCAAGCTCGCCGAGAGGGCGGCACCTGCAGGATCAGGCGCGCCTCGCGGCGCCGAGCCTGCCCGCAAGCCGGCCGCACCGCCGCGCGAAGGCGTACAGGCCAAGTCGAACATCGTGCCTAACCCCGCTTATGCCGCCCCACCCCGGGCCGTGGCACCGACGGTGGTGCAAGCCGGGCCGGGTGCCACCACGACGCTGATGTCCAAGCGCAATACGCCGCCGACTCACCAGCAGCCCGGTCTGCCCAAGATCGCGGCGTCGCCGGGATTCGTCGACAAGCAGACGCTGCTGCCGCAACGCGGCCCGCAAGGCGCCGCTGTCTCGCCGCCGGCAGCGAAGTCGAAGACCGATTCGCGGTGAGCGCCGCAGAGATCGAGGTGGGCGCCCCGCAGACGGCGCCGGGAATGTGGCGTCGCATGGCCTGCTTCGTCTACGAGGGCGTGCTGCTGTTCGGCGTGGTGATGATCGCCGGCTACCTCTTCTCCAGCCTCACGCAGCAGCGCCACGCGCTGACCGGCCGCCATGGGCTGCAGGCCTTCCTATTCATCGTGCTGGGCATCTACTTCGCCTGGTTCTGGTCGCACGGCGGGCAGACGGTGGCGATGAAGGCGTGGAACATCCGCTTGGTCGACAAGCTTGGCGCCCCGGTCGGCGAGCGCAAGGCCTTGCTGCGCTACCTGCTGAGCTGGCTGTGGTTCGTGCCTGCCCTGCTCACGCTGTGGCTGAGCGACCTCAAGGGTGGCGCGGCCATCACCGCGGTCATGCTCTCGGGCGTGGTCGGCTATGCCTTGCTCGCGCTGCTGCATCCGCAGCGTCAGTTCTGGCACGACGCCGTGTGCGGCACGCAGCTGGTGCATTGGAAGCCGCCGCCGCGGCGTTGAGCCGGCGCGGCAGAATCCCCGCCATGAGCAATCCGCACAAGGGCCGCACCGGCCTGGAGCGCATCGTGCGCGCCACCGGCTATTCGATCGAAGGACTGCAGGCCGCCTACCGCGGCGAGAGCGCCTTCCGCCAGGAGTTCTGGCTCGCCGCCGTACTGCTGCCGGCGGCATTCTGGCTGGGCCGCAGCTGGGTCGAGGTGGCCTTGCTGGCCGGCTCGGTGATGCTGGTGCTGATCGTCGAGCTGCTGAACTCGGGCATCGAGGCGGCGATCGACCGTGTCTCCTTCGAACTGCACGATCTGTCCAAACGCGCCAAGGACCTGGCCAGCGCGGCCGTGCTGCTGTCGCTGCTGCTGTGCGGCGGCATCTGGCTGGCAGCGCTGTGGCATCGCTTCGGGAGCCCCGCATGAGCCTGTCGTTGTGTGTCTACTGCGGCTCGCGCGACGGCGACCGCCCCGAGTTCGCCGCAGCGGCTCACGCGGTCGGCACGGCCATCGCCCGGCGCGGCTGGCAACTGGTCTACGGCGGCGGCCGTGCGGGGCTGATGGGGCGTGTGGCCGATGCCGCGCTGGGCGGTGGTGCCAGCGTCATCGGCATCATTCCGCGCTCGCTGATGGAACGCGAGGTCGGTCACGCCGGTCTGTCCGAGCTGCACGTGGTCGAGACCATGCACCAGCGCAAGCTGATGATGGCCGAGCGCAGCGATGCCTTCGTCGCCCTGCCCGGCGGGCTCGGCACCTTCGAGGAACTGTTCGAGGTGTGGACCTGGCGGCAGCTCGGCTACCACGACAAGCCGATCGGCCTGCTCAACGTCCAGGGATACTACGACCCGCTGCTGGGTTTCCTCGGCCACACCGTCACCCGTGGCTTCGTGTCGCCGTCACAGCGAGACCTGCTGCAGGAATCGTCGGACCCGCAGGCGTTGCTCGACGCCATTGCGGCACTGGTGCCGCAGGCCACGGCTCCCGACGACTACCGGCGCATCTGACTGCAGGGGTCGATCAGACCGCGTCTTCGTTGGTCTCGCCGGTGCGGATGCGCACCACCTGCTCGACCGCGGTGACGAAGATCTTGCCATCGCCGATCTTGCCGGTCTTGGCGGCCTTGACGATCGCCTCGATGCAGCGGTCGACGTCAGCATCCTTGACGACCACCTCGACCTTCACCTTGGGCAGGAAGTCGACCACGTATTCGGCGCCACGGTACAGCTCGGTGTGGCCCTTCTGCCGTCCGAAGCCCTTGACCTCGGTGACGGTCAGGCCGGTTACGCCGACCTCGGCCAGCGCCTCACGCACCTCTTCGAGCTTGAACGGTTTGACGACGGCGGTGATCTGCTTCATGGCCAGCTCCGAAGGGGTTGAGTTGCGTCTAGTTTAAGCGCGGAACTTCGACGTGATAGGGTATCTCCAGTCACGCCCGAAGGCGCGATGGGTAATGCGGATGCCCACCGGCGCCTGGCGCCGCTTGTACTCGTTGACCTTGATGAGCCGGGTGACGCGCTCGACGTCCGCAGGCTCGAAACCGGCCGCGACGATCTGCTCGATGGACTGGTCGTTCTCCATGTAGCGCTCGAGGATGGCGTCGAGCACCTCGTAGGGCGGCAGGCTGTCTTGGTCCTTCTGGTCCGGTCGAAGTTCGGCCGACGGCGGGCGGGTGATGATGCGCTCGGGGATCACTTCGGCCCCTTGTGCGTTCTTCCAGTTGGCCAGCCGGTAGACCAGCGTCTTGGCCACGTCCTTGATGACCGCGAAGCCACCGGCCATGTCGCCGTACAGCGTGCAGTAGCCGGTGGCCATCTCGCTCTTGTTGCCGGTGGTCAGCACGATGGAGCCGAATTTGTTGGACAGTGCCATCAGCAGCGTGCCGCGGATGCGCGCCTGGATGTTCTCCTCGGTCGCATCCTCCGGCCGGCCGGCGAACTCCTGCGCCAGACTGGTGCGGAAGGCATCGAACATCGGCACGATGGAGATCTCGTCGTAGCGCACCCCCAGCCGGTTCGCCATGTCGCGGGCGTCGATCCAGGAGATGTCGGCGGTGTACGGCGAGGGCATCATCACGGCGCGCACCTTGTCGGCGCCCAGCGCGTCGACCGCGATCGCAAGCACCAGGGCCGAATCGATGCCGCCGGACAACCCGATGATGGCGCCGGGGAAGCCGTTCTTGCCGAGGTAATCGCGCACGCCGATGACGAGCGCCGACCACGCCTGCGCCTCGATGCAGGGCACAGCTGCCAGCGTGCCGGCGACGCTCCCGCCGGCGTTCAACTCGACCATCGCCAGCGCCTCTTCGAACATTGGCGCGCGTGCCCTGACGGTGCCTTGGGCATCGACCGCGAACGAAGCGCCGTCGAAGACCACCTCGTCCTGCGCACCGGTGAGGTGCGAATACAACAGCGGCAGGCCGACATGGCGCGAGCGTTCGGCCATGCGCTGCTCCCGCTCCTCGAGCTTGCCGAGGTGGAAGGGCGAGGCATTGAGCACGCACAGCACCTGGGCGCCGGCGGCCTTGGCGGCGTCGGCTGGCTCGTCGAACCAGGCGTCCTCGCAGATCAGCAAGGCGAAGCGAATACCTTCGACCTCGAACACCACCGGCGGTTGCGCGGCATCGCGGCCGGAGGCGAAGTAGCGCCGTTCGTCGAAGACCTGGTAGTTGGGGAGTTCGCGCTTGCAGTAGGTGGCGAGCACGCGCCCCCCTGTCAGTACCGAGGCCGCGTTGTAGCGCTGCTGCACCGCCACCGACTTGGACCTAACATCGCCGCGATCACCGAACTGATGCGGATGCCCCACCACCACGTGCAAGCCTTCGAGATCGGCCAGCGCCTTCGCGCAACCCGCCAGAGCGTCGGCGCAAGCCTGCATGAAGGCCGGGCGCAGCAGCAGGTCTTCGGGCGGATAGCCGCACAGGCTGAGTTCCGGAAAGAGCACCAGCCGCGCACCGTCGGCATGCGCGCGGCGCGAGAACTCGACGATGCGCTGCGCATTGCCGGCGATGTCGCCCACCGTCACGTTGATCTGCGCGAGAGCCACCTTCACCGGGCGTTGGGCTGACATAGACAAGGGCGACATGCGAGAGACAACTGGCCTCGACGAGGGCTCGAACGATTATGTCATCCGGGTCCACGACGACCCGGCGCAGATCGATGCGGCCTCATGGGATGCGCTGCTCGAGGGCCAGCCTTCGGCCACGCCATTCATGCAGCACGCGTACCTCGCCGCGCTGCATGCATCGGGAAGTGCCACTGCCGAGACCGGCTGGCAGCCTTGCTTCCTGACCGTACATCGCGGCGAGTCGCTCGAAGCCGCCTGCCCGCTCTACCTGAAGACACACTCCTATGGTGAGTACGTGTTCGATTGGGCCTGGGCCGATGCCTACCAGCGCCACGGCCTGGACTACTACCCGAAGCTGCTGGACGCGGTGCCGTTCACGCCCGTGCCCGGCGCGCGGCTGCTGGCGCGCGACGATGCATCACGCCGCGTGCTGCTGCGAGGCATGCAGCAGTTCGCGGTGCAGCAGAAGTTCTCTTCCGCGCACCTGCTGTTCATCGACGACGCCGACCGCGAGGCCGCGACGGCCGAAGGCTGGATGCTGCGCAGCACGGTGCAGTTCCACTGGCAGAACCCGGCCGATTCCCCCTATGCCGACTTCGCGGGCTTCCTCGCCAGCCTGCAGCGCGAGAAGCGCAAGAAGATCCAGCAGGAGCGGCGCCGCGTCGCCGATGTCGGCGTGACCTTCGAGACCCTCGAAGGCGCCGCGATCACGCCGACCGACTGGGACTTCTTCTACCGCTGCTACACCCTCACCTACCGCGCTCACCACTCGACGCCGTACCTGACGCGCGACTTCTTCACGCGCATGGCCGAGATCATGAGCCGCCACTGGGTGATGTTCGTGGCCCATCGCGGCGGCGAACGCATCGCCTGCTCGCTGATCGCCGTCGATCCGGACCGTGGTGTGGCCTTCGGCCGCTACTGGGGCTGCACGGAGCACCTGCCCTGCCTGCATTTCGAAGCCTGCTACTACCAGCCACTGCAGTGGTGCATCGCGCAGCGCTACCTGCGCTTCGAAGGCGGTGCGCAGGGCGAGCACAAGATGGCGCGCGGCCTGCTGCCGGTGCAGACGCACTCGGCCCACTGGCTCGCACACCCCCGTTTCGCCGACGCGGTGGCCGATTTCCTCGCGCGCGAAGGCGCCGGCGTCGAGAGCTACCTCGACGAATTGAACGAACGCACGCCGTTCAAGGCTGCTTGAAGTCGCCGGCCAGCACGATCGCCAGATCGTCCGGCTTGATGTACTTGCGCAACGCGGCGTTGACCTGCGCCAGCGTGAGCTGGCCGATCGCCTCGTCGACCTTGGCCGAGTAGGCATAGCTGCGCTCGAGGTCGATGTTGCTCGCCAGCGTGGCGGCGATGCCGCCATCCTGCGCGCGCGACAGCCGGCGGAAGTTCAGCAAGCCGCGCTGGCCTTCGGACAGTTCCTGCACGGTGAAGCCATCGCGCAGCACACGTGCCAGTTCCTCGCGGAAGACCTGCTCCACCTTGGCGCCGTTCTGCGGCGCAAAGATGGCGCTGGCGTTCCACATCGAATGGGCTTCGCGCGGGTTCCAGCTCACCGAGCTGCGAACGTCGTAGGACAGGCCTTCCTTTTCGCGGATGCGCTTCCACAGCCGCGAGTTGCCGCCCAGGCCGAGCAGGTAGTTGGCCATGCTCAGCGCCGGATAGTCGGCATCGCGGTCGGACAGCGGCAGCGGCAGCTTGGCCATCAGCGTGGCGTTCTGCTTGTCCGGCGTGGCGATCACCAGCCGCTGCGGCACGGAGGCGACGAAGGGCTGCGGCACGCGCACAAACGGCGCACCGGCGCGCCAGTCGCCGAAGGACTGCTGCAGGGCTGCCTTCACCTGGGCCACGTCGAGATCGCCGGCTGCGGCAAACTCGCCGCGCGCCGCGCCATAGAAGCGTTGATGGAAGTCGCGCACCTTCTCCAGCGTCACCGCGTTGACGTCCTGCACCATCTCGTCGAAGGTGCGCGCATGGCGCACGTCGCCGCGCGGGTACGGGTTGCCGATGCGCGACATCGCGTTCTCGGCCAGCGCATCGGGCTCCTTGCGCTGCGACTCGATGCCGGTCAGCGCCTGCCGCCGCACCTCGTCGAAGGCGTCGGCCGGGAACGCCGGCTGGCGCAACAACTCGCCAGCCAGAGTGATCGCCGCGGCCAGGTGTTCTCGACGAGACGAGATCGTCACGTCGACGCGCCCCGGCGAGTTGCGGAAGGACATTTCGGTCTTGAGCTGGTCGAGACGGTCCTGCACCTGCTCTCGACTCAGCGTCGCCGTGCCCTTGTCGAGCAGCGCCGCCGTGAAGTCGGGCACCTCGCCCAGGCCCGCCAGGCTGGCCGCATCGCCGAAGCGCAGGGTCAGCACCGCACGCACGGCCTGGCCGCGCGTGCCCTTCGGAACGACCGCCGCGCGCAGGCCGCCCACTTCGAAGCGCTGCGTGCGCGCATCGATGTTCGCCGGCGTGGCGGCAAAGGCCTCCACCTTCGATGCCGCTGCCGCCGGCTTCAGCGCCTTCAGCGCCAGCGCCATGTCGACACGCTGCGGTGCGGGGGCACGCTGCGGCTTCTCGGTGGGCACGTAGGTGGCCACCGTGCGGTTGTCGGCGATCAGGCGCTGCGTGGCCACACGCTGCACGTCGGCCAGCTTCGCGTCGCGCACGCGGTCGCGGGCCAGGAAGAACATGCGCCAGTCGCCCTGCGCGACCGACTCGGACAGCACCAGGCCGATCGCCTCCGGGTTGTTGAAGGTCTGCTCCCAGTTCTTCAGCCACTTCGTGCGGGCGCGCTCGAGTTCGGCTTCGGTGACCGGCTCGGCGGCGAAGGACTCGGCCGCCGCGAGCATCGAGCTGCGCGCCGCCTCGGGCGCGGCCGCAGGCGGTAGCTGCGCGCCGAGCAGCAGCACCGAAGGCTCGGCCAGGCCGAAGGATTCGCCGAAGGTGCCGGCCGCGAGCTGCTTGTCGGTGAGCCGCTTGTGCAGCCGCCCTGACGGCGCATCGCCGAGGATCAGCGCGAGCAGGTCGCCCGCGGCCGAGTCCGGATGGCCGGCCGGCGGCATGTGGTAACCGGCGAACACCAGCGGCGCGCCGCCGACGCGGCGCAGCGTCACGCTGCGCTCGCCGTCCTGCGCAGGGTCCAGCGTGTACTGCGCCGGCAGCGTGCGCTTGGGCCGGACGAGCTTGCCGAAGGTCGCGGCGACACGACGCAGCACCCGCTGCGGATCGAACGCGCCGGAGACGATCAGCGTCGCGTTGTCCGGCTGGTAGTACTGGCGGTAGAAGGCCTGCAGCCGGCCGATGTCGACGTTCTCGACGTCGCTGCGCGCGCCGATCACGTCCTTGCCATAGTTGTGCCAGTCGTACATCAGCGCCAGGGTGCGCTGGTAGAGGATGCGCTGCGGGCTGTTCTCGCCCATCTCCATCTCGTTGCGCACCACGGTCATTTCGGTGTCGAGGTCATTGCGCGCGATGAAGCTGTTCACCATCGAGTCGGCCAGCCAGCCGACGTACCAGTCGAGGTTGGCCTCGTTGGCGGAGAAGCTGGCGGTGTAGTTGGTGCGGTCGAAACTGGTCGAGCCGTTGGCGCTCAGGCCGCGCTTCTCGAACTCGGCCCACACATTGCGGTGCGTCGGCGTGCCCTTGAAGATCAGGTGCTCGAGCAGGTGGGCCATGCCCGTCTCGCCATAGTTCTCGTGGCGAGAGCCGACGTGGTAGGTCAGGTTGACCGTCGTCGTCGGCTTGGAGTCGTCCGGCACGAGCAGCAGGCTCAGGCCGTTGGCCAGGCGGTACTCGGCGATGCCCTCGACCTCGGTGACCGCGCGCACGCCGGGTGGCAGCGGCTGGGCCTGCGCCAGATGCAGGTGCAGGCCCAGCAAGGCCAGGAAGAAACCGCGGATGATTCGGTGCATGGTCGGCACGGGAACTTAGGAAGACGGCAGTGTAGGAGCACGCCGTCGCCGAAAAGATCCGCGGCCATGCCGGCCGCCGGCGCGCTCAGGCGCCGGTCTTGGCCTTCTGGTACGCCACCATGCCGGAGCTGACCTCGGCCTTGGCCGATTCCGGACCTTCCCAGCCCTGCACCTTCACCCACTTGCCGGCTTCCAGGTCCTTGTAGTGCTCGAAGAAGTGCTGGATCGCCTTCAGGCGCATCTGGTTGATGTCTTCCGGCTTGTTCCAGTGGCTGTAGATCGGGCAGACCTTGTCGATCGGCACGGCCAGCAGCTTGGCGTCGCCGCCCGCCTCGTCGTCCATCTTCAGCACGCCCAGCGGGCGGCAGGTCACCACCACGCCCGGTGTCAGCGCATAGGGCGTGATCACCAGCACGTCGACCGGGTCGCCGTCGTCGGCCAGCGTCATCGGGATGTAGCCGTAGTTGCACGGGTAGTGCATCGCCGTCGTCATGAAGCGGTCGACGAACATCGCGCCCGTCTCCTTGTCGACTTCGTACTTGATCGGGTCCGCATTCATCGGGATCTCGATGATCACGTTGAACTGATCGGGCGCCTTGGCGCCGGGGGTGACGTTGTGCAGGCTCATGGCGGTGTGGACGGACTACGGAAAAACCCGGATTCTACGCAGAGCACTGTCGGCGACCTGACACATTGATCCCGCCCACGAAACGGTGGAAAACACCGGGCCATCGGCGTTGCCTGCGGCTGCGCGGATCCCGTAGGATCCCGCGAGCCCAGGAGCGGGCCGCGGCTTGCGCGTGCGCGAACGCCTCCGATGTATTCCATCAATCGAAGAGCCAATCAATGAGGAAGGAGATCCACTGATGTCCACCACCGTGGCGCTTTACATCGCGCTGGCCTGTGGTCTGGCCGCCGTCGTCTACGGCTTCGTTCAACGAAGCTGGATTCTCAGCCAGAGCCCCGGCAACGCCCGCATGCAGGAAATCGCCGGAGCGATCCAGCAGGGTGCGGCCGCCTACCTGGCCCGGCAGTACAAGACCATCGCCATCGTCGGCGTGGTGCTCGCCATCCTCATCGGCATCTTCCTCGACGGCACCACCGCGATCGGCTTCGTGGTCGGCGCGGTGCTGTCGGGCGCCTGCGGCTTCATCGGCATGAACGTGTCGGTGCGCGCCAACGTGCGCACCGCGCAGGCGGCCACCAAGGGCATCGGCCCGGCGCTCGACGTCGCCTTCAAGGGCGGCGCGATCACCGGCATGCTGGTGGTCGGCCTGGGCCTGCTGGGCGTGACGATCTTCTTCATGTTCATCACCGGCAACGGCAACCTGACGCCGGACAAGAGCCTGTCGAGCGTGCTCAAGCCGCTGCTCGGCCTGGCCTTCGGTTCGTCGCTGATCTCGATCTTCGCGCGGCTGGGCGGCGGCATCTTCACCAAGGGTGCAGACGTCGGCGCCGACCTGGTCGGCAAGGTGGAAGCCGGCATCCCCGAAGACGACCCGCGCAACCCGGCGGTGATCGCCGACAACGTGGGCGACAACGTCGGCGACTGCGCCGGCATGGCCGCCGACCTGTTCGAGACCTACGCCGTCACACTGATCGCCACCATGGCGCTGGGCGCCCTGATGGTGGTGGCGGCGCCGATGCAGGCGGTGGTCTACCCGCTGCTGCTCGGCGGCGTGTCGATCATCGCGTCGATCATCGGCTGCTCGTTCGTCAAGGCCTCGCCCGGCATGAAGAACGTCATGCCGGCGCTGTACAAGGGCCTGGCCGTCGCCGGCGTGCTGTCGTTCATCGCCTTCATCGGCGTGACGATGCTGGTGATGCCCGACACCGCACTCGGTGCCGGCACGCAGTGGAAGCTGATCGGCTCCTGTGCCGTCGGCCTCGTGCTGACGGCCGCGCTGGTGTGGATCACCGAGTTCTACACCGGCACGCAGTACTCGCCGGTGCAGCACATCGCGCAGGCCTCGACGACCGGCCACGGCACCAACATCATCGCCGGCCTCGGCGTGTCGATGCGCTCGACGGCCTGGCCTGTGCTGTTCGTCTGCGCCGCCATCATGGCCGCCTACGGCCTGGCCGGCCTGTACGGCATCGCCATCGCAGCGACCGCCATGCTGAGCATGGCCGGCATCGTGGTGGCGCTCGACGCCTATGGGCCGATCACCGACAACGCCGGCGGCATCGCCGAGATGTCGGAACTGCCAGCCAGCGTGCGCGACATCACCGACCCGCTGGACGCGGTGGGCAACACCACCAAGGCCGTGACCAAGGGCTACGCGATCGGCTCGGCGGGCCTGGCTGCACTCGTGCTGTTCGCCGACTACACGCACTCGCTCGAAGGCCGCGGCATGAGCGTGAGCTTCGACCTGAGCGATCCGAAGGTGATCGTCGGCCTGTTCATCGGCGGCCTGATCCCTTACCTGTTCGGCGCCATGGCGATGGAAGCCGTCGGCCGTGCGGCGGGCTCGGTGGTGGTGGAGGTGCGTCGCCAGTTCCGCGACATCAAGGGGATCATGGAAGGCACCGCCAAGCCCGAGTACGGCAAGGCGGTCGACATGCTGACTACCGCGGCGATCAAGGAAATGATCGTGCCGTCGTTGCTGCCGGTGGTGGTGCCCGTGATCGTCGGCATGACGCTCGGCGCCGCGGCCCTGGGCGGCCTGCTGATGGGCACGATCGTGACCGGCCTGTTCGTCGCGATCTCGATGTGCACCGGCGGCGGCGCCTGGGACAACGCCAAGAAGTACATCGAAGACGGCCACCACGGCGGCAAGGGCAGCGAAGCCCACAAGGCCGCGGTGACGGGCGACACGGTCGGCGACCCCTACAAGGACACCGCCGGCCCGGCCGTCAACCCGCTGATCAAGATCATCAACATCGTGGCGCTGCTGATCGTGCCGCTGCTGCCGATGTCCGGCGCCACCAGCAAGGCTGCCAGCCATTCGGCGGCCCCTGCAGCGGTGACGGCGCCAGCGGCAGCGAGCGCGGCCGCACCGGCGGCGAGCAAGTAGCCCAGCGCGCGACGCGCATCTTCCGGGGCCGGCTGCACAGCCGGCCCTTTTCATTGGCGCTCGTGGTTCAGCGCGACAGCCAGTGGTCGGCGAAGGCGGCCAGGTTCTGGTGGCTGCTGCTGACCCAGGCCAGGTCGGGGCCGACGTTCGGCGTGCCGTTGGGTGCACGCAGGATCAGCGCCGCATGCACGTTCTCGGGAACGCCGCGGAAGTACGGCAGGTAGTCGTCGACGAAGGCTTTGGCGCCGACCGCTTCGACGGCATCGGCCTTCGGGCTGCGCGATGTCTCGCGGTGCCCGGTGGCGATCACCCTGCCGATGGGAAAGCCCAGCTCGCGCAGGTTGCGGCTGCGCGCCGCTTCGAAGCGTTCCTCCAGTGCCGAGATGCACACCAGGTCGAAGCCGGCGTCGTGCAGGCGATGGCAGGCCTCGAGGGCGCCCTCGATGGCCGGGACGCTGGACCAGAACTGCTCGTCGAAGGCCGCCTTGAAACGCCGCTTCCGGAAGAACCCCAGGCGCGGCACGTCCCAGCGGTCGATCGGCCAGTAGGCCTGCGCGTCACGCTCCGCCGGGAAGTGGCCGAACGCGCGCTGCCATGCACCTGCATAGGCCAGGTGGAAGTCGAGCAGGACGCCGTCTGCATCGAGGGCGATCACGGGGCGAGCCATGCACAGACTCTAGCCGCTGCGCACGACGGCTCGAGGCTGCCGCAAGACCCGCTTGTGCAACCGTTTACGTCGGTGTTGCCGAATGCTGGGACAATAGCGGGTTGATCCGGCGCCGCCGCGCCCCATCTGTCCGTGTTCAGCTCTTCGGGAACGACCGCTTCATGACCACACGCCGCAACACGCCCTCTTCCTCGAACGAATCGCCGTCCCTGAAGCTGCGACAGACCCAGGCGGAGTACACCGCCGCGCGGCCCAGTGCCGAGCCCGGCATCCGGCCGCTGATGTCGAGCTCGAAGATGTACGTGTGCCGGCGTTGCCAGGCGAACTTCAAAACCGGCGACGGCAAGCCCGACCCGCGGCTGCCTGGCCTCGGCAAGTGCAACTCCTGCCTCGCCGCCTCGGCGACGACGACCGCCTGACGGCCGCGCGGCGTCAGAGCCAGCGCCAGACACGCATCAGCCAGCGCGGCAGGCGGGTGGCAACAGGGCGGTAGTGCTGGCGAAGGGGGTAGTCCATAGCGGCCTCCATGCGATTCGAAGTACTGTATGAAAATACAGTACTTCGCGCAAGCGCATGAACTTGCCCCTACCGGCGCCCGGCATGCGAGCCGGAGCAACTTCCTAGAGGTCGAGCACCAGGCGGGCCGATCGGGCCCTCGAACAGCACGGCAGGAACTGGTCACCGGCCGCCTGCTCCTCGGGCGTGAGGTAGAGATCGCGGTGGTCCGGCTCGCCGTCGATCACCCGGGTCAGGCAGGTGCCGCACACACCCTGCTCGCAGGAGGTCGCGATCACGACGCCGCAAGCCGCCAGCGCCTTGACGACGCTCACGCCCGCAGGGACCGCCACCACCCGACCCGAACTGGCCAGCATCACCTCGAAGGCGCCCGCTTCGCCGCCAGCGGCAGCGGGATCGGCGGCGAAGAACTCGAAGTGGATCTGCGCCTCCGGCCAGCCCTGGGCGCGGGCGCGGGCGAGCACCGCATCCATGAACCCCTTCGGCCCACACACATAGAGATGCCGGCCGGAGCTCGGTGGGCCGACGAGCGCCGCGATGTCGGCGCGCTGCGCGAGCGGGCCGTCGTCGAAGTGGAACTGCACATGCCCGGCCAGCGCCGATCCCTCGATGCGCTGCACGAAGGCCGTGCGCGACTTCGAGCGCGTGCAGTAGTGCATCTCGAAGAGGGCGCCGCTGTGCACCAGGCGCTCGGCCATGCACAGCAAGGGCGTGACGCCGATGCCGCCGGCCAGCAGCAGGTGGCTCTGCGCCTCGTGCGCCAGCGCGAAGTGGTTCTTCGGCGCGCTGATGGCCAGCGTGTCGCCTTCGTTCACCTGCTCATGCATCGCCGCCGAACCGCCACGCGACACTGCGTCGCGCAGCACGGCGATGAGGTAGCGGTGAGTCTCGCTCGGGTCATTGCACAGCGAGTACTGCCGGGTCAGACCGCCGGGCAGTTGCACGTCGACGTGCGAGCCGGCGGCAAAGGCAGGCAATGGCAAGCCATCGACGCTGACCAGTTCGAAGCTGGCGATGCCCTCGGCCTCGATCGTCTTGCGCGCCACGCGCACGGACAGCGTGGCCGCGCTCATGCCGCCGCCGGGCTTTCCTGCGCGACCAGGCGTTCGACGATGCGTCGCGCCTGCACGCCGCCAAGATCGGTGCTGAGCGACAGCAGCTGGCGCTTCGGCTGCGCCAGGTGGTTGCGTTGCTGCGACTCGAGCATCTCCAGGTCCTCCTGGAAGACCTTGCCCTGCGCCTCGCGGATCGACGCGGTCAGCGCCTTGTCCTCCGGCCGGAAGTTGCGCGCCAGGCCCCAGAAGTACCAGATCGAGGTCTCGGTCTCCGGCGTGATCAGGTCGACCACGATGCCCGAGGTCTTCACGGCGGCCGGCGCGTCGAAGCCGCCCTGCCCGGCCAGCGCCACGCCGACGTCGATGAACACGCTGGACGGCGGCACGAAGCGGCAGCGCTGCCAGCGGTCGACGGTGGCCTGATCGTCCAGCCCGTTGCCTCGCATCGCCGCCTGCCAGAACGGCGGCGCCTTCACGCCGGCCATGTCGCGCCGGGTGATGACGACATCGCCCTCGGTCGTGGTCTGCGCGGGCACCTCGTCGAGCTCCTGCTGGCCGATGCTCGTGGCATGCACGTACTTCTCGTGCGTCAGGTCCATCAGGTTGTCGATCATCAGCCGGTAGTCGCACTGCACATGGAACATGCCGCCGCCGAAGGTCCAGGCCGGGTCGTCGGCCCAGGCCAGCTTCGGCAGCAGCGCCTCGTCGGCCTTGGCCGCATCACCGGGCCAGACCCAGACGTAGCCGTGGCGCTCGATCACCGGGTAGTGCGCCACCGGCGGGAAGCCTCGCACGCGCTGTCCAGGCATGGCGACGGTCTTGCCGTCGCAGCCCATCTCCAGGCCGTGGTAGCCGCAGACCAGCTTGCCCTCGACCACCTTGCCCAGCGACAGCGGCGCGCCGCGGTGCGGGCACCAGTCCTCCAGACCGGTCGCCTGCCCCTGCGGGCCGCGGAAGAACACGATGCGCTCGCCACACACCGTGCGGCCCAGCGGCTTCTCGTCGATCTCGGCCGGCGTGCAGGCCACGTACCATGCGTTCTTCGGGAACATCGCAGTCTCCTGGATCCAATCGGTCGTTGTAGATTGGATCCAATTGTGCGACAAACTGGGTAAAGTGATCAATAGCGACGTCTCAATGGATCCAATCGAGCTCGAATCACCCGACTCCAGCAGCGTGGTCGCGACCTTGCGCCAGCTCATCGTCAACGGCCGGCTCGCCGCCGGCGAGCGACTGGTGGAGATCCCGGTGGCCGAATCGCTGGGGGTGTCGCGCACGCCGGTGCGCCTGGCTTTCCGCGCGCTCGAGCAGGAAGGCCTGCTCGCCAAGGCCGGCAAGCGCGGCTACGTGGTACGAAGCTTCTCGGAGGCCGACGTGCGCGCCGCCATCGAGGTGCGCGGCACGCTGGAGGGGCTGGCGGCCCGCCATCTCGCCGAACGCGGGTTGTCGGCCGAGGTTCGCGCGACGCTGGCGGAGTGCATTGCCGAAGGCGCGGCGGTGCTCGCCAAGGGTCACCTGGTCGAGGAGGACGTCGGGCGCTGGAGCCGTCTCAACCAGCGCTTTCACGACGCGCTGGTCGACGCGCACGAGAGCCGGGTGATTGCCGACGCGATCGCGCGCAACAACCACCTGCCCTTCGCCTCGGCCGACTCGCTGGCGCTGGACCGCAGCGCGCTGCCGGCCGAGTACCAGAAGCTGTGCATCGCGCAGCTGCAGCACCAGCTGGTGTTCGACGCTCTCGAGCGGCGCGAGTCGGCGCGCGTCGAGATGCTGATGCGCGAGCACGCCTGGGTCGGCTTCCGCTATGGCCCGATGCTGGGCGCATCGTCAGGCCCGGCCGCGGAGCGGCCGGCCTGACCGACGGGGAACCTGCCCCCTCAGCGCAACAGCGGGTTGCGCGCCACCTCGCCCTTCTTCGTGCACACCGCCTCCGACACGGTACGGCCGAGCACGCTGATCGACCCGCCGACGAAGCAGTTGAACTCCTGCCCTGCCTTGCTGCGCACGCTGTAGCGTGTGGTCGTGCCTTCGTCGGTGCGGTTGCTGATGGTGAAGTCGCCCTTGGCGAGGCCGAGAGCAAAGGCGGTCCGCTCGACGAGAGCCTCGTCGGTCACGGCGATGGAGGCACAGCCGGCGGTGAAAACGGCGGCGGTCAGCGCAGCCAGAGCAGTCGGGGAAAGTCGGTTCATGGTGATTCCAGTCGTTGTCGTGTTGTATTGGTTGGCGAGCCGGCGGCTCACCGCAGCAGGTTGACCCACAGGCTCTTGCGCGAGCTGCTGCCGGTGACGTCGCTGCGCACCCAGGCGGCGATGCCGTCGCCTTCGCGGTTGAACGCGGAGAACGCGTCGATGTCCAGGCCGTCCAGCGGCTCGACGGCCACTGCGCTGCTCCACGCACCACCCCAGTTCAGGCGGCGCGAATAGAGGTCGAGTCCGGTGGTCGGGCTGGGCCAGCGGTCGGGGGCGAGGTAGACGATCACGACGTTGCCTTCGGCGTCCTGGCCGAGCTGGGTGTCGATGCCGTAGGTGTTCACGACCACCGGCGCCGAGAAGCCGGCCCCGGGCGTGTACTGCATCGACTTGACCGCGAAGATGCCGCTGTTCCAGGTCACGACGGCGCGCCCGGTGGCCGTCATCACCAGCCGGATGCGGGCCGAGAAGACCGAGCTGACCGCATTCGCATCGACCTCGACCGCGGTGCCCCAGCCGGTGGTCGCGCTGAAGACGTTGTAGTAGAGCGAGTCACCCTGGTGCCACACGGCGAGGGCGTTGCCGGCACCGTCCATCGCGACGCGCGGCAGGCTCTCGATGCTGACGTTGTCGAAGCTGTCGTCGATGCTCACGGGGGTCTGCCAGCCACCGGACTGCGGCAGGTAACGCGCGGCCTTCATGCTGTAGTTCGAGTCGCCGGGGTTGCGCTCGCGCCAGACCGCCATCGCCGTGCCGTTGGCGCTGATCGCCACGTCGGCATCCTTGGCGTCCAGCAACCCGCTCGCGTCGACGCGAGCCCACTGCAGCCAGCTGTTGGCCCCGGCCGGCAGCGCGATGTTGTAGACGTCCTGGCCGGAGATCACGACCCCGATGTCGCCGGACGCATCCATCACTGCCGCGCTGAGCAGGCCGCCGCTGCGCGCCGGCGGCAGGAACGGGGAGCCCCAGCCGGTGGTGGTGAAGCGGCGCGTCTCCAGGTTCGGTCGCATCCAGGTGGCCGTGCCGGCCGAGTCGATCAGCAGCCGCCCTTCGAGCAAGGCCTGGCTGCTGCTGGTGGTCGACACGCCGGGAACCGCGACCGCAAGGCTCCAGCCCTGGCCGGCCACGTAGCGGCGCGAGAAGACCTTGCGCGTGTCGAGCGTCGGCGTGCCGTCCGATTGCTCCCACATGACCATCGCATAGCTACCGGTCGGCGAGATCGCAGTCAGCACGCGGCTGCCCACGTTGAAGTCGCCGTTCGTCTCCATCAACTGCGGCGTGCCCCAGGTCGGCGCTGCCGGTGCCGCCGCGAAGGTGGCACCGACGCTGCGATTGGCCGACATCGTCAGCGTGCAGGTGGCGACAGTGCCGCTGCAGGCACCGCTCCAGCCGGTGAAGCGCTGGCCCGACGAAGCCGTCGCACTGAGCACGACGTTGACGCCGTCGCCGAAGGAGCCGTTGCAGTCGGTGCCGCAGTCGATGCCGACCGGCTGCGAGCGCACCACGCCATTGCCCGTGCGCGTCACGCTCAGCGTGCGCTGTACGGGCGGCACCGCGGCGAACACCGCGCTGACGCTGCGCGCCTGGCTCATCGTGACGGTGCAGCTCTGCCCGGCGCCCGTGCAGGCCCCACCCCAGCCGGTGAACACCTGCCCGGCAGCCGGGGTCGCGCTGAGCACCACGCTGGCGTTGGCGGCGAACGGTGCGTTGCAGGTGCTGCCGCAGTCGATGCCTGCAGGCAGCGAGCGCACGGTGCCGTTGCCGGTCACCGACACGGCCAGCGAGAAGCTCGACGGCGGCGGCGCATTGAAGCTGGCCGACACCGTGCGTGCCTGCTGCATCGACAGGGTGCAGGTGCGCGCCGTGCCGCTGCAGTCCCCGCCCCAGCCGCTGAAGACCCGGCCCGACGCCGGCGTGGCGGTCAGGGTCACGGTGGTGGTCGGGTCGAACTGGGCGTTGCAATCCGCGCCGCAATCGATGCCGGCCGGTGTCGATGCCACGCTGCCGCCGGCGCTGACCGAGACGGTGAGGGTGTTGCCGGCGGGCGGTGGCGTGGCTCCGGAACCACCGCCACCGCCGCCGCAGGCGGTCAGGGTCAGACAGGCTGCCGCCAGGACGCTGGCGAAGTGGAAGAGTCGTCGCGATCGGATCAGAGGCATGGGGTTCGTTGGGGGCTGTGGACTGAAGGGGCAACCGTCGGTGGAGTGACCAGCGAACGGGGCGAATCGCATGTTTGGGTGGTTTTCCCAAAGTGCATTTTTGGGAAGTCTCTCCAAATCGACGTGCGGCGTCAAGTGGCTTCGCCGATACTTGCGTCATGGCGTCCAAGGTCGATCTGGTGCTCAAGGCTTTCGTGGCGGCGAACCGCCCGCTGGTCAGGCTGCTGATCGGCCGGGGCGCGACCTTCCCGGCGGTGGTCGAGCAACTGCGGCAGCTTTTCGTCGACGAGGCAGTGGCCGAGATCCAGGCGCGCGGCATGAAACCGACCAGCAGTGCGGTGTCGCTGCTCAGCGGCGTCCATCGCAAGGACCTGCGCACGCGCGAGCTCGGCGCCGCGAAGGGAGCGGCGTCGGGCCCGACGTCCGAGGCGCCTCCTGCACCGCTGGGCTTGATCGGGCAGATCGTCGGCCGCTGGATGAGCGACCCGCTCTACCTCGACGGCTCGACACCGCGGGTGCTTCGGCGTGGCGCCGACGCCGGCAGCTTCGACCACCTGGTCCAGGGGGTCAGCACCGATGTCGGCCCGCGCGCGGTGCTCGAGGAGATGCTGCGCCTGAACGTCGTGCGCGTCGCTGGCGAAGACATCGAGCTCGACACCCTCGGCATGGTGCCGCGTGGCGACTTCGCGGCCATGGCCGAGGCGCTGGGCGTGAACCTGAGCGACCACGCCGCTGCCGCCTGCGCCAACCTGGTCGACGGCCGCAACCTGCTCGAGCAGGCCATCTACGTCGACGAGATCTCGGCCGACTCGGCCCAGCTGCTGCACGAGGAAGCCACGCGGTCGTGGCGCCCGGTGCTGACCCGCGTGATGCGACTGGCCGAGAAGCGTGTCGCCCGCGACGCCGTCAAGGAAAGCGAGGAGCGCCGGCAGGCGCGGGTTCGCTTCGGCGTCTATTTCTTTGTCGAGGATTCCAGCAAGAAGGAGTCGGAATGAGGTTCTTCAGTACGGCCTGGCGTGCCTGCATCGGCGCCGTGGCCGCGTGGGGCGTGCTGCTGACTCTCGGTGGCTGCGGCGCAGGCGTCGTGGGCACGGGCTCGGGCACCGGCGACGATGGCGGCGAAGACATCCGCTACACGCCGCTGCCGCTGTGCAAGGCGCCGTTCGCGGAGCGCAGCCTGAGCTGTCCGACCGGTGGCAGGGAGCCTCCGCCGGGGACCGGCGCCGTGACGTGGGCCGACGTGAACAAGGCCAACCAGAACGCGACCGTGCTCGCCCGGCTGGAGATGAACACGATGAGCCTGCAGCTGCCGTGCAGCGGCGTGAGCTTCCTGGGCAACTGGGGCTCGCTGGAGGACGGCACGCACGGGTTCGTCGGCCGCTACAGCGGCCCGGATGTCATCGAAGGACGCCCGGCGATCGTGCTCGTGCTGCCCGCGCCCAACGAGCCGAATGCGGTGGGCTGGGTGCAGGTCATGGACGGCTCTGGTTCCCGGCTGTTCGGCCCCTGGCTGGTCACGCGCGTCGAGGGCGAGGTGGGCTTCGCCGAGTGCCGTCCTTGAGCCTGTCGGCGATGCCCTGGCGCACACCCACCCTTCGGCTCAGGGCAGTTGCAGCTGCTCGACGAGATGGGTGTACACGGTCGCCACGCGGCGCAGATGGCGCGACTCCGGGTGGGTCAACAGCCAGAGTTCGGTTTCGGCGTCGCTCAGTGGCTCGGTGAGCCGCGTCAGGTCGGTGCGGCCCTGGGCCAGGAACAGCGGCACGACACCGACTCCCAACCCCAGCGCAACCAGTTCGAGCACCGACAGGATGCTGCTCACCCGGTAGCGCGGCTCGGCGCGGGGCCAGTGGCGCTTGCGCCAGACCACCGAGGGATGCTCCGGCAAGGCGTCGTCGGGCGCGATCCAGTCCACCGTGCCGGCTTCCACGTCGGACCAGCGCGGCGCACCGCGTCGGCGTGCGGCATAGGCGGCGACGCGCAACGTGCCCACCTGCTTGCCCACCAGATGCTGCGGCGGCCTCTTGGTGGCGCGCACGGCGATGTCGGCATCGCGGCGCGTCAGGCTGGCGAGTTCGTTGCCCGTGTGCAGGTCGAAGCTCAGCAAGGGATGGTGCTGCTTCAGAGGGCCCAGCGCCGGGGCGATCAGGCCATGCAGCACGGTGTCGGTGCTGGTGATGCGCACCGTGCCGGACACCTGGCTCGGCGTCGCGTCGGCCAGCGAGCGGGCAGCCTCCAGAGTGGTCTCGATCTCCTCGCCGTGGGTGGCGAGCTGGGCAGCCAGTTCGAGCGGCCGGTAGCCCGCACGGCTTCGTTCGAACAACGTCTGGCCCAGCCCACGCTCGATGCGCTGGAGGCTGCGGAACACGGTGGAGGCGTCGACCCCCAGTCGCTCGCCCGCGGAGGCGAGCGTGCCGCCGCGCGCCAGGGCGAGCACGACATCCAGATCTGCGGGGCCGATCCGGTATTGCGTTCGTGCAATCGATGATTTCATTAACATCTATTCCATAGGCAACGGCGGAATCCTACAGTGACTCCATCGTTTCACTCAACGGAGTCTCCCGATGAACGTTCCGTCCTCGTCCACACCGGTGCCCCAACTCGGCATCACCGTCCTGCGCATCAGCCTGGGTGTGATGTGGGTTGCCCACGCGCTGCTCAAGCTGTTCGTCTTCACGCTGCCGGGCACGGCGCAGTACTTCACGAGCATCGGCTTCCCGGCCGTGCTCGCCTACCCGGTGTTCGCCGCCGAACTGCTGGGCGGGCTGGCACTGGTGTTCGGCGTCTACGCGCGGCAGGTCGCGCTGGCCCTGGTGCCGGTCATGGCGGTGGCGGCATGGGTACACGTGCCCAACGGCTGGGTGCACACCAGCCCCGGCGGCGGCTGGGAGTACCCGGTGTTCCTGATCGCCGCGTCGATCGCGCTGTGGCTGCTAGGCGACGGGGTCGCCGCCATCCGGCGCAGCCCGCGCTTCGTCCTGCAGGCGGCGTGAACGGTCATGGCAAGCTCCCTGCTGCTGGTGTCGCACGCGCTGTGCCCGTACGTGCAGCGCGCAGCGATCGTGCTGACCGAGAAAGGCATCCCCTTCGAGCGCCGCGACATCGACCTCGCGAACAAGCCCGACTGGTTCCTGGCGATCTCGCCGCTGGGCAAGACGCCGGTGCTGCGGGTCGATGGCGAAGCGATCTTCGAATCCGCCGTCATCTGCGAGTACCTCGACGACACCCGGCCGCCACGCCTGCATCCGGCCGATCCGCTGCGGCGGGCACGCCACCGCGCGTGGATGGAGTTCGGCTCGGGCCTGCTGAACCTGATCGGCGCGTTCTATTCGGCGCCCGACGAAGCGACCCTGCTGGCTCGCGCCGCCGACATCCACGCCCGCTTCGCCCAGGTCGAAGCCGTGCTCGGTGCCGGCCCCTTCTTCGATGGTGATTTCAGCCTCGTCGATGCGGTGTTCGGCCCGGTGTTCCGCTACTTCGACCTGTTCGACCGGATCGGTGACTTCGGCTTCTGGACCGGGCTGCCCAAGGTGCGGCGCTGGCGCGACGAGCTGGCACGCCGACCGTCGATACGTGCCGCGGTGGCGACGAGCTACCCGCATCAGCTGCGCGAGTTCGTCGCCGCTCGCCGCGGCGCGCTGGCGCAGCGGCTGGCGCTGCAGCCGGGCTAGCCCGTTGCGCGCTCAGCGCCTCGGCGCCCGCCGCGGCGCGTCGAGCCCGCGTCCCTGCAGCACTGGCAAGGCACGCAGGCGCTCGGCGGCGAACTGCACGAACTCGCGCACCTTGGCCGCGGCGGCACGGCCGGCCGGGTAGACCAGGTGCACCGGCACTGGCGGTGGCTCGTGCGCCTGCAGAACCACCCGCAGCCGACCGTCGCGCACCTCGTCGGTCACCTGGTAGGCCAATGCCCGCGCCAGTCCCTGCCCGGCCACCGCGGCCGCCACCTTGACGTCGTTCGCGTTGACGACCAGGCGCTCCTGCGGCGCTGCCGACGCGCGCCCGCGACCGAAGGCCCAGCCGCTGCGATCCTGCCCCTCGATCGTGAAGCCGATGGCCTGGTGCTGCTTCAGGTCGGCCGGCTCGCGCGGCACGCCGAAGCGCTGGAGGTAGTCCGGCGAGGCCACCACGACGGCGCGCATCTGCCCTACTGGAACCGCCGTCAGGCTCGAGTCGGGCAGCACCGCGATGCGCAGCGCCGCGTCGAAGCCTTCGTCGATCAGGTGCACCAGCCGGTTGGTGAACAGCGCACGCGCCTGCAGCTGCGGGTGGCGATCGAGGAACTCGAACAACAGCGGGGCGATGTGCCGGCTGCCGAACAGCGCCGGTGCAGTGATCGCCAGCGTTCCGCGCGGCTCGTGGCGTGCCCCGGTGACGGCCGCCTCGGCGACCTCGAGCTCGGCGAGGATGCGCCGGCAGTCGGCGAGGAAAACCTCCCCCTGCTCGGTCAGGCGCAGGCTGCGCGTGGTCCGCTGCAGCAGCAGCGCACCGAGGTGCTGCTCGAGCGAGGCCACGGCGCGCGTGGCCGCCGGCGCCGAGATCTCGCGGGAGCGGGCGCCCCGGGCGAAGCTGCCACTCTCGGCCACGGCGACGAAGGTGCGCAGGCGTTGCAGGTGGTCCATGCCGATTCTTCCTTCGCGTGGAATTCTCAACTGTACTTCTGTCGTCTTCATCTCTTTCGGCGCAAGTCCTAGGCTTCACGCACCGCCACTCAGGAGCCACCATGGCCACGCCGATCCGCCTCTACCGCTATGCCTTGTCCGGCCATGCTCACCGCGTGCAGCTGATGCTGTCGCTGCTGCATCTGCCCTTCGAGATGATCGACGTGGACCTCGGCGCAGGCGAGCACAAGGCGGCAGCGTTCCTGTCGCGCAACCCGCTCGGCCAGGTGCCGGTGATCGAGGACGGCGACTTCACGCTGGCCGACAGCAATGCCATCCTGGTCTACCTGGCGCTGAGCCACGATGCGCAGCAGCGCTGGCTGCCTGCCGACGTGCGTGCGCAGGCCGCGGTGCAGCGCTGGCTGGGCATCGCCGCAGGTCCGCTGGCCAACGGGCCGGCGGCGGCGCGCGTGGCCCAGTTGTTCAAGCGCCCGAACAACCCGCAATGCGCCGTGCTCGCCCGCCAGTTGTTTGGCGTGATGGAGCAGCACCTGGCCACGCGCGACTGGCTGGTCGGCGACAGCCCGACCATCGCCGACGTCGCGATGTACAGCTACACCGCCCATGCCCCCGAGGGCGGCATTGCGCTCGACGCCTGGCCGCGGCTGCGCGCCTGGCTGCAGCGGGTCGAGGCGCTGCCGGGCTTCGTCGGCATGCACCACTCGCCGCTGCCTGCCGAGGTGGCCTGATGGACGCCGCCACCTTCCATGCCGGCGAGCAGGCACTGCAGGCGCGCAGCGGCGTGCGCGACCGCCTGGAGGCCATCGGCCGCGCGGTGATCCGCGACCACATGCCCGACCAGCACCGCGAGCTGTTCACCAAGCTGCCGACGCTGCTGCTGGCGGTGCAGGACAACCAGGGCCAGCCCTGGGCGACGATGCTGCACGGGCCGGCCGGCTTCATCCGCAGCCCGGACCCGAGCACGCTGCAGGTGGCCGTGCTGCCGGCCGCCGACGACCCGGTGTCGCGCTGGCTCGTCGAAGGCGCTGCCGTCGGAGCCCTCGGCCTCGAGCCCCACACGCGGCGGCGCAACCGCGCCAATGGCCGCGTGCGGGCTCGGCACGCCGCAGGCTTCGACCTGCAGGTGTTGCAGAGCTTCGGCAACTGCCCGAAGTACATCCATGCGCGCGAGCCCGAAGTCGTCGCTTCGCCACTGCCCTCGCCGGCGCAAGCCCTCGGCCCGCTGCTGAACGACACCGCGCTGGCGCTGATCCGGCGGGCCGACACGCTGTTCATCGCCTCGGCCAGTGCGGCGCGGGCCGGCACGGCGCGCTCCGACGGGGTCGACGTCTCGCACCGCGGTGGGCGGCCCGGCTTCGTGCAGGTGAGTGCGACATCGCACGGCCTGCGGCTGACCCTGCCCGACTACCTGGGCAACCACTTCTTCAACACGCTGGGCAACCTGCAGGTCTGGCCTCGTGCGGGTTTGCTGCTGCCGGACTATGCGGACGGCGGCCTGCTGCAGTTGTCGGCACAGGCGTCGATCGTGTTCGATGGCGCCTCGCTCGCGACCTTCCCTGGCGCGCAACGGCTGCTGCAGCTCGACCTGACGGCGGGCTGGTGGCGCCCGCACGCCCTGCCGCTGCGCTGGTCTGCACCCGAGGCGCCGCCGCAGTTCGGAGGCTGAGACCTCAGCCGCCTTCGCGAGGCACGCTGGCGCCCGGCCCGCGAGCGGCAGCTTCGCCCGGGCGATGCAGCGCCGCATGCGCCGCGGTGAAGGCCGGTACCGGACCGAGGTGCACGACTTCCGTCGTCAGGCGCCCTGCGCTGCCGAAGTAGACCATCGCGGCGACCGGCGCGGCCTCGTCACCGCCGTCCACCCGGCGCACGCAGATCTCGCCGCGCCGGTACCAGTCGGGCTCGGTGATGCGCTCGAGCGCATCCATGCGCACCAGCCCGGCATCGTCGACTTCGTAGAGCTGCCCGATCACCCGCTCGCCCTGCCCCGGTGTGTCGACCAGCCAGGGCAGGTGGTGCGGGCCGATCACGTAGAGCGGATACCGCTGCTCGCTGACGAACTCGCCCGGCACACGCACGCCGGTGTTGACATGGGCATTCCGGAAACCCTGCTTGAGGGTGCCGTAGACGAAGACGAGTGTGGGCATGGGCAGCGGCACGGCGTGAGTCCAGGCCACCAGTGTGCCGGTGCCGCGATGGCCCCAGTGTTGGCAGGAATGAAACGCTGCGTTGTGCGATGCCATCTTTTTCCGCGCGGCCTCGCTGCCTACATTCCTTCCACTGACTCACTCTTCTTCGAAGGTACACACCATGAAGCTCTCCCGCATCACCCTGCCCGCCCTGTCCGCCATCTCCGTCCTGTTCGCCGCCGGCGCTGCCGTCGCGCAGGAAGGCACGCAGGACTTCCAGAACCAGACGCTGTCGTCGAAGACGCGCGCCCAGGTCATCGCCGAAATGCAGGACGCCCGCGTCGCCGGCACGCTGGACCGCGCGGGCGACGGTTACGGCAACTTCCCCGCCACCGCGATCGCCTCCACGCGCACCCGCGCCGAAGTGCAGGCTGAACTCGCCGCGGCGCAGCGCGCCCGCGCCGCCGACAGCCGCAACTACGCCGCCTCTTACGGCAGCTTCCGTCTCGGCGAGATCAGCTCGACGCGCTCGCGCGAAGAGGTGCGTGCCGAACTGGCGAAGGTGCAGAGCGTGCAGATCGGTCTGAGCCGCGGCGACCGCTCGGGCGGCTGAACCACCACCGGACGAGGCCACCGACATGAAGATCCTCCTCACGCTGGCGGTGGCCGCCCTCGGCTTCGCCGCCAACCTCGCCTGGGCCGCCGAGCCGGCCACCGTGCTGTGCGCCTGCGTGCGCGTCGGCACGGTGGCCTGAGCGGCGTTCCCTCACCACAAGGACATCCACCATGACATCCACATCACGCGCCGCGGCGCTCGCCATGGCAGCGCTGCTCACCGCGGCCGCCCTGCCCGCCTTCGCGCTGGACGGCCATGCGGTCTACCGTGCCCAGGTGCTGGGCGAGCGCTTCGCCGCAGCGGTGCCGTCGTCCAGCGTGGGCGGCAGCGAGCAGCTGGCGCCCGGTCCGCAGGGCCGCTACCTGGTCTACCTCGGCCGCTCGACCGAGCAGGCCATTGCCGAGGCGCGTGCGGCGGGCGAGGAGCCCGTTCGCCAGACGAGACCGGTGGCTCAGAAGACACGCACCGTCGACGGCTTCGAGGCCTACCAGCGCCACCTGGGCCAAGCGACCCGCAACGCCGGCAGCGTGGCGACCGAGGTGGCGCAACATGCGGCGCCCACGCTTCGCTGAAGCGAACGCAGCGCGCCACCGCCCCACGGGCCGGTGGCGCGGCCGCATCGACTGGCTGCTCGGCGCGCTCGTCGTCGTCGCCTGGGCGGTGGTGGCCATGGACGCCGACCGCTCGCTGCGCGCCATGCAGTCGGCCGCCGAAGCGAAGGCCGACGTGGCTCAGTGCGCGCCGTCCGGGCCGGTCATGCGATCGGGTCGCACCCAGGCGTCGAACTCGGCGCCGGTGACATGGCCCGAGGCGACGGCAGCCTCGCGCAGCGAGGTGCCTTCGCGGTGCGCCCGCTTGGCGATCTCGGCCGCCTTGTCGTAGCCGATGTGCGGGTTCAGCGCGGTCACCAGCATCAGCGAGCGCTGCACCAGTTCGGCGATGCGCTCGCGGTCCGGCTCGATGCCGCGCGCGCAGTGGCATTCGAAACTGCGCATGCCGTCGGCGAGCAGCCGCACGCTCTGCAGCAGGTTGTGGATCAGCACCGGCTTGTAGACGTTCAGCTCGAAGGCACCAGACGCGCCGGCGATGCCGATCGCGACATCGTTGCCCATCACCTGGCAGCAGGCCATGGTCAGCGCCTCGCACTGGGTCGGGTTGACCTTGCCCGGCATGATCGAACTGCCCGGCTCGTTCTCCGGGATGCGGATCTCGCCCAGCCCGGCGCGCGGCCCCGAGGCGAGCCAGCGCACGTCGTTGGCGATCTTGGTCAGCGCGGCCGCCAGTCCCTTCAGCGTGCCATGCGCGTGCACGATCGCATCGTGGGCGGCCAGCGCCTCGAACTTGTTGGGCGCACTGACGAAGTCCGTCGTCGTCTCGCGTGAGAGCACGGCCGCCACCCGCGGCCCGAATTCGACATGCGCGTTCAGCCCAGTGCCGACGGCGGTGCCGCCCAGCGCCAGTTCGCGCAGGTGCGGCAGCGCCGCCGATACATGACGCTGCGCGTGCGCGAGCTGCGCGCACCAACCGGAGATCTCCTGGCCCAGCGTCAGCGGGGTCGCGTCCTGCAGGTGGGTGCGGCCAATCTTGACGATGTCGGCAAAAGCGTCCGCCTTAGCCGCCAGGGTATCGTGCAGCGACTGCAGCGCCGGCAGCAGGTCGCGCTCGATCGTGACCACTGCGGCCACGTTCATCGCGGTCGGGAAGACATCGTTGGACGATTGGCCGCGGTTGACCTCGTCGTTCGGATGCACCAGGCGTTCGCCGCCGACCACCCCGCCGAGCAGCAGTGAGGCGCGGTTGGCGAGCACCTCGTTCATGTTCATGTTCGTCTGCGTGCCGGAGCCGGTCTGCCAGACGACGAGCGGAAACTCCTCGTCGTGCCGGCCCTCGAGCACCTCGCGCGCCGCCTGCACGATGGCCGCGGCCTTGGCCGCATCGAGCCGGCCCAGCGCCAGGTTCACCTCGGCGGCTGCCGCCTTCACGCGGGCCAGCGCGCGCAGCAGCTCGCGCGGCAAACGCTCGCCGGAGATGTCGAAGTGTTCCAGCGAGCGCTGCGTCTGCGCGCCCCACAGCCGCTGCGCCGGCACCTCGATGGCGCCGAAGCTGTCGTGTTCCGTGCGGGTGCTGCTCATCGTGATCTCCGGATGAAGAGCACGATGATGCGCCGCTTCAGGCGCGGGCGCTCCAGCTCCCACCGAGCGCCCGGATCAGCCGCACGGTGGCCTGGTACTGCGCCGAACGGACCTGCAGCGCCTCGCGCCGGTTGCGCAGTTCGCTGCGCCGCGCATCGAGCAGTTCCAGCTGGCTGACCAGGCCGTTGCGGTAGCGGGTCTCCGACAACGTCGTCGCCCGGGTCGCTGCGTCCACCGCCTGGCCTTGCACCTCGCCCTGCTCGGCCAGCAGGCGCAGCGCGGCGAGTTCGTCCTCGACGTCCTTGAAGGCGACCAGCACCTGCTCGCGGTAGCCGGCCAGTGCGGCGTCGAGCTCGGCGCGTGCACTGGCGACACCGGCCTCGCGCCGGCCGCCGTCGAGCAGCGGCAGCGAGAGCAGAGCGCCGACGCCCCAGGCCCGCGCCGAGCTGCGGAACAGGTCCGACAGCTCGCTGGACGCGAAGCCGCCGTTGGCGGTCAGCGCGAGCTGCGGGAACCAGGCCGCCTGCGCCACGCCGACGCGCGCCTGCGCCGCCAGCAGCGCGCTCTGCGCGGCCGACACGTCGGGGCGACGCGCCAGCACCGTGCTGGGCACGCCGGCCGGCACCTGCGGCGGAGCGGCCCCCCAGTCGGCGACGGCAAGGCGGAAGCCGCTGGCCGGCTCGCCCACGAGCAGCGCGATCGCATGTTCGAGCTGCGCGCGCTCACGCTCCAGCGCCAGCGCCTGCGCCTCGGTGGCGGCCACCTCGCTGCGCACGCGCACCAGGTCGAGTTCAGCCACGTCGCCGGCCTGGTAACGCCGCTCGGTCAGGCGCAGCGTGTCGCGGTAGGCCTCGACGGTGCCGCGCACCAGCGCGCGTTCGGTGTCGAGAGCACGCAGCGCGAAGTAGGACTGCGCGATCTGCGCCTGCACCAGCAGCCGGGTACTCTGCAGCAACGCCTCGCGCGAGCGCACGTCCAGCGCAGCGGCGTCGCTCGCCTTGGCGAGCCGGCCGAACAGGTCGAGTTCGTAGGACAGCTGCGCACCGGCGTTGAGCACCGTGTTCGGCGCCACGCCCAGGCCACGCTGCGCCTCGCGCGACGCTCCGGCGCCCAGGCCGACCTGCAAGGCGCGGTTCGCATCGGTAGCGCCCAGCACGGCACGCGCCTGCGCCAGCCGTGCCGCGGACGCCTGGATGCTGGTGCTGCCGGCTTCGGCACGCTCGACCAGCGCATCGAGCTGCGCGTCGCCGAAGGCCTTCCACCACTGGCCGCGCGCCTGCGCCTCGGCCGGCGCGGCGGTCGTCCACAGGCCGCTGCCTTCACTGAAGGCCGCCGGGGTGGCCGGCAGCCCGGCGTCGGTGGGCGGCAAGGCCGTCGCACAGCCGGCGAGCGCCAGCGCGGCGATCAGCGGCGTCAGCCGGGTCAGTGCATGAAGGGAAGTTGTCATGATCGATCTCTTACTCATGGCGCGACACCGGCGCCGCGGGAACAGGATGCGCATCGCCGCCACCGGACGACCCGCTCGCGAAGGCCTCGAGGTGGGGCACCTCGCCGTGCAGCTTCAGCGGCCGGTTGCCGGCCAGGCGGCGCATCAGCACGTAGAACACTGGCGTCAGGAACAGGCCGAAGGCGGTCACGCCGATCATTCCGGCGAACACGGCGATGCCCATGGCCTGGCGCATCTCGGCACCGGCGCCGGTGGCGGTGGCCAGCGGCAGCACGCCCATCACGAAGGCCAGCGAGGTCATCAGGATCGGCCGCAGGCGCAACCGGCTGGCTTCGATCGCGGCCTGCACCGGCGTGCGCCCGGCGAACTCCAGCTCGCGCGCGAACTCGACGATCAGGATCGCGTTCTTCGCACTCAGGCCCACCAGCACCACCAGGCCGATCTGGGTGAAGACGTTGTTATCGCCGTTGCTCAGCCATACGCCGGTCATCGCCGCGAGCAGGCCCATCGGCACGATCAGGATGATCGCCACCGGCAGCGTCAGGCTCTCGTACTGCGCCGCCAGCACCAGGAAGACGAGCAGGATGGCCAGCGGGAACACCCACAGCGCCGAGTTGCCGGCGAGGATCTCCTGGTAGGTCAGCTCGGTCCACTCGTAGCCGATGCCCGGCGGCAGCGTCTCGGCGGCGATGCGCTCGATGGCGGCCTGCGCCTGGCCCGACGAGTAGCCCGGCGCCGGGCCGCCGTTGATGTCGGCCGACAGGAAGCCGTTGTAGCGCATCGCCCGCTCCGGCCCGAAGCTGGGCTGGATCTTCAGCAGCGCGGACAGCGGCACCATCTCGCCACTGGCCGAGCGCACCTTCAGCGCGCCGACATCCTCCGCCCGCGCGCGGTAAGCCGCATCGGCCTGCACACGCACGGTGTAGGTGCGGCCGAACTGGTTGAAGTCGTTGACGTACAGGCTGCCGAGGTAGATCTGCAGCGTGTCGAACACCTCCGTCACCGAGACGCCGAGCTGGCGCGCCTTGGTGCGGTCGATGTCGGCATAGAGCTGCGGCACGTTGACCTGGTAGCTGGAGAACATGCCGGCCAGCTCCGGCGTCGCGTAGGCCTTGGCCATGAAGGCCTTCACCGCCGAGTCCATCACCTCGTAGCCGAGCGAGGCACGGTCCTGCAGCTGCAGCTTGAATCCGCCGGTCGTGCCCAGGCCCTGCACCGGTGGCGGCGGGAAGATGACGACGAAGGCGTCCTCGATCTGCGCGAACTGCTGGTTGAGCTGCTGCGCGATCAGCCCGGCCGGAAGGTTGGCCTTGCCGCGTTCGTCGAAGGACTTCAGCGGCGTGAAGACGATGCCCGAATTGGAGCTGTTGGTGAAGCCGTTGATCGACAAGCCGGGGAAGGCCACCGCATTGGCCACGCCGGGCTGCTTCAGCGCGATGTCGCTCATGCGGCGCATCACGTCCTCGGTGCGGTCGAGCGTGGCGCCGTCGGGCAGCTGCGCGAAGCCGATCAGGTACTGCTTGTCCTGCGCCGGCACGAAGCCGCCGGGCACCGCCTTGAACAGCAGCGCCGTCACGCCGACCAGCACCAGGTAGACCGCCAGCATGATCGCCTTGCGCGAGATCACCCGCGTCACGCCGCCGCTGTAGGCGTTCGCCCCGCGGCCGAAGAAGCGGTTGAAGCCGCGGAACAGCCAGCCGAAGGCACGGTCCATGCCGCGCGTCAGCGCATCCTTGGGCGCACCGTGGCGCTGCAGCAGCAGCGCTGCGAGTGCCGGCGACAGGGTCAGCGAGTTGACCGCCGAGATCACCGTCGAGATCGCGATGGTCAGCGCGAACTGGCGGTAGAACTGCCCGGTCAGCCCGGTGATGAAGGCCAGCGGCACGAACACCGCGACCAGCACCAGCGCGATCGCGATGATCGGCCCCGAGACCTCGCGCATCGCGCGGTAGGTCGCCTCGCGCGGACTCAGCCCGGCCTCGATGTTGCGCTCGACGTTCTCGACCACCACGATGGCGTCGTCGACGACGATGCCGATCGCCAGCACCAGGCCGAACAGGCTCAGCGCGTTGATCGAGAAGCCGAACAGGTGCATCACCGCGAAGGTGCCGACCACCGACACCGGCACCGCCAGCAGCGGAATGATCGAGGCGCGCCAGGTCTGCAGGAACAGGATGACGACCAGCACGACGAGCAGGATGGCCTCGAGCAGTGTGTGCACCACCGACTCGATCGAGGCGCGCACGAACTGCGTGGTGTCGTAGACGATCTCGTAGCCCACGCCCTCGGGCATGAAGCGCTTGAGCTCCTCCATCTGCGCACGCACCTGGTCGGCGATGTCGATCGCGTTGGAGCCCGGCGCGGCCAGCACGGCGACAGCCACCGCGCTCTTGTTGTCCAGCAGCGAGCGCAGCGCGTAGTCGGCGGCGCCGAGCTCGAGGCGGGCGACGTCGCGCAGGCGCGTCACCGCGCCGTCGGCGCCGGTTCGCACGATGATGTCGCCGAACTCCTCCTCGGACTTCAGCCGGCCCTGCGCGTTGATCGACAGCTGCAGGTCCACGCCGGGCAGACCCGGCGAGGCGCCGACCACGCCGGCCGCCGCCTGCACGTTCTGCTCGCGGATGGCGCGCACCACGTCGCCGGCGGCGAGGCCGCGCTCGGCCATCTTGTGCGGGTCCAGCCAGGCGCGCATGGCGTACTCGCCGCCGCCCCACAGCTGCACCTGGCCGACGCCCTTGACCCGCGCGAGGCGGTCCTTGACGTTCAGCGCCGCGTAGTTGCGCAAGTAGTTGATGTCGTAGCGGTCGTTCGGCGAGACCAGGTGCACGACCATGATGAAGTCGGGCGAGGCCTTGATGGTGGTGACGCCGGTGCGCCGCACCTCCTCGGGCAGGCGCGGTTCGGCCTGCGCGACGCGGTTCTGCACCAGCTGCTGCGCCTTGTCGGGGTCGGTGCCGAGTGCGAAGGTCACCGTCAGCGTCATCACGCCGTCGGTGGTCGCCTGGCTGTTCATGTACAGCATGTTCTCGACGCCGTTGATCGCTTCCTCCAGCGGCGTGGCCACCGTCTCGGCGATCACCTTCGGGTTGGCGCCCGGGTACTGGGCGCGCACCACCACGGTGGGCGGCACGACCTCGGGGTACTCGGAGATCGGCAGGCCGCGCAGCGCGATCAGCCCGGCGAGGAACATCAGCAGCGAGAGCACGCCGGCGAAGATCGGCCGGTCGATGAAGAACTTGGACAGGTTCATGTCGCCCCCGGAATCAGGATTGCGCCGCGCCGGCGCGCTGCGCGGTGACTTCGGGCTTGGCGTCCATCGCCACCTCTTTCGGCGCCAGCGCCATGCCCGGGCGCACGCGCTGCAGACCGTTGACGACGATGCGCTCGCCGGCCTTCAGCCCTTCGCTGACCACGCGCAGGCCGTTGACAGATGCGCCCAGCTTCACCTCGCGCCAGACCGCCTTGCTGTCGGCACCGACGACCATCACGTAGCGCTTGTCCTGGTCGGTGCCCACGGCGCGCTCGTTGATCAGCAGCGCGCTGCCGGCCTTGGCCTCGCCCATGCGCAGCCGGGCGAACTGCCCCGGGATCAGGCTGCCGTCCTTGTTGTCGAACACGGCGCGCACGCGGATCGTGCCGCTCTTCGTGTCGACCTGGTTGTCGACCAGCTGCAGCCGGCCTTCGAAGGGCAGCTGCGCCGTCGCGGCCGTGCCCATCTGCACCGGAATGCGCTCGAGCTGTGCGCGTGCGCTGGCGCCGCCCGGCAGGTCCTTCAGCGCGCGCACGATGACTTGTTCGTCGGCGTCGAAGCTGGCGTAGATCGGGCTGACCGAGACCAGCGTGGTCAGCACCGGCGCGCCCGGGCCGGCGGCGACCAGGTTGCCGGCGTTGATCTCGATGCGGCCGATGCGCCCGGCGATCGGCGCGCGCACCTGCGTGTAGCCAAGGTTCAGCTTCGCCGACCGCAAGGCCGCCTCGGCAGCGCGCAGATTGGCTTCGGCTTCGCGCAAGGTGTTGGTGCGCTCGTCGAACTCGCGCTGCGCGATCGCACGTTCGTCCCACAGGCGCTGCGACCGTTCGTTCTCGCGCTGCGCATGGGCCAGGCGCGAGCGCGCGGCCATCGCCTGCGCCTCGGCGCGTTCGACCTCGGCCGCGTAGGGCGCGGCGTCGATGGTGAACAGCAGGTCGCCCTGCTTGACCAGCGCGCCTTCGCGGAAGTGCACCGCCTGCACCGTGCCGGCAGCACGCGATCGAACCTCGATCCGCTCGATCGCCTCCAGTCGGCCGGAGAACTCGTGCGACGCGGCGACCTCGCTGGCCACCACGGTGGCCACCGAGACCGGCGTGGCCGGTGGTGCGGCCGCCGGGCCGTTCGCTTCGGCCGGGCTGCTGGACAGGCCGAACGCGGTGGCGATCAGCGCGGCCAGCGCGCTCAAGGCGGTGGCGGCGGCGATCGTGCCGGTGCGGCGGGATGTGTTCTTGTTCATGCGGGACTCCCGGTGGTGGTCGTGGTGTGTTGGAGGAACTGGTTCAGGTGGCGGCCCAGCGGCGCGGCCCACGGCCCGGCAGCGCCGGCCTGGTAGCTGCGCGGCCAGCCGGTGGCTTCTTCGAGCAAGGCAAGCTCGACGCTGACGCCGGCGGCACGCAGACGCGCGGCAAAGGCCAGGGTCTCGTCGCGAAGCGGGTCGTCGGCGGCGCTGGCCAGCAGCGTCGGCGGCAGGCCGGCCAGGCGCTGTGCCGAGCCCGGTGTGGCATAGGGGTGCAGTGCGTCGTCGCCGCGTGCGAGGTAGGCGCGCCAGCCATCGGCCCAGCGGCAGCCGACCGGGCCGGCCTTGGCGTCACGCTGCGAGGCGGTGCCGACGCAGACGTCGAGCATCGGCGACAGCAGGATCTGCCCCGCGAGTTCGGGCCCGGCACGATCGCGCGCCATCAGAGCCACCGCCGCCGCGAGGTTGCCGCCGGCTTCCTCGCCGGCGACGAACAACGGCGCGCGGGTCACGGCGAGCCGGCGGCGCTGGCGTTCCAGCCACTGCAGCGCCGCGTAGCCGGCCTCGATCGCCTGCGGAAACGGGTGCGTGGGCGCCAGCGGATAGTCGAGCGACGCGACGGCAGCGCCGGCATCGACCAGCAGCCCGGCGATGGCCGCACTGTCGTCCAGCCCGCCGCCGACGAAGGCGCCGGCGTGGAAATGCAGCACCAGCGGCATGCCGGCGCAGCGTTCGCCGCAGCCGTAGATGCGCAGCGTGGCCGGCGGCGCGCCGTCGATGGCAAGGACTTCGTCGCGCCAGGCGCTGGCAGCGCCGGTCGCCCGGATCGGACGTGGGGACATGGGAACCTCGGCGCCGTGTGGCGGCGTCGTGCGTGCTGCAATGCGGCGAAAGATAGGGCGCTGCGGCCCGGCGATAAATGGCCGGCGCGCTCACAAGCTGTTCCCGGCATTGCAACAATCGCAGGCCGTTTCTGCGGTTCAATCGCTGCCTGAACGGGCCGCCAGGAGGGGCCGACGATGGACAAGTTTTCCGCCATGCAGGCCTATGTGCGCGTCGTCGAGGCGGGCACCTTCACCAAGGCTGCCGATTCACTGAACCTGCCCAAGCCGACGGTCACCCGGCTGATCCAGACGCTCGAGACGCACCTGCAGACCAAGCTGCTGAACCGCACGACGCGGCGCGTCACCGTCACCGCCGACGGTGCGGCCTACTACGACCGCGCGGTGCGCATCCTCGGCGAGATGGACGAGCTCGAGTCGAGCATGTCGCGCGCCAAGGCCAACCCGCGCGGGCGGCTGCGCATCGACGTCGGCGCCTCGGTCGGGCAGATGCTGCTGATCCCGGCGCTGCCCGACTTCCACGTGCGCTACCCCGACATCCAGATCGACCTGGGCGTCACCGACCGCCCGGTCGACCTGGTCGGCGAGAACGTCGATTGCGTGCTGCGCGGCGGCGAGATCACCGATCAGTCGCTGGTGGCGCGGCGCATTGGCGAGTTCCACCTGGTGCTGGCCGCGACGCCGGCCTACCTGAAGCAGCACGGCATGCCACGCCACCCGAGCGAGCTGGAGGGCGGCCCGCACCGCGTCATCAACTACTTCTCGCACCGCACCGGCCGACCCTTCCCCTTCACCTTCGAGAAGGGCGACGAGCGCATCGAGCTGACCGGCCAGCACATCGTCTCGGTGAACGACTCGAACGCCAACCTGGCGGCCGGCCTGGCCGGCCTGGGCATCGTGCGCACCACCACCTTCATGGCCAGGCCGTACTTCGACAACGGCACGCTGGTGCCCTTGCTGCTCGACTGGTGCGCCGACACCATCCCGATCCACGTCGTCTACCCGCCGAACCGGCACCTGAGCACCAAGCTGCGCGTGTTCGTGGACTGGGCGGCCGACCTGTTCGCGCGCAGCGACCTCATCCAGCGCAAGTGCTGCCTGCCGCAGCCGGCCGCACCGGCGGACGCCGGCATGCAGTCCGGCGAGCGCAAGCCGGTGATCGCCTGAGGCCACGACCGGCACGCGTCCTGACCTTGATCCGGATCATCCCGGGCGACGGCACAGCATGAAAAATGACGGCGCTGTACCTTGACGGTGATGAGCGAGACCCGCGTGCTGGAAGATGTGACTGGCGGGATACGTCGCTTGCGCGAGCGCAGCTGACCGACAACGACCCCGCCAGCACCTCAGGAGAAGGCTTGATGCGGCCGTTCACGAGCGAGGAGTTCGAACACGCGCTGCAGGAGTGCGCTTCCGAACCCATCCATCAGATCGGCCAGGTCCAGCCGCATGCGGCGACGCTGGCCTTCGAACGCGACGGCGCCAAGCGCGTGCTGCACGCCAGCGAGAACATCGAGGCGTTCATCGGCCTGCCGCTGTCGGCCACCCTGGGCCGCCCGCTGGCTGCCCTGCTCGACGGCGAGGCCAGCATCGCACTGGACGCGTTGATCGAACGCTGCCTTCGGCTGAGCACGCCGGCCACGGGACGATTCACCCTCATGGCGCCGGCGGCCCGCGTGCCGATGATTGCGCACCTGTACGAAGCCGGTGACCTGCTGGCGCTGGAACTGGAGCGCAACGACGGCGCGCACCTGCACGGGCATCTCGACAACTTCCTGACCGAGACGATCGATTCGTTGCTGGCGCTCGGCGCGCTCGGCGAGCGCCAAGCCTACTTCGACGGCCTGGCCGCGCAGGTGCGCCGGCTGACCGGGTACGACAGCGTGATGGTGTACCGCTTCGACTCGAACATGGACGGCGAAGTCATCGCGCAGTGCCGGTCCGCGGCCGCCCAGGACTTCCTGGGCATGCGCTTTCCCGCCAGCGACATCCCACCCCAGGCCCGGCGCCTGTACACCATCAATCTGGTGCGCGTGGTCGCCGACACGGATGCGGTGCCGGCCTCGATCGTGCCTGCGCAGCATCCGCTCACGCAGCGGCCGCTGGACCTCAGCTACTCGGCGGTGCGCAGCCTCTCGCCGATCCACATCGAGTACCTGCGCAACATCGGCGTGCGCGCCTCGCTGGTCATCTCGCTGCTGCAGGAGGGGCGGCTGTGGGGCATGGTGACCTGCCACCACCTGACACCCAAGCCGGTCTCGATCGCGCTTCGCGAAGCCGCCATCCTCGTCAGCCGGCTGGTGTCGTCGCGGCTCACCGAGATGCAGGCCGAGGCGCAGGAACGGCTCAACACCGAGGCGGTGCACATCTCCCGCGCGCTGCTCAGGCACATGCCCGACCGGCCCGTGCCAGAGGTCATGCACGAGCTGCTGCCGCAGTTGCAAGCGCTGGTCCGGGCCGACGGCATCCTTGCCCTCGTCGAGGGCGAACGCTTCACGCACGGCAAGGTCCCGCCCGAGGAGCAGGTGAACGGGCTGCTGGACTGGCTGGGCCGCCGCGCCAGCCGGGAGGTCGTCGCCATCGACTACCTGTCGCAAGACTATGCGCCGGCAGCCGCCATCACCGACTGCGCCGCGGGGCTCATGTGCACGCCGCCCGCGCCCGGCATGCGCAATGCCATCGTCTGGCTGCGCGGCGAGCGCATCCGCACAGTGCGCTGGGCCGGCAACTACGAAGAAGGCTTCGTGCGCAACGCTGCCGGAAACTTCCGCCTCACGCCGCGCAAGTCGTTCGAGCTCTGGACCGAGGGCTGGCGCGGCCGCTGCGAGCCCTGGTCGGCGGCAGAAGCGGGCATCGCCGCCATGCTCGCGCTCGAGCTTCCCGAACGCATCGCGCAGATGAGCCGGCTCGATGCCGCCATTTCGCGGCTGAAGCAGAACGAGCAGGACCTGCAACTGCACCGCGAGCGTCTCGAAGACCTGGTACGGCAGCGCACCACCGAGCTGTCGATCGCCAAGGAACTGGCGGAATCGGCGAGCCGGGCGAAGTCGGCGTTCCTGGCCAACATGTCGCACGAGCTGCGCACACCGCTCAGCGGCATCATGGGAATGAACATGCTGGCCCTCAGGCACACGCGGGATGCAAACGTGCAGAACTACCTGGAGAAGTCCGAAGGGATCTCCCGGCACCTGCTCGCGCTGATCAACGACATCCTCGATCTGACCAAGGTCGAGGCGGATCGACTGACGCTCGATCCGGTCGACTTCACGCTGCGCGACATCCTCGACAGCGTCGACCATCAGCTCAGGCCGGCCGCGCAGGCCAAGGGCCTCGTGCTGCGGTTTGGTGTCTCCGAGGACGACGCCAGTCGCCGCCTGCACGGCGACGCACAGCGCCTGCTGCAGGTCATCGTCAACCTGGTCGGCAACGCCGTGAAGTTCACCGATCGGGGCTCGGTGCAGTTGCAGGCGTCGATCGACACGACCGGCGACCTGCCCGTGCTCCGCTGCGATGTGCTCGACACCGGCATCGGCATCGCCGCGGGCGATCAGGCACGGCTGTTCCTGGCGTTCGAGCAGGCCGAGACCTCGATCTCGCGACGCTTCGGTGGTACCGGCCTCGGGCTGGCCCTGGTGCGGCGGCTGGTGCGGCTGATGGGCGGGGACATCAGCGTGACCAGCGCCGCCGGCGCGGGCTCCACCTTCCGCTTTCACGTGCAGCTGCGCTGGGGTTCGACTGCGGCGCCCGGCGTGTCGACCGATCGTCCGCCAACGGCCGAGGAGCAACTGCGCACCCGGCACGCCGGCCTGCGCGTGCTGATCGCGGAGGACGAGCCGATCAACCAGGAGATCACACGCGCGCTGCTCGAACATGCCGGCTGCAGGGTCGAACTCGTCGGCGACGGAGCGGCGGCGCTGGCGGCCGCGTCGTCCCGACCCTACGACCTCATCCTGATGGACATGCAGATGCCGGTGATGGACGGACTGGAGGCGACGCGCCGCATCCGGCAGAGCAGCCGCAACTGCGACGTTCCGATTCTCGCCACCACCGCCAATGCCTTCGAGCAGGACGTGGAGGCCTGCCGCGCGGCAGGCATGAACGACCACGTCGCCAAGCCGATTCCGGCGGAGCAGTTGTTCGAGCGCATCCTCCAGCTGCTGCGCAACCCTGGTCAGACGAGCGGCACCTAGCCGCGAGAGGCCCTGGTTGACAGGCCGATCAAAGATCTCCGATCGCCGCCACCAGCCGCTTCCAGACCTCGTCGCCCTGGGTGCCGTTGGTGAAGATCACCAGGCCGCTGCCGCGTGTGGGCGAGAACTGCGAGAAGCTGCGGAAGCCGGTGCGGTTGGCCCCGCTATGGTGGGCGATGTCGCCCTGCCTGGTGCTGTTGAGCGACCAGCCCAGACCCCAGTAGACCGCCTCGCCCTGCGCCGTGCCGGGGCGCTCGATGGGCTCGCGCGCCCCGACCGCCACCTGCCGCCGCAGCATCTCCCGCGCCGCCGACCGCGACAACAGGGTCGACTCGCCGCGCTCGGCCTTCATCACCTCCACCAGCAGCCGCGCGTAGTCGTCGGCGGTGGTGTACAGCGTGTAGGCCGCGTTGGGGTGAAGGTACTTCGAGACCGGCAGCGGCGTGCCGTCGTCGCCATGCCCCGAGGCCTGCCGGGCGCCGATCGACGGTGTCCAGCCGAAGTCGCTGTGCCGCAGCCCCAGCGGCTCGAACAGGCTGCGCTGCGCCAGGCGGTCCAGCGGCTGGCCGCTGATCCACTCGACGCGACGCTGCAGGTAGAAGGTGCCCTCGCCCGAGTAGCCGAAGCGAGTGCCGGGCGTGAACAGCAGCGGCAGCGGCCCTTCGCGCTCCTCGCCGCCAGGGCGCCAGTTGGGATAGCCGGAGGTGTGCGAGAGCAGCATGCGCGCCGTCACCCGCTGCTTCTCGGGCAGGTCGGGCACCCGCCGTTCCGGGCCGTACGCGACCACGGGCCGGTCCAGGTTCAGACGCTTCGCATCCACCAGTTGCATGGCCAGCAGGCCGAGGATGGGCTTGCTCATGGACGCGGCCTCGAACACGGTGTCGGCAGTCACCGCGTCGTTGCTGCCCGCAGTGCGCTGGCCATAGCCTTTCGACCAGACGATCTGGCGCCCGCGGATCAGCGCGATGGCCAGGCCCGGCACACGGTGCTCCGACAGCAGCATGGGCACCAGCCGGTCGAGGGTGGCAACGAGGGTCTCGTGGCGCAACCGGTCGGCCCGATCGGCCGGCGACACCCGGGTCAGTGCCGCGGCGGCGCTGCGCCGCACGGATTCGTCGCGGTCGCTCAGGCTGCGTGTCAATGCCGGTGCGGCCGCACGGGCCACGTCGCCCAGGCCGCCGAGCGTGACCGCGGCCACCTGCCGCACCTGCTCGCTCGGGTCGGACAGCAGCCGGGTCAGCTCCGCCAGTGCCCGGCTCGCCGGCGCACCCACGCGGCCCAGGGCAATGGCCGCCGACCAGCGCAACTCGGCGTTGTCGCTGTCCAGGGCCCGCGTCAGCGACGGCACCGCGGCCTCGCCGATCTGGCCCAGCGCCACGGCTGCCGCACCTCGCAGGTAGGGGTCGTCGTGGGCTAGCGCCGCCATCAACGGCTCCACCGCGGCATGGGCTCGCGGCCCGAGTCGCCCCAGTTCGGCAGCCGCGTGTTCACGGATACGCGGATCCGCATCGCCCAGGCGCTGCACCAGCGCCGGGAGGGAGGTGTCGGATGGGCCGGCCGCCGGTGCGGCCCGCAGCAAAGGCGCACAGGCCACGAGCGCAAGAACGGCCAGCAGGCTTCGGAGTGGGGTCATGGGTCACCGTCTGGCGCGAGTGTAGAAGCGCCGAGGGCCTCGACCTGCCGCCGCCAGCGGCACGCGGCTCATCACCCCGGCCGGGGCGGTCGGATCGCCGTGGGCTCGATGCCGAACATGCGCTTGTGGGTGCGGCTCAGGTGCGCCGAGTCGGCGAAGCCGGCTTCGTGCGCGGCCTCGGTCCAGGAGGCGCCCGCCATCGCCGCCTCGATCGCCAGGTTGATGCGCAGCCACAGCAGGTAGGCGCGGAACGAGGTGCCGGTCTCCTGGACGAACAGGTGCCGGAAGCGGCTCGGTGACAGCGTGGCCGCGGCCGCCGCATCGGCCAGCACGATGGGCGCGCGGACATGGTCGCGGATGTAGGCCAGTGCACGCGCCAGCCGTGCATCGGCTTCGTATTCGCAGGTCGGCTCGCGGGACGGTGTGCCCGCCAAGCTGCGCACCGCCTCGCGCGCGATCCGCTTCATCGCATCGGCATCGGCATGGGCCTGCAGCGCCTCATGCAGCCGAGCGGCGGCTGCGCGTGCCGTCGCCGGCGGCAGCGCCACGATGCCCTGCCCACCGTACTGCCGCGTCAGCGCCCTGCCCTCGGTGCTCTCCGGCTCGACGAAGAGGTGCGCCATGGTCGCGCCGTCGAGCTCGAACTCGTGCGGGCAATGCGAAGGCACGATGGCAGCGTCGAAGCGGGTCCACTCGCCACGTGGGTCGGCGCGGAAGCTGAACTCTCCCTCGAGCGCCAACGCCAGCTGATGCGCATGGTGTTCATGCCAGTCGGAGCGCCCTCGACCCGAACCCACCCACAGGCTGCCCGACGGCCAGAAGTGGATGCGCCCGGAGGCCGCCACCTTGCGCGCCGCCGGTCGGGTCTCGGGTATTGCGCCAGGAGCGCCGAACAGGTTCAGGTCCGACACGGACACCTCGTCGCAAGTCAGCCGCTTCGTTCAATTCCCGGCGAAGGGTGCCCGGAAGAATCACGCCATCGCCTCTCGCCAGAGCCCCATCCCCTTCAGGAGCCGCCGCATGTCCCGCTTCGCCCACCGCATCCGACCCAGCGTCCGCCTCGAGCTCGATGCTGCCGACCGCGCCGAGGCGCATGGCGAGCCGGAGCTCGCGTTCCGCCACCTGGAGCGGGCGCATGTGCTCGGCCAGGCGGCAACGCGGGAGCATGTGCGCGTGCACCTGCGCATGTTCCTCTGGGCGCTGCGCCACCGCAAGCCCGCAGAGGCCTGGGGCCAGCTGTGGCGGATTCTCGCCGCCGCGCTGAAGACCGGCTTCGGCTGGGTGCCGCAGGGCAACACCGGTGGCGCCGGTGTCAGCGGTCTGCGCCGCATGGCCATTCCACCCGACCTGCAGCGCCTCATCGACGACGCGCGGCGCTAGCGCCGCTGCGGCCCGTCACCCTTCCCCTCGAACACCTGGAGAACCCACCATGTTGCAACGCATCCTCTCGATCGCCCTGCTCGGCGCCGCACTTTCGGCCTGCAGCACGCCGAAGAACCTCGACCTCTCGCTGCGCCATGCCAGCACGCAGGGCCGCTACGTCGTGCAGATGGAGCCGCCGGTCAGCGGCCCGGCCATCAATCAGATCCACGCCTGGCAGATCCGGCTCAGCGCACCGGACGGCACGCCCGTGCGCCATGCCCGCATCGGCGTGGACGGCGGCATGCCGCAGCATGGCCACGGCCTTCCGACGAAGCCGCAAGTGACGCGCGAGATCGCCGACGGCACCTACCTGATGGAGGGCATGAAGTTCAGCATGACCGGCTGGTGGGAGATCAAGCTCGCCATCGAGGCCACCGAAGGCGCCGACACGGCCGTCTTCAACACGGTGATGACGCCCTCGGGGGTGAAGCCGTGAGGCCGCGCCCGGCCAATGGCGGCCTGCTGTCCGCAGCGACGCTCGGGCTCGCGCTCCTGGCGGCACTGTCGCTGCTCACCGGATTCGGCTCGCCGCAGCGCTGGACGGCCGAGGAGCGCACGATGCTGTCGGCAATGAGCCTGGACCGCCTGCCTCCCACGCCGCGCGACGCCTCCAACGCCGTCGAAGCCCTGCCTGCCGCCGCGGCGCTCGGGAAGCGGTTGTTCGAGGACCCGCGCTTCTCGCGCAACCAGGCCGTGTCCTGCGCCAGCTGCCACGCACCGGAGCGCCAGTTCCAGGACGGCAAGCCGGTCGGCCAGGGCCTCGCCACCGGCTCGCGCCGCACCATGCCGATCGCCGGCGTGGCCCATGGCGCCTGGTTCTTCTGGGACGGCCGCAAGGACAGCCTGTGGTCGCAGGCCCTGGGGCCGCTGGAAGACGCCGCCGAACACGGCAGCAACCGCACGCGCATCGCCCGGCTGATGCAGACCCACCACCGGGCCGGCTACGAGGCGGCGTTCGGGCCGCTGCCCGACCTGACCGGTCAACCGGACGACGCGGGGCCGCTGGGCGATGCCAGCGAGCGTGCCGCGTGGCAGGCGATGCCCGCGACACGCCGTCACGACATCGACCGTGTCTTCGCCAACCTGGGCAAGGCGGTCGCAGCCTACGAACGCACGCTGATGCCCGGCGAGTCGCGCTTCGATCGGTATGCGCGTGCGGTTGTCTCGGGTGATCCGACCGGGCAGCAGGCCTTGTCGGCGCAGGAGATCAGCGGCCTGCGCCTGTTCCTGGGCAAGGGCCAGTGCGCGACCTGCCACAACGGCCCGCTGTTCACCGACCAGCACTTCCACAACACCGGCGTGCCGCAGCGCGACCCGGCCCGGCCCGACCGCGGACGCGCCAGCGCGACGGCCCGCGTGCAGAGCGACGAGTTCAATTGCCTCGGCCCGTTCAGCGACGCACCCAAGGAGGCCTGCCAGGAACTGCGCTTCATGGTGACCGGCGACCCGGCGCTCGAAGGCGCGTTCAAGACCCCGGGCCTGCGCAACGTCGCGCTGCGCGCCCCGTACATGCATGCCGGCCAGTTCGCGAGCCTGGACGAGGTCGTCGCGCACTACGTGCGCTCGCCGAAGGCGGCCGTCGGGCATTCGGAACTGGCCCACGAAGGCCAGGGCCACGCCGAGCGACGACCGATCCGCCTGTCGGCATCGGAAGCGCGCGACGTGGCCGCGTTCCTGAAGGCGCTGAGCGGGCCGACCACGCTCGTCGACTGAGCCCGCGTGCGTTTTGCAACCCACAAAGCAAAAAGCCCGGCACCTTGGAGGTACCGGGCTTTCGACTGTCTTTGGTCGGGGTGGCGGGATTCGAACTCGCGACCCCTTGCACCCCATGCAAGTGCGCTACCAGGCTGCGCTACACCCCGACGAAGCTGCGCATTATAGCCTGCGCTCGCCGGCCACCGGCCCGCTCACAGCATTAGCAGCGCGCGGATGGCGAGCAGTTCGTTGCGCACCTCGCCGGGTGCCAGTGCGGCGCGAGGCTCGCCCGGCTCCGAAGCGCCCTGGGCCGGCGCGACCGGCTCGTCGAGCGCGTCGCTCATGTCGATGATCTCGTCCGGCTCGTCACCGGGCGGCAGGGAGATGGCCGCGGTGTCGCGCGGCATGCCGCCCTCGGACAGGCGGTTGCGCGCCCCGCTGATCGTGAACCCCTGTTCGTAGAGCAGCTCGCGGATGCGCCGGATCAGCAGCACCTCGTGGTGCTGGTAGTAGCGCCGATTGCCGCGGCGCTTCATCGGCTTGAGCTGCGTGAACTCCTGCTCCCAGTAGCGAAGCACGTAGGGCTTCACCCCGCACAACTCGCTCACCTCACCGATCGTGAAGTAACGTTTGGCGGGGATGGCTGGGAGCGCTTTCTCCATCAAAATCAATAAGATCCCAAGAGAAAGCTAGACTTTACTCGAACTCTTCCCCCGCAGGTATGTCGCCTTGCACGACTCCCTTGAGTTTGTGGCTGGCGTGGAAGGTCACGACGTTGCGGGCCTTGATCGGGATCGCCTCGCCGGTGCGCGGGTTGCGGCCGGGCCGCGGCGCCTTGCGGCGGATGTTGAAGTTGCCGAAGCTCGACAGCTTCACGTCCTCGCCCTTGACCAGGGTGCCGTGGATGATCTCGAAGAAGGCCTCGACCATGTCCTTGGACTCGCGCTTGTTCAGCCCGAGGCGTTCGAACAGCAGGTCGGCCAGCTCGGCCTTGGTAAGCGTGGGCGTCTCGATCGTCGGCAGGACGACACGATCGCGGGGCTTGTCGTTCTCGCTCATGGCTCCCTCGCCTCAGCTCCGCAAACGCACGCCGAGCCGCTCGCCGAGGCGGGCGATGACGTCGGCCACGGCCGCGTCGATGCGCTCGTCGGTGAGGGTGGCCTCGTCGTCCAGCAGCTCGAGGCGCACGGCCAGGCTGCGTTCCCCCGCGGCCAGATCGGCCGAGAGCGTGGACGGCTTGTAGATGTCGAACAGGCGCGCCGAGCGCACCAGCCCGCCCTGCCCAGCGCCGATGGCCTGCATCAGCGCGGCGTGCGTCACCTGCTCGGCGGCGACCACGGCGATGTCGCGCACGGCGGCCTGCTGGCGCGGCAGCGCGGTGAAGGCCGGCACGTCGCGCTCGAGCACGGAATCCAGGTCCAGCTCGAACAGCACCGGCGCCGACGGCAGTTCGTAGCCCTGGCGCCAGCGCGGGTGCAGCTCGCCGACATGGCCGATGGCACGACCGTCGAGCTCGATGCGCGCGCAGCGGCCCGGGTGCATGGCCGGGTGCTCGTCGGCGACGAACACGGCGCCGCGGGGCGCGAGCAGCGCCTCGACGTCGCCCTTCACGTCGAAGAAGTCGGCCGCACGCTCCTTGCTGCCCCACTGCAGCGGGTCGACGCGGCCCCAGGCCAGACCGGCCACGCGCCGCGGCTGGGCGACGCCGGCCACGGAGTGGTCACCGTCGCCCACCGAGGCATCGCGTCGGAACACCCGCCCGGTCTCGAAGATGCGCACGCGGGTCGCCTTGCGGGCCAGGTTGGACTGCAGCACCGCCACCAGGCTGCCAAGCAGGCTGGAGCGCATCACGGCCAGTGGGCTGGCGATCGGGTTCAACACGCGGATCGGGTCGGGGTTGCCGGCCAGTTCGTGCTCCCAGCGTTCCTCGACGAAGCTGAAGTTGATCGTCTCCTGGTAGCCGAGCCCCGCCAGCGTGTGCCGGACCGTGCCCAGGCCGCGCTGCGCCTCGCTGCGCACATGGGCTGTCACCGGCGCCAGCGGCGGCGTGCCGGGCAGCGCGCGGTAGCCGATCACACGCGCCACTTCCTCGATCAGGTCTTCCTCGATCTTCAGGTCGAAGCGCCAGGACGGCGGCGTCACGGTCAGCGCGCCGGGCTCGCTGGTGAACTGCAGGCCCAGGCGCGTCATCACGCCCTCGCACTGCGCCTGCGTGATCGGCATGCCGATGACCTTGGCGGCACGCGCGACGCGCAGGCGCACCGGCTCGGCCTTCGGCAACACCAGCACCTGGTCGTCCATCGGCCCGGCCTCGCCGCCGCAGATGTCGATGATCAGCTGCGTGATGCGTTCGATGTGCTCGACCGTCAGGGCCGGGTCGACACCACGTTCGAAGCGGTGCCCGGCGTCGGTGGCGAAGTTGTAGCGGCGCGAGCGGCCGGCGACGGCCTCGGGCCACCAGAACGCGGCCTCGACGTACACGTTGCGCGTTGCATCCGAGACCGCGGTGGAGTCGCCGCCCATGATGCCGGCCAGCGATTCGACAGCCTTGTCGTCCGCGATCACGCCGACCTTCTGATCCACCTCGATGGTGTTGCCGTTGAGCAGCTCCAGCGTCTCGCCGGCGCGACCCCAGCGCACCGTCAGGCCACCGTGGATCTTGTCGAGGTCGAAGATGTGCGAGGGCCGGCCGTACTCGAACATCACGTAGTTCGAGATGTCGACCAGCGCCGTCACGGAACGCTGGCCGCAGCGCACCAGCCGATCGACCATCCACGCCGGCGTCTTCGCCGTCGTGTCCACGCCGCGCACGATGCGGCCGGAGAAGCGGCCGCACAGGTCGCTTGCCTCGACTTTCACCTTCAGCGTCGCGTCGTGCGTGGGCTTCACCGGGGGGAAGCTAACTTGCTTCAGCGGCGCACCGGTCAGCGCGGCAACTTCGCGCGCGATGCCGTAGACGCTCAGGCCATGCGCCAGGTTCGGCGTCAGCTTCAGCGTCAGGATGGTGTCGTCGAGCTGCAGATGCTGGCGGACGTCGACGCCCACGGGCGCGGCGGCGTCGAGGATCAGCAGCCCGCCGTGGTCTTCCGAGAGTTTCAGCTCGCGCGCCGAGCACAGCATGCCCTGGCTCTCGACGCCGCGCAGCTTGCCGAGCTTGATCATGAAAGGCTTGCCGTCCTCGCCAGGAGGAAGCTGTGCGCCGACCAGCGCGCAAGGCACGCGGATCCCGGCCCGCACGTTCGGTGCACCGCAGACGATCTGCAGCGTCGTGCCGGTGCCGGCGTCGACCTCGCAGACCTTGAGCTTGTCGGCATTGGCGTGCTGCGTCACCGACAGCACCTGCGCAACGACCACGCCACTGAACGGCGGTGCGGCCGGGCGCGCCTCTTCCACCTCCATGCCGGACATGGTCAGCAACTCGGACAGTTCGGCGCTCGAGATAGGCGGGTTGCAGAACTCGCGCAGCCAGGATTCGGGAAACTGCATGGGTCTGTGATGTTCAGTTGAACTGCGACAGGAAGCGCAGGTCGTTCTCGAAGAACAGGCGCAGGTCGTTCACGCCATAGCGCAGCATGGTCAGCCGGTCCGGCCCCATGCCGAAGGCGAAGCCGATGTGGAGCTCCGGGTCGAGGGCGAAGTTGCGCACGACGTTCGGATGCACCTGGCCCGAGCCGGCCACCTCCAGCCATTTGCCCTTCAGGGGCCCGCTGGCGAAGGCGATGTCGATCTCCGCGCTCGGCTCGGTGAACGGGAAGAACGACGGGCGGAAGCGCAGCTCGAGATCGTCGGTCTCGAAGAACTTACGGCAGAAGTCGGTGAACACGACCTTCAGGTCCTTGAAGCTGACGTTCTCGCCGATCCACAGGCCTTCGCACTGGTGGAACATCGGCGAGTGCGTCGCGTCGCTGTCAACACGGTAGGTGCGGCCCGGCGCGATGACGCGGATCTCGGGCATGGGCTCCTTGCCCGCGTGCAGCTTCGCGTGGCGGCGCGCGTAGCGCACCTGCATCGGCGAGGTGTGCGTGCGCAGGTTCAGCCAGCGGCCGTCGGCATCCTTTATGTCGACGTAGAAGGTGTCCTGCATCGAGCGCGCCGGGTGGTTCTCCGGGCTGTTCAGCGCGGTGAAGTTGTACCAGTCGGTCTCGATCTCGGGGCCATCGGCGACGTCGAACCCCATCGAGCCGAAGATCGCCTCGATGCGTTCGATCGTGCGCGTCACCGGGTGCAGGCCGCCCATGCCGCGCTGGCGGCCCGGCAGCGTGACGTCGAGCGCCTCGGCCTTGAGCTGCGCTTCGAGCTCGGCGCGGCCGAGCGCGTCGCGGCGATCCTGCAGCAAGGCCTCGACCTGCTGCTTGGCGGCATTGATCAGCGCGCCGCGCGACTTCTTCTCCTCGACCGACAGCGCGCCCAGCGCCTTCAGCTGCTCGGTGATGCGGCCGGACTTGCCGAGGTAGCGCGCCTTCGCGTTCTCGAGTTCGGCGGGCGTCGTCGCGGTCGCGAAGTCGGCCTTCGCGTCGTCGACGAGGGGAGCGAGATCGTTCATCGCGTCGGAACCTGGAGTTCTTTCAACACAAGAAAAAAGGCCGCACCAGAGGTCGGCCTTCGAAGCTGAACCCGCCACCGGAGCACCTGGGTACTCCGGCAGCGCAGCGGATCAAGCGAGCTGGGCCTTCACCTTCTCGACGATGCTGCCGAAGCCGGCAGGATCGTTCACGGCCATGTCGGCAAGGACCTTGCGGTCGATGTCGATGTTGGCCTTCTTCAGGCCGGCCACGAACTTGCTGTAGGTGAGTCCCAGGCCCCGGCTCGCCGCGTTGATACGGGCGATCCAGAGCTGGCGGAAGACACGCTTCTTGGTACGACGGTCACGGTAGGCATATTGCCCAGCCCGCATCACCGCTTCCTTGGCGATGCGGAACACATTCTTGCGGCGGCCGCGGAAACCCTTGGCCAGTGCCAGAACCTTCTTGTGACGAGCGCGGGCGGTGACACCACGTTTGACGCGAGGCATTTCTCTTCTCCTTCAGCAGTGGGTCAGAGACCGGCGAATGGCAGCATCTGCGCCATGTGGCCCATGTTGGTCTCGTGCACGGTGACGGCGCCACGCAGGTGGCGCTTGTTTTTCGTGGACTTCTTGGTGAGGATGTGGCGCTTGAACGCCTGGCCCCGCTTGACGGTGCCACCCGGGCGCACGCGGAAGCGCTTCTTCGCGCTGCTCTTGGTCTTCATTTTGGGCATGACTGCTCCTTCTCTTGTTGCTGCTGACAGGCGCCGGTGAAAACTCCACCGTCTTGTTGGCCTGCAACCGCTTCTGACAGCACCCCGGCGACCAGACCGAGGCACTGAACTCTTCAAACTTCTACTTCCGCTTCGGCGCCAGCACCATGATCATCTGGCGACCTTCGAGCTTGGGCATGTGCTCGACGACCGAGACATCCGCCAGTTCGTCGCGGATGCGCTCGAGCAGCCGCATGCCGATGTCCTGGTGGGTGATCTCGCGGCCGCGGTAGCGCAGCGTGACCTTGCCCTTGTCGCCGTCTTCCTCGATGAAGCGGCGCAGGTTGCGCATCTTGATCTGGTAATCGCCCTCGTCCGTTCCCGGACGGAACTTCACTTCCTTGACTTCGACGATCTTCTGCTTCGACTTGGCTTCCGCCGCGCGCTTTTGCTCCTGGTACTTGAACTTGCCGTAGTCCATCAGGCGGCACACCGGGGGATCCGCCTGCGCGACGATCTCCACCAGATCGACGTCCAGATCGCCTGCCATGCGCAGTGCTTCCTGGATCGGGACGATGCCCAGCGGTTCGTTCTCCGGGCCGTTCAGACGGACTTCGGGAGCCATGATCTCGCGGTTGAGCCGGTGCTTGCGCTCGGCGTTCGGAGTACGGCGGTCAGCAAAAGTAGCGATGGTTGGTACCTTTCGGCGGACTCCAAGGCAGAGAAGCCCAATAAAACAAACAGCGCGCCTGGCTCACCAGTGCAGCGCCACCGTCGTGGTCACTGCTTGCGGGAGACGTCCCCGACGATCCTCTGAACGAAGTCGCCGAGTGGCATCACACCGAGATCCTGGTTGCCCCGTGCGCGCACCGCAACGGCCCCGTTTGCCTTCTCCTTGTCGCCCACGACGAGGATGTACGGGACCTTCTGCATGGAATGCTCGCGGATTTTATAGGTTATTTTCTCGTTCCGCAAATCGCTGCCGACTCTAAGTCCTTGTTTTTGCAGCGTTTTGACCACCTCCTGGGCGTAGTCGCTCTGGGCGTCGGTGATGTTGAGCACGCTGACCTGGCGCGGCGCCAGCCAGGCCGGCAGCGCGCCGGCATGCTGTTCGACCAGGATGCCGATGAAGCGCTCCAGGCTGCCGACGATGGCCCGGTGCAGCATCACCGGGTGACGGCGCGAACCATCTTCTGCGACGTATTCCGCGCCCAGGCGCTCGGCCATCGAGAAATCGACCTGCATCGTGCCGCACTGCCACTGCCGGCCGATCGCGTCCTTCAGCGTGTACTCGATCTTCGGTCCGTAGAAGGCGCCGTCGCCCGGCGCGATGACGAACTCGACACCCGAGCGGCGCAGGCTCTCCATCAGCGCGTACTCGGCCTTGTCCCAGACTTCGTCCGAGCCGATGCGCGCCGCGGGGCGCGTGGCGACCTTGTAGATGATCTCGCTGAAGCCAAAGTCGGCATAAACCTTCTGCAGCAGCGCCGTGTAGGCCACGCACTCCTCGAGGATCATGTCCTCGGTGCAGAAGATGTGGCCGTCGTCCTGCGTGAAGCCGCGCACGCGCATGATGCCGTGCAGGCCGCCGGTCGGCTCGTTGCGGTGGCACTGGCCGAACTCGCCATAGCGCAGCGGCAGGTCGCGGTAGCTCTTGATGCCCTGCTTGAAGATCAGGATGTGGCCGGGGCAGTTCATCGGCTTGAGCGCGTAGTCGCGCTTCTCCGACTCCGTCGTGAACATGTTCTCGCGGTACTTGTCCCAGTGGCCGGTCTTCTCCCACAGCGCCTTGTCGAGCAACTGCGGGCCCTTGACCTCCTGGTAGCCGTTGTCGCGGTAGACGCGGCGCATGTACTGCTCCACCTCCTGCCACAGCGCCCAGCCCTTGGGGTGCCAGAACACCGTGCCGGGCGAGTGTTCGTCGAGGTGGAACAGGTCGAGTTCGCGGCCGAGCTTGCGGTGGTCGCGCTTCTCGGCCTCCTCGAGCATCGTCAGGTACTTCTGCAGGTCGTCCTTGCTCGCCCAGGCCGTGCCGTAGACGCGCTGCAGCATCTCGTTGCGGTGGTCGCCGCGCCAGTAGGCGCCGGCCACCTTCATCAGCTTGAAGTGCTTGAGCTTGCCCGTCGACGGCACGTGCGGGCCGCGGCACAGGTCTTCGAACGCGCCTTCGCGGTACAGCGACACGTCTTCACCAGCCGGGATGCTCGAGATGATCTCGGCCTTGTAGTGCTCGCCGAGGCCCTTGAAGTAGGCCACCGCCTCGTCACGCGGCAGCACGCGGCGCTCGACCTTCTCGTCGCGCTTCGCGAGCTCGGTCATCTTCGCTTCGATGGCCGCCAGGTCTTCCGGCGTGAAGGGCCGCTTGTACGAGAAGTCGTAGAAGAAGCCGTTCTCGATGACCGGGCCGATCGTCACCTGCGCCTCGGGGAACAGTTCCTTGACCGCGTAGGCGAGCAGGTGCGCCGTCGAATGGCGGATCACCTCCAAGCCGTCGGCATCCTTGTCGGTCAGGATGGCCAGCGACGTGTCGGCCTCCATGCGGAAGCTGGTGTCGACCACACGCGCGCCATCGCCCTGCCCCACGCGGCCGGCGATCGCCGCCTTGGCCAGGCCGGGGCCGATGGACGCGGCCACCTCGGCCACCGTGACCGGGCCAGGAAACTCGCGACGCGAACCGTCGGGCAACTGAATCGAGACCATCGCAGACTCCGAAAAGCAAAAGGCGCGGACTGTGCCGCGCCTTGGATGAACAGTGACGAGAAGAACAGGTCGACGCGCGCAGCTCCGCTAGACCCGGAAGGCCCAGCTCGTAGTCCGCGGTGTCATAACCGTCATGCCTTTCTCGCCCTTGCTGGTTGAAGCCACGATTGTATTTCAGTCGCGGTAGAGCTGATTGTTCTCGATGCGCACCCGGTCGCCGACCCGAATGTCACCGGGTTGCGCGTAGTCGAAGCTGCGCGTCTGGCCGCTCTGGGTGACGACGGCGATGCGGTAGAAGCTCTGCGCGCCGCGCTGGTTCTTCTCGATCTGGTTGCCGATGATCGCGCCACCGACCGCACCGACGGCGGTGCCGGCATCGCGACCCGAGCCGCTGCCAATCTGGCGGCCGACCACGGCGCCGATCACGCCGCCGAGCAGCGCGCCACCGCCGGAGGTCTGGCTCTCCGCGCGCACCAGGTCGACGCTCTGCACCTGACCATATTCGACGCGGTACCCGGAAGCCGACGGCGTCGGCGGCGCCGGCCGCGTGGCGGGGTGGACGGCGCAGCCGGTGGCGACCAGCGTGGCGAGCAGCGCTGCGCCCAGGGTGACGGTTCGTTGCATGTGCTTCTCCTCGGGTTGGCGTTCCGCGCCGGCATAGCGCCGGCCGGAACGTTCCCTCTCAACGCCGCAGCGCGCGGCGCGAAGCACAAGCGGGCGAGCAAAGAAATGTTGCTCGCCCGCGCAGGCTCGGTCGGCCTGCTTCACTGCACCGCGTCGGGCTCCGTGTCCTCCGGCCGTGGCGGGGCGAAGCTCGCCGCATCCAGCGGTTCACGGTCTTCGGGCGCCGTGGACGTCAACAGGCCCAGCCAACGCTTCATGCCGCTGACGCTGGCGCTAGCACTGTCAGGCACCGACTCGGTGGCGTCGGCCGCATCGCCTCCGCCTCCACCGCAAGCGCCGAGCAGCAGTGCCGCCGCAGCGCCGACCATCACATGGCGGATGTTCATTGCGTACTCCTTCACTTCGCGCCCGGGATCGGCGTGTTGAGGTACGGGAAGCCGGCCAGCAGCGGCACGACCGCCTGGTCGACGGCATCGTGCAGCTTGAACGCTGTCTCCTTCAGCGGCACGGCCGAGGGCTTGCAGGCTGCGCCGAAGCCGAAGGCATTGGTGTCGCCATTGGCCATGCACAGACCGCCCATCACCGCCACCAGCGAGATGTCGACGATGTCGTCCTTCGGCCGGCGGCCGTTCGGGAAGCCGGCGAAGTCGGTGCCGCCCGACAGTACGCTGCCGACGATGCCCAGCCGGTTCTGCTGTGCGAAGGGAACCGCGGCGATGCTGGTGTTCAGGCGCAGCTGCTCCGAGGCCACCACGCCTGCCGGCTGGTTGACGCCCGGGATGCCGGTCAGGAAGGTGGTGACCAGGTCGGTGCGCGGGAAGTTGGTCGGCGCGGTGTTCGGCAGGCCGAGCGCGATCTCCAGCAGCGCCGGCAGCGTCGGGTTGGTGACGTAGTCGGCGAACTGGCCGTCGTCCTTCGGCTTGGAGCCGTTGAAGCGGTCCTTGTCAGGCAGGCCGATGACCACCTCGTTGACCAGGGGCATGCCCAGGCGCGAGACCTGCGTCCACGCGCCGCCGCTGATCGCGGTGGTCTGGTAGCCGGACTTCGGCGTCGGGTCGAGCAGCATGCCCTGGCGCAGGCTGGCCGTGGTCCAGGCACCGATCACCGGCTCCCTGCCCTGCGTCAGGCAGCTCTTGTGCACCTCGAGCGCCAGCGAGGTCACGTTGGCATCGTCGATGGTGTTCGGCGCAGCGTTGATCAGCGTCGGGTCGGTGATCACCGCCACCGGCGCGTTGACCAGGTCGAAGATGGTGCCGAGGTTGACCGCGAAGGCCTCCTTGCGCTGGCCGACGAACACCTTGCCCGGCATGCTGCAGCCCGGGATGTTGACGTTGAAGACATGCTTGCCGGCATACGCGGCGTAGTCGGGAATGGTCTTGGTGCCGATGTTGTCGACCGGCTTGTCGAAGGTCTTGCTGCCGCCGCTGGCGTTGGTCAGCGACGAGCGACTGCCGGTACGGCGGTCGCCGCGCACCAGGTCGACGGTGTAGGTCTCGGTGACGTTCAGCGTCGGCGCGCGCACCGCGCTGACCTGGCCGGCCTGGGTCAGCGGGATGGCGACGTTCTTGCCGCCCACCGGCAGCGTCACCGCATTCAGCTTGTTGTTGAAGCGGAACTGGAAGCTCAGGTCTTCCTTCGCGTCGCCGTTGTTGTCGACGTGGATCTCGTACAGCGCGTTCGGGTCCATCTTGAAGTAGTTGGGCCCGCCGTACGGATCCTGCAGCGGCTGGTAGTTCGCGATCAGCGTGACGTAGCCGTCGCGGCCCGTCTCGTAGCTCATGAACATGTAGAGGTCGGTGCCGTCCACCTTGGGTGCGGTGGTGATGAACGGCGCTTCGCGGTGGCTGGAGGCCAGCGCCGTGGCCGACAGGCCGGCGGCGATCAGCGCGGCAGCCAGCGGCAGCACGCGCAACACGGGGTGCATTGCAAAGGTCATGGGTCTCTTCCTTCGGGTCGTTGACGGGCCGGCCCCTGGTCGACGGGACCGATCTTTCGACGCCACCTCGCGGCCGCTTGCGGTGTCTGGCAGGCTGTACGCGGGTCGTGAAGGAATGGATGCAGCGTTGTGGCTTCAGGCGCCCTGGCGAGTCGCGCGGATGCGCTGCGCGAACTCCTCGCGCAGCTGCCGGCGGACCTTGGCGGCCTCGAAACGCCGATGCTGGTCCGGGGTGACCGGCACCAGGGGCGGCACGACGACCGGCTGGCTCGCGTCGTCCAGCGCCACCATGGTGAAGAAGCAGCTGTTGGCGTGGCGCACGGTCTGGCGCCGGATGTCCTCGGTCACCACCTTGATGCCGATCTCCATCGACGTCCGGCCGGTGTAGTTCACGCTGGCCAGGAAGCTGACCAGTTCGCCGACGTGGATCGGCTCGCGGAACATCACCTGGTCGACCGACAGCGTCACCACGTAGCGCCCGGCATAGCGGCTGGCGCAGGCATAGGCCACCTGGTCGAGCAGCTTGAGGATGGTGCCGCCGTGCACATTGCCGCTGAAGTTCGCCATGTCGGGCGTCATCAGCACGGTCATGGTCAATTCGTGGTTGGGCAGGTTCATGGTGGGCTCCAGGGTCTAGACGAGCGGCTGCACGTCGATGGACGACGGCGCCGCCAGCCAGCGCGCATATTCGTCGGCCAGGCGTTCGCTCTCCTGCACCGCGCGCGTCCAGGCGCGCATGCGTGCGGCGAGGTCGTCGCCATAGCGCTTGAAGTCGTTGCGGTCGGGCAGCTTGGCGTCGGGCAGCGTGGCGATCCATTCGGCACGCGGCGACAGCACGATCACGTTGTCGAGGTGGGCCGTCGCGCGGTGGCGGTGGCGCAGCGCCTTGTCCAGCCAGCCGGGGATCACTGCCTTCTGGAAGTGCGGGTAGAGCACCAGGCCCTCGCCCATCGAGGCGTAGTCGAGATGCAGGTGGTAGTCGGTGATGCCGCCGTCCCAGTAGGCGCCTTTCGGGCCGCCCGGGATGTCGTGCACCGCCTGCAGCCAGAACGGGATGCTGCAGCTCGCCAGGATGCTGGGCTGCAGGTTACGCGCCTCCAGCGGCACGACGTGGGTGCGGAAGTCGTGCAGGTGAACCGGCAGCGGCTCGCGCGCATCGGAGAAGATCACCCGCTCCAGCCAGCCGCCCATCGCCTTGCGGCTCAGCGCATTGGTCGCGAACGCGCCCAGGTAGCCCAGCGGCGTGCGCAAGCGGCCCTCGCGGCCGAGCAGGTGGCGGCCGCGGCTGGTGAAGACGTGCAGGCGAAAGCGTGGGTGGCCCAGCACCTCGGCCTCGCGCGCCGCGAAGCGTTCCATCAGCTTCGCGCCGAAGACTTCGCTGACGTGCGACGCCTTCGGCGCCTTGCCCGGCGCGTGCTCGTAGGTCTGGCCGATGTAGTCCTCGGCCAGTTGCGCGAAGGCCTGCGCGGGCTGGTTCAGGCAGGCGGTGGCCATGCGCCAGGCACCGATCGAGGCGCCAAGCAGGTGCACCGTCGGTCCGGCGCCAGCGAGCCATTGGCCGAACAGGAAACGGTCGAGCGGCCCCAGCACCAGACCCTTGGGGCCGCCGGCGGCCGCGGGAATGGCCCGCACGTCGCCTGGCCGCAGGCCATGGTCGCGAAGATGGCGCAGCGCGCGCGGGCCGGCGTGGATCTGCAGAGCTTGCATGGGCTCGCACTGTAGCGAAGCGGCCGCTACGATCGGCCCATGGGACACGATCACGACCACCACGATCACGATCACAGCGAACTTGGCGAGATGGACCTGCGCGTGCGCGCGCTCGAGACGGTGCTCGCCGCCAAGGGCTACATCGACCCGGCAGCGCTCGACGTGCTGATCGACACCTACCAGACGAAGATCGGCCCACGCAACGGCGCCCGCGTGGTCGCCCGTGCCTGGGTCGACCCGGCGTATCGCGACTGGCTGCAGCGCGATGCCACCGCCGCGATCTCCTCGCTGGGCTATACCGGCCGCCAGGGCGAGCACATGGTCGCGGTGATGAACACACCCGTGGAGCACCACATGGTGGTCTGCACGCTGTGCAGCTGCTACCCCTGGCCGGTGCTCGGCCTGCCGCCCACCTGGTACAAGAGCGCGCCCTATCGCTCGCGGGCGGTGAAGGACCCTCGCGGCGTGCTGGCCGACTTCGGCGTGACGCTGCCCGACGCCACGCGCATCCGCGTCTGGGACTCCACCGCCGAGGTGCGCTACCTGGTCATCCCGCAGCGCCCGGCCGGCACCGACAGCCTGAACGAGGAACAGCTCGCCGCGCTGGTCACGCGCGACTCGATGATCGGCACCGGCCTGGCGAAGTCGCCTGCGGAGGCGGCATGAGCTACCTCAGCCATGCCGACCTGGGCGGCCGCGACGGCTACGGCCCGGTCACCCCCGAGCCCGAAGGCGAACTCTGGCACGAGCCCTGGGAGCCGCGCGCACTGGCACTGACGCTGGCGATGGGCGCGACCGGCGCCTGGAACATCGACCAGAGCCGCAGCGCCCGCGAAACGCTGCCCGACTATGCGCAGCTCAGCTACTACCGCATCTGGCTGGCCGCGCTGCAGCGGCTGATGATCGAGCGTGGCCTGGTCACAGAGAGCGAGATCGTCGGACTCAGCGTGCAGTTGGCGCCCAAACCGCTGGCGCGTGTGCTGACCGCAGACAAGGTTCTCGCCGTGCTCGCGCGCGGCTCGGCCACCGAGCGAGAGGCCGTCGCGGCGGCGCGTTTCGCCATCGGCGACCGGGTGCGCACGCGCAGCGGCCACGTCGATCACCACAGCCGCCTGCCCGGCTATGCGCAAGGCCGTGTCGGCACGGTGGAGCGTGTGCACGGCGCGCATGTGTTCGCCGACTCGAACGCCCAGGGCCTGGGCGAGCAGGCGCAATGGCTCTACACAATCGCCTTCGACGGGCGCGAACTGTGGGGCGACGACGCCGCGCCCGGCCTGCGTGTCTCGGTCGATGCCTGGGACGACTACCTGGAACCCGCATGACACCCGCCACCCTGCCCGGCCAGCCGATGGCCGGCGACGAACCGGTGTTCCGCGAACCCTGGGAAGCCCACGCCTTCGCGATGGCGCTCAGCCTGCACCAGCGCGGCCTGTTCAGCTGGTCCGAGTGGGCAGCGGCGCTGGCCGAGCAGATCCAGCGTGCGCAGGACGGCGGCGATGCCGATCTCGGCAACACCTACTACCACCACTGGCTCGCTGCGCTCGAGAACCTGGTCGCCCAAAAGGGCGCGAGCTCCGCACGGGAGCTCGCCACCTACCGCGAGGCCTGGGACCGCGCCGCCGACCGCACACCGCACGGCCAGCCGATCGAGCTGCAGCCGCGCGACTTCGATCCCGCGTAAGTCGACCCGCTAACCCGCGGCCGCGCGCCGCTCAGGCGTGCGCCAGCTTGAAGGCGGCGACCGCGGCGACCAGCTGCTGCGCCTGCTGCTTGAGGCTGTCGGCCGCGGCCGCACTTTCCTCGACCAGCGCCGCGTTCTGCTGCGTCACCTGGTCCATCTGGCTGACGGCCTCGCCGACCTGCGCCACACCCGAGCTCTGCTCGGCGCTGGCGCTGCTGATCTCGCCCATGATGTCGGTGACGCGCTTGATCGCGCTGACCACCTCGTCCATCGTGCTGCCGGCCTGGTCGACCAGCACCGAGCCCTGCTCGACCCGCTCGACGCTGGCGGTGATCAGGCCCTTGATCTCCTTGGCCGCCTCGGCGCTGCGCTGCGCGAGATTGCGCACCTCGCCGGCCACCACGGCGAAGCCGCGACCCTGCTCGCCGGCGCGCGCGGCTTCCACCGCGGCATTCAGCGCCAGGATGTTGGTCTGGAAGGCGATGCCGTCGATCACCGTGATGATGTCGGCGATCTTCTTGCTGCTGTCGTTGATGCCCTTCATCGTGTCGACCACGCGGGCCACGACCTCGCCGCCCTTGACCGCCACCTCGGTCGCGCCCATGGCCAGCTGATTGGCCTGGCGGGCGTTGTCGGCGTTCTGCTTGACCGTCGAGCCGAGCTGCTCCATCGACGCTGCGGTCTGCTCCAGTGCGCTGGCCTGTTCCTCGGTGCGCTGGCTCAGGTCGGCATTGCCGCCGGCGATCTGTGCCGAGCCGGTGGCGATGCTGTCGCTGCCGTTGCGCACCGTGCCGACGATGGCCGACAGGTTGTCGTTCATCGCCTTCAGCGCGGCCAGCAGCCGGCCGGTTTCGTCCTTGGCGCTGGCGTCAATGCGCGAGGTCAGGTCGCCGGCGGCCACCCGCTCCGCCACCGTGACGGCACGGGCGATCGGCTGCGTGATCGATCGGGTGATCCACCAGCCGAGCCAAGCTCCGACCACCGCCATGCCGGCGAGCAGGCTGAACATGAGCAGCCTGGCCTGCGCGTACTCGGCCTCGCCCTCTTCGGCGGCCTGGTTGATCAAGTCGACCTGCATATCCTTGAGGCTGTCGAGCGCCTTGATGTAGTCCAGCTGGGCCGGGCGAAGCTGCTGCGCCAGCAGCGTGCGCGCTTCGTCGCGCTTGCCGGCACGCAACAGATCCACCGTCTGCTGCTGGATCGGCACGTAGGCGGCGCGCGCCTGGGCCAGCACGCCGAGCCGCTTCTTGCCTTCCTCCGACGTGATCGTCGGCGTGAGCTTCTCGAGCGCCTGCGCGATGTGCTCGCGCGCCTTCTGCACTTCGTCGAGCGCCTCGTTGGTCTTGGCCGCGTCGTCCCAGATCATGGCGTTGCGCAGTTCGCGGGCGATCAGGTTGACGCTGTCCGTCATGTCGGCCAGCAGCTGGACCTTTGGAACCCGGTCTTCGCCGATCAGGGTCAGGCTGGCGCTGATGTCGGACAGTCGCGTGATGCCGACTGCCACGACGATCGTGGCCAGCAGGATCACCGTGGCAAAAGCCACGCCCAGCCGCGGGCCGAGGTTCAGGTTGCGCAGAAAGTTCACGAAATCGCCTCCGTTTGCAAGGAGTGACCGTCATTCGTCACGAATGGGCGAGGTCAATCAATGCCACGGATATCGGCAAGCCGTCGTGCGACTTGAGGCGCAGTGCCTGCGCGGGAGATCGCTCAGCCGCGCCCCTGCAGCTTGGCGAAAGCCGCCGCCATGGCCGAACTGCCTGCCGGCGCTGACGCCCCGCCGCGCGGCGCGCCCGGCCGCTCGCCACGCCCGGCCGGGCGGAAGCTGTTGTCGGCGCGTTCGCCCTTGGCCACCGGCTTCGCATCGAGCTTCATCGTCAGCGAAATGCGCTTGCGCGCCAGGTCGACCTCCAGCACCTTGACCTTGACGATGTCGCCCGTCTTGACCACCTCGCGCGCGTCGTTGACGAACTTGTTGGCGAGCTGGCTGACATGCACCAGCCCGTCCTGGTGGACGCCGAGGTCGACGAAGGCGCCGAACTGCGCGACGTTGCTGACCGTGCCTTCCAGCGTCATGCCGGGCTGCAGGTCCTTGATGTCGTCGACCCCGTCGTTGAAGCGCGCGACCTTGAAATCGGGGCGCGGGTCGCGGCCCGGCTTTTCCAGCTCGGCGAGCACGTCCTTGACGGTGATCGCGCCGAAACGCTCGTCAGCGAAGGCTTCCGGCTTGAGCGTTCGGATCACGTCGCTGCGGCCCATCACCTCGCCGATCGGCTTGGCCACCTTGGCGAGCAGCCGCTCGACCAGCGGATAGGTCTCGGGGTGCACGCTGCTCTGGTCGAGCGGGTTGTCGCCGCCGCGGATGCGCAGGAAGCCGGCGCACTGCTCGAAGGTCTTGGCGCCCAGGCCAGCCACGTCGAGCAGCTGCTGGCGGCTGCGGAAGGCACCATTCGCATCGCGCCAGCGCACGATGCTAGAGGCCACCGCACCCGACAGGCCCGACACGCGTGACAGCAACGGCGCCGAGGCCGTGTTCAGGTCCACGCCGACCGAGTTCACGCAGTCCTCGACCACCGCGTCGAGGCTGCGGGCCAGCTCGCTCTGGTTGACGTCGTGCTGGTACTGGCCGACGCCGATGCTCTTCGGGTCGATCTTCACCAGCTCCGCCAGCGGATCCTGCAGCCGCCGCGCGATGCTCACCGCGCCGCGCAGGCTGACGTCGAGCTCGGGCAGTTCCTTGCTGGCGAACTCGCTGGCCGAGTAGACCGACGCGCCAGCCTCGCTGACGACGATCTTCTCCAGCTTCACCTCGGGTGCCAGCGCCTGGATGCGCTTGATCAGGTCGGCGGCGAGCTTGTCGGTCTCGCGGCTGGCGGTGCCGTTGCCGATGGCGATCAGGTTGACGCCGTGCGTCGCGACCAGGCGGCCGAGCGTGTGCAGCGAACCTTCCCAGTCACGGCGCGGCTCGTGCGGGTAGACGGTGTTCGTGTCCAGCACCTTGCCTGTCGCGTCGACGATGGCCACCTTGCAGCCAGTGCGGATGCCCGGGTCCAGGCCCATCACGACGCGCGGGCCGGCCGGCGCGGCCAGCAGCAGGTCACGCAGGTTCTCGGCGAAGACCTTGATCGCGATCTTCTCCGCCTCTTCGCGCAGGCGCGAGAACAGATCGCGCTCGAGGCTCAGGCTGAGCTTGACCTTCCAGGTCCAGGCAATGGTCTTGCGGATCAGCTCGTCGCCGGGGCGCTTCGAGTGACGCCAGCCGAGGTGCACCGCGATGCGGCCCTCGGCCAGGGTCGGTTGACCGGGCACCACCTCCTCATCGAGCACCAGCTTGGCGTCGAGGAACTCCTGCGTGCGGCCGCGGAACACCGCCAGCGCACGGTGCGATGGCACGGTGCGGATGGTCTCGGCGTAGTCGAAGTAGTCGCGGAACTTGGCGGCGTCCGGGTGGTTGCCGTCCTTGCCGTCCATCAGCTTGCTCTGGAACAGGCCCTCGGCCCACAGCCACTCGCGCAGCTTGCCCACCAGCACCGCGTCTTCCGCCCAGCGCTCGGACAGCAGGTCGCGCACGCCGTCGAGCACCGCATGCGCATCGGCGAAGCCGCCGTCGACATTGATGAACGCCGCGGCCTCGGCCAGCGGCTCGAGCGACGGGTCGGCGAAGAGTTTGTCGGCCAGCGGCTCCAGTCCGGCCTCGCGGGCAATCATGCCCTTGGTGCGGCGCTTGGGCTTGTACGGCAGGTAGAGGTCTTCCAGCTCCTGCTTGGTCGGCGCGGCGTCGATGGCCGCGCGCAGCGCGGGCGTCAGCTTGCCCTGCTCGTCGATGCTCTTGAGCACCGCGGCGCGGCGCTCTTCCAGCTCGCGCAGGTAACCCAGGCGCGACTCCAGCTCGCGCAGCTGGATGTCGTCGAGGCCGTCGGTCGCTTCCTTGCGGTAGCGGGCGATGAAGGGCACCGTGGCGCCACCGTCGAGCAGTTCGACGGCGGTGTTCACCTGGGCCGGCCGAACCTTCAGCTCGGCCGCGATCTGCAGAAGAATCTTGTCCAAAACCGGGTGGCCCGCAGGGGGCGGATTCGCGAAGCGGCGCAGTGTGCCACAGGGGCTGACACGCCTCGTTGCAGGTGCAGCCGCGCAGCGGCGGCGCCACGATTCAGCGTTCTGCGGCGAGCCCGGCTTCCCACAGCGGCGCTGCGGCGTCGAAGATCGACGCCTGCGCTGCCACGAAGCCCGCGCCGGCCAGGTGCACCCAGGCCAGCGTGTCGTGGTGGCTGCCGGGAATCAGCTCGTGCGAGCGCTGTGCCACCAGCCAGGCATGCAGTGCCGCGTAGTGCTGCGGGTGGTGGCGCTGCGTCCAGGCCAGGCCGACGAGGTCGCCATAGCCTTCTTCACGGCGCGTCGCCCGCATGTCGAGATAGGCGGCCTTCAGCTCGGCGCCGATGGCCTCGGGCACTGAGTCCACGAATCCGGCGGGCAAACCGTGCCAGTGGCCGTCCCGGTAACGCCTGCAGTGGCCCAGTTCGTGCGCCGCCATCAGCTCGAGGCTGGGATCGAGCAGCGCGGGATCGATGCGGTCCAGCGTCGCCTTCGCCTCGGGGTTGCCGCGCATCGAGAGCACCAGCTTGCAGCGCCCGTCGACGAAGGCCAGCGCCAGCGGCGAATGGTCGGGCGTCGGCTGCGGCTGCACGACGATGTCCAGCGGCATGCCGGCAGCGCGCGCGTACGCCAGCACCGGCTGCATGCCCTGCAGCCAGCGCCGCTCGGTGGCGCTGAGATCCGCTGCGCGGCCCGCGCCGGCCCACAGCAGCAGCGCCACCAGCAGGCCCAGCCTCGACGTTTGCCCGTGCAGCCCCTTCATGCAGGCTGTTTCGGCGCCTCGCCGGCAATGTTGAGCAGATCGCGAGCGTCTGTGCGCTGACGAACTGAACTCCGGCGGCAAGCGGCGTAGTGTCGGTCCGTTCCCGAGGAGACCCCGTGCGCCACCTGCTGATCGTTCTGACCCTCCTGCTGGGCGCCGCCACGTCGGCGCCAGCCCAGGTCAGCGTCGGCATCGGCATCGGCATGCCGGGCCTGAGCATCGGCATCAACCTGCCGGCCTACCCGCAGCTCGTGCGCGTGCCGGACTATCCCGTCTACTACGCCCCGCAGGTGCAGGGCAACTACTTCTTCTACGACGGCCTGTACTGGGTGCTGGAGGGCGACAGCTGGTACGCCAGCTCCTGGTACAACGGGCCCTGGGGCCTGGTGGCGCCCGAGGTCGTGCCGGTCTACCTGCTGCGGGTTCCGGTCCGCTACTACCGCAGCCCGCCGCCCTACTTCCGCGGCTGGGCACCCGCACGGCCGCCGCGCTGGCAGGAGCACTGGGGCAACGACTGGCAGCAGCGCCGCGAGGGCTGGGATCGCCGCAACCGGGCCGCCACGCCACCGCCTGCACCGCTGCCGCGCTACCAGCGCAAGTACCCGAACGAACGTTATCCGCAGCCGGACCAGCAGCCCGCACTGCAGGGGCAGAACTACCGCTACCAGCCGCGAGACCCCGTCGTGCGCCAGCACTACCAGCAGCAGATCCGGCCCGCGCCGGGGCGCGGACGGGAGAAGGACCGCGACGGGAACGACCACCCCGGCCGCAGCAAGTAGACCCCGAAACCATCACGTCACAGGAGCACCACCATGAACCTTCGCAACACCCTCGCCATCTCCCTGTCCTCCCTCGCCTTGCTGATCGGCAGTGGCTGCGCCGTCACCCGCGGCCAGGAGTCGGTCGGCGACTATGTCGACGACGCCACCATCACCACGCAGGTCAAGAGCCGCTTCGTCGAGAACAAGGAAGTTGCCGCCTCGTCGATCAGCGTCGAGACCATGAAGGGCACGGTGATGCTCTCTGGCTTCGCCAAGAATGCAACGGAGAAGGCCACGGCCGAGAGCATCGCGCGCGGTGTCAAGGGCGTGACCTCGGTCAAGAACGAGATCGCCATCCGGCCGTGATGCCTATGAACGGCATGCGGCTGGTCGCCATCGTGCTGATCGTGGCCGGGGCGCTCGCCCTGGCCTACGGCGGCTTCAGCTACACGAAGGAAACGCACCAGACGAAGCTCGGGCCGATCGAACTCTCGGTCAAGGAGACGCAGCGCGTCAATGTGCCGATGTGGGCCGGCATCGCGGCGATCGTCGTCGGCGGCGCCTTGCTGGTGGTCGGCGGCAAGCGCGGTTAGATCCGCGACCACGCGGCGGCGCCCAGCCCCGCCATCCGGCCACTGGCCAGGCTGGCGGTCAGCAGGTAGCCGCCCGTGGGCGCCTCCCAGTCGAGCATCTCGCCGGCACAGAACACGCCGGGCAGAGCCCTCAGCATCAGCTGCGCGTCGAGCGCCGCCAGGCGCACGCCGCCGGCGGTGCTGATCGCCTCGTCGATCGGCCGCGCGGCGACCAGCGGGATCGGCAACGCCTTGATCGCGATGGCGAGCGCCACCGGGTCGGCCACGACCTCGCGCGGCAGCAGCTCGTGCAGCAGCGCCGCCTTGACACCGTCGATGCCGAGCCGGCTCTTCAGGTGGGTGGACAGCGAGCGCGAGCCGCGCGGCCGCGCCACCTCGGCCTGCACGAACTCGGCGGACCGCTCGGGCAGCAGGTCGATCTCGGCGACGGCGCGGCCGGTGGCCACGAGGGCGTCGCGCAGCACCGGCGAGGCGGCATAGACCAGGCTGCCTTCGATGCCGGTCGCGGTGACCACGAACTCGCCGCGCTGCTCGAAGCGCCGCCCATCGGGCGCCACGCAGCGCAGCGCCACGTTCTTCAGCGGTGCGCCGGCAAAACGTTCACGCAGGTGATCACTCCAGCCGCTGACGTCGAAGCCGCAGTTCGAAGGCTGCAGCGGCGCGATGTCGACACCGCGCGCTTCGAGCAGCGGCACCCATGCGCCATCGGAGCCGAGCCGCGCCCAGCTCGCACCGCCCAGCGCGAGCACGACGCCACTTGCGCGCACGAGCCGCTCGCCCGCGGGTGTCGCGAAACGCAGGGTGTGACCGCCGCCGGGCGAGTCGCCCCAGCCGAGCCAGCGGTGCCGCATGTGAAAGCGCACGCCGCTCGTGCGCAGCCGATGCAGCCAGGCGCGCAGCAGCGGCGCCGCCTTCATGTCTGTCGGAAAGACCCGGCCCGAGCTGCCGACGAAGGTGTCGATGCCGAGCGCCTGGGCCCAGTCGCGCAGCGCCTGCGGGCCGAAGTGATGCAGCCAGGGCGCGACCTGTTCGCCGGCCTTCGCGTAGCGGCCGAGAAAGGGCTCGATCGGCTCGCTGTGCGTCAGGTTCAGCCCACCCTTGCCGGCGAGCAGAAACTTGCGGCCGACCGAGGGCATGCCATCGAACAGGTCAACCGCCGCGCCGGCTTCGGCCAGCACCTCGGCCGCCATCAGCCCGGCCGGCCCGCCGCCGACGATGGCCACGGCAAGCGTTTCGGTGGGTGGCGTGTCGGTCATCGCAGGGGGTCGGTTCGAGGGCGGCGCAGTGTGACACAGCGCGCGCTGTCAGAAAGCGCCGCCGCACGCGACCCAGCCCCATGACGACCCGATTCATCCCCTTCCTGCTCGCCGCGCTGCCGGTGGCCTTCGCCCAGGCGCAGACCTGTGCCACGCGAAGCGGCGATGCCGTGACGCCGGTGATCGAGCTCTACACCTCGGAAGGCTGCAGTTCCTGTCCGCCGGCGGACCGCTGGCTGTCGGCACTGCCGGCCGAGCCGGCGAGCGTGCCGCTGGCCTTCCACGTGGACTACTGGGACTCGCTCGGCTGGCCCGATCGCTTCGCCGCGCCCGAGTTCACGCGCCGCCAGAACGAACAGCGTGCGGTCAACGGCGCACGGGTGAACTACACGCCGCAGGTGGTGGTGCAGGGCCGAGACCGGCCCGACTGGCCGCGGCTGTCGCTGCCGGTCGCCGGCAGCACGCCGCCGCTGGTCGACATCGCGCTGCGCGGGGAGAACGCGGGGTTCGAGGCCACGGTGAAGCCACGGCCAGGCGCGCCCGAGCGGCTGGCTGCGTTCTGGGCCGTCACCGAGAACGGCCACCGCAGCCGGGTGACGGCCGGCGAGAACGCCGGCGAGAAGCTGTCGCACGACCACGTGGTGCGCCAGTTGCACCGGGTGCCGCCGTGGACCGGCGCCGAGATCCGCCTGCGTTTCGTGCCCTCGCTGCCGGCCGACCCGACGCACCCGCGCGCCATCAGCCTGGTGGTGCTCGATGCGGCCAGCGGCCGGCCGCTGCAGGCACTACGACTGCGCTGCTGAGCCGGCAGCCGGTGGCTGCGGCCAGACGAGGTCGAAGAACTCGAGCACCAGTTCGCTGGTCTCGCCGATCTCGAAGCCCTCGCGCTCGGCCTGCTCCGACCACTGCTGGCGATGCGCCGTCAGCCACCAGCGCAGCGTCAGGTCGCCCTCGCCGGCGGTGAAGGCGAACTCGTCGTCGATCTGGTTGAAGTGGCGCAGCTCGACATGTGTGTTGCGCACGATGGCGCGCGGGTGGCCGGCGCCGTCGAGCACGACCACATGCTCGCCCGGCGCGGGCAGCGCCTCGAGATCGCGCTCGAACTCGCGCTTGAGCGTCGCGTGGGCGCGCTTCACGCCGTTGTGGACCAGCAGCGCGAGTTCGTCGGCCAGCGCGCGGGTGGGCCCCAGCGCCGTGGCCGAGAAGCCTTCCACCTGCACGCCGCACTCGCGCTGGTAGGCCAGCCAGAAGGGCTCGATCTCGTCGCTGCGGCCCGGCGCGGGGGGATCGTCCGGTCGCGCCATCAGTCGGTCTCGCGCAGCGCCTTGCGCAGGCCTTCGCCGATCTCGGGCTTCATCGCGAACGGGTCGGTCGGGTTGCGGCCGAGCATGATGTCCTCCAGCCGCACCTGCACGCTGGCCAGCGACTTCGGGTGGCTGTAGATGTAGAAGCGGCCTTCCTTGACCGCGTCCATCACGAACTGCGCCACCTGGGCCGCGGTGATCTTGCCGCTGGTCACCGCCTTGTCGCTCATTGCCTGCGCGATCAGCTGGCTCTTCGTCGGCTTCGCCTCGGGCGCGCGCATCTCGGCGGGCCGGTTGCGTTCGCTCTGGTGGATGCCGGTGGGCACGAAGAACGGGCACAGCACCGAAGCGCCGATCTGGTCGGTGACCAGGCGCAGGTCCTGGTACAGCGTCTCGCTCATCGCCACCACCGCATGCTTGGTGACGTTGTAGACGCCCATGTTCGGCGCGTTGAGCAGCCCGGCCATCGACGCGGTGTTGACGATGTGGCCCTCGTAGGACGGGTCGGCCTTGGCCGCTTCCAGCATCATCGGCGTGAACACTCGCACGCCGTGCGCCACACCCATCAGGTTGACGCCGACGACCCACTCCCAGTCCTTCAGCGAGTGTTCCCAGATCAGCCCGCCGGCGGCGATGCCGGCGTTGTTGAAGACCAGGTGCGGCGCACCGAAGCGCGCGCGCACCGCCTCGCCCATCGCCTCCACTTCGGCAGCCTTGGAGACGTCGAGCCGGAAGCCCAGCACCTGCGCACCGAGGCTGCGGATCTCTTCCACCGCGCGGTCCAGCGCGTCCTGCTGCACGTCGGCCATCACGAGGTTCATGCCCTCGCGCGCGGCGATGCGCGAGAGTTCGAGGCCGAAGCCCGAGCCGGCGCCGGTGATGACCGCGGTGCGGCCCTTGACGATCTTCATGTCTTCGCTTCCTTTCGAATCTGGAACCCGAGGCGGGGAAAGTGCACGTGCAGCGTGCCGGCGCGCTCGTCGTGGCGCTCGATCACCACCTCGTCGTGGGACAGGCCGACCAGCGCACCGACCACCGGGTCGCGGCCGTAGTCGGTGGGCGTCACGGTGACCGGCTCGCCGGCCTCGAAGCCGAGGCCGGGTTCGACCCGCGTCGGTTCATGGGTGGGCGTCGCCGCGGCGAGCGCGATCGCATCGGCACTTTTCATCGGTGTCGGCGTGCCATGGCCGAAGGCGAGCATGCGCGAGTACCAGGCCCGCAGGCGCTCGTGCGGCTGCAGAATGCCGAGCATCGGCGGCGCGAGGTGGATGAACCACAGGCAGTGCGCGACCGAGAAGTCGGCAATGCTCGGTGACGCGCCGCACAGGCAGGCACGGCCATCGGCGAGCTGCTCCTCGAGCCGCGCCAGGTAGGCGCTCAGCGCCACCGTCGCGTCGGCCGGCGTCTGCCGCGTCAGCCCAGCGGTGAACGGCGCGCGGTCGGCCGCGAACGCCTTCAGGCCCTCGGGCGGCACACCGGCCATCACGTGCGCCAGCCCCTGCGGCTGCAGCGTGTAGGGAATCACCGCCCAGAACAGCGTGAAGTCGGCCCATTGCGCGAGAGTCTGCGCGAGGCCTGCGACACCGGCCGGGTACAGCGGCGGCTCGGGCTGCGCACGGTCGATCACGCGGGCCATCAGCGCGGTGTCGCACCAGATGTCGGCACCGCGCTGCAGGAAGGGCGTGCGCCGGTAGCCGCCGGTCAGCGCCACCACGTCGGGCTTGGGCATCACGCTCGGGATGTGCACCGACTGCCAGACCATGCCCTTGGCGCCGAAGATCAGGCGCACCTTCTCGGAGAACGGCGAGTTGGCGTAGTGGTGCAGGATGAACGGGTGCATGGAACTCCTTCAGGCGGGCATCGCGCGGGCGACGAGTTCATCGAATGCGGTGGCGGCGCCCAGCGTGCCGAAGGCCTGGCCCCAGTCGCCGCCCAGCCGCGAGCGGCAGAAGGCCTCGAAGACGAAGTCCGGCGCGTGGCGGCGCAGCAGCGAGGCCTGCACGGCCAGGGCCACGTCCTGCGCGAGGCGGCGCGCCTCGACCTCGTCGACCGCGCCGTCGATGCGCGCCGGCAACGCGTCGGCGAAGCGGTCGAACGCCGCGTTCGCGCCATGCGCCGGCGCCAGCTCGGCCACCAGGGCCTCGGTCACCGAGCCCGTCTTGCTGCCGCCACGCAGCGCGCGCAGCAGGTCCAGCGCCATGATGTTGCCGGCGCCTTCCCAGATCGAGTTCAGCGGCATCTCGCGGTAGATGCGCGCCATCACGCCCTCGCCCGCCTCCTCGACGTAGCCGTTGCCGCCCAGGCATTCCATCGCCTCCTGGGCCAGCAGGCTGCCGCGCTTGCAGATCCAGAACTTGGCCACCGGCGTGAGCACACGGCGCATCAGTGCCTCGAACGGGTCGTCCTGGCGGTCGATCGCGCGCGCCAGGCGCAGCGCCAGCGCGGTGGCGGCCTCGGACTCCAGCGCCATGTCGGCCAGCACGTTCTTCATCAGCGGCTGCTCGATCAGCGGCTTGCCGAAGGCCGAGCGCTGCGCCGTGTGGTTCAGCGCCAGCGACAGTGCCTGGCGCATCAAGCCGGCCGTGCCGAGCGCGCAGTCCAGCCGCGTCAGCGTGCCCATCTCGAGGATCTGCGCCACACCACGGCCGGGCTCGCCGACCCGCCAGGCGCTGGCGGCATGGAACTCGACCTCCGAGCTCGCGTTGGCGTGATTCCCGAGCTTGTCCTTCAGGCGCTGGATGCGGATGGCGTTGAGCGTTCCGTCGGGCAGCACCCGCGGCAGGAAGAAGCAGGACAGACCGCCCTCTTCCTGCGCGAGGATCAGGAAGGCGTCGCACATCGGTGCGGAGAAGAACCACTTGTGGCCGGTAATCTCGGCGCGCACGCCCCAGGGCGTCTGCTCGACCACCACCGCGCGCGTGGTGTTGGCACGCACGTCCGAGCCGCCCTGCTTCTCGGTCATGCCCATGCCCATGGTCAGCCCGGGCTTGTCGGCCCACGGTGCGAGGCGCGGGTCGTAGGCGGTGCTGGCGAGCTTGTCGAACCAGTCGCCGGTGATCGCCGCATTGGCTCGAAGCGCCGGCGTGACCGCATAGGTCATCGAGATCGGGCACAGGATCGACGGCTCGAGCTCGGTGAACTGCATGAAGGCCGCCGCACGCTCGATGTGCGCGCCGGGCCCGAGTGACCACGGCGTGCCGTGCAGGCCGGCGCCGACCGCCTCGCCCATGAGCGCGTGGTAGCTGGGGTGGAACTCGACCTGGTCGATGCGGTGGCCGAAGCGATCGTGGCTGAGCAGGCGGGGCTGGTGGGTGTTGGCCAGGCGGGCGTGGGTCTGCCACTCGATGCTGCCCCAGCGCTGGCCTTGTTCGATGCTCCTGGCCTCGTCTCGACCGGGGAGGTGGAATTCGAGTGCGTCGCGCAGTGGGCGATTGGTCGCATAGAGGTTGTAGTCGGCCAGCGGCGCGGGCTGGTTGAAGACCTCGTGGGTGCTCGTCATCGCAAGGCCTCCCCGCTCGGCACGTGGATCAGATCAGCTTCACCAGCTGCTTGCCGAAGTTCCTGCCCTTGAGCAAGCCGAGGAAGGCTTCCGGCGCCTCTTCGATGGAAGGTGCAACCGACTCCCGGTACTTCAGCTTCCCCGTCGCCACCAGCATGCCGAGTTCCTTCAGCGCCTCGGGCCACACCTCCATGTGCTCGCTGACGATGAAGCCCTCCAGCCGCAGCCGCTGCTTGAGGATCAGCGCCGGGTCGGACAGCGGAATCGCGCCGCCGTCGTAGCCGCTGATCATTCCGCACAGCGCCATGCGCCCGAAGGCGTTCATGCGGCGCAGCACCGCATCGAGGATCTGCCCGCCGACGTTCTCGAAGTTGCCGTCGATGCCGTTCGGCGCCGCCTCGGCCAGTGCCGCATCGAGCGACTTCGCATCCTTGTGCTGCTTGTAGTCGATGCAGGCATCGAAGCCCAGTTCCTCGACCACGTAGCGGCACTTGTCGGCACCGCCGGCAATGCCCACCGCGCGGCAGCCGCGCACCTTGGCGAGCTGGCCCACCGCGCTGCCCACCGCACCGCTGGCCGCGCTGACGACGATGGTCTCGCCGGCCTTCGGCGTGCACAGCTTGACGAGGCCGTACCAGGCCGTGACCCCCGGCATGCCGACGGCACCCAGGTAGGCCGACAGCGGCACGTGCGTGGTGTCGACCTTGCGCATCACGCCGGGCAGGTTGCCGTCGACCACGCTGTACTGCTGCCAGCCGCCCATGCCGACCACCTTGTCGCCGACGGCGAACTTCGGGTTCTTCGAGTCGACCACCTCACCCACCGTGCCGCCGATCATCACCGCGTCCAGCGGCTGCGGCGCGGCGTAGCTCTTCGCGTCGTTCATGCGCATGCGCATGTACGGGTCGAGCGAGAGGTAATGGTTGCGCACCAGCACCTGGCCCTCGGCCAGCGCCGGCACCGGCGTCTCGACGAGGCGGAAGTTGTCCACCGTCGCCTCGGCCTGCGGCCGCGAGGCCAGCAGCACCTGCTTGTTGATCATCGCCATGCGGATACTCCTTCAGTCGGAGGCATTGAGCCTCTGGATGCGGCGCCCGCCGGCTGGCAGGCCCTTCATGTACTTGAACGTGCCGGTGCCGTGGGCCACCCGCTCGCCTTTCTCGTCGAGCACCGTGCCTTCGGTGAAGGCCAGCGACGCAGTGCGGTGCAGCAGCGTGCCATGCGCCGTCAGGCGGCCCAGGCCGGCGCGCAGGAAGCTGGTCTTCATCTCGATGGTCACCACCCCGGGCGACTCGGCATGGCCCGGCTGGTTCGGGCTGCGTGCGGCATGCGCCATCACCACGTCGAGCAGCGTCATCGTCACGCCACCGTGGGCCACGCTCCACGAGTTGGTCAGCTCCTCGCGCAGCGTCAGCACGATATCGGCGCGGCCGGCCTCGCAGGCGACCAGCTCCATGCCGAGCAGGTCGACGAAGGGAATCTTGGCGAGAAAGTTCATCCGCCGTGGTGCACTGCGCTGACGCCGCCGTCGACCGCCAGGATCTGCCCGGTGATGTGCTTGCCCGCCGCCGAGGCGAACAGCAGCGCCGCGCCCTTCAGGTCGTCGTCGTCGCCGATGCGGCGCAGCGGTGCGGCCTGGGCCAGGCGGTCGCTGCCGATGCGCTCGAGCGTGCCCTTGGTCATCTTGCTCGGGAAGAAGCCCGGCGCCAGCGCGTTGACGGTGATGCCGTGCTCGCCCCACTCGCCGGCCAGCGTGCGGGTGAAGTTGACCACCGCGCCCTTGCTGGTGCCATAGGCGATGAACTCGACATCGCCGGAGCCGGACAGCCCGGCGATCGACGCGACGTTGATGATGCGGCCGCGCTTCCTCGGGATCATGCTGCGCTTGCCGATCTGCTGGCTCATCAGGAAGATGCTGCGGATGTTCAGGTTCATCACCTTGTCCCACGCTTCCAGCGGGTAGTCCTCGGCCGGCGCGCCCCAGGTGGCGCCGGCGTTGTTGACGAGGATGTCGATGTCGCCCAGGCGCTGCAGCGCCTCGCCGGCCACGCGCTCGATCTCGGCGGGCTGGCTCATGTCGGCGGCCACCCAGCGGGCATCGATGCCGCGCGCCTGCAGGTGGGCCGCGGCTTCCTCCAGGTCGGCCGCCTTGCGCGAGGTAAGGAAGATCTTCGCGCCGGCCTCGCCCAGCGCTTCGGCGATCTGCAGGCCCAGGCCGCGCGAGCCGCCGGTGACCAGCGCGGTCTGGCCGCTGAGGTCGAAGAGTTTCTGGATCGATGTGCTCATGCTCGGTCTCCGGATGTCGTTCGGTTCATTCTTTATTCAGGCTGCGGAAGAAGGCCTCGCGGTTGCCCGGCCGGCCGAGAAAGCGCTGCACCAGGTCGTCGGGTGCCACCTGGCCGCCGTTGGCCAGCACGCTGTCGCGGTAGCGCCGCCCGGTGGCGGCGTCGAGCCGGTCGGCCTCGAACGGCGTGCGCAGGTCCTCGGCGACCACCAGGCTCCACATGTAGGCGTAGTAGCCGGCCGAATAGCCGCTGGCCACGTGGCTGAAGCCGGCCGGGAACATCGAGCCCTCGGCGTGGCCGAGTGGCGTGGCGCGCTCCATGCGGGTCCACAGCCGCATCGGGTCTTCGGCGCGGCGGCCGTACAGCGCCAGATCGTAGTTGGCGAAGATCAGCTGCCGCGTCGTCGCGATGCCCTTGGCGAAGTGGCGTGCACGGTCGGCACGCTCGATCATGTCGCGCGGCACCGGCGGGCACTCGGCACAGACCTGCTGGAACAGCGCCAGCACCGCCGGGTCGTAGACCCAGTCCTCCAGCATCTGCGAGGGCGCCTCGGCGAAGTCGAGCAGCACGTTGGTACCGCCCTGCAGCGTGTAGCGTGTCTTCGACAGCAGCGCATGCAGCGCATGGCCGAACTCGTGCAGCAGCGTCTCGAGCTCGCCCAGGGTCAGGCCCTTGTCGTTGAAGTTGACGACCAGCGCCGCCGCCGGCAGCCGGCCGCTCTTCGTCGAGACGTTGCGGAACGACCAGACCGCCGCATGGTTGTACTTGTCGGGCCGCGGGAACAGGTCGACGAACAGCGTGCCCAGCAGCGCGCCGTTCTCGTCGCGCGCCGCGTAGGTGCGCGCCTGCGGGTGCCACAGCGTCTGCTGCACCGGCTCGAAGCGCACGCCGAACAGGCGCTGCGCCAGCGCGAAGACGAACTCCAGGCTGCGCTGCGGCGGGAAGTAGGGCCGGAAGGCCTCTTCGTCGATCGTGTAGCGCTGCGTGCGCACCCGCTCGCTGAGGAAGGGCACGTCCCAGCGGCGCACCGTGGTCGCCTCGGGCGCGACACCGGCCAGGCGGGCCTTCTCGGCGCGCAGCAGGTCCAGGTCGGCGCGCTCGCGCTGCGCCACGGCCGCACCGACCTCGGCGAGGAAGCCCGAGGCCTGCGCCTCGCTCTTGACCATGCGTCGGCGCAGCGCGAAGTCGGCGTACGAGTCGAAGCCGAACAGGCGCGCGTACTCGCGGCGCAGCTCGGCCAACCGCGCCAGCGTGCGCAGGTTGGCCTCGCCGCCCTGGCGCATCGTCGCGCGCCACATGCGCTCGCGGGTGGACTCGCGCACGGCGCGCTGCAGCACCGGCTCGGCGGTGGGGTAGTCGAGGCCGAGCAGGTAGCGGCCGCGGGCGTCACGCCGCGCGCTCTTCCACACCGCCTCGGGCACGCCTTCGAGCTCGTCGGCGCTGAAGGCGACGCGGTCGCGGCTCTCGCGGATGCGGCGGTCGAACTCCTGCGCCAGCCGCGTCAGCTCCTTGTTGATCTGGCGCGCGCGCTGCTGCGCCGCCGGCTTCAGCGCGACACCGGAATCCTCGAAGGCGTCGAGCTGCTCGCGCTGCAGGCGGCGGTCGATGTCGTCGGCCACCGGCGCGCTCTTCAGCCGGGCATGGACACGAGGGTTCTGCAGGAAGGCGCTGCTGACGGTCTGGAAGGCGAGGTCGCAGGCGTCGGCCGCGTCGCGCACCGCCTTGGCCGGGTGGATGGCGGGCAGCAGCCACAGCGGGCCCAGCGTGTCCTCGATGCGCTGCATCTGCGCGTCGATCGCGCCGAGCACGTCGGCGCCCTCGGGCAGGCGCTCGATGGCGCGCTCGCGCTGCTTCAGGTCGGCGAGCAGGCGGTCGCAGTCGGCGCGCACCTGCGCGGCGCTGTCGTAGCGCGGGAATTCATAGACCTGCGCCGCAGCGGCCGACGACAGCAGCGCCAGCAGCGGGCCGAGCAGCCATCGCTTCATGAATCGTCGTCCTTGCGCCGAGAGCGCAGCCAGATCATCAGCACACCCACCGCGGCGGCGATGCTGCCACCGACCACCAGCACCTGCCCGGCGGCGCCGGCGCCCTGCTGCTGCATCGCCAGGCCGAGGCCGACGGCGAGCAGGCCGCCGTAGATCAGCACCCAGACCCAGGTCTCGATCGTCGAGTTCTTCATGCCGGCTCAGAACCAGGCCTCGTCCATCGTGCGGCAGGTGTCGTCGCGCGAGGCCACCACCTGCAGCCAGGCCGCCACCTTGGGCAGGTCGTGGCGGAAGAAGAAGCGGCAGGCGGCCAGCTTGCCCTGCAGCTGCGCCTCGTCGCCCGCGCCGCGCTTCGCGTGCGCGCACAGCGCCACGTCCAGCCAGATCCAGGCGATCACCGTGTGGCCGAAGGCCTGCAGGTAAGGCACGGCGTTGCCCAGGGCCTCTTCCGGGTTGCCGGTGGCCCAGGCGGCCTTTGTCGCGCGGCCCACATCGGCGAGCGCCGCGGCCAGTTGATTGGCCATCGCGGCCAGCTCGTCCACCCGCATCGCCCGCTCGATGGTGGCGTTGATGCGCGAGGCCAGCAGTTGCAGGCCCTTGCCGCCATCCATCACCACCTTGCGGCCGAGCAGGTCCAGCGCCTGGATGCCGTGCGTGCCCTCGTGGATCATGTTCAGGCGGTTGTCGCGCCAGTACTGCTCGACCGGGAAGTCGCGCGTGTAGCCGTAGCCGCCGTGCACCTGGATCGCCAGGCTGTTGGCCTCCAGGCACCATTCGCTGGGCCAGCTCTTGGCGATCGGCGTGAGCATCTCCAGCAGCAGCGCGGCCTGCGCGGCATCGTCCGGCGCGCCGGTGTGCTGCTCGTCGACCAGGCGTGCGCAGTACAGCGCCAGGGCCAGTGCGCCCTCGCACCAGCTCTTCTGCGCCAGCAGCATGCGCTTGACGTCGGCGTGGCGGATGATCGGGATCTGCGGCTGCGTGGCGTCCTTGCCCGACGGTCCCATCGGCCGACCTTGCGGGCGGTTCTTCGCGTAGTCCAGGCTGGCCTCGTAGCCGGCGTAGCCGAGCATGGTGGCGCCCAGGCCGACGGCGATGCGCGCCTCGTTCATCATGTGGAACATGCAGCGCAGGCCCTCGCCGGGCTTGCCAACCAAGTAGCCGATCGCCCCCGCCGAGCCGCGCACCGGGTAGCGCCCCTCGCCGAAATTCAGCAACGTGTTCGGGATGCCGCGGTAGCCGAGCTTGTGGTTCAGGCCGGCCAGCGCCACGTCGTTGCGCTCGCCGGTGAGCCGGCCTTCGGTGTCGACCAGCTTCTTCGGCACGATGAACAGCGAGATGCCGCGCGTGCCGGCCACCAGCTTGCCGTCCGGCCCGGGGATCTTGGCCAGCACCAGATGGACGATGTTCTCGGCCATCTCGTGCTCGCCGTTGCTGATCCACATCTTGTTGCCGCGCAGGCGGTAACGCGGCCCCAGCGGGTCGGACTCGTGGCCTTCGCCGTCGGGGGTGGCGCGGGTGACGATGTCCGAAAGGCTCGAGCCGGCCTGCGGCTCGGACAGGCACATGGTGCCGAAGAAGCGGCCGGCGAACTCGTTCTTCGCGAACACCGCCTGCTGCATCGCAGTGCCGTGCGCCATCAGCAGGTTGGCGTTGCCGCTGGTCAGCATGCCAGCGCCGCCGACGCCGATGCCGGCCTTGGAGAAGAAGGCGTGCGCGGCCATCTCGACCACGCAGGGCAGCTGCATGCCGCCGAGCTCGTAGTCCTGCGCGGCGGCCAGCATGCCCGACTCGGCATAGGCGCGCGCCGCGGCGCGCGAGGACTCCGGCACATGCACCTTCTCGCCGTCGAACCAGGGCTCCTCGGTGTCGACGATCCGGTTGATCGGCGCGAACTTGTCGGCAGCCAGCTTCTCGCACATGTCGAGCACGGCGTCGAAGGTCTCGCGGTTGTGCTCGGCGAAGCGCGCGCGCTGCTGCAGGGTGTCGACCTGCAGCCAGTCGTAGAGCAGGAAGTCGGCGGTGTGGCGGTAGCTCATGGTCACATGGAACTCTGTTCGGGCGCGGCCACGATGGTGCCCTGCGCCAGCGCACAGAGCTTCTCGCCGGTGGCACTGACGGCGAAGACCTCGCAGCGGCACACCGCCTGCGTCTTGCCGACGTGCACGGCCTCGGCGCGGGCGACGAGCCGCTCGCCGACCGCCGGCCGCACGTAGTTGATCTTGAACTCGCCGGTCAGCACCGGCACCCGCAGTGCGGTGCCGCCGGCATAGGTCAGCGCGTTGTCGGCCAGGTAGCTCAGCACGCCGCCGTGCACGAAGCCGTGCTGCTGCTTCAGGTGTTCGCCGATCGTCACCTGCAGCTCGCAGCGACCGGGCTCGAGCACGTTCAGCTGTGCGCCGAGCAGGATGCTGAACGGCTGCTTCGCGAGGACGTCCCGGCCCATGGCCAGGAAGGCTTCCGGTGACACCGTCACCGGGGACGGGCCACCGGGCGCGGCCATCAGAGCACCTCGAACACGCCCGCGGCGCCCATGCCGCCGCCGATGCACATCGTGACGACGACCCGCTTCGCACCGCGGCGCTTGCCTTCGATCAGCGCGTGGCCGGTCAGCCGCTGGCCGCTGACACCGTAGGGGTGGCCGACGGCGATGGCGCCGCCGTTGACGTTCAGCCGGTCCATCGGAATGCCCAGGGTGTCGGCGCAGTACAGCACCTGCACCGCGAAGGCCTCGTTGAGCTCCCACAGGTCAATGTCGGCCACCGTCAGGCCCAGGCGCTTGAGCACCTTGGGCACGGCGAACACCGGGCCGATGCCCATCTCGTCGGGCTCGCAGCCGGCCACCGCGAAGCCGAGGAAGCGGCCCAGCGGCTTCAGGCCCTTCTTCTCGGCCAGCGTCTCGTTCATCACGATGCAGGCGCCGCCGCCGTCGCTGAACTGGCTGGCGTTGCCCGCCGCGATCACGCCGCCGGGCAGCGCCGGCTTGATGCCCGCCACCGCTTCGTAGGTGGTGCCGGCACGCAGGCCTTCGTCGGCGCTGCAGGTGACTTCCTTCGTGCGCAGGCCGAGCTGCGCATCGGCCACGCCGGCCATCACGGTGATCGGCGCGATCTCGTCCTTGAACTTGCCGGCCTCCTGTGCCGCACAGGCCTTCTGCTGGCTGGCGGCGCCGTACTGGTCCATGCGCTCGCGGGCGATGTTGTAGCGCTTGGCCACCTGCTCGGCGGTCTGCAGCATGCTCCAGTAGATATCGGGCTTGTGCTGCACCAGCCAGGGGTCGGCCAGCATGTGCTTGTTCATCTCGTTCTGCACGCAGGAGATGCTCTCCACGCCGCCGGCGGCGTAGACGTCGCCTTCGCCGGCGATGATGCGCTGCGCCGCCATCGCGATGGTCTGCAGGCCGCTGGAGCAGAAGCGGTTGACCGTCATGCCGCCGGTGGTGATCGGCAGCCCGGCGCGCAGCGCGATCTGGCGCGCGATGTTGGCGCCGGTCGCGCCCTCGGGGTTGGCGCAGCCCATGATCACGTCGTCGACCTCGGCGGCCTCGATGCCGGCGCGCTGCACCGCGGCTGCGACGGCGTGGCCGCCCAGCGTGGCGCCGTGGGTCATGTTGAAGGCGCCCTTCCAGCTCTTGGCCAGGGGCGTGCGGGCGGTCGAAACGATGACGGCGTTGGTCATTGAGAACTCCTCGTGTCAGGCGGCGGCGGGCATCGCCGCCTTGTAGATGCTGTTGCGGGGCTGCGCGAACACGCGGCGCAGCATCGGTTCGAACTCGCTGATCGGCAGCGTCTCGGCCTTCGCATCGAAGGCCGGGTTGTCGTACAGCGCGCAGAACTCCTCGGTGCGCGCGTAGTGCGGGTGGCCCTTGAACTGGTCACGCAGGTTGCGGTCCAGCCCCAAGTGGTGGAAGAAGTAGTAGCCCTGGAAGATGCCGTGGTGCTGCACCATCCAGAGGTTCTCCTCGCTGACCACCGGCTTGAGGATCGCCGCGGCGATATCGAAGTGGTTGAAGCTGCCCAGCGTGTCGCCGATGTCGTGCAGCAGCGCGCAGACCACGTACTGCTCGTCGCGGCCATCGCGCAGCGCGCGCGTCGCGGTCTGCAGCGAGTGCGTGTAACGGTCGACCGGGAAGCCGCCGTAGTCGCCCTCGAGCAGCCTCAGGTGCGCGATCAGCCGGTCGGGCAGCGCCTTCACGAACGGCGCGTACTCGCCGGCGATGCGGCGCCAGTCGTCCGCGGTGCTCTCTTCCATGCGGGTGAACGTGGCGCGTTCGCTCATGGCGGGCCTCCGGTGGGTGGGGTCGTTCAGCTGAAGGTCTTGCCTTCGGCCGCCAGCTTGGCGAGCAGCGGCGCCGGCTCCCAGAACTTGGCGTCGTCGTTCGGGTTCTTTCCGAAGCGCTTCATCGCCTGCACGACATTGAACAGGCCCACCGTGTCGGCATAGTTCATCGGCCCGCCGCGGAACAGCGGGAAGCCGTAGCCGGTGAGATAGACCATGTCGATGTCGGAGGCGCGCAAGGCGATGCCTTCCTCGACGATGCGCGCGCCCTCGTTGACCAGCGCGAACACCAGGCGCTGCACGATCTCCTCGTCGGAGATCTTGCGCGGCGTGATGCCCAGCTCGGTGCGGTGCTTGGCGATCATGTCCTCGACCAACTTGGACGGGATCGCATCGCGCTTGCCGGCGACGTAGTCGTACCAGCCGGCCTGCGTCTTCTGGCCGAAGCGGCCCAGCTCGCACAGCAGGTCGGCGGTCTTGCTGTAGCGCAGGTTCGGCTTCTCCAGGTAGCGGCGCTTGCGGATGTACCAGCCGACGTCGTTGCCGGCCAGGTCGCCCATGCGGAACGGGCCCATCGCGAAGCCGAACTTCTCGACCGCCTTGTCGACCTGCGCGGGCGTGCAGCCCTCTTCCAGCAGGAAGCCGGCCTGGCGCGAGTACTGCTCGATCATGCGGTTGCCGATGAAGCCGTCGCACACGCCCGAGACCACGCAGGTCTTCTTGATCTTCTTGCCCAGCTGCATCACGGTGGCGAGCACGTCCTTGGCGGTCTTCTCGCCGCGCACCACCTCCAGCAGCTTCATCACGTTGGCCGGGCTGAAGAAGTGCGTGCCGATCACATCCTGCGGGCGCTTGGTGAACGAAGCGATCTTGTTCACGTCCAGCGTCGAGGTGTTGGAGGCCAGGATCGCGCCGGGCTTCATCACCTCGTCCAGCGTCTTGAAGACCTGCTCCTTGACACCCATGTCCTCGAACACGGCCTCGATGACCATGTCGGCGTCCTTCAGGTCGTCGTACTTGAGCGTGGTGCTCAGCAGCGCCATGCGCTGCTCGTACTTGTCCTGCTTCAGCTTGCCCTTCTTGACCTGGGCCTCGTAGTTCTTGCGGATGGTGGCGACGCCGCGGTCCAGCGCCTCCTGCTTCATCTCCAGCATCACCACCGGGATGCCGGCGTTGAGGAAGTTCATCGCGATGCCGCCGCCCATGGTGCCGGCACCGATCACGGCGAGCTTCTTCACGTCGCGCACCGGCGTGTCGGCCGGCACGTCGGGGATCTTGGTGGTCGCGCGCTCCGACACGAAGGCGTGGCGCAGCGCCTTGCACTCCGGCGTCAGCATGAGGTTCATGAAGAGCTCGCGCTCGTACTTCATGCCCTCGTCGAACTTCATCGTCGTCGACGCGGCGACGGCATCGACACACTTCGGCGGCGCCGGGAAGTTCTTCGCCATCGCACCGACGGTGTTGCGCGCGAATTGCAGATAGGCCTGCGCATTGGTGTGCTCCACCTTCAGGTTGCGCACCAGCGGCAGCGGACGTTTGTCCACGATCTCGTGCGCGAAGGCGATCGCACCGGCCAGCAGGTCGCCCTCGATGACCTTGTCGAACAGCTTCTGACCCGGCGCCTTGGCCAGCAGTTCACTGGCCACCGGCTCGCCGCTGACGATCATGTTCAGCGCGTTCTCCAGGCCCAGCACACTCGGCAGGCGCTGCGTGCCGCCGGCACCCGGGATCAAGCCGATCTTCACTTCCGGCAGCGCGATCTGCGCACCCGGCGCCGTCACGCGGTAGTGGCAGCCCAGCGCCAGCTCCAGGCCGCCGCCCATCGCGACGCTGTGCACTGCGGCGACGATCGGCTTGCTCGACGCCTCCAGTGCCAGGATCACCGACAGCAGGTTGGGTTCGGCGATCGCCTTGGGCGAGCCGAACTCGCGGATGTCGGCCCCGCCCGAGAAGGCCTTGCCGGCGCCGGTGACCACGATGGCCTTGACGGCGGCGTCGCCCAGCGCCTTCTCGAGGCCGTTGACGATGCCCAGGCGCGTGTCGTAGCCGAGGCCGTTGACCGGGGGGTTGTCGAGCGTGATGACGGCGACGTCGCCGCGGGTCTGGTAGGTGGCGGTCATGCGGGGTCCTCTCGGGGGAAGGGACGGACGGGAATCGGGCAGAAAAGAACGATCGTTCGATTCTAGGATGGCCGGCGCCGACGGTCCTGTCGCTGCGGTGACAACGCGTGCGGCTAGACCTCGAGCCACTCCTTGCGAATATAGGCGTTGGCGCGCAATTCGGCCGGGGTGCCCTCGAAGACGATGCTGCCATGGCCCATCACGTAGCAGCGCTGCGAGATCTCCAGCGCGATGGTGAGCTTCTGCTCGACCAGCAGCACCGAGACGCCGCGGTTCTTCAGTTCCTTCAGGTACTCGGCCACCAGCTCGACGATCATCGGCGCCAGGCCCTCGGTGGGCTCGTCGATCATGATCAAGTCCGGGTCGCCCATCAGCGTGCGGCACAGCGTCAGCATCTGCTGCTCGCCGCCGGACATCACGCCGGCCTGGGTGTGCTGGCGCTCCTTCAGGCGCGGGAACAGGCGGTACATGTCGTCGAAGCTCCAGCGCGGCTGCTTCTTGCCGCGCTTCTCGCCGAGCATCAGGTTCTGGTGCACGGTGAGCTTGGGAAAGATGTCGCGGTTCTCCGGCACGTAGCCCAGCCCGAGATGGGCGATCTCGAAGGGCTTGCGGCCGAGCACCTCCTGGCCCTGGTACTTCACCGAGCCGGTCGCGTCGACCAGACCCATGATCGCCTTGGCGGTGGTGGAGCGGCCCGAGCCGTTGCGGCCGAGCAGCGCGACGATCTCGCCCGGCTGAACGTTCATCTGCACACCGTGCAGCACGTGGCTCTTGCCGTAGTAGGCGTGGAGATTCTCGACCTGAAGAAGGCTCATACCTTCGCCCCCGCCGCCTGCGCCTCGGCCAGCACCGAGCCGAGGTAGGCCTCCTGCACGCGCGGATTGGCGCGCACGGCCTCCGGCGTGTCGAAGGCGATCACCTCGCCGTAGACCAGCACCGCGATGCGGTCGGCCAGGCCGAACACCACGCCCATGTCGTGCTCCACCGTCAGCAGCGTCTTGCCCTCGGTGACCTCGCGGATCAACTGCACGAAGCGTGTGGTCTCGCTGCGGCTCATGCCGGCGGTGGGCTCGTCGAGCAGGATCACGTCGGCGCCGCCGGCGATGGTGATGCCGATCTCCAGCGCACGCTGCTCGGCGTAGGTCAGGTTCATCGCCAGCACGTCGCGTCGCTTGTCGAGCTTGATCATCTTCAGCACCTCGTCGGTGCGGTCGTTGGCGTCCTTCGCATCGGCGAGGAAGCGCCAGAACGAGTAGCGGTAGCCGCGCGACCAGAGCACTGCGCAGCGGATGTTCTCGAACACCGACAGCCGCGTGAACAGGTTGCTGACCTGGAAGCTGCGTGCCAGCCCCATGCGGTTGATCTCGAAGGGCTTGCGGCCGAGGATGGACTTCCCGTTGACCAGGATGTCGCCGGTGCTGGCGTGGAAACGGCCGCTGATCAGGTTGAACAGCGTCGACTTGCCGGCACCGTTCGGCCCGATGATGGCCACGCGCTCGCCCTGCTTCACCGACAGGCTGGCGCCGCGGATGATCTCGGTCTTGCCGAAGCTCTTGCGGACGTCTTTCAATTCGACGGCGAAGCTCACAGGGCCTCCCTGCGCTTGATTTCCTTCTCGATCTCGGCCTGCGTCTCGCCCCACTCGCGCGCGAAGCTGCGCCGTGCGAGCTCGAACAGGCCGGCGCCGGTGACCATCACGAAGACCACGCCGAACCAGGTGTCGGCACTGGCGGTGTTCAGCGTGGCGCCGAGGAACTTCATCTGCGGCCCGAGCGCCGCGTTGAGCTGCACGTGGTAGACCATCTCGATCACCGCCGCCACGCCCAGCAGCAGCGTGGCACCGGCGCCGCCGAGCGCCAGGTAGGCCGTCCAGATGCGGCGCAGCCTGCCGAAGGCGGCAACCCGAAGGTTCATCATGATCAGGCTGGCCACGCCGCCGGGCGCGTACATCACCATGAACAGGAAGATCAGGCCGAGGTAGAACAGCCAGGCCTTGGTCCACTCCGACAGCAGCACGATGCCGATGACCATCAGCACCGCACCGATGATTGGCCCGAAGAAGAAGGTCGCGCCGCCGAGGAAGACGAACAGCAGGTAGGCGCCCGAGCGCGATGCACCGACCACTTCCGCGGTGACGATCTCGAAGTTCAGCGCCGCCAGGCCGCCGGAGATGCCGGCGAAGAAGCCCGCGATCATGAAGGCGCGCCAGCGCACCTGCTGGGTGTCGTAGCCGACGAACTCGACGCGTTCCGGGTTGTCGCGCACCGCGTTGAGCATGCGGCCCAGCGGCGTTCGTGTCAGCGCGAACATCGCCGCGGTGCAGACGAAGGCGTACAGCGCGATCAGGTAGTAGACCTGGATCTGCGGCCCGAAGCTGATGCCCGCGACCGGCTTGCCGACCACCCGATTGCCCGAGATGCCGCCCTCGCCGCCGAAGAACTCCGGCAGCATCAGCGACATCGACCACACCAGCTCGCCCACGCCCAGCGTGATCATCGCGAAGGTGGTGCCCGACTTCTTCGTCGTCACGAAGCCGAGCAAGGCTGCGAAGGCGAAGCCGGCCAGGCCGCCGACGATGGGAATCAGGCTGACGGGAATGGCGAACTTGCCGGCCGTCGCCGCATTCAGCGTGTGGATGGCGAGGAAGGAGCCCAGGCCGGTGTAGACGGCGTGGCCGAAGCTGAGCATGCCGCCCTGCCCCAGCAGCACGTTGTACGACAGGCAGGCGATGATCGCGATGCCCATCTGCGACAGCATGGTCAGGCCGAGGCTGCTGGTCCAGGCCAGCGGCGCGACGATCAGCAGCAGCGCGAAGAAGCCCCAGATCAGCCAGCGGCCGACATTCCAGGGTTTGAAGCGGTAGACGTTGCTTGCCATGGTCAGGCCTCGCGCCGGGCCGCCCCAAGGGAAGCCTGCGCCCCCACGGGGGGCTGCGAACGAAGTGAGCTGGGGTTCGACATGTCTAGTCCTCGCGCGAGCCGAGCAGGCCGCGGGGACGCAGGATCAGGATCAGCACGAGCAGCAGGTAGGGCAGGATGGGCGCGGTCTGCGCCAGCGTGATCTTGGCCAGCGGGTACAGCGCGCTGTCCGGCGGGATGGCCCAGCCGAACGACTGGCCGAGGTGAAGCAGCGACTTGTCCACCGTCAGCGGCAGCGTCTGTAGCAGGCCGATCAGCAGCGACCCGACGAAGGCGCCGGGCAGCGAGCCCATGCCGCCGACGACGATCACCGCGAAGATGATCGGCCCGATGTTCGACATGTTCGGTTCGGTCACGAAGGTGATGCCGCCGGTCACGCCGGCCAGGCCCGCCATCGCGCAGCCGGCACCGAACACCAGCATGAACACGCGCGGCACGTTGTGACCGAGCGACTCGGCCATCTCGGGGTGCGTCAGCGCGGCCTGGATGACCAGGCCGATGCGGGTGCGCGTCAGCAGCAGCCACAGGCCGAGCAGCATGAACATCGCGACGGCAGCGAGGAAGGCGCGGTTCAGCGGGAAGCGCGAGCACTGCACGATCACGTCGGCCGTGCCCTTGCACATCGCCTCGGGCGCGACGCCGGCCACCAGCCGCATGCTGTCGGCCGACGACTGCACGATGGTGAAGGCCGTGCCCTGCAGCACCGGCGGCGGCGTGAACGGCACCGAGGTGCGACCCCAGATCAGCTGCACCAGCTCGTACAGCACGTAGGACAGCCCGAAGGTGACCAGCAGTTCGGCAACATGGCCGAACTTGTGCACCTTGCGCAGGATGGCGCGCTCGAACAGCGCACCCGACAGGCCGACCAGCAGGGGCGCGAGGATCAGCGCCGCCCAGAAGCCGACCACGCCGGTCAGCGTGTAGGCGAAGTAGGCGCCGAGCATGTAGAAGCTGGCGTGCGCGAAGTTCAGCACGCCCATCATGCTGAAGATCAGCGTCAGGCCCGAGCTGAGCATGAACAGCAGCAGCCCGGAGCTGATGCCGTTGAGCAGGTTGATGAGGAACTGGTCCAAGGCCGCCCCGGAAATGCGCGCTACAGGAAAGAGAAGGCCCGCGGGAGACGGCTCCGGCGGGCCTGTCGGGGGTCAGGCGATCAGGCGCCCGGACGCTTCATCTGGCACGAGGTCGGCGTGCTCGAGACATAGGGCTCGAACACCTTGTCCTGCACCCAGGTGTAGCCGGTGCCTTCGGCGTTCCACTGCTTCTTCGGGTCGGAGATCTTCTTCCATGTGGCGATGTACAGGGGCTGCTGCAGCTGGTGGTCGGCCGCGCGCACTGTCACGTCGCCGGAGAAGCTCTTGACCGTCAGGCCTTCCATCGCCATGGCCACCTTGACCGGGTCGGTCGACTTGGCCTTGGCGATGCCGGCCGCCAGCGTCGGCAGCACGTGCAGCGTCGACAGCAGCGACAGGTCGTCCTTGAACTTGGCGTTGTACTCCTGCGTCCACTTGGCCAGCTCGGGGATGTTCTGGTGACCGATGTAGACGAACTTCACCTTGCCGTCCATCGTCGGGCCGATGGCCGAGGGCGTGCCGTTGGCGCCGCCGTAGTAGGTGTAGAAGTTGGCCTCGAGGCCGGCGTCCTTGGCCGCCTTGATCAGCAGCGACAGGTCGGTGCCCCAGTTGCCGGTCACGACGCTGTCGGCGCCCGAGGCCTTGATCTTGGCGATGTACGGCGCGAAGTCCTTGACCTGGCCGATCGGGTGCAGGTCTTCACCGACGATCTGCACATCGGGCCGCTTGCGCGAGAGCGCTTCCTTGAAGAACTTGGCGACCTGGTGGCCGTGGGCATAGTTCTGGCCGATGATGAAGACCTTCTTGACGCTCTTCTCGTCCTTCATGTACGAGGTCAGCGCCTCCATCTTCATCGAGGTGTCGGCGTCGAAGCGGAAGTGCCAGAAGCTGCACTTGCTGTTGGTCAGGTCGGGGTCGACGGCGGCGTTGTTGAAAAAGACGACTTCCTTGCCGGGGTTGCGCTCGTTGTGCTTGTTGATCGCATCGAGGATGGCCGCCGCGGCGCCCGAGCCGTTGCCCTGCGTGACGTAGCGGATGCCCTGGTCGATGGCGGCCTTCAGCACCGTCAGGCTTTCCTGCGGCGACGCCTTGTTGTCGAACGAGACAACCTCGAACTTCACGCCCGCCGGATTGCTCGCGCTGACCTTCTCGGCAACGAACTGGAAGGTCTTCAGGCTGTTCTGGCCGATGTTGGCGAATGGGCCGGACAGCGGGTCGATCCAGGCGATCTTGACGGTCTCGCCCTTCTGCGCCCAGGCGCCGGTCATGACCATCGCACCGCACAGCGTGCCGAGGACGTGTTTCGTGAAGTTCATCGAGAGCTCTCCGGAAGTGAGTTCTGTCTCTGCGGGACAGGGCGCTCGGACGGTAGCGGATCGGCCCCGTGTCGGGTTTTAGGGACTACCCCGAACGCCCCTGTCGCTGCGGGGACAAGCATCACGCAAACGGTGCATCTACGCGCCCGGCAGGCGATGCTCCTTGAACATGTCGCGCAGCTTGAGTTTCTGGATCTTGCCGGTCGCGGTGTGCGGGATCTCGGGCACGAAGGCGACGTCGTCCGGGATCTGCCACTTGGCGATCTTGCCGTCGAAGAAGGCCAGCATCTGCTCGCGCGTCAGCTCGGCGCCGGCCTTCTTCACCACCACCAGCAGCGGGCGCTCGTCCCACTTCGGGTGGCGGCAGGCGATCGCCGCGGCCTCCAGCACCGCGGGGTGGCCCATCGCGATGTTCTCCAGGTCGATCGAGCTGATCCACTCGCCGCCGGACTTGATGACGTCCTTGCTGCGGTCGGTGATCTGCATGTAGGCGTCGTCGTCGATCGCCGCCACGTCGCCGGTGGGGAACCAGTCGCGGCCGGCGATCTTCACCAGCGGCGACTCCGGCCGCTGGAAGTAGCTTTGGATGATCCACGGCCCGCGCACCACCAGGTTGCCCGAGGCCTTGCTGTCCCAGGGCAGCGCGGCGCCGTCGTCGTCGATGATCTCCATGTCGACGCCGAAGATCACCTTGCCCTGCTTCTCGAGGATGCGCCGCTGCGCCTCGACCGGCAGTTCGGCATGCTTGGCCTTGAGCTTGGACAGCGTGCCCAGCGGAGACATCTCGGTCATGCCCCAGGCGTGGATGACCTCGATGCCGAACTCGTCCTCCAGCGTGCGCATCATTGCCGGCGGGCAGGCCGAGCCGCCGATCACCGTGCGGCGCAGCGTGCTGAACTTCAGCTTGCCGGCCTGGGCGAAGTTGATCAACCCCAGCCAGACGGTCGGCACGCCGGCGCTGAAGGTGACCTTCTCCGCCTCCATCAGGTCGTACAGCGACTTGCCATCCAGGTGCGGCCCCGGGAACACCAGCTTGGCGCCGATCATCGGCGCGGCGTAGGGCGTGCCCCAGGCATTGACGTGGAACATCGGCACGACGGGCAGGATGACGTCCTTGCCGCCCACGCCCATGCCGTCGGGCAGCGCCAGGCCGTAGCTGTGCAGCAGCGTCGAGCGGTGGCTGTAGACGGCGCCCTTCGGGTTGCCGGTGGTGCCCGAGGTGTAGCAGATGCTCGAGGCGGTGTTCTCGTCGAATTCGGGCCAACGGTAGACGCCGTCTTCGGCGTCGACCAGGTCCTCGTAGCTGAGCAGGTTCGGGATGCTGGTCTGCGCCGGCATGTGGCTGCGCCCGACCATGGCGACGTAGTGCTTGACCGTGCCGAGCTGCGGCGCCAGCTTCTCGACCAGCGGCAGGAAGTTGAGGTCGAAGCAAAGCACCTTGTCGGCGGCGTCGTTGGCGATCCAGGCGATCTGCTCCGGGAACAGCCGCGGGTTGATGGTGTGGCACACCAGCTCCGAGCCCGACGCGCCGTAGTAGATCTCGAAGTGGCGGTAGCCGTTCCAGGCCAGCGTGGCCACGCGGTCGCCCGGCTCGCAGCCCAGCCGCGCGAAGGCCTGCGCGAGCTTGCGGGCGCGCAGTTCCGCGTCCTTGTAGGTGTAGCGGTGGACGTCGCCCTCGACCCGCTTGGAGACGATCTCGGTGTCGCCGTTGTGGCGCGCCGCGTGCACCAGCAGCGAGGAGATCATCAGCGGCATCTGCATCATCTGGCCCATCAGGCGTGCCATGGTCTTGCTCCGTCTCGAAAGTGATGAAAGTGAGGCAGCGTCCCGCTTGCTGCGATGCAGCGATGATAGGAAGCGCACGAGGGCCGCTCTGCCTGCGGTTTACCCCTAGCGTCCCCGCGGCCGGAGGGCCTCGCTACACTGGCTCGTTTCGCGACAAGCCCGAGCCCCTGATGAGCGACTACAAGGTCAAGAAGACGGACGCCGAGTGGCGCGAGCAGCTCGATCCGATGCAGTACCAGGTGGCGCGGCAGTCGGCCACCGAGCGGCCCTTCACCGGCAAGTACTGGGATCACTGGGACCCGGGTCAGTACAAGTGCGTCGGCTGCGGCACGCCGCTGTTCGAGTCGGGCACCAAGTTCGACGCCGGCTGCGGCTGGCCGAGCTACTGGCAGCCGGTCAACAGCGAGGTGATCGAGCGCGTGGTCGACAGGAGCCACGGCATGGTGCGCGTCGAGGTTCGCTGCAACAACTGCGGCTCGCACCTCGGCCACGTCTTCGATGACGGGCCGCAACCCACCGGCGAGCGCTTCTGCATCAATTCCGCTGCGATAGACTTCGCCGCGAAATGAAACTTCTGCTCGACTTCCTGCCGATCATCCTGTTCTTCGGCACCTTCAAGGTGACCGAAGGCCGCAAGGAATGGGCCGCGCAGTTCGCCTCCGACCACCTCGGCTTCATTGTCAACGGCGGCGTGGTCGGGCCGAACGAGGCGCCGGTGCTGCTGGCCACCGTGGTGGTCATCCTGGCGACGCTGGCCCAGGTGGCCGTGATGGTGCTGCGCGGCAAGAAGGTCGACACCATGCTGTGGGTCAGCCTCGGCCTGGTCACCGTGCTCGGCGGCGCCACCATCTGGTTCCACAACGAGACCTTCATCAAGTGGAAGCCCAGCGTGCTGTACTGGGTGATGGGCCTGGCGTTCTGGCTCAGCCAGCTGATCTTCCGCAAGAACCTGCTGCGCGCGCTGATCGGCGACCAGCTGCAGCTGCCACCGGGCATCTGGCAACGGCTCAACTTCGCGTGGGTGGCCTTCTTCGCCTTCATGGGCCTGCTCAACATCTACGTGGCCTACAGCTTCAGCACCGACACCTGGGTCAACTTCAAGCTGTTCGGCGGCATCGGCCTGATGCTGCTGTTCACCGTGGCGCAGGGCCTGTACATCAGCCGTCACGTCGAGCCCGACAGTGGCGACGCCGGCGAAGCGCCGCGTGCCTGAGCCGCGCATGGCGGTCAGCGCGGCAGACATCGAGGCGGCGCTGCGTTCGGCGCTGCAGCCGCAGTCGCTGCAGGTGGGCGACGACAGCCACCTGCACGCCGGCCACGCCGGGGCACGCGAAGGCCGCCATTTCAGCGTGCAGGTGGTCAGCCCGCGCTTCAACGGTTTGTCACGCGTGGCCCGGCACCGCCTCGTTTATGATGCCCTGCGCAACCTCATACCCCAGGGCATCCACGCCCTGGCCATCGACGCCCGGGACCCGGGCGAACTCTGATCTCCCCCTTGCCATGAAGACCAACTCCTCGCTTCGTCTCACCACGCTCGCGCTTGCCGCGCTGCTCGCCGCACCGCTGGCCGTTCAGGCGCAGAACATCGCCATCGTCAACGGCAAGGCGGTGCCGAAGGCGCGCGTCGAGGCGTTGATGTCGCAGGCCACCAAGCAAGGCGGCCAGCAGCGCACGCCCGAGCTCGAGCAGCAGGTGCGCGACGAGGTCGTGCTGCGCGAGATCTTCATGCAGGAAGCCGAGAAGCGCGGCCTGGCGGCCTCGGCCGAGTACAAGCAGCAGATGGAGTTCGCACGCCAGACGCTGCTGATCCGCGAGCTGTTCGCCGACTTCCAGAAGAAGAACCCGGTGTCCGACGCCGACGTTCAGGCCGAGTACGACAAGTTCAAGGCGCAGAACAGCGGCACCGAGTACCGCGCCCGCCACATCCTGGTCGAGAAGGAAGACGAGGCCAAGGCGCTGATCACGCAGATCAAGGGCGGCGCCAAGTTCGAGGACGTGGCCAAGAAGAACTCGAAGGACCCGGGCTCTGGCGAGAACGGTGGCGACCTCGACTTCGCCGCGCCCGGCGCCTACGTGCCCGAGTTCTCGCAGGCCATGGTCAAGCTCAAGAAGGGCGAGATGACCGACACGCCGGTGAAGTCGCAGTTCGGCTGGCACATCATCAAGCTCGAGGACACGCGCGAGGCCAAGTTCCCGCCGCTCGAGGAAGTGAAGGCGCAGATCCAGCAGCGCATCAGCCAGCAGAAGCTCGGCGAGTTCCGCGACTCGATCCGCGCCAAGGCGAAGACCGACTACAAGTTCACCAACTGAGTCCGGCGGGCGCCGCGGCGCCCGTCACATCGCCATCGTGCCGAGGTCGACTCGCCCGGCCTCGATGCGCAACTGCCGGTCGCAGCGTGCCGCAATGCCGCGGTCGTGCGTGACCAGTACCAGCGTCGTGCCGGCCTCGCGGTTGAGTTCGAACATCAGCTCCATCACGCGCTCGCCGGTGGCGAAGTCCAGGCTGCCGGTCGGCTCGTCGGCCAGAAGAACCGCCGGCTTGACGACGAAGGCGCGCGCCAGTGCCACGCGCTGCTGCTCGCCGCCGGACAACACCTTCGGGTAGTGGCCGAGCCGCTGCGCCAGGCCGACGCGGCCGAGCATCTCGGTGGCCAGCACACGCGCGTCGTGACGGCCCTGCAGTTCCAGCGGCAGCATCACGTTCTCCAGCGCCGTCAGGTTGGCCAGCAGCTGGAAGCTCTGGAACACGAAGCCGACCTTCTGCGCGCGCAGAGCGGCACGCGCGTCCTCGTCGAGCGCGAACATGTCGACACCGGCCAGCCTCACCGTGCCCGAACTTGGCGTGTCCAGCCCGGCGATGATCGACAGCAGCGTGCTCTTGCCCGAGCCCGAGGCGCCGACGATCGCCGCGGACTGCTGCGGCTGCAGGGAGAAATCGATCTCGTGGAGAATCGTCAGCGTGCCGGTCGAGTCCTGCACCTGCTTGGTGACACGCTCGACAGCGATGATGGGTTCGGACATGGATGCTTTTGGGGGATCGACGGCGACACGCCGCACTTGGCTGGCGCACTGTAGCCTGCTCGCGCTCGGCCTCGCCGGCGCGGGGTCTCGCGCGGCGGCGCCGCAGCGCACGCTGCTCGTGGTGGGCGACAGCCTGTCGGCCGAGTACGGCCTGGCGCGCGGCAGCGGCTGGGTGGCGCTGCTCGAGCAGAAGCTCGCCAAGGAGCGTATTGCCGCCAGCGTGGTCAACGCCAGCATCAGCGGCGACACCACCTCCGGCGGCCGCTCGCGCCTGCCCGCGCTGCTGAAGCAGCACCGGCCGACCCATGTGCTGATCGAGCTCGGCGGCAACGATGCGCTGCGCGGTCTGCCGCTGGCGATGACACGCGACAACCTGGCCACGATGGTGAAGGCCGCGCGCGAAGCCGGCGCCAAGGTGCTGGTGCTGGGCATGCAGGTGCCGCCCAACTACGGCCGCAAGTACGGCGACGACTTCGCCGCGCTGTTCGCGACCGTCGCGAAGGAAGGCGGCGCCGCGCTGGTGCCCTTCTTGCTCGAGGGCGTGGCCAATGCGGCCGATGCCGAGGCGATGTTCCAGAGCGACCGCATTCACCCGGTCGCTGCCGCGCACCCGAAGATGCTGGACAACGTCTGGCCGGTGCTGGCGCCGCTGCTGCGCTGACCGCGCCGCTCAGCGCTCCTGCACGGCGCTGCGTTCGTTGCCGCCGCCCCGCGGCATGCGCTCGTTGAGCCGGCGCTCGACCTGCGGCGCACGCGGCTGAACCTCGGAGCGGTCGTCGCGCGAGCCGCCGCCACCGCGCACCACCGGTGCTGCGGGCTGCTCACGCAACGCCGGTTGTTGTGGCTGCCGGGGCTGCTCTGGCTGCACCGGGCGGGCTGGGCGCACAGGCTGCGCCGCCGGAGCTTCCTGCACCGGCGCCAGCGGCTGGGCCGGCCGCGGCTGATCGAACGTCTGCCGCGGCTGCACCGGCCGCACGGCCGGTACCGGCACGGGTCGTACCGCCGCGCCATTCGTTTCACCAGGCGACGGCCGCGTCTGCGGCAGCGGCTTCGGCGTTTCACGGCCTTCGCGGGGATCGCGCACCTCGCGTGGCTCTCGGCGCGGCTCGCGCACTGCCGGGCCGCCTTCGACCTCGCGGGCGCCGGCCTGCCCCCGGTTCAGCACGTCGGGCAGGTCGCGCCCGCCCTGGGGTCGGTTCTCGCGCACCGCCGGTGCCGCTGCTGCGGGCAGGCCCGGAGGGCGGGCCACCGGTCCCTCGCGGCGCGGCGACGGTGCCGCCACCGGTGGCGCGGCGACGAAGGTGTCGCGTGAGGGCCGCGTCGTGACCTCGCGCACCGCGGAAGAATCACGCAGCGTCGCTGCCCCCGGCGCCACCGGCTGGCGGCTGCTGAAGGTGCTGGTCGGCACCACCGTCACCGCATGCGGGAACTTGCGGTTGCGGTAGTCGCGGTCGACCACCGCCTGCTGCGGGTTGTTGACGATCGTCGTGATGTTGGTGATGTTGGTGACGTGCGTGACGTTGACGTTGCGCACATAACCCGGGCTGACGCGGTAGGTCGGCACGTAGACCTCGCGGGGCGCCAGCGGCACCCAGCCCACCGCCGAGCCGCCGCCCACGCTGATGCCCACCTGCAGGCGCGGCCCGCCGATCCAGGCCACCAGCGCCGGGGCATAGACCGGGCGGCGCACGTAGGTGCCGGGCGACCAGCACCAGCTGCTGCCGACGTAGACCCAGCGCCCGTAGTGGAACGGCGCGAAGCCCCAGGGCGCCTCGTCGACCCACGTCCAGCCCCAGGGCGCGACCCAGGCCCAGCGGCCGGTGGTGTACGGCGCCCAGCCCGGTGCGACCGTGCGCGGCACCCACAACGCGCCGTACTCGGGGTTCTGCTGCCAGCTGCCGTGGCGGTCGAGGTCCTCGATGCCGGTCATCTCGGGCGACACATAGCGGCTGGAGATGCTGCGATCGTCGGCGCGGTCGCGATCGGCCACCCAGGCGGCGAAGGCGTCGCGCGCCGGATCGACGATGCTGTACTGCGGCACGTTGCCGCCGTCCATCCAGAACTCGGCACGCTGGCCGGCATTCACCGTCAGCGCGCTGCCCTGCGCCTCGTAGTAGGCCTGGCCCGTCTCGACGGTGATGAAGCTGGTCTCGTCGCGGCGGTCGAAGCGATAGCGCCCGGTGCGCTGCACCGTGAAGCGGCCTTCGCCGGTTCGCACCTCGAAGCCGCGGACCTGCTCGCCGCTGCGCAGGCGAGCGGCCAGGCTGCCGCCGTGCAGTTGCAACGCCAGGTTGTCGTCGTCCAGGCGCAGCACCTCGATCTCGCTGCCGCCGTCCAGGCGCAGCGTGGTCGAGCCCAGGTGCACCTCAGTGCGGCCATTGCCGTCGGTGGCCAGGCGGTCGCCGGTGGTCAGCGGGCGGTTGCGCTCGGCCGCGATCCACTCGCCGTCTTCCGGATGGAACAGCCACACCGTGCCCTGCACCTCGGCGATGCGGCCGACGCGGCCCGGCGGATCGACCGCCTCGTCCTGGCGCTGCGAGGGCACCGGCGCAGCCACTGCGGACGTGCTCTGCAGCAGGGGGAAGGCACAGGCGACGGCCAGGGCGGCGGCGCCGAGCAGGTGGGTTCGGGGGCTTCGCATGGTGTTGCCTCTTGTCATGGTGACTCCGGCCTGCCGCGGAAGTTGCAGCTGCCGGCCTTTCAGCAACGCGCCGGCCACCGGCATCGCCGACGCAGCCCCCGGGGGCGACACACAGCTTTACAAAGGCACGGGCGCGCGCCGACCCCTCAATCGTCTTCGGCGACGTCGAGATCGGGAAACAACACGCTGGTGTAGCCGAACCGGCTGAAGTCACGCACGCGCATCGGGTAGAGCTTGCCGATCAGGTGGTCGCATTCATGCTGCACGACGCGTGCATGGAAGCCCTCTGCGACCCGGTCGATCGGCGAGCCGAACTGATCGAACCCGCGGTAGCGGATCTTCGCGAAGCGCGGCACCACGCCGCGCATCCCGGGCACCGAGAGGCAGCCCTCCCAGTCCTCGACCTCGTCGTCCGCCAGCGGCTCGATCGACGGGTTGAGCAGCACCGTCTCCGGCACCGGCTCGCGGCCGGGATAGCGGCGGTTCTGCGTGAAGCCGAAGATCACCAGCGCGAGGTCGACGCCGATCTGCGGCGCCGCCAGTCCGGCGCCCTGCGCGGCCCGCATGGTGTCGAACATGTCGGCGATCAGCGCGTGCAGTTCGGGCGTGTCGAACTGCTGCACCGGCCGGGCTACGCGCAGCAGCCGCGCATCGCCCATCTTCAGGATGTCTCGAACGGTCATGCCGACATCGTAGCGAAGGCGGCGATGACCTCCGGCGGCGCCTGCACCAGTTCGATCAGCACGCCCTCGCCGCCGACCGGGAACTCGTCGCTGCCCTTGGGGTGCAGGAAGCAGATGTCGTGGCCGGCCGCCCCGCGGCGGATGCCGCCCGGCGCAAAGCGAACGCCTTGTGCAGAGAGCCAGTCCACCGCGCGCGGCAGGTCGTCGATCCACAGGCCGATGTGGTTCAGCGGCGTGGTGTGGACGGCGGGCTTCTTGTCCGGGTCCATCGGCTGCATCAGGTCGACCTCGACCGCGAACGGCCCGCTGCCCATGGTGCAGATGTCTTCGTCGACGTTCTCGCGCTCGGAGCGGAAGGTGCCAGTCACCTCCAGCCCGAGCTTGTCGACCCACAGCGTCTTCAGCCGCTCCTTGCTCGGGCCGCCGATCGCCACCTGCTGGATCCCGAGGACCTTGAACGGCCTTGTCGTGCCCATCATTGGAACTCCAGGATGATCTGGTCGACCGCCAGGCTTTCGCCCTTGCTCGCCGCCACCTTGGCGACCACGCCATCCTGCTGCGCGACGAGGATGTTCTCCATCTTCATCGCCTCGATGACCGCCAGCTTCTCGCCGGCCACCACCTTCTGACCGGGCTGCACCGCCACGTCGACCAGCAGGCCGGGCATCGGCGAGAGCAGGAAGCGCGAGAGATCCGGCGGCGCCTTGAACGGCATCATCGATTCCAGCTCGGCGGCACGTGCCGACAGCACGCGCGCATGGACCTGCAGCCCGTTGTGCACGATGCGGTAGTGCAGCCCGATGCGCTCGATCTGCGCATGGAAGGGCCGGCCGTCGATCTCGCCGCTGACGGCGATGTCGCGCAGCGGGCCGGCGAAGCGCAGCTTCGAGGTCTTGCCGCCGATGCCGACGCGGTAGCTGCCGTCGCCATTGGTGACGCGCACCGAGGTCTGGCGGCGCTGGCCCTGATCGTCGGTGAGCACGACGGCGAAGTCTTCGCCGATCTTCAGCTCGTGCCCCGGCAACTGCCCGGTGATGCGCGACGCCCGCTCGCGCATGCGCCGGTGGGCTGCGGCAGCCAGCATCAGCAGGAAGTCCGGGTTGTCGTGCGGCACCAGCGCCGCCGAGAAACCCTTCGGGTAGTTCTCGGCGATGAAGCCGGTGTTGAAGTCGCCGGCCACGAACTTCGGATGCGCCAGCAGCGCCGACTGGAACGGGATGTTGCTCGACACACCGCGGATCACGAAGGCATTGAGCGCCTCGCGCATCTTGCGGATCGCATCGTCGCGGTCCAGCCCATGCACGATCAGCTTGGCGATCATCGAGTCGTAGTACATCGGGATCTCGCCGCCCTCGTACACACCGGTGTCCACGCGCACGCCGCCGCCTTCGGGCACCGGCAGCGAGGCCTCCATGGTCTGCGCTGGCGGCTGGTACTTCACCAGCCGGCCGGTGGACGGCAAGAAGTTGCGGAACGGGTCCTCCGCGTTGATGCGGCATTCCATCGCCCAGCCGCGGCGCGGGATCTGCGACTGCGTCAGGCGCAGCTTCTCGCCGGCAGCCACGCGGATCATCTGCTCGACCAGGTCGAGCCCGGTGATGCACTCGGTGACCGGGTGCTCCACCTGCAGCCGGGTGTTCATCTCCAGGAAGTAGAAGCTCTGGTCCTTGCCGACCACGAACTCCACGGTGCCGGCGCTCTGGTAGTTCACCGCCTTGGCCAGCGCCACGGCCTGCTCGCCCATCGCCTTGCGGGTGGCCTCGCTGATGAAGGGCGACGGCGCCTCCTCGATCACCTTCTGGTGCCGTCGCTGGATCGAGCACTCGCGCTCGTGCAGGTAGACGCAGTTGCCGTGCGCGTCGCCAAGCACCTGGATCTCGATGTGGCGCGGCTCCTCGACGAACTTCTCGATGAAGACGCGGTCGTCACCGAAGCTGTTCTTGGCCTCGTTGCGGCAGGAGCTGAAGCCCTCGAAGGCCTCCTTGTCGTTGAAGGCCACGCGCAGGCCCTTGCCGCCGCCACCGGCGCTGGCCTTGATCATCACCGGGTAGCCGATGTCCTTGGCAATGGTCACCGCCTGCTCGGGCGACTCGATCACGTCGTTGTAGCCCGGGATGGTGTTGACCTTCGCGGCCATCGCCAGCTTCTTCGAGGCGATCTTGTCGCCCATCGCGGCGATGGAGGCGTGCTTCGGGCCGATGAAGACGATGCCCTCCTCCTCGACGCGGCGCGCGAACTCCTCGTTCTCCGACAGGAAGCCGTAGCCCGGGTGCACCGCCTGCGCGCCGGTGCTCTTGCAGGCGGCGATGATCTTGTCCATGACCAGGTAGCTCTCGCGGCTGGGCGCGGCGCCGATGAAGACGGACTCGTCGGCCAGCTCCACATGGCGCGCATCTCGGTCGGCCTCGGAGTACACGGCGACGGTCCTGATGCCCATCTTGCGGGCGGTCTTGATGACGCGGCAGGCGATCTCGCCGCGGTTGGCAATGAGGATCTTGTTGAACATGGTGTGCGTCTCCTCCAGCCTCACAGCGGGATGTTGCCGTGCTTGCGCCACGGGTTCTCGGTCTTCTTGTTGGCCAGCATCACCAGGCTGCGGCAGATGCGCTTGCGCGTCTCGTGCGGCTGGATCACGTCGTCGATGTAGCCGCGTGCGCCGGCCACGAACGGGTTGGCGAAGCGGGCCTTGTACTCGGCCTCCTTCGCGGCCAGCTTGACCGGGTCGCCCTTGTCTTCACGGAAGATGATCTCCACCGCCCCCTTGGCGCCCATCACCGCGATCTCGGCGTTCGGCCAGGCGAAGTTGACGTCGCCTCTGAGGTGCTTGGAGCTCATCACGTCGTAGGCGCCGCCATAGGCCTTGCGGGTGATGACGGTGATCTTCGGCACCGTGCACTCGGCATAGGCGTAAAGCAGCTTGGCGCCGTGCTTGATGATGCCGCCGTACTCCTGGCTGGTGCCGGGCATGAAGCCGGGCACGTCGACGAAGGTCAGCACCGGGATGTTGAAGGCGTCGCAGAAGCGCACGAAGCGCGCCGCCTTGATCGAGCTCTTGATGTCGAGGCAGCCGGCCAGCACCAGCGGCTGGTTGGCAACGATGCCCACCGTCTGCCCCTCCATGCGGCCGAAGCCGATGACGATGTTCTTCGCATAGTCGGGCTGCAGTTCGAAGAAGTCGCCGTCGTCGACCGTCTTGGCGATGAGCTCCTTCATGTCGTAGGGCTTGTTCGGGTTGTCCGGCACCAGCGTGTCGAGCGACCAGTCCAGCCGTTCGGCCGGGTCGTCGCTGCGGCGCACCGGCGGCTTCTCCTTGTTGTTCAGCGGCAGGTAGTTGAAGAGCCGCCGCAGCATCAGCAGCGCGTCGACGTCGTTCTCGAACGCGAGATCCGCCACGCCGCTGCGTGTGGTGTGGGTGCTGGCGCCGCCCAGCTCCTCGGCGGTTACCTCCTCGTGCGTCACCGTCTTCACCACCTCGGGGCCGGTGACGAACATGTAGCTGCTGTCCTTCACCATGAAGATGAAGTCGGTCATCGCCGGTGAATACACCGCGCCGCCAGCGCAGGGGCCCATGATCATGCTGATCTGCGGCACCACGCCAGAGGCCATCACGTTGCGCTGGAATACCTCCGCGTAGCCGCCCAGCGAGGCCACGCCTTCCTGGATGCGCGCGCCGCCGGAGTCGTTCAGCCCGATCACCGGCGCACCGACCTTCATCGCCTGGTCCATCACCTTGCAGATCTTCTCGGCATGCGCTTCCGAGAGCGCGCCGCCGAAGACGGTGAAGTCCTGGCTGAAGACGAAGACGAGGCGGCCGTTGATCATGCCGTAGCCGGTGACCACGCCGTCACCCGGGATCTTGTTGTCGGCCATGCCGAAGTCGGCACAGCGGTGCTCGACGAACATGTCCCATTCCTCGAAGGTGCCTTCGTCGAGCAGCAGCTCGAGCCGCTCGCGCGCGGTGAGCTTGCCCTTGCCGTGCTGCGCGGCGATGCGTTTCTCGCCGCCGCCCAGGCGCGCCTTGGCGCGCTTCTCTTCGAGCTGCTGGATGATGTCGTGCATGGCGGATGCCTCCTCAGGGCTTGGTGTTCTGGAACAGGTTCAGCAGCGAGCGGGCCGCGGCCGAGGGCGCCACGCGCGCCTCGTCCACGTCGCTCAGGGTGTGCGTCAGCACGGCGCGCACGGCCGCGTTCTGGTCGAAGGCGTGGCGCAGGCCGGCGTGCACGATGTCCCACATCCAGGCCTGCGCCTGCTGTCGGCGGCGCGACTCGAACTCGCCGCTGGCGCGGCGCTTCGATTCGAAGGTCGTCACGGCCGCCCAGAACTCGGCGATGCCCTGCGACTTCAGCGCGCTGAGCTGCATCACCTGCGGCTGCCAGCGCTCGGCCGCGTGAGCCGGGTTGCCGTGGAAGTTGAAGACCCGCAATGCCGAGGTGATCTGCGCGCGGGCGCGCGTCGCGGCATCGGGGTCGAGGTCGGCCTTGTTGATGACGACCAGGTCGGCCAGCTCCATCACGCCCTTCTTGATCGCCTGCAGGTCGTCGCCGGCATTGGGCAGCTGCAGCAGCACGAACATGTCGGTCATGCTGGCCACCGCGGTCTCGCTCTGGCCGACACCGACTGTCTCGACGATCACCACGTCGTAGCCCGCCGCCTCGCACACGAGCATGGCCTCGCGCGTCTTCTCGGCCACGCCGCCGAGCGTGCCGCTGGCCGGGCTGGGACGGATGTATGCCGCGTCGTTCACCGAGAGCTGCTCCATGCGCGTCTTGTCGCCGAGGATGGAGCCGCCGGAGACGCTGGACGACGGGTCGATTGCCAGCACCGCCACGCGGTGACCCTGCGCGATCAGGAACAGCCCGAGTGCCTCGATGAAGGTCGACTTGCCCACGCCCGGCACGCCGGAGATGCCGAGCCGGATCGCCCGGCCGGTGTGCGGCAGCAGCGCATTGAGCAGCGCGTCGGCACGCGCGCGGTGGTCGGCGCGTGTCGATTCGAGCAGCGTGATGGCCTTGGCCAGCGCGCGCCGCTCGCCGCGGCACACGCCGTCCACCCAGGCCTGATCAGCGGCAGGCAGGCTCACGAAGCTCAGGCCTTCTTGCCCAGGCTGGACTTGATCTGCTCGAGCACGTCCTTCGCGCTCGCCGGGATCGGCGTGCCCGGGCCGTAGATGCCCTTCACGCCGGCTTCGTAGAGGAACTCGTAGTCCTGGCGCGGGATCACGCCGCCGACGAACACGATGATGTCGTCGGCGCCCTGCGCCTTCAGGCTCTGGATGATCGCCGGCACCAGCGTCTTGTGGCCGGCGGCGAGTGTCGAGACGCCCACCGCGTGCACGTCGTTCTCGATCGCCTGGCGTGCGCATTCCTCGGCGGTCTGGAACAGCGGGCCCATGTCGACGTCGAAGCCGAGGTCGGCAAAGGCGGTGGCCACGACCTTCGCGCCGCGGTCGTGGCCGTCCTGGCCCAGCTTGGCGATCATCACGCGCGGGCGGCGGCCTTCGGCCTCGGCAAAGGCGGCGATCTCTGCCTTCAGCTGGTCCCAGCCTTCGGCGCTGTCGTAGGCGGCTGCGTACACACCGGTCACCTTCTGCGTATCGGCGCGATGGCGCCCCCAGGCCTTCTCCAAGGCATCCGACACCTCGCCGACCGTCGCCCGCAGGCGGATCGCCTGGATGCTCAGGTCGAGCAGGTTGCCCGCGGAGCCGGAGGATCCGCTGCCCGATGCACCACTTTCCGCGCAGGCGGTCAGCGCGTCAAGCGCTGCCGCCACCTTCGCGCCGTCGCGTTTCGCACGCAGCGCTTGCAGGCGACGGACCTGGTTCTCGCGCACCGCGTGGTTGTCTACCTCCAGGATCTCGATCGGATCCTCTTTCCCCAACTTGTACTTGTTGACGCCGACGATCACGTCGCGGCCCGAGTCGATGCGCGCCTGCTTCTCCGCCGCGCTGGCCTCGATCTTCAGCTTGGCCCAGCCGGAATCGACCGCATTGACCATGCCACCCATCGCATCGACCTCCTCGATGATCTTCCAGGCGGCGTCGGCCATGTCCTGCGTCAGCTTCTCCATCATGTAGCTGCCGGCCCAGGGGTCGACCACGTTGGTGATGTGCGTCTCTTCCTGGATGATCAGCTGCGTGTTGCGCGCGATGCGGGCGCTGAACTCGGTGGGCAGCGCGATCGCTTCGTCCAGCGCGTTGGTGTGCAGGCTCTGCGTGCCGCCGAACACCGCGGCCATGGCCTCGATGGTGGTGCGAACGACGTTGTTGTACGGATCCTGCTCGGTCAGGCTCCAGCCCGAGGTCTGCGAGTGGGTGCGCAGCATCAGGCTCTTGGGGTTCTGCGGGTTGAAGTCCTTCATGATCTTCCACCACAGCAGCCGCGCCGCGCGCATCTTGGCCACCTCGAGGTAGAAGTTCATGCCGATCGCCCAGAAGAAGCTCAGGCGCCCGGCGAACTCGTCGACATCCAGCCCCTTGGCCAGCGCCGTCTTCACGTACTCCTTGCCGTCGGCCAGCGTGAAGGCGAGCTCCAGCGCCTGGTTCGCGCCCGCCTCCTGCATGTGATAGCCGGAGATCGAGATCGAGTTGAACTTCGGCATCTTCTTGGCCGTGTACTCGATGATGTCGCCGATGATCCGCATGCTCGGCTCGGGCGGGTAGATGTAGGTGTTGCGGACCATGAACTCCTTGAGGATGTCGTTCTGGATGGTTCCGCTCAGTTGCTCCTGCGAGACGCCCTGCTCTTCCGCCGCCACCACATAGCCGGCCAGCACCGGCAGCACGGCGCCGTTCATCGTCATGGACACACTGACCTTGTCGAGCGGGATGCCGTCGAACAGGATCTTCATGTCCTCCACCGAATCGATCGCCACGCCGGCCTTGCCGACGTCGCCCGTCACGCGCGGGTGGTCGCTGTCGTAGCCGCGGTGGGTGGCCAGGTCGAACGCCACGCTGACGCCCTGCCCGCCGGCGGCCAGCGCCTTGCGGTAGAAGTCGTTGGAAGCTTCGGCGGTGGAGAAGCCGGCGTACTGGCGGATGGTCCACGGCCGCACTGCGTACATCGTGGCCTGCGGGCCGCGCACGTAGGGTGCGAAGCCGGGCAGCGTGTCGGCATGGGGCAGGCCCTGCACGTCGGCCGCGGTGTAGACCGGCTTGACGGTGATGCCCTCGGGCGTGATCCAGTTCAATGCCTCGACATTGCCGCCCGGGGCCGACTTGGCGGCGGCCTTCAGCCACTGCGCCATGCCTTCGGACGCGCGCACGGGATCGTTGGACATCGTTGTCTCCTTGCCTTCCTGCACCCGGCTTGCCGGCTGCACCGGCCTCAGCCATAATTCAAAATTGAATTATATCTTCAGCGATCACGCTTTCAGGCAACTTTCACGATGGCCGCACCGCGCGACGACACCCTTGCTTCGCCCAAGCCGCGCGCCGGGCGGCTGGGCGAACGTGCGCTCTACGAGCAGGTGGCCGAGCAGCTGCGCTCGCGCATCCTCGCCCACTCGCTGGCCCCGGGCAGCTGGATCGACGAGCAGGCGCTGACCGCCGAGTACGGCATCAGCCGCACACCGCTGCGGGAGGCACTGAAGGTGCTGGCCTCCGAGGGACTGGTGACGATGAAGCTGCGCCGCGGAGCCTACGTCACCGAGGTCTCCGAGCGCGACCTCGCCGAGGTGTTCCACCTGCTCGCGCTGCTCGAGAGCGATGCTGCACGCATCGCGGCGAAGAAGGCCACGGCGGCGGAGATGGCCGAGCTGCTGGCTATCCACGACACGCTGGAAAACGCGCTCGACGATCGCGAACGCTTCTTCGCCGCCAATGAACGCTTCCACATGCGGCTGCTGGAGATCGCCGACAACCGCTGGCGCATCCAGATGGTGGCCGACCTGCGCAAGGTGATGAAGCTCAACCGGGCTCAGTCGCTGCTCAAGCAGGGCCGGCTCGAAGCGTCGCTGAAGGAGCATCGCCAGATCATGGCCGCGCTGAAGGCGCGCAACGCCGACCGAGTGCAGGCGCTGATGCAGCAGCACCTCGAAGCCGGCCGCGAGGCGGCCGCGCCGGCCTGAGTAGCGCCGGCGCAGGCGCCACAATCTCGGCATGACGAAGCGCCCCATTCTTGCCCTGATTGCCGCCGTGCCCCGCAACCGCGTCATCGGCCGCGGCGGCGAGTTGGTCTTTCGCGAGAGCGAAGACCAGAAGCACTTTCGCCGCGTCACCCTGGGCTGCCCGGTGATCATGGGCCGCAAGACCTGGGACTCGCTGCCAGCGCGCTTCCGCCCCCTGCCGGGCCGTCGCAACATCGTCGTCACGCGAAACGCGCAGTGGTCGGCCGACGGTGCGATGCGCGCCGGCTCGCTGGACGAGGCCGTGGCGATCGCCGTCGATGCGGCCAGGGTCTTCGTCATCGGCGGCGCCGAGCTCTATGCGCTGGCCCTGCCACGTGCCGACGAACTGGTGCTGACGGAGATCGACGCAGAGCTCGACGGCGACGTCCTCTTCCCCGACTGGCCGCGCGCGAGCTTCCAGCTGGTGTCGTCGGAGCCGCACGTCAGCGCGGCGGGCATCGACTACCGCTTCAGTCACTACGAGCGGAAGCCGGCTGCCTGACGATTCCCCCACGGGCCCTCGGCCTCTGCGCTGCCGCCATCATCGCGGCGCCGCAACTCACCCCAAGGGCCGCACCATGCTTCGTCGCCAGGCACTCATCGCCGCCGCCGGTCTAGGCCTCCCCACCCTGGGCGTCCGGGCTGCAGACGACGCCGAAGCCTGGCTGCGCCGCGGCGGCGTGGTGATCGCGTTCCGCCACGCGCTCGCCCCAGGCACCTTCGACCCGCCAGGCTTCAAGCTCGGCGACTGCAGCACGCAGCGCAACCTGAACGACGAAGGCCGTGCGCAGGCGAAGCAGATCGGCGAGTGGTTCGCGGCCCGCACGCTGAAGCCGTCGCGCGTGCGCTCCAGCCCCTGGTGCCGCTGCGTCGACACCGCCGCGCTGGCGTTCGGCGCGCACGAGGTCGACCCGGCTCTCGGCTCGCCACGGGGCGCGAGCGAGACCACCAACGAAGCATCGCTGAGCCAGCTGCGCGCCGGCCTGGCTGCGGCGGCCCGGCAGTCTGGACAGTTCGAGGTCTGGGTCACGCACATGTTCGTGCTGTCGGCGCTGGTCGGCGAAGGCGTGGCGTCCGGCGAAGGTCTGGTTCTGCGTCCCGGCGCCTCCGGCCGGCCCGAGCTGCTTGCACGTCTCAGGCTATCCTGAGTGACGGGCGAGGCCCGCGCGCAGCACCTGGCATGACCCCGGACGACACCGACCCCCGCACCCACAAGAACACCCTGTCGGCGATGCTGCTGGCCCTGGCCGAAGACGGTCAGCGCGAGCGCGTGTCGGTGGGCGATCTGCTTGCGGCCCTGGGCGACCGCGCGCTGGCCGCCCTGCTGTTCGTATTCGCCTTTCCCAACGTGCTGCCGGTACCGCCGGGCACCTCGTCGCTGCTCGGCGCACCGCTGGTCTTCCTGGCCGCGCAGATGGCGCTGGACATGAAGCCCTGGCTGCCGGGCGTGATTGCCCAGCGCTCGATGGCGCAGGCCGACTACGCCGCGCTGGTGCGCCGCATCGTGCCCTGGCTGGCGCGTGCCGAGCGGCTGCTGCGTCCACGCGCCACCGCGATGGCCAGCGGTGCGATGGAGTCGGTGGTCGGAGCAGTGTGCCTGCTGCTGTCGCTGGTGTTGGTGCTGCCGATCCCGCTGGGCAACATGCTGCCGGCGCTGGCGATCTGCCTGCTCGCCCTGGGCATCCTCGAGCGCGACGGCCTGTGGGTGCTGATGGGGCTGGCCGCGGCCGCAGCGGCGGCCGCCCTGGTCTCCGGCGTCGTCTACGCGATGGCCAAGGCGGCGCTGTACTTCTTCGCGCGGATCCTCGGCTGAAGATCCGTGCGGCGTCAGCGGTAGGAACTGAACACCCGGGTGCTGCCGTCGGCCGCGATCAGCAGCACGTCGTAGGGATCGCGCCGGCCGCCGTACTCAGGGCCGTCCATGCCCGGCGAGCCAACCGGCATGCCCGGCACCGTGAGGCCGATCGCGTCGGGCTTCTCGCGCAGCAGGCGCTGCACGTCCGTCGCCGGCACATGACCCTCGATCGCGTAGCGGCCGAGCAGCGCCGTGTGGCAGGAACCGAGCTTCATCGGGATCTTCATGCGCGCACGCACCGCAGTGTTGCCGACCTCGTGCACGCTGAGGCGAAAGCCGCTCTTCTGCATGTGCGCGATCCAGTCCTTGCAGCAGCCGCAGTTCGGGTCCTTCCAGACCTCGCCCTGGATGGTCGGCGCCTGAGCGACGACCCAGGCAGGGGCCAGCAGCGTGCCGACGCCAGCCAGCGTGATCAGGCGACGCTGGCGGCTGGCAGTGTCGTGAATCGGACTCTTCATCTCATCGGCTCCGGCAGAGGGCACACGCTACGCTTTGCAGTCTCGTTGCGACCGGCCCCAGCGTGGAAAGTTTCGGTGCGATCATCGTGCATTGTCCTTCCTCAACACTCGGCGAGCGCCTTGTAGGATCGCGGCAACGGACCGCGGCCCCGCCGAGCAGCCCACTGGAACCACCTTGAAACTCGCCACCTGGAACGTCAATTCGCTGTCGGTGCGGCTGCCTCAGTTGGTCGACTGGCTCGCCGCCAACCCGGTCGATGCCATCGTGCTGCAGGAGACCAAGCTCACCGACGACAAGTTTCCGCAGGCCGAGCTGGCCGCGGCGGGCTACCGCGCGCTGTGGTTCGGCCAGAAGACCTACAACGGCGTGGCACTGCTCAGCCGCACGGAGTCCGGCGTGGCCGCCGAGCCGGTGCGCAACATCCCCGGCTTCGACGACGAACAGGCGCGGGTGATCGCAGGCACGGTAGGCGGTCTGCGTGTGATCGGCGCCTACTTCCCCAACGGCCAGGCGCCGGACAGCGACAAGTTCGTCTACAAGATGCGCTGGCTCGAAGCACTGAACGCCTGGGTGCGTGCCGAGCTGGCGGCGCATCCGCAGCTGGTGCTGATGGGCGACTTCAACATCGCGCCGGAAGACCGCGATGTCTACGACCCGGTCGCCTGGGCCGGGCAGATCCACTGCACGCCGCAGGAGCGCGAGCACTTCCAGAGGCTGGTCGGGCTCGGCCTGCACGACGCCTTCCGCCTCTTCGAGCAGCCGCCGAAGAGCTGGAGCTGGTGGGACTACCGCAACCTCGCGTTCCGCAAGAACCAGGGCCTGCGCATCGACCACATCCTGGTCAGCGAGGCGCTGAAGCCGCGGGTTGCCGCCTGCCTGATCGACAAGCTGCCGCGCAAGAACGAGCGGCCGAGCGACCACGCGCCGGTGGTCGTTGAACTGTCTATCTGAGCTTCAGTCGTCCAGGCCGAGTTCCTGGATCTTGCGCGTGATCGTGTTGCGGCCGATGCCGAGCTTCTGAGCCGCCTCGATGCGGCGGCCGCGGGTGATGTCGAGCGCGGTGTGGATCATGCGCGCCTCGAACTTGCGCGTGAGCGCGTCCCACACCTCGGGTGCACCCGACTGCAGCATCTGGCGGGCTTCCTGCTCGAGCCCGCCGAGCCAGTCGCCCGAGGCAACATTGCCCGCGGGCATCGCCAGCGCCGACGAGAGGTCAGGCGGCAGCGCGGGCGCGAGCACGGTCTCGGCAGCCGGCACGCCGGCGGGCACCACCGTCTCGACCAGTGGCGCGGCCACGCGCGCCACGCCTTCGCTCATCAGTTCCGGCGGCAGGTCTTTCGCCTCGATCACCTGGGCCGGCGCCATCACGGTCAGCCAGTGGCAGATGTTCTCGAGCTGGCGCACGTTGCCGGGGAAGTCGAACTTCATCAGCCGCGCCAGCGCGGCGTCGGTGATGCGCTTGGCCTCGACGCCGAGCTCGCGAGCGCTCTTCTGCAGGAAGAACTTGGCCAGCGAAGGCACGTCTTCGCGGCGCTCGCGCAGCGCCGGCAGGCGCAGGCGGATCACGTTGAGGCGGTGGAACAGGTCTTCGCGGAACACGCCCTGCTTGACGCGGTCTTCCAGGTTCTGGTGCGTCGCCGCGATCACGCGGACGTTGGCACGCATCGGGTTGTGCCCGCCGACGCGGTAGAACTGACCGTCCGACAGCACGCGCAGCAGGCGCGTCTGCAGGTCGAAGGGCATGTCGCCGATCTCGTCGAGGAACAGCGTGCCGCCGTCGGCCTGCTCGAAGCGGCCGCGACGTGTCGTCTGCGCGCCGGTGAAGGCGCCGCGCTCGTGGCCGAACAGCTCGCTCTCGAGCAAGTCCTTCGGGATCGCCGCGGTGTTGATCGCGACGAAGGGGCCGCTGGCGCGCGGGCTGTGCTTGTGCAGCGCGTGCGCGACCAGTTCCTTGCCGGTGCCCGACTCGCCGGTGATCAGCACCGTGACCACGCTCTGGCTGAGCCGGCCGATGGCGCGGAAGACGTCCTGCATGGCCGGCGCCTGGCCGAGCATCTCGGGCATCTGGGCCTGCGCGCCGTCGCGCACCTCCTCGCGAAGGCTTTCGTCAACAGCGCGGCGGATCAGCTCGACCGCCTTGGGCACGTCGAAGGGTTTGGGCAGGTACTCGAAGGCGCCGCCCTGGAAGGCGCTGACCGCACTGTCCAGGTCGGAGTAGGCGGTCATGATGATGACCGGCAGCCCCGGGTGCATGGCCTTGACCTTGGACAGCAGCTCGATGCCCGAGCCGCCGGGCATGCGGATGTCCGACACCAGCACCTGCGGCTCGTCGTCTTCCATCGCGGTCAGCACGTCGCGCGGGTTGGTGAAGCTGCGCACGGCGAGTTCCTCGCGCGCCAGCGCCTTCTCCAGCACGAAGCGGATGGATTGGTCGTCGTCAACGATCCAGATGGGTTTCATGCCCTGCCTGCGGTGGCCACCCTGCCCGCCCGGCGGCGGTGCTTCAAGGCAGCGGGATCACGATCTTGAACAGCGTCCGGCCCGGTTCGCTCTCGCACTCGATCGTGCCCTGGTGTTGCTGCACGAAGGTCTGCGCGAGGGTGAGGCCGAGTCCCGAACCGCCATCCCGCCCCGACACCAGAGGATAGAAGATGTGCTCGCGGATGGACTCGGGAACGCCCGGGCCGTTGTCCTGGATATGCAATTCCAGTGCCAGACGATAGCGCTGCTTGCCCAGCGTCACCTGCCGCGCGATGCGCGTGCGCAGCGTGATCACCGCGTCGCCGGCGACGATGCGCTCGGCCAGAGCCTGCGCGCCGTTGTGGGCGATGTTCAGCACGGCCTGGATCAGCTGCTCGCGGTCACCTCGGAAGTCGGGGATGGAAACGTCGTAGTCGCGCTCGACCTGCAGCCCGCGCGGGAACTCGGCCAGGATCAGCGAGCGCACCCGCTCGCAGACCTCGTGGATGTTGACGTCGCTGACGACGTGCGGCTTGCGGTGCGGCGCCAGCAGCCGGTCGACCAGCGCCTGCAGGCGGTCGGCCTCGTTGATGATGACCTGGGTGTATTCGGTCAGCGCGCGGCTCTCGACTTCCATCTCGAGCAGCTGCGCCGCGCCGCGGATGCCGCCCAGCGGGTTTTTGATCTCGTGCGCGAGGTTGCGGATCAGCTCCTTGTTCGCCTTGGCCTGGCCGAGCGCACGCTCCTCGCGGTCCTGCCGGGTCTGCTGCTCGATCTCGACGAGCTCCAGCAGCACGTGTGGCGTGCCGTCCATCTGGTTGACGATGGCGTGCACCGGCAGCGCGTCGCCGCCGGCGGGGCCGGGGCGGCGCAGCTGCGCTTCCATGCGGCTGGTGGCGAACTCGTTGCGCGCCACCGCAGCGACCGTGTCACGCAGGATGTCGGCGTCGACGAACCAGTCGAACAGCGAGCCGCGCTGCACGCTGCGCCGCGACAGGCCGAGCACGTTCTCGAACGAGGCGTTGGCGAACACGCAGCGCCCCTCGGGCGTGACCACCGCGACCATGGTGGCCAGGTGATCGAAGGCCGCATAGGCGGCCGAATCGGAGGCCGCGCCGTTCTTCACGACGGCGGCAGCTTGGCCAGCTCGCGTTTGATCGCCGCGATGTCGCTTTCCTTGCGCGTGATCGCCGCCTTCATCTCGGCCGTGCGGTCCAGGTACTTCTGGTAGTTGCGCTCGTCGCCTCGACGCTCGGGCTCGCCGCCGTTGTATTCCTTCTGCAGCTGCGCGAGCTTGTCCTCTTCCTTCTTCAGCTCGGATTCGAGGATGCGCCGGGCGTCGCCGTCACGGGCGCGCTGCTGGGCCGGGTCGACCTTGGCATCGGCCGGCCGCGGGCCGCTGGCCGCCGGCACGGCATTGCCTGTGCGCGGGCGCTGGCCCTGGATCACCGTGATGGGCGCGCCCTCCAGCGGCTTGCAGCCCTTGGCTTCGGCCTCCTTGGGGCTGATGTCCGCACTGCTCGTGTACACATTGCCCGGGCAGCGGTAGACGGTGGCCTGCGCGCCCGCCTGCAGCGGCCACAGCGTCGCCCCGGCCACCAGTGCCAGCAGACTCGATCGGAAACAGTGCATGCGTCGGGCTCCTTGCCTGAGCAACGCCGCACCGGGCGGTGCGGCTGACAGGCAGCGTGCGACGATTGTCGCCCAGGGTCGGTGCACCGCAGCGACGGAGAAGTTCCAGAAAAAAGGGACGGCCGAGGCCGTCCCTTCTTCCCTGCGTGAAAAGATCACAGGGCGTAGTACATGTCGAACTCGACCGGGTGGGTCGTCATGCGGAAGCGGGTCACTTCCTGCATCTTCAGCTCGATGTAGGCGTCGATGTACGAATCGGTGAACACGCCGCCCTTGGTCAGGAAGGCGCGGTCCTTGTCGAGGTAGTCGAGCGCCTGGTCCAGGCTGTGGCAGACGGTCGGGATCTTCGCGTCCTCTTCCGGCGGCAGGTGGTACAGGTCCTTCGTGGCGGCTTCGCCCGGGTGGATCTTGTTCTCCACGCCGTCCAGGCCGGCCATCAGCAGCGCGCTGAAGGCCAGGTACGGGTTGGCGGAAGGATCCGGGAAGCGCGCCTCGATGCGGCGGCCCTTCGGGCTCGGCACGTACGGGATGCGGATCGAAGCCGAACGGTTCTTCGCCGAGTAGGCCAGCTTGACCGGCGCCTCGAAGCCCGGCACCAGGCGCTTGTAGCTGTTGGTGCCCGGGTTGGTGATCGCATTCAGCGCACGGGCGTGCTTGATGATGCCGCCGATGTAGTACAGCGCGAACTCCGACAGGCCGGCATAGCCGTCACCGGCGAACAGGTTCTTGCCGTCCTTCCAGACCGACTGGTGCACGTGCATGCCCGAGCCGTTGTCGCCGACGATGGGCTTAGGCATGAAGGTCGCGGTCTTGCCATAGGCGGCAGCGACGTTCGCGATGACGTACTTCTGCAGTTGCAGCCAGTCGGCGCGCTGCACCAGCGTGCTGAACTTGGTGCCGATTTCCATCTGGCCGGCATTGGCCACCTCGTGGTGGTGCACTTCGACCGGGATGCCCAGCGATTCGAGGATCAGGCACATCTCCGAGCGCAGGTCCTGGCCGGCGTCGACCGGCGGCACCGGGAAGTAGCCACCCTTGACCGACGGACGATAGCCACTGTTGCCGTGCTCATAGTCCTTGCCGGTGTTCCAGGCGGCTTCCTCGGCTTCGATCTTGACGAAGCAGCCGGACATGTCGACGTTCCAGCGCACGCTGTCGAAGATGAAGAACTCGGGCTCCGGGCCGAAGTAGGCCGCATCACCCAGGCCGCTGGCCTTCATGTAGGCCTCGGCGCGGCGGGCCAGCGAGCGCGGGTCGCGCTCGTAGGGCTTGCCGTCGGTCGGATCGATGACGTCGCAGGTCAGGATCAGCGTCGGCTCTTCGAAGAACGGGTCGATGTTGGCGGTGTTCGGGTCGGGCATGAGCGTCATGTCCGAGGCCTCGATGCCCTTCCAGCCGGCGATCGAGGAACCGTCGAAGGCGTGACCCGAGGTGAACTTGTCTTCGTCGAAAGCGGAGACAGGCACGGACACGTGCTGCTCCTTGCCGCGGGTGTCGGTGAAGCGGAAGTCGACGAACTTGACCTCGTTCTCCTTCACCATCTTCATCACGTCGGCGACGGTCTTGGCCATCAAAGATCTCCTGGCTGGGTGCTTGTGGATTGGTTGGATGTGCGGGCGGTCACCCTGCTGAAGGAGCACGGGGGGGCCGAAAAGCGCACAGGAATGTAGCAGAAGGCATGCCAGCGACGAGGGCTTGGCGCCGGTGCGCCCGACACTCGCCAACGACGCCCGGGCCGTTCATCGACGCACCACAGGCGTGCCAACGATTGAGCCATCTTGGTGCAGTTACAACGGGCGCTATCGCACCAACTCGGGGCCCAACTCGGCACCATGCTGCTTCAGCCCGTCGAGCAGGCGGGCGTAGGCCGGGTCCATGCGGGCCGCATCGCCCTTCACCCCCAGTTCGATGTGCTTGCCCCACTGCGGGTGGTCCACGCTCGGCAGGCTGAACACCTTGATGCCGGGGAAGCGCGCCTCGATGTCTTCCATCAGCGGCGTGAGCGACGCCTCCATCGCGCCGAACACGATCACCGACTTCTCGCGCACATCCACCGGTCGATGCTGTTTCGCGCAGTGCGTGTCGAGCACCCATTCGATCATCGGCCAGGCCATCACCGGGAAGCCGGGCACGAAGAACACGCCGCCCTCGCCCTGCGCGGCGTGCAGGCTGAAGCCGGCGATCTTGTTGTACGGGTTCGGGATGATGCGGGCGCCCTCGGGGAACACGCCCATGTTCAGCCGGTGCACGTTGTCGGGCCGGTCGGGTTCGTAAGGCAGGCCCTGCTCGCGCGCGACGTCCTGCATGCGCTCGCGGATCAGCGCCTCGGCCTGCGGATGCAGCACGAGCGGGCGGCCGAGAGCGCGGCCGGCGCACTGCCGCGTGTGATCGTCGGGCGTGGCGCCGATGCCGCCGCAGGAGAACACCACGTCGCCGCGCTCGGCGTCGGCAAAGGCATCGCGCAGGTCAGCGGTGATGCGATCGGGGTCGTCGCCAACGTAGCGCGCCCACGCGAGCGACAGGCCGCGCGCGCCGAGCAGTTCGATCACCTTGGGCAGGTGCTTGTCGGCGCGCTTGCCGGAGAGGATCTCGTCGCCGATGATGATCAGGCCGAAGTTCATGGCGGGGGCTGCATCTCGAGGGTGGGGAATGGCGGTGGCGCGGGCGGTGCGACCGGTGCCGGTTCACGCTCGGCGCGCAGCGCCTCCAGCGCCGCCAGCGCGAAGTGCGCGAACCACAGCGCCGCGAAGGCGAACACCAGGGTGTAGATCCAGATCGCCGCCGGCACCAGCACCGGCGCCAGCGCCACGAACATCACGCCCGAGGCCCACACAAGCCCCGGCGCGGCGCCGAGGTAGCCGGCCAGCACGCCCATCGCCAGCAGCGACGGCCGATGGCGGCGCACGATCTCCAGCCGCTCCTCGCGGCTGGCATGTTCGGCCAGCACGTCGTAGGTCAGCACACGGTAGGTCAGCCAGCCCCAGATCAGCGGCGGCAGGACCAGCACCAGCGGCGGCACCAGCCACAGTGGCACCGAGATCACCAGCGCGAGCAGCGCGACCAGCGTGGCCAGCAGCGCGCCCAGCGCGCCCATCCACTGCGAGCCGCCGCGCCGCCGTTCCAGCGTGGCGAAGCGGCGTTCGGCGACGAGGTGCAGCATCGACGGCGTCATCAGCACCGACACCGCGAGCAGCGCCACGATGACGATCACCGGCGTGGCCAGGAACACGACGATCAGCGGCGCCAGCGCCGACTTGAGCCCGGCGAGGCCGAAGCGCTCGAGCCAGGTGAACAGCGAGGTGACGAGCGCCCAGCTCTCCAGCGTCGCGTTGACGGCGTCGATCGCACGGTCCCAGAACAGGTAGCCCAGGCCGAGCGCACCCACCACCATCAGCACCAGCGGCAGCACCGACAGCGCGATGACGCGCGGGTGCAGGCAGTAGGCGGCGGCGCGCCAGAAGGAATCGAGCAGCAGCTTCATGACGTCACCCCGCTCGCCGAGTACGGCGTGCGGGCCTCAGCGCAGGTTCCCGGTGTGCCCCAGCGAGTAGCGCCCCGGCTGCGGCCACACCGTCAGCCCGTGGGGCTCGGCGCCGACCTTGATCTGCTTCACGTCGCCGTTGCTGGTGTCGAAGCGGTAGATCACGTCGTCGTAGCGTGCGGCCAGCCAGAGGAACTTGCCATCGGCGCTCACGTTGCCCATGTCGGGGCTGCCGCCGCCGGGCACCGCCCAGCGCGCGACCACCTTCTCGGTGGCGAAGTCGATCACCGTCACGCCGCCGTTGCCCAGCCGCGCCCCGTGGATCTTGTGCGAGCCCCGGTTGGCAACGTAGAGCTGCCTGCCATCGCGGCTCGGGTACAGGCCATGCGCACCGAGCCCGGTCTGGATGAAGCCGACCTGCTTGAATGATTCTCCATCGACGATGTGCACGCCGTCGGCATGCATGTCGGCGATGTAGAAGCGCTTGCCGTCCGGCGAGATGCGGATGTCCTGCGGCATGCCCTTCTTGACGGTGCAGATCTCGCTCTCGCCCGGCTCCCACACCTGGCCGGCCTGGGTGCGCGGCGCCCCCGGCACTTCCTTCAGGCGCGTGGCCGGCATCTGCAGTTGCAGGTAGCCCAGCACCTTGCGCTCGACCAGGTCGATCTTGACCAGCGTGCCGGCGAACTCGCAGGTGAAGATGGCGAAGCGGCCGTCGATCGAGAAGTCGGCGTGGTTGACACCCGGGCAGCCCGGCACGGCGATCGAGTACTGCTCGGCCATCGTCTTCGGGTCGCGGAAGTCGAGCCGCTTGCGCGCCTCGGCGACGACGATCGCCGACTTGCCGTCCGGCGTGAAGTACATGTTGTACGGGTCGTCGACCATGATCGCCTTGCCGGGCTTGCCGGTCTTCGGGTCGATCGGCGTCAGGCTGCCGTCGGTGCGGCCTTCGGCGTTGTTGGTCACCCACAGCGTGCGCAGGTCCCACGAGGGCACGATGTGCTGCGGGCCGATGCCGACCTTGAACCGGTCGACCACCTTCATCGCCTGCGGATCGACGACCCACACATCGTTGGAGCGCAGATTGGGCACGTAGATGCGCTCCAGGTCGCTCTGCAGCGCCGGGCCGATCGTGCGGGCCGTCTCGCTGTAGACGTTCTTCGGCTGCGGCACCGGCGGCATGCCGGGCACGGTGGTGATCGCCGGCACGGCGGGCTGTGACGCGACGGCGGCCGGCGCACTCGCCGGCGCATTGCCCTGGGCCTGCCCCAGCGCCCAGGCACCAAGGCCGGCCAGAACCAGGGCGGTCAGCGCCGCAGGGCGGCGCCAGGTGGATTGATTACGGTCACGCATGTCTGTCGCTCGATCCGATGAAGGTCGTCAGGAAGGTCTCCGGACCCGATTGTCAACGACCGGCGATGCGCGCCCGGATCGCGGCCACGCTGGCCTCGACGATGTGCTCGGTGCCCAGGCGGCCGAGTTCGACCGTGGCCCGGCGCGGATCGCCGCTCACGCCCGGACGATCGGCCGGCGTCGACGCGCGCCCCAGCCACTCGCGGCGCACCAGCGACTCGTCGACTGCCAGCGCCAGCGCCGTGTCGGCCAGGCCGGCGTGCTGGCCGATCTCGTCGGCACCGAACCCCCGCGCGGCGAGCAGTTGCGCGTGGCCCTGCGCCGACGCGCGGTAGTACTCGCCCAGCGCGTGCACGCGGCACCCCGGCGCGCCGGCACCCGGTGCGGTGCGGTTCAGTCGCGCAGCCACACGTTCTTCGCTCTTCTGGTAGCCGCCGTGGTCGCCGAGGAAGACGACCTCGCGAACGCCGTGGCGGCACAGGCTGCGCGCCGCGCCCTCGAGCACGGCCTCGAAGGCCGGCTCGGGAATCGACAGCGTGCCCGGCCAGCGCATGTGCGCTTCGGGCGGGTCGATGAGGCCCTCGGGCACATAGGCCATCACCGGCGCGACCAGCGTGTGGCCCAGGCGCTGGGCGATGCGTTCGGAGAGCACGCGCACGCGCACGTTGTGCTTGCCCAGCACCATGTGCGGGCCGTTCTGCTCGGTGCCACCGATCGGCACCAGCACGGTGGTGTCGCCGGCGGCGATGCGCTCGCGCAGTTCGGTCGAGGTCAGCGCCTCGAGCTGCACCTCGGGCGCTGCCGCGGCGAGCAGCGGCAGCAGGCACAGGCCGGCCAGCAGGGCGTGCCGGGCCCGTGCCGGGCGGCTGCTACTCATCGTCTCCACCGAGCACGCCACCGAGGATGCCGCCGGCGCCGAAGCCGCCGAGCACCGAGCCCTCGCCGCGCCCGCCGCCGCCGGTCTGCGGCGCCGCCGCGAAGACCCGCGAGGCCAGGCGCGAGAACGGCAGGCTCTGCAGCCACACCGTGCCCGGGCCGGTGACCTTGGCGAAGAACAGGCCCTCGCCACCGAACAGCGCCGTCTTGATCTTGCCGACGTACTGGATCTCGAAGTTCACGTTCGGCGTCATCGCCACCACGCAGCCAGTGTCGATCAGCAGCGTCTGCCCGGCCTGCAGCTCGCGCTTGACCACCGTGCCGCCGGCATGCACGAAGGCCAGGCCGTCACCCTCGAGCTTCTGCATGATGAAGCCCTCGCCGCCGAAGAACCCGACCGACAGCTTCTGCTGGAAGTAGATGCCCAGCGAGACGCCGCGTGCGGCGCAGAGGAAGGAATCCTTCTGGCAGATCAGCATGCCGCCCATCTGGCTCAGGTCCATCGGAAGGATCTTGCCCGGGTAGGGCGCGGCGAAGGCCACACGCTGCTTGGCGCGCGCCTGGTTGGTGTAGACGGTGGTGAACAGCGACTCGCCCGTCACCAGGCGCTTGCCGGCGCCGAGCAGCTTGCCGAAGAAGCCGCCCTGCTGCGGGCCGCCGTCGCCGAACACGGTGTCCATCTGGATGCCCGCATCCATGAACATCAGGCTGCCGGCCTCGCCGACGGCAGCCTCGCCCGGGTCGAGTTCGACCTCGACGAACTGCATCTCCGAACCCTTGATCTCGAAATCCACCACGTCCATGGCCATGTCGCGCTTCTCCTTGCTGCTTGATCCCGGATATCCCGAGGCGGCCGCGATGGTAGCGACTCTTGCACCCCCCTGACTTGATCCCCCCTAAGGGGTAACTCCGCGCCGCCCTGGTGGCGCCAGAATCGGTGGCTGCACCCGCCTGACCCATGGACCTGCACCTGCCCACCCTGCTGACCGTCTGCATCGCCGCCGTGGCCACGTCGGCCGGCGTGATGACGCTGTACGGCCGCACGCAACGCATCTACCGCGGCTTCGGCTGGTGGGTGCTGGCGCAGTGGCTGCTCGCCCTGGGCTGCGTGATGCACCTGTTCCGCGATTCGCAGCCCGAGCTGCTGCCGCTGGCCAACCTGCTGCTGCTGCAATGGCCGATCACCGTGCTGTCCGGCATGCGGCACTTCTGTGCACGCCATCCCAGCCGCATTCCAGCGTCGGTCGATTGGCTGCTGCTGACCTTCGCCTTCCTCGCCTGGCTGGCGGCCTGGGGCGCCCACGGCTCGGTGGCCGTCCGCGTGGCGGCCTTCGCCGGCGGCGCCTGCGTGCTGCACCTGTACAGCGCGGCAATCGTCTGGCGCATGGCCGAGGCGCGCGGCAGCGTGGCCATGCAGTTGCTCGTCGGCGTGGAGCTGCTCGCTGCCGCCGTGCAGTTGGTGCGCTTCGGCGGCGCCCTGGCCATGCCGGCACCGGACGAGGCGGGCAATGCGCTGCTGCTGGCCAGCGGCCTGGTGGTGGTGGTGTCGTCGCTGGTGATGGTCTACCTGTCGCTGATGCTGACCAACGAGCGCACCGAGCGCAACCTGCGCGCGATGCACCGCAAGCTGCGCTACCTGGCCGACATCGACATGCTCACCCGCGTGCCGAACCGCCGGCGCTTCCACGAACTCGCCGGCCAGGCGCTGGCGGCCTCGTCCCGGCCGCCGTGCGCACTGATGATGTTCGACATCGACCACTTCAAGCGCATCAACGACCTGCTCGGCCACGCCACCGGCGACGAGGCGCTGCGCCAGGTGGCGCGCTGCGTGCGCGACTCGCTGCGCACGCAGGACGTTGCCGGCCGCCTGGGCGGCGACGAGTTTGCCGTGCTGCTGCCCGAAACCGGCGTGCACGACGCCATGACGGTGGCCTCGCGCATCGTCGCGCGCCTGTCCGACCGCCAGGTCGCACCCAATCTCGCGCCGGTGAGCCTGAGTTTCGGCGTCGTGCAGCTGCAGGCCGGCGAGACCATCGACGAAGCCCTGCGCCGCGCCGACCAGGCCCTGTACGAAGCCAAGCGGCAGGGCCGCAGCCGGGCAGTGACCGCCTTCGGCGAAGAGTCGCGCCCGGTCTTCGGCGAGAGTCGCTCGCTCGGCCTGCCCGGTTTCTGAGCGGCCTGCAGCCGCACCCGCGGCCGCGCTGCACGGGGCGATAGACTGGGACATGCCCGACGCCGCCCCGCTGCCCGCCACCGCCGAGGCCTTGCCGCGCCCTGGCGACAGCTACGTGCAGTCTTTCGCCCGCGGCCTGGCGGTGATCCGCTCCTTCGATGCCCGCGCGCCGCAACAGACGCTGACCGAAGTCGCGCAGCGCACCGGCCTGACCCGGGCGGGCGCGCGCCGCATCCTGCTCACGCTCGAAGGCCTGGGCTACGTGAGCAGCCAGGGCCGGCAGTTCAGCCTGACGCCGAAGATCCTCGACCTCGGCTTTGCCTACCTGTCCTCGCAGCCGCTGTGGAACCTGGCGGAGCCGGTGATGGAGAAGCTGGTCGAGGAGGTCAAGGAATCCTGCTCGGCCGCGGTGCTCGACGGCGCCGACATCGTCTACGTGCTGCGCGTGCCGACGCACAAGATCATGAGCATCAACCTGGGCATCGGCAGCCGCCTGCCGGCCACCACGACCTCGATGGGCCGCACGCTGCTGGCCGAGCTGCCGGATGCCATGCTGGACGATCTGCTGCGCCGCCACCCACCGGTCGCACACACCGCGCTGACGATCATCGACCCGATGGCGCTGAAGGCCGAGCTGGCCCGGGTTCGACAGCAGGGCTGGTGCCTGGTCGACCAGGAGCTCGAGGAAGGCCTGGTGTCGCTGTCGGTGCCGATCCGCGACCGCGGCGGCCGCGCCATCGCGGCGATGAACATCAGCGGCCAGGCGGCGCGCACCTCGGCCCGCCAGATGGCCGAACAGTTCCTGCCGCGGCTGCAGGAGGCGGCGGCACGAATCTCGCAGATGCTGCAGATGAAGGCCTGAGAACCTCGCTCACGGAGACTCCTTGATCCATCTTCTCAACCTGCTCGCCGCCATCGCCCTGCTGGTGTGGAGCACACACCTCGTGCGCACCGGCATGCTGCGGGTGTTCGGCGAGAACCTGCGCGGCGTGCTGTCGCGCAGCTTCAGCAACCGCGTCACCTCGCTGGCCGCCGGCTGGGGCGTGACCAGCCTCGTGCAGTCGGCCACCGCCACCTGCCTGATCGTCGCCAGCTTCGTCGGCAAGGGACTGGTGGCCACCAGTGCGGCGCTGGCGGTGATGCTCGGCGCGGACGTCGGCAGCGCGATGATGGCGGTGGTCTTCTCGTTCGACCTGTCCTGGCTGTCGCCGCTCTTGATCTTCGCCGGCGTGGTGATGTTCACCTCGCGGCAGAACACTGGTGTCGGGCGGGTCGGCCGCGTGCTGATCGGCCTCGGGCTGATCACGCTCGCGCTGCAGCTGATCGTCGAGGCGACGCAGCCGCTGACCCGGTCACCGGAAGTGCGCGCGCTGCTCGCCTCGCTGCCCAACGAGGTGCTGCTGGACATCGTGGTCGGCGCGGTGCTGACGGTGCTGTCCTACTCCAGCCTGGCCATCGTGCTGCTGACCGCGACGCTGACCAGCTCCGGCATCCTGCCGGTCAACGTCGCACTCGGGCTGGTGCTGGGTGCCAATCTGGGCAGCGGCTTCCTGGCGCTGATCGCCACCAGCGGCGCGTCGCCGCAGGTGCGCCGCCTGCCGCTGGGCAACCTGATCTTCAAGGGCCTGGGCGCGGCGATCGCGATTCCGCTGCTGCCGCAGGCGCACGTATGGCTGCAGCTCACCGGCGCACCGGTTCACGAGCAGGTGGTCTGGTTCCACCTCGGCTTCAACATCATGCTGGCGCTGATCTTCATCAGCTTCACCGGCGTGGTTGGCCGCCTGGTCGAGCGGGTGCTGCCCGAGCCGCGCCTCGGCGCCGACGCCGGCCGGCCGCGCCACCTGGACCCGTCCGCGCTGCAGACGCCCTCGCTGGCGATCAGCTGCGCGGCGCGCGAGGCGCTGCACCAGGCCGACGTGGTCGAGACCATGCTGCGCGGCATCCTGCCGGTCATCAAGCACAACGACCTGGTGCTGGCTGAGCAGCTGCGCAAGATGGACGACACCGTCGACGAGCTGTACTCGGCGATCAAGTTCTACCTGACGCAGATCTCGCGCGAGGCGCTGTCGGAGCGCGAGAGCCGGCGCTGGACCGACATCCTCTCCTTCACCATCAACATGGAGCAGATCGGCGATGTGATCGAACGCGTGCTGCAGGACGTGGAGGACAAGAAGATCCGCAAGAGCCGCAGCTTCTCCGAGGCTGGCCTGGCCGAGATCACCCACCTGCACGAACGCCTGCAGGCCAACCTGCGCCTGGGCATGAGCGTGTTCCTCGACGGCCACGTGCGCGACGCCAAGAAGCTGCTCGAGGAGAAGGCCCGCTTCCGCGACCTCGAGCGCGAGTACGCCGGCAGCCACATCGCGCGCTTGCAGGACAACACCGCCTCGAGCATCGAGACGAGCTCGCTGCACCTGGACCTGATCAGCGACCTCAAGCGCATCAACTCGCACATCTGCTCGATCGCCTACCCCATCCTGGACTCGGCCGGCGTGCTGTCGCAGACGCGCATCCGCCACTCCAAGCTCGCCGAACTGCCGGAAGACAGCCGGCAGCAACGCTGAGCGAGGCTCGAGGCCCTCAGCGCTGCGAATCCATCGCCAGCGCGTGCGCGTGGATCAGCGCCGCCTCGAGCGTGTAGCGGCCGGCGGCGAGGTCGGCGCCCAGCGTGGCCGCGTCGATGCAGGCGAAGCCGGCCACCTCGCCGTCCTGATTCTGCGGCGACAGCCGGCGCGGCAGCACCGCCTGGAACAGCGTAGCGCGCTCCACCATGTAGCCCTCGGCCACCGGCCGACGGATCTGCAGGTGGCCGATCGGCTGCAGACCGTCGAGTTCGCTCAGACGCAGGCCGGCTTCCTCCCAGGTCTCGCGCTCGAGCGTCGTCAAGACGGTCTCGCCCGCGGCCATCAGCCCGCCGACCAGCGTGTCCCACATCGACGGGTCGGTCGCCTTGTCGTGGGCGCGCTGCTGTACCCAGAACCGCCCGTCGGCATGGCGGCCGACCAGGTGCACCGCATGCGTGGTGATGCCCAGCGGCCGCACCGCAGCGCGTTCGATCGCACCCTGGCTTCGGCCTTCGGCGTCGGTGACCGGCAGCAGTTCGTTGCGCCAACGGCTGGCCAGGCCCTGCTCGCGCAGCCACTGCGCCAGTTCGGCGAGCGTGGTGTCGTCGTGCGAGCTGATCTGCCAGCCGCCGTCCTGTGGGCGCAAGGACAAGCCCGCCTCGACCATTCGCTGACCCATCGCCGGCTCGATCGAGCCAATCTCCGAGCGGCCCAGGCGCAGCGGCTCACGCGGCTGCATCGGCGGCAGCGCGGCACGCCGGCGCAGGTCGTCCAGCCAGACGGGGTCGCTCACGATCCGCCCTCCGCCAGCAGCGCGCGCAGGCCGGCTTCGTCCAGCACCGTGACACCCAGCTCGCGCGCCTTGTCGAGCTTGCTGCCGGCTTCCTCGCCGGCGATGACGAAGTGGGTCTTCTTCGACACCGAACCGCTGACCTTGCCGCCGGCCGTCTCGATCAGGTCCTTGGCCTCGTCGCGCGACAGCGTCGGCAGCGTGCCGGTCAGCACCAGCGTCTTGCCGCTCAGCGGCTTCGGGCTCGCATCGGGCTGCACGCCTTCGTGCTCGGCCCAGCCCACGCCGACGGCGCGAAGCTGCTCGACCACCTCGCGGTTGTGCGGCTGCTCGAAGAAGGTGCGGATGCTCTGCGCCACCACCGGCCCGACGTCGTTCACCTCCAGCAGCTGCTCGACGCTGGCGTCCATGACACGGTCGATGCCGCCGAAGTGCTTCGCCAGGTCCTTCGCCGTCGTCTCGCCGACATGGCGGATGCCCAGGCCGTAGAGGAAGCGTGCCAGCGTCGTCTGTTTGCTCTTCTCCAGCCCGGCCAGCAGGTTGGCCGCGCTCTTCTCGCCCATGCGCTCCAGCGCCGACAACTTGGCCAGGCCCAGCGTGTACAGCTCGGGCAGCGTGCGCACGATGCCGGCATCGACCAGCTGCTCGACCAGCTTGTCGCCCAGGCCCTCGATGTCCAGCGCGCGGCGCTGCGCGTAGTGCAGGATGGCCTGCTTGCGCTGCGCCGGGCAGTACAGGCCACCGCTGCAGCGCCAGTCGACCTCACCCTCCTCGCGGGCGATGGCGCTGCCGCACACCGGGCATTGGCCGTTCAGGCGCTTGTACAGGTCGAAGGGCTCGCCGACGTCCGCCGGCCGGCGCTCCAGCACCACGCCGACCACCTCGGGAATCACGTCGCCGGCGCGGCGCACGATCACCGTGTCGCCGATGCGCACGTCCTTGCGGCGGGTCTCGTCCTCGTTGTGCAGCGTCGCATTGCTGACCGTCGTGCCGCCGACGAACACCGGCTCCAGTTTCGCCACCGGCGTCAGCTTGCCGGTGCGACCGACCTGGATATCGATGTCGCGCAGCAGGGTCATCTGCTCCTGCGCCGGGTACTTGTGCGCCACCGCCCAGCGCGGTTCGCGCGAGACGAAGCCCAGACGCTGCTGCAGCGTGCGGTCGTTGACCTTGTAGACCACGCCGTCGATGTCGAAGGGCAGCGTGTCGCGCTTCGCACCCATCGCGCGGTGGAACTCGACCAGGCCGTCGGCACCCTGCGCGACCACCCGATCGGCACACACCGGCAAGCCCATGGCCTGCAGCGCGTCGAGCAGCGCGGCATGCGTGCCCGGGATGTCCCAGCCCTGCACCTCGCCGAGGCCGTAGGCGAAGAAGCTCAGCGGTCGAGAGGCCGTCACCGCCGGGTCGAGCTGGCGCACCGCACCGGCCGCGGTGTTGCGCGGGTTGACATAGGTCTTCTCGCCCTTCTGGCGCTGCGCCTCGTTGAGGGCCTCGAAGTCATCGCGGCGCATGTAGACCTCGCCGCGGACCTCGATCACCGGCGCGTCCACGCCGTCCAGTCGCAGTGGGATCTGGCCCCCGGCCCCGGGCCGGCCACGCACGGTGCGGATGTTCTGCGTCACGTCCTCGCCGGTCTCGCCGTCGCCCCGCGTGGCCGCCTGCACCAGCACGCCGCGCTCGTAGCGCAGGTTGATGGCCAGGCCGTCGAATTTCAGCTCGGCGGCGTACTCGACGGGCGGCGCGTCCTCGGCCAGCTCCAGCTCGCGGCGCACCCGCGCATCGAAGGCCACCGCGCCGGAGGCCTCGGTGTCGGTCTCGGTGCGGATCGACAGCATCGGCACCGCGTGCCGCACCGGCGCGAAGCCGGCCAGCACCTTGCCGATGACCCGCTGCGTCGGCGAGTCGGGCGTCAGCAGTTCGGGCTGCGCGGCCTCGAGCGCCTGAAGTTCCTGGAACAGGCGGTCGTACTCGGCGTCGGGAATTTCCGGGGCATCGAGAACGTAGTAGCGGTGTGCGTGGTGGTTCAGGGTCGCGCGCAGCGTGGCAGCACGTGCGGCAGGCTCATCATTGACTCGGGTCATGCGCTGATTCTGCGACATCGGATCGTCCACCTCACGAGTTCAGGGGATGGCGTGCCCACGCCCAGACCCTATCGTCAACCGGCCACTTCGGAGCCCGCCGATGAAGCATGCTTCACTCAACGCGCCGGCGCACGTCGTCGCCCCCGATGTCTCGCAGCGCCTGACGCGCCCACGCCTGGCGCAGGCATTGGCCGATGCGTTCGCCCGCAGCGGCGCGCTGTGGATGGCCGCGCCCCCGGGCAGCGGCAAGACGACGCTGGCTGCGGCCCACGCCGCGTCGGCGCGATGCACGCTGTGGCTGCGCGTCGAGTCCGTCGACGCCGACGCCGCCACGCTGCACTTCCACCTGCGCGAGGCGCTGGTGCAGGCCTGCGGCGCGCAGGCCGCCGCGGCCCTGACCGCGCCGACACCCCCCCAGGCGGCGTCACCGACACACCTGCTGCGCCATCTCGCGCGCACGCTGTTCGCTTGCCTCCCGCCGGACGCCCTGGTGGTGCTCGATGAACTGCAGGCGATCGCCGACCCGGGCGCCGCCGCGGCAACCGCGCTGGCCCTGATCGACGAGCGCCGTGCCGGCCAGTCGCTGCTGCTGCTGTCGCACGATGCGCCGGCTGCTGCGTTGTCGCGCGCGCTCGCCAGCGGCCGGCTGGCCGAGCTCGACGCGCGCGCACTGGCCTTCGACCGCGACGAGACCGCCGCCTGGCTGACGCGTTGCGGCATCGCCGCCGAGCCGGGCCAGGCGCTGGCCCTGCACGAACGCAGCCTCGGCTGGCCGGCCGCGGTGGCGCTGCTGATGCAATCGCATGGCGAGGACCGATTGATGGCCTTGATCGGGGACGCGATCTGGCCGCTGATCCCGGCGCAGGCCCAGGCGGCGCTGCAGGACACGGCCTGGCTGCCGGTACTGGGCAGCGACGACGCCGACCCGGACCTGCTCGACGAGCTGGCACAGCGCGCGCTGCTCGTCGAGCGGCAGGGCATCGACCCGCCGCGCTGGCGCGTGCACGGCCTGCTGCGCCGGTTCCTGCAGGAGCGCGACGCTCGCTTGCTGGCGCGCGAGGATCTGGCCCGCCGCCACGCCGAGGCGGCGCGCCGGCTGGACGAGCGCGGCGACAGCGATGCCGCGCTGGCCGCGTGGTGCGCCGCGGCGCGAACCGACGACGGCTGGTGGCCGGAACTCGACCGCTGGCTGTGCGGCATCGCACCGGCCTGGCTGGCGGCGTCGCGCCATGCCGCGCTGCGCAGCGCCGCACTGGCCGTGCCGGCCGCGCGGCGCAGTGCGCTGCTGTGGTTGCGGCTGGCCCAGGCCGAATCGCTGCGCGACCCCGCCGCCGGCCGCACCTGTGCCGACGAAGCGCTGAAGCAGTTGCCCGAACACGAGGCCGAGCTGCGCCTGCAATGCCATGCGCTGGCCATCGCCAGCCACTTCCAGGCTTTCGACGACACGCGGCCGCTGGCCGCGCGCGTGGCCGCGCTGCAGTCACTGCAGGTCAGCGCCGAACACCACGATGCCGCGCCGGCGCAGCGTGCCACGCTGGCCGTCGCGGTGTGGAGCGCCCTGTTCCTGCGCGATCCGGCACACCCGGCCTGCGCGGGCTGGCAGCAGCGGGTGCGTGGGCTGCTGAACGAGGAGCTCGACCCCAACCTGAAGGTGCGTGCGGCGATGCTGCTGGCCAAGCAGGCCTGGTACCTGGGCCGCATGGCCGACCTGCACTTCCTGCCCGAGCAGGCCCGCGCCGAGCTGGCACGGCCGGGCGCCGCGCCGTACGCGCGGCTGCTGTGGGGGCTGCTGCGCCAGTACGGCACCTGGGCCGATGGCGACTGGAGCGCAGGCCGCGAGGCCACGCAGGAAGCGCTGGACTTCGCCGAGACCAGCGGCATCCACCTGCTCGACCAGCACCTGCGCCTGCACGGCGCCTGCTTCGCCGCGCTGCAATCCGACGGCGACGCCGCGCAGGCGGCGCTGGAGCGCGTGGCGGCGCAGGCCGACGCTTCGCGGCGCATGGAGGCCTGGCACCACTTCAGCGTGCGCGGCTGGCTGGCACTGTGGCGCGGCGACGCGGCCGGCGCCGAGGCGGCCTTGCGCGTCGCCGTCGAGGCTGGCCGTGCCATGGGGCCGGCGCCGCAGGCGATGGCGCTGGCGGCGCGCGCCCACGCGCTGCAGTCGCTCGGCGAGGTGGCGGCCCTGGGCCTCGCGCGGCGCGAGCTGGACGCGCTGGAAGCCCAGGGCGGCAACCCGCTCGCGGCCATGCACGCGCTGCTGCTCGACGCCGGCACCGCCTTGTCGATGGGCGACCGCGACGGCGCGCTCTCGCGCACCGGTCGTGCCCTCGCCGCCGCCCGCACCCACCACCTGGTCGCCTGGTTCGGCGCCGCCCCCGACAGCCTGGCTGCGCTGCTCTCGCTGGCGCTGGAGCACGACGTCGAGAGCGTGACCGCGGCACGCATCGCCCGCACGATGCGGCTGGCCCCCCCGGCCGGTGCCGGCGAGGCCTGGCCCTGGGCGGTGAAGGTGCACACGCTCGGCCGCTTCGAGATCGAAGGCGCGGGCGTTGCCGCCGCCGGCAGCGGCACGCAGCGCAAGCGGCCGATCGAACTGCTGCAGGCGCTGATCGCCCTGGGCGGACGGGCCGGCGCACAGCGCCTGGCCGACCTGCTCTGGCCCGACTCCGAAGGCGACCTGGCCATGGATGCCTTCGAGGTCGCGCTGCGCCGCCTGCGCCAGATGCTCGGCCGCCCCGACGCACTGCGCCTGGCCGGCGGCGTGCTCTGGCTGGACCGCGAGCTGGTCTGGATCGACGTGCTCGCGCCCGGCGCGAGCGCCCACCATGCCTTCCTGCCCGACCAGGACGCCGCCTGGGCCCATGCGGCGCGCGAGCGCGGCGCCGGCCGCGTACCGCTGGCGGGCTGACGCGCCCCTCCCCCCAAGAACGCCGGCCATGTGTCGGCGATCGGTCGGCCCCTGGCCGCGAGCATGACTCCCATCACGGCGCACGGCGCGCCGATGCGAAGGGAAGGTGCTCATGCCGCGAGAAACAGGTGTCGCCCGCCGGGCGCTGCTGATCGTCCTGTTGCTTCTCGGTGCCTGCGGCGGCGGTGACGACGGGGGCATCGAGCGCCTCGGCAGGCTCATCGTCGCCGGCTTCGACCGCACCCGGCTGGCGCTCGCGCAGGGCAGCGAAGTGACGCTGACGGTGCAGATGCAATGCGACCGGGCATCGGTGGGCAGCGTCACGGTTCAGATCCGCCCCGAAAGCCGGCTGGTCCCAGGTGTCAGCGCGCGACTGACCGGGCCGGGCACCGCGACCGGCGGGCAGAGCGGCAGCTATCCCTGCAATACGGCGACCACCGACCCGCAGCTGCGAACCGGCCGCGTCAGCGTCTTGCTGAGTGCGGACAGCGACGCGGCGCTGGAGTCGGGCTCGCTGTTCATCTACCTCGAGGTCCCGCCACCGGCGCTGTGCGATCCAGCCGTCTGCGAGAGTCAGGACTCGACACGCGCCGACCTCGCCTTCACCGTCGTGCCCGCAAGCACCGGCGTCAACCTGCTTGCCAACCCCGGCTTCGAGCTGGCAGTGGACACCGGCCCCTTCCCCGATGCCGCTGGAATCTGGCGGGGCGACTTGAGTGCCAGCGTCCCTGCCGACAACGACATCACGCCGCATGGCGGGGCGGCGATGCTCAAGTTCCTGGCCACCGGCGGCGCCGGCAGCGCGACGCTGGTGTCCAGCCAGCAATGGCAGATCGTCGACCTGTCGGCCTTCACGGCACAGCTGCTGTCTGGCCGCATGCAGGCCGATGCCAGCGTCTGGTTCCACCGTGTCGTCGGCGATGCCGCCACCGACCGCCGCTTCGACCTGCGCGTGCTGGCCTTCGCCGGCAGCCCGGACGAACTGCCGGCGCGTTATGCCGCCGCCGACTGGCTGGCCGAGCGAACGACGACGGTGAACACCGGCGGCGAATCCTGGCAGCAGGCTCTCGCCTCGCTGCGCCTGCCGCCGAGCACCGGCTACCTGCTGTTCGAGATCTACGCCTTCGAGGACGTGGCCAACGACGCCACGGAGGAATTCGCCGGCCACTACGCCGACGATGCGTCGCTGGTGCTGACGGAGCTGGCACCGTGAGCCGCGCCGCCCTCCTCGCCCTCGGCTTCGTGCTGGCGCTGCTCGCCGGCTGCGGTGGCGGCGGCGGTTCGTCCGGCACGCCGGCGAAGAGCGTCACCCGCACCATCGGCGCCGCCGGTGGCACGATCGCCGGCCCCGGCGGCGTGACGCTGACCGTGCCGGCTGGCGCACTCGCCGCCGACACCGCGCTGACCATCGCGCTCGACGACGCCGGCGCCCCGCCGCTGCCCGGCAGCCTGCCGGTGCGAGGCGAGACCATCGCGCTGCTGCCACACGGCACGAGCTTCTCGGCGCCAGTGACGTTGTCGATGACGCTGCCTGCGGGCAGCGTCGCGCCGACCGACGAACTCGTGCTGCTGAAGACCACGGCGGCCCGCGAGGGCTGGGAGGTCCTGGTCACCGAGCGAGACGGCGACCGCCTCAGTGCCGCCATCACCGGCTTCTCCAACGTTCGCGGCGCCATCGCCGGCATCGACCCTGGCTGGCCGGTGCAGCCGAGCATCCTCTCCGAGCCGCGCAACTGCACGGTCGCCGAAGGCGGCTGGTGCTTCTTCCGCGTCGACGCGATCACGCCGCGGCCCGGCGCCACGCTGCGCTACCAGTGGCTGCGCGGCGGCGTCCCGCTGCCTGGCGAGACCGACGTGCTGCTGTTCCTCAACCCGGTCAGCGTCGCCGACGACGGCGCCCGCTTCAGCGTGCAGGTGCGAATCGACGGGTTCAACCCGGTGCTCAGCGCGACGGCGATGCTCACCGTGAACGCGCTGCCGCCGGCCATCGTCACCCAGCCGCTGGGCCTGCAGGCGACGATCGGCTCGACTGCCGTCTTCAGCGCAGCCTCCACCTCCTCACTGGCGCAGACGCTGCAGTGGAAGCGCTGCAATGCCACCCAGGCGTGCCCGAACGACCCGGCCGACTGGACCAACACCCTCGGCGGCACCGGCGCCACCTTTGCGCTGCCCGGCGTGCAGGCCAGCGACGATGGCGCCCGCTTCGCGATGTGCGCGAGCAACAGCGCCGGCAGTGCCTGCAGCCGGCCGGCCCTGCTGACGGTGGTGCCGGCGCCGACGCTGCCGGCCATCCTCGACCAGCCGGACGACGTGAACACGGTCGCCGGACGTTCGGCGCAGTTCGTCGTGCGGGCCGGCGGTGGCAACCTGAGCTACCAGTGGGAGCGCAGCGATGCCGGCATGCCGTTCCAGCCGGTCGTGGGCGAAACGTCGGCGACCTACACCATATCCAACGTCGCGAGCGCCGACGACGGCGCGCGGCTTCGTGTGCTCGTGCGCAATGCGCTGGGCAGCGTGCTCAGCCGCGAGGCGACGCTCTCGGCCGCCGCGAGCGCCTCGCTGGCGCTGCAGCGCGTGCAAGGCGGCCAGGCCCACAGCGCCGGTCTGCGCGCGGATGGTCGCGTGCTCAGCTGGGGCGCGAATGCCCAGGGACAACTGGGCAGCGGCGACACCGGCGCGCGCGCAGGGCCGGTGCTCGTCGGCCCGCTGACCGATGCGGCGCTGATCGCCATCGGCGAGCGGCACAACGCGGCGGTCACCGGCGACGGTTCGCTGTGGCTGTGGGGCGCCGGCGGCGACGGACAGCTCGGCAACGACGCCACCGCCGACATGGCCACGCCGTTGCGCCATCCGCTCGGACTGCCGCTGCGCCATGCGGCAGCGGGGGGTGGCCACACGCTGGCCGTGCCGGCGTCCGCGCCGCTGCGCGCCTTCGGCGCCAATGACTGCGGACAGATCGGCGACGGCAGCACCACGGCGCGGCGCCTGCCGGTACCGCTGCGCCTGTCCGGCGTGACACGCGCCACCGCCGGCGCAGGACGTTCGCACGCGGTGCGCGGGGACGGCTCGCTGTGGTCCTGGGGCTGCAACCTGCGCGGCGAACTGGGTGACGGCAGCCTGCAGGCACGCCTGGTGCCGGTGCCGGTGCCGGGCCTGCCGCCGGTGCTCGACGCCGCCAGCGGCGCCTTCCACACGCTGGCACTCGGCAGCGACGGCACCGTCTGGGCGTGGGGCGACAACAGCGCGGGCCAGCTCGGCGATGGCACGACGACCTCACGCCTCTCCCCGTTTGCCGTGCCGCTGCCCGGCATCGCCGTGGCCGTGGCCGCCGGCGCGTACCACTCGCTGGCGCTGCTCGGCGATGGCCGCGTGTACGCCTGGGGCTTCAACGAGTCCGGCCAGCTCGGCCTCGGCCACGAGCGCGACAGCGCGGTGCCGGCGCGCGTGGCTGCCCCGCTGCCAGCCCGCATCGTGTCAATCGGTGCCGGCCTCAACCACTCGCTGGCGATGGATGCCGCGGGCACGGTCTGGGCCTGGGGCCGCAACGACGCGCGCCAGCTCGGCGACGGCACGGTGCTGCCACGCAATCGCCCGCAGCCGGTGCCGGGCGTGAACCTCAACTGACGGGAGTCCCCATGACCTGGTTGCCTGCCCTCGAGCGCCGCTTCGGCCCCTGGCTGATCGCCGCCTGCATGCTGCTGGCCGCCTGCGGCGGTGGCGGCGGTGACCCTCCGCCGCGGATCGGTGCTGCCGGTGGAACGGTCGCAGGCCCGGCTGGCGCGCAGGTCGAGGTGCCGGCCGGCGCGCTGGTGCAGGACACGGCGATCGCCGTCGCGCAGTCCGACCAGGGCGCGCCGGCGCGGCCCGCGGCGCTGGCCGCGGTCGGCGAGGTCTTTGCCTTCACGCCACACGGCACGAACTTCGCCACGCCGGTGACGGTGACGGTGCCCTTCGATGCCGCGCGCCTGGCCGCCGGTGCCACGCCGGTGCTCTACAAGACCGACGGCGCCGGTGCCTGGCAGGCGGTGCCCGGCGCCGCCTTCTCCGCCGGACGGGCAATCGCAACGGTCGACAGCTTCTCGTGGTTCGTCGTCGCGGTGCAGCCGCCGGTGATCACCGTGCCGCCGGCTTCGGTGTCGGTGGTCGAGCCGGCCACGGCAAGCTTCAGCGTCACTGCGCTCGGCGCCCCGCCGTTCAGCTACCGATGGGAACGCTCGGACGACGAGGGTGCCAGCTGGCGGGCCATCGCCGGTGCGACGGCACGCAGCTACACCACGCCCGCCACCACGGTGGCCACGGACGACGGAGACCGCTACCGCGTGATCGTCTCCAACCTCGACGGCGACACCACCAGCGCCGCGGCCACCTTGACCGTCACGGTGGTGGTCATCGCGCCGAGCATCACCCAGCAGCCGCAGGACCGCAGTGTGGCCGCCGGCGCCACGGTGAGCTTCTCCTGCGCGGCCAGCGGCACCGGCGTGGCCTACCAATGGCAGCGAGCGAACAGCGGCAGCACGAGCTGGAGCGACATCGCCGGCGCCACCAATGCGTCGTACACGACGCCGGCCGTGCAGGCCGGTGACGACGGCGCTCGCTATCGCTGCATCGCCAGCAACAGCGCGGGCGACGCGACCAGCAACGCCGCGCGGCTGACTGTCAGCGCCACGCCGCCGCCGGCCGGCGCCTCGCAGCCGCGACTGGCCGCCGGCAACGGCTTCTCTCTGGCGGTGCAGGCCGACGGCACGCTGCGCAGCTGGGGCACCGATGCCTCGTCACAGCTCGGCACCGGTGCGGGTGACCAGTCGCGCAACGTGCCCGGTGCAGGCATCGTGGCGGCCGCCGTCAGCGCCGTCGCCGCCGGCGGTGCGCACGGCCTGGCCCTGCGCAGCGATGGCGGCGTGCTCGGCTGGGGCTACAACGGCTTCGGCCAGCTCGGCAACGGCAACAACCTGACGCAGCAGAACCCAGCGCCTGCGACCTGGGACAACGCCGGCAGCGCCACGCCGTTCAGCGACGCGACCTCGATCTGCGCCGGCACGCTGCACTCGCTGGTGCTGCGCCAGGGCGGGCAGGTGCGCGCCATGGGCTACAACGCCGACGGCCAGCTCGGCGACGGCAGCAACACCGACCGGCTGCGCGCAGTCGCGGTCGGCGGGCTGGCCACCGCCACCGCGATCGCCTGCGGTGCCAACCATTCGCTGGCCTTGCTGGCCGACGGCACGGTGCGCGCCTGGGGCGCCAACGACCAGGGCCAGCTCGGCGATGGCAGCACCAGCGCGCGCAACGCGCCGGTGGCGGTCGGCGGCCTGAGCGGCGTGATCGCGATCGCCGCCGGCAACGACCATTCGCTCGCACTGCGCAGCGACGGCAGCGTCTGGGCCTGGGGATCGAACAGCAACGGCAAGCTCGGCGACGGCACCGGCACGCAGCGCCGCACGCCGGTGGCCACACTGCTCACCTCGGGCATCGTGGCCATCGCCGCCGGCCTGGAGAACTCGGTCGCGGTGCGCAGCGACGGCGGCGTGCGCGTGGTCGGCATCAACGAGGTCGGCGAGCTGGGAACCGGCTCGTTGTCGCCAGGCTTCAGCGAAACCTGGCGCACGGCGCGGGCCAGCGGCGTGATCGCGGTGACGATCGGCCACACCGGCACGCTCGCCCACCTGCTGGCGCTGCGCAGCGACGGCAGCGTGCTGGCCTGGGGCTGGAACGACCAGGGGCAGCTCGGGCTGGGCGCCGGCCAGCCGTTCACGGCGACGCCGGCGGCGGTACCCGGGCTGAACCTCAACTGACACCGAGGCCTGAACACCTGGAGCCTTCATGAACACGAGACACCCCTCGACCCTGCTGCGAGCCACCCTGTGCATCGGCGTCGGCATGTGCGGCAGCGCGGCGCTGGCCCAGGCCCAGGTCACCCGCCTCGTGGTGATCAACGGCCTCCGGGTCGACGACGTGACACTCGGCCAACTCGACCGCGCCGCCTGCAGCCGCGTGCCGGACGGCCACTACTGGCTGAACCCGCACACCGGGCAGTGGGGTTACGCCGACGAGCCGTGGGTGCGCGGGTACATCGGCGACGCCTGCCGTCCCGCCGCCCCACCCCAACCCAGCCTCAGCGAGCGTGGCCGGCTCTACCGCCCCGGAGAGATCCTCAACGGCCGCTGAGCGGCGACGGCAGGTTCAGCTGAACAGCCGTCGCGCTGCCGCCGAGCCCGCGGCGAGGTCGCGCGCGGCCAGTTCGTCGTAGAGCCGCGTCAGCTCGCTGCCGATCACCGCAAAACTCTCGGTGCCCAACGGGTGGCCGTTGTCGTCGACCACCTCGGCATCCATGCCCAGCGACAAGGCCTGCGCGCTGGCCTGCCAGGCGACGAAGGGCTCGCTATGCGCGTCCGTCTGCGGCACGTCGAAGCTGAGCGTCACGTCGCGCAGCGCCGACTGGTTGGGGTCGTCGGCCAGCGCCGCCTGTGAGTCGAAGGCCAGCGTCAGCACGGGCGGTGCGCCCTCCTCGAGCCCGGGCAGCACCAGCCGGCCCGGCACCATGCCGGGCACGAAACCATGCCGCGCCGCATGCTGCTGGATGAAGCCGACGCTCCAGGCCACCGAACGCGAACGCAGGTGCACGGCGAGCTGGGCATCGTGGTCGCTGGCGAACTGGTCGAGCTCGCGGGCGCGGGCCACGGCCTCGAGCATGTCGGGGAAGTCGGGCATCGCGCCGATCGCGTCGGCGAAGGCCTGCACCTTCTGCACGAACTCGGAGTACTCGATCTCGTTGAGCGCACCGCTGCGGTTGGCGAGTTGCACGCCGGCCTGGAACTCGCCGTAGCGCTGACCGGCCGCAGGAGGTTCCCATTCGCGCGTGAGCGCGTTCAGGCCCTCGATGAAGAAGGGCTTGCTGCCGGCGCGGCGTGTCGGCGGCAGGTGCGACAGCGCCATCTCGCCGCTGATCTGCACCTCGACTGACAGCGTCGCAACGGCATCGATCAACGCGTCCAGGCGCGGCACCATGCGCCGTGCCGGCCTCAGCTCGGCGGCAGGCTCCTCGGGCTGCGCGCCCGGCGCGCCGGGCTCGAAGCCAGGCTCGCTGCCCGGCTCGCCGAGCACGGGCTCGCGCGCCTCGGCCGGCGGGGGCGCGATCACGCGCTTCGGCTGCGCGCGGCGCGACTGCCACCAGGCATGCCCGGCCATCGCCGCCAGCACCGCTGCGCCGAAGAGTGCGAGCGCAACGGTCAGGCTCATGCGGCGCCTCCCGGTCTCAGGCCATTTCGGCCATGCTGACCGCGGCTTCCATGTCGACCGCCACGATGCGCGACACACCCTGCTCCTGCATGGTCACGCCGATGAGTTGCTCGGCCATCTCCATCGCGATCTTGTTGTGGCTGATGAACAGGAACTGCGTGCCCTGCGCCATCTCCTTGACCAGCTTGGCGTAGCGCTCGGTGTTGGCGTCGTCCAGCGGCGCGTCGACCTCGTCGAGCAGGCAGAACGGCGCCGGGTTGAGCTGGAAGATGGCGAACACCAGCGCGATCGCCGTCAGCGCCTTCTCGCCACCCGACAGCAGGTGGATGGTGCTGTTCTTCTTGCCCGGCGGCTGCGCCATCACCTGCACGCCGGCGTCGAGGATCTCGTCGCCGGTCATCACCAGCCTGGCCTGGCCGCCGCCGAACAGCGTCGGGAACATGCGGCCGAAGTGCTCGTTGACCTGGTTGAAGGTGTTGCCCAGCAGGTCGCGCGTTTCCAGGTCGATCTTGTGTATCGCGTCCTCCAGCGTCTTGATCGCGTCGTTCAGGTCGGCGTTCTGCGCGTCGAGGAAGGTCTTGCGCTCGCGCGCAGCGGTCAGCTCGTCGAGCGCGGCGAGGTTGACCGCACCGAGCGCGTTGATCTCGCGGTTGATGCGGTCGATCTCGCTCTGCAGGCCCTGGAGCTTGACGCCACCGGCTTCGATGCCCTGGGCCAGGGCCTCGAAGTCGACGTTGGCGGCGCTGAGCTGCTCGAGGTACTGCGCTCCGCCGAGCTGCGCCGCCTGCTCCTCGAGCTGCAGCTTGGTGATGCGGTCGCGCAGCGGCTGCAGGCTCTGCTCGTGCTGCAGGCGCTGCTCTTCCGAGCGGCGCATGCGCAGCGTCAGGTCGTCGTACTCGCTGCGCTTGGCGCCGAGCGCGGCCTCGCGCTCCAACTTCAGCGCGAGTGCGGTCTGCAGTCCGGCCTGGGCGGCGGCATCGGTCAGCCGCTCCAGCTCGTCCTGCAGCTGCTCGGCCGACGACTGGTTGGCCGCCGCCTGCTGCACCGCCGTCTCGATGCCGCGCTGCAGCTCGCCACGCCGCGCCGCCAGCGAGCGCGCATGGAACTGCGCCTCCTGGCTCTGCCGCTCCAGCGTGCGCAGCTGCTCGCGCGCCTCGGCGAGCTTGCGCTCGGCGGTGATCACCGCTTCGTCGAGCTCGGCGTGGCGCTCCTGCGTGGTCGCGAGCTGCATGTCCAGCTCCTCGAACTTCGCCTCGCCGGTGGCGCGACGCTCGTTCAGCTCCTCGAGCTGGCCGTCGAGCTCGGCGAGTTCCTCGTCGAGCTGGGCGCGGCGCGTGCTCGTCTGCTCGGCCAGCTGCGACAGGCGCAGCAGCTCGACCTGCAACTGGTGCGCGCGCGTCTGCGTCTCGGCCGCATCGCGGCGCACCGTGGCCAGCCGCTGCGAAGCCTCGGTGTAGGCCGCCTCGGCGCGCACCAGCGCACTGCGCGACTCGTCGGCGATCAGCGCCTGGGCGCGCTGCTGGCGCTCCAGGTTCTCGATCTCCTGCGCACGCGCCAGCATGCCGGCCTGCTCGGAGTCGGGCGCGTAGAAGGTGACGGCGAACTGGCTGACCTGGTGGCCCTCGCGGGTCATGATCACTTCGCCGTGCGTCAGCTTGCCGCGCGCGGCCAGCGCTTCCTCGATGCTGGCGGCGGTGTAGACACCTTCCAGCCAGTCGTTGAGCAGCGCCTTCAGACCCGCGTCGCCCAGGCGCAGCAGGTCCGACAGCCGCGGCAGCGTCTGGTGGGTGTTGGCAATCGAAGCGTTCGGCGGCGTGTAGAAGGCCAGCTTGGCCGGGGGTGCGTCGTCGGCGAAGGCACGCACGGTCTCGATGCGGCCGACCTCCAGTGCGTTCAGCCGCTCGCGCAGCGCCGACTCCAGCGCGGTCTCCCAGCCGGGCTCGATGTGCACCTTGGTCCACAGGCCGTGCAGGCCGTCGAGGCCATGCCTGGCCAGCCAGGGCTTGAGCTTGCCCTCGGTCTGCACCTTCTCCTGCAGCGCACGCAGCGCCTCCAGGCGGGCGCTCAGGTCGGCGTGGCGGGCCGATTCGGTGTTGACCTGCTCCTGCTTCGCGCGGCGCTCCTCGTCGAGCGCCGGCACCTGTTCGCCCAGCTCGTGCAGGCGCGCGTCGGCCGTGGTCTGGGCTTCCTCGGCCACCGCGTACTGCTGCTTCAGCTCGCCCAGGCGCTGCATGTCCGGCGCGGCGAGCTGCTGCTTCTCGGCGGCCAGGCGCTCGCGCCGCGCGTTGAACTGGCGGCGCTGATCGTCGATGTTGCGGCTTTCCGCGGCGAGCAGCTGGATCTGCTGCTGCACCTGCGCGACGACGTTGCGCTGCTCGTTGCTCTTGCCCTGCGCGGCGCGCACCGCGTCCTCGAAGCCCGGCAGGTTGCCCGATTGCTCCTCGGCCTGCGCGGCCAGCACCTCGCCCTGCTCCTCGGCAGCGGCGATCTGCTCGGCGATCTGGCCGAGTTCGTCCTCGGCCTGCTGGCGGCGCTCGTCCCACTGCTCGTTGCTGGCCTTCAGTTCGGCCAGGCGCTGCTCGACGCGTGCGCGCCCCTCGACCACATAGCGGATGCGCTCCTCGAGGCGGCTGACTTCCAGCGCCGCTTCGGCGAGCAGCCCCTGGGCACCGTGCAGCTCGTCGCTGGCGGCGTAATGGGCCTGGCGGATCGTCTCCAGCTCGGCCTCGCCGTGGCGCAGCTCGGCCATGCGCGCTTCCAGCGCGTTGGTGGCCTCCAGCACGGCCTTCTTGACACGCTCTTCCTCGCTCGCCGCGTCACGGTGCTTGAGGAACCACAGCTGGTGCAGCTTCAGCTCGCCGCTTTGCTGCAGGCCACGGTACTGCTGCGCCACCTCGGCCTGCTTCTCCAGCTTGTCGAGGTTGCTGCTCAGCTCGCGCAGGATGTCTTCCACGCGGGTCAGGTTCTCGCGCGTGTCCTTCAGGCGGTTCTCGGTCTCGCGGCGACGCTCCTTGTACTTCGAGACGCCGGCGGCTTCCTCGAGGAACAGGCGCAGCTCCTCGGGCTTGGATTCGATGATGCGGCTGATCGTGCCCTGGCCGATGATGGCGTAGGCGCGCGGGCCCAGGCCAGTGCCGAGGAAGACGTCCTGCACGTCGCGGCGGCGCACCGGCTGGTTGTTGATGTAGTAGCTGCTGGTGCCGTCGCGCGTCAGCACGCGCTTCACCGCGATCTCGGTGAACTGGTTCCACTGGCCACCGGCACGCGCGTCGGCGTTGTCGAACACCAGCTCGACGCTCGCGCGGCTCGCCGGCTTGCGGTTGCCCGAGCCGTTGAAGATCACGTCCTGCATCGACTCGCCGCGCAGTTCGCTCGCCTTGCTCTCGCCCAGCACCCAGCGCACCGCGTCCATGATGTTGGACTTGCCGCAGCCGTTGGGCCCGACCACGCCGACCAGTTGGCCGGGCAACTGGAAGTTGGTGGGCTCGGCGAAGGACTTGAAGCCGGAGAGCTTGATCGAGTTCAGGCGCATGGGAGAGCGATGGGCTGCTCAGCGTGAGGGTGTTGGAACCCTCTGCCAAGTCCTTGATTCATATGAGAAAACCCGCGATGTCGCGGGTCGTCTGCGGGGCGGGATGATAGCATCGCGGCCCCGCTGAAACCCTCTCCAGACGTGACCGCCATGGCCAGGAAGTCCCCCGCCCGACCGAAGCTCAACGAGCGCCCGATGCCGCCGAACCCGCCGAGCGTGCCGAGCAAGGAGCTGCACGTCTTCCCGAATCCGGCGCCGGAGCGCGACTACGTCATCCAGTTCCAGGTGCCCGAGTTCACCTGCCACTGCCCGCTGACCGGCCAGCCCGACTTCGCGCACTTCACCATCGACATGATCGCCGACGAGCTCTGCGTGGAGCTGAAGAGCCTGAAGATGTACTTCTGGAGCTACCGCAACGAAGGTGCGTTCCACGAGAAGGTGACCAACACCATCCTCGACGACATTGTCGAGGCGACGAAGCCGCGCTTCATCCGCATCACCGCCAAGTGGTACGTGCGCGGCGGCATCTACACCAACGTGGTGGCCGAGCACCGCAAGAAGGGCTGGAAGCCGCAGCCGCGCGTGGACCTGCCCGCGCACCCGGCGCAGACCGGGCTGCTGTGAGAGCGGCACCGATAATCCACCGATGAACCCGCTGCTCGCGCGCCTTCACCCCTACCCGTTCGAACGACTGCGCGAGCTGACGCGCGGCATCGTGCCCAACCCGGCCTTCAAGCCGATCGGCCTGGGCATCGGCGAGCCCAAGCATGCGACGCCGGAGCTGATCAAGCGTGCGCTGACCGACAACCTGGCGGGCCTGGCCAGCTACCCGGCCACCGCCGGCGAACCGAAGCTGCGCGAAGCCTGCGCGGCCTGGGTGCAGCGCCGCTACGGCGTGACGCTGGACGCCGGCACGCAGGTGCTGCCGGTCAATGGCTCGCGCGAGGCGCTGTTCGCGCTGGCGCAGACGGTGATCGACCCGACGAAGCCCGGCGCCACCGTCGTCTGCCCCAACCCGTTCTATCAGATCTACGAAGGCGCGGCGCTGCGGGCCGGCGCGCAGACCGCCTTCGTCAACAGCGACCCGGCGCGCAACTTCGCGCCCGACTGGGCCAGCGTGCCCGACGAGGTCTGGGCACGCACCCAGTTGCTCTACGTCTGCTCGCCCGGCAACCCGACCGGCGCGGTGATGCCGCTGGCCGAGTGGAAGCTGCTGTTCGAGCTGAGCGACCGCCACGGCTTCGTGATCGCTTCCGATGAGTGCTACTCGGAGATCTACTTCCGCGACGAACCGCCGCTGGGCGGCCTGGAAGCCGCGGTGCAGCTCGGCCGCCAGGACTTCCGCCGCCTGATCGCGCTGACCAGCCTGTCCAAGCGCTCCAACGTGCCGGGCATGCGCTCGGGCTTCGTGGCCGGCGACGCCGCCCTGCTCAAGCAGTTCCTGCTCTACCGCACCTACCACGGCAGCGCGATGAGCCCGGTGGTGCAGGCGGCCAGCATCGCCGCCTGGAACGACGAGGCGCACGTGGTCGACAACCGCAACCTCTACCGCGCCAAGTTCGCGCAGGTCACGCCGCTGCTGGCCGGCGTGATGGATGTCGCGCTGCCCGACGCCGGCTTCTACCTCTGGGCCGGCATCGAGGGCGGCGACGACGTAGCCTTCGCGCTGCAGTTGCTCGCTCAATACAATGTGGCGGTGCTGCCCGGCAGCCTGCTCGCGCGCGAGTCCGGCGGCATCAACCCCGGGGCCGGTCGTGTGCGAATGGCCCTGGTGGCCGGCGTCGACGAATGCCTCGAGGCCGCGCAGCGCATCGTTTCCTTCATCCAAGCCCGCTGAGCCATGAGCCAACAACTGCAGAACATCATCGACCTCGCCTGGGAAAGCCGCGCGACGATCACCGCCGTCAACAGCCCCGAGGTGCGCGATGCGGTCGAGCAGGTGATCGCCGACCTCAACGCCGGCCGGCTGCGCGTGGCCGAGCGCCAGGGCGTGGGCCAGTGGACGGTCAACCAGTGGGTCAAGAAGGCGGTGCTGCTGAGCTTCCGCCTGAACGACAACCACGTGATGCGCGCCGGCGACCTGAGCTTCTTCGACAAGGTCGAGACCAAGTTCACCCACGTCAGCGAAGACGCGATGCGCGCCACCGGCATCCGCGTGGTGCCGCCGGCCGTGGCACGCCGCGGCTCCTACCTCGCGAAGAACGTCATCATGATGCCGAGCTTCGTGAACATCGGCGCCTACGTCGACGAGGGCACCATGGTCGACACCTGGGCGGCAGTCGGCTCCTGCGCTCAGATCGGCAAGAACGTGCACCTGTCCGGCGGCGTCGGCATCGGCGGCGTGCTCGAGCCCATGCAGGCCAACCCGACCATCATCGAGGACAACTGCTTCATCGGCGCGCGCAGCGAGATCGTCGAAGGCGTGATCGTCGAGGAGAACTCGGTGATCTCGATGGGCGTGTACATCGGCCAGAGCACCAAGATCTACGACCGCGCCACCGGCGAGGTCAGCTACGGCCGCATCCCGGCCGGCTCGGTGGTGGTCAGCGGCAACCTGCCCAGCGCCGATGGCAAGTACAGCCTGTACTGTGCGGTGATCGTCAAGCGCGTCGATGCGCAGACGCGCGCCAAGACCAGCATCAACGATCTGCTGCGCGCCTGAACAGGCACCAACTCGACACTTCCGGGAGGATCGGCATGAGCGGTGGGAACATGGAACGCGTGCTTCGCCTGATGGCGGAGAAAGGCGCGTCGGACGTCTACCTGTCGGCCAATTCGCCGATCCTCATCAAGATCAACGGGCAGCTGCTGCAGCTGTCCGACCAGCCGCTGACGCACACGCAACCGCGCCAGCTGCTGGCCGAGCTGCTGACGCCGACGCAGCTGGAAGAGCTCGACGACACCGGCGAGCTGAACATGAGCGTGGGCCTGCCCGGCGTCGGCAGTTTCCGCCTCTCGGGCTTCAAGCAGCGCGGCTCGATCGCCGCGGTGTTCCGCTGCATCCCGGTGGTCATCCCGACGCTGGAGAGCCTGAACGTCCCGCCGATCCTGAACACGCTGATCCTCGAGAAGCGCGGCCTGATCCTGATGGTCGGCGCCACCGGCACCGGCAAGAGCACCACGCTCGCCTCCATGCTCGAGCAGCGCAACCAGCAGATGGCCGGCCACATCCTGACCATCGAGGATCCGATCGAGTTCCTGTTCACCAACAAGAAGTCGGTGATCAACCAGCGTGAGGTCGGCCGCGACACCAACTCGCTGCAAATCGGCCTGAAGAACGCGCTGCGCCAGGCACCTGACTGCATCATGATCGGCGAGATCCGCGATCGCGAGACCATGACCTCGGCGATCTCGTATGCCCTCTCGGGCCACCTGGTGCTCTCGACCCTGCACGCGAACAACTCGTACCACGCGCTGGGCCGGATCCTGTCGTTCTATTCGCCGGAAGCCCGCCCCGCCCTGCTGGCCGACCTGGCCGCCGGCCTGAAGGCCGTGATCTCGCAGCGCCTGGTGCGCGCCGTCTCCGGCGGCCGCGTGCCGGCGGTGGAGGTGATGCTCAACACCAAGCTGGTCTCCGAGCTGATCGAACAGGGCGACTTCACCGGCGTCAAGGAAGCGATGGAGAAGTCGCTGGCCGAAGGCTCGCAGACCTTCGAGCAGGATCTGGCGCGCCTGATCACCACCGACATGATCACCCGCGACGAGGGCCTGGCCTACGCCGACTCGCCGACCAACCTGATGTGGCGCCTGCAGAACGACATGTCGCCGGTGTCGCGCATCCAGCCGAAGAAGGAAGAGACGGACGACCAGCCGACCTTCACCGACATCCAGCTCGACGTGCGCGAAGAGACCAGCACCATGTCGGGCCTGCTGCGCCCGAACTGAGCGAGATGTCGCGCACGCTGCACCTCGTCGAACAGCTGATCGCCTGCCGCTCGGTGACGCCGGACGACGGGGGCTGCCAGCAGATCATCCACGAGCGTCTGCTGCCGCTGGGCTTCGAGTTCGAGACCCTGGTGTCGGGGCCGGCCGACTTCCGCGTCACCAACCTGTGGGCCATCCGCCGCGGTGGCGATGCGGCCGCGCCGCTGCTGGCCTTCGCCGGCCACACCGACGTCGTGCCCACCGGCCCGCTGGAGCAGTGGCGCAGCGACCCGTTCGTGCCCACCCACCGCGACGGCCGGCTGTACGGGCGCGGCGCGGCCGACATGAAGAGCTCGCTGGCCGCGATGGTGGTGGCCACCGAGGAGTTCGTCGCCACGCACCCGGCGCACCGCGGTTCGCTCGCCTTCCTGTTGACCAGCGACGAGGAAGGCCCGGCCAACGACGGCACGGTGAAGGTGGTCGAGTGGCTGCGCTCGCGGGGTGTCCGGCTGGACGCCTGCATCGTCGGCGAGCCGACCTCGGTGGACCGCCTCGGCGACATGGTCAAGAACGGCCGGCGTGGCTCGCTGTCCGGCAAGCTGACGGTCAAGGGCGTGCAGGGCCACATCGCCTACCCGCATCTGGCGAAGAACCCGATCCACCTCGCCGCGCCGGCGCTGGCCGAGCTGGCCGCGATCGAGTGGGACCGCGGCAACGACTACTTCCCGCCGACCAGCTGGCAGATGTCGAACATCCACGCCGGAACCGGCGCGACCAACGTCATCCCGGGCACGCTGGTGGTCGACTTCAACTTCCGCTTCTCGACCGAGTCGACGCCCGAGTCGCTGAGGCAGCGCGTGCACGCGGTGCTCGATCGCCACGGCCTGGACCATGTCATCGACTGGACGCTCGGTGGCGAACCCTTCCTGACGCCGGTGGGCACGCTCAGCGAGGCCCTGGCCGGGGCGATCCGCGCCGAGACCGGCGTGGCGACCGAACTGTCGACCACCGGCGGCACCTCCGACGGCCGCTTCATCGCCAAGCTCTGCCCGCAGGTGGTCGAGTTCGGGCCGCTGAACGCCAGCATCCACAAGATCGACGAATGGGTCGAGGTGGCCAGCCTCGATCCCTTGAAGAACATCTACCGCCGCACGCTCGAGGCGATGCTCACATGAAGCTCATCGAACTGATCACCGCGCAAAGCGCCCGCCTCAAACAGGCGGGCGTTTCGTTTGGCCACGGCACCACCAACGCCTTCGACGAAGCGGCCTGGCTGGTGCTGTTCTCGCTCGGCCTGCCGCTGGATGCCCTGGAGCAGCGCGCCCAGCGCGATCTCTCGGCCGACGAGCAGGCCAAGGCCGAGGCGCTGGTCACGCAGCGCATCGAGACCCGCCAGCCCGCCGCCTACCTCACGAAGGAGGCCTGGCTGCAGAACGTGCCCTTCTACGTCGACGAGCGCGTGATCGTGCCGCGCTCCTTCATCGCCGAGCTGCTCGCCGATGGCGAGGGCGAGGGCACGCTGGACGCGTGGCTGTCGGACCGCACGAAGCAGGTGCTGGACCTGTGCACCGGCAACGGCAGCCTCGCGGTGATCGCCGCGATGGCCTACCCCGAAGTGGACGTCGATGCGGCGGACATCTCCGAGGACGCGCTGGCCGTGGCGCGCATCAACGTCGACCGGCACAAGCTGGGCACGCGCATCCGCCTGCTGCAGTCGGACCTGCTGAACGCGGTGCGCGGCCCTTATGACCTGATCCTGTGCAACCCGCCTTACGTCAACAGCGCCAGCATGGCGAAGCTGCCGGCGGAATACCGGGCCGAACCGGGGCTGGCGCTGGCCGGCGGCGACGATGGCATGGACCTGGTGCGGCGCATCCTGCGCGACGCGCCGGCGAATCTCAACGCCGACGGCGTGCTGGTGCTGGAGATCGGCAACGAACGCTGGAACTTCGAGCGCGCCTTCCCGCGCGCCGAGGTCGCCTGGTTGCCCACCAGCGCCGGCGACGACCAGGTGCTGCTGATGACCCGCGACGCGCTGGTGAAACTCGCCCGCCACCTCGAAGGCTGAACGCATGCTGGTACTGAACGACATCTCGCTGCGACGCGGCGTCAAGCTGGTGCTGGATCACACCAGCGTCACGCTGCAGCCGGGCGAGAAGATCGGCCTGGTCGGCCGCAACGGCGCCGGCAAGTCCTCGCTGTTCGCGCTGCTCACCGGCAAGCTGCAGGCCGACACCGGCGAGGTGCAGATGCCGCCGCGCTGGCAGCAGCCCGGCGGCATGGCCGAGGTGGCGCAGGACATGCCCGAGACCGACGAAGGCGCGACCGACTTCGTGCTGCAGGGTGACGTTCCTCTGACACTGGCGCAGCAGCGCCTGGCCGCCGCCGAGGCGGCCGACGACGGCCACGAGATCGCCGAGGCCCACCACGCCATCCAGGACGCCGGCGGCTTCGACGCCCGCGCCCGCGCGCAGGCCATGCTGATGGGCCTGGGCTTTCGCAGCGAGCAGCTCGATGCGCCGGTGAACAGCTTCTCCGGCGGCTGGCGCATGCGCCTGCAGCTGGCGCGCGCGCTGATGTGCCCGGCCGACCTGATGCTGCTCGACGAGCCGACCAACCACCTGGACCTGGACGCCCTCGTCTGGCTGGAAGCCTGGCTGCAGCGCTACGCGGGCATGCTGATCGTCATCAGCCACGACCGCGAGTTCCTCGACGCGATCACCAAGGTCACGCTGCACCTCGACGAGACCAAGCTGACCCGCTACGGCGGCAACTACACCACCTTCGAGGAGATGCGCGCCGAGCGCATGGCGCTGCAGCAGGCCAGTTACGCCAAGCAGCAGGAGCGCATGGCGCACCTGCAGAAGTTCATCGACCGCTTCAAGGCCAAGGCCAGCAAGGCCAAGCAGGCGCAGAGCCGCGTGAAGGCACTGGCACGCATGGAGAAGCTGGCGCCGGTGCTGACGGCCAGCGACTTCCAGTTCGAGTTCCGCGAGCCGCTGTCGCTGCCGAACCCGATGCTCGCCTTCTCCGACCTCGCCTGCGGCTACCGTGCCGACGGCGGCCGCGAAACCCGCATCGTCTCCGGCATCGGCCGCTCGGTGCTGGCCGGCCAGCGCATCGGCATCCTCGGCGCCAACGGCCAGGGCAAGTCGACCTTCGTGAAGACGATCTCGCAGGAACTGCCGGCGCTGGCCGGCACGATGACCGAAGGCAAGGGCCTGGTGATCGGCTACTTCGCGCAGCAGGAGCTCGACGTGCTCTCGCCGGCCGACGGCCCGCTGATGCACATGGTGCGGCTGGCGCGCGACGTCGGGCCGGCCGCGCGCGAGCAGGAACTGCGCGACTTCCTCGGCTCGTTCCGCTTCGTCGGCGACATGGTCACGCAGCCCGTCGGTACGCTGTCCGGCGGCGAGAAGGCGCGCCTCGTGCTGGCCATGCTGGTGTGGCAGCGCCCCAACCTGCTGCTGCTGGACGAGCCGACCAACCACCTCGACCTGACCACGCGCGAAGCGCTGTCGATGGCGCTCAACGAGTTCGAGGGCACGGTGATGCTGGTCAGCCACGACCGTGCGCTGCTGCGCGAGGTCTGCGACGAGTTCTGGCTAGTCGCCGGCGGCGCGCTGAAGCCTTTCGACGGCGACCTCGACGACTACCAGAAGTGGCTGCTCGAGCAGTCGCGCGAGGCCTCCAAGGCGGCGTCGGCGCAGTCGCGCAAGCTGCGCGAGGAGGCCGCTCCGAAACGCAAGGAAGACCGCAAGGCCGCCGCCGCGGCGCGCCAGGCGCGTGCGGACGAAGCCAAGCCGCTGAAGAAGGAGCTGACGCTGACCGACCACCGCATGAACGTGCTGTTCGGTGAACGCGACAAGCTCGAGGCGGCTTTTGCCGACACCTCGCTGACGCCGGAGAAGCTGGCCGAGGCCGGCAAGCGTCTGAAGGCGGTCAACGACGAGATCGAGCGGCTCGAGGCGCGCTGGCTCGAGCTGAGCACCCGCATTGACGAGATGACCTCGGCGGGCTGAGCGCCCTGCCGGTCACCCTGCTCGCGGCAAGGTATTTATATTGCACACAATCTAATTGTTCGATTGACAGTACAGTTCATGCATGGCCCGCACGACGACCTCCACCGCACCGGCTGCTGCCGCAGACTGGCAGCAGCTCGACCAGCAGCTGTGCTTTGCGCTGTATTCGGCGTCGCTGGCCATGACCCGGCTCTACAAGCCGCTGCTCGAACCGCTCGGCCTGACCTACCCGCAGTACCTCGCGCTGCTGGTGCTGTGGGAGCGCGACGGCTTGACTGTCGGCGAACTCGGCGAGCGCCTGTTCCTCGACTCCGGCACGCTGACGCCGCTGCTCAAGCGCATGGAGGCCTCGGGCTGGCTCAGCCGCGCCCGTGCGGCCGATGACGAGCGCCGCGTGCTGGTCCACCTCACCACCGAGGGCAGGGCGCTGAAGCGCCGCGCTGCCTCGGTGCCTCGCGAACTCGCGGCCGCCACCGGCTGCAGTGCCGACGAACTCGTCGGGCTCACCCGGCGCCTGCAGCAGCTGCGCACGCAGCTGCTCGACGCCCCCACCCTGTCCCACCACGCCTGAAGGAGGCAACCATGGCCCTCGAGAAGATCATCTACACCGCCCACGCCACCACCACCGGCGGCCGCGAAGGCACGTCGAAGTCCGACGACGGCAAGCTCAGCGTCACGCTGGCGCCGCCGAAGGAGATGGGCGGCAACGGCAACGGCACCAACCCCGAGCAGCTGTTCGCCGCGGGCTACTCGGCCTGCTTCATGGGCGCGATGAAGTTCGTCGCCGGCACGCAGAAGAAGGTCGTTCCGGCCGACGCCACGATCAGCGCCGACGTCGGCATCGGCCCGATCCCGGCCGGCTTCGGCATCCAGGTGGCGATGCGCATCAGCGTGCCGGGCTGGGCCAAGGAAGAGACCCAGGCGCTGGTCGACGCGGCCCACAAGGTCTGCCCGTACTCAAACGCGACCCGCGGCAACATCGACGTGACGCTGACGGTGGTCTGATCCGCCGTGCCGTTCAGGCGCGCATCAGCTGCAACATCAGCTCGATGCGCGCCTGCACCGGCGTCAGCGTGCCGGCGGCGCGCAAGCCGTCGCCGGGTTTCATCTGCACCGGTCCGGCTCCGCAGCGCGTGCTGCGCCAGACGGTGATGCCCGCGCGCTGCGCTTCCAGCAGCGCCGCTTCCAATGCGTGATGCAGGCTGCCGTTGCCGGTGCCGGCCACGACGATGCCCTTCACCCCCGCGGACACCAATGCCTTGACGCTCTCAGGCCGCGCTCCGGCGTGGCTGGTGACGATCTCGACCCAGGGCCAGTCGCCCTTCGCGTGGCATTCGAGCCCGAACGCCTCACCCGCCGGCCACTCGCGCAAGCGCCGCAGTCGCCCTTCCTCCACGTAGCCCAGCGGCCCGGCATCGCCCGAGCCGAAGGCATCAACCCGGTAGCTGTGCACCTTGCGCACGTCCAGCGCAGAGTGCACCGTGCCGGCGAGGACCGCCATCACGCCGCGCGCGCCGCTCTCGCGGGCCAGGCTCACCGCGTCCAGCAGGTTCTGCGGGCCGTCGCGCAGCAGCGCCGTGGCCGGGCGCATCGCCGCGCACAGCACCACCGGCCTGGCCGGCGCCAGCAGGCGCTGCAGCGCATAGGCGGTCTCTTCCAGCGTGTCGGTGCCGTGGGTGATGACGATGCCGGCGATGTCCTCGCGCGCCAGCAGCGCGGCCACGCGCCGGGCCAGCGCGGCCCAGACGGCGAAGTCCATGTCCTTGCTGTCGAGCTGCGCCACCTGCTCGGTCAGCAGGGGCACCTCGCGCAGCGCCGGCACCGCGTCGACCAGCGCCTTCACACCGAGCTGCGCGGCCGAGTAGCCGATGTTGTCCGAGGCATCCGCGGCCGTACCGGCGATCGTGCCGCCGGTGGCCAGCACGGCCACTGTGCGTGTGCTGTCTTGCATTTTTGCCAAACTGGATGAAAATACAGCCACTGGACATCCATCCAGCGACGCCGTCATTCCCGCCCAGGAGCGCCCGTGCAGGAAAAGCCCAAACTGACCGACCGCCAGCAGCAGATCCTGGATCTGGTGCAAAGCGCCATCGAACGCACCGGCGCCCCGCCGACGCGCGCCGAGATCGCCGCCGAGCTCGGCTTCAAGTCGGCCAACGCCGCCGAGGAGCACCTTCAGGCCCTGGCGCGCAAGGGCGTCATCGAGCTCGTGGGCGGCACCTCGCGCGGCATCCGCTTGAAGTCTGACACATTGCGTGCGCTCAACGAGTCGCGCGGCAAGCAGTTCACGCTGCCGCTGCCCAGCCTGGCGCAGCTGTCGCTGCCGTTGATCGGCCGCGTTGCGGCCGGCAGCCCGATCCTCGCGCAGGAGCATGTCGACCAGACCTACCTGGTCGAGGCCAGCATGTTCCCACGCCGGCCCGACTACCTGCTCAAGGTGCGCGGCATGAGCATGCGCGACGCCGGCATCATGGACGGCGACCTGCTCGCCGTGCAGAAGGCGAAGGACGCGAAGAACGGTCAGATCGTCGTGGCGCGCCTGGGCGACGAGGTCACTGTCAAGCGCTTCCGCCGCACCCGTGGCGTGGTCGAGCTGATCCCCGAGAACCCCGATTTCCAGACCATCGTCGTGCAGCCCGGCGAGGAAGACTTCGAACTCGAGGGCCTGGCCGTCGGCCTGATCCGCAACAACATGCTGATGTGATCACGATGAGCCCGGCGCCCGTGATCAAGGCCCCGAAGGCGGCCACCGCGGCCGAGTGCCGCGAGCTTGAGCAGTTGCCGAACATCGGCCCGGCCCTGGCCGCCGACCTGCGCCTGATCGGCATCCGCACGCCCGCCGAGCTGCGCGGCAAGGATGCCTTCGTGCTCTACCAGAAGCTCTGCGCCGCCACCGGCCAGCGCCAGGACCCGTGCGTGCTCGACACCTTCATGGCCGCCACCGACTTCATGCGCGGCGCACCGGCCGCGCCGTGGTGGAAGTACACGCCGCAGCGCAAGGCCTTGTTCGGCTCCGTCTGAGTCCGTCTGATCGACGTTCAGCGCTGGGGCTTCAGCACCAGCGTGTGCTCCGCCGCCCCGCCCCACACCGGCACATACTCCACCTTCGCCCAGCGCTGCACGAAGCTGCCGTACAGCGGCGACAGTGGCAGCCCCGACTGGCCGCTGGAGTGCATGAAGCGCGACTGCGCCGGGTCGCCCAGGTCGTAGACCGCGCGCAGCGATGGGCCGTGCTCGTCGAGGTACAGCTCGCCGGTGCTGCTGTCGGGCTTCAGGTTCACGCGCGAGACGTTGACCGTGTAGGTGTCGCCGCCCACCGGCGCGCGCAGCTCGAACCAGCGCGCCAGCCACTTCACCTTGCTGAACGGGCGGTGCTCGCTGCGGGCCTGATGGGCCCGGTCCCATCGCCAGGCAGCAAGGTCCGGGCCCTGCAGCGCCTGCAGCTCGTCGAGTGCGCGTGTCAGCGCCGCGGTGTTCTGCTGAGCGCAGGTCTCGGCCGCCGGCGTCGACTTGTCGTCGCACCACCAGGCGTCGTCGCGCTCCATCACGCCTTCGAGCGCGTCGCGGTAGGCGCGGGTGCTGGCAGACCAGACCTTCTCGCCGGCCTCGTCGGCAAACAGCCCCTGCGACAGCTGCCGTGCCCAGGCCCAGAAGATCAGCGGCGCCGCCTTGTCACCGGCCATGCGGCCATCGAAGCCTTCGAGCTGCTTCTGCGCGGCCGCGGCCAGCGGGTGCGCCGAGGCGGCACGCTTGAGCACCGGCAGCAGGCGGACCGTCGCCAGCGACAGCTCGTCGGCCTGCATCGCCTGCAGGTCGGCGAGCGAATGTTTGCCCTTGGCCGACAGCATCTGCTCGATGCGCTGCATGCGATACGGTGCGGCCCACTCGCTGGTCAGGTAGTGCGGGTAATCGACCGGGTGGATGCGCTGGTTGGCGGTGGCGATCCAGCCTCGCGCGGGGTCGGCCTCGCGCGGCGTCGCCGTCGGGTCGAGGTAGCCGGCCCAGTCGTAGCGCGCCTCCCAGCCGGGCGACGGCACCTGGCCCTTGAGTTCGTTGTCGGGCTTGCGCAGCGGCACGCGCCCGGCCGAGACCACGGCGATGCGGCCGCTGCGGTCGGCCACCACCATGTTCTGCATCGGCGCCACGTAGCGCGCCGTGGCGCGCACGAACTCGTCGACCGAGCGGGCCTGGGTCATGTCCAGGCTGGCCTCGAGCGTGCCCGGATCGGGGTCCAGCGCCGTCCAGCGCATCGCGACCGCGTAGCTCGGCGTGGCCGCGGGGCCGGTCAGTCCGTCGGCCGCGCCGCCGTCGGAGATCACCGGGCCATGGCGTGTCGCGCGCACCGTCAACGACACGTCGGGCTGGCCCTTCACCTTGATCGTTTCGGTGAAAGTCTCGAAGGCCTCCCAGCCTTGCGGCGTCTGGTAGCGGCTCGGGTCTCCAGGCTGGATGCGCTCCAGGTACAGGTCCTGCACGTCCGGCCCGGTGTTCGTGAAGCCCCAGGCGATGTGGTCGTTCTGGCCCAGCACCACGCTCGGCAGGCCCGGCATGGTGGCACCGGCCACCTTGCCCTGGGGCGTCTCGATGCGCACGAAGTACCACAGCGCGGGCGCGCTGAGCTTGAGGTGCGGGTCGTTGGCCAGCAGCGGCGCACCGGTGGTCGTGTGCGAGCCCGCGAGCACCCAGTTGTTCGAGCCGACGCCTTCGATGCCCGACTCCGGCGCCGCCGCGAGCGCCTGGCTGCCGAGCTTGCCGTCGACCTTCAGGCCGCGGAACAGCGCGGCATAGTCGGCGGTGACCAGCGGCTTGTCTCCCGGGTACGGGGGCAGCAGTTCGTTGATGCGCCCGACCGGCAACTGCAGCGACAGGCGCATGCGCTGCAGTTCAGTGCTCCAGTTGCCGCCCAGATCCCAGGCCATCATGATCAGCCAGCCCAGGCTGTCCTCCGGCGTCCAGCGCTCGGGCTGCAGACCCAGGATGACGAACTCGGGCGGGCGCGCCTTCAGTTCCTGCTGCAGGAAGGCGTTGACGCCGGCGCTGTAGGCCTGCAGCGTGCTGCGCGCGCGCGGCTCGAGCCGGCCCCATTGCGCGGCGGCCGCGCGCCTGACGCCGAGCGCCCGCAGGAAGCGGTCGGTCTCCAGCGCCGGCGCACCGAAGGCCTCGGCCAGCCGGCCGGAGCCGATGCGCTTGTGGGTCTCGAGCTGCCAGAGCCGATCCTGCGCATGCACGAAGCCGAGCGCGAAGCTGGCATCGTCCGCGCTGCCGGCACGGATCGTCGGGATGCCGAAGGCATCACGCTCGATGCGCACCTCGCCGCCGAGTCCGGGCAAGGTCATTGCGCCGTCGAGCTGCGGCAGCGCCCGGGCGCGGTACACGGCAAACGCTGCTGCCACGCCAGCCGCGAGCAGCAGCAGGCTCCAGCCCAGCCAACGAAGTCCCCTCATCGTTCTGTCTCCATCCACGGATCGCTTGTGCCGCACAGCTTACGTTACATCGTGAAATAACGGCGCTTTGCGCCGCTTCTCGGTGCGCCACACGAGGCCGCCCCGGTCCACACTGACGGCGTGCCCGCGCTTCGACGGGAGGACCGACCCACCATGCTCTCGCACTCGCCCGACCCCCGCCCCACCGGCGCGCGTACGCGCCCGGCACGGCTGGAGATCTGCCCCCCGCAACGCGGCCGTTCCGGCGGCGACTGGAAGGCACGGGTCAAGCAGTGGTTCACTGCCAGCTGGACCGGCAGCGCGGAGCCGGTGACCTTAAGCCAGGACGCTTCGCTGGCGCTGGCCGATGCCCGCCGCGACTTCTTCGCCGCCGTCGCCGACCTCGAACAGCCCGCGGCCGGCCCGCTGCTCGACCGCATCGAGTTCGCCCGATCGCTGCGCGAGCTCTGGCACTTGCGTGCCGAGGTGTTTGCGCTGGTCTCGCTCGAGCGCAGCCAGATCGAGGCCGACCGCCGGCTCGAAACGCTCAATGCCCACTTCCCGTCGCGCTCGGCGCGCTCGGGGTTCGGCAGCCTGCCCACCGGCAAGGCCATGTGGCCCTGAAGAAGAGCCGCGCGCTCAGCGTGAGCTCAGCGCCAGCTTGACACCCAGACCAACGAACATCGCGCCGGCCAGGCGCTGCAGCCAGGGGCCCAGCCGCCCCGCCCCGCCGTGCTGCGACAGGCCCGAAGCCACGCCGCTGGCCACCCAGGCGACGACCAGGTTGACACCGGTGCCGCCGAGGTTGAACAACGTGCCCAGCACCAGCAGCGACATCGCCTGGCCGGGAGCACCGGCGTCGATGAACTGCGGCAGGAACGCCAGGAAGAACAGCGCGACCTTCGGGTTCAAGGCATTGGTCAGCGCACCCTGCCAGAACGGGTGGCCGCTGCGCGGCAGCTCGCTGCCGGCCGCGGGCGAATCGCGTCGCGGCGCGAGCAGCATCTGCGCCCCGGTCCACACCAGGTAGCCCGCGCCTGCCCACTTCACGGCGTTGAAAGCCAGGTCCGACGCGGCCAGCAGCGCCGACAGGCCCACCGCGGCGAGCAGCGTGTGAAACAGGCAGCCGGCACCGACGCCGAGCGCCGCCAGCAACCCGGCACGCCGCCCGCGCGCGGCGGCGCTGCCGGCGACGAACAGCATGTCCGGCCCCGGCGTCAGGTTCAGCAGCAGCGCGGCGCCGATGAACAGCGCCAGGTCGTGCACCGGCAGCGTCACGCCTGAGCCCGCCACCACCTCAGCTCAGTGCCCCGAGAAAGTCGCCCTTGCCCAGCGGCACGCCGTAGTGGCGCAGCAGCCCGTAGGCCGTGGTGACGTGGAAGTAGAAGTTCGGCTGCACGTAGTGCTTCAGGTAGAACTCGCCCTTAAGCACGATGTTGCCGTCACGGCGCGGCACGACGACGTCCCTGTCGTCCGAACCGTCGAACGCCTCGACCGGCACCGACGCGATGAAGTCCATGGTCTTGCGGATGCGTTCGCGCAGTTCGGCCAGGCTGGCCTCGTTGTCGTCGAACTTCGGCGACTCCACGCCGGCCAGCCGCGCGACGCCGAACTTGGCCGCGTCGCAGGCGATCTGGATCTGCTTGGTGAAGGGCAGCATGTCCGGCGCCAGTCGGGCGGCGAGGTACACCGAGGTGTCGAACTTCTTCGCCTGGGCGTGGGCCTCGGCCTTGTCCAGCCACTGCAGCAGGTGGTCGAGCATGCGGGTGAACACCGGCACGCTGGCCGAATACATCGAGATCGCCATGGGAGCTCCGGGAAGGGATGCGGGAGCCGGCGATCCTAGCGGGGCGGCGGCCGGCGTGCACAATCGGGACAGAGAGCCCACCGCCCGCGCCGCCGTGAACATCATCATCCTCGACGACTACCAGGACGCCGTGCGCAAGCTGCAATGCGCCGAGCTGCTGGAACACCTGAACGCCAAGGTCTTCACCAACACCGTCAAGGGCATCGGCCAGCTGTCGATCCGCCTGAAGGACGCCGACGTGCTGGTGCTGATCCGCGAGCGCACGCAGTTCCCGCGCCAGCTGCTCGAGAAGCTGCCGCGGCTGAAGCTGCTCGCGCAGACCGGCCGGGTCGGCCCGCACATCGACATCGAGACCTGCACGCGGCTGGGCATCGCGGTGGCCGAAGGCACCGGCTCGCCGGTGGCCGCGGCCGAACTGACCTGGGCGCTGATCATGGCGGCGATGCGCCGGCTGCCGCAGTACATCGGCAACCTCAAGCATGGCGCCTGGCAGCAGTCGGGGCTGAAGGCCGCCTCGATGCCGCCCAACTTCGGCATCGGCATGGTGCTCAAGGGCCGCACGCTGGGCATCTGGGGCTACGGCAAGATCGGCCAGATGGTCGCCGGCTACGGCCGTGCCTTCGGCATGACGGTGCAGGTGTGGGGCAGCGAAAGCTCGCGCCTGCGCGCTGCGGCCGATGGCCACACCGCTGCAGAAAGCTGCGAGCAGTTCTTCGACACCAGCGACGTGCTCTCGCTGCACCTGCGCCTGGCCGAGAACACCCGCGGCATCGTCAAGCTCGACGCGCTGTCGCGCATGAAGCCGACGGCGCTGCTGGTCAACACCTCGCGCGCCGAGCTGATCGAGGAAGGTGCGCTGGTCGGCGCGCTGAACCGCGGCCGCCCCGGCATGGCCGCGGTCGACGTGTTCGAGAGCGAGCCCATCCTGCAGGGCCACCCGCTGCTGCGGCTGGAGAACGCGGTCTGCACGCCGCACATCGGTTACGTCGAGCAGGACAGCTACGAGCTCTACTTCCGCGCGGCGTTCGAGAACGTCGTCAACTTCATCCAGCAGAAGCCGACGAACATCGTCAACCCGGAAGCGTTGCGCGTGATCCGATGAGCGGGGCTTCGCCCGCAGTCAAGTGGGCCTTGCTGAGCGGCAACTTCGTGATCGGCTGCGGCGTGATGGTCGTTGCCGGCACGCTCAACGACCTGGCGCACTCGCTGCAGGTGTCGGTGGCCCTGGCCGGGCAGTTGATCGCGATCGGCGCGGTGGTCATGGGCCTGTGCGCGCCGCTGCTGGCCAACTGGGTGGCCGGTTTCGACCGGCGCCGGCTGCTGGCCTTCGCGCTGGCCTGGTATGCGGTCGGCCACGCCTTGTCGGCGCTGATGCCCGACTACGCCGCGCTGGCGCCGGTGCGTGCGCTGTGCATGCTCGGCGCTGCGGTGTTCACGCCGCAGGCCGCGGCCGCGATCGGCCACATGACGCCACCCGAGCAACGCGGCCGGGCCATCACCTTCGTCTTCCTCGGCTGGTCGCTGGCCTCGGTGCTAGGCATGCCGATCGCCGCCTGGCTGGGCGAGACCTTCGGCTGGCGCGTTGCCTTCGGCGCGGTTGCGCTGCTGGCGGCCGGTGCATCGGCCTGGGTCTACGCCGCGATGCCCGATGGCGTGAAGCCGGCAGCGCTGTCGCTGGCGGCATGGCGCGAGGCCGTGACCCACCCGGTGCTGATGGCCATCGTCGCCGTCACCGCACTGCAGAGCGCCGGGCAGTTCACGCTGTTCTCCTACATGGCGCCCTACTACCGGCAGGTGCTCGGCGCCACGCCGGCGCAGATCAGCGGCCTCTTCGCCTGGTTCGGCCTGTTCGGCCTGATCGGCAACGTGCTGCTGACCCGGCACATCGACCGCTTCGGCGCGGCGCGCAGCGTAGCGCTGGCCTTGGCGCTGACCACGCTGTCGCTGCTGGCCTGGCCGCTGGCCACCGGCTTCGCCAGCATGGCCATCGTGCTGGTGCCCTGGGCGCTGGGCTGCTTCTCGACCAACTCGGCGCAGCAGGCCCGGCTGGGCCTGGCCGCGCCGGTGCTGGCGCCGGCGCTGATGGCGCTGAACACCTCGGCCATCTACCTCGGCCAGGCGGTCGGCGCGGCCAGCGGCGGCGTGCTGCTGGCGCACTCCGGCTTCACCTGGCTGAGTGGCGTCGGCGTGCTGTGGATGCTGGTGGCCATGGGACTGAGTGCGTGGGCGGCCGCGCGAGCACGGAGAGCCGCATGAGCGACGGCAGCCTGCCGCGCTCGCCCGGCGAGCTGTTCCTCGCCTTCAACCGACTCGCGCTGCAGGGCTTCGGTGGCGTGCTGGCGGTGGCACAGGTGGAGCTGGTCGAGCGACGGCGCTGGTTGTCGCGCGAGGAGTTCGTCGAGCTGCTCTCGGCCAGCCAGGTGCTGCCCGGGCCGAACATCGTCAACCTGTCGCTGATGCTGGGCGACCGCTGGTTCGGCTGGCGCGGCGCGGCCGCGGCCATGGGCGGCCTGATGCTGGTGCCGTTGGCCATCGTGATGGCGCTGACGCTGGTCTACGACCGCTTCTCGGACCTGCCTGCGGTGGCCGGCGCGCTGCGCGGCATGGGTGCCGTCGCGGCCGGACTGGTGATGGTCACGGCGCTCAAGCTGGTCGGCACGCTGCGCAGCAATCGCCTGGGACCGTTGGGGTGTGCGGTGATCGCTGCGGCCACTTTCGCGGCGATCGCACTGGCGCGGCTGCCGCTGGCCGGGGTGATCGTGACGCTGGGCCCGCTGGCCTGCGCGCTGGCCTGGTGGAGGCTGCGGCCATGAACGGACTCAGCCTGACCGACCTGCTGGGCCTGGCCGGCCACTTCATGCTGCTGAGCCTGCTGGCCGTGGGCGGCGCGATCACCACCGCATCGGACATGCACCGCTACGTCGTCAACGAACACGGCTGGATCAGCGACGCCCAGTTCACCAGTTCGATCGCCATCGCCCAGGCGGCACCGGGGCCCAACGTGCTGTTCGTCGCGGTGATCGGCTGGAACGTTGCCGGCGCGGCCGGTGCCCTGGCCACGCTGGTCGGCACCCTGCTGCCGTCGACGCTGCTGGTACTGGCCATCTCCCGCTGGGCGGCGCAGCGCCGCGACAGCCGTGGCGTGCGCGCCTTCACCACCGGCATGGCGCCGCTGACGCTGGGCCTGCTGCTGGCCACCGGCTGGGTGCTGGCGGAGCCTTTCGTGCGGGTGCCGGCGCAGCGCTGGGGCGCGCTGGCGCTGATCGTGGTGACGGCCGCCACGATGCTGCGCACGAAGCTCAGCCCGATGTGGCTGGTGGCGCTGGGCGCCGCGGTCGGCGCGCTGGGCGGGGTCTAGCGAGGTCTAGCGCAGGCTCAGGCAAGCGCCCGGTCGAGCAACTCCGGCAGCCCGGCCAGTTCCTCGGCCACCGGCGAGGGCATGCCGTCCCAGCCGGAGTCCAGCGACTGCGGGATCAGCACGTCGGCGCCGCCATCGGCCGTGCGCCGCACCTGCACGCTCAGCGGCACGTCGGGCGAAGAGTCGGCCGACTCCATCAGCACCGGCGTGCCGCCGACGCTGGAGGCCAGCACGATCACCGAGCCTTGCGGGCCGATGCGCGCGATCACCTCGTGGCCATGGGCGCGCACTGCGTCCTCGATGCGCTGCATCGTTTCCTTGACGCTGTACGGACTGTGCTTGAGCACGCGCATCGAGCCGGCGAGGCGCTCGTCGTCGAGCACACCGCGGCCGGTGCACAGCGAAGCCATCACGACCGCGAGACTGCCGGTCATCCAGAGGCGGAAGGGAGTGCGCAGCGTCTTCATGCCTGCACCCTAACCCTCGCGCGTGTCAGCGACAAGGCTTGCGGCGCTGCAGCATGTAAAGAATCGAAAGCCCCGGCCTGAGGCGCGTCAAGCGGCCGCTCAGCGCTTCACTTCGTACCGAAGATCTTGTCACCCGCGTCACCGAGGCCGGGGATGATGTAGCCCAGTTCGTTGAGGTGACTGTCCACCGCCGCCGTCCAGCAGCGCACGTCGGGGTGGGCCTTCTGCAATGCCGCGATGCCTTCGGGCGCCGCCACCAGCACCAGCGCGCGCACGTCCTTGCAGCCACGGCTCTTCAGCAGGTCGATGGTCGCGATCATCGAGCCGGCAGTGGCCAGCATGGGATCGACGATCAGCGCGGTGCGCTCGTCGAGGTGGCCGACGAACTTCTCGAAATAGTGTTCGGGCTGCAGCGTCTCGTGGTTGCGCGACAGGCCGACCACGCTGACCTTGGCGCTCGGGATCATGTCGAGCACGCCGTCGAGCATGCCCAGGCCGGCGCGCAGGATGGGCACCACCGTGACCTTGCGCCCGGCGATGCGCTGCACCTCGGTCGGGCCGCTCCAGCAATCGATGGTGGCTGCCTCGAGCGGGAAGTCGGCGGTGGCCTCGTAAGCCAGCAGCCGGGCCAGCTCGTGGGTCAGCTCGCGAAACTTCTTGGTCGAGATGTCGGACTCGCGCAGCAGGCCGACCTTGTGCTTGACGAGAGGATGGCGGACGTCGATGACGGGCATGGCAGTGCGGTGAGTCGGGCGATGGCTGCAGTCTAGCGGCCGGCCGGTGTGATCTGACGGAGCGCTTTGCCTAAGCGATCAGGCGAAGAGCAGCGGCAGCATCTGCGCCGCCGTGCCGCGCAGCAGCACCTGCGCTTCGGCGTCGATCTCGCTCGGCTGCGGACTGACCATCGCGACGAACGCGCCGCTGCGCCGTGCCCGCGCAGCCAGCCCGGCCGCCGGCCAGACCGCGCCGGAGGTGCCCACCACCAGCATCACCGCGGCATCGCGGGCGGCACGCTCGGCCGCGTCGATCGCGCCCGGCGGCAGCGCCTCGCCGAACCACACCACGCCGGGTCGCACGAGGTTGCCGCAGTCGGCGCAGCGCGGCGGGCGGCCGGGCGCGGCCGATGCGGTGTCGCACCCGCGGTCGCGGGCACAGCGATCGATCCAGCGGTCGGCCAGGATGTCGCCGTGCAGGCGGATCGCGTCCGGATTGCCGGCGCGCTGGTGCAGATCGTCGACGTTCTGCGTGACCACCGTCAGCACGCCCGGCCGGCGCCGGGAGAACTCGCCCAGCGCCAGGTGCCCGGCGTTCGGCGCGGCCGCACGCACGCCCTCGCGGCGCTCGGCGTACCAGTCCCAGACGAGCTGCGGATCGGCGCGGAAACCTTCTTCGCTGGCCAGCTGTGCCGGGTCGAAGCGCGACCACAGGCCGGTCAGCGCGTCGCGGAAGGTGGCGATGCCGCTCTCGGCCGACATGCCGGCGCCGGTCAGCACGCAAACTCGCGAAGCCTGCAAGAGGCGCTCGCGCAGGTCGCGGACCGGATCGTCGAGCTCAGCCACGCTTCCCGCGCTGCCGCAATGCCTCGTACAGGCAGATGCCCGAGGCCACCGACACGTTGAGGCTTTCCACCGCGCCCATCATCGGCAGGCGCACCAGCAGGTCGCAGGTCTTGGTGGTGAGCTGCCGCATTCCGCTGCCCTCGGCGCCCAGCACCAGCGCCACCGGGCCACTGAGGTCGACGTCGTAGAGCGACTGCTCGGCCTGGTCGGAGGTGCCGACGATGCGGATGTTGCGCTCCTTCAGCTCGTTGAGCGTGCGCGCCAGGTTGGTGACCATGAAGTACGGCACCGTCTCGGCGGCGCCGCTGGCCACCTTGGCGACCGTGGCGTTGACGCCCACCGCGTGGTCCTTGGGTGCGATCACCGCATGCGCGCCGGCGCCGTCGGCCACGCGCAGGCAGGCGCCGAGGTTGTGCGGGTCGGTGATGCCGTCGAGCACCAGCAGCAGCGGGTCGGCTTCGACCGCGTCGAGCGTGTCGTCCAGCGAATGGCTCATCGCCACCGGCGTCACCCGCGCGACCACGCCCTGGTGGCGGTGCGTGCCGCACAGCTGCTTCAGGCGCTCGTCGTCGCTGTCGACGATCTTCGCGCCGGCCTCGCGCACCCGCTCGACGAAGTTGCGCATGCGCTGGTCGCGCCGGGTGGTGTCGACATGCACCTCGATGACCGACTTCGGCGCCGTCTTCAGCCGCACGGTGACGGCATGGAAGCCGAACAGAACTTGTTTGCTCATCCCGGGATGGTAGCCGGGGGGTGACCCTCGAGGCCTCGGGTACGATGCGCGCCGCCCTCTACTGCCCGCCCCGGAGCCCTCTTTCATGCAAATGGTCTGCCTCGATCTCGAAGGCGTGCTCGTGCCCGAGATCTGGATCGCGTTCTCCAAGCGCACCGGCATCGCCGAGCTGTCGCGCACCACGCGCGACGAGCCCGACTACGACAAGCTGATGCGCTTTCGCATCGGGCTGCTGAAGCAGCACGGGCTGAAGCTGGCCGATATCCAGGAGGTCATCGCCGGCATGGGCCCGATGGAAGGCGCGAAGGACTTCCTCGACGACCTGCGCAGCCGCTACCAGGTGCTGATCCTGTCGGACACCTTCTACGAGTTCGCCCAGCCGCTGATGCGCCAGCTCGGCTGGCCGACGCTGCTGTGCCACAAGCTGGAGGTCGATGCCGACGGCTTCGTCACCCGTCACGTGCTGCGCATGGCTGACCAGAAGCGCCATGCGGTCAACGCGCTGCGCCTGCTGAACTTCCAGGTCATCGCGGCGGGCGATTCGTACAACGACACCGGCATGCTGATGTCGGCGCACGCCGGCTTCTTCATCCACCCGCCGGAGTCCATCGTCGCGCAGTTCCCGCAGTTCCCGGTGACGCGCAGCTACGCCGAGCTGAAGGCGCACATCGACGAGGCCGCCGCGCGGCTGCGCGGCGGCTGAACGCCCGGGTCAGTGGCGGCCGCGCGGGCCGCAGATGCCCTTGACCAGGCAGCGGGCGTAACCCGGGTCGGTCTTGAGCAGGTACTGCACGCGCGCCGCGGTCGCGTCGTCGGCGAAGTCGGCGAATACGCCGTCCACGCCCAGCTCGAAGAAGGCCAGGTACTCGGCTGCCGGGCTGCCGGCGTAGTCGGCCGCCAGCCGTCGCTGTTCGCTGCGGAAGGTGTAGGCGTGCACCAGCAGGCCGGCCGCATGGGCGCGCTGCACCAGGTCGGTCGGCGGCAGCAGCCGGCGGTCGGCCTCGTTGACCAGGCCGTCGCCATTGATGTCGCTGCAGGCGCCGCCCGCCAGCGTGCAGGCCGAGCTGCGGATGTAGGGCTTCCAGGGGCCGATGCCGTCGGCATAGGTCGCCACTTCGGCGAGGCCGGCCGGCGTCAGCAGGTCGCTGAACAGCCCGGCGCGGCCGCTGACCACCCAGTCGTACGGCTTGTCGTAGGGCTTGGCGTAGGAGATCGAGCCATCTGGCCGCACGTCGTCGGCGTCGACCAGCTGGATCAGCGGCAGCGGCGTGCGCGAGCGCAGGTAGCGCAGGTTGGCGGTCTCGAAGGACTGGATGAACACCGGCGCGCCCTTGCGGTTCCAGCCGGCGCGGCTCAGCACCGCCAGCAGGCGGTCTTCCAGCGCCAGGCCGAGTTGCTGGTGGTAGGTCGGGTGCTTGGTCTCGGGATAGATGCCGATGCGCTTGCCCTTCTCGGCCGACTTGCGCTTCACGAAGTCGATCACCTCGACCAGCGTCGGGATCTGGAACTTGCCGTCGAAGGCGGTGCCGCGCTCGGGCAGCGGCTGGATCGCGCGCAGCTGCTTGATCTCGGCGAGCGTGAAGTCGGAGGCGAAGAAGCCGGTCTCGGGCACGCCGTCGAGCATCACGGTGCGCTTGCGGGCCGCGAACTGCGGCAGGTCCTTGACGTTGGTGGTGTTGATCAGGTTCGGCTCGTGGCGGGCGATCAGGTGGCCGTCCTTGGTGGCCACGAGGTCGGGCTCGACGTAGTCGGCACCGAGCTCGATGCCCAGCGCATAGGCCTCCAGCGTGTGCTCGGGCAGGTAGCCGTTGCCGCCGCCGCGATGGCCGATGACCAGCGGGCCGCGCGGTGCATCGCGGTCGTCGTCGTTGCGGTCGTTGCCATGGCCGAATGTCAGGCCGGCGGAGGCGGCCAGCGCGCAGGCCAGCAGCCCCGCACGCCAGCGGGCAGTGTTCTTCATCATGGGTCTCCTCGATGGGCCGGTGCAGTGTCGCCCGGGCGTTGTGACTCTAGGGCGGCGGCGTGACAGTGCCTTGACACCGGGCGCGACCCGGTCGTCAGCGCCGCAGCGCCACCACCGCCATCATCGCGCCGATCAGCACCGGCTGGTGGACCATGTAGAAGCTCAGGCTCCAGCGGCCGAGCGCGGCCAGCGGCGCGAGCGGGCGCGCCAGCGTGCCGGTGAACCAGCCACGCCGATGCACCAGCGCCCAGCGGCCCGCGGCCAGCCCCCACAGCATCACGCCCAGCCAGGGCAGGATGGGCGCGTAGTCCTCGGTGACCGGCTTGCGGGTGATGAGGCCGACCCAGTTGGTGGCACGCGAGTCGAAGAACGGGTGCTGCACGATCTGCGGCAGCACGATCGCGACCAGCCCGAGCAGCCACAGGCCGCCGCGCAGCGGTGCGAGCAGCCGCGCGAGGATCAGCATCACCGCGATGCCGTGCAGGATGCCGAAGCTGATCCAGCTGCGCGGGAACATCAGCGCACTGCCCGCGCTGACCAGCACCGCGCAGCCGGCGATCTGCGCCCAGCGCCGCCAGAAGCGGGGCCACGACTGGCCCTGCTCCACCGCCACCGCCTGGCCGAGTCCGGCACAGAACAGGAACAGCGTGACGATGGCGACTCGCTGCTGCGTCCACAGCGGATCGGTGTAGAAGTTCTGGCGGATGAACCCGAAGTAGTTCAGGTCATAGCAAAAGTGAAAGACCGCCATCCAGACGATGGCCACGCCGCGCAGCGCGTCGAGCCGATCAAAGCGTTCACCGGATGCCACAGTGCCTGGGAGAGTGACGACTTTCCGACGATAGCGCATGCTCACCTGGGGTATCCCCCGGGTATGCTTGTCGGCCCATGAGCCTGACCAGGACCACCGAGGCCGACGTTCAACGCGAGCTGCTGCGCATCGCGCTGCACAACGCCGGCCGCAGCGTCTGGGCGCAGGCCATCGTGGTGGGCTTCATCGTCTGGTTGGGCTGGCGCGCCGGGGCGCAAACCGAGGCGGTCATCGCCGGCCTCATCGGCTACGCCGGCACCATCTGGCGCTGGTGGCTGGCGCGCCGCTACGCCGAGCCGGCCAGCCTCGACGAGGCCGGCGCGCCGCGCGCGCGCCGCCAGCTCGAGGGCAATGCCGCGATGGCCGGTGCCTTCTGGGTGGCCAGCGTGGTCGGCATCTACGCGCACCAGTCGGGCAGCGAGGCCACCGCCTTCATGGTGATGGCCTGCGGCTCGACGGCGGTCGCCGCCTACTTCATGTCGCTGGTCGGCCAGTCCTTCCTGCTGCTGGCGGTGCCGCAGATCGGCGCGGTGATCGCGGTGTGCTCGCTGGTCGAGAACGTGCGCTCGCTGCCGCTGGCGGTGCTGTCGGCGATCTTCGCGCTGACCATGTACCGCGCGGCGCGCGAAGTCACTCTGGCCACCACACGTGCGGTGCGCCACGGTCTGGAGGTCGATGCCGCCAACGCCTCGCTGCAGCGCGCCAACGCCAAGGCCGAGGCGGCCAACGAGTCGCTCAAGCGCGCCAAGGAATCAGCCGACGCTGCCAACATGGCGAAGTCGCAGTTCCTGGCCACCATGAGCCACGAGATCCGCACGCCGATGAATGGCGTGCTCGGTGCGCTGGAGCTGCTGCGTGGTTCCAAGCTCGACCCGCAGCAGCGCCGCCTGGTCAAGACGGCGGCCTCGTCGGGCGAGTCGCTGATGAGCATCCTCAACGACGTGCTGGACCATTCGAAGATCGAAGCCGGCAAGCTGAGCCTCGCGCGCTCGCCGCTGTCGCTGCACGCCACCGCCTCGTCGGTGGTGGCGCTGTTCCGCGCCAATGCCGAGGCCAAGGGCCTGACATTGGTGCTCGAGATCGACCCGGAAACGCCCAATCGTGTGCTCGGCGATGCGCAGCGGCTCAAGCAGGTGCTGCTGAACCTGGTCGGCAACGCGATCAAGTTCACCGAGCGCGGCGGCGTGTCGCTGCGCCTGCGGCCCGGGCGCGGCGGCAGCGGCGGACGTGCGCATGTCCGTTTCGAAGTGGTCGACACCGGCATCGGCGTGCCGCACGAAGCCCAGGACCAGCTGTTCCAGCCCTTCCATCAGGTCGACGGCTCGCGCAGCCGTCGCGCCGGCGGGACCGGCCTGGGGCTCGCGATCAGCCAGAAGATCGTCGAGGCGATGGAGGGCCGCATCGAGCTCGAGAGCCACATGGGCCGCGGTTCGCGCTTCCACTTCGATCTGATGCTCGAGATCGACCCCGATCCGCCCGACACCGACATCAACGACTCGGCGCTGACGCCACTGGACACGCTGCCGTCGCGCCTGTCCGGCACCGTGCTGGTGGTGGAAGACAACCCGGTGAACCGCATCATCGCGGAAGAGATGCTCGAGTCGCTGGGCCTGGACTGCATCGAGGCGCAGGACGGCGTCGAGGCGCTGGACGTGCTGTCGCGCCGTTCGGTCGACCTGGTGCTGATGGACTGCCAGATGCCGGTGATGGACGGCTACACCGCGACCCAGCACATCCGCGCACGGGAAGTGAAGCAGCGCCTGCCGCGCACGCCGATCGTCGCGCTGACGGCCAACGCCTACGACGAGGACGCAGCCCACGCGTTCGAGGTGGGCATGGACGCCCACCTCGCCAAGCCCTACACGCGCGATCAGCTCAGGGACATCATCTCGACTTGGTTGTGATGGAGCCCCTCGCCTGCCGGGTACGGCAGGCGGTCCCCCGAGGGGAAAGACGGCCGCGGCTCCATGCCCGCCTGCGCGGGCATGGACGGCCAGAGTGCCATCCCCGTCTCCGGGACTGGCGTGGGCCGGCTTGGGACCGGCCCGGCGCTCGGCCCGCTGCCGCCGCCCCCACCCCACCCCCAAGCCCACCGCCGCAGCTGCACAAAGACTCTAGAGAGCTCCCCAGGCCGTGAGGCCGGTGCCGCGCTCGCGGTCCTCGCCGAAGCCGGTGTTGCCGCTTCGCAGTTCGCCCCAGGCGGTGTCGAGCTCGATGCGCTTGATCTCCTCGACCGCGCCGTCGTCGGCACCGCCGGCCTTGCGCACCTGGGCGCGCGCCAGGCGCTCCATCAGGCGCAGGTCGCGCGTGGTCAGCGTCAGCGCCGTCTCGGCCCACAGTTCGACGACCTCGAGCAGCGCCTCGTAGGTGATCGGCGCGGTCAGCCGCTGCGCGTGCAGCGCGGCCAGCGTGCCGCGCAGGCGCGGGTCGATGGCGCGCACGACGTCGAGGATGGCGTCTTCGCCGGTGCCGTCGTCGACCACCGCATCGACCAGGCTGCGACGCATCAGCTGCTCGGCGGTGAACAACCGGCCACTGAGGATCATGTCCTTGGCCACCGAGAAGCCAGCCTTGCGGATGGTCAGCGGCCAGGCGCCCATGCCGGGGAAGAGGTTGAACAGCACCTCCGGGAAACCGGCCTGCGCGCTGCGCTCGAAGATCACCTTGTGGAAGGGCAGCACCGACTCCAGCCCGCCGCCCAGTGTGTCGCCCTGCACCAGCACGGTGGTGTGCACGCCGCGCTGCGCGGCATGCTCGAGCCACCAGACCAGGTCGATGCAGCGCCGGCCATACATCTTCAGCGAGTCGATGTCCTGCGCACGCACCAGCAGCACGAAGAGGGCCAGGTCGCCACCGAAGTTGAAGACGCCGGTGACGTCGGAGCTCAGCACCAGGTGGCGCACCAGGCCAGGGTTCTCGGCGATGTCGTCGAGCACGCGCTGCATCTCCGTCAGACCGGCCAGGCTGTAGCACTGGATCGGCTTCACGCAGGTGCGCACGCGCAGCAGGCCGAGCTCGCCCGTCCACTCCAGGCGCAGGTACTTGTAGGGCCGCGAGAGCAGCCGCGGCAGACCTGCCGCATCCATGACCGAGGTCGTCATACCTGTTCGATGATCCGCGTGAAGTGATGGAAGTTGACCATCGTGGCGTCGACCACCGCCTCGCAGGCCGCCGGATCGTCCAGCGTGTTGAGGATCTTGCGCAGGTCCGCCATGTGCTGTGCATCCATGGTGGCGTGCGAGTTGATGAACGAGACGCCTCGCTCGCCTTCGAGCAGCAGCGCCTCCTTGATCGCCGAGGCGAACGGACCGCCGTAGACCGAGGCGATCACCTCGAGCGTGTAGAGCATGCCCAGCACCGCGCAAGGATGGTGCCGGTCGGCCGCCCAGTAGTTGTAGCCCACCAGCGCGCGGGTGTACGGCGATGGCGCGTGAGCCTCGGTGGCCGCCGCGGCGACGCCGACCGCCTCGAGATCGTTGCGCACCCACTCCTCGTGGCCCGACTCCTCGTGCATGTGCTCGTAGAGGAAGTAGCGCACCTGCTTGTGCGCATCACCCAGGCGGCTGGCTGCCGCGGCGCAGACCGGGTTGAAATGCCAGACCACGTGGTACAGCTCGAGCAGCAGCGTGCGGTACCGCTCCAGCGACAGGCCCTTGGCCACCGCATCCAGCACCACCGGGTGCGTCTCGAAGGCACGGCGTGCCTCATCGGTGCGGACCACCAGGTCCGCGAAGAACATTGCCATTCAGTGCTCCAACGACTCACATCGGGTTCGTCCTCGGCCCCATGCCGATGACCCCGTTTGCGCCATTGTGTGCAGGACGCGTGCCCGATCCAATAGACAGGTCTGACAGGTCTGACAGGACGAACAGGGTGGCGACTTCGGCAGGCTCCGCAGTGTGCGACTCGCTTGCCGGATCGCAAAGATGGAAGAGGCACCTGGCGCGACCATCTGCGCAGGGGTGATCCCCTGGAGCCACAGCATGCGTGAGAACCGTCGAATCCTTGTCATCCAGGGCCACCCCGACGTGACCGAGGCTCATCTCGGTCACGACCTGGCCCATGCCTACGCCGGTGCGGCCACGGCGGCCGGGCACCAGGTGCGCACCGTCACGCCGGCGCAGCTCGACTTCCCGCTGCTGCGCAGCCAGCAGGAGTGGGAGCACGGCCCACTTCCAACGGCACTGCAGAAGGCCCAGGACGACATCGCGTGGTCGCAGCACATCGTCCTGTTCTTCCCGCTGTGGCTGGGCGACATGCCGGCGCTTCTCAAGGGCTTCCTCGAGCAGGTGGCGCGGCCCGGGTTCGCATTCCGCAAGGGTGACGGCAACCCGTTCGGCCAGAAGGGACTGACCGGGCGCTCGGCGCGCGTGGTGGTGACCATGGGCATGCCGGCCCTGGTCTACCGCTTCTACTTCCGCGCCCACAGCGTGAAGAGCCTGGAGCGCAACATCCTCGGCTTCGTCGGCATCTCGCCGGTGCACGAGACGCTGATCGGCATGGTCGACAGCCTCGGCGAGGACGGGCGCCTCGCCTGGGCCGGCAAGATGGCGGCGCTGGGACGGCGCGCCGGCTGAGCCCGGGCCGCCTCAGGCCGGCCGAGCGACGAGCCGGCGCAGCGCCACGTATTGCCAGGCCGCGAACAGCAGCACCGCCGACGCCTGCATGCCGATGAAGGCCAGGCCCAGCGCCGTGGGCCGCGGCTGCACCATCGCGGCGAGCAAGGCACAGTCCAGCGCCCACAGCAGGTTCAGCACGATGGGCACCCACACCGCACCCGCCGGCACGGCCGGGCGCGTGACCAGCCACAGCAGGTAGGCGATGTAGGGCAGCATGGCCAGGCCGACCGGCCACAGCAGCCCGGCGCTCAGGCCGGTGAGCGCGGCGAGCGTGGGCGCCGCCATCACCATCGGCAGCATGCTCGCGGTGCTGGCGATGGCGTCGACCCACAGGGCGCGGCGCAACGACGGGCTGGGAACGATGTGACGGGACATCGAAGTTCTCCTTCGCGCCTCCGGTCCGGCCGATGCGGCCGCGCAGCGGGGCGTTCAGGTCGGCATGTTCGGCAGGCGATGGCAGTCGGTCCATGACCTGGCAGGTCATCGTGGCATGACCTGGCAGGTCATCACGACATGACCTCGCAGGTCATCGCGAGCGTGCCGCCCCTGCGCTATCGTGGCCGCCATGCCTGCCACCCTGCCCCTTGCCGCCAACGCATCGCAGCCCGTGGGCGAGCTGCTGCGCGACTGGCGCCAGCGCCGCCGGCTCAGCCAGCTCGACCTGGCCGGCGATGCCGACGTGTCGACGCGTCACCTCAGCTGCGTCGAGACCGGCCGCGCCTTGCCCAGCCGCGAGATGGTGCTGCGCCTGGCCGAACGGCTAGACGTTCCGCTGCGCGAGCGCAACCGCATGCTCACCGCCGCCGGCTACGCCCCGATGTTCTCCGAGCACCGGCTCGACGACCCGGCGCTGGACAGCGCGCGCCAGGCCATCGAACTGGTGCTGCGCGCGCACGAACCCAACCCGGCGCTGGTGGTCGACCGGCACTGGACGCTGGTCTCGTACAACCGGCTGGTGCCGCTGCTGCTGGCCGGCGTGGCGCAGGAACTGCTGCAGCCGCCCTTGAACGTGCTGCGCCTGAGCCTGCACCCGCAGGGCCTGGCGCCGCGCATCGTCAACCTGCTGCAGTGGCGCCACCACCTGCTGTCGCGCCTGCGCCAGCAGGTCGAGGCCAGCGGCGATGCCACACTGGCCGCGCTGGCCGAGGAACTGGCGTCCTACCCGTTGCCGCCCGGCACGGACAGTGCCGACCTGCCGGCCCATGCGCCCGCGGTGGTCATGCCGCTGCAGTTCCGCACGCCGGCCGGTGTGCTGTCGCTGCTGAGCACGATCACGGTGTTCGGCACGCCGGTGGACATCACGCTGGCCGAACTGGCGCTGGAGACCTTCTTCCCTGCCGACGAAGCCTCGGCGCAGATCCTGCGCGGGCTGGCCGCCCAGGGCCTCGGCGACGCTCAGCGGCCGACGACCGCGTAGGCGCTGCCGTTCTCGCGCAGCCAACGCTCGGCGAGGCTGGCGTCCTGCTGGCTGGGGTGGAAGCCCGGCTCGAAGTAGCGCTTCCAGGGCCGGTAGATGCTGCGGATCAGGCCGCCGCGCGCGAACAGCACCTGCCAGCCACTGCGCCAGGTGCGCAGCCTGAACAGCTCGCCGTCGTGCCACAGGTTGCGCACGGTCTGGCGGAACACATCGGCCAGGAAGTTGAAGGTGACGATGCGCATGAAGCGAGCGCGCCACACGTCGTTGCCGCCGAGCGCCCGGTAGAGGTCGAAGGCGATGCTGCGGTGCTCGGCCTCCTCGCAGGCGTGCCAGGTCCACAGCGTGGCAAGTCGCGGCTCGGCGCCGGCCAGGCAGTCGGGATGCTCGAGCATCCACTCGGCGAAGATCGCGGTGATGTGTTCGGTCGCCGCGGTGGCCGCCACCCAGTGCCGCGCCTCCAGGCCCTCGAGCCGCTTCAGGCGCCGCGCCGCGCGGTCGGCCCAGGCATTGACGTGGCCCTGCGCTTCGAGGTGGCCGTTGAACAGCGCATGGATGCGGCGGTGCGTGGCCTCCTGGCCGATGAAGCCCTGCACCTGGGCGGCCATCGCCTCGCGTTGCTCGTCCGGCAGCGCCTTCAGGCCCAGCTTGACCGAATCGATGAAGAACTGCTCGCCGACCGGGAAGCTCATCGACAGTGCGTTGAACCACGCGGTACGGAAGGCATCGCCGCCGTTCCACTGGCGCGCGAACGGCGTCTCCAGGTCGATCAGCAGGCGGCGGACAACCAGATCGGTCATGACATCCTTCAGCGGGGCAAGCGCTTCTTCAGCTCGTCCTTCAGCCGCGCATGGGCTTCGGGCTCGAGCACCTTGAGCAGGTCGAGGTCGGCCAGCAGCCGCTCGACGCGGGCCTGGGCGTTGCCGGCCTTGATGTCGTCGATCTCGGCCTTCATCGAGCGGAAGTCGTCAAAGCGCTCGTCGGCCGCCTTCGGGTCGCGCGCCTCGACGAGCACCGCCAGCGCCTCGCTGATGCGGCCGAGCTGGCGGCCGTAGCTGTGCTTGCTGACGACGTTGGCTTCGGTCTGCGGCGCACTGCTGTTGAAGGCATTCACGTTCAGCGTCCAGCCCGGCAGGATGGGCTGCACCAGCGTGTTCGGCGCGAGCTGCATCGCCGAGGTCCACTGCTTCAGCCAGCTCGCCGGGTCCCAGGCGGGGGTGCTCGTCTCGGCCATGGTCGTTCCTTCGCGCTACGAAGCCTCAGTGTGACAGCCTTCAACCCACCCAGCGGCGCGCGTTGCGGAACATCCGCATCCACGGGCTGAGCTGGCTCAAGTCGCCGGCGGTCCAGCTCATCTGCACGTTGCGGAACACCCGCTCCGGGTGCGGCATCAGCACGGTGAAGCGGCCGTCGGCGGTGGTCACCGCGGTCAGGCCGTCGGGGCTGCCGTTCGGGTTGGCTGGGTAGGTCTCGGTGGGTCTGCCGTGGTGGTCGACGAAGCGCATCGCCCGCTGCACCGCCTTGGCATCGCCGCGCTGCGAGAAATCGGCGAAGCCCTCGCCGTGCGCCACCGCGATCGGGATGCGGCTGCCTTCCATGCCGGTAAAAAAGATCGACGGGCTGGCCAGCACCTCGACCAGCGACAGGCGCGCCTCGAACTGCTCGCTCTTGTTGCGGGTGAACTTCGGCCAGGCCTGCGCGCCGGGGATGATGGGAGCCAATGCCGCCATCATCTGGCAGCCGTTGCAGACGCCGAGCGCGAAGGTGTCGTTGCGGCCGAAGAAGGCCGCGAACTGCTCGGCCAGCACCGGATTGAACATCACCGAGCGCGCCCAGCCTTCGCCGGCGCCCAGCGTGTCGCCATAGCTGAAGCCGCCACAGGCGACGAAGCCCTGGAACATGTCCAGCCGCGCGCGGCCGGCCTGCAGGTCGCTCATGTGCACGTCGAAGGTCTCGAAACCCGCCTTCGCCATCGCGTAGCTCATCTCGACATGCGAGTTGACGCCCTGCTCGCGCAGGATGGCGACCTTCGGCCGCGCCTTCGCGAGGAAGGGCGCAGCCACGTCGTCGGCCAGGTCGAAGCTCAGGTGCACGTGCAGTCCGGGGTCGTCGGCCACGCCGGCGGCGGCATGCTCGGCCTCGGCGCAGGCGGGGTTGTCGCGCAGCGCAGCGATGCGGCCGCTGACCTCGTCCCAGGTCTGGTGCAGGTCGCGCAGGGAGGCGCTGAAGACCGGCTTGGTGTCACGCCAGACCTCGACCAGACCGCGCGCATTGGTCTTGCCGATGAAGTGGCTGTGCTTCGACAGGCCGTGCGCACGCAGCGTCTGCATGACCTCGTTGCGCACGTCGGTCGGCACCTGCAGCACGACACCGAGTTCCTCGTTGAACAGCGCGCGCAGCGTCAGCTCGTGGCGCCGGGCGCTCACCTGCGTCGCCCAGTTCTTCGAGTCGCCGTACTCGGCGCGGCTGTCGGCGATGCCGTCGCCCTCGGTGACCAGCAGGTCGACGTTCAGGTCCACGCCGAGGTGGCCGGCGAAGGCCATCTCGCAGACCGTGGCCCACAGGCCGCCGTCGCTGCGGTCGTGGTAGGCCAGGATGCGGCCCTGGCCGCGCAGCGCGTTGACGGCAGCGACCAGCGCCTTGATCTGTGCCGCGTCGTCGAGGTCGGGAACCTCGCTGCCGAACTGATTCAGCACCTGGGCCAGCATCGAGCCGCCCATGCGCTTCTTGCCCTGACCGAGATCGACCAGCACCAGTGTCGTGTCGCCGGCCCTCAGCTGCGGCGTCAGCGTCGGCCGCACGTCGGCGATGGAGGCGAAGGCGGTGACGATCAGGCTCACCGGTGCGGTGACCTGCTTGGCCGCCCCACCCTCGCTCCAGCGCGTCCGCATCGACAGACTGTCCTTGCCCACCGGCACGCTGATGCCCAGCGCCGGGCACAGCTCCATGCCCACGGCCTTGACGGTGTCGTACAGCGCGGCGTCTTCACCGGGCTCGCCGCAGGCGGCCATCCAGTTGCAGCTGAGCTTCACGCGCGGCAGCTCGATCGGCGCGGCCAGCAGGTTGGTGATGGCCTCGCCCACCGCCATGCGGCCGGCGGCCGGGGCGTCGATGGACGCGAGCGGCGTGCGCTCGCCCATGCTCATCGCCTCGCCGGCGAAACCGGCGTAGTCGGCCAGCGTCACCGCGCAATCGGCCACCGGCACCTGCCAGGGCCCGACCATCTGATCGCGGTGGTTCAAGCCGCCCACCGTACGGTCGCCGATGGTGACCAGGAAGCGCTTGCTGGCCACGGTCGGGTGACGCAGCACGTCGAAGGCGACCTTGTCGAGCGCCACGTCGTCGAGCTTCAGCGGCTCGGACTGACGCTTCACGCGCTTGACGTCGCGGTGCATGCGCGGCGGCTTGCCGAGCAAAACCTCCATGGGCATGTCGATGGGCTTGTCGTCGGAGCCGGGTTCCTCGAGGACCAGCTGCTTCGCATCCGTGGCCACGCCAACGATCGCGAACGGGCAGCGTTCGCGCTCGCACATCGCCTGGAACAGCGGCAGCGCATCGGCGCGCACCGCCATCACGTAGCGCTCCTGGCTCTCGTTGCACCAGATCTCCTTGGGCGCCAGGCCGGACTCCTCCAGCGGCACTTTGGACAGGTCGAAGCGAGCGCCCTTGCCGGCGCCGTCGACCAGTTCAGGGAACGCGTTGCTGATGCCGCCCGCGCCGACGTCGTGGATGGCCAGGATCGGGTTGCTGTCGCCCAGCGCCCAGCAGTGGTTGATGACCTCCTGCGCGCGGCGCTGGATCTCCGGATTGCCGCGCTGCACCGAGTCGAAGTCGAGCGCGGCGGCGTTGGCGCCGGCGGCCATCGAGCTGGCCGCGCCGCCGCCCATGCCGATGCGCATGCCCGGGCCGCCGAGCTGCACCAGCAGCGTGCCGGCGGGGAACTCGATCTTGCTCGTCTGCGAGGCCGAGATCGTGCCCAGGCCGCCGGCGATCATGATCGGCTTGTGGTAGCCGCGGCGGATGGCCGCCTGCTCGCCCGCGCCGCCAGGCACGGTCTGTTCGTACACGCGGAAGTAGCCCAGCAGGTTGGGCCGGCCGAACTCGTTGTTGAAGGCGGCGCCGCCGATCGGCCCGTCGATCATGATCTGCAGCGCGCTGGCGATGTGCTCTGGCTTGCCGTAGGGTTGCTGCTCCCAGGGCTCGTTCAGGCCGGGCAGGTGCAGATTCGAGACCGAGAAGCCGGTCAGTCCCGCCTTGGGCCGCGAGCCGCGGCCCGTGGCGCCTTCGTCGCGGATCTCGCCGCCGGCACCGGTGGCCGCGCCTGGGAACGGCGAGATCGCCGTCGGGTGGTTGTGCGTCTCGACCTTCATCAGCACGTGTGCCAGGTCGCGGCGCGGGCCGTAGACCGGCGCGTTGGTGTAGCCCTGCGGCAGCCAGCGCTCGACTTCGTGGCCCTCCATCACGCTGGCGTTGTCGCTGTAGGCGATCACGGTGTGCTGCGGCGCCAGCTGGTGGGTGTGGCGGATCATGCCGAACATCGACTTGTCCTGCGCCACGCCGTCGATGGTGAACTGGGCGTTGAAGATCTTGTGCCGGCAATGCTCCGAGTTCGCCTGCGCGAACATCATCAGCTCGACGTCGGTGGGGTTGCGCGCAAGGCCGGTGAAGGCGGCGACCAGGTAGTCGATCTCGTCGTCGGACAGGGCGAGGCCGAAGTCGGTGTTGGCGGCCTCCAGCGCCACCTTGCCGCGGCCGAGCACGTCGACATGTTCCATCGGCTTGCCGGGCTGCTCGTCGAACAGGTGGCGCGCCTCGTCGCGCGCGACCAGCACGCTCTCGGTCATGCGGTCGTGCAGCAGCGCGGCGCACTGCTGCAGTTCGGCATCGGTGAGCGCCTTGGCACCGCCGAGCAGGCCGCTCTTGAGCGTCAAGCGGAACTCGGTGACCCGCTCGACACGCCGGATGGCCAGGCCGCAGTTGTGCGCGATGTCGGTGGCCTTGGAGGCCCAGGGCGAGACCGTGCCCAGCCGCGGCGCGACGACCAGCAGCGCGCCCTCGGCGGGGCCGGCCGGGCCGACGTAGGGGTCGCCGTAGCGCAGCAGTGCCTCGAGCTTGTCGCGTTCGCCACCGTCCAGCGGGTGATCGCTCCACACCCAGTGGACATGGCGTGCATGCACGGCGGTGATGCGCGATTGCACGGCCTGCAGGCGCGGCAGCAGCGCTTGCGCGCGGAAGGCGGACAGCGCATTGCCGCCCTCGAAGTGGATCAGTTGCTGCTGGGGGCTGGAGCTCACGCGTCGCTGTCCGAGTGGAAGGGTGTGGAAGGCCGGCCTCGGGGCAAGGGCGCCCCGGTGGAAACCCGGGATTTTACGTGGCCGATGAGATAATCCCGCCCCATGACGATCACGATCAAGACCGCAGCCGATGTCGAGGGCATGCGGATCGCCGGGCGCCTCGCCTCCGAGGTGCTGGACATGCTGACCCCCCACGTGAAGCCGGGCGCCACCACCGAGGCACTGGACAAGCTCGCACACGACCACATCGTCAACGTGCAGGGTGGCATTCCTGCGCCGCTGAACTACCAGCCGCCGGGCTATCCGCCCTACCCGAAGTCGATCTGCACCTCGATCAACCACCAGGTCTGCCACGGCATCCCGAACGACCGGCCGCTGAAGAACGGCGACATCGTCAACATCGATGTCACCGTCATCAAGGACGGCTGGCACGGCGACACCAGCCGCATGTTCGTGGTCGGCGAAGGCTCGATCGCCGCGAAGCGCCTGTGCCAGATGACCTACGACGCCATGTGGAAGGGCATCGCCAAGGTGAAGCCGGGCGCGCGCCTGGGCGACATCGGCCACACCATCCAGACCTTCGCGGAGACCAACGGCTTCTCGGTGGTGCGCGAGTTCTGCGGCCACGGCATCGGGCGCAAGTTCCACGAAGAGCCCCAGGTGCTGCACTACGGCCGCCCGGGCACGCTGGAGGAACTGGTGCCGGGCATGGTCTTCACCATCGAGCCGATGATCAACTCGGGCAAGCGCGACATCCGCGAGATGGGCGACGGCTGGACCATCGTCACCAAGGACCGTTCGCTGTCCGCCCAGTGGGAGCACACCGTGCTGGTGACCGACACCGGCTACGAGGTGCTGACGCTGTCGGCCGGCAGCCCGCCGCCGCCTGATTTCGTCGTCGCTGCGGCGGCCTGAGCCGGCCTGCCGGGGGATCACCGTGGCGGCCGCCATGTCCGAGACCGTGCATCGCGTTGACGCGCCGGCCAGCATCGCCGAGTTGCGCACACGATTCCGCCAGGGCAAGGCGGAGCTTCTCGATCACTTCAAGGCCTCGCGCGCCAGCGCCCCGGCGGCCACGCGATTGCTCAAGGCCCTGGCCCGGCATGTCGACGCCACGCTGATCGCCCTTTGGGAGCGCAGCGGCATGCCGGCCGGTGCCGCGCTGCTGGCCGTCGGCGGCTACGGCCGCGGCGAGCTGTTCCCGCACTCCGACGTCGACGTGCTGGTGCTGCTGCCACCGGCCTCGGTGCGCCAGCCGGACGGCGACGCCGCTGCCACGCAGGCGGCCATCGAAGGCTTCATCACCGCGTGCTGGGACATCGGCCTGGAGATCGGCTCCAGCGTGCGCACGGTGGATGAATGCATCGCCGAGGCCGAGCGCGACGTGACAGTGCAGACGGCGCTGCTCGAGAGCCGCTACCTGTGCGGCTCGCGGCGGGTGTTCACCACCTTCCGCCACGCCAACACGCGGGCGATGGACGCCAAGGCCTTCCTGCGCGCCAAGACGCTGGAGATGATCCAGCGCCACCAGAAATACGAGGACACGCCTTACGCGCTGGAGCCGAACTGCAAGGAAAGCCCCGGCGGCCTGCGCGACCTGCAGGTGGTGATCTGGGTGGCGCGTGCGGCCGGCCTGGGCAAGAACTGGAGCGAGCTGGCCGCCAAGGGGCTGATCACGCCCTTCGAGGTCAAGCAGCTGCAGCGCAACGAAGGGCTGCTGAAGCTGATCCGCGCGCGGCTGCACATGATCGCGGGCCGCCGCGAGGATCGGCTGGTGTTCGACCTGCAGACCGCGGTGGCCGAGAGCTTCGGCTACCAGTCGGCGCCAGGGCAGCGCGCGTCGGAAGTGCTGATGCGCCGCTACTACTGGGCCGCCAAGGCCGTGGCGCAGCTCAACCAGATCCTGATGCTCAACATCCAGGAGCGCGTCGACGGCTCGCAGGACCAGCCAATGCGGCCGATCGACGAGCACTTCCTCGAGCGCGGCGGCATGCTCGAGGTGGTCAGCGACGACCTCTACCAGCGCCACCCGCACGCCATCCTGCGCACCTTCCTGGCCTACCAGCAGACGGTGGGCATCAAGGGCCTGTCGGCGCGCACGCTGCGCGCGCTGTACAACTCGCGCGAGCAGATGGGCGCGGAGTTCCGCAAGGACCCGGTCAACCGGGCCACCTTCATGCAGATCCTGCAGGAGAAGGAAGGCCAGACGCACGCGTTCCGGCTGATGAACCAGACCTCGGTGCTGGGCCGCTACCTGTGGGTGTTCCGGCGCATCGTCGGTCAGATGCAGCACGACCTGTTCCACGTCTACACCGTGGACCAGCACATCCTGATGGTGCTGCGCAATGTGCGCCGCTTCTTCATTCCCGAGCACGCCCACGAGTACCCGTTCTGCACCCAGCTGGCGCTGACCTGGGACAAGCCCTGGATCCTGTACGTCGCCGCCCTCTTCCACGACGTGGCCAAGGGCCGTGGTGGCGACCATTCCGAGCTCGGCGCCCGCGAAGTGCGCCGCTTCTGCCGCGACCACGGCATCGAGCGCGACGACGCGGTGCTGATCGAGTTCCTGGTCCAGGAACACCTGCGCATGTCGCGCATCGCTCAGAAGGAGGACCTCTCCGACCCTGAGGTGATCCAGGACTTCGCCCGTCGGGTCGGCACGCCGCGCTACCTGACCGGCCTGTACCTGCTGACGGTGGCCGACATCCGCGGTACCAGCCCGAAGGTCTGGAACGCCTGGAAGGGCAAGCTGCTGGAAGACCTGTACCGCTGGACGCTGCGTGCGCTCGGCGGCGCCAAGCCCAACCTCGACGCCGAGATCGAGGCCCGCAAGGAAGAGGCGCGCCACCTGCTCAACCTGCATTCCATGCTGCCCGACACCGAGGGCCCGCTGTGGAAGACACTGGAGGTGAGCTACTTCGCGCGCCACGACGCCGGCGACATCGCCTGGCACGCGCGCTCGCTGTTCCGCCATGTCGAGACGAACGAGCCGGTGGTCAAGGCGCGGCCGTCCTCGCTCGGCGAAGGCCTGCAGGTGCTGGTGTACTCACCCGACCGGGCCGACCTGTTCGCACGCATCTGCGGCTACTTCGACGGTGCCAGCTTCAACATCCTCGACGCCAAGGTGCACACCACGCGCAGCGGCTATGCGCTCGACACCTTCCAGGTCACCAGCCCGCAGCTCGAGGGCCACGATGCGTCGCACTACCGCGACCTGATCTCGCTGGTCGAGACGCAGCTGGTGCAGGCGCTGGCCGGCACCGGGCCACTGCCCGAGCCGAGCCGCGGGCGCATCTCGCGCCGGGTCAAGTCCTTCCCGATCACGCCGCGCATCACGCTGCGCCCGGACGAGAAGGCGCAGCGCTGGCTGCTCGGCGTGTCGACCAGCGACCGTTCCGGCCTGCTTTACGCCATTGCCCGCGTGCTGGCGCGCCACCACGTCAACCTGCAGCTGGCCAAGATCACCACGCTGGGCGAGCGGGTGGAAGACACCTTCCTGATCGACGGCTCGGCGCTGCAGCAGAACAAGAAGCAGATCGAGATCGAGAGCGAACTGCTCGACGCGATCAGCCCTTGAGGCGGCACGGGCGCGGGCATGCCGATCGTCACCCTCCCCGCGGACCAGGCGCTCGCCCGGCTCGCCGAGTTCGACACCGTGATCGACGCGCGCTCCGAGAGCGAGTTCGCCGAAGACCGCCTGCCCGGCGCGGTCAACTGGCCGACGCTGAACGATGCCGAGCGCGCGCTGATCGGCACCGAGTACAAGCAGGTGTCGCCGTTCACGGCGCGCAAGCGCGGCGCGGTGCTGGCGGCGCGCAACATCGCGGCGCACATCGAACGCGAGGCGATGGACAAGCCCAAGGACTGGGCGCCGCTGGTCTACTGCTGGCGCGGCGGGCAGCGCAGCGGCGCGCTGTCGACCGTGCTGTCGGCGATCGGCTTTCGCGTTCACCTGCTGGAGGGTGGCTACCAGCGCTACCGGCGTGCGGTCATCGCCGCACTGGACGAGCTGCCGCAGCGGCTCGAGCTGCGCGTGGTCTGCGGCGTCACCGGTTCGGGCAAGAGCCGGCTGCTGCAACGGCTGGCCGAACGCGGTGTGCAGGTGCTCGACCTGGAACTGCTGGCGAACCACCGCGGCTCGGTGCTCGGCCTGGTGCCCGGCAGCCCGCAGCCGGGGCAGAAGCAGTTCGAGTCGAGGGTCTGGGATGCGCTGCGCCGCTTCGACCCGGCCCGGCCGGTGATCGTCGAGAGCGAGAGCAAGAAGGTCGGCGACCTGCGCGTGCCCGAGACGCTGATCGATCGCATGCGCGCCGCGCCCTGCATCCGCCTCGAGCTGGCGCTGGAAGGCCGTGTGCAGTTGCTGATCGAGGACTACCACTTCTTCGTGCGCGACACCGCAACCTTCTGCGAGCGCCTGGACGCGCTGCGCGTGCTGCGCGGCCACGAGGTGGTCAACGCGTGGCAGGAGGCGGCGCGCGCCGGCCGCACCCGCGAGGTGGTGCGCGACCTGCTCGTCAGCCACTACGACCCGGTCTACCTGCAGTCGATGAAGCGCAACTTCGCCGGCTTCGAGCAGCCGCTGGCGACGATCGCCTGGGACGGCAGCCCGCTGACGCTGGACGCCGCGGCGCAGCGCATCGCGACGCTTTAGAATCACGGCTCTGGTCGGCAGTTCACCCAGGCGTTGCCGCGCTGTCCTCAGCGAGCTAAACCTGCCATTCCCCTGAGTGCTTGGTCACGTCCCCCCGTGTGCCGGGCCGGAAGTCGGCAACCCCCGGCGGCTCGATTTCGAGCTTTGGCGCATGGATGACGGAAGACCCTCATGCCCCGCACCGACACGCCGCTGCACGCGGCCGACATCTCCAGCTTCGCGAAGTCGCTTGCCCGCGACCTGAAGCAGACCCACGAGCAACTGAACCGCCTGCCCGGCCATGTCGAGTTGCTCAACATGCTGGCCCGCGCCGCGGGCCATCGCAACTTCCAGAGCCTGAAAGCCCGGCCGCCTGTGGCTGCGGCGGCGGTCGAGGCCGCGCCGGCCGCGGCCGCGCTCAGCGACACCGGCGCCAAGGCGCTGCGCCAGTTCGATGCGCAAGGCCGGCTCACGCGCTGGCCGATCAAGTACAGCGTGCAGCGCCTGATGCTGTGGGGCCTGTGGATGCGCTTCGACGCCAAACGCCGCTACAGCGAGCGCGAGGTCAACGAGGTGCTCAAGGCCTGGCACCTGTTCGGCGACCACTGCACGCTGCGCCGCGAGCTGGTCGAGATGAAGATGCTCGAGCGCACCGACGGAGGCGCCGAGTACCGCAAGCTGCCGCGCCGGCCCGACGCCGAGGCGATGGCGCTGATGCGTTCGCTTCGCGAGCGCCGCTGACGCCTGGCCGCTGGCCAGCTGCTTCGCGAGCTACTTCGCGAGAAAGTGCTCGCGGTAGTACGCAAGCTCGTCGATCGACTCGTGGATGTCGGCCATCGCGGTGTGCGCCTGGGCCTTCTTGAAGCCGCCGAGGATCTCCGGCTTCCAGCGCCGCGCCAGCTCCTTCAGCGTGCTGACGTCGAGGTTGCGGTAGTGGAAGAAGGCTTCCAGCGTCGGCATGTGAATCGCCAGGAAGCGGCGGTCCTGGCAGATGCTGTTGCCACACATCGGCGACTTGCCGGCAGGCACGTAGCGCTTGAGGAACTCGATCACCTTCGCCGAGGCTTCGGCCTCGTCGACGGTCGAGGCCCTGACGCGCTCGGTCAGCCCGCTGCGGCCATGCGTGCCCTTGTTCCAGGCGTCCATCGCGTCGAGCGTGGCGTCGCTTTGATGGATGGCGAACACCGGGCCTTCGGTGCGGTGGTTGAGTTGCGCGTCGGTGACGACGACCGCCACCTCGATGACCCGGTCGCGCTCCGGCACCAGGCCGGTCATCTCCAGATCGATCCAGACCAGGTTCTGGTCGCTGACGGCGAGGGTGTCGGTCGGGGTGTCGCTCATGAAGTTCTGCAGTGGGGAGTTGGGGCCTTGTCGAGGGGGCATTCTCTCAGTTCTACACTTGCGGCCATGCAAGCCCTGCTCCTGACTTCGCTGTTCGTCGCCGCCCTGCTCGTCTCGCTGGCGATCAAGTACTGGCTGGCCACGCGCCAGATGCGCCATGTGGCCGGCCACCGCGACGCGGTGCCGGCCGCCTTCGCTGCCACCATCCCGCTGGCTGCCCACCAGAAGGCGGCCGACTACACGCTCGCCAAGGGTCGCTTCGGGCTGCTGTCCACCGCCTTCGGTGCCGCCGTGCTGCTGGCCTGGACGCTGCTCGGCGGGCTGGACGCGCTCAACGGCGTCGTGCGCGACGCCATCCAGCCGCGCCTGGGCGACATGGGCTACCAGCTCGCGCTGCTGGCCGCCTTCGCGCTGATCGGCGGTCTGCTCGACGCGCCGTTCGAGGTCTACAGCACCTTCCGCATCGAGCAGCGCTTCGGCTTCAACCGCATGACCTGGAAGCTCTACCTGGCCGATGCGTTCAAGGGCCTGCTGGTCGGTGCGCTGATCGGCCTGCCGATTGCCGCGCTGATCCTGTGGATCATGGGGGCCACCGGCGCGCTGTGGTGGCTGTGGGCCTGGGCCGCGTGGATGGGCTTCAACCTGCTGATCCTGGTGCTGTACCCGACGGTCATCGCGCCGCTGTTCAACAAGTTCGAGCCGCTGGCCGACGAGTCGCTCAAGGCCCGCGTGCAGGCGTTGATGGCGCGCTGCGGCTTCACTGCCAAGGGCCTGTTCGTGATGGACGGCAGCCGCCGCTCGGCCCACGCCAACGCCTACTTCACCGGGTTCGGCGCCGCCAAGCGGGTGGTCTTCTTCGACACGCTGCTGTCCAAGCTGACGCCCAGCGAGGTGGAGGCCGTGCTGGCGCACGAACTCGGCCACTTCAAGCACAAGCACGTGCTCAAGCGCATCGTCGCGATGTTCGGCATCAGCCTGGCCGGCTTCGCGCTGCTGGGCTGGATGTCGGGCCAGGCCTGGTTCTATCAGGGCCTGGGCGTGCAGCCGAATGTCGGTGCGCCGAACGATGCGCTGGCGCTGCTGCTGTTCCTGCTGGTCGCGCCGGTGTTCGGCTTCTTCGTGTCGCCGCTGCTGGCCAACCTGTCGCGCAAGCACGAGTTTCAGGCCGACGCCTATGCCTGCCAGCAGGCCAGCGGCGCCGACCTGTCCACCGCGCTGCTCAAGCTGCACGAGGACAATGCCGCCACGCTGACGCCCGACCCGGTCTACGTGAAGTTCTACTACTCGCACCCGCCGGCGTCCGAGCGCCTGGCGGCCATGAAGCTGCAGCCACAGTGAGCATCCGCCCATGACCAACCTGCTGAACCAGCGCTGCCAGGCCCTCGAGGGGCACGCGCCGATGAGCCCGGAGGCGATCCGCGACCACCTCGCGCAGATCAGCGGCTGGCAGTTCGTCAACGGCGCGATCGAGAAGACCTTCTCTTTCCGCAACTACCACGAGACGCTGGGCTTCGTAAACGCGCTGGGCTGGATCGCCAACACCGAGGACCACCACCCCGAGCTGCGCGTCTTCTACGACCGCTGCGTGGTGCGCTTCGACACGCATTCAGTCGGCGGCATCTCGATCAACGACTTCATCTGCGCGGCCAAGGCCGACGCGCTCGTGGCCTTCGTCGCTTGACGCAGCACGCCGAACTCGACCTCGGGCTGGTGGTGGCCGGCCATGGCCGCCACTACATCGTCGAGACGCCGGAAGGCCGCCGGCTGCAGTGCAGCTCGCGCGGCAAGAAGAGCGAGGCCGTGGTCGGCGACCGCGTGCGCTGGATGCCGACCTCCGAGGGCGAAGGCGTCATCGAGGCGCTCGAGCCGCGGCGCAACCTGATGCACCGGCAGGACGACTGGAAGACCAAGTCCTTCGCCGCCAACCTCGACCAGTTGCTGGTGCTGGTGGCAGCCGCGCCGGTGTTCAGCGAGTCGCAGCTCGCCCGTGCACTGATCGCTGCGGAGGCCGCCGGCATTCCGGCCGCCATCGTGCTGAACAAGGCCGACCTGCCGGCGATCGACGCGGCGCGCGATCGTCTGGCCCCCTACGCCGCAATGGGCATCAAGGTGCACGAGATGGCGCTGAAGGCCCGCCCAGAGGCAAGCCGTACTGCGCTGTCCCCGCTGCTGGAAGGCAAGGCCACCCTGGTGCTGGGCCCCAGCGGCACCGGCAAGAGCACGCTGATCAACCTGCTGGTGCCGGACGCGGGGGCGCAGGTCGGCGACATCTCGCAGGCCCTCAATTCGGGCCGCCACACGACCACCACCACGCAGTGGTACTGGCTGGACGCCGCGCGCACGACGGCGCTGATCGACTCGCCGGGCTTCCAGGAGTTCGGGCTGCGGCAGATCGATGTGCAGCAACTCGCCGCGCTGATGCCCGACCTGCGCGAGCCGTCGACACATTGCCGCTTCTACAACTGCACCCATGTGCAGGAGCCGGGGTGTGGCGTGCTGGAGGCCGTGCAGCGCGGCGCGATCACGCCGTCGCGGCACCGCATCTACTGCGAGATTCGCGACGAGCTGACGCGCAGCCGCTACTGATCAACCGATCAGGTTCGCCAGCGACAGCAGCGCCAGCAGCAGCATCCAAAGCACCACCGAGCGCCACACCAGGCCGACGATGCTGCGCAGGTGCGCGGCCACCGGCGGCAGGCCCGGCGTGCTGCCTTCGGCGCCGGCTGCTTCGGGCAAGGCGCCGGCCTCGAAGGTCTTGGACCGGTCCGGCGTGATGCCGGGCGCAGCGCTGCCGCCGAGCTGCACGCCCACGGCACCGGCCGCGGCGGCCAGGATGATGCCCTCGTTCTCGTGCATCCACAGGCCGGCGTCGCGGCGCCAGCAGGTGATTGCTTCCTCGAAGTTGCCGACCACGGCGAAGCCGAAGGCCGTCAGCCGCGCCGGCACGTGGTCGATCAGACCGAACAGCCACTGCGAACGGCGCATCAGCCGCTCGTTGATGGGTGCGCCGACGGTGCGGCTCTTGAAGGCCCAGTAGCGGCTCGCCAGCTCCGACATGCGGTACAGCACCGCCCCGGCCGGCCCGAGCCCGAAGGCCGACAGCACGACGAACCAGAAGAACACGCCGAACACATGGCGGTGCGCGGCCAGCAGCGAATGTTCGATGACGTGGCGAAGCAGCTCGGTGCATGGCAGTTCGCTGGCGTCGAGGTGTCGCCATTGCGCGAGCAGCCGGCGCGCTTCGTTCTCGTCGCCACGGTCGAGCGCGTCGCGGATGTCGGTGAAGTAGTGGCTGAACTGGCGGAAGCCCAGCGTCAGGTAGAGCACCGCGACGTTCCAGGCCAGTGCCAGCAGCAAGCTGACGTGGCCGATCGCGTGGTAGATGCCGGCCACCGCCAGCGCCGGCACCAGCACGGTGATGCACCACACCACCCAGGCGTGATGATCGCGGCCAGCATCGAAATTGCGGCCCGCCCAGCGCATCCAGCCGGTCAGCGTGTCATGGACGACGTTGTCGCGCGGCAGGGGCTTGAGCTGTTCGATCAGCAGGGCGAACAGGACGGCGAAGAAACTCATGCCAGTCGATGATAGCGGCCGCCGCGGTGGCGCCCCCCGGGCTCAGCGGACCAGAAAAGCGTAAAGGTTGCGCAGCATCGCCGCGGTGGCGCCCCAGATGAAGTATTCGCGCACCTGTCCGCTCGCATCGACACCTTGCCACGGCATCGACAGGAACTGCCGCTCTTCACCGCCGAACTCGAACCGGTGGCGCCGGTGATTCGCCGGATCCATCAGGAAGGCCAGCGGCACCTCGAAGGCTTCCGCCACCTCGAAGCTGTCGATGCCCAGCGCGAAGCCGGGCCGGACGAGCGCGACGACCGGCGTCACGTGGAAGCCGGTGACCGTGGTGTAGACCGGCAGCGTGCCGATCACCTCGACCTGCTCCGGCGAGAGGCCGACCTCCTCTTCCGCCTCGCGCAGCGCGGTATGGATCGCATCGGCGTCGATCTCCTCGGCCCGGCCGCCGGGAAAGCTGATCTGGCCGGCATGGTCGCGCAGATGGTCGGTGCGGCGGGTCAGCAGCACCGTCACGCCGCTCTCATGCGCCACCAGCGGAACCAGCACCGAGGCGGCGGCGGGTTGGCGGCCATCGAACACCCGGCCGTCGCCGTGCAGTTCGGGCTCGCCCGGGTCCTGCGCGCCAAAGCGATCGCGCAAGGCCGACGCCGTCAGCCGCTCGGCCGGCACGGCGCTCAGGTGCGCGTCGCTGCCGATCACGGGCACGGCGTGCGGGTCGACGATGCGAGGGCGGCTCATGGGCAGTTCGTCAAAGACAAAGCCGCCCATCGGGGCGGCTTCGTGGCATCGCAGGCTGACCGGAGGTCAGGCCAGCTTTTCCTTGATGCGGGCCGACTTGCCGGAGCGGTTGCGCAGGTAGTACAGCTTGGCGCGGCGCACGTCGCCGCGGCGCTTCACCTCGATCGTGGCGATCAGCGGGCTGTAGAGCTGGAAGGTCCGCTCGACACCTTCGCCGCTGGAGATCTTGCGCACGATGAAGCTGCTGTTCAGGCCGCGGTTGCGCTTGGCGATGACCACGCCTTCGTACGCCTGGACGCGCTTGCGCGTGCCTTCGACGACGTTGACGCTCACGATCACCGTGTCGCCAGGGGCGAACTCGGGAATGGTCTTGTTGAGACGGGCAATTTCTTCCCGCTCGAGGGTCTGGATCAGGTCCATGGGTTTCTCCAAGGATCGTGCGCGGGAGTGTTGGAAGAGTTGGCGGTCCGAAGAACGCTCGCCCGGCAGAGGATCGAAAAGCCGATGATTATAGCCCGAGGGCGACCAGGTATTGCTCGTCGGCCCGGCTCAGCCGTCCGGCGGCCCGGGCGGCGGCGATCAGGTCGGGGCGGCGCCGTGCCGTCAGCTCGAGCGAACGCTCGCGGCGCCAGCGGGCGATGTCGGCATGGTGGCCGGACAACAGCACCAGCGGCACCGCGCGCGCCTCGTCGCCCTGCCCGAGCACCTCCGGCCGGCTGTAGTGCGGGCAATCCAGCAGCCCCAGCAACGCGTCTGAGAAGCTGTCCTGCTCGTGCGAGCGGGCGTCGCCGAGCACGCCTTCCTGCAGGCGCGCCACGGCGTCGAGCAGCGACAGCGCCGGCAGTTCGCCGCCGGAAAGCACGAAGTCGCCCAGGCTCAGTTCGATGTCGACATGGGCGTCGAGCACCCGCTGGTCGATGCCTTCGTAGCGGCCGCACAGCAGGATCGCACCGGGCCCGGCCGCGAACTCCTGCACCACCGCCTGGTCGATTCGACGGCCGGTGGGCGTGAAATGCACCACGGGCGCGGGCGCTCCACGATCCGCCCGCACTGCCGCCAGCGCGCGCTCCAGCGGCTCGGCCAGCATCACCATGCCCGGGCCGCCGCCGTAAGGGCGGTCGTCGATGCGCCGGTAGTTGTCGTCGGCGAAGTCGCGCAGCGGCCACAGGTGCACCGCGACCTGGCCGGACTCGAAGGCGCGGCGCGTCACGCCGACCGACAGGTGCGGCGCAAACAGTTCCGGGAAGATCGTCAGGACGTCGAAGCGCATGGCGCCCGGCTCAGAAGTCCAGACCCCAGTCGACGCGGATACGGCGCGCTTCGAGGCTGACCTCGTCGATGTAGGAGCCGACGAAGGGAATGAGCCGCTCATCGGCCTCGCCCTTGCCGCCGCCAGGCAGCACGCGCAGCACGCTGTGCGCACCGGTGTCGATCAGGCCGACCACCGTGCCGAGCGCCTGCTCCTCGCGATTGATCACCGCGAGGCCGATCAGGTCGACCCAGTAGAACTCGTCGGTGCCGGCCGTCGGGAAGCTGGAGCGGCCGACGAAGATGCGCGCCCCGCGCAGGGCCTCGGCCGCACTGCGGTCAGCCACGTCGTGCACGCGCGCAACGACACCGTCGCCATGCTCGCGCGACTCGGCCACCTTCAGCAGATCGGGGTATGCCGGTACGCCGGGACGCGGCGGCCGGAGTTCCTCGGGCGGCTTCAGGAACCAGCGCTTCGAGGAGAACAGCGCCTGCGGGTCGGAAGCGAACGGCAGGACCTTGATCCAGCCCTTCACGCCCCAGGCGCCCATGATGCGCCCGACCTCGACGGCATCGTCGGGCCAGGCGGGCTCGGCAGCGGAGGACGGTGTGTTCGTCACGGCCGCTGCCGCGCTCGGTCAGGCACGCCGGCTCAGGCGGTGGCCTTCTTGGCCTCGCCGACCAGGCGGGCAACGGTGGGCGACAGCTGCGCGCCCAGCTTGGCCCAGTGCTCGACGCGGTCGAAGGCGACGCGCAGCGGCTGCTCGGCACCGGACGCGACCGGGTTGTAGAAACCCACGCGCTCGATGAAGCGGCCATCGCGGCGGTTGCGCGAGTCGGCGACGACGATGTTGAAGAAGGGGCGCTTCTTGGCGCCGCCGCGGGCAAGTCGGATCACGACCATGACTGTTTCCTTGAATCCGGGGTGATCGACCTCGCCAGGGACACGTCTGGTGGGGACTGATCGGGGCTCGCCGCCGTAGATACGCCGATCACCCGACCGGCCAGCAACGAAACCCGGCATTATAGTCAGCTCGGACCCTACCTGCGCTTTGCCTCGATGAGCACCTCTTCCCTGCTGATCCGCACCAGCACCGCGGCCGACCTGCCCGCCATCACCGCCATCTACGGCTGGAACGTGGCCCACGGCACCGGCACCTTCGAACTGGACGCCCCCGACGAGGCCGAGATGACCCGTCGCCGCGACGACGTGCTCTCCAAGGGCCTGCCCTGGCTGGTCGCCGAGCGCGAGGGCCAGGTGCTGGGCTACGCCTACGCCAACCACTTCCGCCCGCGCCGCGCCTACCGCTTCTGCCTGGAAGACTCGATCTACCTCGCCGACGCCGCCCGCGGCCAGGGTGTGGGCCGGCTGCTGCTGGCCGAGCTGGTGTCGCGCTGCGAGGCCGCCGGCGCGCGCCAGATGCTGGCGGTGATCGGTGACTCCGCGAATGCCGGCTCGATCGGCGTGCACCGCGCACTCGGCTTCGAGCACACCGGGGTGCTGCGCTCGGCGGGCTGGAAGTTCGGCCGCTGGCTGGACGTCGTTCTGATGCAGAAGGCGCTGGGGCTGGGCGATGCGACGGCTCCGGCCGACGGCACATGAGCGCGCCCAGCCACTATCGGTCGAAGACCCTGGCGACCTGGATCGCCGTGATCGGCGGCGCCCTCGGCCTGCACCGCTTCTACCTGCGCGGGTTCGCCGACCGCTGGGGCTGGTTGCATGCACCACCGACGCTGGTCGGCCTGTATGGGCTGCAGCGCATGGACGAACTGGGGCAGGACGACCGGCTCGCCTGGGCGCTGATCCCGTTGCTCGGCTTTGCCGTGGCCGCCGCGATGCTCGCGGCCATCGTCTACGGCCTGACGCCCGACGAGAAATGGGATGCCCGCCACAACCCCGGCGGTGCGGTGCACTCCACTGGCTGGGGCCCGGTCATGGGCGTGATCGTCGCGCTGCTGCTGGGTGCCGCCGCGCTGATGGCCACCGTGGCCTTCAGCGGCCAGCGCTACTTCGAGTGGCAGGTCGAAGAGGGTCGCAAGCTCAGCCAATGAATGGTGAGCCCCGGCTGGCCGCTCGTCACTTGAACAGGACGAGACTGACCCAGTAGAAGATGCCGGCCACGAAGGCCGAAGCCGGGATGGTGAAGATCCAGGCCCAGACGATGTTGCCGGCGATGCCCCAGCGCACGGCTGACGCGCGGCGCACGGAGCCGACGCCGACGATGGCGCCGGTGATGGTGTGTGTGGTCGACACCGGAATGCCCAGCGCGGTGGCCAGGAACAGTGTCATTGCGCCACCGGTCTCCGCACAGAAGCCCCCGACCGGGCGCAGCTTGGTGATCTTCTGCCCCATGGTCTTGACGATGCGCCAGCCGCCGAACATCGTGCCCAGGCCGATGGCGATGTAGCAGGTCCAGATCACCCAGCTCGGCGGCATCGGATCGCTGGCCGCCGAGTAGCCGGTGGCGATCAGCAGCATCCAGATGATGCCGATGGTCTTCTGCGCGTCGTTGCCACCATGGCCGAGGCTGTACAGGCCGGCCGAGACCAGCTGCAGCCGACGGAACCAGTTGTCGACCCGCAAGGGGGGCACGCGCCGGAAGATGTGCGCGACTGCAACCATCAGCAGCGAGCCGAGCAGGAAGCCCAGCAGCGGCGAGACGAAGATGAAGGACAGCGTCTTCAGCACCCCGCCGGCGATCAGCGAGCTGGCCCCCGACTTGGCGATCACCGCGCCGACAATGCCGCCGATCAGCGCATGCGACGAGCTCGACGGGATGCCGTACCACCAGGTCACGATGTTCCAGAAGATCGCGCCGATCAGCGCGCCGAACACCACGTGGTGGTCGACCACACCCGGCACCACGATGCCCTTGCCCACCGTGGCCGCCACCTTGAGCTGGAAGATGAAGATCGCGACGACGTTGAAGAAGGCGGCGAACAGCACCGCCTGCTGCGGCTTGAGCACGCCGGTGGAGACGACGGTGGCGATCGAGTTCGCGGCGTCGTGGAAACCGTTCATGAAGTCGAACGCCACGGCCAGCACGACCAGCAGCGCGACGACCCAGAACGCGACCTGGATGTGTTCCATGCCTGGTGCGGAGCCGGGTCGGCTCAGGAGTTCTCGAGGACCACGCCCTCTATGAGGTTGGCCACGTCCTCGCAGCGGTCGGAGATCGATTCGAGCTGCTCGTAGATCGTCTTCAGCTTGATCAGCTCGCGCACGTCGGTCTCTTCGCGGAACAGCTTGGACATCGCGGCGCGCATCACGCGGTCGGCGTCCGACTCGAGCTTGTCGATCTCCTCGCAGGTCTTGATCGCCGCCTCGGCCGTCTCCGGCTGGCTGATCTTCGGCAGCAGCGACACCGCGTGCTGCACACGTTCGCAGCACTTGGCCGACAGGTCGCCCAGGCGCAGCACCTCGTCGGTCATCGCGCGCACGTCGTACAGCGCCATGGTCTCGGTGGCGTCCTGCAGCAGGTCGAGGATGTCGTCCATCGCATTGATCAGGCCGTGGATCTGCTCGCGGTCGATCGGCGTGATGAAGGTCTTGTGCAGCAGCCGGTTGACCTCGGCGGTGACGCGGTCGGCGCTGCGTTCGGCATTGCCGACCTCGTTGCCGTACTTCTCGCGCAAGTCCAGGTCGGCGTAGTTCTGGATCAGCAGGATGAAGGCCCGGGCACCCTCGACGATGTGGCCCCCGTGCTGGTTGAACAGTTCGAAGAAATTGCCCTCACGCGGCAGCAGCTTGCCGAACAGCATCCCTCACCCCTTCGCGGTTGTCACGCGTTTGTCACACGCTTGTCACGGGCGCGAGTGTAGCTGGCCGGTCAACTGCGGAAGATGAAGTAGACGGCACCGACCAGACAGAGGCCGGCCCAGAGGAAATCGAGCTTGAAGGGCTGGTTCATGTAGAAGAGCGCGAAGGGCACGAACACGGCGAGCGTGATCACCTCCTGCATGATCTTCAGCTGCGCCAGCGAGATTCCGCCGGCGAAGCCGATGCGGTTGGCCGGAACCTGCAGCAAGTACTCGAACAGCGCGATGCCCCAGCTGATGAGCGCTGCCGTGTACCAGGGCTTGTCGGCCAGGCTCTTCAGGTGGCCGTACCAGGCGAAGGTCATGAAGACGTTGGAGGCCACCAGCAGCAGGATCGTCTGCAGCGAGATCGGCAGGCTGTTCATGTCGGAAGTCTTTCGATGGCTTGGCCGGCCACGGCCGCCAGCAGATCGGCGGCGCGGCCGTGGCCCGGAATGACCCGATCGGGCGCCAGCTCCGCCAATGGGCACAGCACGAAGGCGCGTTCGTGGGCGCGCGGGTGCGGCAGCGTCAGCTCGGGGTCGGCCTGCACCAGGTCGTCGTACAGAAGCAGGTCGAGGTCCAGCGTGCGCGGCGCGTTGCGGTAGGGCCGCTCGCGGCCCTGCGCCCGTTCGATCGCCTGCAGCTGGTGCAGCAGCGCCAGCGGCGCGAGTGCCGTGCGCAGTTCGGCCACGGCATTGAGGTAGTCGGGGCCGGAGGAGTCGATCGGCGCGCTGCGGTAGATCGCCGAACAGCACAGCAGATCGGAATCCGGCATCGCGGCCAGAGCGTCCAGGGCGGCCTGCAATGCCGCGCGGGCGTCACCCAGGTTGGCCCCGAGGCCGATGTAGGCCAGGCTCACGGCACGACGGAATCAGCCCGCCGTCGGTGCGGCCGGGCCGCCCTCGCCGCTGCCCGACGCACCACCCGATGCGCCACCCGACGTACCAGCGCTGCCCGACGGCTTGCGTCGACGCCGGCGCTTCTTCTTTGCCGGATCGGCCGCCTCGGCGGGCTGACCGCCGGCGACACGGCGCGCCGTATCGCGCTCACGCCCGAGTTCGAGCAGCGCCTCGCGTTCCTCGTCGCTGCCGAGCGAGAAGTCTTCCCACCATTCGGCCAGTTCCGCGTCGACCTCACCGGCGTCCGCGCGCAGGCGCAGGAAGTCGAAGCCGGCCCGGAAGCGCGGCTGCTCGACCAGGGTCAGCGGCCCGCGCCCGACGCGCCGCTCGAAGCGAGGCTGCATCATCCAGATCTCGCGCATGTCGGCGGCCAGCTTGCCGCGGCCGGAGATGTCGCCGATGCGGGCGTCGAAGGCGGCGTCGATGGCCTGCTGCAGCGCAGGCAACGGCGGCTCGCCCTGGGCCTTGATCTTCTGCCAGCGGTCCTGCACGTCGTGCCAGAGCATGCAGGCGAGCATGAAGCTCGGCGCCACCGGCTTGCCTTCGCCGACACGGCGGTCGGTGTCGCCCAGCGCCAGCTGCACGAACTTCTCGCGGCCGTCGTGGCGATGCGCCTCGTCGAGGGCAACGTCGAGCACCGGGAACACGCCGCGGTGCAGGCCCTGCTTGCGCAGTTCCTCGATGCTGGCCAGCGCGTGGCCGGTCTGCAGCAGCTTGATCATCTCGTCGAAGGTGCGCGAGGCCGGCACGTTGTCGAGCAGGGCTGCCATCTCCTTGATCGGCGCGCGCGTCTTCGGCTCGATCTCGAAGCCCAGCTTGGCGGCGAAGCGCACCACGCGGATGATGCGCACCGGGTCTTCGCGGTAGCGCGTGACCGGGTCGCCGATCATGCGCAGCAGCTTCTTCTTCGAGTCCTTGAGGCCGCCGTGGTAGTCGACCACCAGTTCGCGCTGCGGGTCGTAGTACATCGCGTTGACGGTGAAGTCGCGCCGCGCGGCGTCCTCGATCTGCGGGCCCCAGACGTTGTCGCGCAGCACGCGGCCGCTGGCGTCGACGACGCTGGTCTTGCCGGCCAGGTCGCCCTTCGAGGTCTTCTCGTTGCCGGCCACCTGCTCGGTGGCGGCAGCATCGATCAGCGCGCGGAAGGTGGATACCTCGATGACCTCGTGCTCGCGGCCCCGGCCGTAGACCACGTGCACGATGCGAAAGCGCCGGCCGATGATGAAGGCGCGACGGAACAGCGCCTTGACCTGCTCGGGCGTGGCGTTGGTGGCCACGTCGAAGTCCTTCGGGCGCAGGCCGAGCAGCAGGTCGCGCACCGCGCCGCCGACGATGTAGGCCTCGTGGCCGGCCTCGGTGAGCGTCTTGACGACCTTGATGGCGCGCTCGTCGACCAGCGACAGGTCGATGCCATGCTCTTCCTTGGTCACCTCGACGCGCTTGCCCAGCGGCGTGCCGGAGGCGGAGGTCGGCGCCTTGGGCGTCTTGCCCAGCAGCTTGTCGATGAATTTCTTGATCATTCTGCGAACAGTCTCAGGATGCGCCAGCCGCGCTGGCGTGCCACGGCTTCGAGGGCGGGCGACGGGTTGGTCGCGACAGGATCGGTGGCCCGCTCGAGCAGCGGCAGGTCGTTGGGCGAGTCGCTGTAGACGCTGATGCGCGCGAAGTCGCTCCAGTTCCGGCCCGACTCGGCGAGCCACTGCCCCACCCGCACGACCTTGCCCTCACGGTAGCTCGGCGTGCCGGCGATGCGGCCCGTGATGGTACCCCCTGCGCCGCGCTCCAGGCGCACGGCGATCAGGGTGTCGATGCCGAAGGCCCGCGCGATCGGCGCGGTGACGAAGTCGTTGGTGGCGGTGACCAGGGCCACGGTGTCGCCTCGCGCCTGGTGCTCGCGCACCAGCGCCAGCGCCTGCGGGCGCAGCGCCGGCTGCACCACCTCATGCATGAACTTCGCGTGGGCGGCCGCAGCGGCCTCTGGCCCGCGCTCGCGCAGCGGTGCAGTGGTGAAGGCGACGTAGGCGTGGATATCCAGCGCGCCGGCCTTGTACTGGGCGAAGAACTCGTCGTTGCGCCGGCGGAACGCGGCCTCGTCGACCCAACCCAGGCGGATGACGAACTCACCCCAGGCGTGGTCGGAGTCCAGCGGGATCAGCGTCTCGTCGAGGTCGAACAGGCACAGGTTCATTCGGCGCCCTCCTCGGCGAGCATCAGCTTGAGCATCGGCACGGTGATGGCGCGCTTGTTGGCCAGCGAGAAGCGGTCGAGCCGGTCGAGCTGCGCCATCAGGTGCTTGAGGTCGCGCGCGAAGCGCGTCAGCAGATAGTCCATCACCTCGTCGGAGAGGAACACGCCGCGCCGGTCGGCCTCGCGGCGCAGCGCAGCGCGCAGTTCGGACTCGGCCAGCGGCTGCAGCGCGAACACATGGCCCCAGCCCAGGCGGGTCCGCAGGTCCTCGCGCAGCGGCAGGTCGACCGGCGGAACGCGGCCGGCCGCGGCCAGCGGAATGCCGTGCGTGGTGGCGTCGACGAACAGCGCGAAGGCGGCATGCTGTCGCGCATCGTCGAGCTCGTCGCAGTCGTCGATCACGACCAGCGACCAACCCTCGTCGATCTCCCAGGGCAGCGGCGTGGCGGCCTCGAACCAGCCGCTGCGCTGGCCACGCTCGTGGGTGCGGCGCACCAGCGAACGCAGCAGGTGCGTCTTGCCGGTGCCGCGTGCGCCCCACAGGTAGCTCACTGGCGCCGCGTCGGCGCCCCCTTGCGCAAGGTGCGCCAGCGCAGCGGTGTTCGGTCCGGGAAGAAAGGTCGCGAAACTCTGCTCGGGTCCGCTCCCGATCGCGCCGATGGCCAGCGGCAGTTGCTTCATCCGCGGTACAGCGGGCTGGCCAGGTAGGCGACCTGCAGGCGGCGCACCGCCACCACGATCAGCGCGCTGACCGGCAACGCGATCAGCACGCCGACGAAACCGAACAGGTGGCCGAAGGCGAGCAGCGCGAAGATCACCATCAGCGGATTCATGCCGATGCGCTCGCCGACCAGGCGAGGCGTCAGCCACAGGCTCTCCACGAACTGGCCGATGCCGAACACCACCGCCACGGCGATCACGCCGTACCAGCTGGCGAACTGCAGCACGCCGGCCAACAGCGCGAGGACCAGGCCGAGGCCGAAGCCGAGGTAGGGAATGAAGATCGCCAGGCCGGTGAACACGCCGACGGGCAGCGCCAGGTCGAAGCCGAACAGCGCGAGACCGATGCTGTAGAACGCGGCCAGGATCAGCATCACCAGCAACTGGCCGCGCAGATACTGGCCGAGCACACCATCGCATTCGTCGAGGAAGCCGACCACCTGATCGCGCATGCGCGGCGGAATCAGCGCCTGGGTGCGCTCGACCAGCCGCGGCCAGTCGATCAGCAGGTAGAACAGCACCACCGGCACCAGCACCGCGTTGCCGATCACCGCCAGCACGATGCTGCCGCCGATGCGCGCCGAGCTCAGCGCGGTGGCCAGGCCGTCTTCGAGGTTGGCGTTCAGGTACTTCAGCACGAAGGCCTTGATGCCGGCGATGTCCAGCGAGACATGGATGCCGAACTGCGCCAGCCAGGGCGCGACGTTGCGGTTGAGCTTGTCGGCCAGCAGCGGAATCTGCTCGCGCAGCAGAGGCAGTTCCTTCGAGATGATGGGCACGATCAGCAGCAGCACCGCCAGCACGACCACGATGAAGATCACTTCGACCAGCAGCACCGACAGCAGCCTCGGCACCCGCCGCGCGACCAGCCGCTCGACGGCCGGATGAAGCGCGTAGGCCAGCACCGCACCGACGATGAAGGGCGTGAGCACCGGCGCCAGCAGCCACAGCAGCAGCGCGGCCACCAGGGCGATGGCAGACCAGGTCAGGCTGCGGCGTTGGGCAGGGGTCAGGTTCATGCGGCCGCGGATTCTACGTGGCGGCCTGCAGGTCGGCCGTCAATGCAGCCGCGGCGTGCCGTGGCGGCGCAGCTCGGCCAGCCGGGCGGCGATCGCGGAACGGTCCTGCGCATCGCCGGCGTGTTCGAGGTAGTCGGCCAGGTCGCCGACCGCCGAACTGTTCATGCCGAGTTCGGCGAAGGTCAGGCCGCGGTCACGACGCTCTTCCCAGGCCTGCGGCAGCAGCAGCACCAGCCGGTTGAGCACGGCCAGCAGGCGCGGCCAGTTCTCGGCGCTGCGGTGGATCTCCTTCAGGTTGCGCAGCATGCGCGCGATCACGTCGCGCGGCTGGGCCGACTGCAGGAACAGGCCCAGCGGCGCGTCGAAATCGCCGGTCAGGCCACGGTTGCGCTTGTAGGGCAGCAGCAACTCGTCGAGTTCCTCGCGCGACAGCGACTGGCCGGTGAACGGATCGATCACCACCTCGCCCTGCGGCATCTTCAGCTTGACGAGGAAGTGACCCGGGAAGGACACGCCGCGCGCCGTCAGGCCGACCTGCGAGGCCAGCTCGATGTAGATGACAGCCAGCGTGATCGGGATGCCGCGGCGGGTGTCGAGCACGCGGTGCAGGTAGCTGTTGGCCGGGTCGTAGTAGTCGTTGACGTTGCCGGCGAAACCCAGCTCGTGGAAGAAGAAGCGGTTCAGCCAGCGCAGGCGCTGCAGCGGAACCGCGTCGGCCGGGATGCGCCGGCGCAGCTTCTCGGCCAGCGTATCGAGCTCGGCCAGCACGGACTGGGTGTCGAGCGAGGGGAAGTCGTCCTGCGCGATCGCGATCGCGGCCTCGACCAGCGGCAGGCTCGCGTCGTCGGCCACCAGCGACGCGAAGTAGCCGAGCGCGTCGGGCGCCTCGAAGTGCATCGGACCGGCCATCGTTTCAGTTTAGCCGCGCCGCATGAAATGTCGAAGCTTCAGGCCGGTGGCCAGCAGGCTGGCGAAGTACAGCGCCACCGCTGCGGCGATGCAGCCGGCCAGCAGGCCGACCCGCTTCCAGGGCTGCGCCCCCAGGGCGATCCAGTCGACCGAATGCGACGCCCACCACAGCAGGGCCGACATCAAGGCCGTGGCCAGCCCGATGCGCAGCGCGAACAGCGCCCAGCCCGGCTCGGGCGTGTACAGCCCGGCGCGGCGCAGGCCGACGAACAGCCAGCCGGCGTTGACCAGCGCCCCCAGCCCGATCGACAGGGCCAGGCCGGCGTGGCCCAGCCAGGGCACGAACAGCAGGTTCATCAGTTGCGTCAGCACCAGCACCACGACCGCGATGCGCACCGGCGTGCGGATGTCCTGCCGCGCGTAGAAGCCGGGCGCGAGGATCTTCACTCCGACCAGACCCATCAGGCCGACGCCGTAGCCCATCAGTGCCAGCGCCGTGCGTTCGACGTCGCGCGGCGTGATGGCCCCGTAGTGGTACAGCACGGCCACCAGCGCCTGCGGGAAGATCAGCAGCGCCGCAGCGCAAGGCAAGGCCAGCAGCAGCACCAGGCGCAGGCCCCAGTCGAGCAGCCCGGAGTAGCGCGCCGATTCGCCGGTGGCCTGCGCGGCCGAGAGCTGCGGCAGCAGCACCACGCCCAGCGCCACACCGAGCAGCGCGGTAGGGAACTCCATCAGCCGGTCGGCATAGGTCAGCCACGACACCGCGCCGACACCCTGGTGCGACGCTATCTGCGTGTTGATCAGCAGCGACAGTTGCGCCACCGACACACCCAGCAGCGCCGGCGCCATCTGCTTGAGCACGCGCAGCACGCCGGGATGGTGGAAGGCCGCGCGCAGCGCCGAAGGCGACAGGCCGATGTGCGGCAAGGCACCGATGCGCAGCAGCGCCGGCACCTGCACGGCCAGCTGCAGCACGCCACCGCCCATCACGCCGATCGCCAGCGCGTAGATCGGCTCGATGCCATGGCGGCGCAGCAGTGGCGACAGCCCCCAGGCCGCGGCGATCACGGCCAGGTTCAGCAGCACCGGCGTGGCCGCCGGTACGGCGAAGCGCTTCCAGGTGTTGAGGATGCCGGCCGACAGCGCCACCATCGACATGAAGCCGATGTAGGGGAACATCACCCGTGTCATGAACACGGCGTCGTCGAAGCGTTCCAGCCCCGAGGCCATCAGCCAGACCACCACCGGCGAGGCGATCACGCCGAGCGCGCAGGTGGCCAGCAGCGCCCAGAACAGCACGGTGGCAACGGCATCGATCAGGCGCCGGGTGACCTCGTCGCCCTCGCGGGCGCGGGTCTCGGCGAGGATGGGCACGAAGGCCTGGGAGAAGGCGCCCTCGGCGAACAGCCGGCGCAGCAGGTTGGGGATGCGGAACGCCACCTGGAAGGCGTCCATGAAGCCGCTGGCGCCGAAGGCCGCGGCGACGATCGCCTCGCGGGCCAACCCGGTGATGCGCGAGGCCAGCGTGAAAAGCGAAACAGTAGAGGCGGCCCGCAGCAGGTTCATGAGGTGCGGCGCATTATAGGGAGCGCGCGAATGTGCTATATTCGCGGTCTTTGCTCCACCCAGGACAGCAGCTACAGCATGGCCACCTCCTCCAAAGCCAAGAAGACCGTTCGCATCGCGTCGGGCCGCAAGCGCGCCCGCCAGGACGTCAAGCTCAACGCCGCCAACACCGCGCTGCGCTCGAAGTTCCGCACCGTCATCAAGAATGTGCAGAAGGCCGTGATCGCCGGCGACAAGACCAAGGCCAGCGAAATCTTCCAGGCCGCCCAGAGCGTGATTGATTCCGTGGCCGACAAGGGCTTGTTCCACAAGAACAAGGCCGCGCGCCACAAGAGCCGCTTGGCCGCCAAGGTCAAGGCGCTCGCCGCCGCCTGATAGAAATTCCTGGGGTGGAACACAAAGGGCCTGCTTGCAGGCCCTTTGTCATGGAACGCATCGAAGGGCTCGCATCGCGCGGGCCCTTCGTCATTTGGGCGCGGCCTTGTTCGCGCCCTGCTCGGGCAGCAGGCAGGCCTCGCTGGTCTGCAGGTGATTGTCGCGCGCGAAGTGCATCACGAAGTCCCAGGCCATCGGCTCGATCTCGCGCAGCGCCTCGTTGACGATCACGCACTTCACGCCGTTGATCACCCGCGGCACGCAGTACGGCGAGTAGCCGATGTAGGCACCGATGCCGCCGCGCGCGCCGTCGGGGCGGAAACAGGCCATGGCGCCGGCCAGCCGCTCGGCCCAGTCGCTCGGTCGGAAGGTTCGGCCCTCGAGGGTGATGCCCTGGATGAAGATCTCGCGGGGTTTCGGGGCGGTCATGGGAGATGGTTGGTGCCGTGCGTGCAGCCACCACGGCGGGTCGGTCCAGAGCAGCCGCTGGTCGGCAGCCGGCATTGTGCCGTCATTGTGCTGCAGCGCAGCAAGCCTGATGCCCGGTTCGATCGCACCCATGGGCCGTTATCGGCGTCTCAGGGGCGACCCTTAGAATCGCGGCTCCCCTGCAGGCGCTGGAGATTGCGATGAATGCCCCGGAAAAGCTGCCGACGAGCCTCGAACCGCACGTGATGAAGACCTACGGGCGGCTGCCGATTGCGCTGTCGCACGGCCGAGGCTGCTGGGTCTGGGACACCGACGGGAAGAAGTACCTCGACGGCCTGGGCGGCATCGCGGTGAACACGCTGGGGCACGGCCACCCCAAACTGGTGCCGGCCCTGCAGGATCAGATCGCCAAGCTGATCCACAGCTCCAACTACTACCACGTGCCGCTGCAGGAACAACTCGCCGCCAAGCTGTGCGAACTCTCCGGCCTGACCAACGTGTTCTTCTGCAGCACCGGCCTGGAAGCCAACGAAGCCGCGCTGAAGATCGCCCGCAAGTTCGGTCACGACAAGGGCATCACCCGCCCGGAGATCGTGGTGTACGAGCGCGCCTTCCACGGCCGCTCGATCGCCACGCTGTCGGCCACCGGCAACCCCAAGGTGCAGGCCGGCTTCGGCCCGCTGGTCGAAGGTTTCCCGCGCGTGCCGCTGAACGACGTGGCAGCGATCGAGAAGCTGGCCTCGACCAACCCGAACATCGTCGCCGTGTTCCTGGAAGTGATCCAGGGTGAAGGCGGAATCAACCCGGCCACCACCGACTACCTGCGCGCCGTGCGCAAGCTGTGCGACGACAAGGGCTGGCTGCTGATGCTCGACGAGGTGCAGTGCGGCATCGGCCGCACCGGCAAGTGGTTCGCCCACCAGTGGGCCGGCATCCAGCCCGACGTGATGCCGCTGGCCAAGGGTCTGGGCTCGGGCGTGCCGGTCGGCGCGGTGGTCTGCGGCCCGCGCGCCGCCGGGGTGTTTGGCCCGGGCAACCACGGCACCACCTTCGGCGGCAACCCGCTGTCCATGCGTGCCGGCGTCGAGACGCTGCGCATCATGGAAGAGGAAGGCCTGCTGGCGAACGCGGCCAAGGTCGGCGCGGCGCTGAAGTCGGGCCTCGAGCGCGAACTGGCCGGCGTGGAGGGCGTCGTCGACATCCGCGGCCAGGGCCTGATGCTGGGCATCGAGCTGGCCCGGCCCTGCGGCGAGATCCTCAACCGCGCTGCTGAGGCCGGCCTGATGCTCAGCGTCACCGCCGACAAGGTGGTGCGCCTGGTGCCGCCGCTGATCCTGTCGGAAGCGGAAGCGGCGCAGATCGTCGCCATCCTCGCCCCGCTGATCAAGACCTTCCTCGCCGAGCCGGCGAAGTGAACACCGCACCCGCGCCATGAAACCCGGCCAGAGCCTGATGAAGCACTACCTGCAGTTCAAGGACTTCCGCGCCGAGGAGTACGCCTACCTGTTCGAACGCGCCGGCATCATCAAGAAGCGCTTCAAGAACTACGAGAAGTACCAGCCGCTGGTCGACCGCACGCTGGCGATGATCTTCGAGAAGGCCAGCACGCGCACCCGCGTGAGCTTCGAGGCCGGCATGTACCAGATGGGCGGCTCGGTGGTGCACCTGACCACCGGCGACAGCCAGCTCGGCCGCGCCGAGCCGATCGAGGACAGCGCGCGCGTGATCAGCCGCATGGTCGACATCGTGATGATCCGCACCTACGAGCAGACCAAGCTCGAGCGCTTCGCGGCGCATTCGCGCGTGCCGGTGATCAACGGCCTGACCAACGAGTACCACCCCTGCCAGATCCTGGCCGACATCTTCACCTTCATCGAGCACCGCGGCTCCATCCAGGGCAAGACGGTGGCCTGGGTGGGCGACGGCAACAACATGGCCAACACCTGGCTGCAGGCGGCCGACATCCTCGGCTTCACGCTGCACGTCAGCACGCCGGGCGGCTACGAGATCGACCCGAGGCTCGCCGGCGTCGCCAACCCGGACTGCGTCAAGACCTTCCGCAGCCCGATCGCCGCCTGCGAAGGTGCGCATCTGGTCACCACGGACGTGTGGACCAGCATGGGCTACGAGGCCGAGAACGAGGTGCGCATGAAGGCCTTCGCCGACTGGTGCGTGGACAGGCAGATGATGTCGGTGGCGCAGCCCGACGCGCTGTTCATGCACTGCCTGCCCGCGCACCGCGGCGAGGAGGTCGAGGCCGAGGTCATCGACGGCCCGCAGTCGGTCGTCTGGGACGAGGCCGAGAACCGCATGCACGTGCAGAAGGCCCTGATGGAGTACCTGCTCCTCGGTCGGATCGGCTGAAGTCCATGCGGCTGGCCCTGATCACCGACCTGCACGCCAACCGCGAGTCGGTGGGTGCGGTGATGGCCCACGCCAGCACCCAGGGCATCGACCGCTACGCCTTCCTCGGCGACTTCGTCGGCTACGGCGCCGACCCGGGCTGGGTGGTCGACCTGGTGCGCGACCACGTCGCGCGCGGCGCGATCACGGTGATGGGCAACCACGACGCGGCCGTCGTGCAGGGGCCGCTGCCGACGATGATCCCGGAGGCGCGACAAGTCGTGGAGTGGACGCGCGAACGGCTCAGCACCGACCAGCTCGAGTTCCTGGCGACGCTGCCGATGTCGGTCACCGACGAGGACCGTCTGTTCGTGCACGCCAACGCCTTCGCGCCGAAGGAATGGTCCTATGTGCTCGGCCGCATGGAGGCGGTGCGCAGCCTGCAGGCGACGGCGGCGCGCTTCACCTTCTGCGGCCATGTCCACGACCCGAAGCTGTTCCACCTCACCGGCACCGGCAAGATCGGCGACTTCGTGCCCAGCGCCGGCATGCCGATCCCGCTGTCAGAGCAGCGGCGCTGGCTGATCATCCCGGGCTCGGCCGGCCAGCCGCGCGACGGCAACCCGGCCGCCTGCTACGCCACCTTCGACACGGCGAACGCCACCCTCACCTACTTCCGCGTGCCGTACGACACCGAGACGGCGGGCGCGAAGATCCGCGCCGCGGGGCTGCCGCAGCGCCTGGCCAGCCGGCTCGAACATGGCGAGTGAGCATGGCCGCTGAAGGCGACAGCCCGAGCGTACTGAACGGCCGGCTCGAACCCGGCCAGGTGATCGACGGCTTCCGGCTCGAGGAACGCCTGCACCAGGGCGGCATGGCCAACCTGTGGCGCATCACCCGCGTCGATGCGACGGACGACAAGCCGCTGATCATGAAGGTGCCGCGCATCAAGGGCGGCGACGACCCGGCCACCATCGTCGGCTTCGAGGTCGAGCAGATGATCATGCCGGCGCTGTCGGGCCCGCACGTGCCCAAGTTCATCGCCAAGGGCGACTTCACGCGCCAGCCCTACATCGTGATGGAGCACATCCCCGGGCATTCGTTGCGCGCGCGCTTCGACGCCGCACCGCTGCCGCTGGACGAGGTCGTGCAGACCGGCATCAAGGTGGCCACGGCACTGCACGAGCTGCACCGCCAGCACGTCGTGCACCTCGACGTGAAGCCGAGCAACATCATGTTCCGCCAGAACGCCGACGGCACGCAGGGCGTGGCGGTTCTGGTCGACTTCGGCCTGTCGCGCCACGACCTGCTGCCCGACCTGCTCGACGAGGAGTTCGAGCTGCCGATGGGCACCGGCCCCTACATGTCGCCCGAGCAGGTGCAGTTCGTGCGCAACGACCCGCGCAGCGACCTGTTCGCCCTCGGCGTGCTGATGTACCACCTGGCCACCGGCGAGCGCCCGTTCGGCAACCCGAACAGCGTGCGCGGCCTGCGCCAGCGCCTGTACCGCGAGCCGGTGCCGCCGCGGGTGCTGCGGCCGGAGATGCCGCCGTGGCTGCAGGAGATCATCCTGCGCTGCCTGTCGGTGCAGCCCGACCAGCGCCACCAGACCGCTGCACAACTTGCCTTCGAGCTGGCGCACCCCGACCAGGTGGCATTGACCGAGCGCGCCGAGCGCCTGCAGAAGAAGGCCAACGGCCTGACCACGCTGAAGCGCTGGTTCAGCGCCGTCGGCGGCGAGCCGGTGGCGATCGCCAGCGCCGCCGAGCAGACCGAGCGCAGCCCGATCCTGCTCGCCGCGGTGGACGTGGCCGGCGGCACGCCGGCGCTGCTGGAGGCGGTGCGCCACACGGTGCAGCGCCTGCTGCAGACCGAGCCTGGCGCGCGCCTGGCCTGCCTCGCGGTGATGCGCACGAACCGCATCGCCACCGACGAGCTGGTCGAGGCCGACGGCAGCAGCAAGCACGTCAACCTGCTGGTGCAGCTCAAGCACTGGGCGCATCCGCTGGTGCGCTCGCTGGACTCGCACCGCGAGGCGCAGGCCGGCCGCGTGACCTATCACGTGCTGGAGGCGCCGGACGCGGCCGACGCGATCGTCGAGTACGCGCGCAAGAACCAGGTCGACCATGTCGTGATGGGCGCGCGCAGCAGCGGTGGGTTGCGCCGCTACCTGGGCAGTGTGTCGGCCCAGGTGGTCGCGCAGTGCGACTGCACCGTGACCGTGGTGCGCGCCGGCGCCGAGGACTGAGCACGGTGCAGGACAACCCCTGCACCCGCTGCGGCGCCTGCTGCGCCAGCTTCCGTGTCGACTTCGCTGCCGAGGAACTGCAGACCCAGGGCGGCTGCGTGCCCGACGGCCTGGCCGTGGAAGTGAATCAGTTCACCAGCCGCATGCGAGGCACCGACCATGCCTTGCCGCGCTGCGCGGCGCTCGTCGGCCACGTCGGCGTGAAGGCGCATTGCGGCATCTACGAATGGCGCCCGGCGCCCTGCCGCGAGTTCGGCCTGCGCGCGCCGCTGGGCCTGGGCGACGAGGCCTGCGCACGCGCCCGCGCCCGCCACGGCCTGCCGCCGCTGTCGGCCTGAGCCGCATCACGCGGCCGCGGCGTTCGTCGGCACCGAGGCCGGTGTGGGCAGCGGCCGCCGCCAGGCTTCGGTCCATTCCGCCAGCAGCGTGTCGCCGGGCTCACCCTCGCGCACCAGCAAGCCGGTTTCCAGCTCGCGGCTGGACTCGTACCAGCCCGGACCGCAGTCTTCGGGCTCGTCGCCGATGCGCATCATGCTGAAGCGGCGCAGGAAACGCTCCTCGGCCGCGCGGTGACGGCAGAGATCGGCAATGCGGGTGATCAGTCGGGCCATCGTGTCCTCCAGCGGGGTGTCGTGCTGGAAGGCAGTGTTCCGGGCCCTGCCGGCGCCGACCATCGCCCGGGAGTCGTCCCCCGGCGGCGTTCCCCCCGCCCTGCCCCCGCCCGGGGGGAAGGCTCAGCCTTCGGCCGGGATGACGCTGACGGCGACGTCCATCGCCTGCGTGCCGCCGCCGAGGATCACGCCGCGCAGCGGCACCACGTCGGCGAAGTCGGCTCCCCAGGCCAGCGTGATGTAGCGCTGGTCGGCGAGCTGGTCGTTGGTGGGGTCGAACTCCACCCAGCCGTGGCGGGGCGACCAGGCGGCCACCCAGGCGTGGGAGGCGTCCACCCCCATCAGGCGGGGCTGGCCCGGAGGCGGGTCGGTCAGCAGGTAGCCGGACACATAGCGCGCCGGCAGGCCGTGGCCGCGCAGCGCAGCGAGCATCAGGTGGGCGAAGTCCTGGCACACACCGCGGCGGTGCTGCAGCACCTCGTCGACCGAGGTGCTGACGGTGGTCGCGCCCGGCTCGAACTCGAAGTCGGCGTGGATGCGATGCATCAGGTCCTGCACCGCCGCCAGCCAGTCACGGCCTCGCGGCAACGAGGCTGCGGCGTACTGGCGCGCAGCGTCGGACAGCGGCAGCAGCAGCGTCGGCTCGCACATGCGTGCTGCGTCGAGGTCGGGCGTTGCGCCCGGCTGCAGCAGCGACTGTCGCACCGCCTCCCAGTGCTGGGTCGCCTCGGCCTGCAGCTGCGGCCGCGCGCCGATCTCGACCTCGGCCTGCATGCGCACCCGCAGCCGGCGGTGCGCGCGGTGCAGGCCGAAGTGGGTCACGGTGTTGCCGAAGGCATCGGGGCCGTCGTGGCGCTCGTCGGGGTGCGGGTCGATGTCGATCGAGTGCGCGAGCAGGCGCTGCCAGGGCAGCGTGCGCGGCGTCAGCCGGGCGCGCTGCCACGACTGCGAGACCGGCGCGTCGTAGGCGTAGCGTGTCTCGTGCTCGACGCGGTAGCGGACGGCCTTCATGCGACCAGGGAGAGCACCGAGCGCGACGCCGCGTGCGAGAAGAACTTCAGCGTCAGTTCGTCCGAGACACCGCCGGCGATGCGCTGCAGCTGCGCCAGCAGCTCGGCCAGCGCCTCGCTTTCGGGGTGCAGGTCGGCCGGGCCTAGCGCGGCCAGCGCAGCCTGCCCCGGGGCCACCACGTCGCTGGCGAAGCGGCCATGGGCCAGCTCCAGCTTGGCGACGTACTCGGCCAGGCCCTTGAGCTGGAAAGCCAGCGAACGCGGCACGAGCTCGTCGCGCACGAGCAGGTCGAGCACTGGTAACCACTCGGGCGCGACGAGGTAGCGCGAGCGGTAGGTCACCGACGAGTCGGCCCACTGCAGCAGCCATTCCAGGCCCTGGTCGCGTCCCTCGTCGGTGGCCACCTGCAGTGCCGCGGACAGGTTCCACAGCCGCTCGATGCGCCGGCCCATGGACAGGAAGCGCCAGCCGGTGCCGCGCGTCATGCCGTCGAGCACGAAGCCCGACAGCGTGACCATCGCGTTGACGGCGCGGTCCAGCCAGGCCAGCGCCAGCGGCAGGCGCATCGCGGTGGAGGCATTGCTGCGCTGGAACACCGGGTCGCCGATCAGCTGGTTGATGGTGCGCCAGTGGTCGGCCGACATGCGGTCGCGCAGGTTGAACGCGACGCGCGAGAGCTGGCGCAGCCGCTCGGCGAGCGCGCCTTCTGGATGGGTGGCAGCACGCAGCAGTGCGATGGCCGGGTCGTCGTCCTCGTCGACCAGGCCCATGCGCACGCACAGCGCGAGCGGCGCAGTGCCGCCGTCGATCACCTCGTCGTCGAGCTGCGCCTCGATGGCCACGCGCAACAGGCGCATCGCCGCATCGGCGCGCTCGCCGTAGCGTCCGAACCAGAACAGGTTCTCGGCGCTGCGCGACGGCAGGTTGGCGCGCGAACTCACCAGGTCGGCCGGCGTCACCGTGCTGGTCAGCAGCGAGAACGACGCGTTGACCGGCGCGTCGGACAGCACCCAGGTGTCCTTCGAGCGCCCGCCGCGCTGCATCGCCACCACACGCGGCTCGCCGTCGCCGGCCACGCGCGCCAGGCCGCCGGGCATCAGCTTGTAGCCGTCGGGCGTGGCGACGGCGAACACGCGCAGGCCGACGGTGCGTGCGGCCAGCGCGTCGCGCCCGTGCGCGGAACGCTCCAGCACCGGAGCCTGCGAGACGTGCACCCACTCCTGCGCGACATAGCGCTGCGGCCGCGCCGCGACACGTGCGCGCAGCTTCTCGCGCGCTGCGGCATCGAGGTCGGCACCGAAGACGGCCGGCTCGCGCGACGAGCGCTCCAGCGGCTTGATCAGCACCTTGTCCAGGCGCTTCCAGGCGTCGTCGAAGGCGGCCGCCTCACCCAACCACCAGGTGGCCACCGAAGGCAGCTTGAGGGGCTCGCCGAGCAGTTGCTCCGACAGCCGCGGCAGGTAGCCGAGCAGCGCGCCCGACTCAAGCACGCCCGAGCCCAGCGAGTTGGCGATCAGCACCGTGCCGCGCCGCGCACATTCGGTCAGCCCGGCGACGCCGAGCGCGGAATCGGAGCGCAGCTCCAGCGGGTCGCAGTAGTCGTCGTCCTGGCGACGCAGCAGCGCATGCACGCGCTTCAGGCCCTCGACGGTCTTCATCCACACGCAGCCGTCGCGCACGGTCAGGTCGCTGCCCTCGACCAGCGCCACGCCCAGGTAGCGCGCCAGCAGCGCATGTTCGAAGTAGGTCTCGTTGAATGGCCCGGGTGTGAGCAGTGCGATCAGCGGCGTGCCGGCGTCGTTCGAACCCGCGGGCCCACCGCGCGGTGCCCAGCGCAGCAGCGACTCGCGCAGCGCAGCGAAGAACGAGGCCAGGTGCTGCACGCGAAGCTCGCGGAACGGCTGCGGAAAGACGCGCGACACCACCAGCCGGTTCTCCAGCGCATAGCCCGCGCCGGAGGGCGCCTGCGTGCGGTCGCTGACCACCCACCAGCGGCCGTCGGGCGAACGCGCCAGGTCGGCCGCGTAGTGGAACAGGTGCACGCCGCCGGGTGGCCGGATGCCCTGCGCCGGCGACAGGTAGCCTGCGTGCCCGAACACGACACCCGGCGGCAGTGCGCCGGTCTTCAGCAGCGACTGCTCGCCGTACAGGTCTGCCAGCACGCGGTTGAGCAACTCGGCGCGCTGGGCGATGCCCTCTTCGATCTCGCGCCATTCGTCGCCCGACAGCAGCAGCGGCAGCGGGTCGACCTCCCAGGGCCGGTCCATGCCTTTCGGGTCGGCATAGACGTTGTAGGTGATGCCGTTCTCGCGGACCTCGCGCTCCATCAGCGCGAGCGTGTCCGACAGGCCGCTCGCCCCGCGCTCCGCCAGCGCGTGCAGGAAGGCGTCCCAATGCGGCCGCGGCGTGTGCGGCGATGCGAGCAGCTCGTCGTAGCGGCCGCTGCGGGCCGCATAGCCGGCGAGCAGGTTCTTCAGCATCGAGGGCGTCCGGATGGCGGGCCGGGCTGTGACGTCCTCAGGATTGTCGCCGCAGGTCGAGCGTGAACGGGAAGTTGGGGTTCCTCTCTTCGCGGGGGATGCTCATTTCTCCCGGCGTGTGGCCAAGGCGGAAGAAGCGCGCCAGCCGCCGCGCCTCGGCCTCGTAGGCGTTGACCGGGAAGGTGCTGTAGTTGCGCCCGCCCGGGTGCGAGACGTGGTACTGGCAGCCGCCCATCGAGCGGCTCATCCACGTGTCGACCAGGTCGAAGGTCAGCGGCGCGTGCACGCCGATGGTCGGGTGCAGCGACGACGCAGCATTCCAGGCCCGGTAGCGCACCGCGCCGACATGCTCGCCGACCTTGCCGGTGGGCTGCAGCGGCACCACGCGGCCGTTGCAGGTGAGCACGTGGCGGTCGCTGACCAGACCCGTCACGCGCAGTTGCAGCCGTTCGACCGACGAATCGACGAAGCGCACCGTGCCGCCGGGCGCGCCTTCCTCGCCCATCACGTGCCAGGGTTCGAGCGCCAGGCGCACTTCGACCTCCACACCACGCGCCGTGAAGTCGCCAAGGCGCGGGAAGCGGAAGTTCAGGTGCGGCGCGAACCACTCGGTCTTCACCGGGTAGCCGAAGTCGTTCAGCTCCTCGACCACGTCGCACAGGTCTTCCCAGACGAAGTGCGGCAGCATGAAGCGGTCGTGCAGCTCGGTGCCCCAGCGCTTGAGCCGGGCCGGCCGGTACGGGTGCTGCCAGAAGCGCGAGATCAGCGAGCGCATCAGCAGCTGCTGCGTCAGGCTCATGCGCGCGTGCGGCGGCATCTCGAAGGCGCGCATCTCGAGCAGGCCGAGACGGCCGGTCGGCCCGTCGGGCGAGTACAGCTTGTCGATGCAGAACTCGGCGCGGTGGGTGTTGCCGGTGGCGTCGATCAGCAGGTTGCGCAGCAGCCGGTCGATCATCCACGGCGGGCAGGCCTGCGGCCCCAGCGCCGACTGGCGCTGCAGTTCGGCGAAGGCGATCTCGATCTCGTAGACCGAGTCGTTGCGCGCCTCGTCGATGCGTGGCGCCTGGCTGGTCGGGCCAATGAACAGGCCCGAGAAGATGTAGCTCAGCGCCGGGTGGTTGTGCCAGTAGGCAATCATGCTGGCCAGCAGGTCGGGCCGGCGCAGGAAGGGCGAATCGGCAACGGTGGCGCCGCCGAGCACGAAGTGGTTGCCGCCGCCGGTGCCGGTGTGGCGGCCGTCGAGCATGAACTTCTCGGTCGACAGGCGCGTCTCGTGGGCCGACTGGTACAGGTGGGTGGTCTGCTCGACCAGCTCTTCCCAGGAATGCGCCGGGTGGATGTTGACCTCGATGACGCCCGGGTCCGGCGTGACGCGCAGCGTCGCCAGCCGCGGGTCCTTCGGCGGCTCGTAGCCCTCCAGGATCAGCGGCAGCTTCATCTCCAGCGCGGTGTCCTCGACCGCGGCGACGAGTTCGAGGTAGTCCTCCAGCGCCGACATCGGCGGCATGAAGACGTACAGGCGCCCGTGCCGCGGCTCGGCCGAGATGGCCGTGCGCGTGATCCAGCCGGCCGACTCGAAACGCTGCGGCGTGCGCAACGACGGCGCCGGCGCGGCGCTCGGGTCCTCGTCGAGCTGGCCGAAGCCGCTGTTGCCGAAACCGCTGCCGCCGGCACCGCGCAGCGCGGCACGCGAGCGGTCGGCGAAGCTGGCCAGCGGCGGCACGCCGGCACCGGCACCGCCCTCGCCGAACTGGCTGGCAAAGCGCAGCCGCTGGTACGACGGCAGCGCCGGGAAGGGCTGCGTCGGGTCGGGCGCATGGATCCACGGCATGTCGGTGCCGCTGGCCCAGGGTTGCGAGTCCAGCGGCAGGCGGTAGCCGAGCGCCGAGTCGCCGGGGATCAGGTAGCAGCGCTCGCTGCGCAGGAACCACGGGCCCGTCTGCCAGCGGGCCGGGCCGTTGTACTGGCGTGCCACCGGCAGCACGTGGCCGACCACCTTGTCCAGCCCCTGGCTGAACACCTTGCGGATGCGCTCGCGCTCGAGCGGATCGGCCAGCCGGGCGTCGAACGGGTCGACGTTGGTCGGCAGCTTGCGCTCGCGCCACAGGTAGTACCAGACGTCTTCAAAGGCCGGGAACACGTACTTCGAGTCGAGCGCCAGGCGCTTGGCGACGCCGGCCAGGAACCGCTGGGCCTGCACGTCGGTGACGCCGTAGTCCTGGTGCTCGCTCGCGAACAGCTCGGGGTGCGTCCACACCGGCTCGCGGTCCTTGCGCCAGAAGAGATTCAGCGACCAGCGCGGCAGCTGCTCGCCGGGGTACCACTTGCCCTGGCCGTAGTGCAGCAGGCCGCCGTCGCCGTACTTGGCGCGCAGCTTGTCCATCAGGTCGGCCGACAGCAGCCGCTTGGTGGGGCCCAGCGCCTCGGTGTTCCATTCGGCGCCGTCGCGGTCGTCGACCGAGACGAAGGTCGGCTCGCCGCCCTGCGTCAGGCGCACGTCGTGGCGGCGCAGGTCTTCGTCGACGCGGTGGCCCAGCGCCTCGATCTCGCTCCACTGCTCGTCGGTGTAGGGCAGCGTGACCCGCGGCGCCTCCCAGACACGCGACACCTTCATGTGGTGCTCGAACACGGTCTCGCATTCGTCGAGCGCGCCGGTCACCGGCGCGGCCGAGCCGGGATCGGGCGAGCAGGCCAGCGGGATGTGCCCCTCGCCGGCGAGCAGGCCCGAGGTCGGGTCCAGGCCGATCCAGCCGGCGCCAGGCAGGTAGACCTCGCACCACGCATGCAGGTCGGTGAAGTCGACCTCGGTGCCACTCGGGCCGTCGAGCGACTTGACGTCGCTCTTGAGCTGGATGAGGTAGCCCGACACGAAGCGCGCCGCGAAGCCGAGGTGGCGCAGGATCTGCACCAGCAGCCAGCCCGAGTCGCGGCACGAACCGCTGGCGTTGGTCAGCGTCACCTCGGGCGTCTGCACGCCCGGCTCCATGCGGATCAGGTAGGCGATGTCCTTCTGCAGCTTCTGGTTCAGCTCGACGAGGAAGTTGGTCGTCTGCTTCTTCTCGCGCGGAATGGCCGCCAGGTACTTCGCGAACGCCGGCGTCAGTTCGCCCTTCAACCGGTACGGCGCCAGCTCGTGCGCCAGCGAGGGGTCGTACTCGAACGGGAAGTTCTCGGCCGAGGGCTCCAGGAAGAAGTCGAAGGGGTTGAGCACCGACATCTCGGCGACCAGGTCGACCTCGATGCGGAAGCTCGTCGTCTTGTCCGGGAAGACCAGGCGCGCGAGGTAGTTGGACTGCGGATCCTGCTGCCAGTTGATGAAGTGCGTGGCCGGCTCGACGCGCATTGAGTAGCTCAGGATGCGGGTGCGCGAGTGCGGCGCCGGGCGCAGGCGGATCACCTGCGGCCCGAGGTTGATCGGCCGGTCGTACCGGTAGTGGGTCACGTGGTTGAGCGCGACGTGGATGGACATTCAAGGCTCCAGGGTGATCGTTTCGGCGACGGGGCCGGCCAGCGGCTCGATGCACACGCGCACGCGCATCGACTCGTCGCCGCCGCCTTCGCGCACGCCACGGACGGGCGCGCAGGCAGCATAGTCGGGGCCGACGGCCAGGCGCACGTGGCGCTCGTCCATCAGGCACAGGTGGGTGATGTCGACGCTCAGCCAGCGCCGCTCGGTCAGATCGAGGCAGACGTCGGCCCACGCATGGCTGGCCAGGTCCGGCGCGGCCGGCGAATGGAAATAGCCACTGACGTAACGCGCCGGCAATCCGGCGGCACGGCAGGCGGCGATGAAGACATGGGCCTGGTCCTGGCACACGCCGGCGCCGATGGCCAGCGCCTGCCGGGCGGTGGTGCCGACATCCGTCACGCCGCTGCGGTAGACGATGCGCTGGCAGACCGCCGCCGCCAGGCCCAGCAGATCATCCTCGCCGGCATGGGCGTCGACGAACTCGCGGCCGAGGGCGGCCAGCGCCGCATCGGCAGCGGTCAGCGGCGTGGAACGCAGGTACAGCGCGGGGTGCGGCGCTGCCAGGTCGTCGACCAGCCAGGCCGAGGGGGACGTCAGCACCGTGCCATGTGCATGAACGCTGCCCTGGTAGACATGCCGCCCACCACGGGCGCGCGCCATGCTCCAGCTGTGCGACAGGTTGCCGAAGCCATCGCGCTGCGCGTACAGGGGGCCCGGCGCGCTGACCTGCCACTCCACCACTTCCTGGTGGGCATTGGCCTGCGGCGTCAGACACAGCTGCTGCAGCGCGTACTTCAGCGGCGCGCTGTATTCGTAGTGCGTTTCGTGGCGGATGCTGAGTTTCATGGCTCAGCGAGGTGTCATTGCACTGGGACGAGGAAGTCGCGGCTGATGCCCACGCCGATGGTGTTCACGCGGTCGAGGAACTGCGTCAGGAAGGCGTGCAGGCCGGTGGCGAGGATCTCGTCGATGCGGCCGTACTGAAGGTCGGCGCGCAGCCGGCCGGCCTGTCGGATCGTCTCTCCCGATTGCTCGTTGGCCACCATCTTCAGGTTGCCCACGACCTCGTGCATGCAGGCTGCCAGCGATCGCGGCATGTCCGGCCGCAGGATCAGCAACTCGGCCACCTTCTCCGGCAGGATCACGTTGCGGTAGGCCTTGCGGTAGACCTCGAAGCCGGAGACGGAGCGCAGGATCGCCGACCAGTGGTAGAAGTCGAACTCGACATCCTTCGCCGCGCCCTGCCCCTGGCTCTGACCCGGCACGGAGCCGAAGAACTCGCTCTCGACCGCATGGAACTTCACGTCGAGCAGCCGCGCGGTGTTATCGGCGCGCTCGAGAAAGCTGCCGATGCGCAGGAAGTGGAACGCCTCGTCCTGCAGCATGGTGCCGACGGTCACGCCGCGCGACAGGTGCGAGCGGAACTTGACCCACTCGAACAGCGCGCTCGGGTCGCGGTGGAAATCGCTGGTCGCGACCATGCGCTGGAACTCCAGCCAGGTCTGGTTCTGCGTCTCCCAGACCTCGGTGGTCAGCGTGCCGCGCACGGCACGGGCGTTCTCGCGCGCCGCCATCAGGCAGGAGCGGATGCTCGACGGGTTCTGTGCGTCGGCGACCATGTAGTCCATGACCTCGCGCGCGACGATCGTGCCGTGGCGCTTGGCGAAGTCGCCACTGAGCTCGGAGATGCCCAGCAGGCCCTTCCAGCCCTTCTCGGCGGCGTCGGCCGACTGCGGCAGCAGCGAGGTCTGGTAGTTGACGTCGAGCATGCGCGCGGTGTTCTCCGCGCGCTCCATGTAGCGCGACATCCAGAAGAGGTGATCGGCGGTGCGTGACAGCATGTGGTTCTCCCTCAGGCCTCCAGCACCCAGGTGTCCTTGGTCCCGCCGCCCTGCGACGAATTGACCACCAGCGAGCCTTCCTTCAGCGCCACGCGCGTCAGTCCGCCCGGCACCATCTGCACCGTCTTGCCCGACAGCACGAAGGGCCGCAGATCGATGTGGCGCGGCGCGATGCCGCTCTCGACGAATGTCGGGCAGGTCGACAGGGCCAGCGTGGGCTGCGCGATGTAGCCCTCGGGATGCGCCTCGAGGGCCTTGCGGAAGTCGGCGATCTCGGCCTTGGTCGCCGCCGGCCCGACCAGCATGCCGTAGCCACCCGCGCCGTGCACTTCCTTGACGACCAGCTCGCCGAGGTGGTCGAGCACGTACTTGAGGTCGTCGGCCTCGCGGCAGAGGTAGGTCGGCACGTTGTTCAGGATGGGTTTCTCGCCGAGGTAGAACTCGATCATCTTCGGCACGTAGGGGTAGATCGACTTGTCGTCGGCCACGCCGGTGCCGATGGCGTTGCACAGCGCCACGTTGCCTGCGCGGTACACGCCCAGGAGCCCGGCGCAGCCGAGCGTGGAGTCGGCGCGGAAGGCCAGTGGGTCGAGGAAGTCGTCATCGACGCGGCGGTAGATCACGTCGACCCGCTTCGGCCCCTGCGTCGTGCGCATGTAGACGAAGTTGTCCTTGACGAACAGGTCCTGGCCCTCGACCAGCTCGACGCCCATCTGCTGGGCGAGGAAGGCATGCTCGAAGTAGGCGCTGTTGTACATGCCCGGCGTCAGCACGCAGACCGTCGGCTCGTTGACGGCCGCCGGCGCCACCGCGCGCAGCGTCTCGAGCAGCATGTCGGGGTAGTGGGCGACGGGCTCGACGCGGTGCTGGCTGAACAGCTCGGGGAACAGCCGCATCATCATCTTGCGGTTCTCGAGCATGTAGCTCACGCCGCTGGGCACGCGCAGGTTGTCCTCCAGCACGTAGTAGCTGCCGCTGCCGTCGGGGTTGGCGGCGCGCACGATGTCGATGCCGGAGATGTGCGAGTAGACGCCGCCGGGCACGTCGACGCCCATCATCTCGGGGCGGAACTGCGCGTTCTTGAAGATCTGGTCGGCCGGCACCAGCCCGGCGCGGATGATCTCCTGGTCGTGGTAGACGTCGTGGATGAAGCGGTTCAGCGCCGTGACGCGCTGGGCCAGGCCCTTCTCCATCTCGATCCACTCGTGCGCCGGGATGACGCGCGGGATCAGGTCGAAGGGGATCAGGCGCTCGGTGCCGGAACCGTCTTCATCCTTCGCGCCGTAGACCGCGAAGGTGATGCCGACGCGGCGGAAGATCATCTCGGCCTCTTCGCGGCGCGACTTCATCACGTCGCGCGGCTGCTGGGCCAGCCAGCGGTCGTAGCCCCTGTAGTGCTCCCGCACCGTGGTGCTGGTGGCCTGCATCTCGTCGAAGCTGGGTCTCATCGAAAACGTCTCCTCGGGAATGCAGGGTAGCAAAAAGCAGGCCACTCACCCGCCAACAGGCGCCTGCGCTGCCCCATGGTGCCAGTAGCGGCGTGCGGCGTCACGTTGGCAAACCGCGCTGCCTGGGGATTCGGAGCGCCAGTGCCAGGCGCCGCAGTCGGGGCTGGTGGCGAGCTCGGCGCCGAGCGTGCGGTAGCGCTCCAGCACCTCGGGCGCCGGATGGCCGAAACGATTGCGATAGCCGGCCTGCACGAGCGCCCGCTGGGGCCGCACCGCATCGAGGAACGCGGGCGTCGACGAGGTCCGGCTGCCGTGGTGCGGCACCAGCAGCACGTCGGCGCGCAGCGCGTCGCCCCAGCGGCCCGCGAGCTGCAGTTCCTGCTCGCGCTCGATGTCGCCGGTCAGCAGCGTGGTCGCGCCGCCGTCGGCCACGACGCGCAGCACGCAGGAGACGGTGTTCGGGCGCTGCGAGCCGTCGATCTCACCCGCCGGCGGATGGAGGACCTCGAAGCGCACGCCGTCCCATTCCCAGGTCTGGCCCGCCGCACAGGGCGTGTGGCGCGGTACCAGCGCCAGCAGCGGATGATCGGCCACCAGTGAGCTCGACAGCTCGCCCACTGGCAGCGCGTTCAACACAGCCTTCGCGCCGCCGACGTGGTCGAGGTCGCGGTGGCTCAGCACCAGGCGGTCGATGCGGCGCTCGCCGCGGGCGCGCAGCAGCGGCAGCAGCACGCGCTGGCCGGCATCGCTGTCGCGCGTGTACTGCGGGCCGGTGTCGTAGACGAGCAGGTGGTTGCGCGTGCGCACCAGCACCGCCGTGCCCTGGCCGACGTCGAGCGCCAGCAGCTCGTAGTGGCCGGCGGGCGGGCGTGGCGGCTCCAGCGTCAGCAGGGGCAGCACCAGCGGCAGCGCGAGCAGGCGCAGCCGCCACGGCAGCGGCACCACCAGCAGCGCCCCGCCGAGCAGCGCGGCCGCCTGCGCCCAGGCCGGCGCCACCGGCAGCTGCCAGACCGCCATCGGCACGGCGGCCAGCAGCTCGAGCAGACCCACCAGCGGCTGCAGCAGCGCCGCGGCCAGCGTCCACAGCGGCGGCAAGAGGGCGCCGAGCAGTGCCAGCGGGGTCACCGCCAGCGTGATCAACGGAATGGCGACCAGATTGGCGACGAAGCCGACCAGCGAGACCTGCTGGAAGAAGATCAGCGTCAGCGGCGCCAGCCCCAGCGTCGCCACCCACTGCGTGCGCAGCCCGCCGCGCGCCGCGTCGATCAGTTGCTGCCAGCGCGACGCAGCGCCGGAGCGTGCCGCGCGATCGCCGTCGCGCACCGGCTCCGAGGCGGTCAGCAAGGCCACCGCGGCGAAGGACAGCCAGAAGCCCGGCTGCAGCAGGGCCCACGGGTCGACCGCGGTGACGACCAGCGCGGCCAATGCCAGCACCAGCGGCCAGGGCCAGCGCAGGCCGAGGCTGCGCCACAGCACCACGGTGGCCAGCATCCACACGGTGCGCTGGGCCGGCACCGCCCAGCCGGCGAACACCGCGTAGGCCAGCGCCACCGCCAGCCCGCCCCAGCGCGCCGCCTGCTGCGCCGGCACGCGCTGCATCGCCGCCGGTGAGCGCCGCCAGCCCGCGCCGATGGCCGCGGCGGCCAGCCACGCCAGCATCGTGATGTGGACACCGCTGATCGCCATCAGGTGCGACAGACCGGTGATGCGGAACAGCTCCCAGTCCTCGCGGGCGATTGCCGACTGGTCGCCCACCGACAGCGCCGCGATCACGCCGGCCGCGCGCGGGTCGGCCACACGCGCGACGATCGCGTCGCGCATGCGCTGGCGCAGGCGCTCGACCGGGTAGGCCGCGCCCTCCTGCACCGTCTGCGGCGGCGCGTCGCGTACGTAGCCGGTGGCACGCACGCCCTGCTCGAACATCATCAGCTCGAGGTCGAAGCCATGCGGGTTCAGCGTGCCGTGCGGCTGGCGCAGCCGCACGTTGAAGGTCCAGCGCTGGCCGGCGCGCAGTTCGCGCTGGGGCTGCGACAGCGTTGCATCCTCATGGAAGCCGCTGTGCCAGCCCAGCGAGATCACCCTCGGCACCTCGACCGGCTCACCGGCCAGCGTGGCCTGTTCGACCTCGAATCGGAAGCGCAGCCCGTTCGACCCGGCCTGCGGCAGGCTGGCGACGATGCCGACCAGGCGCAGGTCGCGGCCTTCGAGGGCGGCCGGCAGCGACTCGGCCAGCCGCTGCGACGCACGCCAGCCGGTGCTGGCGCAGCCGACCAGCGCCAGGCCGAGCAGCACCGCCGGCAGGCCGCGCCGCCAGCGCCAGGCCACCAGCAGCATCGCCAGCCCCACCGTCGCGAGGCCGAGGTAATGCGCATCCGCCCACAGCACACGCTGCTGCAACTGGAGCGCCACGCCCGCCGGCGCGGCGAGCAGCACCGCGAGCCAGCCGGCAGCGCTGGCCGGTGATCCTCCTCCCATGGGCGCAGTGTAGGATTCGCGCCCTCTTCCTTCGCGATCGCCACACCATGTCGCACCCCAACGTCTACGACCGCCTCGCCGAACTCGGCATCACGCTGCCTCCGGTGGCGGTGCCCGCAGCGGCCTACGTGCCCTTCGTGCGCACCGGCAACCTGGTCTTCATCTCCGGTCACATCGCCAAGCGCGAGGGCAAGCCCTGGGTCGGCCAGCTCGGCGCGACCATGGACACCGCCACCGGTGCGCAGGCCGCGCGCGCCATCGCCATCGACCTGCTCGGCACGCTGCACGCCGCGGTCGGCGACCTGAACCAGGTCGAGCGCATCGTCAAGGTGATGAGCCTGGTCAACAGCACCGGCAGCTTCACCGAGCACCACCTGGTCACCAACGGCTGCTCCGAGCTGCTCGGCCAGGTCTTCGACGACAAGGGCGCCCATGCGCGCAGCGCCTTCGGCGTGGCGCAGATCCCGATGGGGGCCTGCGTCGAGATCGAACTGATCGCGCAAGTCGCCTGAGCGCGATGAAGCTCTCCTCGCGAAGCGCCCTGATCGCGCTGGCGCTGCTGTGCCTCGCGGCCGTCGGCGCGGCATTGGTCAGCCAGCATGTATTCGACATGCAGCCCTGCCCCTGGTGCATCCTGCAGCGGGTCATCTTCGTGCTGATCGCCGTGCTGCTGCTGCTCGGCGCTTTCGTGCCGGGACGCGTCGCATGGGTCGGCCTCTCGGTGCTGGCTGCGCTGGCCGGCATCGCAGCGGCGCTGTACCAGCACTTCGTCGCCGCCAAGTCGACCTCGTGCAACCTGACGCTGGCCGACAAGATCGTCAGCGGCATCGGCCTGGACAAGCTGCTGCCGCCGGTATTCGAGGTGCGGGCCAGCTGCGCCGACGCGGCCGTCGACCTGCTGCATGTGCCCTACGAGTTCTGGAGCCTGGGGCTGTACGTGGTGCTCGTGGTGGGCGCGGTCTGGGCGCTGCGACTGCGCTGAGTGACGCGCGCAGCGCCGATCAGTTCCCCGGCACCACCCGCTGCGCCTTCAGCCCCTCGACCGCCTTGCCCTTGCGCGCGCGCTTGCCGGCATAGACCGCCAGCGAAGCACCCTTCAGCAACTCTTCCCGCGGCTTGCCAGCACGCAAGGCCATGCCACTGACCAGCAGCGCGCCCGTGAAGGCCGCGACGCTCACCAGCGCATCCTTCGCCTCCAGATCGATCAGCGTCAGCCCTCGCCCGCCGTTGGGCTGCAGCTTCAGCTCGTCGATGCCGAAGGTCAGCAGGCGACCCGACAGCGACAGGCAGGCCACCTGCGTCGCCCCGTGGGCGATGGCCGGCGGCAGCGGCTTTTCGCCGGCCTCCAGGCTCATGAAGCTCTTGCCGCCCTTCTGCTTCGCGACCAGGTCGGACAGCTTCGCCATCAGTCCGAAACCGCCGGTGCCGGCCAGCAGCAGCGTCTGCGTGCCCGGCCCGGCGATGTAGTGCGCCGGCTGCGTGCCGCTCTCCAGCTCGATCAGCGTGGTGATCGGCTGGCCATCTCCCCGCCCGCCGGGCAGGCCGGCCACGGCGGTCGAATAGACCCGCCCGTTGCTGCCTATCACGATCAGCGCGTCCACCGTGCGGCACGGGAAGGCGCCGTAGAGTGAATCGCCGGCCTTGAAGGCCAGCGTGGCCGGGTCGATCTCGTGGCCCTTGAGCGCACGCACCCAGCCCTTGAGGCTGACCACCACCGTCACCGGCTCGTCGATCACCTTGACCTCGGCGACCGCGCGGCGCTCTTCCTGGATCAGCGTGCGGCGCTCGTCGCCGAACTGCTTGGCGTCGGCCTCGATCTCCTTGACCACCGTGCGCTTCAGGCTCGCCGGGCTGTTCAGGATGTCTTCCAGCTTGCCCTGCTCGACGCGCAGTTCCTTCAGTTCCTGCTCGATCTTGATGGCTTCCAGCCGCGCCAGCTGGCGCAGCCGGATGTCGAGGATGTCTTCGGCCTGGCGTTCGCTGAGCCGGAAGCGCTCCATCAGCGCCGGCTTGGGCTCGTCGGCGTTGCGGATAATGCGGATCACCTCGTCGATGTTCAGCAGCACCAGCTGCCGGCCTTCGAGGATGTGGATGCGGTCCAGCACCTTGGTCAGGCGGTGCTGCGTGCGCCGCTGCACCGTGGCCTGGCGGAAGGCCAGCCACTCGACCAGCATCTGGCGCAGGCTCTTCTGCGTCGGCCGGCCGTCGGCGCCGATCATCGTCAGGTTGATCGGCGACGAGCTCTCCAGGCTGGTGTGCGCCAGCAGCACGTTGATCAGCTCCTGCTGGTCCACCGTGCGGGTCTTGGGCTCGAACACCAGGCGCACCGGCGCGTCCTTGCTCGACTCGTCGCGCACTGCATCGAGCACCGCCAGCACGGTGGTCTTGATCTGCGTCTGCTCGGTCGACAGCGTCTTCTTGCCGGCCTTGACCTTGGGGTTGGTCAGCTCCTCGATCTCTTCCAGCACCTTCTGCGAGCTGGCGCCCGGCGGCAGCTCGGTGACGACGAGCTGCCACTGGCCACGCGCCAGGTCTTCGATCTTCCAGCGCGCCCGCACCTTCAGGCTGCCGCGGCCGCTGGCGTAAGCAGCGCGGATGTCGTCGGCGCTGCTGATGATCTGGCCGCCGCCCGGGAAGTCGGGCCCCGGTATCAGCGCGGCGAGCGCGTCGTCGGGGAGTTTCTCGTCCTTCAGCAGGGCCACCGCGGCCGCCGCCACCTCGCGCAGGTTGTGGCTGGGCACCTCGGTGGCCAGGCCGACGGCGATGCCGCTGGCGCCGTTGAGCAGCACGAAAGGCAGCCGCGCCGGCAGCAGCTTCGGCTCCTGAGTCGAGCCGTCGTAGTTGGGGATGAAGTCGACCGTGCCTTCGTCGATCTCGTCGAGCAGCAGTCGCGAGATCGGCGCCAGGCGCGCCTCGGTGTAGCGCATCGCCGCGGCGCCATCGCCGTCGCGGCTGCCGAAGTTGCCCTGGCCGTCGATCAGCGGGTAGCGCTGGCTGAAGTCCTGCGCCATGCGCACCAGCGCGTCGTAGGCGGCCTGGTCGCCGTGCGGGTGGAAGCGGCCGAGCACGTCGCCCACCACGCGGGCGCTCTTGACGGCCTTGGGGCCGCTGGCCGTGGTGAAGGCCAGGCCCATGCGCTCCATCGCGTAGAGGATGCGGCGCTGCACCGGCTTCTGGCCGTCGCAGACGTCGGGCAGCGCGCGGCCCTTGACCACGCTCAAGGCGTACTCGAGGTAGGCCTGCTCGGCGTAGAGGGACAGTGCGATGGCGTCGTCGCCATCACCCGTGGCCGGCGGCGGGGGGTCGAAGAGGTCGTTCATAGGAGGGCGGCATTCTCGCCCAAACCCGGGGTCATCCCGGGCATGCCCGCCTCGGCGGCTTCGCTACCATGCGCGCCACGCCGTACCCGCAGGGAGTTCCATGCTGTCCGACATCGAGATCGCGCAGGCCGCGCGCCTGAAGCCCATCCACGCGATCAGCGAGGGCCTGGGCATCCCGGAGGAGTCGCTGGACCCGCGCGGCCGCCACATCGGCAAGGTCGCCCAGCCCTGGCTGGACACCCTGGCCGACCGGCCCGACGGCAAGCTGGTGCTGGTGACGGCGATCTCGCCGACGCCCGCTGGCGAAGGCAAGACCACCACCACCGTCGGCCTGGGCGACGCGCTGAACCGCATCGGCCAGCGGGCCATCGTCTGCCTGCGCGAGCCCTCGCTCGGGCCGGTGTTCGGCATGAAGGGCGGCGCCGCCGGCGGCGGCTACGCCCAGGTGGTGCCGATGGAGCAGATCAACCTGCACTTCACCGGCGACTTCGCCGCCATCGCGCTCGCCCACAACCTGCTGGCGGCGATGATCGACAACCACATCCACCACGGCAATGCGCTGGGCTTCGACCTGCGCCGCATCACCTGGAAGCGGGTGATGGACATGAACGACCGCGCGCTGCGCGACAACGTCATCGGCCTGGGCGGCGCGGGCAACGGCATGCCGCGCGAGAGCGGCTTCGACATCGTGGTGGCCTCGGAGATCATGGCCATCCTGTGCCTGGCCACGAGTCTGTCCGACCTGAAGGAGCGGCTGGCGCGCATCGTCGTCGGCGAGACGGCGGGCAGACAGCCGATCACCTGCGCGCAGCTGAAGGCACAAGGCGCGATGGCCGCGCTGCTGAAGGATGCGGTCTCGCCCAACCTCGTGCAGACGCTGGAGAACAACCCGGCCTTCGTGCACGGCGGGCCGTTCGCCAACATCGCGCACGGCTGCAACACCGCGATCGCCACACGCGCGGCGCTCAAGCTCGGCGACTACGTGGTGACGGAAGCCGGCTTCGGTGCCGACCTGGGCGCCGAGAAGTTCATCGACATCAAGTGCCGCAAGACCGGCCTGCGCCCCTCGGCGGCGGTGTTGGTGGCCACGGCGCGCGCGCTGAAGTACCACGGCGGCATGGCGGTGGCGGATGTCTCGAAGGAAGACGTGGCGGCGCTGGAGCGCGGGCTTCCGAACCTGGAGCGCCACCTGCGCAACGTGCAGGAGGTCTACGGCCTGCCCTGCGTGGTGGCGATCAACCACCGCTCGCACGACACGCCGGCCGAGATCGACCTGCTGATGCGCCGCGTCGAGGCACTCGGCGGCAAGGCGGTGGTCGCGAAGCACTGGGCCGAGGGTGGCGCGGGCGCCGAGGCGCTGGCGCGTGAGGTGGTGGCCGCTTGCGAGAAACCCAACAGCTTCCGCTTCGTCTACGACGACGCTCTGCCGCTGTGGCAGAAGGTCGAGGCCGTCGCGACGAAGGTCTACGGCGCGGCCGGCATCACCGCCTCGGCAGCGGTGAAGGAGCGCATCGAACGGCTGCAGGCCGACGGCTACGGCCACTTCCCGGTCTGCATCGCCAAGACGCAGATGAGCTTCTCGACCAACGCCGCGCTGCGCGGCGCGCCGAGCGGCCACACGCTCGACATCCGTGAGGTGCGGCTGGCCGCAGGTGCCGAGTTCGTGGTGATGGTCTGCGGCGACATCATGACCATGCCGGGCCTGCCCAAGGTGCCGGCGGCAGAGCTGATCGACATCGACGGCCAGGGGCGCATCAGCGGCCTGTCCTGAGCGCTGCGCGGAGAACGCAGCGCGGGCTTCGATGCTCAGCGCGCCGGCTGCACCTGCATGCCGGTCGCGCGGCGCGAGTGGCTGTCCTGCAGCAGCGCCCAGTAGAGCTCGAGCACGAGGTGCACATGGGCGCGCGTCTCGGCGATCGGCGGCAGCGCCCCGCCATGGCGGCGCACCGTGCCCTCGCCGGCGTTCCATGCGGCCAGCGCCACGTCGATGCTGCCGAAGCGGCGTGTCAGGTCGGCCAGCATGCGCGCGCCGGTGTGCACGTTGGTGCGTGGGTCCAGCAGGCGCGTGGCCGCCGGCTGACGCCGCTCGCCGGCGTTCGCATAGCGGTCGGCGGTGACCGGCGTGATCTGCATGAGCCCCACGGCACCGCGCGGCGACACCGCCTTCGCATTGAAGCCCGACTCGACGGCGATGATCGCCTTGAGGAGCTCCTCGTCGACACCATGCTCGAGCGCCGCCTCGCGCAGGATCGGGCCCAGCGCCTTCACCTCCGGCGCGATCTCCAGCCACTGCAGCAGTCCGTCGGCGCGGTCGGTCTTGCCGGTAACGGCTTCGGCGCCGCTGCCGCCCGGTGCGTCGCCCAGCACGCGGCGGTAGCGCGAATCGAGCTGCGTCGGCGCGACGTGCATCACGCCGGCAGAATCGACGAAGGCCCAGACGTCGGCCCGCGCCGGCCCGCCGAGGCCGGCTGCCAGTGCCAGGCCGGCCAGCGCGCGCTTCAAGCGGCCCCCTGCTCCCGCGCCTTCACGAGCGCCGCGTGCTCGTGCTCGAGCAGCGACATCACGATCAGCGAGTCGAAACCGTCGCCGCTGCGCACGCTGTCGCGCAGGCGGCCTTCCTCGACGAAACCTTCACTGCGGTACAGCGCCTGGGCGCGTTCGTTCTTCGACTTGACGTCGAGCCAGAAGCGGTGCGCGCCGAGGTCGCGGAAGGCCATCTGTGCCAGCAGCCGCACGCAGGCGCGGCCCAGGCCATGGCCCTGGTCTTCCGGCAGCAGCACGATGCGCTTGAGCTCCATCGAGCGGTGCGGGTTGCGACAGCCCTGCAAGATGATGAAGCCGGCGCGCTCGTAGTCGGGGTCGGTCTCGACGATGAAATGGCGGAAGTCCGGGAAGCGCACCGCGCCTTCGTGCTGGGTGCGCTCCCAAGGCGTGATGAAGGGCCGGTTCGAGGTGTCCTGTTCGACCGAGATGACGAAGTCGAGGTCCGACAGCATCGTCGGTCGAAGCCTGAGGTTCACACATCCACCTCGACGTCGTCGCCGCGCAGCTCCATCAGCTCGCGCCGCGCCTGCGCCTCGCCCTTGCCCATCAGCTTGGTCAGGGCATCGACCGTGGCGGCAAAGCCGTGCGCCCCGAAGCTGACCTGCAGCAGCCGGCGCGTGTCCGGGTTCAGCGTGGTGTCCCACAGCTGCTCGGCGTTCATCTCGCCCAGGCCCTTGAAGCGGCTGATCGTCCAGCTGCCTTCGCGGGCGCCTTCCTTGCGCAGCTTGTCGAGCGCAGCGGTCATCTCGCCCTCGTCGAGCGCGTAGATCTTCGCCGCCGGCTTCTTGCCGCGCGCCGGCGCGTCGACGCGGAACAGCGGCGGCTTGGCCACGTGGACATGGCCACGCTCGATCAGCTTCGGGAAATGGCGGAAGAAGAGGGTCAGCAGCAGCACCTGGATGTGCGAGCCGTCGACGTCGGCATCGCTGAGGATGCAGACCTTGCCGTAGCGCAGGCCGCTGAAGTCGGGCTCGTCCTCCGGGCCGTGCGGGTCGACGCCGATCGCCACCGCGATATCGTGGATCTCGTTGTTGGCGAAGAGGCGGTCGCGCTCGACCTCCCAGGCGTTGAGCACCTTGCCGCGCAGCGGCAGGATGGCCTGCGTCTCCTTGTTGCGGCCCATCTTCGCGCTGCCGCCGGCCGAGTCGCCCTCGACCAGGAACAGCTCGTTGAGCGACAGGTCGCGGCTCTCGCAGTCGGTCAGCTTGCCGGGCAGCACCGCCACGCCGGAGCCCTTGCGCTTCTCGACCTTCTGGCTGGCGCGCTGGCGTGTCTGCGCCTGCTTGATGACCAGCTCGGCGAGCTTCTTGCCGAGGTCGACGTGCTGGTTCAGCCACAGCTCCAGCGCCGGCTTGACGTAGGTCGACACCAGCCGCAGCGCATCGCGCGAGTTCAGCCGCTCCTTGATCTGGCCCTGGAACTGCGGGTCCAGCACCTTGGCGCTGAGCACGAAGCTGGCACGCGAGAACACGTCCTCGGGCATCAGCTTGACGCCCTTGGGCAGCAGCGAATGCAGGTCGATGAAGCCCTTGATCGCGCCGAACAGGCCGTCCTTCAGGCCCGACTCGTGGGTGCCGCCGGCCGACGTCGGGATCAAGTTGACGTAGCTCTCGCGCATGACGTTGCCGTCGTCGGTGAAGGCCACGCACCAGGCCGCGCCCTCGCCTTCGGCGAAGTTCTCGGTCTCGCCGCCGTCGGCGTAGTGCTCGCCCTCGAACAGCGGGATGATCGGGTCGGCCGGCAGCGACTGCATCAGGTAGTCGCGCAGGCCACCCTTGTAGAGCCAGGTCTGCTTCTCGCCGGACTTCTCCACCGTCAGCGACACGCTCACGCCGGGCATCAGCACCGCCTTGCTGCGCAGCAGGTGGGTCAGCTCGGCCTTCGGGAAGTCGGCGCTCTCGAAGTACTTCGCATCGGGCCAGGCGCGCACCGTCGTGCCGCACTTGCGGTCGCCGGCGGCGATCTTGCGCAGCTTCAGCGGCTCGATCACATCGCCGCCGGAGAAAGCCAGGTTCGCCACCTGCCCTTCGCGCCAGACCGTGACCTCCAGCCGCTTCGACAGCGCATTGGTCACGCTGACGCCCACGCCATGCAGGCCGCCGGAGAAGCTGTACGCGCCGCCGGAGCCCTTGTCGAACTTGCCACCGGCATGCAGCCGCGTGTACACGATCTCGACCACCGGCACCTGCTCTTCGGGATGCAGGCCGAAGGGGATGCCGCGGCCATCGTCTTCGACGCTGACCGAGCCGTCGGCGTGCAGCGTCACGTCGATGCGCTGGCCCTGGCCGGCCAGGGCTTCGTCCGCCGCGTTGTCGATCACCTCCTGGATGATGTGCAGCGGGTTGTCGGTGCGGGTGTACATGCCCGGCCGCTGCTTGACGGGCTCCAGGCCCTTGAGGACGCGGATCGAGGCTTCGCCGTAGCTGCCGGGGGTCTTGCTCTTGGTTGCCATGGCGGCGGATTCTAGGAGCCTCGCCTGCGTCGCCCTCCGGCAGGCTCTGCACGATCCGGCGACAATTCGGCGATGACGACCACCGCCGCCGCCCCCGCCAAGCTCTCGATGACCCAGGTGCTGGTGTGCGGTGCCGCGATCGTCACGCTGTCGATGGGCATCCGCCACGGCTTCGGCCTGTGGCTGCAGCCGATCACGATGGACCGCGGCTGGACGCGCGAGACCTTCGCCTTCGCACTGGCCATCCAGAACCTCGCCTGGGGGCTGGCCGGCCCGTTCGCCGGCGCGCTGGCCGACCGCTTCGGCGCCTTCAAGGTGCTGATCGTCGGCAGCCTGCTGTACTCGCTCGGCCTGGTGCTGATGGCCGTGTCGACCTCCGGACTGGCCTTCACCGGCAGCGCCGGGCTGTTGCTGGGCATGGCGCAGTCGGGCACCACCTACGCGGTGGTCTACGGCGTGATCGGCCGCAACATCGCGGCCGACAAGCGCAGCTGGGCGATGGGCGTGGCGGCGGCGGCCGGCTCGTTCGGCCAGTTCCTGATGGTGCCGGTGGAGAACTGGCTGATCGGCGGCTTCGGCTGGCAGTCGGCGCTCTTCATCCTCGGCTGCCTGGCACTGGCCATCGTGCCGCTGGCCTGGGGCCTGAAGGAGCCGCCGCGCGCAGCGCCCACCGCCGATCAGCAGAGCGTGGGCGCGGCCCTGCGCGAGGCCTTCGCCTACCCCAGCTTCCGCTGGCTGATGGCGGGCTACTTCGTCTGCGGCTTCCAGGTCGTCTTCATCGGGGTGCACATGCCGAGCTACCTGAAGGACCACGGCCTGACGCCGAACGTGGCCACCACCGCGCTGGCGCTGATCGGCCTGTTCAACGTGATCGGCACCTATGGCGCCGGCGTGCTCGGCCAGCGGCTGCCGAAGAAGTACATCCTGTCGACGATCTACCTGCTGCGCTCGGTCGCCATCGTGATCTTCCTGGCCGTGCCGCTGACGCCGTGGAGCGTCTATGTGTTCTCGTCGGTGATGGGCGTGCTGTGGCTGTCCACCGTGCCGCCGACCAACGCGGTGATCGCGCAGATCTTCGGCGTGCAGTACCTGTCGATGCTCGGCGGCTTCGTGTTCCTCAGCCACCAGATCGGCAGCTTCCTCGGCGTCTGGCTGGGCGGCAGGCTGTACGACGCCACCGGCAGCTACGACGTGGTCTGGTGGATCTCGGTGGCGCTCGGTGTGTTCGCAGCGCTTGCCAACCTGCCGGTGAAGGAACGCGCCATCGATCGCGGACTGCCCGCGGGGGCAGCGGCGGCATGAAGCTGCGGCGTGGCGTGGCCTGGGCCGCAGCGGCTGCGCTGCTGCTGCTCGTCTTCGCCGCCTACCTGAAGCCCGAGCTTGCGATGACGCTGGCCAACCAGCTCTGGGCCTGCTTCTGATGCACGCGCACGGGAGTCTCGCAGCGTCACCCTGGGTGCAGCGCTGGTCATCACTGGTGGGCAATGGGGCGACCGTGCTCGACGTGGCCTGCGGCTCCGGGCGGCACCTGCGCTGGTTCACCGGGCGGGGGTGCCTGGTCACCGGCGTCGATCGCGATGCAGCAGCCGTCGAGCCGCTGAAGGGCCTGGCCGAGCTGATCGTCGCCGACATCGAGAACGGCCCCTGGCCGCTGGCCGGCCGCCAGTTCGACGCGGTGGTGGTGACGAACTACCTGTGGCGGCCGCTGCTGCCCACGATCCTGGCCTGCGTCGCACCCGGCGGCGTGCTGATCTACGAGACCTTCGCCGCGGGCAATCAGACCGTCGGCAAGCCGTCGCGACCCGACTTCCTGTTGCGCCCCGGCGAGCTGCTCGCGGTGGCCGACGGCCTGCGCGTGATCGGCTACGAAGACGGCTTCCTGAGCGAACCCGACCGCTTCGTTCAGCGCCTGGCCGCCGTGCGCGAAGCCGCGACATCCCCCGTTGCGCCGCGCTACCCGCTGTAGCGCCCGGGCAGGCGGCCCGTCCCGGCTAAAATCGCGCGATTCAGAGGACGCCCCATGGAACCCATTGTTGGCAGCATCGTCGCGCTCGTCACCCCGATGCACGATGACGGCAGCGTCGACTACGCCGCCCTGCGCCGGCTGATCGACTGGCACATCGAGCAAGGCACCGACTGCATCGGCGTCGTCGGCACCACCGGCGAGTCGCCGACCGTCTCGGTGGAGGAGCACTGCGAGATCATTCGCGTGTCGGTGGAGCACGCCAGGGGCCGCGTGCCGATCATGGCCGGCACCGGCGGCAATTCCACGCGCGAGGCGATCGAGCTGTCGCGCTTCGCCAAGCAGGTCGGCGCCGACTGCACGCTGTCGGTCGTGCCCTACTACAACAAGCCTTCGCAGGAAGGCATCTACCAGCACTACAAGGCGATCGCAGAGGCGGTCGACATCCCGATGGTGCTGTACAACGTCCCCGGCCGCACGGTCGCGGACATGCAGCCCGAGACGGCCCTGCGCTGCGCATCGCTGCCCGGCGTGATCGGCGTGAAGGAAGCGACCGGCAACATCGAGCGCGCCCAGTGGCTGATCAAGCAGGCGCCGAAGAGCTTCGCGATCTACTCCGGCGATGACGGCACCGCCGTCGCGCTGATGCTGCTCGGCGGCCAGGGCAACGTCAGCGTCACGGCCAACGTGGCACCGAAGCTGATGCACGACCTGTGCATCGCCGCCGTCGAAGGCCGCGTGCGCGAAGCAACCACGATCCAGATGCGCCTGCTGCCGCTGCACAAGGCGCTGTTCTGCGAGCCCAGCCCCGCGCCGACCAAGTGGGCGATGAAGCGCCTCGGCCTGATCGGCGCCGGCCTGCGCCTGCCTATCACCCCGCTGACGCCGGCAGGCGAGAAGCAGGTCGAGCAGGCCCTGCGCGACGCCGCGCTGCTGTGACGGGCTGCCGCAGCCGCCATTCCCCTGACCCCCGGTGCCGCGCGGCGATGCCCGCCGCGGCCCTCTCGGAGAAGTCCCTCGTGACCCGTTTTCGCTCCCACCTGCCGCTGAGCGGCGCCGCACTGGCCCTCGGCCTCGCCCTGGCCGGTTGCTCGTCGATCGAGAACTTCGTCGCCGGCGACAAGATCGACTACCGTACCGCCGGCACGAAGACGCCCGGCCTCGAGATCCCGCCCGACCTGACGCAGCTGGCGCGGGACTCGCGCTACACGGCCGCCGGCGGGGCGGTCAGCGCATCGGCCTTCCAGGCCGCCGCCTCGGCGCCGACGGGCGGCGGCGCACCGGCCGCGACCATGACGTCGGCGGTGGCGCCGTCGCAGATCGGCGAGGTCCGCATCGAACGCCTGGGCAACCAGCGCTGGCTGGTCACCCCGCTGCCGCCGGAGCAGTTGTGGCCGCGCCTGCAGGCCTTCTGGAAGGACAGCGGCTTCTCGCTCGTCGTCGACCAGCCGGCCGCCGGCGTGATGGAGACCGAGTGGAACGAGAACCGCGCCAAGCTGCCGCAGGACGTCGTGCGCGGCGCCATCGGCCGTGTGTTCGACTCGTTCTACTCGACCGGTGAACGCGACAAGTTCCGCACGCGTGTGGAACGCACTGCGCAGGGCAGCGAGGTCTACATCAGCCACCGCGGTGTCGAGGAGGTCTACACCAGCCAGCAGAAGGACAGCACGGTATGGCAGCCGCGGCCGGCCGATCCGCAGCTCGAGGCCGCCTTCCTCGCCCGCCTGATGACACGCCTGGGCGTCACCGAAGAGGTGGCCAAGACGGCGGTCGCCGCCACCCCGGTGCCGACGGCGCGCGCGCGCATCGTCGCCAACCAGCCAGCCGCCACGCTGCAGGTCGACGACAACTTCGAGCGCGCCTGGCGCCGTGTCGGCCTGGCACTCGACCGCGGTGGCTTCACCGTGGAAGACCGTGATCGCGGCCAGGGCCTGTACTTCGTTCGCTACGTCGATCCGAAGGACATCGGCAAGGCAGAGAAGGGTTTCTTCGCCCGCCTGTTCAGCTCGGAAGCGTCGGCCAGCGGGCCGATCCGCTATCGCGTGTCGGTGAAGGCCGACGGCGAGCGCAGCAACGTATCGGTGCTCAGCGCCCAGGGCGCACCGGAGAACAGCGAGACCGCACAGCGCATCGTCTCGCTGCTGCTCGACGAACTGAAGTAGAGCGGCGCCGCGCCGATGCGCTTCTGCAGCCTCGGCAGCGGCAGTGGCGGCAACGCCACCGTCGTCGAAGCCGTCGACGGCGCGCACACGCACCGGGTGGTGATCGACTGCGGCTTCTCGCTGCGTGAGTTCGAAACCCGCCTGGCGCGTGCGGGGCTCGAGTGCAGCGACCTGGACGCCGTCTTCGTCACCCACGAGCACGGCGACCACGTCGGCTGCGCGCTGACGCTGTCACGCCGCCATGGCCTGCCGCTGTGGATGAGCCGCGGCACCTGGCGCGCGATCGGCGCCAGTGAGTCCGACGCACCGCCCATACACTTTGCGCGCGACGGCGCGGCCATCACCATCGGTGGCCTCCAGCTCACGCCTTACACCGTACCGCACGACGCCGCGGAGCCACTGCAACTGCGCTGCACCGACGGCAAGGCGACGCTGGGTGTATTGACCGACACCGGCTCGGCCACTCCGCACCTGCTGGCCCATCTGCAGGACTGCGAGGCGCTGCTGCTGGAGTGCAACCACGACAGCGAGATGCTCGCCGCCTCGCGCTACCCGCCGTCACTGAAGGCACGCATCGGCGGCCCGCTGGGGCACCTGTCGAATCAAACGGCGGCGCAGATCCTCGGCCAGTGTCGACGGGACCGCCTTCAACACCTGGTGGCGGCCCATCTGAGCGAACAGAACAACCGGCCCGATCTCGCGCGGCAGGCCTTGGCCGCGGCGTCGGGTGCGGCCGCGAAAGACATCGTCGTCGCAGATCCGGCGAACGGTTTCGACTGGTTGCCAATCCGCTGAGTCGGAATGCAAAAGGCCGCCTCGCGGCGGCCTCCATACAAAAAAAGGCCGCCTCGCGGCGGCCTCCATACAAAAAGGCCGCCTTTCGGCGGCCTTTGTGCAGCAATCGGTACGGGACCGATTACTTCTTGACAGCGTCGGCAGCCTTGGCAGCGGCGTCCTTCACGGCGTCGGCAGCCTTGCCGGCAGCGGCAGAGGCGGCTTCGGTCGTGGCGGCAGCGGCTTCCGAAGCGGCACCCGCGACGGCAGCGGCAGCGCCCGAAGCAGCTTCAGCGGTGGCGGTGGCAGCGGCCGAGGCAGCGGCGGCAACCGGAGCGGCCGGAGCAGCAGCGGCAGGCGCCTCTTCCTTCTTGCCGCAAGCGGCCAGGGCAACGGCAGCAACCAGGGAAGCCAGCAGAACGGTCGTCTTCATACTTGTGTCCTCAAATCAAAGAGTCGAACAATTACCGGTAATTGTGGGAACCCTCCGATTGTGCAGAGGCCCATCCACCAGGCCCGGAGAGCTCGAGCACCCCTTGTGGCCAGCCTTCGATTATAGCCAGCATTAGGGAACTCCCTAGAGACCAAGGGTAGTCGCCGGAAACGCCTCTTCTGAACGTTGCAAAACTGCATCAATGGCCTCACGCCAGTGCACTGCATCGGAAGTTTCGCGCGACGCCACACCGCGGTAGTTCACGCGGTCGTGCAGACGCACCGAAAGAAGGCCGGGAACGAGCAAGATGCAGGGCATTTGCCCCGCCTCGAGATCATTGTTGGTGCGGCACTGCACCACATGAGAGAACTGACGCCGCCACGTCACCCAGCGCGCGTAGCGCCGGGCGATCTCGTCGAAGTTGCGCGCGACGACGGTGAAACTGCGGTGCGCGGCCGCCCAGTGCGTGAGGTCGTCGACCACCGCAGGTTCGCCGAGCGGCCAGTCGGCGAAGTCGTCGTCGATCAGCCAGATTTCCCGGCAGCCCACCAGCGCCGCCTCGGCAAAGGCGCCGCGCACCGCGTTGTGGAAATCGCTGCGCGACTCGATCATCGCGCGGGTTGGTTCACTCATCGTGCCTCGTCCTCGTCCATGGCATGCAGCCAGCCTGCACGCGCCCATTGATCGATCAGCTGACCTGCGTCAACGCCGAATGCAGCACGCTCGGACGCCAGCAGGCGCCGGCGGTCGGCCAGGCGCCTGATCAGTGTCGCATCGCGGCCGCCCGCACGAAAAGCCTCGCCGTTGATGTAGATGTGCCGGCTGTCGTAGAGCATGCGCGTGCGGCGATCGAGCCGGATGCCGCCCGCCCGCGGCAATGCCGCGCCGGCGGGGAACCAGACACCTGGCTTGGGTTCGCTGAGCACCTCGCCGAGGGCGACCTCGAAACCGCCCTGCTGCGCCATCCAGGCGCGCAGTGCATCGCGTCCGAACGCCTGCAGTTCGAGCGGAATGCGGCCGGGCTGCGGCGTGGCCGGCTGCTTCGGGTCGCGGTACAGCGGCCCTCCGCCATCAAACTCAGTGCCGTCGTCGGCGTCGAGCGCGCGCTGCAGCAGTTCGCGTGCGACCTCGCCGGCACCTGACGAACGAAAGCCGATCGAGCAGGTCATGCACTCGCCTTCGGCAATGCCGTCATGCGCCCAGCGCGGCGGCAGGTAGAGCATGTCGCCAGGTTCGAGCAGCCATTCCTCCTCGGCCACGAAGTTGGTGAGGATCTTCAGCGGCACGTCCGGCTGCAGTTGCGGGTCGGGCAGGCGGCCGATGCGCCAGCGCCGAGCGCCATGGATCTGCAGCAGGAAGACGTCGTAGGAGTCGAAGTGCGGGCCAACGCCGCCGCCATCAGTGGCGAACGACACCATCACGTCGTCGAGCCGCGCGTCGGGCACGAATCGGAAGCGCTCGAGCATGGCCCGGGCGCTGTCCAGGTGCAGGTCCAGCCCCTGCACGAGCAGGCTCCACTGCGGCCGCGCCAGTGGCGGCAGCGCGCGCCGCGGCAAGGGGCCATGGCGCAGCGACCAGTCGCGGCCATCTCGCACGATCAGCCGCGATTCCACGTCCTCGCTCGCCGCGAGGGCAAACAGCTCGGCGCGCGAGACGAAGGGCTGGGCCATGGGCAGCGCCTGGCGCACCAGCAGCGGCTTCTTCTGCCAGTGCCGGCGCATGAACTGCTGAGGCGTGAGGCCAGCCAGCAGAGGGGTCGGCAAGTCGATCTGGATCGGGGTCATGGAGTCGATTGTGCGATCATCGAAGACATGCTGATTTCGTCCCCCTGCGTCGTCACCCTCACCTGGCGGCTGCAAGATACCCAAGGCAACCTGATCGACGAGCTGCCCGAGCCGCTCGAGTTCTTCTTCGGCGGCGACGACCTGCTCGAGAAGGTCGAGGAGGCGCTGCTCGACCAGACCATTGGCTTCGCCGCAACCCTGCACCTCGAGCCCGAGCACGCCTTCGGCGACTACGACTCCTCGCTGGTGTTCTTCGAGTCGCGCAAGATCATGCCCGAGGGCGTGGACGTGGGCCTGCAGTTCGACGGCCCGCCCCCGGGTGCGATGACGCCGGACATGCCCGCCGATGCCATCTACACCGTCACCGAGGTGTACCCCGAGCACGTGGTGCTCGACGGCAACCACCCGCTGGCCGGCATCGCACTGCGCCTGGACCTGGTGGTGCGCGACGTGCGCGAAGCCACCGAAGACGAGATTGAGGCCGGCAGCGTCGGCTCGTCGGCCTTCACGGTGCTGAACACCGCACCGCCGGACACGCCGCTGCACTGACAGCCCGCTCGAGAGAGCGATCGCTCAGTGCTTGCCGGTCGAGCCGAAACCGCCCTCGCCGCGCTCCGACGCGCCGAACTCCTCGACGCGGCGGAACGCCGCCTGCACCACCGGCACGATGACCAGCTGTGCGATGCGCTCCATCGGCTGCACGGTGAACGCGGTCTGGCCGCGATTCCAGCAGCTGACCATCAGCGGGCCCTGGTAGTCGGAGTCGATCAGGCCGACCAGGTTGCCCAGCACGATGCCGTGCTTGTGGCCGAGGCCCGAGCGCGGCAGGATCATCGCGGCGAGGCCCGCATCGCCGATGTGGATGGACAGGCCGGTGGGGATCAGCTGCGTCTGCCCCGGCTCGAGCACCAGCGGCGCATCGAGGCAGGCGCGCAGGTCCAGGCCGGCACTGCCGGGGGTGGCGTAGGCGGGCAGGTGCTCGGCCATGCGCGGGTCGAGCACTTTCAGGTCGATGGGGGTCATGTCTTGTCGGCGGCAAGGCGTGCGGCGATCTCGGCGACCAGTGCACGGGCGAGGGAGAGTTTGTCGGCGCGCGGCAGCTCGCGGTGGCCGTGGGCGTCGACCAGCGTCAGCGCGTTGTCGTCCTGGCCGAAGGTGGCCGGGCCGAGGTTGCCCACCACCAGCGGCACGTTCTTGCGCTGCAGCTTCTCGCGTGCGTGCTTGAGCAGGTCGTGGCTCTCGGCAGCGAAACCGACGCAGAACGGCCGGTCCGGCAGCTTCGCGACGGCGGCGAGGATGTCCGGGTTCTCGGTGAGCTCGAAGCTCGGTGCGACCTTGTTGCCGTTCTTCTTGATCTTGTGATCCGACAGCTGCGCCGGCCGCCAGTCGGCCACGGCAGCGGTGGCAATGAAGACGTCGTGCCGCGGCGCCGCCGGCAGCACCGCATCGAACATCTGCTGCGCAGTGCGCACGTCGATGCGCCGCACATGGCGCGGCGTCTCCAGGTGCACCGGCCCGGCGACGAGCGTGACCTCGGCGCCGGCATCGGCCGCGGCGCGCGCGATTGCGAAGCCCATCTTGCCGCTCGAGAGGTTGGTGATGCCGCGCACCGGGTCGATCGGCTCGAAGGTCGGGCCGGCGGTGATCAGCAGCTTCTTGCCGAGCAGCGCCTTGGGCTGGAAGAAGGCGATCAGTTCGGCCAGCAGCTCGTCAGGCTCGAGCATGCGGCCGTCGCCGATCTCGCCACAGGCCTGGTCGCCGGCCGCCGGCCCGAGCACCGTGGTGCCGTCGGCGCGCAGCTGCGCGAAGTTGCGCTGCGTGGCCGGATGCGCCCACATCTCGCGGTTCATCGCCGGCGCCACCAGCAGCGGGCAGCGCTCGATCGGCCGCGCCAGGCACAGCAGGCTGAGCAGGTCGTCGGCACGGCCATGCAGCAGCCGGGCGATGAAGTCGGCGCTGGCCGGTGCGACCAGCACCGCGTCGGCTTCGCGCGTCAGGTTGATGTGCGCCATGCTGTTGGGCTGCCGCGGGTCCCACTGGCTGGTGTAGACGTCGCGGTTGGACAGCGCCTGCAGCGTCGTCGCGGTGATGAAGTGCTCGGCCGCCTCGGTCATCACCACCTGCACCGTGGCGCCGGCCTTGACCAGCGCGCGCGTCAATTCGGCGGCCTTGTAGCAGGCGATGCCGCCCGACAGGCCGAGCACGATGTGGCGGCCGGCGAGATCGCCCGTGGGGTTCACAACGGCATCCATGCGCGCGACCAGTCGGAGAAGTTGAACAGCACCCGCACGGCCTTGCCGTACACCTGCTCGTGCGGCAGGAAGCCCCAGCTGCGCGAGTCGACCGAATTGTCGCGGTTGTCGCCGAGCATCAGGTACTGGCCCGGCGGCACAACGCAGCGCCAGACGCCGGCGCGCTGCACGCTGCAGTGGTCGGCAATGCCCTCCAGCGGCGCACGGCCCTGCACGAAGGGGTTGACCTTGACGGTGTGGCTGTGGCCGCCCACCGTCTCGCGCAGCAGCCAGTGGCCGCGGTCCTCATCGGCCACACCTTCGCCGACGCCTTCACCGAGAAGCTGAACCTGCATGGCCGCGCCATTGACGCTGGCCACACCGTTCTCGAAGCGCACCACGTCGCCGGGCATGCCGATCAGCCGCTTGACGTAGAACTGCGAGACATCGGGTGGGAAGCGGAACACGACCACGTCACCACGCTGCGGCGATCCGAACTCGATCGCCGTGTTGGTGAACGGCAGCCGCGGCCCGTAGGCGAGGTGGTTGACGAGCAGGTAGTCGCCCACGCGCAGCGTCGGCTCCATCGAGCCGGTCGGCACCTTCGGCCAGTCGGCCACCGCGACACGGCAGGTGAACATCAGCGCAACGATCACGAACAGCTCGGCACCGAAGTGCACCCACCAGGGCTTCTTCGCCGGCACGGCGCCGAGCCGGCGCACACGCAGCCGCCACGCCACCCAGCAGGCGCCGGTGGCCAGCGTGGCGAGGAACAGGACCTCGTTGACGGAAAAGCCGATCTGCATGGATGCCTGGATCTCTGGGTGGCCGCGGATTATTCATCAGCACGCTGCGCGGCCGGCCAGGCGCATCGCGAAGACGTTCAGGCCGGCACGGGGAATCCATGCAGCATGCTGCGCGACGCACCGTCGAGCTGGGCCGCAGCGGCAGCGCACAGTTGCGCAGGGCTGGCCGCCTGGCGCACCTCCGGCGCGGCCAGCAGGCTGCCTGGCGAAGGGTCGGCGCCGGCGTCCAGGAAGTCCGCCTCGCGCAGGCCGCGCAGCACAAGCGCCTCGATGGCACCGAGCTGCGCGAACCGATCGGCCAGGCCGAGCACGACTTCGGTGGTGTTGAGCCCGTGGCTCCACAGGTCTTCGATGCCGTACGAGGTGCTGGCGCCGGACGCGAACGCGCGCCGGCCGGCGAGCAGCCGCGCCTCCTCGAGGATCGCCATCATCCGCTTGGGATGCTGGATGAAGCCGAGCGGCCGCTTCGCCGTGGCGGCATCGCGCGGAACGCCGGGCACACGGCCGCTGAGCAGATGCGCCGTTCGACCGACCTGCGCCCACATCGCCGCAAGCAGCGCCTCGGCCAGCGCCGACTGCGCCGCCGTCAGCGACATCAGCATGAAGGATCCCTGCGACAGCGGCATCGGCGAACTTGTGCGGATCAACGGGTTGCCGGAGGGCCGCCCCAGCGCTTCTTCGAGCTTGCGCGCCATGTGGGCCACGCCATCGAGCAGCACCTCGAAGAGCTCGTCGGTGGCGCGCAAGGACAGCGGATCCTGAGGACCATCACGCTCGGGCAGGCTGGACAGCTCCGCGCGCAGTTGTCCGGCCGCCGGCTGCGCCGCTGCAGCCAGCCCTTCCGGCCCGCGTCGCAGGTAGCTGGTGTTGCCCAGCGCGCCCGCCATCGCCATGGTGTTCTCGTAGAACAGCACCCAGGCGCGGCGCAGTGGTCGCAGCGTCGACAGCGCGAGCCCCGCGTGCACGAAGGCCCCGTTGATCAGCGGCATGGTCTGCGGTTCGCCGGCGAATCGGCCGGTGCGCGGCGAACCCTGCAAAACGGCCTGCGCCCAGTGCGTGGCCGGAATCACGTCGCCCGCCGAATAGCTGTTGCCTCGTGGCACCTGCGGCTGGAAGTGATCGTCGCCGAGCAGCGCCGAGAGGTGATCGAACAGCGCCGGCGACACACCGCTGCCGCCGGCCCGCCACGCCGCGAGCTTGGCCACGCCGATGCAACGCGCCTCGTAGCGGTCGTACCAGGGTCCTTCGCCGATCGCGTGGCTGTCGAGGACATCACGCCACTGCTGCTCCGCCGGCGATGCGGCCTCGGCCTCGCGGTGCCCGGGCCGCGTGTTGCTGCCGTAGACCGGCACGCCGGCGGCCAGCAGTGCGAGCAGTTGGTCGTATTCGGCCGAGATCGTCGCGCGTTCTTCGGCGCGCAACGCCGGCACCGCCTGCCCCTCGCAGACGCGCCACCACCCGCTCAATGCTGCGAATGCAGTCATGTCATGCCCGAGTCTGTGTTCACTTGGGGCGAACCTTGTTGTAGACGATCAGCAGGATCACGGCCAGCAGTGCATACAGCAGCGCATCCTCCGGCACGATGCGCGCCAGGTCGACCAGGCCCGGCACCTTGTCGGTGGCGAGGCCGGCGGTGCGCGAGAAGTTCATCAGGTTGACGGAGAAGTCGAGCAGCGTCAGCCCGCCGATCATCGTCAGGCTCGCCTCGACCAGGCGGGTGTAGCGCAGGCTGCGGCGCTGCAGCGCGGCCTGCAGCAGCAGGTCGACCGAGGCCATGCGGCGCTCGCAGGTCAGCATCAGCTTGTCGAAGTCCCAGGCACGCATGTACGCCTCCACGGCCAGCCGGCGCAGCCCCTGCACACCGAGCAACGCGTCTTCGTACTCGTGGCGCAGCAGGTCGTAGCGGCTGCGGATGGCCTGCGAGATGGTGCCGGCCGGCACGGCACGCAGGCGGTCGCTCAGCACCATGCCATGCAGCACCCGCTCGTTGGTGCCGAGCACGTGGGCGATCGCGTAGAAGCGATTGCAGATGCGCAGCGACCGCACCAGCGCGGACTCGGCGACATCGTCCCAGGGTCCGAACACGACGCTGTTGCCCACGCGCAGCGCAGCGCCATCGTCGCCCATCGGGATGCGGTCGTCTTCGGTGAGGCGGTCCTGCGCCCAGTCGCGCAGCCATTGCATCGCCTGCGGCGGCGCATCGAGGACGAGCACGCGGCTCACCCAGAGCAGGTCCGCTCTCGGGCTTCGCGGAACCGGGCGCAGGCGGTCGAAGAAGGCACCGTCCGCCGTGATCGGCATGCCCACCGGGAGACGGTCGGACGCGCTGGCCTGACGCAGCGCCTGCTCGAGTTGCAGCGTGACCGGGCCGATCTCCTCGAGCCAGCGCAGCGCCAGCGCGAAGGTCCACCGGTCCAGCGCCGACGACAGCGCCTGCGGATCGACCGGGGCGCTCAACCGCAGTCGCAGCTCCATGATCGCCACCGTGTGATCGAAGTAGTGCACCTCGACGGCCTCGATCTCGACCTTCTCCACACCGGGCATCTCGGGCAGCGACGACGCAGGCGACGCGGCAGGATCCCAGCCGAGCGAGAGCAGCGGCAGCACCGCCGGCAGCAGCACGTCCTCGTCGATGCTCGTGTACAGGCCGATGTGATCGTCGTCGTGGCGGGACAGCACGTCGACCTTGGTCACCCCCTTGCGCGCCGACACGGGCAGCGCGATCGACCTCAGCGCAGCAATCAAAGCTTCCGAGCGGCCGGCGACGAAACGCGAGTGAAGGTGGAACTCCGTGCGGAACGGAATGCTCAACAGCAGTTGCATCGTCATCGTCGGTGGTCGTCGTCGCATCTTAACGTCGGCGCAGCGACGCACTCGGTAACCCGCAGCCCCGTCCGTGCATGTCCACGTCGGGGTAGAGTCCCCAACCCCATGCCGACCCACGCCGCCACCGCTGCCTCCGCCGCCTCTGCGCCCCTGTGGACGCTGGACGGCCTGCGCGCCGCCGACCCGGTGCTCGGCGTCGCGCTGCTGATGCTCGTCGCCGTGCTGCTGGCCGAGACGCTGCATCGCACCTGGCGGCTGCCGCGCATCTGCGGCCACATGCTGACCGGCGCGGTGGCCGGCCCGGTGATGCTGCGCCTGCTCGAGGGGCTGGAGCTCGACCCGTGGAAGCCGCTGATCGACCTGGCCATCGGTGCGCTGCTGTTCGAGCTGGGCTCGCGCATCCGCCCGCGCTGGCTGCTCGACAACCGCTGGTTCGCACTGAGCTGCCTGCTGCAGGCCCTGCTGTGCGGCAGTTTCGTGACCATCGCGCTGCACTGGCTGGGCGCGCCCTGGCTCACCGCTGCGGTGGCCGGTACGGTGGCCTTGTCGACCTCACCGGTGATCGTGCTGGCCGTCACGCACGAGTCAAAGGCGCGAGGCCAGGTCACCGAGCGTCTTCTGATGATGGCGGCCATCAACGCCGTGATCGCGATCGTTGGCCTGAAAGTGCTGCGCATCATGCTGGCTTCCGACAGCATCTCGCCCGGCGAAGAGTTCACCCGCGCCTCGATCAGCGCGCTGCGCGTGATCAGCGGCTCCTTCCTGCTCGGCCTGGCCTGCGGCTTCGCGATGGACCGCCTGAGCCCGCTGGTGCGGGGCACGCCGGCAATGCCGGTGCTGCAGATCGCGCTGGTCATCGTCGCCAGCATGCTGGCCGCGCAGTGGACGCTGTCGCCGCTGCTCGCACTGCTGGTCGCCGGCATGACCGCACGCGCGCGCATGCAGCACGCGCTGACGGTGGAGCCGCATCTCGGCTCGGCCGGCGCGGTGCTCAACGTGCTGCTGTTCGTCTGCCTCGGATTGCTGCTCACGCTCGACGGCATCGCCACGCTGTGGCCCTGGGTCGTGGTGATCGTGCTGGTGCGCATCCTCGCGTCGGCGCTGGCCATCGGTGGCCTCGCCAAGCTCAGCGGCCTGAGCCACCGCCAGGCGGCCGGCCTGGCGCTGGCGCTGCAGCCGATGAGCAGCCTGTCGGTGCTGCTCGCCGCCGACACCTTCGGCTGGACCTCGCAGCTGCCCGGCACGCACACGCCGACCATCCAGGCGCTGCTGCTGGCGACCACGCTGATGCAGGTCACCGGGCCGATCTGGACGCAACTCTCGCTGCGCCACCTGGCGCGCGAGACCAACGACACCTGAGCGCATGTCCCTCCAGGCCTTCACCACCTCGCAGCCGCTGACGCTGGGCGTCGAACTCGAGCTGCAGCTCGTCAGCACGCACGACTTCGACCTCGCGCCGCAGGCCGAGGACCTGCTGCGCGTGCTGAAGGACCACAGCGGCAGTTGGGACGTGAAGCCCGAGATCACGCGCAGCATGATCGAGATCGGCACCTCGATCCAGCGCCAGCACTCGGTGCTGCTGGCCGAGCTGCGCGACCTGCGCGACCAGCTCTCGCGTGGCGCGCGCAAGCTCAACATCGGCATCGCCGGCGGCGGCACGCACGCCTACCAGCACTGGAGCCAGCAGAAGATCTTCCCCGGCGAGCGCTTCCACTACATCAGCGAGCTGTACGGCTACCTCGCCAAGCAGTTCACCGTGTTCGGCCAGCACGTGCACGTGGGCTGCGAGGACGGCGACCGCGCGCTGTGGCTGCTGCACGCACTGAGCCGCTACGTGCCGCACTTCATCGCGCTGTCGGCCTCGTCACCCTTCGTGCAGGGCGTGGACACCGGCTTCGACTCGGCGCGCCTGAACTCGGTGTTCGCCTTCCCGCTGTCGGGCCGCGCGCCCTTCTGCCTTGGCTGGGACGAGTTCGGCACCTACTTCGACAAGATGACCAGCACCGGCGTCGTGCAGTCGATGAAGGACTTCTACTGGGACATCCGCCCCAAGCCCGAGTACGGCACCATCGAGCTGCGCGTCTGCGACACGCCGCTGACGGTCGAGAAGGCGGCAGCACTGGCCTGCTACCTGCAATGCATCTGCCGCTACCTGCGCGAGCAGAAGCCCTTCGAGCCGGCCGAGGACGACTACCTCGTCTACACCTTCAACCGCTTCCAGGCCTGCCGCTTCGGCCTGGACGGCGAGATCGTCGACCCGAAGACGAAGGAACGTCACCGCCTGCGCGACGACATCCTGCGCACGCTGGCGCGCGTCGACGAACATGCGCTCGACCTGCAGGCGCTCGACGCCTCCAACCTGATCCGCGAGAGCCTGTTCGCCGGCAACGATGCGCAGTGGCTGCGCGGCCAGCATGGCGCCGGGCAGCCGCTGTCGGCGGTGGTCGAGGCGGCGGCGCGGCGCTGGATGGGCCGCGAGCCGCCGCCGGTGAAGGCCTGAGCCCGACGCTCAGACCAGCACGAAATCCGCGCTGGTCAGGGCCAGGCCCGTCGTCAGCTGCGCCACCTGCACGGCGTCGGTGAGGCCGTTCGTGCTGCCGGTCGGGTCGTAGTACAGCACGCCGGTCGTGCGGTTGTAGACCAGGTAGTCGTTCGCATCGGTGGCGCCGCCGGTCGTGATGGCACGGAAGTAGGACGCGTTCAGCGCACCGCTGGCGGCGCCGAGCCTGGTGAAGATCGCGTTCTCGAGCTGGAAGGTGTCTGCCGCGACGTTGAAGTCCATCACCCGGTCGCGGTTGGTGCTGCTGTTCGGCGCGGTGTCGAAGCGAAACAGGTCGCTGCCCGCATCGCCGTAGAGCGTGTCATTGCCCAGGCTGCCGCGCAGCAGGTCGTTGCCTGCGCCGCCGCGCAGCACGTTGGCCGCCGCGTTGCCGGTCAGGATGTTGGCCAGTGCATTGCCGGTGCCGTTGATGGCCGCCGTGCCGGTGAGCACGAGCCGCTCGACGAAGCCGACACCGGTCGACGCTGCAAGGCTGAAGCTGACGGCGCTCTGCACCGTGTCCGTGCCACCGGCGTTGGTACTGCCGCTGATCGTCGTGGTCTCGTAGACGCGGTCGGTCGACACGTTGACGATGTAGGTGTCGTTGCCCGCACCGCCCAGCATGGCGTCTGCCCCAGCGGCACCGTCCAGCACGTCATTGCCGGCGTAGCCGAGCAGGGTGTCGTTGCCGCTGCTGCCGCGCAGCGAATCGTTGCCGCTGAGCACATAGGCGTAGGTCTGCTGCGTGTCACCAACGGTCTCGGCATGGCCCTGCAGCACGGCCGCGCTGTTGGTGCCGGTGGTCATGCCGGTCACGGTGTAGGTCAGCACGCCGCCGACGTAGTAGCGCGTCGAGCTGACCGCACCCGACACCGAGCCGCCCAGCCCATAGCTGAAGCTGCCGTTGAAGGTCTGGGTGTGCACGCCGTCGGTGATGGACATGAAGGTCGCCGTGGCCTGGTTGACGTCCCAACCCCAATCAAGGGGCGACAACATGCTGAAGCTGGTTTGCAGCTTGACGGTGGCCATCGTGGAGTGCTCCGGGTTCCCTGTGAATGAATCCCGAAAGTATGGGGCGCCTGCGGTCCGCCGAGCCAGCCCTAGCTTGGGGGCAGAGGAAGGCGCGGCGGTTTCGGGTGCAGGCGCGCCATGGCGAAAACGTCGGCGTACTCACCGTCGCGCAGCGCGTAGGCGCGGTGCGTGCCCTCGACCTCGAAACCGAACTTCCGGTACAGCGCGATGGCCGGTGCGTTGTCGGTGAACACGGTGAGCTCGAGCCGCAGCACGCCGGCCCAGTGGTCGGCGTAGTCGCACATCGCCGCCATCAGCGCGCTGCCGACGCCGCGGCGATGCGCCGATGGCGCGACCGAGATGCCGAGCATCATCACGTGCCGGCGGCGCAGTTGCGGTCCGGCAGGGTGCAGGCCGCAGGAGCCCACCACCTCGCCGTCGAGTTCGGCGCTGAGCAGCAGGTCGGCCTTGCCGGGTGCGGTGCCCTCGCTCAGGCGGGCGTGCCACAGCGCCTCGTCGGGCAATGGCAGCTGCATCAGGTTGCCGTAGACCTGCGGGTCGGACATCAGCTTCGCGTAGGCGGCGGCATCGCGCGGTGCGGCGCGGCGGACGGTGATGGTCATCGGCGACGTTCCTCCGGCGGCTATCGTATGCTGGGCCGATGACCCTGCGCATGTTCACCATCGCGGCCGCACTGGCCCTCGCGGCCTGCGCCGTTCCGACCATTGCGCTGCCCGATGCGCCGGTGGTGATCTTCGGCGAACAGCACGACCAGCCCGACCACCAGCTGCAGACGGCGCAGGCCGTGCGGCAACTCGCTTCGCAGGGCACGCTGGCCGCACTGGTGATCGAGATGGCCGAACGCGGCCGCAGCACCGCTGCACTGCCACGCGACGCGAGCGAGTCGCAGGTTCGTGACGCGCTGGCCTGGCGGGGCTGGGAATGGCCGGTCTACGAGGGCGTGGTGATGGCGGCGGTGCGCGCCGGCGTGCCGGTGCTGGGGGGCAACCTGCCGCGCGAGCGCATGCGCGAGGCCATGGGCGACGCCGGCCGCGATGCGCTGGTCGATGTGTCGGCGCGCGAGAAGCTGGCCGTCGCGGTTCGCGAGGGCCACTGCGGCCTGCTGCCTGCCACCCAGGAGCCGGGCATGGTGCGCATCCAGATCGCCCGCGACCAGGCCATGGCCGAGACCGTCGCCGCCGCGCTGAAACCCGGCCAGCGGGTGCTGCTGCTGACCGGAGCCCAGCACGCGTCGCGCGACCGCGGCGTGCCGCTGCACCTGGCGCTTCACCATGGCGCGCCGGGCGTGCACGTGGTGATCTTCGGCGAGCCGTCGACCGGCCTGGCGGCCGACGAACTGCGCGCGGCCAGGCTCGCGCCGCGGCCGGATCCCTGCGAGGGGCTGGCGAAGCAACTGGGCGCGCCGGCCGCCAGGCCGTGAGGGCCACGCGAGACAGATCAACACCGGCCCGGCGCCCGCAGCGCTAGCATGGGCCCCGTGGCGCAGACCGATCCCGAAGCCCGACGACAGCGTGCCGCGCAGGTGAGCGGCGTGGTCGTGGCTGTGGCGCTGGCCGCGGCACTGGCGCTGTGGGCTGGCTCGGGCGGGCTGGCACCCGCGCTGCTGATCGCCCTGCTCGCCATCGCGCTGGCGATCTGTGCCGCTGCCTACGCACACGCCCGTGCCGGTGCCGCCACACGGGAACAGCGGGCCGCCCTGGAACAGGCCCTGGCCGAGCGCGCGGCCACCGAGACCTTCCTGCGGCTGGTCGCCGACAGCCTGCCGGCGCGCCTGAGCTACTGGGACCGCGACAACCGCTGCCGATTCGCCAACCGCGGCTTCTGCGAGTGGCACGGCATCACGCCAGCCCAGGTGCTCGGCCGGCGCATCGCCGACCTCGGCCCGCCCTGGGACCGGCGTGCGAAGGCCAATGCACCGCGCGTCGAGGCGGTGCTCGCCGGCCGCACGCAGCGCTTCGAACGCGAAGACACCTCGCCCGACGGCACGCCCTGCGTCTCGATCGCCCACTACGTGCCCGACTGGCGAGGCGACGCGGTGGTCGGCTTCATCGTGCTGTCCACCGACCTGAGTGCGGAGAAGGCCCGCGAACGCGAGCTGGCCGCGGCGCTGGAGCGCGCCGAAGCGGCCACGCGGGCGAAGAGTGCCTTTCTCGCCAACATGAGCCACGAGATCCGCACGCCGCTCAATGCCATCCTCGGGCTGATCCAGCTGCTGCGGCGCGACGTCACCGAGCCCACCTCGAGCCAGCACCTGGCGCACGTGGAGGAGGCCTCGCACCACCTGCTGGCGCTGATCGACGACATCCTCGACCTCTCCCGCATCGAGGCCGGCAAGCTGGCCATCGAGCCGGAGGACTTCGACCTCCACGCGCTGTTCGGTCGTGTGCACTCCTTGCTGTGCGAACGCGCCGAGGCCAAGGGCCTGCGACTGACGGTGGAGGCCGAGGCGCTGCCCGATCGCGTTCGCGGCGATCCACGGCGGCTGCTGCAGGCCCTGCTGAACCTGGCCGGCAACGCGGTCAAGTTCACGGAGCGCGGCAGCGTGACCATCAGCGCACGAACCTTGCGCGAGTCTGCGGAAGGCTGGTGGCTGCGCGTCGAAGTGGCCGACACCGGGCCGGGCATCACGCCAGAGGGGCAGGCCCGGCTGTTCCAGCCCTTCGAGCAGGGCGATGCCTCGGCCACCCGCCGCTTCGGTGGCAGCGGCCTGGGGCTGGCGATCACCCGCCAGCTGGTGGGCCTGCTTGGCGGCACGCTCGAGCTGAACAGTCGCCCCGGCGAGGGCACCTGCGTGCTCGTTCAGCTGCCGCTGCAACGCCCGCATGCGCCGCCGGCGCCGGCGTCGGTGGTCGACACGGAACAGGCCCTGCGCGCTCGCCATGCCGGCCGGCGGGTGCTGCTGGTGGAGGACAACGAGCTCAACCAGATCGTTGCCGGCGAACTGCTGCGCCGCGCCGGCCTGACGGTGAGCATCGCCGGAGATGGCGCGCAGGCCCTGGCCCAGGCACGACACGAGCCGCCGGCGCTGATGCTGATGGACGTGCACATGCCGGTGCAGGACGGCCTGGCCGCCACGCGGGCCTGGCGTTCACACGAAGCCGACAGCGCCTTGCGTCGTGTGCCGGTGATCGCCCTGACGGCCACCGCGTTCGCCGAGGAACGCGAAGCCTGCCTGACGGCCGGCATGGACGACCACGTGGCCAAGCCGGTCGACGCGCAGCAGCTCTACGCGACGCTGCTGCGCTGGCTGGATGCCAGCCCGGACGAAGCGACTCAGGCGCGCTCGGCCACCCAGCCCTGAACCGAGGCCAGCGCGGCGGCCAGCTTCGACGGCTCGGTGCCGCCGGCCATCGCCATGTCGGGCTTGCCGCCGCCCTTGCCGCCGACCTGCTGGGCGACGAAGTTGACCAGCTCGCCGGCCTTGACCTTGCCGATCGAATCGGCGGTCACGCCGGCGGCAATCTGCACCTTGCCGCCCTCGACGGTGGCCAGCACGATGGCGGCGGTCTTGAGCTTGTCCTTCAGCTTGTCGAGCGTGTCGCGCAAGGTCTTGGCATCGGCGCCGTCGAGCAGCGCGGCCAGCACCTTCAGGCCCTTCACGTCGACGGCCTGGGCGAGCAGTTCGTCGCCCTGCGCCGAGGCGAGCTTGCCCTTCACCGCCGCCAGTTCCTTCTCCAGCGAACGCACCTGCTCGAGCACCTGGGCCAGGCGCGCCGGCACCTCGGCCGGCGCCGCCTTCAGCGTGCCGGCGATGGCGTTGACCGTGCCTTCCAGCGACTGAAGGTAGGCCAGCGCGTTGTCGCCGGTCACGGCTTCGATGCGGCGCACGCCGGCAGCCACACCGCTTTCGGAGACGATCTTGAACAGGCCGATGTCGCCGGTGCGCTGCACGTGCGTGCCACCGCACAGTTCGCGCGACGATCCGATGTCGAGCACACGCACTTCGTCGCCGTACTTCTCGCCGAACAGCATCATCGCGCCGGTCTTCTGCGCGTCGTCGATGCCCATCACGCGTGCCTGCGTGGCGGCGTTGGCGAGGATCTCGGCGTTGACGATCGCCTCGATGCGCTCGACCTGCGCCTCGGTCACCGGCGCGTTGTGCGCGAAGTCGAAGCGCGTGCGCTCGGCGTTGACCAGCGAGCCCTTCTGCTGCACGTGGGCGCCCAGCACCTCGCGCAGCGCCTTGTGCATCAGGTGGGTGACGCTGTGGTTGCGCATGGTCTTCGCGCGCTGCTCGGCATCGACGCGCGCGACGAACACGTCGCCGAGCTCGACCTCGCCCTCGACGATGCGGCCGCTGTGGCCGTGCACGCTCGCCTGCACCTTCACCGTGTCCTCGACGATGACGCGCGAGCGGGCGTTGCGCAGTTCGCCCGTGTCGCCCACCTGGCCGCCGCTCTCGGCGTAGAACGGCGTGTGGTCGAGGACGATCACCACGTCGTCGCCGGCGCGGGCCTTGGTCACCGGCGTGCCGTCGGCGTAGATCGCCGTCACCTTGCTGTGCTCGCAGACCAGGTGCTCGTAGCCGTGGAAGGCGGTGGCGGCGCCGTCGTACTCCAGGCCGGCGGCCATCTTGAACTTGCCAGCCGCCCGGGCCTGCTCACGCTGACGGTTCATCGCCGCCTCGAAGCCGGCGGAGTCGACCGTCACGCCGCGCTCGCGGCAGACGTCGGCGGTCAGGTCGAGCGGGAAGCCGTAGGTGTCGTGCAGCTTGAAGGCGGTCTCGCCGTCGATTGTCTTCGCACCCCCGGCGAGCGCCGCTTCCAGGATCTCCATGCCGTTGGCGATGGTCTGGAAGAAGCGTTCTTCCTCCTGCTTCAGCACCTCGGTGACGCGCAGCTTCTCGCGCTTGAGTTCCGGATAGGCGTCGCCCATCTCGTCGACCAGCGGCGCCACCAGTGCATGGAAGAAGGGCTTGCGCGCACCGAACTTGTAGCCGTGGCGGATGGCGCGGCGGGCGATGCGCCGCAGCACGTAGCCGCGACCTTCGTTGCCCGGGATCACGCCGTCGGTGACGGTGAAGGTGCAGGCGCGGATGTGGTCGGCGATGACTTTCAGGCTCGGGCTGGTCTTGTCACAGTCGCCGGCACCGGCCGCATCGACGGCGGCCTTGGCAGCCGCGAGCAGCGCGACGAACAGGTCGATCTCGTAGTTCGAATGCACATGCTGCAGCACCGCGGTGATGCGCTCCAGGCCCATGCCGGTGTCCACGCTCGGCTTGGGCAGCTTGTGCATCACGCCCGCTTCGTCGCGGTTGAACTGCATGAACACGTTGTTCCAGATCTCGATGTAGCGGTCACCGTCTTCGTTCGGCGAGCCCGGCGGGCCGCCGGCGACATCGGGGCCGTGGTCGTAGAAGATCTCGGTGCAGGGGCCGCAGGGGCCGGTGTCGCCCATCATCCAGAAGTTGTCGGAGGCGTAGCGCGCGCCCTTGTTGTCGCCGATGCGCACGATGCGCTCGGCCGGCACGCCGACCACCTTGTTCCAGATCTCGTAGGCCTCGTCGTCCTCGGCATAGACGGTGACCCAGAGCTTCTCCTTCGGCAGCTTGAAGACCTCGGTCAGCAGCTCCCAGGCGAACTGGATGGCGTCGAGCTTGAAGTAGTCGCCGAAGCTGAAGTTGCCCAGCATCTCGAAGAAGGTGTGGTGCCGCGCGGTGTAGCCCACGTTCTCGAGGTCGTTGTGCTTGCCGCCGGCGCGGATGCACTTCTGGCTGGTCGTCGCCCGGTTGTAGGGCCGCTTGTCGAAGCCGAGGAAGACGTCCTTGAACTGGTTCATCCCGGCGTTGGTGAACAGCAGCGTCGGGTCGTCGCCCGGGATGACCGGGCTGGAGGCGACGATGGCGTGGCCCTTTGACTCGAAGTACTGGAGGAACCGGGAGCGGATTTCTGAGGCTTTCATGGGCCGGAATTCTACCGGCCGCCCCTGGGCCATCGCCCGGGCGCAGTAAAGTGGCGGGCTGCCCCCCGGAGACCTGCCATGGACATGAAGACCTCGCCGCTGGCGACCCTTGCCGACCCGACCCTGCTGAAGACCCACGCGCTGATCAACGGCGAATGGATTGCCGGCAGCGCCCGCTTCGCCGTCACCGACCCGGCCACGGGCCTCGAGCTCGCCGAGGTGGCCAACCTCGGCGCTGCCGAGACCGAGGCCGCGCTGCGCGCCGCCAACGCCGCCTGGCCGGCCTGGCGCGCCAAGACCGCGAAGGAGCGCGCGACGATCCTGATGACCTGGTTCCGCCTGCTGCACCAGCATGCCGACGACCTGGCACGCATCATGACCGCCGAGCAGGGCAAGCCGCTGGCCGAGGCCAAGGGCGAGGTCGGCTACGGCGCCAGCTTCCTCGAGTGGTTCGCCGAAGAGGCCCGCCGCGTCTACGGCGAGACGGTGCCGACCACCGACAACAACAAGCGCTACCTCGTCATCAAGCAGGCGATGGGCGTGTGCGCGGCGATCACGCCGTGGAACTTCCCGATCGCGATGATCACGCGCAAGGTCGCGCCCGCGCTGGCGGCCGGATGCCCGGTGGTGATCAAGCCGGCCGAGCAGACGCCGCTGTCGGCGCTGGCCGTGGCCGAACTGGCGCAACGCGCCGGCATGCCGGCTGGCGTGCTCAACGTGATCACGGCGGACGGCGACAACTCGATCGCCGTGGGCAAGGTGCTGTGCGCCAGCGACATCGTGCGCCACCTGTCCTTCACCGGCTCCACCGAAGTCGGCCGCATCCTGGCGGCGCAATGCGCGCCGACGATCAAGAAGCTGAGCCTCGAACTCGGCGGCAATGCGCCCTTCATCGTCTTCGACGATGCGGACATCGACAGTGCCGTCGAGGGCGCGATGGTCAGCAAGTACCGCAATGCCGGGCAGACCTGCGTCTGCGCGAACCGCCTGTATGTTCAGGACGGCGTGTACGACGCCTTCGTCGCCAAGCTGGCCGAGAAGGCCAAAGGCATCAAGGTCGGCAACGGCTTCGAGGCCGGCGTCAACCAGGGCCCGCTGATCGACGACCCGGCCATCGCCAAGGTCGAGCGCCACGTGGCCGACGCGGTCAGCAAGGGCGCGAAGGTGGTGGTTGGCGGCACGAAGATCGGCGATCGCTTCTACACGCCAACCGTGCTGGCCGACGTGACCGGAGAGATGCTCTGCGCCAAGGAAGAGACCTTCGGCCCGGTGGCGCCGGTGTTCCGCTTCAAGACCGAGGCCGAAGCCATTGCCGCGGCCAACAACACCGAGTTCGGCCTGGCCAGCTACTTCTACAGCCGCGACATCGGCCGCATCTTCCGCGTCGGCGAGGCGCTGGAGTACGGCATGGTCGGCGTCAACACCGGGCTGATCTCGACCGCCGAGGTGCCCTTCGGCGGCGTCAAGCAGTCGGGCCTGGGCCGCGAGGGCTCGCACCACGGCATCGACGACTATGTCGAGATCAAGTACCTCTGCCTGGGCGACATCCTGAAGTGAGGCACTGACGCTCAGCCGTCGTTGGCGGCCACGCCGCTGTGGCGGCTTTCGGCCGGCGCCGCGGCCGCCAGGGCGCTGGCACGAGCCAGCAGCGCCTCGGGCTGCGCACCGTCCTGCAGGTGCAGCGCGATGCCCAGCGCGGCGGCGATCAGGGCATCCTGGCCGGCCACCTGGAACGGCGCACGCAAGGCGGTCAGCAGCTTGGCGCCGACATGGGCGGCATCGCCCGGCGCCAGCAGGGCGGCCAGCAGCACGGCATAGCAGTCGTTACCGAGCGCCGCCACCACGTCGCTCGCACGCACGCCGGCACGCAGGCGCACTGCGAGCTTGCGGCGCAGCACGTCGGCCGCCTCGCGCCCGAGCCGGGCGGTGGCGCTCTCCAGGCCCTCGATGCGAAGCACCAGCACGGCCATCGGCGCCGGCTGGCGTTCGCGCAAGGCGATCAGGTGGCTCATGTGCTCGACCAGTTGCTGGCGGTGCGGCAGGCCGGTGGCCAGGTCGGTCGAGTAGGCGTGTCGCGCGTCGAGGTCGAGGCGATGGCGTTCCGCAGCAATGTGAAGGCGCCGGGCCAGGCCCGCGGACACATCCTCCGGCGTGATCACGTCGACGGCGCCAGCGCGCAGCCAGCCGAGAACCGCCGTCGCGTCGGGCGCATCGGCGAACACCACGGCGGCGAGGCGGCGTGCCGAGCCCGAGTCCAGCTCGGCGGGCAACACGATGCGCAGATCCGGCTCGGCATCGCCACGCGCTGCGGCTTGCAGCGGAAATCGCGTGTCACCGATCGGCAGCGCCAGGCGTTCGGTGAGGCGGTCTGAGAGTGCGACTCGCAGCGTGGCAGGACTCAAGGTCGACGCTCCGGTGAAGATCCTGCTTCTGCCGGCCGGGAGCACGGCGTCGCGACGCCACTGAAGAGGCCGATCGCCATGCCGGCCCGTACCGCCTGGCGCGCAGGCCGTGACGAGCTCAGTGTTCTGGAGCGGGTGAAGGGAATCGAACCCTCGTATGAAGCTTGGGAAGCTGCCGTTCTACCATTGAACTACACCCGCGTGACGCTGGCGATTGTAGCCTGCGCCCCCCGCCATTCGAGGGGTGCGCCGATGCACGAAACGCCTCGCGACTGCCAGAGAATCGGCGCACTTCAAAGGGAGACCGCGCCATGAGCGATGGGCAGGCACCAGCCACAGTCGACGCCAACGACGCCGCGTGGCACCGCTTCTACTCGGCAGCCTCCGTCGTGGCCGAGTACCGCGACGACCAGCGGCTGCAGCCGCCGGAGGTGACGATCTTCTCGCTGATCTCGGCCGACGTGGCAAAGGCACGGCTGCTGGACGTGGGCGTGGGTGGTGGACGCACCACCCAGCACCTGGCCGGCATCTGCCGTGACTACACCGCGATCGACTACTCCGACGCCATGGTCGAGGTCTGCCGCCAGCGCTATCGCGATGCGCCCTGGTATGCCGCCGAGCGGTTCCGCCAGGCCGATGCCCGTGCGCTGCCCTTTGCGGACCAGAGCTTCGACATCGTGCTGTTCAGCTTCAACGGGCTCGACCACGTGCCGCCCGACTCGCGCGCCACCGCGCTCGCGGAATGCAGCCGCGTGCTGAAACCGGGCGGCTGGTTCATCTACTCCGGGCACAACCTGAACTGGCTGGACGGCAGCGGTCTGCTGCCTCGGCGCGCCGGCTGGAGGACATGGTGGCGCGAGCACCGCTACCGCGATCGCATGCGGCGCCTGAACGCCTCCGGCCCGTCCACGCTCGGCGTCGACGCGGCGCACCTGATGGACCCGCCCGACGGCCTGCGCCTGTACTACGCGCGCCCGGTGGAGCACCTGCGCGAACTGAAGGTTGCCGGGCTCGCCGACCCCCGCGTCTTCGATGGCCGCGGCCGGGAGATCACGAAGGACCCGGCGATGTTTCGAGCCCGTGACACCTGGCTCTACTATCTGGCCCGACGCAGCGCGTGACGCCCTCGGGACTCGGCCCACCCACTTGCAGGCCCCCTAGAGCTTGGGGCTGACCCCGCGGGCTCCGGGTTCGCCCGACTAGCATCGCCACTCCTCTGATCCCTTCCCACTTCCGCGTGACGCTGACCTCCCACACTCGCGCGGCCCTCCCCCTGCTCGATCGCCGCACTGTGCTGCGGCTCGGCATGGGCGCGGCCGCTTCAAGCCTGCTCGCCCGCACGGCGAACGCTCAGTCCGCCGAGGTTGCCCTCGCCGGGCTGGCCTACTCCGGCGACGCAGCCTCGCTGGCGCAGCGCTTCCCCTTCTCGGTCTCTTACGAGAAGGCCCTCAAGGCGGCCGGCTCGCCGGCCTACGCGGCGTTGCGCGACGCGACCGCCAAGGCACCGCCGCAGAAGTTCCGCCTCGTCGGCCAGATCGACGAACTGAAGGGCCGTGACCAGGCCATCGCCGTGGCGCTGGTGATCGGCAGCGAGACGGTCTCCGTCGAGCAGTTCGGCGGACTGTCCAAGCTGTTCGTGCTGATCCGCGCGCAGACGCTGTTCTTCGACTTCAAGACGATGGCGGTGGTGCGCGCCTACCCGATCAGCTTCGGCCACATCGACGTCTTCGACCACAAGCCCACCGAGGCGGAGATCGCCGTGCGGGTGCGCGGCGTGTACGAAGGCATAGCCGGCAAGCCGGGCATCTTCACGCGCTTTGCGAACACCCTGACCGGCGCCAGCCTGCCGGCCACCACCTCGCGCACGCTGCAGATCACCCGCGTCGCCATCAAGCCGGAGGCGATCGCCTCGATCCCTGAGTACCTGCGCGGCAGCGCCGCGGTCACCGAGACCTGGGCGGCCGACATCGTCGGCGAGGCGCTGTCCACCCGCGCTGGCGTGCCCATCGTGCCGTATGCCAAGGGCTACGCCGTCGGCAACGTGATGTCAATGCGCATCTCCGACGGCGATGTCTTCAACCTGCGCCTGCCCAAGCCTGACTACGAGATCGGCGTCGAGCTGAGCAACCTGCGCAAGGTGAAGTACGGCAGTGCCGTCGCTGGTGAAAGTTTCATCTACGGCAGCTACGCTTCGCTGCGCATCGAGGAACCGGTGTCGGGCAAGGTCTACCTCGACACCGCGCTGAAGAACGGCGAGGTGAAGGTCGTGCCCGCGACGCAGAGCTACGTCGACGACTTCCCGGCCTTCTACGACTCGGTCAACGGCCTGTTCGTCAAGCTCGCCGAGACGATCGACGGCCGCGACGCCAAATGGGTGAAGACCGCCGCCGCGGCGACCGACATCGACAAGCAGATCAACAACACCAGGGAGCTCTTCAGGCTATGCAAGTGATCCGATTCCTCCTCGCCGCCCTGTTGGGTGCGGCGCTCGCCCTGCCCGCGGCAGCTCAGATCCAGCAGGCCCGTGGCAAGGCGACGCTGCCCTACACCGCCAAGACGGCGCCGGCCGACGTGAAGGCCAAGGCGCTGCAGAACGCGCAGCTCAAGGCGGTGGAGATCTACTACGCCGAGGCCGGCGAATCGGAGGCGGCGAACTTCGACTCGATGCGCACCAAGATCGCCGAGAACCCCGACCGCTACATCCTCGAGACCACCGTACTGGCCGAGGAGGACAACGCCGGCGCCAAGCAGTACAGCGTGACGGTGCGCGTGGCGCTGAACCTGGCGAACCTGCGCAACGACTTCAAGGCCAGCACCGCAGTCGGCAAGGCAACGCGCGCCGAGCGCTCGGCCCTGGCCTTCGTGTTCGTCTCGCGCGAGGTCGACTCGATCAAGTCGTACGACACGCGGCAGACCAAGCGGGTCGACACCACCGCCAAGGTGGAGGGCAACGTGTCCGCCTCGCAGAAGGGCACCGAGGGCGAGAAGATCCAGCGCGGGCGCGTCTCGACCGACGCTTCGACCAGCGAGTCGATCAGCGCGTCGCGCAACACCTCGGCGACCATCGAGACCGGCGGCACGCAGACACGTCGCGCCGCCGAGTCGACCTGGCGCCTGTCGCGCAGCGCCGACCTGAACCAGGTGTTCACGCAGAACTTCTCGCGCGCCGGCTTCCGCGTCAACGAAGGCGCGCTGGTCGAGCCCTACACCGGCGGCAAGTTCAAGGTCTCGCAGGTCGAGGACGACTACAAGTCGGGCAACGATCTGAAGGCGGCCACGCTGCAGTCGATCACCCAGGGCATGCGCGTCGCGCAGGTGCCCTACGTCGCCGTCGGCACGCTTGACGTCGGCCTGGCCGACAAGGACCCGGCCACCGGCATGGCGCGCGTGACGGTGACCGTCAACGCCCGTGTGCTCGACGTCACGCCGCCGACCATCCCCGACACCATCGTCTCCGTCGGCCCGGTGATGTACGCCGGTGTCGGCCCCACCGAAGACGAGGCGCGCACCGCCGCCCTCAAGCTCGCCGCCAACAGTGCGGCGCGCGAGCTGACCTCGCAACTCAACAACCTCGGCATCAAGTGAAGAAGAGCCCCATGAAGAAGAACATCGCCTCCGTCCTGTTCGGCGCCACCCTGCTCGCGCTGCCGCTGGCCGCCTCGGCCCAGCTGCCCTCGCTGAAGAACCTGCCGGGGCTGCCCGGGCTGCCGACCGGCGGCAACACCGCCGATGCCGGCGCCATCGCCGGCCAGAACGATTCGCTGGTGCGCGGGTATGTCGGCGCCAACAAGGACGTGCTGCTGGCCAACGCACTGATGGCCGAGGCCCTGGGCCTGAAGGACCAGGCTGCCACCGCCCGCGCCACCGCCGATGCGCTGACAGAAGGCGCGACCAAGGGCAACCTGGAGGACTCGAACAAGGCCGTCAGCGCGTCCACCGCGGCGGTGGCCGACGCGATCGCCAAGAGCCCCAAGCTCGACGCGCAGTCCAAGGCGACCTACCAGCAGGGCCTGGCCAAGCTGGCGCAGGGCGTGATCCGCTATGTCAAGCTGCGCAAGCCGGCACAGGACTTCTCCGCCAGCCTGAAGGGCGCGCCCCCGACCGCACTGCCCAAGCTGCAGTCGGGCATCTACATCGTCAGCCAGCTGCCCGGCGGCATCTCCAACCTCGGCACCTCGCTGAAGAACGCCACCGCCTTCGCCAAGAGCAACGACATCCCGGTGCCGGCGGACGCCACCGAAGCGCTGTCGGCGCTCTGAGGCCATGCGCATGACGCCGACGCCGTTCGCTTCCCTGGCCACGCTGGCCGGGGCCCTCGTGGTGGCCCTCGCGCTCGGCGGCTGCGACCGCAAAGCGGCCGAGCCGGTGGCGGCGGCACCGGCGACGCCGGTTGCAGCAGCGCCGGCGCCGCTGACGCCGGAGACCGCCACCATCCCGCCGCCGGACGTCGGCAAGCTGGAGGTGGTCAAGGTCACGGCCAGCGGCTCCGGCGCCAGCGCCGCCGAGGCGGTGGCCGAGGCGATGCGCCTGGCCATCCTGCAGGTCAACGGCGCGTCGGTCGACATCGACACCATCAACGCCAAGCTCGGCATCGACGCAACGCTGAACCAGACACCGGTGTCGTTGCGCGCCTCGGCCTTCGCCGACATCGTGCAGCAGAAGTCCGGCGGCGTGGTGCAGAACTTCCGCATCCTCGATCTGTCGGAGCCGCTCACACCGCTGGGCAAGCACAAGGTCAGCATCGAGGCGGGCATTGCCAAGTTCAACGCACCGGCCTCGCTGAAGAAGATCCGCCTCGTCGTCGCGCCGCTGCGCTTCGACAAGGCCACGCTGCCGATGGGCGACCGTTCGGTGCCTGCTGGCGAGGCGGCCGTGCAGTTGCGCCAGCTGATCGTCGACGCACTGGTCAACACCGGCCGCTTCGCGGTGCTCGACCGCGAGTTCACGCCGGAGCTGCAGCAGGAGCTGGACCTGATCGAGAGCGGCCAGGCGCCGTCGGCCGAGAAAGCCAAGCTGCAGCAGGCCGTCAGCGCCGACCTGATCTGGGTCGCCCGCGTGCAGCAACTCGCCTACAACCGCCACGCCCGTCAGCTCAAGACGTCGGACCGCGAACTGGTCAGCTACTCCGGCGGCTGGACGGTGTCGTACCGCCTCGTCAACGTGGCGACGCGGCAGGTGATGTCGTCGGAGACGCTGCGCGGCGAAGTGCCCGCCACGGCGCCGACCACGCTGGGCAGCGGCGTCGACTCGGCCAAGGTGCTGGAGGGCATGACGCGCGGGCTGGTCGACCAGGTGGTGTCGTCGGTGATGCTGCGCAGCTTCCCGATCACCGTGGTGGCGCTCGAAGGCAACAACGTGGTGCTCAGCCAGGGTGGCCAGGCGCTGCGCCCCGGCGCGCGCTACGCGATGGTGACCATGGGCACCGAGATGAAGGACCCGCAGACCGGCCAGAGCCTGGGCCGCATCGAGTCGCCCTGCTGCGAGCTGACGGTCGACCGCGTGACGCCGCACCTGTCCTACGGCCACCTCGACAACGTGCGCGGCCCGCTCGACAAGCTGCTGCCCGGCGCGCTGCAGGTGCGCGAACCGCTGCCGCCGGCAGCGCCTGCCGCGCAGGCCACCACCGCGGCGGCCACCCCCAAGGCCCCGGCCAAGGGCACGGCCAAGGCCGCTGCCCAGGACGCACCGGCTGCGGAGCCAGCCAAGAAGGACGAGAAGTGGTGAGCCCGACCGCCGCTTCGATCGACAGCATCGCCCCTACCCGAAAGACCACTCGATGACGCCACGCCGCCTGCTCCTCGCCCTGTCTCTCCTGGCCCTGCTCGGCGGCTGCGCCGCGCCACCCAAGACGCCGCTGCAGGTCAACGTCGCGAGCGTGCAGCGCATCGAGGGCGCCGCGATGGAGCTGCGCTTCAACGCCCGCCTGCGCGTGCAGAACCCGAACGACGTGCCGGTGAACTACGACGGCGCCACGGTGGAGCTGCGGCTGATGAACGGCGCGACCATCGGCACCGGCGTCACGCCGACGGGCGGCAGCGTGCCGCGCCTGAGCGAGACCATGATCGATGTGCCGATCACCGTCAGCCAGCTCGGCGAGGTGCGCCGCGCCGTCGGCCTGTACGGCGCCCCCGATCGCAAGCTCGACGTGGCACTGAAGGGCCGGCTGTCGGGCTCGGCCTTCAATGTGCTCGGCTTCGAGTGGCGCGGTGAGCTCGCGCTGCCGCTGCCGGCCGGTTCCTGATCGGCAGGCAACCTCGTCGATGAACGCCTCCGTCATCAGCCGTCGCGAGTGGCTCGCCGTGACGAGCGCCCTCGGCGCCGGCCTGGCCATTCCCGGTCTGGCACGCGCGCAGGACTGGCCTTCCAAGCCGATCCGCTTCGTCGTTCCGTTCGCACCGGGCGGCAGCAGCGAGATCGTCGCCCGCACGACGGCAGTCGAGCTCGGCAAGGCGCTCGGCCAGTCGGTCTACGTGGAGAACAAGCCGGGTGGTGCGGGCAACGTCGCGATGCAGGAGGTGGCGCGCGCCGACGACCAGCACACGCTGATCCTCGGCCACATCGGCACGCTGGCCGTGAACCCGTACATCTTCGACAAGCTGCCCTACGACGCGAACAAGGACTTCAAGCCGATCTCGCTGCTGGCCAAGGTGCCCAGCCTGTACCTGGTGCGCCCCGACCTGCCGGTGACCAACCTGCGCGAGTTCGTCGCCTACGCGAAGAAGAACCCGGGCAAGCTGAACTACGGCTCGGCCGGCAACGGCAGCGCCGGTCATCTGGCGATGGAGTACCTGAAGATGGTCAGCGAGACCTTCATTCTTCACGTGCCCTACCGCGGCACCGGGCCGCAACTGACCGACCTGCTGGCCGGGCGGCTGGACGCCGCCTCGGTCGGCGCGCCAGCCGTGATGCAGTTCATCAAGACGGGAAAGCTGCGCTGCATCGCCACCGGCACCACCACCCGCATTCCGCAATTGCCCGATGTGCCGACGGTCGCCGAGCAGGGCTTCCCGGGCTTCGAGATGACCCAGTGGTACGGCCTGCTCGCCCCGTCCAGCCTGCCTCAGCCGGCGACCGACAAGCTCGCTGCAGCGACGGCTACCGCCATCAAGCAGCCGGGGTCGACCGAGAAGCTGAGCGCCGATGCAGCGATCGCCGTCGGCGGCACGCCGGCGGAGTTCGGCAAGTTCATCGCGGTCGAGCAGCAGCGCTGGAAGGCCGTGATCGCGCGGGCGAAGATCAAGCCCGATTGAGCCCGCCCGGCCTAGGCCGACGCGGTGCCGCGCCCCGCACGGCCGGTTCGCGGGCCGGCCGCTCGCCGCTGGCGACCCAGTCGTCGTAGAAGGCCAGCTTGGCATCGATGAGTACCAGCGACTCCTGCCATGCAGCAATGTGGCTGGCAACGCGTTCGCGGTGTTCGGCCAGCAGCGAGCGCTGCGCTGCCAGGTTCCGCGGGCCGAGCTGGACCAGCCTCGTGTAGGCCCGGATCTGCGCGATGCTCATGCCGGTGCTGCGAAGCCGGTCCACGAAGGCCAGCCAATGCACGTGGCGGCTGGTGAAGCGGCGTTGCCCGGCAGCGTCGCGCAGCACGCCGGGCATCAGCCCCTGCGCGTCGTACCAGCGAATGGCATGCGCACTGCGCCCGCTGCGCGCGGCCAGTTCACCAATGCGAAACCCCGGTGATGCAGTCATGGTGGTGGGGACAGCACCGCTTCGGCCAGCGCCGTGTCCATGTACTCGGTGAGTGCGACCATCTTGCCAGCCCGCATCTCGATCACGTAGCAGTACTGGTTGTCGTAGCGCGCTCCGGCCTGGGTGGCCACGCTGCCGCGGCATTCGACCACCACGGTGTCGCCTTCGCAGACGATCCTCGTGGCACGGTTTCGGTAGGTGCCGGCGAACTGGGCGAACAGCGGTGCCATCAGGTCGCGGCCCACAGCCGCCTTGCCGCGCCAGGTGCGCGCCCAGGGGCCCTGGCCGGCGATGGTCCAGCTGAAGTCCTCGGCCATGGCCTCGGCAAAGGGTCGACGGTCGCCTTCCGCGAGGGCGGCGAAGATGGCCTGCACGCGGGCCTTGGGGGTGGGGTCGGTCATGGGTCGAGGCCTGCAATCGTGGATGGAGATCCGATTGCAAAGCTTCGAGTGCACTCGAAGTCAAGCCCCGGCGCGGGCGCCGGGCCGGCAGGGACCAGGAGCCTCAGCGCGGCGCCGACGCGCCGGCGCCCCAGGTCGGCACGCTCGCCACCTCGCCCAGCGCCGGGCCGCTGTAGCCCGGCTTGGCCGCGGGTGCCGCGACCGGCGCTGGCGCGACCGCCGGCGGGCGGCTGGCCCACCACGCCGCGCCGGCGATCGCGGCCAGGGCCACGCCACCGAGCGCGATCGCCAGGCCACGACGGGACGGTGCAGGCGCCTGCGCCTCGGTGCGTGCAAAGTCCGCCGGCGCGCCGGCGGCCTCCGCGACCGGCGGCACGACCACCCGCTTCTGCGGCACATGCAGCGGCGGCGGCGAACCGGGCGGCACCGGTTTCATCGGCGGCCCCTTGCCTTCGGGTGCCGGGCGCGGCGGCCGGGCAGCCATCTGGGTCGGCTGGTGCGCGGTGTCCAGCCGCGTTGCGGCGGCATAGTCGCTGCCGTCGGGCACAGTCGGGTCGATCACCTGCGTCGGCGCATCGGCCTGCGCCTCCTGCACCTGGCCGTGGCGGATGTCCGGCACCTCGGCTTGGCCAGCGAGCACGGCGCGCAGCTGCGCCACGCTCTGCGGCCGGTCCTGCGGGCGCACGCTGAGCATCCAGCCGACGATGCGCACGAAACGCGCCGACACGCCGGCCTGCTCGTGCAGCTCGAGCGCCTCCGCCCCCGGCTGCACCGCTCGCGCGGTCGACGGCATCGGCGGCTTGCCGGTCAGCAGGAAGTGCATCACCGCGCCGAGCGCGTAGAGGTCGGTCCACGGGCCCTGGCGCATCGCCGACATCTCGGCGTACTGCTCGATCGGCGCGTAGCTCGGCTTGAGGATCGCGGTGAAGGCCTGGGTGTGGTTGCTGATGACCTGCCGCGCCGCCCCGAAGTCGAGCAGGATGGGCGCCCCTTCGCGCGACAGCAGGATGTTGTCGGGCGCGATGTCGCGGTGGAACACGCCCTCCTGGTGCAAGTGCTCCAGCGCATCGAGCACGGCGCCGAGTACGCCGCGCAGCCAGGCCTCGTCGGGTGCGCGGTCCATGGTGCGGCGGGTGTCGCGCAGCGTCGCGCCCTGCAGGTAGGGCATCACCATGTAGGCGGTGCCGTTGTCCTCCCAGAAGCGGTAGACCTTCAGCAGCGACGGATGGTCGAAGCGCGCCAGCAGCCGCGCCTCGTTGACGAACGAGCGCAGCCCGGCCGCGTAGGTGTCGGCGTAGGCCTGGGTGCGCAGCGTGATCTGCGCGCCCTCGCCGCGGATCGCCAGCGACGAGGGCATGTACTCCTTCAGCGCGACCTGGCGCTCCAGCGAATGGTCCTGCGTGAGGTAGACGACGCCGAAACCGCCGATGCCCAGCACGCCGAGCACCTCGAATTCCCCGAACCGGGTGCCCGGCGGCAGCGCCTCGTTCAGCTTGTCGGTGCGGGCGGCGGGGCTGGCGGGCGTGGGAGCGCTCATGCGGAGTTGCGCGATGCAAAGGTGCCGCGAGGATAGCCCGAGCGCGCCGCGCCCCGGCGTGCGGCACAATTCGCGCCCCCGCCCGACCCCGCATCCGCATGTCCGACACGCCCACCGAACCGCCGCGCCGCGCGATACGCAGCTACGTGGTGCGCGCCGGCCGCATGGGCACCGGGCAGCAGCGTGCACTGGCCGAGCTGGCGCCGCGCTGGGTGCTGCCGGCTCAAGACCGCCTGCTCGACTTCGACGCGGCCTTCGGCCGCGTGGCGCCGCGCATCGTCGAGATCGGCTTCGGCATGGGTGACGCCACTGCGCAGATCGCGCTGGCGCGGCCCGACTGCGACTTCCTCGGCATCGAGGTGCATCCGCCTGGCGTCGGCGCGCTGCTGCAGCGCATCGAGGAACGCGGGCTGGCCAACTTGCGCATCGTCCAGCACGACGCGGTCGAGGTGCTGGAGCGCATGGTCGCGCCGGGCTCGCTGGCTGGCGTGCACGTGTTCTTCCCCGACCCCTGGCACAAGAAGCGCCACCACAAGCGCCGACTGATCCAGCCGGCCTTCGTCGCGCTGCTGGCCAGCCGGCTGGCCCACGGCGGCTACCTGCACTGCGCCACCGACTGGCAGCCCTATGCCGAGCAGATGCTGGAGGTGCTGGGCGCCGAACCGGCTCTGCGCAACCGCTGCGACGGCTACGCGCCGCGGCCCGACTACCGGCCGCTGACCAAGTTCGAGAACCGCGGCCTGAAGCTCGGCCACGGCGTCTGGGACCTGGTGTTCGAGCGGCGCTGAGCTTGCATGGCTGCAGCCCCGGCGCCCACCGACCTGCAGCCGCTGATCGCCGGCCTGGCGCAGGGCCGATTCGCCGAGCTGGAGCAGTCCGCGCTCGCCTTCGTCGGCCGCTTCCCGGACCAGGCCGTCGGCTGGACGGCACTCGGCCTGGCACGCACCGAACTCGGCCGGCACGGCGAGGCACTGGCGGACCTGCAGCGCAGCCTCGAGCGCGCACCCGACGATGCGCAGGTGCGCACCTACCACGCGCATGTGCTGAAGCGGCTGGGCCACCTGGCCGAGGCGGAAGCCGGCTATCGGCAGGCGCTGTCGCTGCAGCCCGAGCAGGCCGAGGCGCTGGAGCACCTGGCCGAGACGCTGCATCGGCTGCAGCGCCCGGCCGACGCCGAGGCCTGCTACCGGCGCGTGCTGGCGTTGCGCCCCGGCGAGCCCAACGCGCACAACGGCCTCGGCGTGGTGCTGAAGAACCAGGGCCGCCTGGCCGAGGCCGAAGCAGCGTACCGCCAGGCCCTGGCGCTGAACCCGCGGCATGCCGACGCGCTCGCCAACCTGGGCGTGGTGCTGCGGCGACTGGACCGGCTGACCGAGGCGGAAGCCCACTTCCGCCAGGCGCTGGCGCTGCAGCCGCAGTCCACCGGCGCCCACAGCAACCTCGGCGTCGTGCTGATGGAACAGGGCCGCATGCCGGAGGCCGAGGCCCACCTTCGTCGCGCCCTGGCGCTCGACGCCACGCTCGCCGACGTGCGCAGCAACCTGCTGTTCGTGCTCAATCACCTGGGCGATCGCAGCCCGGCCGAGACCCTGCTCGAAGCCCGTGCCTACGGTCGCCAGGTGGCGGCCGCCACGCCGCGGCGCGTCGATGCGTGGCACTGCGCGCCCCGCCCCGAGCGGCTGCGAGTCGGTCTGGTGTCGGGCGACCTGCGCGAGCACCCGGTCGGCCACTTCCTCGAAGCGCTGCTCGCGCCGCTGGCGGCCGGCCGCATCGAACTGATCGCCTACCCGACCCACCACCGCCACGATGCCCTGAGCGCGCGCATCCGGCCGCATTTCGCCGCCTGGACGCCGCTGACCGGGTTGAACGATGCGCAGGCCGCTCAGCGCATCCAGGCCGATGGCGTGCATGTGCTGATCGACCTGGCCGGCCACACGGCTCACAACCGCCTTCCGCTGTTCGCCTTCAAGCCGGCACCGGTGCAGGCCAGCTGGCTGGGCTACTTCGCGACCACCGGCGTGGCCGAGATGGACTGGCTGATCGCCGACCACACCGGCGTGCCCGCCGGCGGCGAGGCGCACTTCAGCGAACGTGTGTGGCGGCTGCCGCACACGCGGCTGAGCTTCACGCCGCCACGCGGCGCACCCGACGTCGCCCCGCTGCCGGCGCTGGCGCGCGGCCATGTCACCTTCGGCTGCTTCCAGAGCCTGGCCAAGGTCGGCGACGCGGTGCTGGCGACCTGGGCCGCCATCCTCGCGGCACTGCCCGGTGCGCGGCTGCGCCTGCAGTGCAAGCAGCTTGGCGACGAGGCCGTCGTGCGCGCGCTGCGTGATCGCCTGGGTGCGCTGGGCATCCCGCCCGAACGGCTCGATCTGCATCGCCAGATGCCGCGCGAGGCCTACCTGGCGGCGCATGCCGAGGTCGACCTGCTGCTCGACACCTTCCCCTACCCCGGCGGCACCACCACCTGCGAGGCGCTGTGGATGGGTGTGCCGACGCTGACGCTCGCCGGCGACCGCCTGCTCGCGCGCCAGGGCGCGAGCCTGCTGCACGCTGCCGGGCTTCCCGGCTGGGTGGCGCAGGACCGCGGAGACTACGTGGCCCGGGCGATCGCGCTGGCCAGCGACCTGGACGGCCTGGTGCGCCTGCGGGCCGGCCTGCGCGAGCAGGTGCGGCGCTCGCCGCTGTTCGATGCGGAGTCCTTCGCGCGCGACCTGGAGGCCGCGCTGTGGGGAATGTGGTCGGCGCTCAGTCCAGCCGTCAGTCCGCCCAGGTGACCCAGCCGAAGTGCGCCGTCAGCAGCACGACGATGCCGAAGGCGATGCGGTACCAGGCGAAGGGCGTGAAGGTGTGGCTGGCGATGTAGCGCAGCAGCCAGCGCACGCAGATCCAGGCCGAGACGAAGGAGAACAGCAGGCCGACCGCGAACAGCGGCAGGTCGGCCATCGACAGCAGCGCGCGCTCCTTGTAGAGGCTGTAGGCGCCGGCGCCGATCAGCGTCGGGATCGCCAGGTAGAAGCTGAAGTCGGTAGCGACCTTGCGGTCCAGGCCGAGCAGCATGCCGCCGATGATGGTCGCGCCGGAGCGGCTGGTGCCGGGGATCATCGCCAGGCACTGCACCAGGCCGACCTTCAGTGCGTCCCACGGCGTCATGTCGTCGACCGCATGGATGCGCGCCGCGACGCTGCGACGCTCGGCCCACAGGATCACGAAGCCGCCGACGATGAAGGCCGTGGCCACTACGGTGGGCGTGAACAGGTGCGCCTTGATCGCCTTGCCGAACAGCAGGCCGAGCACCACGGCCGGCGCGAAGGCAATCAGCACGTTGAGCGTGAAGCGCCGTGCCGCCGCACTGCCCTGCCCGAGGCTGACGACGGTCTCGCGCAGGCGCTGCCAGTAGACGATGATCACCGCGACGATCGCACCCGTCTGGATGGCGATGTCGAACACCTTGCTCTTGTCGTCGGTGAAGCCCAGCAGCGAGCCGGCGAGGATCAGGTGCCCGGTGCTGGAGATCGGCAGGAACTCGGTGAGACCCTCGACGATGCCCATGGTGGCCGCCTTGGCCAGGAAGATCCACTGAGCGAAATCCAAACACGATCTCCGGGGTTCGAGGTGGCGCGGATGATAGCGGCGGCCCCTGGCCACCCCCACCCTCATTCGTGGCGTAGCGCCTGGATGGGCAGCAGCGAAGCCGCACGCCGCGCCGGGTACCAGCCGAAGAACATGCCCACCGCCGCCGAGAAGCCGACGGCCAGCAGCACCGATTCGCCGCCCAGCACCACCTGCCAGCCGGCGAAGTGGCCGACCGCCCAGGTCGCCGCCGCGCCGATCAGCACGCCGACCGCACCACCGGCCAGGCTGAGCATCACCGCCTCGATGAGGAACTGGCCGAGGATGTCGCGCGAACGCGCGCCCACCGCCATGCGCAGGCCGATCTCGCGGGTGCGTTCGGTCACGCTGACCAGCATGATGTTCATGATGCCGATGCCGCCGACCAACAGGCTGACGCCGGCCACCGCGGCCAGCAGCAGCGTCAGCACGCGGCTCGACTCCTCTTGCGCAGCGAGCATCTCGGTCAGGTTGCGGATGCTGAAGTCGTCGTCCTGCCCGGCCTGCAGGCGGTGCCGCTGGCGCAGCAGTTCGCGGATGTTCTCGGTGGCAACCTGCATGCTCTGCCCCTCGCTCACCTTGACACTGATGCCGCCCACGCGCTTGAGCCGGCCGCTCTGGCCCTGGATGCGGTTGCGGTAGGTCGACAGCGGCACGAAGACGATGTCGTCCTGGTCCTGCCCGACCGAGTTCTGGCCCTTGCGCGCGAGCACGCCGATCACCGTCAGCGGCACCTTCTTCACGCGGATGACCTGGTCGATCGGGTCGATGCCGGGGAACAGCTGCTCGGCCACCGTCTGGCCGATGATCGCCACCTTGCCCGCGCCGGCGATCTCCCCGGCCTCGAAGCTGCGGCCCTCGGCCAGCGGCCAGTCGCGCACCTCCAGGTACTCGGGCCAGGTACCCATCACCGCGGTGCTCCAGTTCGCATTGCCGGCCACCACCTGCGTGGCGGTGCGCTGCGTCGGGGCCACCGTCTGTACCTCGGGCACCTCGAGCGCGATGGCGCGGGCGTCCTCTTCGGTGAGCGACTGGCCGGTCTGCGCACCGAGGCGCAAGCCGCCCTGCGTCAGCGCGCCGGGCAGCACCAGCATCACGTTGGAGCCCAGGCCCTTGATCTGCTCCTCGACGCGCTTCTGCGCGCCGGAGCCGACCGCGATCATGGTGATCACCGCGCCGACGCCGATGATGATGCCCAGCATCGTCAGGATGCTGCGCAGCAGGTTGGTCGTCAGCGCCCGCCAGGCCGAGCGCAGCGCCGCGAGCGCGTTCATGCCTCGACCTGCGCCGCGGCCGGCGGCCGCACGGGCGCCTGCCGCACGTCCTCGACGATGTGGCCATCGCGGAACACGACGCGCCGGCCGGCCCAGGCGGCGATGTCGCTCTCGTGGGTGACGATCACCACCGTCATGCCCTGCGCGTTCAGCTCGGCGAGCAGCCGCATGATGTCTTCCGACGTGCGCGAGTCGAGCGCACCGGTCGGCTCGTCGGCCAGGATCAGCTGTGGCTGGTTGACCAGCGCACGGGCGATCGCCACGCGCTGCTGCTGGCCGCCGGAGAGCTCGGCCGGCGTGTGGCCGGCGCGTTCGGCCAGCCCGACACGCGCCAGCGCCTCGCGCGCACGCGGGTGGCGCTCTGCCGGCTTGACACCGGCATAGACCATCGGCAGCTCGACGTTCTCCAGCGCACTGGTGCGCGGCAGCAGGTTGAACTGCTGGAACACGAAGCCGATGCGCCGGTTGCGGATCGCCGCCAGCGCGTCGCCCGACAGCGACTCCACCGGCTCGCCGGCGAGCCGGTAGACGCCCTCGTCCGGCCGGTCCAGGCAGCCGAGGATGTTCATCAGCGTGCTCTTGCCCGAGCCCGAGGCGCCCATCACCGCGACGAATTCACCCGCCTCGACGACCAGCGAGACGCCGCGCAGCGCGTGCACGGTCTGGTCGCCCATCGTGTAGGTCTTGGTGAGGCGTTCGGCCTCGATCAGCGCCATCGCAGCGGCCCGTTCAGAACATCGGCCGCGGGCCGCCCGCCGGCCGCGTGGCGCCCGTCGTTGCGGCAGCCGCAGTGCCGGTGATGACCAGCGCCCCTTCGCGCAGCGCCTCGGCGGCCGGCGTGCCCGACGAGACGAGCAGTTCGGTGGCGACACCGTCGCTGATGCCCAGGCGCACGTTCCAGGCCACTGGCCGGCCCTGCGCATCGAGCGTGTGCAGCCGGCCGCGCGAGGCCTGCCGGCCTGCCGAGGCGGCGACGATCTGCTGGTAGCGGGTCTTCTGCGCGGCATCGAGCTGATCGGCGATGCGCGCGCGCAGGTCGACGAGGATGCGCTCGCGCGCCTTGGGCCGCTCGTCCTCGGGCAGGTTGCGCAGTTCGGCGAAGCGCGGGCGCGCCTGCGCGATCGCTTCGTCGATGCGCGCCAACTGCGCCTCGCTCGGCGCCAGCTCGGCGACCAGGCGCTGGCGCAGCTCGGCCAGCGGGCCGCCGGGCGCGCCGCTCGCGGGAGCCGCGGCCGGCGCGGCGGCCACCGCCGGCACGCCGTCGGCCGGCGCCGAGGCCGCAGCCGCAGGCTCCACGCCGGGAAGGCGCACACGCAGCGCGGCATTCGGGACCTTGAGCACGCTCTCGCGCGTGTCGGTGACGATGCGCACGTTGGCCGTCATGCCCGGCAGCACCGTGCCGCCCGGGTTGGCGAAGCCGACCACGACGGTGTACGTCACCACGTTCTGCGCCGCCACCGCGGCCTTGCGGATCTGGTTGACGCGTCCGTCGAAACTGCGGCCGGGAAAGGCGTCGATGGTGAAGGTCACCGGCTGCTGCAGCTTGATGCGCGCGATGTCGGCCTCGTCGATCGACGCGTCGACCTGCATGTCCTGCAGGTTGCGCGCGATGATGAACAGCTCCGGCGCCTGCAGGCTGGCCGCCACCGTCTGGCCGACGTCGACGCTGCGCTTGATGACCACGCCGTCCACCGGCGAGCGGATCTCGGTGCGTTCCAGGTCGACCCGCGCCTGCGACAGTGCCGCCTCGCGCTGGCGCACCACCGCCTGCGCGGCCACGACCTGTGCCTTCGCGACCTCGAGCTGTGCCTGCGCCACCTTGAGCGACTCGGCCAGCGAGGCTGCGGTGTTGCGCGCGTTGTCGTGCTCGGCCTGAGAGATGAAGGCCTGCGCCAGCAGGTCCCGCTTTCGCTGCGCATCGCGCTGCGCGTTGTCGGCCTCCAGCCGCGCCTTGGAGACGCCGGCCATCACGGCCATGACGTTGGCCTGCGCGTTGAGCACCGCGGCGCGTGCCGATTCGAGGTCGGCCGTGGCCTGGCGCACCTTGTATTCGAAACTCTCCGGGTCCAGCCGCGCGATCAGCTGGCCCTGCTTGACCTCGGTGTTGAAGTCGGCGCGCATCTCCTTGATCTGGCCCGACACCTGGCTGCCGACGCTGACCTGCGTCACCGGGTTCACCGTGCCCGACGAGGACACCGCCGCCACCAGCGGCCCGCGCTCGATCTTCGCGCTGCGGTAGCTCGCCGGTGCCTCGCCGCTGCGCTGCAGCCACCAGCCGGCCAGCCCTGCCACGCCGACAACCAGGGCCCCGGCCAGCCACCACCGTGTTCTTGTCATGCGCGGGATTCTAGGGATCGGCCCTGAGCGTGTGCGCCGCAGGGCGGCTTCGGCGCTGCGGCATGGCATGCTTGACCCATCCCCCAGGCGCCCGGTACATTACTGACCGGTCAGTCATTATGTCCATGCCCACCTCCGCGTCCCTCCCCGCCACTGCCGCATCGCCGCCCCGACAGCGCCGCAAGGAAGCCCGCCCGCAGGAACTGATCGACGCGGCGCTGGAGCTGTTCGCGGAGAAAGGCTTCGCCGCGACCCGCTCAGAGGAAGTGGCGGCACGCGCCGGCGTCGCCAAGGGCACGCTGTACCTCTACTACCCGAGCAAGGAAGAACTGCTCAAGGCGGTGATCAGCCAGCGCCTGTCCAGCGAGATCGCTGCCGTTGCCGAGTATTCGGCCAGCTACGAGGGGCCGTGCGCCGACCTGCTGACCGAGGTCTTCACCGGGTGGTGGAGCAAGGTGTTCGACAGCCCGACCTCGGCGGTGTTCAAGCTGGTCATCACCGAAGTGCGCAACTTCCCCGACATCGCCCAGTACTACCGGCAGGAGGTGGTCGAACGCGCCACCACGCTGGTCGGCGGCATCCTCGAACGCGGCATCCGCCGCGGCGAATTCCGGCCGATCGACGTGCCGGCGGCGGTGATGTCGCTGGTCTTCCCGATGGTGATGCTGTGCCTGCACAAGCATTCCCTCGGCGCCTGCGCGCCGGCCACCGAGATGGTCGACCCGCATGCCTTCATCCGCCAGCACGTGCAGCTGGTGCTGAATGGCCTGCGCACGGACGCGGCCTTGGCGCGGGGCCACGCATGAAGCGCCACCTGAAGTGGATCGTCCCGCTGCTGCTTGTGCTGCTGCTTGCGGCGGGCATCCTGCGCGCGCTCGACAAACGGCGCAGCGAACAGGCCGCCTCTGCGCCGGCGGCCCGCACGACGCTCGCGCTCGACCTGGCGCCGGCCGACGTGGTCACCGCGCGCACGCTGACGCTGGCGCGCACGCTGGAGGTCTCCGGTGGTCTGAAGGCCGTGAACAGCGCGGTCATCAAGGCCAAGGTGGCGGCCGAGCTGCGCACGCTGAACGTCCGCGAGGGCGACAGCGTCAAAGCCGGCCAGGTGATCGGCCAGCTCGACACCACCGAGCTCGACTGGCGGCTGCGCCAGGCCGAGCAGACCGCCTCGTCGGCACAGGCGCAACTCGACATCGCACGGCGCACGCTGGAGAACAACCGCGCGCTGGTGGCACAGGGCTTCATCTCGCCGACCGGCCTGGAAACCTCGGTCTCGAACGAAGCCGCGGCGCGCGCCAACCACGAGGCCGCCGTGGCGGCGATGCAGCTGGCGCGCAAGTCGCGCGCCGACGGAACGCTGGTCGCACCGATCGCCGGCCTGGTGTCGCAGCGGCTCGCGCAGCCGGGTGAACGGGTGCCGGTGGACGGCCGCATCGTCGAGATCGTCGACCTGTCGCGCCTCGAACTCGAAGCCGCGGTGGCGCCGGAAGACGTGGTGCGACTGGCAGTGGGCCAGGCCGCGGCGCTGCAGGTAGACGGCATCGCCGCGCCGGTGGCAGCACGCATCGCGCGCATCAACCCGAGTGCGCAGACCGGCAGCCGCTCGGTGCTGGTCTACCTCGCGGTCGATGCGCAGCCGGCATTGCGCCAGGGCCTGTTCGCGCGCGGCCGCATCGCCTTCGAGGAGACGCAGGCGCTGGCCGTGCCGCTGGCCGCGGTGCGCACCGACCTCGCCCAGCCCTACGTGCTGCAGGTGCAGGACGGCAAGGCGGTGCTGAAGACGGTGACGCTGGGCGCGCGCGGCGAGGTGCAGGGCCAGCCCTGGGTCGCCGTGAACGGCGGCGTCACGGAAGGCGCGGTGCTGCTGGCTGGCACCGCCGGCGCAGTGCGCGACGGCACGGCGGTGCGTCTGCTCGGCCCGGCCACCGCCGCGTCGGCCACGGCCGCTCGCTGACCCGAGGGAACCCCGGCCATGTGGTTCACACGCGTCTCGATCGCCAACCCGGTGATGGCGGTGATGGTGATGCTCGCCTTCGTCGTGCTGGGCCTGTTCAGCTACCAGCGCCTGGCGGTCGACCAGTTCCCGAACATCGACTTCCCGACCGTCGTCGTGCAGATGGACTATCCCGGCGCCTCGCCGGAGATCGTCGAGAGCGAGGTCACCAAGAAGGTCGAGGAGGCGGTCAACACCGTCGCCGGCATCAGCACGCTGTACTCGCGCTCCTACGAGGGCAGCTCGGTGGTGATCGTCGAGTTCAACCTCGACATCGACGGCCGCAAGGCCGCCGAAGACGTGCGCGAGAAGGTCGCGCTGATCCGCCCCAACCTGCGCGAGGAGGTGAAGGAGCCGCGCATCTCGCGCTTCGACCCGGCCAGCCAGCCGATCTTCAACGTCGCCGTGCTGTCCACCGACGGCAAGAAGTCGGCGCAGGAGCTGACCACCTGGGCGCAGCAGGTGCTGCAGAAGAAGCTGGAGAACGTGCGCGGCGTCGGCTCGGTGTCGGTGGTCGGCGGGCTCGAGCGCGAGATCAACCTGTACGTCAAGCCGGCGGCGCTGGAGTCCTTCGGCATCGGCGTCGACCAGATCGTCGCCGCGGTGAAGAGCGAGAACCAGGAACTGCCGATGGGCGCGATCCGCTCGGCCGACCAGGAACGCGTGGTGCAGATCAACGCGCGGCTGAAGCGGCCGGAGGACTTCCGCGACATCGTGGTGGCGCGGCGCAACGGTCAGCCGGTGAAGCTCTGGCAGGTGGCCGACGTGACCGACGGGCCGGCCGAGGTCGAGAGCCTGGCGCTCTACAACGGCCAGCGCACCGTGCTGCTGTCGGTGCTGAAGTCGCAGGGCGAGAACACCATCGCGGTGGTCGACGGCCTCGTCAAGGCACTCGACGACGCGAAGTCGCTGACGCCGCCTGGCGTGAAGGTCGAGGTCAACCGCGACAACTCGCGCGGCATCCGCGTCTCGGTGGCCAACGTCAAGCGCACGCTGTTCGAGGGCGCCATCCTGACGGTGCTGATCGTCTTCCTGTTCCTCAACAGCTGGCGCTCGACCGTCATCACGGGGCTGACGTTGCCGATCGCGCTGATCGGCACCTTCCTCTTCATGTACGTCTTCGGCTTCACGATCAACGGCATCACGATGATGGCGCTGAGCCTGTGCGTGGGCCTGTTGATCGACGACGCGATCGTGGTGCGCGAGAACATCGTGCGCCACGTGCAGATGGGCAAGTCCGCCCACCAGGCGGCACTCGACGGCACCGCCGAGATCGGCCTGGCGGTGCTGGCCACCACGCTCTCGATCGTGGCCGTGTTCCTGCCGATCGGCTTCATGGGCGGCATCGTCGGCAAGTTCTTCCACGAGTTCGGCATCACCATCGTCGCGGCGGTGCTGATCTCGATGTTCGTCAGCTTCACGCTCGACCCGATGCTGTCGAGCATCTGGCACGATCCGGCCGCGCATGGCGTGCACCGCGGCGCGCCGGTGACGCTGTACGACAAGACGCTCGGCCGCGTGACGCTGCAGTTCGACCGCTTCACCGAATGGCTGGGCGACAGCTACCAGTTCCTGCTCGGCTGGTCGCTCAAGCACAAGCTGGCCACGCTGGGGCTGGCGCTGGCCACCTTCGTCGCCAGCTTCTTCATCATCCCCATCCTCGGCGCCGAGTTCGTGCCCAAGGCAGACCTGTCCGAGACGCAGGTCAACTTCTACACGCCGGTCGGCTCCTCGCTGGAGGTGACCGAGATGCGAGCGAAGCAGGTCGACGCCGCGCTGCGCGAGTTTCCCGAGGTGCGCTACACGGTGACGACGATCAACAGCGGCTTCGCGGCCGGCAAGATCTACGCGTCGAGCTACGTGCGCCTGGTCGACCGCAAGGACCGCCAGCGCAGCATTGCGCAGCTGACCCTGCCGATCCGCGAGCGCCTCGCGCGCATCCCCGGCATCACCGTCACCAACATCGGCCAGACCGACCTGGGCGGCGGCAAGAGCCTGCAGTTCTCGATCCAGGGCACCGACCTGAACGAACTGGCGCGGCTGTCGCAGACCATCACCGCGAAGATGCGCGAGATCCCCGGCCTGGTCGACCTCGACAGCACGCTCAAGCCCGACAAGCCGACGGTGGCCATCGAGGTCAGGCGCGACGCCGCGGCCGATGCCGGCCTGAACGTGAACGCGCTGGCCGGCACGCTGCGCACGCTGGTGGCCGGCACGACGGTGGGCAACTGGCGCGCGCCCGACGGCGAGAACTACGACGTCAACGTGCGCCTCGCGCCGGGCGGGCGCGACACGATGGGTGACCTGCAGCGCCTGCCGATCACCGTCGCTGCCGCCTCCGACGGCTCGTCGCGCATCGTGCGCCTGTCGCAGGTGGCCGACATCACGCCCTCGACCGGCCCGAACCAGATCAACCGCCGCGACCTGAACCGCGAGATCAACATCGACGCCAACGCGCTCGGCCGCAGCCCCGGCGACGTCTCGGCCGACATCAAGAAGATGCTCGACGGCATCGCCTGGCCGCCCGGCTACCGCTACGTGTTCGGCGGCTCGACGAAGAACATGAACGAGTCGTTCCAGTACGCCGTCGGCGCGCTGGCGCTGGCGGTGGTCTTCATCTACATGATCCTGGCCAGCCAGTTCAAGAGCTTCCTGCAGCCGATCGCGCTGATGAGTTCGCTGCCGCTGACGCTGATCGGCGTGGTGCTGGCGCTCTTGATGTTCCGCTCGACGCTGAACATGTTCTCGATCATCGGCATCGTGATGCTGATGGGCCTGGTGACCAAGAACGCCATCCTGCTGATCGACTTCGCGATCCGCTCGCGCCACGGCGAGCATGCCGGCGAACATGGCCTGGACCACGACATCGCGCCGATGAGCCGCGACGAGGCGCTGCTGCATGCCGCCCGTGTGCGCCTGCGGCCGATCCTGATGACCACGCTGGCCATGGTCTTCGGCATGGTGCCGCTGGCCTTCGCGCTGACCGAGGGCTCCGAGCAGCGCGCGCCGATGGGCCAGGCCGTGATCGGCGGGGTGATCACCTCGTCGCTGCTGACGCTGGTCGTCGTGCCGGTCATCTACTGCTACCTGGACGACCTGTCGGCCTGGCTGAAACGCAAGCTCGCACCGCGTGCGCCTGCGACAGGTCAAGCCGCGGCGATCACACCGGCCAAATAAAATGCGGGGTTACCCGGAGGATTCACCCATGAACGTCGAACAAGCCCGCTTCAACATGATCGAGCAGCAGATCCGCCCCTGGGATGTGCTCGACCCCGCCGTGCTCTCGCTGCTGACCGTGGTCAAGCGCGAGGACTTCGTGCCCGCCGCCTACCGCTCGCTGGCCTTCGTCGACACCGAAGTGCCGCTCGCGGGCGGCCAGTTCATGCTGGCGCCGCGCGTCGAGGCCCGTCTGCTCCAGGAGCTGAACGTGCACAAGCACGAACGGGTGCTGGAGGTCGGTGCCGGCTCGGGCTACATGGCCGCGCTGCTGGCGCACCGCGCGCAGCACGTGACCACGCTGGAGATCCTGCCCGAGCTGGCGAAGATGGCCGCCGACAACCTCAAGCGCGCCGCCATCGCCAATGTCACGGTGAAGCAGGGTGACGGTTCGCGCGGCCTGGCGGCCGAGGCGCCGTTCGACGCCATCGTGCTGTCCGGCTCGGTGGCCGAGGTGCCGCAGGGGCTGCTCGGGCAGCTCAAGGTCGGAGGCCGCTTGATCGCCATCGTCGGCCAGCAGCCGGTGATGCGCGCCACGCTGGTCACGCGCAGCGGCGAACATGCCTTCGCCAGCGTCGAGCTGTTCGACACCGTCGCGCCGCGCCTGCAGGGCTTCGGCGAACCAGCGAAATTCAGCTTCTGAAGCGGATGAAGCAGCTTCCGGTCACCGACGTGAAGCCCTGGGCGGCCGCCGCCGGCGCGCCGCTGCTGCTGGACGTGCGCGAACCCTGGGAGTTCGAGATCGCCGCCATCCGCATCGCCGGCGCGACCACGCTGAACCTGCCGATGGGCCAGATCCCGCAACGGCTGGCCGAGCTGGACCCGGCGCAGTCCATCCTCTGCATTTGTCATCACGGGATGCGATCGGCGCAGGTCGTCGCATTCCTGGAGCGCGCCGGCTTCGATTCGGTCTACAACCTCGCCGGCGGCATCGATGCCTGGTCGGCCCTGGTCGACCCGGCCGTTCCCCGTTACTGACACGCCCTTTCTTCTGAGCCTTCATCGAGGATCCACCATGTCCGTCGCGCGAATCCGCACGTCCTTCGCCCCTGCCGCCCTCGTCATCGCGCTGGGGCTCGCATTCGCGGGCACGGCACGCGCGCAGAGCCTGCAGGAGCTGTACGACGCCGCGCGCGGCTACGACGCCAGCTTCCTGGCCGCCCGCGCGCTGCTCGACTCGGCGCAGTACAAGGCCGAGCAGGCCAAGGCGCTGAACCGCCCGCAGGTGGGCCTGCAGGTGCAGGCGCAGCGCAGCAGCAGCGACACGCCCTACTCCAGCACGCTGAAGACCGACACCGACACCGTCAGCGCCGGCCTGGCGGCCTCTCAGAGCCTGTACAACCCGGCCAACAGCGCCACCATCAGCCAGGCGGAGAAGGCGCTGGCCGCCTCGCGCAGCGAGTTCGAGCTGGCCGAGCAGGACCTGATCGTGCGCGTCGCCGTCGCCTACTTCGACGTGCTGGCGGCGCAGGACACGCTGGCCACCACGCGCGCCAACAAGACCTTCATCAGCGAGCAGCTGGCCTCGGCCAAGCGCAACTTCGAGGTCGGCACCGCGACGATCACCGACACCCGCGAGGCACAGGCCCGTTTCGACCTGGCCACCGCGCAGGAGATCGCCGCCGAGAACGACCTGCGCACCAAGGGCATCGCGCTGGACCAACTGGTCGGCCGCAGCGGCGTCAGCCCCAAGGGCCTGGCGGTGCCGGTGGCGCTGCCGCCGGTGCAGCCGCCGGTGGTCGATGAATGGGTGATGCGCGCCGACGCCGACCACCCGACCGTGCGCCGCGCCACGCTGGGCCTGGACGTGGCCCGCCTGGAGACCGAGAAGGCACGCGCCGGCAACCTGCCGACCGTGACGCTCAACGGCAGCTACGCCAAGGGCCATGTGTCGAGCAGTGGCGAATCGCGCTCGGTGCTGACCGGTGCGCCCACTTCGTTCGACAGCTCGGGCCGTTCGACCAACGCCACCGTCGGCGTGACGATGCAATGGCCGCTGTTCGCCGGCTACTCGGTGCAGAACCGCATCAAGGAAACCTTGTCGCTGGAAGAGAAGTCGCGCAACGACCTGGAAGCCGCGCGCCGCGGCGTCGCGCAGCTCACGCGCCAGGCCTTCTTCGGCGTGCAGTCGGGGCTGGCACAGGTCAAGGCGCTGGAGGCGGCCGAGTCGTCCAGTCAGCTCGCGCTGGAGGCCACGCAGCTCGGCTACAAGGTCGGCGTGCGCGTCAACCTCGACGTGCTGAATGCGCAGTCGCAGCTGTTCACCACCAAGCGCGACCTGGCCCGCGCGCGCTACGACGTGCTGCTCGGCGGCCTGCGCCTGCGCCAGGCCGCCGGCCTGCTCAAGCCGGACGACGTGTCGTCCGTCAACCAGCTGCTGGCGAAGTAGCCGCGCCGCGCGCGCCTACTCGACAGCGAGCGGCCCGCGAACCTCGTCGACCCGGCCGAGCGAGTCCAGGCGCAGCAGCAGCGTCAGTTCGGGTTCGCCGGCGAAGCCGGCATCGATGGCCTGAAGCGCGCGCAGCAGCTCACGCTGGGCCGTGTCGCTGTCAGGCGCCACCGCCCCCGACAGCGCCGCATCGGCCTGCGCAGCACTGCGCAGCACCTGCAGCGCACCGCGCAGCACCAGGGCGGCCGCCGGTACCGCTTCGCCGAGCGCCAGACGCAGTGCATGCCAGCCGGTCAGCACCCGCGCCGAGGCACAGGCCACGGCCTGCCGCAGCGCATAGGCCTCCCACAGCGCGCGCCACTCGCCCGATGCGCCGGGGCGCGAGGCCGCGTCCGGCCAGGTCGCCTGCAGGCGGCTGCGCAGCGCGCCGGCGGCATCGCTGGCAGCACGCCACTGGGTTTCGGCCTGCACGCAGAAGTCGGCGACACGGGCCACGAACACCGGCTTGCGGATCACGCCGGCATGGTTCTCCTCGACCTCGCGCAGGTAGCGGCTGAGGTCCTGCAGCAGCGAGCGCAGCCGCTCGTCACCCGGGGCAGGCCGGCGCAGCAGTTCGGCGGTATCGGCCTGCAGCACGGCCACGGCGTCGCGCAGGCCATGCAGGTAGACCGGGCCGCAGCGCGCCGCCAGCACGATGGCGGCCAGCGCCGCACCGCGCGAGGGGTCGAAGGCCTGCAGCGGCTGCACGCGCAGCGCGGCGGCCGGCGAGCCTGCCATTTCGCCACGCGCCAATGCCAGCGCGCTGCCGGCGCGCAGCGTCAACGAGTACAGGTCGGCCGGCTCGGCCGTCGGCGCCAGCAGTGGCGCATGCACCAGTGCCGCGGCGAGCGTCTCGCGCTGCATCGGCGTGATGCGGGCGAGTGGCGCCCGCTGCCAGGCCGACGCCTGGGCCCGTTCGACGCGCAACAGCGGTTCGGGCGATGCGTCACGCAGCTCGTAGCGGCGCGAACGGGCCACCACCAGCGTCGTCGGCGGCTTGATGGCCGGCGGCGCGACCAGCGCCGCCACCGGCACCTGCACGGCGCCGGCCGGTGCCGGCAGGGGCGCCAGCCCTCCCCCGGCCACGGGAGGGTCGATCCTCGCCGGGGCTGCCTTCGCGCCGGCCGCAGCCTGGCTGGGCGCCAAGGGCTCGCCGGCGCGCGGCGGTGGCTCGGCACGCGGGCGACGCCACAGCGCCACCAGCAGCAGCACACAGGCCACCGCCAGCACCACCACCAGCCACCACACCGGATTGCCCATCACGCGCGACTCCTGGCTGGCATCGTGCCACGAACGGCGCGGCCGGGCCACCGCCGTGAATGCATGATTTGGACGGTGCCAATGGCCCCTGCCGGGCTATGGCCGCGATCAGGCTTGCCGATTGGACCGCCCAGGCCGTCGCCTGCACCATGACGCCCTGACCAGCAATGCAATGGAGAGCCCATGGCCAAGACCGCAACCTTCGGCGTGATGCACCTCGGCACCTCGTTCACCGTGGGCTACGCGCTGACCGGCAACCTGGCGATCGCCGGCGCGATCACTTTCGTCGAACCGCTGGTGAACACCGTGCTGCATTACTTCTTCGACAAGTACTGGGCTCACCCGCGGCTGCTGGCGCTGCTGCCGGCGCGGCGCGCCAGGGCCTCGATGGCCATCACGTAGCCGTCGACGCCGAAGCCGACGATGATGCCGGCGGCCACCGGCGACAGCCAGGAGTGGTGGCGGAAGCTCTCGCGGGCGTGCACGTTGCTGATGTGCACCTCGATCACCGGCACCTCGACGGCGCGCACCGCGTCGTGCAGCGCGATCGAGCTGTGCGTGTAGGCGCCGGCGTTGAAGACCACGCCGGTGACCTCGCCGTCCTTGAAGCGGCGGCCGGCCTCGTGGATGGCGTCGATGAGCACACCCTCGTGGTTGGACTGGCGGAACTCGATCGCGTAGCCCAGCTCTTGCCCGCACTCGTTGCACAGGCGCTCGACGTCGGCCAGCGTGGTGCTGCCGTAGGTGGCCGGCTCACGCGTGCCGAGCAGGTTCAGGTTCGGGCCGTTGAGGACGAGGATGGCGGGCATGGCGGCTCTCGTGGTTCGTTCGTGCGGTCAGTCGTTCGAATGCAAGCGTGGTTGTACCTCAGGCCACAGCGCGAGGATCTGCTCGGCCATGCGCTGCGCGGCGCCGCGGTGCTCGGCAGCGAAGGCGCGGGCGGATTCGCTGTGCCCGGCCAGCCGCGCCGGATCGGCGAGCAGCGCCAGTGCGGCGTCCAAGCCGGCATCGATGCCGGCGACACGCTGTGCCGCACCGGCCGCCTCGGCAAGTTCGGCCGCTTCGGCGAAGTTGAAGGTGTGCGGGCCCATCACCACCGGGCAGCCGCAGGCCGCCGCCTCGATCAGGTTCTGGCCGCCCAGCGGCGCGAAGCTGCCGCCGAGCAGCGCCACCTGGGCCAGGCCGTAGTACAGCGCCATCTCGCGCATCGAGTCGCCCAGCCAGGCGTCGGCGGTCAGCGCAGCGGCGGGCGGCGCATCTGACCAGTCACTGCGCCGCGCGACGCCGAGACCCGAGGCGCGCATCAGCGCAGCAACCTCGTCGAAGCGCTGCGGGTGCCGCGGCACGATGACCAGCAGCGGCCGCGCCGGATGGCCTGCCGCGCGCTGCGCCCACGCGCCCAGCAGCGGCGCCTCCTCGCCCTCGCGCGAGACCGCGAACAGCAGCACCGGCCGGGCCAGCGCCGCGCGCCAGGCCTGCCCGCGCGCCAGCAGGGCCACGTCCGGCGCGAGGTCGTACTTGAGGTTGCCGCAAACCCGCACGTCGGCAGCGCCGGCGGCGCGCATGCGCTGCGCGTCGGCCTCGGTCTGCGCGAGCACGCGCGTCAGCGCCTCGACCGCCGGGCGCATCAGCGCGTCGAGCCGTTCGCCGCGGCGGCGGCTGCGCTCGCTCAGGCGCGCATTGGCCAGCACCAGCGGCACGGCCTGCGCGCGTGCAGCCGGCAGCAGATTCGGCCAGACCTCGGTCTCCATCAGCACGCCGACCGCCGGGCGGAACTGCGCCAGGAAGCGGTCGACGGCGCCCGGCGTGTCGAACGGCAGCCAGGTCTGCCGGTCGCCTTCGCGCAGCAGTTCGCGGCCGGTCTCGCGGCCGGTGGCGGTGCTGTGCGTCAGCAGCAGGCGCAGGCCGGGGCGGCACTCGCGCAAGGCCGCGATCAAGGCGGCGGCCGCGCGTGTCTCACCGAGCGACACCGCGTGCACCCACAGCCAGCCCGCCGACGGCGCCTCGCTGCGGTAGAAGCCCAGCCGCTCGCCCAGCGCCTCGCGGTACAGCGGCTCGGCACGGCCACGCCACCACAGGCGCATCAGGTACGGCGGCTGGGCCAGCCAGAGCAGCGAGGAGTACAGCGCGCGCGCTGCGCGCGCTCGCCAGGTCAGGGTCACGAAGCCGCGACCAGCACGTTGCTCCAGGCCAGCCAGGTGGCCTGCACGCTCGGCACCGGCCGGCCTTCGATCGCCACCTGGTGGCGGTGACCATGGCTGGCCTGCGGCCCGGTGCGCCAGGCGGTCGGGAAGTTGTAGAGCTGCACGTGCGGCAGGTCCAGCGCCACCGCAATGTGGCTCAGGCCGCTGTCGACACCGATCACGCCCTGCGTCAGCGCCAGGCGGTCGAGCACCGCATCCAGCGCCATGTGCGGCCAGACCTCGACGTGAAAGGCCTTCTCGAACTGCAGCCCGGCGGCGATCAGTTCGGCGCGGGTCTGCTCCAGCTCGTTGGCCTGAGGCAGGCCGATGCGCCAGCCGGCGTCGATGACACGCTTGCCGATCTGCACCCAGTGGTCGACCGGCCACAGCTTGTCGTCGCGCGAGGTGCCGTGCACGAAGGCCACCGTCGGCGTGGCCGAGCGGATCACGCGGCGGGTGGCGCGCAGGCCGTAGGTCGGCGGCCCGTCGACCGGCCGGCCGAGCACGGCGGCGACCAGCGCGCGCGAACGGTCCATCGCATGGATGTGCGGCTCGATGCGGATCGCGTGGTCGACCAGCCAGCCGGCCGGCGCCTCGTAGCTCGAGCCCTCGGTCTGGTTGGCCAGGCCGAAGCGCGTGCCGCGCGCCAGCCGGGCGACGATCGCCGACTTGGTCAGGCCCTGCAGGTCGATGATCGCGTCGTACTGCTCTTCCTGCAGCTGCGTCCTGAAGGTACGCCAGGCGGCGCGCACGCTGCCCGTCCACCAGGCGCGCCGCCACTGGCGCAGCGAACACTCGATGACGCGGCGCACGCCGGCGACGCGCCGCACCAGGGGTGCGAAGGCCGGCTCGACCACCCAGTCGATGACGGCCTCGGGGTGCGCGGCGCGGATGTCGTGCACCACCGGCATGGCGTGCACCACGTCGCCCAGCGACGAGAGCTTGACGATGAGGACCTTCAAGCGCGGGCCCGTCGGCTCAATGCGCCGCAGCGGCGACGTGCGCGTCGGGCTTGACGGCGCGCAGCGCGGCCATCACCTCGGCCTCGATGCGCTGCAGCGCCGCCGGCGTGTGGCCTTCGAAGCGCAGCACCAGCACCGGCGTGGTGTTGGAGCTGCGCACCAGGCCGAAGCCGTCGTCGTACTCGACGCGCAGCCCGTCGATGGTGACGATCTCGCGCGCGCCGGGGAACTTGGCCGTCGCGAGCAACTGCTCCACGACGCGCTTGGGCTCGCCCTCGGCGCAGGCCACGTTCAGCTCGGGCGTGCTGTGGCTGGTCGGCAGCGCGTCGAGCACGCGGCTCGGGTTCTTCGTGCGCGAGAGGATCTCGAGCAAGCGCGCCGCGGTGTAGGTGGCGTCGTCGAAGCCGTACCAGCGCTCGCCGAAGAAGATGTGGCCGCTCATCTCGCCGGCGATCGGCGAGCCGATCTCGCGCATCTTCGCCTTGATCAGCGAGTGCCCGGTCTTCCACATCAGCGGCGTGCCGCCGGCCGCGCGGATCACCGGCGCCAGGCGCTGGCTGCACTTGACGTCGAAGATCACCGTGCCACCCGGGTGGCGCTGCAGGATGTCCTGCGCGAACAGCATCAGCTGGCGGTCGGGGTAGATGATGTGGCCGTCGACGGTGACCACGCCGAGGCGGTCGCCATCGCCGTCGAAGGCCAGGCCGAGTTCGGCGCCGGACGCCTTGACGGTGCGGATCAGGTCGGCCAGGTTCTCCGGCTTGCTCGGGTCGGGGTGGTGGTTGGGGAAGTCGCCGTCGACCTCGGAGTACAGCTCGATCACCTCGCAGCCCAGCGCGCGCAGGATGGCCGGGGCCGAGGCACCGGGAATGCCGTTGCCGGAGTCGACCACGATCTTCATGCTGCGCTTGAGCTTGCAGTCGGTCGCGATGCGGGCGGTGTACTCCGGCACGATGTCCATCGCGGCCGAGCGGCCCGGCGTCTTCACATAGTCTTCCCGCTCGATGCGCTGGCGCAGCGCCTGGATCGCATCGCCGTAGATGGCCTTGCCGGCAAGCACCATCTTGAAGCCGTTGTAGTCCTTCGGGTTGTGGCTGCCCGTCACCTGGATGCCGCTGCTGCAGCCCTGCGCGCCGCGTGTGGCGGCCACGTAGTAAAGCATCGGCGTGGTCACCGCACCGAGGTCGACCACGTCCAGGCCGGTCGAGGCCAGGCCGCGGATCAGCGCAGCGGCCAGGCCCGGGCCGGACAGGCGGCCGTCGCGCCCCACCGCCACCGCGCGTTCGCCGGCGGCGATGGCCTCGCTGCCGAAGGCGCGGCCGAGGTGCTCGGCGAAGGTTTCGTCGATGGTCTTGCCGACCACGCCGCGGATGTCGTAGGCCTTGAAGATGCTGGAGTCGACGTGCATGGCAAGGGTGGGGTTGAGAATCGCGGCATTGTAGGGAGGGCTGGCCCTGGAACCATCAGTGATCGTCATCGTGCTCGGCGCAGCGCTGGCCGGCTTCATCCAGGGCCTGTCGGGCTTCGGCTTCGGGCTGACGGCGATGGCCGTCTGGGCCTGGGCGCTGGAGCCGCGGCTGGCCGCGGTGCTGGCGGTGGCCGGCGCGCTGGCCGGGCAGCTGCTGGCGGCGCTGACCGTGCGGCGCGGCTTCGACGGCATGCGCCTCGCGCCCTTCGTCGCCGGCGGGCTGCTCGGCCTGCCGCTGGGCCTGTGGCTGCTGCCGCGGCTGGACGTGCCGATGTTCCGCGCCGTGCTCGGCGGCCTGCTGATCACCTGGTGCCCGCTGATGCTGCTGGCGCCACGGCTGCCGCGCATCACGCGTGGCGGGCGCATCGGCGATGCGGCCTCGGGCGTGGCCGGCGGCGTGATGGGCGGCCTGGGTGGTTTCACCGGCGCCATCCCGACGCTGTGGTGCACGCTGCGCGGCTTCGACAAGGACACCCAGCGCGCGGTGATCCAGAACTTCAACCTGGCGATGCTGTCGGTGACCTTCGTCGCGTACCTGGCGAGCGGCTTCGTCACCCGCGAGATGCTGCCGGCCATCGGCCTGGTGCTGCCGGCCATGCTGCTGCCGGCGCTGATCGGCATGCGCGTCTACATCGGCATCAGCGAGCTGGCCTTCCGGCGCATCGTGCTGCTGTTGCTGACGGCCTCGGGCGTGGCGCTGCTGGTGGCGGCGCTGCCGGTGCTGCTGAACCGCTGAAACGCCGCCAGCCGCGTCCAGCCCAGCCAGCGCAGCGCGGCGCGCAGCCCGGCTCCGCGCCGGCGGCGCTGCATGACCAGGGTCGTGCGGCCCAGCGCATGGCAGTGCCAGGTGCCGGCCTCCGCAGCGCTCCAGGTGCGTCCCTCGGGCCAGCGCTCCTGCCTGCGCAGCAGCGTTTCGCCCAGCCACACCGCCGGCGGCTCGGCCAGCAGGCTGCCGCTGCGCAACCAGAGCCGGTCGCCGCGGCGAAGTGCGAGTCGCAGGGCCTGACCGGCTTCGAGTTCGTGAATCGTTGTCGTGTCCATGAGCAGCATGGTCTGCCCCCGCCCGCCGAGCCACCAGACACAGCCGGCGACGACGCGCAGCGCAACAGCCGCCGCGGCCGGCCTCTGTTGCGGTCGCATCACCGGGCATCTGTATCTGTTGCGTGCCCTCGCGCTGGCGGCACACTCGGGGCTGCACCCATGAGCACCCTCTACCGCCGCATCGCCACGCAGTACCTGGACGCCATCCGCGCCGGCAGCCTGCGTGCCGGCGACCGCTTCCCGTCGGTGCGGCAGCTGATGCGCACGCACGAGGTGAGCCTGGCGACGGCGCTGCAGGCCTGCCGCCAGCTCGAGGACGAAGGCTGGCTGGAGGCACGCGCGCGCTCGGGCTACTTCGTGCGCCACCCGCGGCGCAGCAGCCTGCCGCCGGCCACCGAACAAGGCCCCCGGGCCATCGATCCGGCCGCCTACGTCGGCATCTCGGCCCATGTCTCGCAGATCCTCGCGCGCGGCCAGCGCCAGCCGGCGGCGGTCAACCTCGCGCTGGCGGTGGCACCTGCGGCGCTCTACCCCGGCGAGGCGCTGGCGCGCATCATGCAGCGCAAGCTGCGCCTGGCACCCGAGGTGCTGACGACGATGACGCGCCGCCACGGCCACCCGCTGCTGCGCGAGGCGCTGGCACGCCGCGCGGTGGAGCGTGGCATCGCCGCCGCGCCGCAGGAGATCGTGATCACCCAGGGCTGCACCGAGGCCGTCAACCTGGCGCTGCGGGCGGTCACGCAGCCGGGCGACACGGTGGCGCTGGAGTCGCCCACCTTCTACGGCCTGCTGCAGATCGTCGAAGCGCTCGGCCTGCGCGCCATCGAGCTGCCGACCAGCCCGCGCGACGGCCTGTCGGTCGAGGCGCTGCAGTTCGCGCTGGACAGCGATGCCTCGATCCGCGCGGTGGCGGTGATGCCCTCGCTGCACAACCCGCTGGGCTGCACGATGCCCGATGCGCGCAAGGCCGCACTGGTCGCGCTATGTGCTGCGCGCGGCGTGGCGCTGATCGAGGACGACATCTACGGCGACATGACCGACGCCCCGCCACGCGCGCTGAAGCACTGGGACACGCAGGGCGGCGTGATCCACTGCAGTTCGCTGAACAAGATCCTCGCGCCTGGCCTGCGGCTGGGCTGGATGCTGGCCGGCCGCTGGCAGGCACGCGTGGAGATGCTCAAGTACACGCAGAGCCGCTTCCCGGAGGAATTGCCGCAGTCGGTCGCGGCCGAGTTCATCGCCAGCCCGGCGCACGAACGCCACCTGCGCCGCCTGCGCGACGCGCTGCGCAACCACCGCGATGCCTATGCCGACCTGGTGGCCACACATTTCCCGGCCGGCACGCGCATCACGCTGCCCGAGGGCGGCCTGTTGCTGTGGCTGCAGCTGCCCGAGGGGGCCAGCGGCGACGCACTGTTCGCCGCCGGGCTCGAGCGCGGCATCAAGATCGCGCCGGGCTCGATGTTCTCGGCCGGGCGCCGCTTCGACGGCTGCGTGCGCCTGGGCATCGGCCGCGCGCCCGACGCCGAGGCGGTGCAGGCCCTGCGCACGCTGGGCGGACTGATCTGAACGGCGCCCGGCCGCTCAGGCGAAGCGGCCGTGCAGATACCAGCCGGCGCCCTCGCCATCGGGCAGGCGGCTGCGATAGAGCCAGACCAGCGCGCCTTCGGCCGCCTCGGCGATGAAGTAGTCGCGTTCGGCGAGCTGATGGTCCCACCAGCCGGCCTCGATGCGCTCGGGGCCGCTGAGCAGCTGCAGCTCGCGGCCAGCCAGCAGCGGCCGGCCCTCGCGCGCAGCCAGCGGCTCGGGCGGCGCGAGCAGCCAGACCGGGCGCTGCAGCGTCGCCGGCGGCTCGATCTCTGCACTGCGCTGGGCCGGACGTGCGGCCAGCTCCGGTCGAGCCGGAGACGCCGGCTGCGCCGGTCGGCCCAGCGACGCCGGCTGCGCCGGCTTGAGTGCGCTGGCGCGCTCGGGCCGGTGGTCGTGCACCGGCTGCAGCGTCTGCACCCTCTCGGCGCCCAGCCGCGCCTGCAGCCGCTCGACCAGCCGCACCAGGCCTTCGCGCTCGCTCGCAGCGCTGGGAAACAGCTCGCCGCTGGGCGCCTCGCCGGGCACGATCTCGCGGGCCGCCAGGCGCAGTTCCAGCGTCGGCGCCGGCAGCTGCAGCTGCGCCAGCCGCTCGCGCAGCAGCACCTGCAAGTGCGCCGGGTCGCGCGAGGGCTCTGCCAGCGCGACCTCGAGCACGGTCTGCGCCGGCACCTGAGCATCGCTTCGCCAGCGCGGCTCATGCTGCATCGCCAGCGCGAAACCGCGCACGAAGGCATGCTGCGCGGCCAGCCAGCTGGACAGCCGCGCGAGCAGCATGCCGGCGGCATGCAGCACCTGCTCGGCGCTGTCGGCGCGCGCGAACAGTTCGAGCCGGCTCTCGAACTGCGGCGGCAGCGTGATCGCGACACGTGGGTCGGGCCGCTCGCCGTAGGCGCGGTCGAGGTCGGTCAACAACGCGGTGCCGAAGCGCCGCCCCAGACCTGCGCGAGGCAGCCGGCGCAGGTCGCCCAGCGTGGACAGGCCCATGCCCTGCAGCGCCTCCCAGTGCTCGCGCCCCGGGCCGAGCAGCCACACCGGCAGGGCATCGAGCGCAGCCTGCATCGCGGCGCTCTCATGGCAATGCACACGCTTCGGCCCGCGTGACAGCAAGGCCGCCCCCAGCGGCGTGGGCGCGCTCGCCGCGCGGATGCGGTGGCCCAGCGGCGTGACCCCCTCGCGCAGCCGCTGCAGCAGCCGCAGCGGGCCGCCGAAGTAGCGCAGGCTGGCGTGCACCTCGAGCAGCACGGTGTCGGCACTGCGCTGAGGGTCCTGCGCCGGCTGGATGCACACGCTCGGCGTGAAGGCCAGCGCGGCGTGCACGACCGCGCTGAGCGCCGAGGCATCACGCGCCACATCGGCCTGGCCGATCAGCAGGTCGGGGGCCAGCGCCAGCGCGGTGGCGCGGGTCTGCCCGGGCTCGACGCCGAGCGCGTGCGCGGCGGCATTGGCGGCGGCGATGTGGTGCGCATCGACCAGCGCCAGCGGCAGCTCGCCCTGCCCCGGCGCCAGCGTGGCGGCGAAGGCCTCGAGCGACAGCAACGGCAGGTGCAGGGCGATCCAGAGCACAGCAGGCGGGCCATGGTCAGCCGAGGTCGACGAAGGTCGCCACCGGCAGCGGCGGCAGAGAGGCCAGGCGTTGCCTGCGCGCCTGCGCCGCTTCCGACAGCACCGGCGGCAGCGCCAGCATGATCGGCTGCGCCAGCGGCGGGCCGCGGCGCTTGAGCACACGCAGCGTCAGCATGTCGGGCACGGTGGCGCGCAGCGCAAGGCGCAGCGGCGCAGCGCTGGGCCGCTCGGCGGCGGCCATCTCGCGCATCACGAAGGCAGCGCCGTCGTGCGCCTGCGCGGCCAGCTGCAGCCGGCGCAGCCGCTCGGCGCGCAGCCGCTGCGGCAGCCAGGCCACCAGCGCGCCGACATGGCCGCTCTTCAGCGCCTGCTCGCAGGCCCACAGGCTGTCGCTGCCCGGCACGACCCGCTGGCGCGTCTGCACCACCAGCAGTTGCCCGACGTCGAGCCCGAGCTGCATCAGCGCCCAGGCGGAGAGCTGCGCCGGCGGGTCGAACAGCATCACCAGCCGCCCGCCGCGCTGCGCCGCCGCCAGGCAGGGCGCGAGCAGGCGGATCTCGCCGATGCCCGGATGCGGCAGCAGCAGTTCGCTGAGCGTGCGCCGCGGCCAGCCGCCTCCGGGCAAATGCCGGTCGAGCTCGGCGAAGCCGCTGGGCACGCCGTCGCCACTGGGCCGCCCGAGCTGATGGCCGAGCCACAGCGCAGGATGCAGATCCTGCAGGGCGAGCGCGGCGGGGTGGCGGTCCATCCGAGTACTGTACGTTCATACAGTATCTGGTTCAATAAGTGCCGTGAACACGTAATTGCTTGCTTCAGGCAAGCAATCTGCCCAGAATCGCTGCCATGCCATCCCTTGCGCCGGACGACGCCCGCATCGATGCCGCACGGCGCTTCGCGCGCTTCTACACGCGCCGCATCGGCGCGCTGCACGAAGGCCTGCTCGACAGCCCCTTCACGCTGACCGAATCGCGGCTGCTGTGGGAACTGGCGCACCGAGAGCACTGCAGCGCGGCCACGCTGGCACGCGAACTCGAGCTCGACGCCGGTTACCTCAGCCGACTGCTGCGCGGGCTGAAGGAACGCGGCCTGGTGCGCAGCACGCGCTCGGCGCAGGACGCGCGCATCGCCGAGCTGAGCCTCAGCGCCGCCGGCCGGCGCGCCCTCGCACCGCTGGAGCAGCGTTCGCGCGAGCAGATGCAGGCGCTGCTCGCGCGGCTCGACGACGGCCAGCAGCAGCAGGTGCTGCGCTCGATGGCGCAGATCGAACGCGCGCTCGACGACAGCGGACACCGCGCATCACCGGCCTGCGTGCTGCGCGCCCATCGCCCCGGCGACATCGGCTGGATCATCGCCCGCCACGGCGCGCTGTATGCGCAGGAGTACGGCTTCGACGGCCGCTTCGAGGCCCTGGTGGCGCGCATCGCCGCCGACTTCCTCGAGCGCTTCGACCCGGCGTGCGAAGCCTGCTGGATCGCCGAGCGCGACGGCGTCAACGTCGGCTGCGTGGCGCTGGTGCAGGCCCGCGACGAGGCCACCCAGGCGACCATCGACGGCACCGCCCAGCTGCGCCTGCTGCTGATCGAACCGGCAGCGCGTGGCCTCGGCCTGGGCCGGCAGCTGGTCACCGAGTGCGAGCGTTTCGCGCGCCAGTGCGGGTACCGGCGCATCGTGCTGTGGACCAACGCCAACCTGGCCGCCGCGCGCAGCATCTACCGCCAGGCCGGCTACCGCCTGACCGGCAGCGAATCGCACCACAGCTTCGGCCAGGACCTGGTCGGCGAGACCTGGGAACTGGTTTTGGCATGACGTCGAACGACGCACCTTGCCCGTGCGGCAGCGGCCAGCCCTATTCGCGCTGCTGCGGCCGTTTCCACGCCGGCGAACTGCATCTGCAGGCACCGGACGCAGAACGCCTCATGCGCTCGCGCTACAGCGCCTACACGATGGGACTGGCGGACTACCTGCTCGCCACCTGGCACCCGAGCACGCGGCCGGCCGAGCTGGAGCCTGACCCTCCCGGCCTGAAATGGCTGGGCCTGGAGGTGCGCCGCCACGAGCGGCAGGACGAGGACCACGCGACGGTGAGCTTCGTCGCGCGCAGCAAGCTCGGCGGCCGCGCCCACCGGCTGCAGGAGACAAGCCGCTTCGTGCGCGAGAACAACCGATGGTTCTACGTCGACGGCGAACTGGCCTGAAACAAGGGCTTCAGGCGAATTCCTGCCGAACGCCGGCCGACATCAGGCGGTGGATGATCACGCCGAGCAGCGCGCAGGCCACCAGCGTCATGGCCGCACCCATCGCACGGGCCGCGGTCACGAAGCCGCCGAACACGCCCATCACCTGCTGCGGCAGCGGCGAGCGGCTGAGCGTCGCGTCGACCACCGACTGCACCACCTCGTGCTGGAACCACAGCCCCATCAGGTTGGCGACGATGGCCAGCGCCAGCATGCCGATGAAGACACGGCGCGCCCAGTCCAGGCGCAGCAGCAGGCCGATGGCGGAGGCCAGCGTGGCGAGAGAAACCACCAGCCCGGCGCCGACCACCCAGGGCAGGTAGGCGATCAGCAGGCCGGTCAGCAGCGGCAGCGGGCGCTGCGCGCCGCTGCTCTGCCAGCCCGGCAGCAGCGAGGCCACGGCAGCGTTCTGCACCACCGCCGAGGCGACTGCCAGCAGCGACAGGGCGATGAACACCCAGGCCACGGTGGTGACGAACAGCGAGCGGGATCCGACGTTGAAGGTCTGCGGCATGGTGGCGACTCCTGCAGGCGATGCAGCGAGGAGTTCTGCACCGTTGCCGGAATTGTGGACAGCGCTGTGTGACAGGACATCCCACACCCGCGCAGTCCCCCGCGACTCCGGGGGGCCGTTGTGCGATTGCCGCCACAGCGGTGGACGGATCGATCTCAGGTCGCTTCCGGCACCATGTCGATGGCGCCGCACGGGCACTCCGCGGCGCAGAGGCCGCAGCCCTTGCAGTAGTCGTAATTGAACGTGAAGCGTTGCCCTGGCCCGAGCTTGATGACCGCGTTGTCCGGGCAGACGCCATAGCAGTTGTCGCACTCGAAGCAGTTGCCGCATGACAGGCAGCGGCGCGCCTCGAACAGCGCATTGCTCTCGGTCAGCCCGCCCTGCACCTCGTCGAAGCTGGTCTGGCGACGGGCGATGTCGAGCATCGGCCGCAGCGTGGCCGGTGCGTCGCTGTAGTACCAGGGGTTGAGCCGCTCGAAGGCGGCCGGCGCGTGCTTCGCCTCGGCCGGCACGCTGGCGCCGCGCAGCCAGGCGTCGATGTGCTTTGCCGCCTTCTTGCCATGGCCGATCGCCACCGTCACGTTGCGCTCGGCCGGCACCATGTCGCCACCGGCGAACAGGCCCGGACGGCCGGTCATCAGCCGCTCGTCGACCTGCACCACGCCGGCGCGGATCGCCAGCCCGTCGACACCCTCGAGCAGCGACAGGTCGACGTCCTGGCCGAGGGCGAGCACCAGCGAGTCGGCCTCGAGGCGCTCGAACTCGCCGGTCGGCTGCGGCTGGCCCTGCGCATCCAGCACCATCTTCTCGACGGTCAGCTCGCCGACCTCGGCATGGCGGATGGTCGACAGCCACTTCACCGTCACGCCCTCCTGCAGCGCCTCCTCGACCTCGAAGTCGTGCGCCGGCATGCGCTCGCGCGTGCGGCGGTAGACGATCACGGCGTCGGTGGCGCCGAGCCGCTTGGCGGTGCGGGCGACGTCGATCGCGGTGTTGCCGCCGCCGTAGACGACGACGCGCCGGCCGAGCATGGGCTTGTCTTCGCCGTCCATGCTGCGCAGCACCGAGACCGCATCGAGCACGTGCGCCGAATCACCAGCCGGGATGAAGGCGCGTTTGGCGATGTGCGCGCCGACGGCGAGGAAGGTCGCATCCGCGCCCTCGGCGGCCATCGTCGCCTGCAGGTCGGCCACCTTCTCGCCGTAGCGGATCGTCACGCCCATGGCGACGATGCGCGCCACCTCGCCGTCGAGCACGTCGCGCGGCAGGCGGTACTTCGGAATGCCGAAGCGCATCATGCCGCCAGGCCGCGGGCCGGCTTCGAGCACGGTGATCCGATGGCCGAGGCGGCGCAGGTGGTAGGCCGCGCTGAGCCCCGAGGGGCCGGCGCCGACGATCAGCACGTGCTTCCCGCTCTCGGCGGAAGGCGGCTCGAAGGCCCAGCCACGCCTGAGCGCTTCGTCGCCGAGGAAACGTTCGACCGCGTTGATGCCCACCGGTGCATCGAGCTGGCCGCGGTTGCAGGCGCCCTCGCACGAGTGATAGCAGACGCGGCCCATGATCGCCGGGAACGGGTTGTCGCGCGTCAGGTGGCGCCAGGCGCGCTCGTAGTCGCCGCCTTCGGCATGGAACAGCCAGCCCTGGATGTCCTCGCCGGCCGGGCAGGTGGCATTGCAGGGCGGCAGCCGGTCGACGTAGACCGGGCGGCTGGAGCGCCACGAGCCGGTCTTGTTGGCCAGCGACGATCCCACATCCAGCGTGATCGCGAAGGGTTTGCGCATGGTCACGACTGCGCCTCCACTTCCATCGCATCGACCAGCCGGTACTCGCGGATGTTGCGATCCGCCTTGGCCTGCAACTGCGCGATGACGTCGTCGCGGCGCTGCGGCGCGAACAGGTGGGCGAAGCGCTTCTGCGGCCGCAGGTAGTCCTCCACCGGCACGCGGTGGCGGATCTTCGAGACGGCGGTCACTTCACCGTGCTCGGCCTCGTAGACCGGAAACAGCCCCGACTGCTGGGCCAGCCGCGCAAGGCGGATGGTGTCGTGCGAGGCCGAGCCCCAGCCCAGCGGGCACGGCACCAGCACGTGCAGGTAGCGCGCGCCGCGCAGCGACATGGCCCGTTCGACCTTCGCCTCCAGGTCGTGCAGGTCGGCCACGGTGGCGGTGGCCACGTAAGGGATGCCGTGCGCCCGGGCGATGCGCGGCAGGTCCTTGCCCTGGCCGAACACGTTGCCTGGCCGCGCGCCGACCGCCGGTGTGGTGGCGGTGCGTGCCGCCGCCGGCGTGGCCGACGAGCGCTGCACGCCGGTGTTCATGTAGGCCTCGTTGTCGTAGCAGACGTAGAGCACGTCGTCGTTGCGCTCGAACATGCCGGAGAGAACCCCGAAGCCGATGTCGGTGGTGCCGCCGTCGCCGCCCTGCGCGAGCACGCGCACGTCGTGGCGGCCCTTGACCTTCATCGCCGCGGCGATGCCGGTAGCCACCGCAGCGGTGTTGCCGAACAGGGAGTGGATCCACGGCAGCTGCCACGAGGTCTCGGGGTACGGCGTCGAGAACACCTCCAGACAGCCCGTCGCGTTGGCGGCGATCAGCTTGCCATGGGCGGCACGCATCGCCGCGTCGACGGCATAGCGGGCGCCCAGCGCCTCGCCGCAGCCCTGGCAGGCGCGGTGGCCTGAGTTGATCGCGTTGGTGCGCTCCACACTCGCCTGCACGCTGCGCTGCTCGGGCGCGAGCAGGCGGTTGCCGATCGTGAAGGTGCCCGTCTGGTAGAACTTCAGCGGCTGGTGGCTCATCGCGGGCCCCTCAGCTGACACGCGACGCGACCGCGCCGACGTCGCGCAGCATGGCCTCGGCAGCCGGGCCGGTGCGCTCGCAGCTGCGCTCGCGCGCGAGCTGGCGTTCGACCAGCGCCCAGTCCATGTCGAGGAAGGTCAGCGGCTCCAGCTCATCGCGCAGCGCCTGCTGGAACACGCGCGTCAGCGAGGCCTGCGTGATCGCCCGCCCGCCCAGCCCCGCGACCACCGTGTAGCCATGGCGCCGCGTGCCGGTCATCGCCATGCGCACGTCGTTGGCGACGATGCCGCCCAGCCCCACCGAGAAGCTCTTCTCCAGCACCACCACCCGCTCGGCATGCACCAGCGCCTCGCGCACGGCGGCCAGCGGGAAGGGCCGGAACGAGGTGATGCCGAGCACGCCGATGCGCTCGCCCTCGTCGCGCAGCGCATCGACCGTGTCCTTGATCGTGCCCAGCACCGAACCGAGCGCGACGACGATGGTGTGCGCGTCCTCGCAGCGGTAGCTGTGCAGCAGGCCGCCGCTGTCACGGCCGAAGATGCTCTTGAACTCGGCAGCGATCTGCGGGATGCGTTCGATCGCGCGCATCTGCCGCGCATGGGCCAGGTAGCGCACCTCGGCGAAGGCCTCCGGCCCGACCATCGCGCCGATGCTCACCGGCTCGGCCGGGTCCAGCACCTGGCGCGGCGCGTAGGGCGGCAGGAAGGCGTCGACCTGAGCCTGCGTCGGCATGTCCACGCGTTCGTAGGCGTGGGTCAGGATGAAGCCGTCCATGCACACCATCACCGGCAGGCTCATCTCCTCGGCGAGCTTGAAGGCCTGCAGGTGCAGGTCGGCGGCCTCCTGGTTGGTCTCGGCGAACAGCTGGATCCAGCCGCAGTCGCGCTGGCTCATCGAATCGCTGTGGTCGTTCCAGATGTTGATCGGCGCACCAATCGCGCGGTTGGCCACCGTCATCACGATCGGCAGGCCCAGGCCCGAGGCGTTGTAGACCGCCTCGGCCATGAACAGCAGTCCCTGGCTGGCGGTGGCGGTGTAGGCGCGCGCGCCGGCGGCCGAAGCGCCGATGGCCACGCTCATCGCGGCGAACTCGCTCTCGACGTTGATGAACTCGCAGGGCGCCAGCGAGCCGTCCTTCACCAGCTCGCCGAGCGCCTCGACGATGTGCGTCTGCGGCGAGATCGGGTAGGCGCAGATCACCTCGGGGCGCGCGAGCGCCACCGCCTCGGCGACGGCGCGCGAGCCTTCAATCTGCCGCAGCATGGGCCAGTTCCTTCATTTCCTTCGCCACATAGTCGAAGGCTTCGGCGGCGGCGGCGACGTTGCCCTCGGCCACCTTGCCATTGAACTTGTCGCGGATGGCGTGCGTCACCGCGTCCAGCGTGATCAGCCCGCTGATCGCCGCGAAGCCGCCGAGCAGCGCCGCGTTCGGCAGCGGTCGGCCGACATGGCGTTGCGCGATCTCGCTGGCCGGCACGTTGCACAGGCGCTCGTGGCGGAACTGGCGGATGAAGTCGCCGACGCCGAGTTCGTCGAAGCTGCGGGTGGAGTTGATCAGCACGTAGCCGTCGGGCTTCAGGCCCTGGAACACGTCGACCTGGTGCAGCAGCGTCGGGTCCTGGATGATCAGCGCGTCGGGCGCCATCACCGGCTCGCGCAGGCGGATCTCGCGGTCGGCGATGCGGCAGAAGGCCACCACCGGCGCACCGGTGCGCTCCGAGCCGAAGCTCGGGAAGGCCTGCGCGTGGCGGCCCTGCTCGAACGCGGCGATCGACAGCATCTCGGCGCCGGTGACCACGCCCTGCCCGCCACGACCGTGGATGCGGATCTGGAACACGAGCCCTCCTGCAGTTCGGTGGCCGCATTCTTCGAGCCGGAGGGCCTGCGGCGCTTGTCCTGCATCAACCGCGGGCCGCGGCGACAATGCCGCTCCGCTGCACGCAGCGACGCTCGCGCCCTTCCCTGTTCATGCCCTCCGGAATCCTCTACGCCGCCTCCGCCTACGTGCTCTGGGGCCTGTTCCCGCTCTACTTCAGCCACCTCGCCGCCGTGCCGGCCACCGAGGTGCTGGTGCACCGCATCGTCTGGTCGCTGGTCTTCGTGCTGGCCGTTCTGGCGTGGCGCCGGCAATGGGCCTGGATGGCCACGACGCTGCGCCAGCCGAAGGTGATCGGCGCCTTCGCCGCCAGCGCGCTGCTGCTGTCGTGCAACTGGGTGACCTACATCTGGTCGGTGAGCAACGGCCACGTCATCGACGCCAGCCTGGGCTACTTCATCACGCCACTGGTCAACGTGCTGCTCGGCTACACCGTGCTGCACGAGCGGCCGCGGCGCTTGCAATGGACCGCGCTGGCGCTGGCCACACTCGGCGTGGTCTGGCTGACCGTGCAGACCGGCCAGCTGCCGTGGATCGCGCTGGTGCTGGCGGCCAGCTTCGGCGGCTACGGGCTGCTGCGCAAGATCGCGCCGCTGGGCGCACTCGAGGGCCTGACGCTCGAGACCATGCTGCTGGCGCCGCCGGCGCTGATTGCCTTCGTGTGGTGGTGGGGCAGCGGCCCAAATCATTTCCCGATGGCCGACACCGCGACCAACCTGTGGCTGATCGGCGTCGGCCCGTTGACCGCCGTGCCGCTGCTGCTGTTCGCCGCCGGCGCGCGGCGCATCTCGATGACCACGCTGGGCCTGCTGCAGTACATCGGGCCGTCGATCCAGTTCGCGCTCGGCGTCTGGCTGTTCAACGAGCCCTTCGGCGGGGCGCGGCTGGCCGGCTTCGGGCTGATCTGGGCGGCGCTGCTGGTCTACAGCGCCGACGGCTGGTGGTCCACGCGGCGGGCCGTGCCTGCCGCGGCCTGAGCCGGGACCAGGGTCGCGTCAGCGCAGGTCGCCGGCCAGGCTGGCCAGCGTGTCCGCCGCGATGACCAGGTGCGCCGGATAGTTCGTGTGGTCGCAACCGAGCTTGACGCTCGCGCCGGCGCGCACCGCCTCGCGGGCCGCCTGCGGAAACTCGAAGCGCACGAAGTGCACCGCGGAGGTCTTCACCTCGTTCTCGCGGTCCAGGTCCTCGTCGGCGATCGCATAGATGCGCCCGTGCCCCTCGACCTCGACGAACATGCGGTCTTCCACGCCGATCAGCCGCGCCAGCTCGCGCTTGCGCTCGTGCGGATCGGGGTACTCGATCAGCATCGTCGCCTTCCAGTTCGTGCCATCGGGCACCAGCGGCGCATAGGCGTCGATCTCGCTCTGGATGCCTTCCTCGTCGAAGATCTTCTCGATGTGCAGCATCTCCTGGATCTGCCGGCGGATGGTCTTCTCGTCCTCGAACTGCACGCTGATGTGTTCACCCAGGTGCACCGTGCGCAGCCGACGGTGCGCGATGAGCTCGGGCTTGCTGCTCTTGCGGATCTTCGAGTAGGCCTCCAGCGTCAGGAGGTTGTCGCGGGTGATGGTCATGAGGCTCTCCATCAGGGGGTTCACAAACCGTAGGCGGTGCGCAGCAGGGTCAGCGGGTGGGCGATCTTCGCCGGCGGCAGGCTGTTGTTGGCCATGCCTTGCGCGATGTGGTGGCCGGCCATCGGGCAGTCGGAGCCGATCCAGTCGGGCTCGTCCTTGGCCATTGCCTTGAACACCGGCTTGCCGATCTTCATCGCCGTCTCGTGGTACGCCTTCTTCACGCCGTAGGTGCCGGCGTGGCCCGAGCAGCGCTCCACCGTGTTCAGCTGCACCGTCACCGACTGGCCGATCAGCTTGAGCATCTCTTCCGTCTTCTTGCCGATCTTCTGCACCCGGCCGTGGCAGGGGATGTGGTAGCTGACCTTGCCCAGCGGCGTCTTGAAGTCGGTCTTCAGCAGGCCGTCCTTGTGGCGCGCCATCAGGTACTCGAAAGGGTCGAACATCGCCGCCTGCACCGCCTTGACGTCAGGCTCGTCGGGGAACAGCAGCGGGATCTCCTGCTTGAACATCAGCGTGCACGAGGGCACGGCGCTGACGATCGCGAAACCGTCCTTCGCGTACTTCGCCAGCACCGGAATGTTGGCTTTCTTGTGCTTCTCCACACCCTCCAGGTCGCCGAGCTCGAGCTTGGGCATGCCGCAGCAGGATTCCTTCTCGACGATGACGTACGGGATCTGGTTGTGCTCCAGCGAGGCGATCAGGTCGTGGCCGATGCCGGGCTCGTTGTAGTTGACGTAGCACGTGGAGAAGATCACCACCTTGCCGGGGCTGCGCTGGCCGTCCTTCACGTCGGTGGCGCTGCCCTGCTTGTTCGCGCTCCAGCGGAATCGGCTGGTGGCCAGTTCCGGCATCCAGGCGTCCTTGTGCACGTCGAGCACGTTCTCCATCACGCCGCGCGCCGCCTTCGTCCGGTTGATGGCATTGACCGCCTGCACGACGATCGGGATGCCGGCGAACTGGCCATGCACGTCGGTGGAGGCGAGGAACTTCTCGCTGGCCTTGACCTCGCCCTTGCGGTACTTGATCGCCTTGGCGCGCAGCATGGTGTGCGGGAAGTCGAGGTTCCACTCGTGCGGCGGCACGTAGGGGCACTTGGTCAGGTAGCACAGGTCGCAGAGGTAGCACTGGTCGACGACCTTCCAGTAGTCCTCCTTCTTCACGCCGTGCACCTCGCCGTCGTCGGTGGCATCGACGAGGTCGAACAGGTTGGGGAAGGACTGGCACAGGCTCACGCAGCGGCGGCAGCCGTGGCAGATGTCGAAGATGCGCTCCATCTCCTTGAAGGCCAGGCCCTCGTCGTAGAAGTCCGGGTTCTTCCAGTCGACGGGGTGGCGGGTCGGCGCTTCGAGATTGCCTTCGCGAGCGGTCATGTGTGTTCTCCTCGGTCCACCAATGAACAAGGGGCACGAAGCCCCTTGTCCTTCGAGCGCAGTCCCCTCGTCAGTCGACCAGCGCGTCGAGCGCCTTCTGGTAGCGGTTGGCGTGCGAGCGCTCCGCCTTGGCCAGCGTCTCGAACCAGTCGGCGATCTCGTCGAAGCCTTCCTCGCGGGCCTGCTTGGCCATGCCCGGGTACATGTCGGTGTACTCGTGCGTCTCGCCGGCGACGGCAGCCTGCAGGTTCTGCCGGCTGTTGCCGATCGGCAGGCCGGTGGCCGGGTCACCCGAGCCGTTCTCGAGGAACTCGAGGTGGCCGTGCGCATGGCCGGTCTCGCCTTCGGCGGTGGAGCGGAACAGCGCCGCCACGTCGTTCTGGCCTTCCACGTCGGCCTTGTTTGCGAAGTACAGGTACCGGCGGTTGGCCTGGGATTCACCCGCGAAGGCGTCCTTCAGGTTCTGCTCGGTCTTCGATCCTTTCAAGCCCATGTCTCTCTCCTGTGGTTGAGTGGAACCGAACCGGCCGCGTGCACATGGGGGTGCGCTGGATCCGCGGCACGCGCCGACGCTACTCCAGGCACCAGAGCGGGGCAAATACAAAAGCTCAATCCGGTCGATTGGCGCAGGCTATTCCACGCTCCCTTGCGATCGAGCAAATGTATTAATGAGAATCGTTCTCAAGAAGCCCGCATCAAGCTCGACACGCTCACAGCCCCAGCAGGCCGCGCGCGAGCCGGTGCACCAGCGCATCGGCGTCGGCCAGGTCGTGCAGCACGGTGAAGTGGTTGGTGCCGGGAATGGCTTCGCACACAGGCACGGCCGAGGCACCCCAGGCCTCGCGGATGCGCTGGTTCTGACGCAGGAACTCCTCGCTCTCATCGCCGCCGACCACGGCCGCCAGCGGCCCGCCCGGTGGCGGCATCAGCGCCGGGCTGAGCCGCTTCGCCGAGGCGGCGGTCAGGCGCAGGTCGCCGGCGAGGAAGGGCGTGTGGCGGATCGGCTCCAGTTCGAACACGCCGGAGATCGACAGCGCGCCTTGCAGCAACCGCCCCGGCAGGTCGGCGCCGACCTGCTGCCACTCGCAGGCCAGCATCATCGCGGCGAGGTGGCCGCCCGCCGAGTGCCCGCCGACGACGATGCGTCGCGGGTCGCCACCATGCTCGTGCGCGTGACGGTAAACCCAGGCCAGCGCCTGCACCATCTGCAGCGTGATCTGCTCGATCGTCACCGCCGGGCACAGCGCGTAGTTGGGCACCACCACCATCGCGCCGGCATCCACCAACGCCGGCGCGACGAAGGAGTGGTCGCGCTTGTCCAGCGCGCGCCAGTAGCCGCCGTGGATGAAGACGAACACCGGGGCACCGGCTCGGTCAGCGCGCTCGGTGCGGAACACGTCGAGCGTCTCGCCGGGTGCGCCGCCGTAGGGAATGTCGAGCACGCAGTCCGACTGCGCTCGGGCCAGTGCGGAGGCGTTCGCCCAGCGCTCGAGGATCTGCGGCGCCTCGGGCACGCGGGCGCGGTTGTTGTACTGGGTGTCGAGCCAGGCGGGGTCGGGTCGGGTCATGCGGATGCTCCGGTGGGGTCGGGTCAGGCTGGGGAGTTTGCTAGAATGCACTGGTTCGTGGGGGGGTAGCTCAGCTGGGAGAGCGTCGCGTTCGCAATGCGAAGGTCGGGAGTTCGATCCTCCTCCTCTCCACCACACGATCCCAAAAGCCTTGCTCCGCAAGGCTTTTTTCTTTGCGGCGTCTGGAAGGCGCAGGCGGCGCAGCGGGCGCTGCGTTCAGCTGCGGGGCCGGAACTGTCGGGCGGCGAAGGTCCAGGCCATGCGCGAAGCATCGGGCCCCTGCGCATCGCCGAAGGGCGTTCCCGCTGCGCCACCGCTCCACGCGTGGGCCAGCCTGTCCACCGTGACCAGCGTGGCCACCGCGCTGCCCCGGCACCGGAAGTCCGTGACCGCCATCGGGTAGCGCCGGCCTCTTTGCACGGATCGCGTCGGCCCCTGCTGCGCACCCGCGGCATGGGCCCAGGCCTGCGCTGCGGCGCGCCCGTTGTGCGGTGAGACCACGCCGTCGGCGTCGCCATGGATGACCAGCAAGGGCGGCCAGTGCGCCTGCATCTGTTCCGGTGCGGCGGCCAGCGGCTTCGTGCGGCGTCGGCCCTGCATCGCGCCCAGCGCCGACAGGCTCGAATGCGCCGTGCCGGGCGGAATGCCCGAGTGCATCACCACCGCCTTGAAGCGCGACGGATGCCGGCTGACCAGCAAGGCCGCCATGCTGGCCCCTGCGGACAGGCCGGCGATGGCCACGCGCTCGCGGTCCACCGGGTGCAGCAGGCAGACCTGGTCCACGGCCTGCATGATCAGCGCGGCTTCGCCGTGCGCCCGGCCGCTGTCGGTGTCGAACCAGTTCCAGCAGCCCTGCGCATTGGCCAGGTGGTCCTGCTCCGGGTAGAGCACGAGGAAACCTTCACGCTGCGCAACGCGGTTCATGCGCGTGCTCGCCGCGAAGCTGTTCGCGTCCTGCCCGCAGCCATGCAGCATGACCATCAGCGGCAGGCGTTCGCCCACCCGCACACCGTTCGGTCGATAGAGCCGGAAGCGCCTCACGCCCATCGTGCCGGCCACCATACCCGGGATCCACGCGCCGGAACCCGGCGGCGGTGTGCGCCGGGCCACCACGGGCTTCAGCGTGCGGGCCAGCGCCCGTGTGCCCGATGCCGCGGCCAGGCGTGTCATCGCGTTCACGCTGCGCTGGAAACTCCGCGCCCAGGCCGACGATCTCAAGCGTTTTTTCATCCAGGGCATTCTGCGGGTTGCACTCGATGGCAATCAGCAACCCGTAAGGGCATACAAGCTGCCATACTGACTTGGCGTGTCCTGCCTCCGTGCAGACATCCATCGCCCGGCGGCCCGGTTCTCGAGTCGTCGTCTGGTGCCCCTTCGACGACGTGTCGGCTGCTTCGCCAGAGACGTTCGCCGCAGAAGTGGTGCCCTCGCTGCAGCCTCCGACGCCACGGTGTTCGATCCGGCTCGCATGCACCCCAAGGAGTCACCATGCAAGACAACCTCATGCACGTTCAGGCGCAGCCTTTCGTCAAGCTGGCCCAGGCCAACATGGACCTGCTCACGCGCTTCTCGACCTCGCCCGAAGTCACCGCGCAGGCCAGTGCCAACGCGAGCCAGATGTTCCAGCGCGCAAGCGAATCGGCGATGTCGCTGATGCAGTCTTCGGCCTTCACGCACCTGATGCAGGGCATGCTGAAGAACTACACCGAGTTCCTGACCGAATGCAGCCAGAGTGGCGCGGCCATGCTGAGCCAGGGCCAGGCGGCGATGACACGCCAGATGCAGGATGCCACCGCCGGTGTCATCGATGCAGCCGACGTGCGTGGCCGGCGCGGGCGCCAGGCAGCCTGAAACAGAACGAGGCGCCATCGCAGCGCCGTCGTCGGGAAGGCCCGCCCCACCGGGGCGGGCACCTGCCTACTTCTTGCCGGCGTCCTTGACGGTTTCCTTGAGGTCACCGACGACCTGCTGGGCGCGGCCTTCGACCTGCTTCGCGAGGCCCTTGGCACGCTGCTCGGGGCTGTCGATCAACTCGCCGGTCTTCTCCTGCACCTTGCCTGCGGCCTTCTTCAGGCCACCCTTGATCTGGTCCTTGTTCATGTGTTCTCCTTGTCGGGAAGTCGAGGTTCAGGAATCGCCGTACGACATGCCGTAGAACTTGTGCACGCCGCCGGCCCAGGTGCGGTCCGACATCGTCGGCCAGTGGTTCTTGTCGAAGCCCGGCGCATCCTTCAGCGCCTCCTTCAGCACGTCGAGCGTGAAGCGCTTGTTGGTCGTGTCCAGCACCAGCGCGGCCCAGGGCACGGCGAACAGCTTGTCGCCCATGCCGAGCACGCCGCCGAAGGACAGCACGGCGTAGGCGATGCGGCCCGTGGCCATGTCGACCATGAACTCCTTGATGTCTCCCAGGTCCTCGCCGTCCTTGTTGTAGACGTCGTTGCCGAGCAGCGTGTCGGCGCCCATCAGTGCAGGCCCTGGGCCCGAGTTGGCATTGGCGTACATGCCGAAGTTGTCGCGCGCGACGTAGTTGGTATCCATGATCTCTCCGGGAAGTGTGGCGATCGGTGAAGACTCCGCAGGCCCGGACAGCGGCCGCGGAGGATGGTGCGCCACGCGGGCGCAGTCGGCACCGTAGTCAGTTGATGGCCGACAGTCTGTGCGGTTTCGAACCCAGGTGGAGCGGATCGTCGGCGGTTGCCCGTGCGCAGGCTCCGGCCACGGCATCGGGCGCACGCGCAACGATCGACAGGCGGGCACCGGCCCGCCGGATGACCGCATAACACTCGCAGCATCGGTCCTCGAGTCCCTGGCGGTCGGTGATGGCGATGCGGCCACGGGCATAGCGGATCAGGCCGTCCCTCTGCAGCTTGAGGGCTGCGCCGGTGACACCTTCGCGGCGCACGCCGAGCATGCCGGCGATGCGCTCCTGCGTGACCGCCAGCTCGTCGTCGGCTTGCCGATCGACGTGCAACAGCAGCCAGCGGCACATCTGCTGCTCGAGCGGGTGGTTCTGGTTGCAGGCCGATGTCTGCACCAGGTGCGTGAACAGCGACTGCGTATAGCGCAGCAGCGGCTGCAGCACCTCGGGCGAGTGCTGCGTGTGGCGTGCGACCGACGCAGCGCTGATCCGCCAGCCGTGGCCGGCACGCTGCACCACCGCGCCGCTGAGAGCCGGCCCGCCGCCCATGAAGGCGCAGACGCCGACCACACCCTCGTTGCCGACCACCGCGACCTCGGTGGCCGTGCCGTCCTGCATGGACGAGACCAGCGAGACGATGGCCGTGGCCGGGAAGTAGACGTGGCGCAGCGCGGATCCGGCCTCATAGAGCATGGTGTCGCGCGGCAGTGCGACCCACTCCAGGTCGGCCTCGAGCTGCAGGCGTGGCGCGGGCTGCAAGGCATCCAGCAGCTGGTTGGTCGGGCGGAGGTCGAGGCAGGTAGAGGACATTCGATGGCACCGGGTGGGTGGTGTCGTTCGGCGCGCTGGCGGATCGTGGCCGCCGGCGACGGGCATGCCCGCCGGGCCGTTCAAGGCAGCCCGGAGGCGAACGCAATGTAGGGCGATGGATCCGCTGCGAGCGTGTACAAAGACATAGCGCCGCGCGGGCTCCTCGCGAGCCTTGCGAAGGCCCCGCGCGGGGCAGGTCAGACCAGCGGCCGCTTGGGCGGGCGCCCGTCACCGTACAGGTCGGCCAGCCGCACCAGGGCCTTGGCATCGAGCAGGTGCAGGCGCCCTTCGCTGATGCGGTGCAGGCCGCGCTTCTCGAGCTTGCGCAGGGTCTTGTTGGTGTGGACCAGCGACAGGCCCAAGCCATCGGCCACATGCTGCTGCGTCAGCGGGAAGGGCACGCCGGACACGCCCTTGTCACCCTGCAGGGCAGCCGCGCGCTTGAACAGCAGGATCAGCAGCGTCGCGATGCGTTCCTCGGCGCTGCGCCGCCCCACCGACAGCAGGTTGCCGTCGACGAGCGACTCCTCCTGCGCGATCAGCCAGGTCACGTTGAAGCCCATCGACGGCGAGCGACGGTGCAGCTCCCACAGCGCATCGCGCTGGAAGACGCAGAACACGGCGTCGGTCAGCGTCTCGACGCCATGCGCGGCCGCGTCACCCATCTTCTGCTGCACGCCGATGAAGTCACCGGCGAGCAGGAAGCTCAGGATCTGCCGGCGACCGTCACTCAATGTCTTGTAGCGGAAGGCCCAGCCGCGCAGCAGCGTGTACAGCGGGGCATCGGTCTGCCCCTCGTGGATCAGTGCCTCGACCGCCCCGAGTCGCAACTCCTTGCGCTTGAGCGAGCGCACGAGTTCGAACTCCTCGGGCGTCTGGTCGATGAACAGCCCGAGCGGCCGCAGCGGGCAGTCCGCGCAGTCCGTCTCGCCGGTCGTCGCCGGTTCGTCGGGCACCGGGTCCTGCGTCGGGTCGATCGCCATGGTCGTCACCCCCTGCCGTCACAAGACCTGCAGTGTGGTGGAAGACGCCTTGGGTGTGCTGCCGGCCATGACGTCGACAGGGTGCGCGAACGCACAGACCCGTGCCGGCGCGTTCCCTATGGTGCGTGGCTCGAAGCAGGCAAGCGGTACCGGCGACTCCGGTGCCTGCGCCATCCGGCCTGCGCACCCCGACCCTCGCATCTCCCAAGGACCCGCATGACTGCCACCAAGACCACCACCACCCACAAGACCACCGCCGCCTCCCAGGACGCCATCGGCATGCTCAAGGCCGACCACACCGCGGTGAGCCAGCTGTTCGCCGAGTACGAGAAGAGCCGCTCGGCCTCCACCAAGAAGGCCCTGGTCACGCAGATCTGCACGGCGCTGAGCGTGCACGCGCAGATCGAGGAAGAGATCTTCTATCCGGCCGTGAAGGCCGCGCTGAAGGACAAGCTGCTGGTGCCCGAGGCCACGGTCGAGCACGCCGGCGTGAAAGACCTGATCGCGCAGATCGAGGACGTCGAGCCCGACGGAGAGATGTACGACGCCAAGGTCAAGGTGCTGTCGGAGTACGTGAAGCACCACGTCAAGGAGGAGCAGAACGAGATGTTCCCGAAGGTCAAGGCCTCCTCGCTCGACCTGGTCGAGCTCGGCGCACGCATGGCCACCCGCAAGGACGATCTGATGGCGCTCGCCGCCTGAGCCGGAAGGACACTGTCATGAACGAACTTCTTCCTCCCGACGGCGTGTCCACCGTGCCCTGGTCCACCGGCGACCGCCACGACCGCCACGACCGCCTGTCCGACGCGCCGCCGGCCAACGCCGGCGAGACGCCGGACCCGGCGGCCGTCAATCTGCTGAACCGTGCGGCCCAAGGTGCCCACCACACCATCGATCGCCTGGCCGACCGCGCACAGCCGGCGGCACAGCGGCTGGACGCGGGCGTGTCGGCCGCCGGCGTGAAGCTGCACGCCGGGGCGGAGCGGGTGAGACAGACCCGCGACGAATGGGCAGAAGGTGCGCGCTCCGCAGTGCGCGGGCATCCGCTGCTGGCCGTCGCCTCGGCGGCCGCACTGGGCGCCGTGATCATCGGCCTCAGCCGCGCACCGGCCCGCCGCCGGGGCGGCTCATGAAGCCAGGCACTGCTGCGTTTCCGGTGCAGCGGCCTTCGTTCGGTCTGCTCGGCACAGAGCCGTTCCGGGCGGCTTTCGAGTTCGCCCAGCATCACCTGGCGGCGCCGAAGCGCTACGAGCGCGGCGACGGCCACCCGGTGGTGATCTTCCCCGGCCTGGGGGCAGACGGCAGCTCGGTGGCCACGCTGCGCGACCACTGCCGCGCCCTCGGCTACGACGCCTTCGACTGGGGCCAGGGTTTCAACACCGGCCCGCAGGGCGATCTCGATGCCTGGCTCGGTGCGCTGAGCAGCCACGTGTCCGCGCGGCTCGCGGGCCACGAGCAGCCGGCCACGCTGATCGGCTGGAGCCTGGGCGGGCTGTACGCGCGCGAGCTCGGCAAGCTGATGGCACCGCGCCTGCGGCAGGTGATCACCATCGGAACGCCCTTCAATTCACAGGCCGACCACACCCATGCCGGCTGGCTGTTCCGCCTGCTCAGCCGCAGCACGGCCCAGGTCGATCCGGCGCTGTGGCGGCGGCTGTGCACGCCGCCGCCGCTGCGCACGACGTCGATCTACAGCCGCAGCGACGGCATCGTCGCGTGGCAGGCCTGCCGGCACCCGGCGCGATCGCCGCTGGTCCAGGACATCGAGGTCGACAGCAGCCACTTCGGCATGGGCTGGAACCGCGAGGTGCTCGACGCCGTGACCGATCGCCTCGCGCAGTCGCCCGGCCCCTGGCGGCGCTACGTGCCGGCGCACTGACGCCGCCGCCGCACGCGGCGCCTGCCTCCAACTCCTTCGAGGACACCCGATGAAAACCGCCACCCAGTCCACCCCCAGCCTCGCCCACGTCGCCCGGCTGATCGACGACATCCCGATCGCCATGCTCACCACCGTCGAGGACGACGGCGCCCTGGCCAGCCGGCCCATGGCGGTGCTCGAGATGGACGCCAGCGGCGCGCTCTGGTTCTTCACCGACCGGCGCTCGTCCAAGGTGGAACACCTGCAGGTCGCGAACCTGACCTTCACCGATCCGGGCCGCGGGACCTACGTGTCGCTGTCTGGCCGCGGCGAGATCGACACCGACCGCGCGCGCATCGAGCGCCTGTGGACGGCCTTCGCGCGACCCTGGTTCCCGGACGGGCCGGAGTCGCCGAACCTCGTTCTGCTGAAGTTCACGCCGGACGCAGCCGACTACTGGGACGCGCCGCACAGCCGCATGGTCCGCGCCTTCGGCACGATCGCCTCGATGGTCGCGGGCCGCCCCGTCGGCATGGGTGAACAGGGCACCCTGCCCGGCCTGTCGCACGACACTGCCACTGCGGAGGCGCGCTCATGAAGAAGACGACCAGGCCGAGCCGGCCCGCCGCTGCGCCGAAGACTTCCACCGCCCCGTACACGCTCGAGGACCAGGCGGCGCAGACCCAGGCCCTGGCCGCCGCGATGCCTTTCAACGCCGGCAAGGCGCTGGAGTTCGGTCGCGCGGATGCGGTCTCGCCGCCGCGAGGCGACACGCCGTCCGTCGAGGCACCGGCGGCGCTGGCCAGCACGCTCAGCGAAGTCCATGTCTCGGACAAGTCCGCCGCCCTCGACCGTGCACGCTCGAATGCCGCCGGCCAGGTGCTGACCACCAACCAGGGCGTGGCGATCGCCGACAACCAGCACTCGCTGAAGGCCGGCCTGCGCGGCCCGACGCTGCTCGAAGACTTCATCCTGCGCGAGAAGATCACCCACTTCGACCACGAACGCATCCCCGAGCGCATCGTGCATGCGCGCGGCTCGGCGGCACACGGCTACTTCGAGGCCTACGAGCCGATGACGGCGTTCACGCGCGCCGCGCCCTTCCAGGCGGCCGGCAAGATCACGCCGGTGTTCGTTCGCTTCTCCACGGTGGCCGGCGAACGCGGCTCGACCGACACCGCGCGCGACATCCGCGGATTCGCGGTCAAGTTCTACACCGACGAGGGCAACTGGGACCTGGTGGGCAACAACATCCCGGTGTTCTTCATCCAGGACGCGATCAAGTTCCCCGACCTCGTGCATGCGGTCAAGCCCGAGCCGCACCACGGCATGCCGCAGGCGGCCTCGGCGCACGACACCTTCTGGGACTTCGCCTCGCTGATGCCCGAGAGCACACACACGCTGATGTGGGTGATGTCCGACCGCGGCATCCCGCGCAGCCTGCGCATGATGCAGGGCTTCGGCGTGCACACCTACCGGCTGGTCAACGCCAAGGGCGAGTCGCACTTCGTCAAGTTCCACTGGAAACCGAAGCTCGGCACCCATTCGCTGGTGTGGGACGAGGCGGTGAAGATCTCCGGCGCCGACTCCGACTTCCACCGCCGCGACTTGTGGGAGGCCATCGAGTCCGGCGAGTACCCCGAGTGGGAGCTCGGCCTGCAGATCTTCACCGAGGCCCAGGCCGAGGCCTTCAGCTTCGACGTGCTCGACGCGACCAAGCTGATCCCCGAGGAGCTGGTGCCGGTGACGCCGGTCGGCCGCATGGTGCTCGACCGCAACCCCGACAACTTCTTCGCCGAGACCGAGCAGGTGGCCTTCTGCACCGCACACGTGGTGCCGGGCATCGACTTCAGCAACGACCCGCTGCTGGCCGGCCGCATCCATTCCTACATCGACACGCAGATCACCCGACTCGGCGGCGCGAACTTCCACGAGATCCCGATCAATGCGCCGCTGGCGCCGGTGCACAACCACCAGCGCGACGGGCTGCACCGCCAGGCCATCCCGCGCGGGCGGGTCGCCTACGAGCCCAACTCGCTCGGCGGCGGCTGCCCCTTCCAGGCCGGTGCGGCGGGGTTCGTCTCGTTTGCGCAGCCGGTCGACGACGGCCAGGGCGACAAGCTGCGCGGCAACCCGCAGAAGTTCGCCGACCACTACACGCAGGCCACGCTGTTCTACGACAGCCAGACCGCGGTCGAGCGGGCGCACATCGCCGGCGGCTTCCGCTTCGAGCTGAGCAAGCTGACCGTGCCGGCCATCCGCGAGCGCATGCTGTCGTCGCTGGTCAACGTGTCGGCCGAACTGGCCGCCACGGTGGCCGCCGGCCTCGGCATGGCCGTGCCCAAGGCCATGCCCAGGGTGCTGCAGCGCGCTGCCAAGCCCGAGTTGACACGCTCCGCGGCGCTGTCGCTGACGGCGCTGCCCGGCGACGGCGGCATCCGCACCCGCCGCGTGGCCGTGCTCGTCGCGGACGGTGTCGATGGCGACGCCGTCGCAACGGTGCAGGCCGGGCTGCTCGCCGCCGGCGCGCAAGTGCAACTGATCGCGGCGCGCCTCGGGCCGGTCAAGACGCGTGGCGGGCCGGGCCTGCAAGCCACCGGGAGCTTCGAGAACTCGCCTGCGGTGCTGTTCGATGGCGTGGTCCTGCCCGATGGTGCCGTCGGCGTGAAGCGCCTGGGCAGCCTGGTCGAGGTGCGGGACGTCATCGTGGCCCAGCACCGGCACGGCAAGACCCTGCTCGCGCTCGGCGCCTCGAGCGCCCTGCTCGAACAGGCCGGCATCGCGGCGACCCTGCCCGACGGCACGCCTGATCCGGGCGTGCTCACCGGCACCGAGGTCGACGCGTCGCTGCCGCGCTTCATCACCGCGCTCGGCCGGCATCGTCACCCCGAACGCGAGGCTGCAGCGGCCGCGCCGCGCTGACTCTCGGCGCGACACAGGCCGCGCTCGCGCCTAGCTGCCCGGCAGGACTTCGACGCCGACGCCGCGGTAGCCGACGAACCGGCAATGCCGATCGAGCATCGGCTGCCCGCTGACGCGGAACTGCTGCCGCGATCCGTCGGCGCGGGTGCGGTGGAACAGGAAGTCGAGGAAGGGCTGCCGATCGGCGATCTTCGCCTGCAGCAGTTGCCGCTGCGCCGCATCCCAGCCGTCGTCGGCGTCACGCGCGGGGTCCGGCAGCAGCGGCCCGACGCGGATGCCCAGCATCTCCAGCACCGGGCCGGACACCTTGGTGAACTCGCCGGCCTCGTCCTGTTCCCAGTACCAGTCGGAGGCCAGTTCGGTCAGCGCACGGAAGCGGGCCTCGCTCTCGCGCAGTTCGCTGGTGCGCTCGGCCACGGTACGCTCCAGCGCCTGGTTGTGCTCGGCGAGCAGGCGATAGAGCAGCCGCACCTCGAGCATGTTATGGATGCGCGTGCGGACTTCCGCCAGGTCGAAGGGCTTGCTGATGAAGTCCTTGGCGCCGGCCTGCAGCGCTCGCAGCTTGTGGCCGGGCTGTGCGGTGAGCACGATGACCGGCAGGTAGCCGCTGGCGTCGCCGGCCTTCAGTGCGGCCATCACGCCGAAGCCGTCCAGCTTGGGCATCTGCAGGTCGAGCAGGATCAGGTCGTAGTCGTCGCGGCGGTGCATCGCGCAGACGTCGGCCGGCACCGAGCTGGCGCTGACATGGGTGTAGCCCGCCTCCTCGAGCATGCGGCTGAGCAGGCGCACGTTGGCGTCCTGGTCGTCGACGATCAGGATGCGGGCGTTGAGGATGCGCTGTTCCATGGTCAAGGCAGGGTGACCGCGTCATCGCGACTGGCGGCGCGCAGGCGTGCCTCTTCCAGCGCGAGGTCGATGGTGTCGAGGAACTGGGGCACCTTGATCGGCTTGGTGAGATAGCGGAAGAAGCCGTTCTCCAGGCCCTTCTCGACATCGCGCGGCATCGCGTTGGCACTCAACGCGACCACCGGAATGTGCGCGGTGGCCGGGTCGTCGGCCAGGATGCGCATCGCGGTGTTGCCGCTGATGCCAGGCAGGTTGATGTCCATCAGGATCATGTCGGGGGCCGACTCGCGCGCCACCTCGATGCCGCGCCGCCCGTCCTTCGCGCTGAGCAGCAGGATGTCGGGCCGGCGCGCCAGCAGGCGCGCGACCAACAGCAGGTTGGCCGGGTTGTCCTCGACGCACAGCACCGTGCGCATCGGCGGATGGTCGGCCCGTCGCGCCACGGGCGGGTGGTCGAGCGGTTCCACCGGCAGCTGCGTACCGGTGTCGGTGGCCGCCGGCAGTTCGATCCAGAACACGCTGCCCACGCCGACAGTGCTCTCGACACCGATGCGGCCGCCCATCAGCGCCACCAGCTGCTTGCAGACCACGAGGCCGATGCCGGTGCCCTGCTCCGCGCCCGACTCCTGGCCGAGCCGGTTGAAGGGTTCGAACAGGTGCGCCAGCTTGTCGGCCGACAGGCCCTCGCCGGTGTCCTGCAGGCTGACGCGCACGCCGCCTCCGGCAGCGCGCCGGCAGCTGACCTCGACACGGCCGCCGACGCGGTTGTACTTGATGGCGTTAGACAGCAGGTTCACCAGCACCTGCTTGACGCGGGTGCGGTCGGCCTCGACCGACGGCAGGTCGTCCCAGGCATCGAAGGCCACGGCGATGCCACCTTGGCGCGCCTGCGGCTCGATCATCGACTGGCAGTCGGCGAGCACCTCGCCGATCGACACCGGCTCGATCGACAGCGACAGGCGGCCGGACTCGATGAGGCTCAGGTCCAGCACCTCGTTGATCAGCTCGAGCAGGTACCAGCCGGCCTGCAGGATCTGGTCGACGCTGCCCTGTTGCGCCGTGTTCAGCGCCGGCGTGCCGGAGTCCATCAGCTGGGCGAAGCCGAGGATCGCGTTCAACGGCGAACGCAATTCGTGGCTCATGCTGGAGAGGAAGTCGGACTTGGCCTGGTTGGCCCGCTCCGCAGCACCCTTGGCCTCCTGCATCTCGAGGTGGGTGTCGCGCAGGCTCTGGTCGAGCCGCTCGCGCTCGGCCTCGACCTTTCGGCGCGCCGTGTTGTCGGTGCCGATCAGCAGGTAGCCGATGATTACCCCGTGGGCGTCGCGCAGCGCCGTCACCGAGACCATGGCCGGCAGGCGGCTGCCGTCCTTGCAGACGTAGGTCAGGTCGTGGATGTCCTCGATGCCGCGCGAGGCCTTGAACACCAGCGCCTCGAAACCCGGCGCAATCGTCGTGCCGACCTCGAGGCTGAGCTGCGCAGCACGGCGCTGGCCCTCCTCGCGGTCGGAGAAGTCGGCCGGCGTGAGCCGGTCGACGACGTCGGCCGCGGCATACCCCAGCATGCGTTCGGCGCCGACGTTGAAGATCTGCACCACGCCGGTGGCATCGGTCGCGATGCTGGAGAAGCTGGCGCTGTTGAGGATGGCCGCCTGCAAGGCCCCGGCCTGAAGCCGCCGCGGCTGGCGGGCGTTGGCGGCAGGCGCCGCAGTGTTCGTTGAGCGTGGCTTCAGGGTGGTCATGACTGCGGTACGGCGTCACGCAGACTAGGCCTGCCCTGCGCCCTGCGTCTGTGCGGTGGCGTACACAGCGCCCGCAGCCGACCGGCACCGGCCAGGCTCACTCCGCGGCGAGCCAGTCCTTCAGTTCGTCGGCATGGGCCTGCTCGTCGCCGAGGATGTCCTCGAGCAGCCGGCGCGTGGTCGAGTCCTTGTCGCCGATCATCGAGATGATCTGGCTGTAGGTCTCGATGGCGACTCGCTCGGCGATCAGGTTGGCCTTGATCATGGCCTTCAGGTCGGTCGACTCGTCGTAGGCCGCATGGCTGCGCTGCAGCAGCGTGTCGGGCGAGAAGTCCGGCTCGCCGCCGAGCTGCACGATGCGCCGCGCCAGCCGGTCGGCATGGGCTGCCTCCTCGCCGGCGTGGACCAGGAACTCCTCGGCGATCTTCGGCGAGGCCAGGCCCTCGGCGGTGAAGTGGTGCCGCTTGTAGCGCAGCACGCAGACCAGCTCGGTGGCCAGCGAATCGTTGAGCAGCCGGATGACGTCCTTGCGCCACGGCCCGGAGTGCGGCGTCACCGCGCCCTGGCCGAGGTTGCGGCGTGCGGCGTCGATGGCCGCGTCGTCCAGCGCCATCGGCGTGTACTCCGCGGGCGCGAGCGGCGTGACGACGTTGTTTTCATGCTTGGCGGCCATGGCAATCCTTGGTGGTGGTGAAAGACAGTGCGGCAGGCCGGCGCCGATGCGCGAGCCCATGGTTGAACTCTAGGGAGCGCCACGGCCACTGCCCATCGGCGGAGCAGCCGCGCCGCTGTAGGACGTTGCCCCGGCACCGACGTCAAGCTGAACGCCGGCCGATCCGGCTGCCGCCGCGGCGAGTGGAATGACGTAGCAGGCGTCCGCGCCGGCCAGGCTCCAGGCCAGCGCCTCGCCCGGGTGCAGCAGCGTCGCCCCGAGCGGCGCCGCCACACGCGTCGCCTCTTCATCACCGGCGCGCAGCAGCACGAAGCTCAGCCGCCGGCCATCGCGCTGCAGGCTCAGTTCCGCGCGCGGCCAGTGCGCCGGCAGGCAGGGCTGGAAGTTCAGCGACTGCGCGCCCAGGCGCAGGCCGAAGATCGACTCGATCGCCGCGCGGTGCATCCACGCCGCCGCACCGGTGTACCAGCTCCAGCCGCCGCGGCCGACGTAGGGCGGCTGCGTGTAGACGTCGCCGGCCATCACGTAGGGCTCGATGCCGTAGGCCGCACGCTGCCGCGGATGCGCCGCACGGTGTGCCGGGCTCAGCCAGGTGAAGTAGCGCCAGGCCGCCTCGGCGCTGTCCGGGTGGCCATGGCGCACGGCCATCTCGGCCTGTGCCATCAGCGCCCACACCGCGCCGTGCGAGTACTGCCCGCCGTTCTCGCGCACGCCCGGCGGATAGGCCTGGATGTAGCCGGCGCTGGGCAGCGCGTGCGCGAGCGGCGGATCGAGCAGGCGCACCAGCCCGGCCTGTGCGTCGACCAGCTGCGCCTCGACAGCCGCCATCGCCACCACCTGCTGCGGCCAGCTGGCCACGCCGGAGAGCACGCCCCAGGCCTGTGCGATCAGGTCGATGCGCGCCTCGGCATTGGCCTGCGAACCGAGCGGGCTGCCATCGTCGAAGAAGGCGCGGCGGAACCAGGCACCGTCCCACGCGGCGCCGCGCAGTGCCGACTGCCAGCCCAGCGCGGCGTCTTCCCAGCGCTGCGCACGCGCCGACTCGCCACGCGTGCGGGCGATCGGCGCGAAGTCGGCCACGAGCTCGCACAGGAACCAGCCCAGCCACACCGATTCACCCCGCCCCTCGTGGCCGACGCGGTTCATGCCGTCGTTCCAGTCACCGCTGCCCATCAGCGGCAGGCCGTGCACGCCGACCCGCAGGCTGCGGTCGATGGCTCGTGCCGCATGCTCGTAGACGCTGGCCGACTCCGCACTGACCGGCGGCGTGTCGTAGACGTCCTCGGCGCCGGGCGGGATGGCCGCGCCCTCGAGGAAGGGCACGGGCTCGTCGAGCAGCGCCGTGTCGCCGGTCGCGCGCAGGTAGTGCACGCAGGCCACGGCCAGCCACAGCAGGTCGTCGGAGAAATGCGTGCGCACCCCGGCACCGCCGGGGGCGTGCCACCAGTGCTGCACGTCGCCCTCGGGGAACTGCCGTGACGCGGCGAGCAGGATCTGCTCGCGCAGCATCTGCGGCGCGGCCCAGGCCAGCGCCATCGCGTCCTGCAGCTGGTCGCGGAAGCCGGTGGCGCCACCCGCCTGGTAGAAGCCGGCCTTGGCCCACATGCGGCAGGACACGGCCTGGTAGAGCAGCCAGCGGTTGACCATCGCATCGAACAGCGGGTCGGGCGTGCTCACCGTCGTGGCGCCGAGCAGCGTGTCCCAGGCCGCGCGCGCCGCGGCGAGCCGCTGGCGCGCCGGCACGGCCGCGGCGCGAATGGCCAGGTCACGCGCCGCCTCGGGGCTGCCCGCGTGGCCGAGCAGGAAGCTCCGCTCGGCCGACTCGCCCGCGCCGATGACCAGCGTGGTGGACAGCGCCGCGCACGGGTCCAGCCCACTGCCCTGCTGCTGGCCGAAATGGTCGGGCAGCTGCAGCCGGCCGCGTGCATCGAAGCATTCGCGCCGGTCGCAGGTCCAGTCCTCACCCTCGCCGCCGTCGTCGTCGGGCTCGGCCAGGCCGAAGAAGGCCGTGCCGCCGCCGAAGCCTGCAGACTGTTCGCGCTGGGTGCACAGCAGCGCGCTCAGCTTGCCCTCGGCCAGGCGCTGGCGCAGCAGCGCGGTGTGCACCGTGCCGCGGTCGGCACGGCCCGCGCCCATGGCCCACTCGACGATGCCTGCGATGCGCAGCCGCAGCGTGCGCGTGCCGCGGTTGACGATGCGCAGCTGCACCTGCTTGACGGCGAGCAGCGGATCGACGCACCAGGTGACGCGCACCTCGGCGTCGCCACGGCGGTGCGCGATCACGCTGTAGCCCTGCCCGTGCACGACGCGGTAGGTCACCTGCTCATCGTCCGGGCTGCCCCAGGCGGAGGGTGTCGCGCTCCAGGTCTGGCGCGTGCGCAGGTCCTGCAGCAGCAGCCATTCGGATGGCGGGTCGGCCACCGCGTCGTTCGACCAGGCAGTGACCTGGTTCAGCCGGCTGTTGCCCGCCCAGGTGTAGCCACCACCCGCCTCCGACACCTGCGTGCCGAAGCCCGGGTTGGCGATGACGTTGATCCAGGGCCGCTGCGGGCGCAGCGCCGCGCCGACCTCGAAGCCGAACTCACCCGAGCCGGCAGCGAACGTGCCCTGCGGCGCCGGCACCGGCGTGCTCGGCCCCGAGCTGGCCAGCAGCACGGCGCTCGACACCTCGTGGCGCCGCTCGAAGGCCGACTCGTGCAACGCGATCCACTCCTGCACGTGCAGCAGCAGCGGGCGACCGTCGGCCTGCAGGCGGATCCGCGCCAGGCCCCGCAGCGTCGCCAGTTCGTCGGCAGAGACCTCGTGCGCCGGCAGCACGACGAAGCCGGTGTGGGCCACGCCACCCTGCGCCGCGCTGTCGGCGGCATGGCGCTCGCGCAGCGCCGACAGTTCATGCTGCAGCGCCATCGCGTAAGAGGCCGGCTCGGCGTTGAGCACCACCAGGTCGCAGGCCACGCCGCCCCAGGACCACAGCCGCAGCGCCTGCGCCATCGAACGCAGCAGCCCCAGCCCCTGCGAGACACGCGCCGAGACCAGCACGATCGGCCGGTCGCCGGAGATGCCGAAGCGCCACAGCAGCCGGCGGTCGCAGGCCACGCCGCTGTCCGCCGCCGTGGCGCTGCGCGGCGGCCGCGTCAGCGTCATCACCAGCGCAGTGGTCAGGCTCTGCACGGCCGCGAAGTTCTCGGCGCCGATGCGCAGCTCGCGCAGCCGGATGCCGGTCAGGGTGGCCGACATCAGCGAGGCGCGCTGCACATGGCTGGCCTGGCGGTACTTGTCGATCACCGCGCTGAGCACGCCGCCGTTGTCGGTGGCGGCCGTGGCGAAGGTCAGCATCGCCTTGGCCCCCGGTGCGATGCGCAGGCGCACGGCCAGTGCACAGACCGGGTCGAGCCCGGTGTCCAGCGCCACGGGTTCACCGTTGGCGGACAGCGGCGCCGCATCGAACGAGGCCAGCGGCCGGCTGGCACCGCGGTTGCGGCCCAGCCAGCGCTGCCGGTCGGTCTGCACACGGATGGCCAGCACCTGCGGATCGCTGGCAGCAAGGAAGTGCGCCGCCATCATCCCGCGCTCGGTGGCCAGCCGCGGCGTGCGTTCGAACACCAGCGCCTGCAGCGCCGGCCGCCACTGCGCGCGCACGAACAGGTTGGAGAAGGCCGGATGCGCCTCGTCTGCACGCGGGTCGGCCAGCGTCACCTCGAAGGCCGACAGCAGCTCGATGTCGAGCATGCGCTCGCCGAGGTTGCGCAATTCGACCTGGCGGAACTCGATGTCGTCCTCCGGGCTCACCCACACCGTGGTGTGCGCCTGCACCTCGGGCCAGGTGGCGTCGAAGCAGACCCGGTCGGCGTGGAAGGTGCTGCCGTAGACCGCCGCCGAATCCGGCGCCGGGTGCTGGGTGATCGAGACCGCGCGCGGCTGCGCATCCCAGCGCAGGTAGAAGAAGCTGCCCAGCGCGTCGCGCAGTGCATCGTCGCGCCAGCGGGTGATGCCGGCCGTGCCCCAGCGGCTCCAGCCCGCGCCGTTGGCGCGCAGCGAGACGCTGTAGCGGCCGTTGGACAGCACGTGCGTCGGCTCCAGCGCTGCCGCGCCCGGCAGCACCTCGCGCAGCAGCCCCGGTGCGCGCCGCTTCAGCGCCTGCGGCGGCGGCCCCACCGGCGGCGCATAGAGCATCGACACCTCTCGCGGCGCGCGCTCGTGCAGCAGCGGCGCCATCGCCTCGAGGTGCGCATCGGCCATCGCCCAGCGCCGCACCACACCATCGCGCAGCACGTTGGCCAGCGCGACCAGCGTCATGCCCTGGTGGTGCGACATGAAGGTGGCGACCGGCGTGAACGCTTCGCCCATCGCCTGGCGCGACGGCGTGTAGTCGAGCGCCTCGATGAAGCCCAGGCCCTCGCGTGCGCCGAGCGCCTGCAGGGCGGCGAAGTTGGCGCTGGCGCGGCGCGGTGCCAGCTGCGCCGCCAGCCCGGTGGCGTACGGCGCGATCACCAGTTCCTCGGGCGGCGTGCGGCGCAGCGCCAGCCGCGGCACGCCCTGCGGCGCGTACTGGTAGGCCAGCGTGTGGTCCCGCCCGGCGTAGGCCGACTCGGAGATGCCCCAGGGCACGCCATGCGAGCGGGCGAAGTCGATCTGCTCGCGCAGCGCCGCCAGGCCGGCATCGCGCAGCACGCTGCCCTCGGGTTCGTCGAGCAGCAGGCTGGGCATCAGGTACTCGAACATCGAGCCCGACCACGAACGCAGCCCGGCCACCGCACCCACCGCGTAGAACGGCCGGCCCAGCGCCGCCCAGTGGCCCACCGGTACGTCGCCCTTGGCGATCGCCAGCAGGCTGGTCAGGCGCGACTCCGACGCCAGCAGGTCGTAGAAGCCGGCGTCGAGCTGCTGCTCGGCGACGCGGTAGCCGATGTGGAAGAGATGTCGGCGCGGGTGGTAGAGGAAGCGGTAGTCGGCACTCCAGGCGAGACCGGCGCAGGTGGTGGCGACGGCCTCGAGCCGCCGCGCGTCTTGCTCGGCGACGCCGTCGGCGCGGGCAAAGGCCAAGCAGGCCTGGCCCACCGCCAGCAGGTGGCCGCCGAGGTTGCCGCTGTCCACCGTCGACACGTACATCGGCAGCAGCGGCGCGCGTGTGACCGTGTCGTACCAGTTGAGGAAGTGGCCGCGGTGCCGCTGCAGCGTGGCCAGTGTCGCCAGCGTGGCCTCCAGCCGCGCCAGCAGCTCGGCCGTGGCGATCCAGCCGAACTCGTGCGCACAGGCGGCGCTGAGCAGGTACAGGCCGATGTTCGTCGGCGAGGTGCGGTGCGCGACCAGATCGTGCGGCAGGGTCTGCAGGTTGTCGGGCGGCAGGTGGTTCTCGTCGGCCGTCACGCAGCGCTCGAAGAAGCGCCAGGTGTCGCGCGCGACGCCTTCCAGATAGGCCTGGTCGGGCAGCGGCAGCGCGGCATCGGCCTCGGGCGGCTTCGCCCGGCTGGCCCACCAGGTCCACAGCGGCGAGGCAGCCCACAGCAGGCACAGCGCGATCGACAGCAGCGGATGGGGTGAACCGGCCAGCAGCAGCGCGGCGAGCAGCAGCGCGGCGAGCACCGTCTCGGCCGCGTGGCGGCGCCACAGCACGCTGAGCCGGGTGGAGGCCTGCGCCTGCGCGCTGGCCGCCGTGGTCCACTCCAGCAGGTGGCGGCGGCTGATCGCCATGCGCCAGACCGCGCGCACGATCGCATCGGCACTCAGCAGCGCCTGCTGCAGCAGCTGCGCCAGGTGCCACCAGCCGCCCCACAGCGCGCGCAGCAGGTCGGCAAAGGCATGCCGGTAGAAGTGAAGGCGCGCGAGGTTCTCGCGGTGCGGCGACAAGCCCGACACCGCGCCGAGCAGCGGCCCGACCGAGAAGGCCGCGAACACCAGCAGCAGCGCCGCCAGCGGCGTGATGCCGATGCCGGCCAGGGCCAGCACGATCAGCGCCAGCGACATCGGAGCGACCAGCGAGCGGCGCAGGTTGTCGAACATCTTCCAGCGGTTGACCGCGCGCAGCCGGTAGCGCCCGGTGCTCAGCAGCAGGGGCAGCAGCTGCCAGTCGCCGCGCGTCCAGCGATGCACGCGCGAGGCGGCCACGTCGGCGTGGAACGGGGCGTCCTCGATCAGGCTGACATCGGTGACCGCCGCGCAGCGTGCCAGCGCGCCCTCGAACAGGTCGTGGCTGAGCACCTGTCCTTCGGGCAGCCGCTGCGCCAGCACCGCATGCAGCGCCTGCACGTTCAGCAAGCCCTTGCCGCTGAAGCTGCCTTCGCCGAACAGGTCCTGGTAGACCTCCGAGCTGGCGGCGCTGTAGGGGTCGATGCCGCACTGGCCGGCGAACAGCCAGTGGAAGCGCGTGAAGTCACGCACCGCCGGCAGCGGGGTGACGATGCGCGGCTGCAGGATGCCGTAGCCGGCCTCGACACGCCGCCGCGCGCCGTCCAGCCGCGGCTGGTTGTGCGGGTGCGCGGCCACGCCGACCAGCTCGCGCAGGCGGCCGGGCGGCAGCTGCGTGTCGCTGTCCAGCGTGACGACGTAGCGTATGCCGGTGGCCAGCCGGGACGCCTCGCCACAGTCGATGAACGCAGCGCCTGGCGCATGGTCCTGGGCGCCGCCCTGCCCCGTGGCCAGCGCCGCGATCAGTTGCTCGAGCTTGCCGCGCTTGCGCTCCCAGCCGATCCAGCGCTGCTCGGTCTCGCTGAAGCGGCGTTCGCGGTGCAGAACGATGAAGCGCGGCGCCGCGCCTTCGCGCGCCGGGTCGCCGGGGTAGCGCGCATTGAGCGTCTCGATGCACTGCACCGCGTGGGCGAGTTGTTCCGCATCGCCGTCGCGCTGCGGCGTGTCGGCATCGGTCCAGTCGGTGAGCAAGGCGAACTGCGCCTCGGGCTCGGGGTTGGCGAGTCGGTGCAGCTCGAGCCGGTGCGCCAGCGCGTCGATCGACGCCGCGTCGCCCAGCATCGCCGGGATCACGACCAGCACGCGGTGCTCGGCCGGGATGCCGCGGCCGAACGCGAGCCGCGGCAGGTGGCTCGGCCGCGCCGACTCGCTGATCAGCCGGTTGATCACGGCCACCACCGCCTCCGAGGCCGGGAAGACCATCACCAGCGCCACCGCAAGCCAGGCCCAGCCCGTTGGCGCGCCATGGCGCAGCAGCAGCCAGGCCAGCAAACCGAACGTGGCCAGCAGCAGCGCGCTCAGGTAGGCCGGCAGGGCCGCGTGCGCGCAGACGCTGCGCCAGGCCAGCGAGGCCCGCTCGTGCAGGCCGAGCGCGCGCAACAGCGCCGGCCGCCCGGCCCCGAGCAGCCAGTGGCTGGGCACGCCGGCCAGCGTGTCGCCGGCCGGCGCGGAATGCATCAGCGCGAGCAGTTGCCGCGCCACCTGCAGTTCGCCGAGCCCGCTGCGCCGCGACAGCCGCTCGATGCCGTGCAGCGTCTGGTCACGCGTGGCCACATGCTCGGCCTCGAACACCGGCGAGCCCAGCATCAGCTGCATCAGCACGCTGGTGCGAGCGACGATGTCGGGCCAGTCAGCGTCGCCGATGTCGCGCAGCGAGGTCACGGCGTTGCTGACGCTGAGGTTGTCGGCGGCCTGGTCGGCGCTGTGCTGGGCCTGCGAGGTGGCCAGGTCGGGCAGCGCACGTTGCAGCCAGCCGTGGTGGTCGTCGCGCACGCCAAGGCCGGCATCGGGCCGCCGGTCCTGCAGGCGCAGCGCCATCTGCGCCAGGAAGACGCGGCCGACGCCGCGCCGTTCGATCAGCGCGAGCACCTCGTCGAGCGTGGCCGGCGCAAGGCTGCCGATCTGGTCGCAGCACAGGTTGGCCGCTTCACGCGCCGCCTTGTTGCAGGCCACGCGCTCGGCCAGGCGGCGCAGGTTCTCGATCAGCACCACGCGCAGCGTGGTCGGCAGCGCCCACATCTCGCTCAGGCGCAGTTCGCGCGTCTCCTGGTAGGCGCCGAGGAAGGCGGTGAGCAGTTCCTCGTCGAAGGCGCCGTCGGTGTGGGCGACGAAGGCCCAGGCCACGCCGTAGATGCGCGGCAGCCCGGCCAGCGGCTCTTCGACCAGCACCGGCAGCTCGCGGAAGTAGCGCCGCGGCAGGCCCTCGCGGATCTGCGTGAGCTGCGCCTCGATCAGGTGGAAGTTGTCGAGCAGCCATTCGGCGGCCGGGCTGACGTCGTAGCCGGTGGCCGCCTGCACGCCGATGTAGCGGTGCGCCTCGCGCAGCACCTCGATGTTGCTGCGCAGGCGCGGGTAGAAGGTCGGCGCGCGCGGCCGCGCACGCGCGACGCGGTGGGTGTCGCCCAGGCTGCGGCCATGCTGCGCGAAGCGCTGCTGGCCGAAGATCTCGGCGCGGATCGGCGGCTGCAGCGGCCCGCGCGAGGGGTCGAGCAGCGCGCACAGCGCCGGGGACGCCGCAGGGATCAGCGCCTTCAGTCCGGTCGCGATCACGGCGCTACCAGGCCAGCGAGCCGAGGCCGAGGATCAGCAGCAGCACGACCAGCGTGGTGACGAAGCGCGCCGCGACGAAGCCCTGCACGGCCTCGGCGGCGCAACGCAGCACGAACAGCCGGCCGCTGAGCGAGCGACACAGCAGCAGGTGCTCGCCCAGCGCCGAGAGCTCCATCGGCGAGGTGTCCGCCGCGTGGCCGAACGCCGAGGTGCTCCAGCTGGGTCCGGGATCGGGCAATGTGCTCAACGTGTGCCCGAGACTTCGATCTCGACCCGGCGGTCGGGCTGCAGGCAGGTGATCAGCGCGGCGCTGGGCTTGCTGCCCTTGCACGCGTCGGCGGTCGTCACCGGGCTGCCCTCGCCCTTGCCGACGGCGGTGATCTTGCCCGGGTCGACCTTGCCCGAGGTCACCAGGTAGGACTTCACCGCATCGGCGCGCTCCATCGACAGCGTCTGGTTGTAGGCCGGGCTGCCGAGCCGGTCGGTGTGCCCTTCGACGGTGATGGTCTGGAAGCTGGTGCCCTCCAGCTCGCGGGCGAAGCCGTCCAGCGCGCTGCGCCCGTCGGGCTGCACGGCCGACTTGTCGAAGCCGAACAGCGACTCGGCCGAGAAGCTCACGCGGCGCAGCGGCACCACCACCGGCGGCGGCGGCGCGACGACCGGCGGCGGCGCCTGCACCACCACCGGCTCGGGAGCCGGGGCGGGCGGTGCCACGTAGACCGGCGCCATCGCGCGCGGCGCCGGGGTCTCGGCGCGGCCGAACGGGAACACCAGGCTCAGCGTCAGCACGTTGACGTTGAGCTTGTGGTTGACGGCATCGTTGACGCGGTAACGCTCGGCCTCGCCACGCACCAGGAACGACTTGTTGAACGCGTACTGCAGGCCGCCACCGAACTTGTAGTCGGTCTTGCGGGTGCTCGGATTGGACTCGCTCACGAGGGCTGCGCCGGTGCCGTTCAGCGTGGTGCGCGTGCGCGCATACGTGGCGCCGATGCGGCCGATCGCGGACCAGCTCTCGCTCAGCGGAGCGGTGCCCACCAGGTCGAGGTTCATGCCCTGAACGCTGGCGCGCCCGCCCAGCGTGCCGGCCGGCGTCGTGGTCGCGTCGAAGCCGAAGCTGCCGAGGCGGAAGTAGCCGAGTTCGAGGCCGATGTTGCGGTTCATCTGGTAGCCACCGAACAGCTTGTAGGTGGTGTCGCGGTCGTCGCGTTCGACCGTGGTGGCGGTCGTGCCGGTCTGCTCGCGGGTGATGGCGCCGGCGTTCAGCTTGGCGCGTGCCGTGCCGGCGCCGAGGCCGCCGTAGTAGTAGCCGCCCTCCTGCGCCAGGACCGGAGTGCACAGCAACGGAGCGAGGCCGGCGAGGGCCAGCAGGCGAAACGCGTGGAGCGGGTTCATGGTGTGTTCTTTCTTGTCAGTGTTGTGTGTCGGTGGCGCTGCGTTTGTAGGTCGCGGCGACGGATTCGTCTGTGCGCTGCCGAACCAGGGCACCGGCGGCCGCGCTGCCGAGCAGGCGATCCCAGAACTCGCCGGTGACGCCGAAGCAGGCCGCACCGCCGCCGCGCCGGTGATGCAGTGCATGCCAGAGCCTGCGACGCCGCAGCCAGGCACTGTCGACGCGCCAGTGGTGGATGGCGTGGTGCGTCACCGCATAGGCCAGGTAGCCGAGCAGCAGGCCCAGGGTCAGTGCGCAGGCCAGCCAGCGGTCGCCGAGCAACGCGGCGGGCAGGAACACGAACAGGCCGATCAGCGCACCGCTGAGCAGCGTGGGCGTGCAGATCAGCGCGGCCGGCCGTGCGTGGTGCTGTGCATGCCAGCGCCGGAACGGCGCCAGGCCGTGCAGCACGAAACGGTGCAGTCCGTACTCGATCAGGCTCCATGCCAGCAGGCCGGCGAGCAGGCTGGCCAGCAGGGCCACGCCCCGGCCGCTCGGGCTCAGGGCCAGCAGCAGCACCGACAGGCCGGCCACGGCCGCGGTGTAGACGGCGAAGTCGGCGCGGTAGGCCGCACGGCCATGTTCGAACGAGAAGATTCCCATGCCGGGCACGCTAGGGCCGCGACAGGCCCCGGTCTGTGCGCTGGCAGACGGTCGCGAGCACGGTGCCGCGCCACACTGCGCCGCCCGACCGTCGAGACCTCTCGCCGGCGGGCGGACGACAGGAGAGCCTGCCGTGACCTCGGCACAGAACCACCTTCTCGCGCAGTTGCCACGCATCGACCGCGAGCGCCTGCTGGCCGCCGCCGAGTCGGTCCAGCTCGAACTCTCGGACGTGCTGTACGAGCGCGACACGGTGGTGCGCCACGTCTACTTCCCGGTCGACGGCTTCATCTCGCTGCTGACCCACGTCGACGAGCACCCGAGCCTGGAGGTCGGCATGGTCGGGCGCGAAGGCATGCTCGGCGTGTCGCTCGCGCTCGGTGTGCCGGTCACGCCGCTGCGCGCGATCGTGCAGGGCCCCGGCGCTGCGTGGCGCATCGATGCGGCGCCCTATCGGCACGAACTCGGCCGCAGCACGGCGCTGCAGGCCTGCCTGGGCCGCTACGTGCACGTGCTGATGGCGCAGCTCGCCACCTCGGCCGCGTGCCTGCGCTTTCACATGATCGAGCCGCGCCTGGCGCGCTGGCTGCTGATGACGCAGGACCGTGCGCATGCCGACCGCTTCCACGTCACCCACGACTTCCTCGCCTACATGCTCGGCGTGCGCCGCGTCGGCGTGACCATGGCCGCCGGCGTGCTGCAGGAGCGCGGCCTGATCGCCTACCACCGCGGCGAGCTCGTCGTGCTCGACCGCCCCGGCCTCGAGGCCAGTGCCTGCAGCTGCTACGCGGCCGACCAGCGGGGCTATGCCGCCGTGATGGGCTGAGCCGCCGCGGTCTGCTTCAGGCGACGGCGCCGAACCAGGCGCCCGCGCCAGCCGTCGCGGCCATCGCCAGGGCGCCCCAGAATCCGACGCGCCAGGCCCCGCGCAGCGGGCTCGCGCCACCGACGCGGGCGGCCACGGCGCCCAGCACCGCGAGCAGCAGCAGCGACGACAGCGCCACCCCGACGATCAGCGTGCGCTGCGGCATCAGCAGCACCGCAGCCAGCGGCAGCGCGGCACCGGCCGCAAAGCTGGCCGCCGAGGCGAGCGCGGCCTGCAGCGGCCGTGCGCTCAGGGCCTCGGTGATGCCGAGTTCCTCGCGGGCATGGGTGCCCAGCGCGTCGTGCTTCATCAGCTGCCCGGCGACCTGATCGGCCAGCGCGGGCTCGAGTCCGCGCGCCACGTAGATGCCGGCCAGCTCACGCCGCTCGGCGGCCGGGTCGGCCTCCAGCTCGGCGCGCTCGCGCGACAGGTCGGCCTGTTCGGTGTCGGCCTGCGAATGCACCGACACGTACTCACCCGCCGCCATCGACATCGCGCCGGCCACCAGGCCGGCCACGCCGGTGGTCAGGATGGTGGCATGGCTGGCGTTGGCCGCCGCGATGCCGACCACCAGGCTGGCGGTGGAGACGATGCCGTCGTTGGCACCGAGCACGGCGGCGCGCAGCCAGCCGATGCGGTCGGTGCGGTGACGTTCGGTGTGGCGGCGGCGCATGGCAGGCATGTCCCAGTGTGACACCGCCCCCGCCTCCGCCAGCCTGATCCTCGTCATGCGAGGTGCTGGGTGACCCAGGCGACGTAGCGGTCGACCCACGATTGCAGGAAGGCCTTGCTCGACTCGCCGGCCTGGCCGGCCTTGTCGAACAGGCCGGGCGCGACCTGCAGGAAGACTTCCGGCTGGCCCAGCGTCGGCGCGTCGAGGTAGGCGAGGATGTTGCGCAGGTGCTGCTGGGCCATCGAGGTGCCGGGCGCGCCCAGCGAGATGCCGATCACGCCGGCCGGCTTGCCCGCCCAGACGCTGTGGCCGTAGGGCCGCGAGCCGTGGTCGATGGCGTTCTTCAGCACGCCCGGGATCGAGCGGTTGTATTCGGGCGTCACGAACAGCAGGCCGTGGGCGAGCTGGATCGACTGCCGCAGGCGCTTCACCGCGTCGACCGGCTTGTCGTCGTCGTCCTGGTTGTAGGGCGGCAGGTCGACGATCGGCACCTGCGAGAGCTCGAAGTTCGACGGCATCAGCGAGCCCACGGCGTGGGCCAGCTGGCGGTTGTGCGATTCGCGGCGAAGGCTGCCGACGATCACGGCAATGCGGTAGGTGGTCATGGCGGTCCCTGGGGGTCGGTGCGGAATCGCACCCTCCCGGCCACCGTAGCGGCGCGCGCCGATCGGCGTCTGTTCGCAAGCGCACGCCGGCCGCGTGCTGCGCTGCACGCCAAGTGTTCGCTGGCGCACAGACGAAAGACGGCCCTGCCGTGCACGCTGGGAGCTGATCGAGGCGCCGTTCATGCGCCTTGCCGTACCGGAGCCCTTCATGCCAACGCCCCTGCCGTCTGCACGGCCTGTCACCGCCGCGCTGTCTGCGGACCCGGCGCCGCACGGCGCGGGCCAGGTCGTCAGTACGACACCGGGCGAGCGCGAGTTCCGTGCCCTGTGCAGCGCCTTCCGCAACAGCGGCGGCATGCTGCGCGGCGACGACCTCGCCCGCCTGCTGGAAGACCACCGCTGCGGCGACTTCGTCAGCCTCGCGCGCTTCATCTCCCGCCACGAGATCTTCTCGTTCGACTGGCGGGAGGCGGTGTGGGTGCCGATGTTCCAGTTCGACCTGCGCGACCTGTCGATCCGGCCCGGCCCGCAACGTGTGCTCGCCGAACTCGGTGGCGCGTACGACGGCTGGGCCCTGGCGTCCTGGTTCTCGCAGCCCAACGTGTGGCTGCGCGGCGCGCGCCCGGTGGACCTGCTCGACGCCGATCTCGGTCACGTGCTGCGCGCCGCCCGGGCAGACGGTTTCGTCGCCAAGGGCTGACGCCCGCGGCCCCCTTTCCCTTCGGAGACTTCCATGAGCCTCGGCACCATTCTTCTCATCGTCCTGATCCTGATGCTGATCGGCGTCGTTCCCACCTGGCCGCACAGCAGCAGCTGGGGCTACGGGCCCAGTGGCGCGCTCGGTGTCATCGTCGTGATCGTGCTCGTTCTGCTGCTCCTGGGAAAGCTGTGAGCGCTGCGGCTGACGCCGCCGCACGGGCCGCCTTGCCGGCCTCCTTGCTGGCCTGCGCGGTGATGGTGGCGGCCTGCGGCGAGCCGGCCACGCTGCCGGTGTCGGCCGGCACCGGGCCGCAGCCCGAGCTGCCGGCGCCGCGCACCAGCCTGATCCCGACCGTGCACATCGCGCCGGCGCGCGGCTGGGCCGCCGGTGCCGCGCCGAAGGCCGCGCCGGGCCTGCAGGTCGCCGCCTTCGCACGCGGCCTGGCCCACCCGCGCTGGCTGCTCGTGCTGCCCAACGGCGACGTGCTGGTGGCCGAGACCAACGCGCCGCCGCGTCCCGAGGACGCACGCGGCATCAAGGGCTGGGCGATGAGCCTGGTGATGAAGTCCGCCGGTGCCGCGGTGCGCAGCCCCGACCGCATCACGCTGTTGCGCGACACCGACGGCGACGGCGTGGCCGACCTGCGCTCGGTGCTCATCGACAGCCTCGCTTCGCCCTTCGGCATGGCGCTGATCGGCAAGCACCTTTACGTGGCCAACTCCGACGCGGTGCGGCGATTTCCGTATGCGGTCGGCCAGACCCGCATCGACAAGCCCGGCACGACGCTGATCGACCTGCCGGCCGGCGCGATCAACCACCACTGGACGAAGAACCTGATCGCCAGCGCCGACGGCCGCAAGCTGTACGCCACCGTCGGCTCGAACAGCAACGTCGCCGAGCGCGGCATGGCCGCCGAGGCGCAGCGCGCCGCGATCTGGGAGATCGACCTCGCCAGCGCGACGCACCGGGTCTTCGCGACCGGGCTGCGCAACCCCAACGGCATGGCCTGGGCGGCCGACGGCGTGCTGTGGACCGTGGTCAACGAGCGCGACGAACTGGGCAGCGACCTGGTGCCCGACTACCTGACCTCGGTGCGCGACGGCGCCTTCTACGGCTGGCCGTACAGCTACTACGGCCGCAACGTCGACGAGCGTGTGCAGCCGCCGCGGCCCGACCTCGTCGCCACCGCCGTGGTGCCCGACTACGCGCTCGGGCCGCACACCGCCTCGCTGGGCCTCGCCTCCGCGGCCGGTGCGCGGCTGCCGGCCCCCTTTGCCGACGGCATGTTCATCGGCCAGCACGGCTCGTGGAACCGGCGGCCGCACAGCGGCTACAAGGTGATCTTCGTGCCCTTCGCGGGCGGTCGACCGTCGGGCCCGCCGATCGACGTGCTGGCCGGCTTCCTCACCGCCGACGGCGATGCCTCGGGCCGGCCGGTTGGCGTGGCCATCGACCGCCAGGGCGCGCTGCTGGTGGCCGACGACGTGGGCAACGCCGTCTGGCGCGTCACCGCGGCGCCCTAGGCCCGCCTCACGACCCGGGCAGCCCATGCGCTTCGGCCGCCCGATCCTCGCCTTGCTGTGCGCGGCGGTCTGCACCGGCTGCGCCAGCCTGCCGCGCATCGTGCCCGACCTCGCGCGGCGCGAGGCCCCGGCGGTGCAGCTCGCCGGTGCGCAGGGCCCGCTGTCGGCCGCGCGCAGCCGCGCCGTGCTCGAGCAGCTGGCCAGCCGCGGCCGGCCGACCGACATCTTCGAGCGCCACCTCGCGCTGGAAGAAGCCATCGTCGGCAGCCCGCTGACCACCGGCAACCGCGTCACGCTGCTGCGCGACGGCCCGGCCACCTACCAGGCCATGATCGCCGCCATCGCCGCAGCGCGCGAGCACATCCACCTCGAGACCTACATCCTCGAGGACGACGAAGTCGGCCAGCGCTTCGCGCAGGCACTGATCGAGCGGCAGCGCGCCGGCGTCAAGGTGCTGCTGCTGCGCGACGGCGTCGGCACGCTGGGCACGCCCGAGGCCTTCTTCCAGCGCCTGACCGAAGCCGGCGTGCAGGTGCTGGAGTTCAACCCGGTCAACCCGCTGCGCGCGCGCGGCGACTGGGAGCTGAACCAGCGCGACCACCGCAAGCTGCTGATCGTCGACGGGCACATCGCCTTCCTCGGCGGCATCAACATCAGCAGCGTGTACTCGGGCGGCTCGTTCAGCCAGCGCTCGCGACTGCGCCCCGGCGGCGGGCCGGCCTGGCGCGACACCGACCTGCGCCTGGAAGGCCCGGTGGTGGCCGAACTGCAGAAGCTCTTCCTCGCCGCCTGGGTGGCGCAGCAGGGCCCGGCGCCGGACACGCGCAACCCCTTTCCGCCGCCGCGCGCGGCCGGCGCCCAGGTGGTGCGGGCGATCGGCAGCTCGCCGGAGGAGCCCTTCAGCCTGATCTACGCGACCCTGCTGTCGGCCATCGGCAGCGCAGAGACCAGCGTGCATCTGACCAACGCCTACTTCGCGCCCGACCCGCAGCTGCTCGCCGCGCTCGAGGCCGCCGCGGCGCGCGGCGTCGACGTGAGGCTGATCCTGCCCAGCCAGACCGACTCCTGGCTGATCTTCCATGCCGGGCGCGGCTACTACGAGCGGCTGCTGCGTGCCGGCGTGAAGATCCACGAGCGGCGCGGCGTGCTGCTGCACTCGAAGACCGCGCTGGTCGACGGCGTGTGGGCGACGGTCGGCTCGACCAACCTCGACTGGCGCAGCTTCCTGCACAACCACGAGCTGAACGCGGTGGTGCTGGGTGTGGAGTTCGGCGCGCAGCTGCAGGCGCTGTTCGCCGCCGACCTGGCGGGTTCGGAAGAGATCACGCTCGAGGCCTGGCGACGCAGGCCCCTGTCCCTGCGCGCCAAGGAGCTGTTCGCGCGGATGTGGGAGTACTGGCTGTAGCGGGCTGTGGCGCCCGCACCACGCCCGGCGCGCCCCGCTGCGTACGTTGGCGAACAGACGCAGCCCAGGGCGCGGCCTACAAACGCCCCATGCAAAGCAGCCAAGGCCTGTTCCGGCACAAGGGCACCCCCACTGCGCTTGCCAGGTTGGTCCCCCACCCGGCGGCGGCTCCTGGGAACGGTCATGCCCTGTCATCGCCGGTGGGTGTGCCGGTGGCCGACGATGGCCACGGCGACGTCGCCCTGAACGACTGGAACGACCTGTTCTCGGCGGTGAAGGTGCGGCTGGGCATGCTCGGCCACGCGCTGGAGACTGCAGACGACCGTGCCGCCCGTGGCGTGCTGGAGTGCGCCGACGCGCTGGAGCAGCTTCATGCGACGCTGCTGCACGAGGTCGGGCTGCGCCGGCAGTTCGAACTGGAGCTGTTCGATGCGCGCCTGGCTCTGGCGCTGTCGCGCGCCGCGCTGGCGGGCACGCGCGACGGCGAGCGGCAGGCACGCCACGAGGCGCTGCACGACCCGCTGACCGGGCTGCCGAATCGCCGGCACTTCAGCCAGCGGCTGTCGCAGGCGCTGGCGCCTTCGCTCGCACCGCCGGTGCCGCTGGCCGTGTTCTACCTCGACCTCGACGACTTCAAGCCCATCAACGACCAGCACGGGCACGCCACCGGCGACGAGTTGCTGCGCATCGTCGCGGCGCGGCTGGCGCGCGCCGTGCGCGCCGAGGATCTCGTCGCCCGCCTGGGCGGTGACGAGTTCGCCTGCCTGATCACCGACATGCCGGGCCCGGCTCCGATCGAGGCGCTGGCGCGCAAGCTGTTCGACAGCGTTGCCGCTCCCGCCACCGTCGGTGACCTGGAACTGGTGGTACACGCCAGCATCGGCATCGCGATCTGCCCGCCCGACGACGCCAGCGCCGACGCGTTGCTGCGCTGCGCCGATGCGGCGATGTACCGGGCCAAGCGCCTGCGCCTCGGCCACGCCTGCTTCGACGCCGGCATCGACGATCGCGAGCACGTCAGCGCGCCGTCGCCCGAGCGCTGAACGGCGGTCTGCCGGAGAACACCCGGCAGCTTTGGCGCAGGCGCCGTAGGACGACGACTACAGCCGAAGGCGGTGCCGTCTGCTGCCCAGCGACAGGCCCGCTGCCGATACTCAATTTCCATCTCTCCACAAGAAAGCCCTCCATGACCCACCGTTTCGAACGCTCCCACTCCCTGCTCGCAGCCGTGCTGCTGGCCCTGCCGATCGCCGTGTCCGCCCAGGCGATGTCCAAGCCCGACCACGCCAGCGCGAAGACGCGCATCGGGGCCGACTACAAGGCCGACAAGACCGCCTGCGACGCCATGTCGGGCAACGGCAAGGACGTCTGCGTCGAGCAGGCCAAGGGCAAGGAGAAGGTCGCGAAGGCCGAGCTCGAGTACGCCTACACCGCCAAGGCCGCGGACAAGAACAAGGTCCTGGTCGCGCGTGCCGAGAGCACCTATGCCGTGGCCAAGGAGCGCTGCGACGACCAGGCCGGCAACGCCAAGGACGTCTGCCGCAGCGAAGCCAAGGCGGCCGAGACGCACGCCCTGGCCGAGGCGAAGCTGGGCAAGGAAGTGACCGCCGCGAAGCAGGAGGCCAGCACCGACATGCGCGATGCCGACTACAAGGTCGCGGCCGAGAAGTGCGATGCCATGGCCGGCGATGCCAAGGCCAGCTGCATCGCCGCGGCGAAGACGAAGTTCGGCCAGAACTGAGCCGGACCGAGGCCGCATGCGCCACCCCGACGAGATCGCCGCGACGCTGCTGGGCGTGCCCTTCGGCACGCTCGACGCGCGCGACCAGAAGATCGCGCGGCACGTGGCGTCGCGCCGGCACATCTCGCGCAATCTGGCGCAGCAGCCTGCCGCCACCCGCGGCCAGCGCGCCGCGGACGCGGTGGCGGCCTTCGGCGGCTCGTGGACCTTCGTCGGCCTGTTCGCCGCCGTGTTGCTGGCATGGGTCGGGCTCAATGCCTGGCTCATGCGCAGCCGCGGCCAGTCGTTCGACCCCTACCCCTACATCCTGCTCAACCTGTTCCTGTCGATGCTCGCCGCCATCCAGGCGCCGATCATCCTGATGTCGCAGAACCGGCAGTCGCAGAAGGACCGCCTCGGCGCCGAGCACGACTACGAGGTCAACCTCAAGGCCGAGCTGGAGATCATGCTGCTGCACGACAAGATCGACACGCTGCGCGACCGCCAGTGGCAGGAGCTGCTGGCGATGCAGACCCAGCAGCTCGCGTTGCTGACGTCGCTTGCCGGCCCGGCCTTCACCAGCAGCACCGGCAGCACCGGCCGCATGCAAAGGCGCACGGCGCCGCAAGGCTCACCATGAACACCACCGTCACCCCTGCCACCCCCGTCGCGGTCACCACGGGCCCACGCGCCGAACTGGCTCGCTGGGAGACCGAAGGCGGCTCGCCGCGGCCAGCCACGTCGGACGGTGATGCCCTGCTGCTGCAGCGCCTGGGCGCTGCGCTCGTGAGCCAGTGGAACGAGCTGCCGATGCCCTTGCAGCGCGCGGTCTACGACCGTGCGGTCGCCGGCCTCGCGGCCGAAGAGGAGACGGCGATGAAGCGCCGCATGGCGCGCTTCCTGCACCAGCACAAGCAGCCGGCGCCTTCCGCCTGAGCCCGGCTCAGCTGCGTCGGCGCTGCGGCATGTCGGCCTCGCGCAGCATCACCGGCTCGATCGATCCGGCGGCCACGCGGCGCAGCACGGCCTCGTCGATCTCACGTCGGTGCTGCAGGTAGGTGGACACCGCATCGTCTCCAGAGAGCTTGCCCTGGAAGAGGAAGTGCAGCGCCTCGCGCGTGATGGTGGCGCCGATGAAGCGGGCGCCTTCGGTGAGCACCCAGAAGCGCACGGCGCCGGAGGCGTCGTGGAAGAACGGGGCCGGAGGCATGTCGGTGATGTCGATGGCGTTCACCATGGCAGACTAGGCCGGCGGCTCGCTGCCGTCCGTGCGCTGGCGCACCGACTCGCGCGTGCTGCCGTGGATATGCCACAGCGCCACGAACATCGCCGCGGTCGCCGGCCCGAGCACGAAGCCGTTCACGCCCAGCGTTGCCATGCCCCCGAGCGTGGTGGTCAGCACCACGTAGTCGGGCAGGCGCGTGTCCTTGCCCACCAGCAGCGGCCGCAGCAGGTTGTCGACCAGCCCGATCACCAGCACGCCGAAGGCCGCCAGCGCCACGCCGTGCCACGGCGAGCCGGTGACGAAGAAGTACAGCGCGACCGGTGCCCAGACGAGCGCCGCGCCCACCGCCGGCACCAGCGACAGGAAAGCCATCAGCACGCCCCACAGCAGCGCCCCGCCGACGCCCAGCGCCCAGAAGGCGAGCCCGCCGAGCAGGCCCTGCAAGGCCGCCACCACCATGTTGCCCTTGACGGTGGCGCGCACGACGGTGCCGAACTTGTCGACCAGCTCGCGCTGGTGCGCCGGCGCCAGCGGCACGGCGCGGCGCGCGGCGCGCGACAGCCCGTGCCCATCGCGGATCAGGAAGAAAGCCAGGTACAGCGTGATGAACACGCCGGTGACGAACTCGAAGGTGTTCTGGCCGATGCCCAGCGCCTGCGTGGCGATGAACTGGCTGGCCTGCGTGATCCCGGCCGCGACGCGGCCCTGGACGATGTCGAAATCGCCCCAGCCGACGCGGTCGAGCAGCGCGGCCACGCCGGCCGGCAAGGCGTCGAACAGGCCGCGCAGGTAGATGGCCGGCTGCCACTGCCCCGTCTGCAGCCGCTCATAGACGCCGGCCGCCTCGCGCGCCAGCGAGGCCGTGATCAGCGCGAAGGGCACGATGACGACCAGCACCACCACCAGCATGGTCAGCAGCGCGCTGACCGTGGGTCGCAGGCCGGTCCGCTGCCGCAAGCGGCGATGCAGCGGCTCGAAAAGCAGCGCGATGACCACGCCCCACAGGATCGGCCCGTAGAACGGCAGCAGGATCCAGCCCAGCGCCAGCGTCACCAGCACCAGCAGCAGCGCGAGCATGCGCCGCTCAAGCACGGTGGCGGGCTCGCCCTCGGCAACACGGTCGGGTTCTGCAGACATCGCACCAGCATACGCGCCGGCCCCGGTCGCCTGGGTACGCCAGCGCACCGACCGGTGGTGCCGGTGCGCGTAGCGTCCGCCGGATCACCCCTGTGGCCCCGCCGGGCCGGAGACACCCATGGACACCGCAGTTGCCCACCCCGACACCCGCTACGCCTTTCACGCCCTGCCGATGCCGGGCGGCCTCGCGGATGCGATGTCGCGCACCGTGGGCGCGCTGGCCGCCGAAGGCTTCGGCGTGCTGACCGACATCGACATGCAGGCCACGCTGCGCCTGCGGCTGGGCGTCGAGACCCTGCCCTGCCGCATCCTCGGCGCCTGCCATCCGCCGCTGGCCCTGCGGGCGGTGCAGGCGGAACCCGACATCGCGGTGCTGCTGCCGTGCAACGTCGTCGTGCGGCAGGACGACGACGGCGAGGTCACGGTGAGCTTCATGGACCCGATGGCCGTGCTGCAGTTGACACGCAACGCGGCCGTCGCGGAAGTCGCCCGCGAGGTGCGCCTGCGACTCGATCGCGTGCGCCAGGCGCTGGGCGGGGTGGGCTGACGCGCCGCGCGTCTGTGCGCTGTCGAACACAGGGTTCTCCGCTCGGAGGTCTATAGTGGCTGCACGGTCCGAGGGTGACCGGCATGCGGCAATCCGGCCGACCACCCAGACCAGGAGCCGACCGATGACGACACCCACCGAGCCGCGGATGAACCACCTGCTGGCGGCGCTGTCGCCAGAAGAATGGGATCACTGGCAGCCGCAGCTGGAATGGGTGCACATGCCGCTGGGCCAGGTGCTGTACGAATCGGGGGCGACGCTCAAGCACGCCTACTTTCCGACCACGGCCATCGTCTCGCTGCTGTACGTGATGGAAAACGGTGCGTCGGCCGAGATCGCGGTGGCCGGCAACGAGGGCATGGTGGGCATCTCGCTGTTCATGGGCGGCGGCTCCACGCCCAGCCGCGCCGTGGTGCAGAGCGCCGGCGAGGGCTACCGCATCCGCTCGCCGTTCATCAAGACCGAATTCGATCGCGCCGGCGCAGTGATGCACTTGCTGCTGCGCTACACGCAGGCGCTGATCACGCAGATGTCGCAGACGGCGGTTTGCAACCGCCACCACTCTCTCGACCAGCAGCTGTGCCGCTGGCTGCTGCTCAGCCTGGACCGATTGCAAGGCAACGAACTGGTGATGACGCAGGAGCTGATCGCCAACATGCTCGGCGTGCGCCGCGAAGGTGTGACCGAAGGTGCGCTGCGCCTGCAGGCCGCCGGGCTGATCCGCTACGCGCGTGGCCACATCAGGGTGCTCGACCGGCCCGGCCTCGAGGCGCGCACCTGCGAGTGCTACGCGGTGGTGAAGAAAGAGTACGACCGCCTGCTGCCCGAGACCCTGACCCCCTGAAGGTCCGTCGCCTCGGGGCGCCGTGCGAAGGCCCGGCCGCAGCCATCTGGCGACTGCGCGGCGGCTGCCGCGACACCCTGCCGTGTAAAGATGCCCTTACCGTGCGTTACCGCATGGACGGCGAACCGGCAACTGGGTGAGCTACTCTTAAGTGGTCCAGCGCACAGACGGATCTCCGATCTGGCGCGACCCGCCCCCAAGCAGCCGCTCACCACCGCGTGATTGCGAGCAAAGGGTCCCACCCCTGCATCGATACCGCAATCCCCGAGGGAGGCGCAGCCATGTCCGCCAGTCTTCTTGCCCGAGCGTGCCGCACGCTCGGTGCCCTTGTCATGTCACTTTCCGCCGCGCACGCACTGGCCGCGGGCTACACCACGCAGGCCGGCCGCATCCTCGATCCATCGGGTCAGGAACTGCAGGTCCGCGGCGTCAGCCACTACGGCTTCAACGCGCTGATCCTGCAGCCGCAGTTCCTCTGGGCGATGGGCTGGAAGCAGCAGATCGCTCAGATGAAGAGCCTGGGCTTCAACGCCATCCGCCTGCCCTTCGTGCCCGACACGCTCTACAACAAGACGCCGGTCGACCAGCTCAGCTATATCGACGCGCGGCTCAACCCTGAGCTGATCGGCAAGACGCCGCTGCAGGCGCTGGACCTGTGGATGGCCGAGGCCGACCGCCAGGGCATGCATGTGATGCTCGACTTCCACAGCGTGTCGATGCAGCGGCAGTACCCGCACTGGTTCGTCTCCAACCCGGCGGACTACGGCCTCATCTACAACCGCAAGGCCTACACCAAGGCCAACTGGCTGCGCGACCTCGCCTTCGTCGCGAAGCGTTATGCCGGGCTGCCGCACTTCTTCGCGATCGACGTCTACAACGAGCCCAACGGCGTCGTGCGCTGGAGCAACGGCGACCCGAACATGAGCAACCCGGCCTACTTCTGGAAGCCGGCTGCCGAAGCGGCCGCCGCCGCGGTGCTGGCGGCCAACCCGAAGCTGCTGATCTTCGTGCAGGGCATCAACGGCAACTTCGACGGGCGCGAGAAGACCAACATCGCGATGAACTGGGGCGAGGACTTCCAGCCGCAGGCCTACCAGCCGCTGAACATCCCGGCCGACAAGCTGGTGCTGTCGCCACACACCTACGGGCCGGACGTGTACGCGAAGTCTTCGTTCGGCGCGGCCAACTACCCGGCCAACCTGGCGGCCGACTGGGAGACGCTGTTCGGCCAGTTCGCGCAGAAACACCCGGTCGTGCCCGGCGAGTGGGGCGGCAAGTACGGCAACGGCACCGGCGGGCAGGCCGACGTGGTGTGGCAGAACGCCTTCGTCGACTACCTGATCGCCAAGGGCGTGCGCAACAGCTTCTACTGGTGCTACACGCCCAACAGCGGCGACACCGGCGGCATCCTCGACGACCAGCTCAAGGTGCGGACCGACAAGATGGCGCTGCTGAACCGGCTGTGGGGTGGCAGTGCCATCGTGACGCCTTCGCTGACGCCGCCGCCGACGACTACGCCCGCGCCCGCGCCGTCACCGGCGCCAGTCAGCGGTGTGCTGGGCATCGCCAGTTTCCTGCCCGCCGCCGGCCCGGTGGGCACGCTGGTCACGCTCAACGGCAGCGGCTTCGCAGCCACGCAGCAGGTCTGGGTCGGCGAGGTGAAGAACGCGCAGTTCACCGTGGTCAGCGATGCGCAGCTGACGGTGACGATTCCCCCGGGCGTGGCCAGCGGAGCCATCGGCATCCTCACCGGCACGCAGGCGGCCTTCACCGCCAGCTGGTTCAGCGTGACCGGCGGCACGGCCACCGGCGCGGCGCCCGACGAGCCCGGCGCTGAAGACCCGGTGGCGGCTGCGCCGGACACGGCCAGTGGTGCCGGGGCGAACGACCCGGGCGCCGGCGGCGGCGCCTTCGAGCCGGCCTACGGCGCCGCGTTGCTGGCCGCGGTGCTGCTGCTGGCCCGGCGTCGCCAGCCGCTTTCGGCGACACGCCGACCGAGGGCGATGCCGGGCCGCTCCACCGAGGCATAGCCTGCGGCCGCCGCCAGCACGAGCAGCAGGGTGCAGGCCACGCCCACCGTCCAGTGGGCGGTCGTCGAGGTCAGCGCGAACGCGGCCACCGGCTCGATCGCCCACACCGCGGTCAGCGCCAGCCCCTGCATCAGGTAGAGGCTGTAGCTGATCGCACCGAGGCGCTGTGCCGCGCGCGTGGCGAGCAGGCCGAACAGCGTCGCGCCCGCGCAGACGGCGTGGAAGAACACGCCGAGCAGCAAGGCGGTGCCGCTGCCGTAGCCGCTGCCGGGCGCCGCGAACGCCGCCGCGAGGCACAGCGCCGCCACGTACGAGCCAGCCAGCGGCGGCCAGGTCCAGGCCGGCCGCAGATGGCGCACCGAGGCCACCGCCATGCCGATGGCGAACAGCGCGGCGAAGCCGAGCGCATCGACCTGGCCCAGGCGCTTGCCGGCCAGGGCGAGCAGCAGCAGCACCAGCACCACGCCGAGGTGCCAGCGCGATCGTGCCGCGACGGCCACCACCGGCAGCAGCGCGTAGAAGGCCCACTCGTACCAGAGCGTCCAGGTGACGCCGGCGAGCACGTGCCGTGCCGCCTGGCCGTTGACGTCGGGCTGGGTATCGATCAGGCCGATCGCGAGCCACTGCAGCACGGCGCTCAGCACGTCCAGCGGCGGTTCGCGCAGCGTGAAGCCGCTGCGGGCGAAGACCACCGCCAGCATCGCGACCACCACCACCAGGTACATCGGGCCGATGCGGAACAGCCGGCCGATGTAGAGCCGCCGCCAGCCCGGGTGGCCCCGGGTGCGCAGCAGCCGCGTCCAGAACAGGAAGCCGGTGACCATGAAGAACAACGACACGCCGACTGGCCCGAGCGCGCGCATCACGCGCGACTCCGGCAGGCTCCACGCACCGGTGGCCAGGAAGCCCGGCAGCATCGCCAGGTGGTAGGCGAACACCGCCAGCGCGAGGAAGCCACGCAGGCCGTCGAGCGTCGACACGCGCACGGCCGTGGACGGTGGCTCGTCGAGGGCGCGAAACAGCGGCAGCGAGACGAACGCCATGGCAGCAGCCATCAGCGCCAGCGTGGCCCAGGGTGCGAGCGCGGTCATGCGCGGGTGCCTCGGTTCGGCAGCGAACAGACGGCGCCGGCGAGCGTGGCTAGCGTGGCCGCATGACACGCCTCGAGACACCACCCCGGCGCCGCGCCGGACGCCGACCTTTCGCGAGGATCGTGCGAGTCGCGCTGCTCGCCGGGGTGCTGAGCGCCGCCTGGACGCATGCCGCGGCCGCCTCCGACTGGCCGGCCTGGGACGAGTTCGCCGGCCGCTTCATGCAGGCCGACGGCCGCATCGTCGACCTCACCTTCGATCGCAAGAGCACCTCCGAGGGCCAGTCGTATGCGCTGTTCTTCGCACTCGTCGCCAACGACCGCGCACGCTTCGACACCGTGCTGCGCTGGACTTCCGACAACCTCGCCGAGGGCCAGCTCGGCGAACGCCTGCCGGCCTGGCTGTGGGGGCTGCGCGAGGACGGTCGCTGGGGCGTGAAGGACACCAACGCCGCCAGCGACGGCGACCTGTGGATCGCCTACAGCCTGCTCGAGGCAGCGCGGCTGTGGAACGCGCCGCCCTACGCGGCAACCGGCCGCCGCCTGCTGGCGCAGGTGCAGGCCCGGGAGGTCGCGATGGCCGGCAGCACCGGCCCGGTGTTGTTGTCGGGCCCGGTCGGCTTCGTGCTCGACAAGGGCCGCTTCCGCATCAACCCGAGCTATCTGCCGGGCTTCATGTTCCGCTATCTCGCACAGGTCGATCCGCAGGGGCCGTGGCAGCCGATCTGGGACGGCTACCTGCGGCTCGCACCGCAGATCTTCAGCGCCGGCGTCGCGCCCGACAACGTCGTGGTCGACTCGGCCGGCCGCGCGGGGCCGGACAGCGAGGCAGCGCCCTCGGCCAGCTACGACGGCATCCGCGTCTACCTGTGGGCGGGCATGTCGGGGCCGGACAGCGAGCCCTTGCGCAAGCGCCTCGCGCCCTTCGCCGCGCTGACGCGGCAGCTCGGTGCGCCGCCGGAGAAGGTCAACCCGCAGACCGGCGCGGCGCTGCGCTCCGACTACTCGCCGATCGGCTACTCGGGCGCGATGCTGCCGTTCCTCAGTGCGCTGGGCGACACGGCCGGCGTGGCCCGCCAGCGCGAGCGCCTGCGCAACGCGCCGCAGAACGCCACGAGCAACTACTACGACCGGGTGCTCGTGCTGTTCGGCACGGGATGGGTCGATGGCCACTACCACTTCGATGCTCAGGGGCGGCTGATGCCGCGCTGGTCGGGGCGCTGAACGGCCCGCGCGCCGGGGCGCCGCTCGCGCGACGCAATCGCCGGCCGCAGCACGACCTCGCTGGCCAGCAGCACGCCGAACACCCGCGGCCCGCGCACCAGGTAGCGGTGCGCCAGCCGGCGCGGGTCCTGCACCAGGCGGTACAGCCACTCCAAACCGTGCCGCTGCATCCACGCCGGGGCGCGGCGTTCGTCGCCGGTGAGGAAGTTGATCGAGGCGCCGATGCACAGCGCCAGGCCGCGGGCGCGGCCGCGCCGTCGTAGCGCCTGGGCCAGCATCTCCTGCTGCGGCGAGCCGACCGCGAGCAGGCAGAAGCGAAACGGACTGTGCGACTCGACGAAACGCAGGCAGTCCTCGACCGCTGCCGGGTCGTGCACGAAGCCCATCGGCGGGATGAACTGCACCAGCCCGCGCAGGCCGTGGCGCAGCCGCAGTGCGTGGGCCTGTGCCGGGCTGCCGCCGATCAGCACGATGCGGTCGTCCGGCACGACGACCTTGCGCAGCAGCGCCGCGGTCAGGTCGCTGCCCGGACACACCGGCAGTTCCAGCCCGCGCGTCAGGCGCAACAGCCGGGCGACGAAGCGGCTGTCCAGCAGCACGAAGGCCGCCTGGTCGTACAGGTCGCGGAACGAAGGCTCGTCGTGCAGGCGGATCAGGTGGTCGGCATTCGGGGTGACCACGTAGCCGTAGCGCTGCTGGCCGAAGTGCGCAGCCTGGTGGGTGAAGCCGGCGAGGTCGTAGGCATCGATGCTCACGCGGCGCGCTGACTCGCGGCCAGCAGACGGCGTGCGCGGGGCCGGTCGCGCACGGCGCAGCGGTGCGACCAGTGCGCCAAGGGCACCCAGCGCAGCCAGCGCGAGCAGCAGCACGGTGACGATCCAGCGCGGCAGCAGCGCCTCGCCCGCCTGCAGCACCGCTTCGCCGCGTCGCACCGGCGGCTGCACCAGCAGGCCCACCGGCACGTGGCCGCCGACGTAGGCGACGCCGGGCCGCATCAGGTCGGCCTCGAGGTGGCGCGGGCACAGGCCGATCGGCACCGACAGCGTCTTCAGCCGCGTGAGCACCTGCGGCAGGCGGTGCTCGGCCTGGGCCGGCAGCGCCAGCACGATCCAGTCGATCTTGCGCGTCTGGCCGAGGGCGATCAGGTCCTGCACCGTGCCGCGCGGCCGCGCCTCGGCGGGCAGCGCGCCTTCGAAGCCATCGTCGAAGACACCGAGCAGGTCGACACCCTGACCGCCGTCGCGGCGCAGTGCATGCACCAGCCGCTGCGCTGCCTGGCCCGCACCGACCACGGCGATCACCTCGGCCAGCCGGCCGGCACGCTGCAGGCGCTGCAGTTCGACGGCGAGCAGCACGCGCGCGAGGCTGGTCAAGGCCAGAGCGGCCGCCAGCCACGACAGCAGCCAGGCCGTCGGCAAGTCCTGCAATCTGCCGCCCGCGGCCCCCAGGCCCAGCAGCAGCGCGGCGAAGACGCCGAAGCGCAGGCCGTGCGCGCGCAGCACGGCAGCCAGGCCACCGCGGCTGGCCTCCCTGCCGAAGCGCGGGTCGTACAGCACGAACAGCGAGAGCGCCGCCGCGGCCAGCACGGCCGGCCAGAGCAGCTCGGCCGCGGGCCGCGGCGAGGCCAGCCACGCGGCAGCCAGCAGGCACAGCGGGTCGAGCAGCAGGAACAGCGCCGCGCTCATCGCCAGCAGGTGGTAGCTCAACCGCGCGCGCGGCGAGCCCGGTGCACTGCGGAAGTCGGCGCGGAATGTGCCCAGGCCGATGGGCTCGGGGTCCATCGTGCTGCCGCCGCGATCAGAAGGCATTGGTGCGCTGAAGCACCGCACGCCAGGTCAGCGCGAGGATCTTCAGGTCCAGCAGCAGCGACCAGTGGTCGATGTAGTGCAGGTCGAGCTCGACACGCCGGGCCAGCTGCGCGGTGGTGTCGGTCGCGCCACGCGCGCCGTGCACCTGCGCCCAGCCGGTGATGCCGGGCTTGACGCGGTGGCGGTGGGCGTACTGCTCGGTGATGTCGGCGCCGAGTCGCTGCTCGGTGCGCATGTCCACCGCGTGCGGCCGCGGGCCGACCAGCGACATCGTGCCCTGCAGCACGTTGAAGAGCTGCGGCAGCTCGTCGAGGCTGGCGGCGCGCAGGAAGCGGCCGACGCGGGTGACGCGGCTGTCGCCACGCGCGGTCTGCGTCAGCGCCGTGCCGGCGGCGGCCGGGTTCCAGGTCATCGTGCGGAACTTGAAGATGTCGAACTCGCGGTTGTCCAGCGTGTGGCGGCGCTGGCGGAAGATCACCGGCCCGGGGCTGTCGAGCCGGATGGCCAGTGCGATGACGGCCAGCAGCGGCAGCAGCAGCAGCAGCGTCAGCAGCGTGCCGAGCAGCAGGTCTTCGGCGCCCTTGGCCACCGCATCCCAGCGGGCGATCGGCCGCGCCACCAGGCGCTGCACGCGCACGCCGCCGGCCACTGCGTCGAACACGAACGAAGCGCCTGCCGTGCCGATGTGCTGCGGGCACAGGCCGATGGGCACCGACAGGCCGCGCAGCTGGCGCAGCACGGCGCGCAGCCGGCTCGGCCGCGACGGCGGCAGGGCGAGCACGATCCAGTCGATGCGGCGCGTGGCCGCCAGGGCGACGAGGCCGGCGATCGAGCCGTTCGTATCGGCGCCGTCGGCGCCGTCGTCGAATGTGCCCAGCAGGGCGATGCGCTGCGGCCCGGCCTGGCCCAGCGACTGCACCAGGGCCTGCGCCTGCGCACCCGACCCGACCACGGCCACCACCTGCGCGAGCCGGCCCTGCCGCTGCAAGCGATCGACCATCCGCGCCACCACCATGCGGGTCAGCGAGGTCAGCAGCAGCGCCGCGATCAGCCACGCCGCCACATGCGACGAGCGCAGGCCGACGTCGTCGCCGCCACCGGGCAACAGGATCAATGCCACCAGCCCGGCGGCGACGAGTAGGAAGCGCAGCAGGTGCGAGCGCAGCAGGCCGAGCAGGCGGCCCCGCTGCGCCGCGGCACCGAAGCCCGGGTCGTAGAGCATGAACGGCGCGAGCATCGCCACCGCCAGCGTGGCGTGGGCGAGATCGTTCCCGGTCGCGGCTGCCGGGCTCAGCCAGCCGACCAGGCTGCTGAGCAACCACAGCGTGACGAGATCGAACAGCGGCAGCAGGTCGCTGGCGAGCGACAAGGGGCTGCGGCGGGCGAGCCACGCCGGCGCCGGAGAGCGTGGCGGGCGAAGGGCGCTGGATGAAATGTGCATGTGACGCAGACTAGGCATCGGCACGATCAGCGTCTGTTCGTGAGCGAACTCTGTGCGCCAGCGCACAAGGTGCGTTCGCGCACAGACCAGGGCCCGGCCTCGCCCCACTCTGCACGGGTCCGGTTCGGCCCCTCGTGCCGACGGCCGATCGCCCATGCCCTCTGCTTCGCCCCGGCCGCCAGCACCGCCGCGCATCCTGCTCACCGCCACGCTGCGCTGGCCGATCGCCGCGCGCCTTTCAATGGCTTTCGCCGAACTCGGCTGTCACGTCGAGGTGCTCTGCCCGCGCGGCCACCCGGTGCTGCAGACACGCTCGGCGGCACGCAGCCATCGCCACAGCGTCTGGCGCCCGCAGCGTTCGCTCGGCGACGCCCTGCGCCGTGCCGAGCCTGACCTGGTGATCCCCTGCGACGACGACGCGGCGCTGCAGCTGCAGCGCCTGCATGCAGCGCGTGAGGGCAGCCACCCGCTGACGCCGGCGATGCGCGAGCTGATCGCCCGCTCGCTCGGCGCACCCGAGGCCTGCCGGCTCGCCACCACCCGCGGCAGCCTGCTGGCCCTGGCCGCCGAACTGGGCATCCGCGTGCCGCGCACCCAGCCGCTGGCGAGGCCACAGGCCCTGGACGGCTGGCTCGATGCGAACGCCCTGCCCGCGGTGATCAAGATCGACGGCAGCTGGGGCGGGCTGGGCGTGGCGATCGTGCGCACGCGTGAACAGGCGCGGCGCGCCTTCGACCGCCTGGCGTCACCGCCGCTGCCCGCTCAGGCACTGCTGCGCGCGCTGCTCGAGCGCGACAGCCTGCCGCTGCGCCGCTGGCTGGCCCCGCGGCGCAGCGGGCTGACCGTGCAGGACTTCATCACCGGCGAGCCGGCCAACCGGGCCGTGGCCTGCTGGCGCGGCGAGGTGCTCGCCGGCATCAGCGTGCAGGCTCTGCGCACCCAGCACACGACCGGGCCGGCCACGGTGGTGCAGGTGATCGACAACGCCGAGATGACCGAGGCCGTGCGGCAGCTGGTGCAGCGGCTCGGCCTGTCGGGCCTGTGGGGCGTGGACTTCATGCTCGAGGCCTCGACCGGTGCGGCCCACCTGATCGAGATGAACCCGCGCGCCACGCCGATCAGCCACCTGGTGCCGGGCTGCGGCCACGACCTGCCGGCGGCGCTGCTGTCGGCACTCGGCGGCTGGCGCGTGCCGGCCGGCCGCGCTGCGAGCCGGCACGAGGTGATCGCGCTGTTCCCCGGCGAACACCGGCGCGACCCGGCCAGCGTGCACCTGCGCGACGGCCACCACGACATCCCCTGGGACGAGCCCGCGCTGGTGCGCGACGGGCTGGCGCCGCCGTGGTCCGAGCGCGGCTGGATCGCACGCGGCTGGCAGCGCTGGCGCGCGCTGGCCCGACAGCGAGGCAGCGCACGCACCGCCACCCCCGATGCGTACGGCAGCGAACAGACGCTCGCCCCCCGCGCCGACTACAACCCGCTGTCGCGGCCCCTGCCGTGACCCAACCAGGAACCTGACGTGAACGATCTTCCGGCGCTGTCCAGCGAGCGAACTTCGGCGGCTGCCGTGCCGATGATCCCGCTGGCCTACGTCCACCCCGGCCTGTCGATGGCCCAGCTGTTCGCGATCCTGTGGGCCCGCCGCGCGCTCGCGGCGACGATCGTCGTGCTGGTGCTGGCTGCCACCGCCATCGCGATGTGGCTGTGGCCGCGCACCTACGTCGCCACCGCGGCGCTGATGGTGAACTACGAGGTCAGCGACCCGCTCAACGGCAAGGAGCTGCCGGTCGGGCAGGTCGGCAGCTACATCGCGACGCAGGTCGAGCTGATGCAGACGCCGGAGCTGCTGCTCGCGGTGGTCGACCGGCTGGGCCTGACATCGAGGCCGGCCTACGCGCGCGGCTGGCGCAGCGAGAACGGTACGCTGCGCGACTGGGCCGCGGCCCAGCTCGCGCGCACGCTGCAGGTGGAGCAGAGCCAGCGCGGCAGCCAGCTGATCTACGTGGGCTTCTCGTCGCCTGATGCGGCGGAGTCGGCGCAGGTCGCCAACACGGTGGCCGACGTCTACAAGGAGCAGGACCTGCAGCGCGCCGGCGCCGCGCCCGGTGACCGTGCCAAGCGCTATGCCGTGCAGCTCGATGAACTGAAAGGCAAGGCCGAGCTGGCGCAACGCGACCTGAGCGCCTTCCAGCAACGCCACGGCCTGATCGACGATGCCGACAAGGGCGGCGGCGACGTGCTGCTGCTGGCCAGCATGGACGAGCGACTGCTCGCCGCACAGAACGAGCGCCGCAACGCCGAGGCGCGCACCGCACAGAACCCGGCCGTCAGCGACCAGGTGCTGGCCTCGCCGCTGACGCAGCAGCTCAAGGCCCAGCTGGCCGCGCAGGAACTGCGGCTCGACTACCTGCGCCAGCACTACACGCCGGCCTACCCCGACGTGGCGGACATGGAGACGCAGGTCGCGGCGACGCGCCGCTCGCTGGCGGCCAACGCGAAGAGTTATGGCGACGGTGCGGCCGCGACGCTCGGCGTGGCGCAGCGGCTCGAGCGCGGCTTCGAACAGGCGCTCGCCGCGCAGCGCGACAAGGTGCTGGCGCGCAGCCTGCTGCAGGACGAGGCGGCCCGCTACCGGCTCGAGCTCGCCTCGGCACAGACGGTCTACAAGCGCGCGCTGGAAGGCTATGACCAGATCATGTTCGCCGCCAGCGCGCGGCAGACCAACGTCAGCCTGGTCAGCCGCGCCACGCCGCCGACGCAGGCGAGCAAGCCGCGCGTGCTGCTCGGCTGGGTGTTCGGCCTGCTGTGTGCGCTGGGCCTGGGCGCGGGCATCCCGCTGGCGCTGGAGCGCATCAACCGCCGCGTGCGCTGCCGCGACGACATCGAGCGCCAGTGGGGCGTTCCGGTGCTGGCCGAGTTCGACCGGCTGCCGCGCCGGGTGGCGCAGTGAGCGCGCCCGGCGCACGTCGCGCCCACCTGCCCTTGCCGTCCATGCACCCTGCCGGGCCCGACTCGGTCTGGCTGCACTCGGCGGCGCGGCCGCTGGAGGCCGTCGAGCCGCTGGTGCAGCCCGACGAGCGCCTGATCATGGCGCACGACCCCTGCGACCCGCGCTGCGAGAAGATCCGTGCGCTGCGCACCGAGCTGCTGCTGCGCCGCGAGTCGCCCGAGCGTGCCGACGTGATCGCACTGATCAGCCCCTGTGCCGGCGAAGGCCGCTCGCTGCTGGCCGCCGAACTGGCCATCGGCTTCGCGCAGACCGGCCACCCGACGCTGCTGGTCGACGCCGACCTGCGCCGGCCGCAGCAGCACCAGCTGTTCGGCGCGGCCAACCGCCACGGCCTGGCGCAGGCCATCGCCCACGGTGACGAGCCACAGGTGCAGAGCGTGCACGGCCTGCCGCGCATGAGCCTGCTGACCGCCGGCGAGGTGCCGGGCGATCCGCTCGAGCTGCTGTCCAGCCGGCGCTTCGCCGCGCTGATCGAACGCTGGCGCCGCGACTACGAGTTCGTCGTGCTCGACACCGCGCCGGTGGGCCGCTTCTCCGATGGCCTGGCGGTCGCCCGGCTGGTCGGCCGCGTGCTGGCACTCAGCCGCGCGCAGCACACGCCGCGGCAGGACATGGCCGACATGCTGCGCCGGCTGGAGGCGACACGCGCGCAGATCCTCGGCGCGGTGGTCAGCCACTTCTGAGCGCCGCCGCCGCCCCCACGCCCCACAGCGCCGGACCGATCGCCATGCGTGCCGCCACCCTCGCGCCGACGCCCCGGCCCACGCCCGCGCCGACGCCGATGTGGGCGGTCGACAGCCGCCACGCGGGGCTGCTCGCGGCCATGGTCTGGCTGCTGGTGGTGCTGATGATAGTGCCCGAAGGGCTCGACTACGAAGGCATCGCCGGCCAGGGCGCACGCTCCTCCGGCGGCGCGATCAGCCGCGCGATGTGGCTGGCCGTGCTGCTGCTGGCCACCTTCGCGCTGGCCTGGCGCAGCGGTCTGGCCTGGCTGCTGGCGGGCCGCCTCAACCCGTTTCTGGCGGTCTTCGCCGCGCTGGCGTTCGCGAGCCTCGCCTGGTCGATCGACGAGCGGCTCAGCGCCCGGCGGCTGATCCGCTTCGGCAGCATCCTGCTGGCCTGCTTCGCCTTCGTGCTGATGGCCTGGCATGCCCGGCGCCTGCAGAACGTGCTGCGGCCGGTGCTGACGCTGATGCTGGCCGGCTCGCTGCTGTTCGGCCTGCTCGCGCCGGCGCTCGGCATCCACCACGAGAACGCCGCCGAACTCGCCGGCGCCTGGCGCGGCCTCGCCAACCACAAGAACGGCCTGGGTGCGCTGGCCTGCTTCGGGCTGATCTTCTGGTGCCACGGCTGGTTCAGCGGCGAGTTGCGCGCGCCGGCTGCCCTCGCCGGCATCGCCATCTCCCTGGCCTGCCTGGTGCTGTCACGCAGTTCCACCTCGATGGCGGCCGCCATCGTCGTCGTGCTGTTCCTGGCCTTCGCGCTGCGCGCGCCGGGCCCGCTGCAGCGGCGTCTGCCCGCGGTGGTGGTGCTGGCCAGCGCCGCGCTGCTGCTGTATGCGCTGGCCACGCTCGGGCTGATTCCCGGCCTGGGCACCTTGCTCGCTGCCATCAGCAGCCTGACCGGCAAGGACGTCAGCCTCACCGGCCGCACCGGCATCTGGTGGGTGCTGGCCGGGCACATCGAGCTGCGGCCGTTGTTCGGCTCGGGCTACGCCGCCTACTGGACCGCCGGCCCGATGCCGGGCACCGAGTCCTACGAGTTCGTGCGCCGCCTGCAGGGCTTCTATCCCGGCTCGGCGCACAACGGCTACCTGGAGATCGTCAACGACCTCGGCTGGGCCGGCCTGGCCACGCTGTTCGCCTACCTGATCACGCACCTTCGCCAGTCGCTGCAACTGCTGCGCGTCGAGCGCTCGCAGGCAGTGCTCTACATCGCAATCTTCCTCCAGCAGGCCATCACCAACCTGTCGGAGACACACTGGTTCAGCGTGCTCAGCGTGGACTTCGTCATCATGACGCTGGCCAGCACCGCGCTGGCGCGCAGCCTGCTCGAGCACCGGCTGCGCGACGCCTTCGGCGACCCTTCCCGCGGCCTGCGCCGGACGGGCACGCCATGAGCACGTCATGAGCACGATGAACCGCGCGGCGGCAGGCACGGCCGGCATCATCCCGTCGCTGGACGGCCTGCGCGCACTGGCCGTCATGCTGGTGTTCCTGGCCCACAGCGGGCTGGACCACGTCGTGCCCGGCGGCCTGGGCGTGACGATCTTCTTCGTGCTCAGCGGCTTCCTGATCACCACGCTGATGCGCCAGGAGCACGCGCGCAGCGGGCGCATCGACCTGCGCCGCTTCTATCTGCGCCGCTTCATCCGGCTGATGCCGCCGCTGGTCATCGTGGTCGGCGCCGCCGCGGCGCTGTCGGCCCTCGGCCTGATCGGCGGACGCTTCACGCTGGGCGGGCTGCTGTCGGCGCTGTTCTATGCCGGCAACTACTTCGTCATCGCGCAGGACTACCACGGCGTGCCGGCCGGCATCGGCGTGGTCTGGTCGCTGGCCATCGAGGAGCACTTCTACCTGCTCTACCCGCCGCTGGCGGTGTGGCTGCTGCGCGCGCGCAGCCCGGCGGTGGCGGCGGCCGTGCTGGCGCTGCTGTGCGCGGTCATGCTGGGCTGGCGGCTGTGGCTGGTGCAGCACGGCGCCTCGGTGGCCTACCTGACGATGGCCACCGACACGCGCGCCGACGCGATCCTCGTCGGCTGCGCGATGGCGCTGTGGCGCAACCCCTGGCTCGACGCCGCGCCGGACCAGCCGCCGTGGCGCAACGCGGTGGTGGCGGCACTGAGCATCGCCGCCCTGCTGGCCACGGTGCTGTACCGCGACGAGACCTTCCGCCAGACCGCGCGCTACACGCTGCAGAGCGTGGCGATCGCTGCGCTGATGCACGTGGCGGTGCGCCAGCCCGGCGCGTGGCCGTGGCGCTGGCTGAATGCGCGGCCGCTCGTCTACCTGGGCTCGATCTCGTACACCGTCTACCTGTCGCACCACGTGATCCTGCTCGGCCTGGCCCGGCACTGGCCACAGTGGGGCTGGGCCGGCATCGGCGTCATCGGCGCGCTGCTCACGCTGGCGGTGGCCGAGCCGATGCGGCGCTGGGTCGAGCGGCCGCTGGCCACGCTGCGCCGGCGCCTGCACCGCGAGCGCGTGCCGTACAAGGCGCCGGAGTTCCGCTTCGTGGGCACGCCATGAGCACCGTCTTCGTGACCACGCCGCACGACGTGTCGCCCGAGGCCGCGCTGCTCGCGCTGCTCGATCACCACGGGCCCATCCTGCTCGATCTCGACGAGACGCTGTACCTGCGCAACTCGACCGAGGACTTCATCGACTCGGCCCGGCCGCGTGTGCTGGCCCTGCTGCTGCTGCGCCTGCTCGACCTGCTGGCCCCGTGGCGCTGGACCGGCGGCGAGGTCACGCGCGACGTCTGGCGGGTGCGCCTGGTGTGCAGCTGCTTCCCGTGGACGGCGCGCCACTGGCGCGAGCGCGTGGCCGAGCTGGCGCTGGGCTTCACCAACCTGCGCCTGCTCGACGCGCTGCGCCGGGCGCGGGTGCCGGCCATCGTCACCACGGTCGGCTTCCACAGCATCGTGGTGCCGCTGGTCGCGGCACTCGGCCTGCCGCAGGCGCGCATCGTCGCCGCGCGCACCGGCTCCTTCGCCGACCGCCGCCACGGCAAGCTGCAACTCGCCCAGGGCGCCCTCGGCGACGACACGATCCGCAGCGCGCTGGTGCTGACCGATTCCGCGCAGGACCTCGCCCTGCTCGATGCCTGCGCGCGCCCGCTGCGCACGGTGTGGCCGGAGGCGCGCTTCCGCCATGCGCTCAGCGGCGTCTACCTGCCCGGCCAGTACCTCTCGCAGGTCAAGCGGCCGGGCCAGCGCTACATCTTGCGCGGCATCCTGCAGGAGGACTTCGCCTTCTGGGTGCTGGCCTCGATCGGCCTGGCCGCGCATCCGCTCACGCACCTGGCGGGCCTGCTGTTCCTGCTGCTGTCGTTCTGGGCCATCTACGAGCGCGGCTATGTCGACAACGACCTGGTCGCCGCGCGCCACGAGCTGGAGCCCAAGCTCAGCGCCGAGTTCAGCAATGCGCCGGTGGCCACGCCGCGCTGGTCACCCTGGCTGTGGGCGCTGGGCAGCGGCGCCATCGCCATCGGCCTGCTGCGCTGGCCCGCCATGCCGGTGGCGGCAGACGCCCTCGCCTGGGCCGCCGTGCTGCTGGCCACGCACGCGGGCTTCCACCTCTACAACCGCCTCGACAAGGCGACCCGCGTGTGGCTGTTCGCCGGCCTGCAGTTCGCACGCAGTGCCGCCTTCGTCGCGCTGGTGGCCATCACCCCGGTGGGCGCGGCGGCGCTGGGCGCCCATGTGCTCGCACGCTGGGTGCCGTACCACGCCTACCGGCTCGGCGGCAAGGCCTGGCCGGAGGCGCCGCTGCACCTGATCCGGCTGATGTTCTTCGCCGTGCTGATGCTGCTGCTCGGCTTCGCGCAGGGGCTGGCATCGCTGACCGGCGGCACCGCGCTCGCGCTGCTGGCCTGGAACCTGTACCGCGCGCGGCAGGAGCTGGCCGCGGCACTGTCGGCCGCCCACCGCATCGACCACCCCCGCCCGGTGCCGCCACCATGAAGATCAGCCTGTGCATTGCCACCTACCGGCGCCCCGACCGCCTGCGCTCGCTGCTGCAGGACATCACCTGGCAGCGCCTGCTGCCGCTGGAGGTGATCGTGGTCGACAACGACGCGTCGGGCAGCGCACGTGCGGTGGTCGACGGCCTGCGCGCGACGAAGCCGCCGTTCCAGGTCCGCTACGAGGTGCAGCCGGAGCAGAACATCTCGCTGACGCGCAACCGCTGCGTCGCGCTGGCCCGCGGCAACTGGATCGCCTTCGTCGACGACGACGAGCGGGCACCGCCTGACTGGCTGCGCGGCCTGGCGCATTGCGCCGTGCGCGAGCATGCCGATGGCGTGCTCGGCCCGGTGGTGCCGGTCGTGCCGCGGGGCGCGCCGGCCTGGATCCGCCGCGGCGCTTTCTACGACTGGGCGCGCATGCGCACCGGCACCGTCGTGCCGCGCAACCAGCTGCGCTTCGGCAACGTGCTGCTGCGCGCGCCGCTGCTGCACGGCCAGAGCGGCCCCTTCGACCCGGCGTACGGCCGCACCGGCGGCGAGGACGGCGACCTGCTCGCGCGCATGGTGCAGCAAGGCGCGCGCATCGTCTGGTGCGACGAGGCGATGGTGAAGGAGCCGGTCGAACCGGCGCGCCTGTCGCTGCGCTGGCTGCTGCTGCGCGCGCTGCGCGGCGGGCAGGATTTCGCGCGCCATTCGCTCGGGGGGCGCTACGGTGCGCTCGGCACCGCCGGCCGCGCACTGTTCGCGCTGCGCGCGGCGCTGCAGGCGCTGGCCGCCACCACCCTGGCCCTGTTGAGCTGGCCGCTGGGCCGGCACCGTGCGGTGCGCTGGCTGCTCAAGGCATCGGCCAACCTCGGCAAGCTGTCGGTGTTCTTCGGCTGGCACTACCGCGAGTACGGCGGGCAGCCGGCATGAACACGCCATGACCGTGCTGCTGCAACTGCTGCATCTGCTGCTCTACACCGCGCTGATCGCGCTGGCGCTGCCGACCGCCGCCGCCTGCCTCTACCTGCTGGTCTTCACGCTGCTGTCGCAGCGGCCCGCGCCGGGGCCACGGTCGTCGCGCCGCCTGACCTTCGACATCGTCGTGCCGGCCCACGACGAGGCCGCGATCATCGGCGGCGTGCTGGCCAGCCTGAAGCGGCTCGACTGGCCGCCCGAGCGCTTTCGCGTGCTGGTGGTGGCCGACAACTGCAGCGACGACACCGCCGTGCTCGCGCGCAACGCCGGCGCGGTGGTGCTCGAGCGACACGATGCCGAACTGCGCGGCAAGGGCCACGCACTGGAGTTCGGCTTCGCGGCCAGCCGGCGCGACGCCTGGGCCTATGCGGTGGTGGTGGTCGACGCCGACACCGAGGTCTCGCCGAACCTGCTCGAGGCCTTCGCCGGCCGCATCGAGGCCGGTGCCAAGGCCATGCAGGCGCACTACGGCGTGCTCAACGCGCAGGACTCGTGGCGCACCCGGCTGATGGCGATCGCACTGGGCTGCTTCCACCGCGTGCGTTCGCGCGCCCGCGAGCGGCTCGGCCTGTCGTGCGGGCTGCGCGGCAACGGCTGGTGTGTCACGCACCGGCTGCTGCGCGAGGTGCCGTACCGCGCCTACTCGCTGGCCGAGGACATCGAATACGGCATCGACCTGGCGCTGGCCGGCCACCGCATCCACCATGTCGACGAAGCACACGTCGACGCGCTGATGGTCAGCGGCGAGGCCGCAGCGACGACGCAGCGCCAGCGCTGGGAAGACGGCCGCCGCCAGCTGATCCGCGCGCGGCTCGGCGCGCTGCTGCGCGCCGCCAGCCGGCCCGACGGTGCGGTCTGCTTCGACCTCGCGCTGGACCTGCTGATGCCACCGCTGGCCTGGGTGCTGCTCGGTGTGGCCGCGCTGCTGGCGCTGGCCGGCGTGGCCTGGGCATGGGTGCCCTCGGCCGGCATGGGGTTCGCACTCGGCCTGGCCTGCGCGGCCAGCCTGGTGCTGCACGTGCTGCGCGGCTGGCAGCTCAGCGGCGTGGGACCGCGTGGCCTGCTCGACCTGCTGCACGCCCCGGTGTTCGTGCTGTGGAAGCTGGTGTTGATGCTGCGCGCGCACGACACCGCGCAGTGGATCCGCACGCGGCGGGAGGGATCTTGAGCGAGCGGCGGATGCGCCGCTTGGCGTTCGCGCGCCTGTTCAGCAGTGCGGTGGTCAGCCAGGCCGTGCTGTCGGCCGCCAGTTTCGCGATCGGGCTGACCCTGATCCGCCGCAGCAGCGACCTGCAGTACGGGCACTACATCCTCGCCACCAGCGCGATCGCGTTGCTGGTGTCGCTGCAGAACGCCTTCTGCGGCCCGGCGCTGGCTTCGCAGCTCGCGCGGCTGGACCTGCCGGGGCGCCGGCTGCTGGTCGGCGCATTGCTGCGCGAGTGGCCGAGCCTGCTCGCCGTCGCAGGGGCGCTGCTGGCCACCGGCACGATCGGCCTGCGCATCGCCGGCGTGGTGGACTGGCCGCTCACCGCGCTGCTGGTGATCGGCATCGCCGCGGCGCTGGCGGTGCTGCACCGCGAAGGCCTGCGCCTGCTGCTGTTCTCCCACCAGCGCCCGCAGGACGTGCTGCGCACCGACCTGCTGTTCGCCGCGCTGACCGTGGCCGGCGTGTTCGCCGCCACCTGGGGCTCGCAGGCAGCCACGGGCGCGATGGCCGTGGTCGGCCTGGCGGCGCTGCTGAGCATCGTCGGCCTGTCGCGCGCGCTGCGGCGCCACGAAGACTGGAACCATGGCGCGGCGCCCGGCCGGTTGCGCGCGCTGGTGCCGCTGGCCGGCTGGTCGATCGCCGGCGCGGCGATGCACTGGACCTTCAGCCAGGGCTACGTCTACCTGGTCGCCGCCACGCTGGACGTGACCGCCGTGGCCGCGATCGCGGCGACGCGGCTGCTGCTGATGCCGGTGAACCTGCTGTCCACCGGCATCGGCTCGCTGATGCTGCCGCTGGCCACCGGCTGGCTGGACCGAAACGGCGCCGTGGCGCTGCTGCGCCGCCTGGCCGGCTTCGCCGCCGCGATGGCTGGCGTCACGCTGGCCTGGTTCGCGCTGCTCTGGCTGGAGCGCGACTGGATCTTTGCCAGCCTGCTGCGCAAGCAGTTCGCGCAGCGCGATGCCCTGCTGCTGCTGTGGGGAGCGATCTTCCTGGTGATGGTGGTGCGCGACCAGCTGGCCTACCTGCTGGCCGCGCAGGGCCGCTTCCGCGCGCTGACACTGCTCACGCTGGCCGGCGCGACGACCTCGCTGGCCGCCAGCTACGCCGGCATGCAGCAGTTCGGCGCGCCCGGCGCACTGGGCGGCATGCTGGCCGGCGAGCTGATCACGCTGGCCGGCATCGTCGTGCTGTCATGGCCCACCGACCGCCGTGGCCGCGACCTGCCGGCCTGGCGCCGCGAGACGGCCTGAGCCGCCCAGCGGCAGGATTGCCGCGAGCTGCGCGCTCGTCAGGCACTCGCCCTGACCGCCACGCACCTGCGCCACCAGCGCGGCAATGCGCTCGCGCTGCGCGATGTCGCGCTCCGGCGTGGCGCCGTGTGCCGCCCGCGCCGCCGCGTCGCGCCGCGCCGGGTTGAACTGTTCGCGGGCCGGCGGCAGCTCGCCCGGCCACAGCCGGCGCTTCCAGTCGCCCAGGCGACGCTTCCAGTACGGCAGGCTGCCGGCGCGGTAGACCTGCGCAACGTGCAGCGGCGTGCTCTGCGCCAGCCAGCGTTCCTTGTAGTAGCCGAAGCCGGAGCGCAGGTTGAAGACCTCGTGGCCCTCGACAATGGCCTGGCGCATGCCCAGCAGCAGCATCGCCGAGCCCGGTGCAAAGCGGTTCAGTCGATCGTCGTAGACGAGGTGAAGCGCATGCAGCCCGCGCTCGAACGCACCGGTGATGAGCCCGGCCACCGGCACGCCGTCGAGCAGCAGCAACTGGATCGAGACGCGCATCGGCTGCGCGGGGTCGAGCAGCGCGCGGAAAAGCGCCAGCCGCCTCGGGTGCCGGCCGATGGTGGCGTCGGTGCCCTGCTTCCAGCTGAACGGCTCGATGCCGAGGTACAGCTCCAGCAGCGCCGGCGTGTCGGCCGGGTCCGCGGAGGCGATCGTCTCGAGCCGCCCGGCGGCGCTCAGGCCGCGCAGCTGCCGGCCGAGGTTGGTGCGGAACTTCTTCGCCAGCGCCTCGACATAACCGTCCAGGCTGGGCCAGCGGACCAAGATCGTGCAGTTCTCCAGGCTCGGCCACTGCCGCAGCAGGTAGTTCGACAGGTCCAGGCCGCGCGGCGGCGGGTACAGCGTCGAGGCGCTGCCTTGCTGCACCAGCTCGAGCTGGTGCCACTCGTCGCGGCGCGCCAGCAGGTGGCGGTAGACCGCGGCGCCGACCAGGGCCTCGTCGGACGCGCGCGCCACCAGGTGCGGCCGGTCGGCGTCCTGAGTGTCCAGGAAGCCGAGCGTGGCCACGCGGCAGCCCATCACCCGGCGCTCGACGCGCTTGAGCGCCACGTAGCCCACGAGGCGCTCTGCGCGAAAGGCCAGCAGCAGCCACAGTTGCGTGCCATCCCGCTCCGCAAAAGCCTCGTCCAGGCGCAGGCAGGCCTGCAGGTGGGCGAAGGTCGAGAACGGGTCGGGCCGGTCCGAATGGCGGTTCAGTGCATCGATCTGCGCACGCCACGGCGCCGCCTGCGACAGGTCGTCGAGGCAGCGCACGACGACCACGCCGCGGCCCGCGTCACCCAGCGGCGCCTCAGGCGCGGTCGGCATCCTCATGCGCAGGCGACGGCTCGTCCAGATCCGGCCAGCGCACCAGGCGGTACTCCGCCAGGCGCTGTGCGTAGTAGCGGTTCACCTCGCCGGCGGCGGCCAGCATGTCGGCCCCGATCCGTGCCGTCACCGCCGTGGCGGCGGCACGTTCGGTGATGCCCACATCGGTCGGCGACCGATCCTCACGTGCGGCCGACATCAGCGCACCGTGGTGATCTGGTTGTCGACCCCGGTCACGCCCTTGACTGCCGTGGCCAGCTGCGTCGCGCGGTCGCGCGCCGCGGCATCGGGGGCCTTGCCGCGCAGCACCACGCGGCCTTCGCGCGTCTCGACGCCGACGTCGATGGTCGACAGCTCGGCATCGGCAGCAAGGCCGGCCTTGACCGACGCGGTGATCGCGGTGTCGCCGACCGCGGTCGCGGCCGAGTCCATCGCCTCGGAGCCGGCCTTCTTTGCATCGACCATGGCCTTCTCGGCCGAGACCTTGGCGTCGTCGATCTTCTCGTCGGCCTTGGCCACGGCCGCATCGACCTTCTCGCCCGCCGTCTGCGAGTCATCGCGGCGGTTGCAGGCGCCGAGCGTGCCGGCCATCAGCAGGGCGGCCATCAGGGCCGTGGTGCGGGTCATGGTGAATCGGTTCATCGTGTCTCTCCTGTGCGTGGAGGCCGCGGCAGTCGTGCCGGCGGCCGGGATGGGTTCACTTCTTCTTCGGATCGACCTGGTTGCCGATCACGCCACCGACCGCCGCACCGCCGACCGCGCCGGCGGTGCTGCCGCCGGTGAGGATGGCGCCCGCGGCGCCGCCGATGGCCGCGCCGGTGGCGGTGTTCTTGTCGCGCTCGGACATGCCGCTGCAGGCGGCCAGCGCCAGGGCAGCGAAGGCCGCCGTGGTCAGGGTGCTCAATCGAATGGTCATGGGACCTCCTGGGGTGCTCGCGTCGCGGCCGAAGGGGGCAGCGCGTCGAGGTCCGTTGTAGCCGCGCTGCAGCGGGGCGTCTGTGCGCGACCGTACGGCGGGAGATCGGTTCGCCGCCGCACAGACGACGGTGCCTCGCGGCGCCTACCGTTCGCGGCTTCGATCACCGCCGCGACGTGCGGGCGGTGCCCCTTACGCCATGACCACCTTCCTGCAGTTCGTCCCCCGCGGCCTGATCGAGGCCGCCAAGGGCATCTGGCCGGAACGGGCCTCGCGGCGGCCGCTCGTCGCAGTGCTGGCCATGCTCGCGACGGCCGGCCTGCTGGCAGCGTTCGGCCAGGTGGTGCGCGAAGCGGTGCACCAGGGCCAGCTGCGGCGCGAGGCCACGGCGCGGCATTCGGTGGCCAGCTGGCGGTGCGCCTCGATGCGCGGCCTGCGGCTGCGCGACGCCTGCCTGGCCGAACTGAACGCACCGCCGCCGCAGGAGACGCTGCTGGCGGCGCCGCCCCCATGAACATCCAAGGACATCCATGCAAGTGCTGCTTCACGCCGAGCCGAGTGCCGGCCTCTCCCACCCCATGACCGATCACCTCCAGGGCGTGGTGCGCACGGCGCTCGGGCGCTTCGGCGCGCGGATCACCCAGGTCGAAGCGCATCTGCGCGACCTGAACCGCCGCCCCCAGTCGGGCTACGAGATCATCCGCTGCACGCTGGAGGCCCGGCTGGGCGGACAGCAGGGTGTGGTGGTCAGCGAGCAGGCCTACGACGCGCAGCGCGCGATCGACGGCGCGGTGCGCAAGCTCAAGCGCGCCGTCGGCACCGAGCTGGCCCGCCACGATCCGCGCGACCCGCGGCTTGCCCAGTCACACGGCCCGACATCGAGCGCGATGAAGGCCTGATCACGCGCAACACGCTCACCCCGCCGCCACGGCCTCGCGCAGGTCTCGCGGCTCGCGCCGCTGCGCGGCCACGGGCGCGGTCGCGGTCGCGGTCGCGGCAGTAGGCAGCAGGCGCTCGTACTCGCGGCAGATCACGCGATAGCACTCGCAGCTGCGCCGTTCCAGCCCGTGCCGGTCGAGCACCTGGATGCGGCCGCGGGCATAGCGGATCAGGCCGGCGGCCTGCAGGTGCAGTGCAGCGTCGGTGACACCCTCGCGGCGCACGCCGAGCCGCGCAGCGATCGACTCCTGCGTGGCCAGCAACTCGTTGCCCTGCAGCCGGTCGAGGCTGAGCAGCAGCCAGCGCGAGAGCTGCTGTTCCAGGGCGTGATGGCGATTGCGCACCGCGTTCTGCGCGATCTGCGCGATCAGCGCCTGCGTGTAGCGCAGCATCAGGTGCATGGCCGGGCCGGCAAGATCGAACTCCGCCTGCAGCGCCGCCGCCGGAAGGCGCAGGCATTCACCGGCACGCACCACCTCGGCGGAGGTGGTGGTCGAACGGCCACCGAGCAGCAGCGACACGCCGACCATGCCCTCGCGGCCCACCTGCGCGATCTCCAGCGCTGCACCGTCGCGCGACAGGTACAGCAGCGAGACCGCCGCCGTGGTCGGGAAGTAGACATGCCGCCAGCTTGCGCCGGCATCGTGCAGCGACTGGCCCGCACGCAGTTCGACCCGCTCCAGCCGCGGCAGCAGGCGCTGCCGTTCCACGTCGGAGAAGCTTGCCAGCAGGTGGTTCCGGCAGGCATCGGCAGCATCGATCAATACGCTCTCCCTGGCCGCCAGCCGGCCGAGCCTGCCCCTTGTACGCGTCCGTCGCCCGGCGCCATTGAGGCAGCGCAACCGCGTGTCGGTGTGTTCGCCAGCGCACAGACCGCCGAGCGCACAGGGGTCTCGCCCGGACGCTGCGAGCGCGCGCCGCATACTCCCCCCATGGCCGACCCGAAGACGCACCGACCCGCAAGCCATGCCACCCGCGTCGTCGGCCTGGGCGCATCGGCCGGCGGGCTGGAACCGCTGGAGCAGTTCTTCGCGCAGGTGCCAGCCTCCAGCGGGCTGGCCTACGTGGTCGTGCAGCACATGGACCCGACGCACAAGGCACTGCTCGGCGAGCTGCTGCAGCGTGTCTCGGCGATGCCCGTGGAGGAGGTCGGCCAGTCGATGCCCGTACAGGCCGATCACGTCTACGTGATCCCGCCGAATGCCGAGATGACGCTCATGGGCGGCGCCTTCCATCTGGCCGAACCGTCGCAGCCGCGCGGCCAGCGCCTGCCGATCGACGTGCTGTTCAGCTCGCTGGCGCGCGAGCTCGGCGACCGCGCCATCGGCGTGGTGCTCTCGGGCATGGGCTCCGATGGCACGCTGGGCCTGCAGGCCATCCGCTCGCAGGGCGGGCTGACCCTGGCCCAGCAACCCGAGTCGGCGCAGTTCGACGCGATGCCGCGCAATGCCATCGCGGCAGGCTGCGCCGACATCGTCGCGCTGCCGGCCGAGATGCCGGCGCGCATCCTCGGCGTCGCCGGCCCGCGCACGCCCACCGAAGGCGAGGCGTTCAACAGCGACGTGCCGGACGAGAGCGCGTTCGCCGAGATCCTCGCGCTGCTGCAGGAACACACCCGCCACGACCTGACGCAGTACAAGCCGAACAGCCTGCTGCGCCGCATCGCGCGGCGCATGGCGGTGCACGGGCTCGACACGATGCCCGCCTACGCGGCCTTCCTGCGCACGAACGCCCATGAGCTCGACCTGCTGTTCAAGGAGGTGCTGATCGGCGTCACCGCCTTCTTCCGCGACCCCGAGGTCTGGCAGGAGCTCAAGGATGCCGTGCTGCCGGCGCTGATGGGCCGCGGTGGCATCGACGGCGGCCCGCTGCGCGCCTGGGTGGTGGGCTGCTCGACGGGGGAAGAGGCCTATTCGCTGGCCATGCTGTTCACCGAGGTGGCCGAGTCGGCGCCGGTGCACCGCGGCCGCCGGCTGCAGGTGTTCGCGACCGACCTGAGCGCCGACGCGATCGCGCTGGCGCGCGCCGGCGTCTATCCGGCGGGCATTGCCCGCGACATGCCGCCGGACCGCCTGGCGCGCTTCTTCACCGCGCATGCCAGCGGCTTCCAGATCGACCCGCGCCTGCGCGAGATGGTGCTGTTCGCGCAGCACGACGTGATCCTCGACCCGCCGTTCACGCGGCTCGACATCCTGTGCTGCCGCAACCTGATGATCTACTTCGGCGCGGCGCTGCAGCAGCGGCTGGTGCCGCTGTTCCACTACAGCCTGCGCCCCGGCGGCGCGCTGATGCTGGGCACCTCGGAGACCGTCGGTCGCTCGCAGGCGATGTTCCGCCCGCTGCAGCCGAAGTCGCGGCTATATTGGCGCAGCGAACACGGCATGGCGCTGGGTTCGGTCCACTTTCCCACCCATCGCCGGCCGTCGACACGCCCGGCCGCGCAGGAGTCCGGTCTGCCCCCTCTGCAAGCTCCTCCCGCCAACCTGCAATCGCTGACCGACCAGCTGCTGCTGCAGCAGTTCTCGCCGGCCGCGGTGCTGGTCAACGAAGGCGGCGACATCCTCTACATCAACGGGCGCACCGGGCGATATCTGGAGCCGGCCGCGGGCAAGGCGAACTGGAGCATCCACGCGATGGCGCGCCCAGGCATCCGCGCGCAGCTCGGCGTTGCGCTACGCACGGCGTTCCAGGACAAGACCACCGTCGAGCTGCGCGACCTGCGCCTGGACGACGAGACCCCCGGCGCGGTCGAGATCACCGTTCAGGCCGTCACGCAGCCGAAGGCGCTCGCGGGCACCGCGATGATCGTGTTCCGCGAGGTCGCCGCGGCGCCCGGGCGCCGCCGGCGCGGCGCAGCGGCCGCCGGTGCCACCGACGCCGCGCTCGGCGAGGAACTGCTGCGCTCGCGCGAGGAGATCCGTGCCCTGCGCCAGGAGATGCATGCCTCGCAGGAGGCGCTGCAGGCGGCCAACGAGGAACTGCAGTCCACCAACGAGGAGTTGCAGTCGGCCAACGAGGAGCTGACCACCTCGAAGGAGGAGGCGCAGTCGATGAACGAGGAGCTGCAGACCATCAACGGCGAACTGCAGTCCAAGCTCGACGACCTGGCGCTGGCGCAGAGCGACATGCAGAACCTGCTGAACAGCACCGACATCGCGACGCTGTTCCTCGACAACGACCTGAACGTGCGGCGCTTCACCGAGCAGATCGGCCGCGTGGTCCACCTGCGCGAGGCCGACATCGGCCGGCCGCTGAGCGACCTGGCCACCACGCTGGTCTACCCGCAGCTGCACGCCGACGTGAAGGAGACGCTGCGCACGCTTGCCTTCAGCGAGAAGCAGATCCCGACCACCGACGGGCACTGGTTCTCGGTGCGGGTGATGCCCTACCGCACGCTGGCCAACGTCATCCAGGGCGCGGTGATCACCTTCGTCGACATCACCGTGGCCAAGGAACTCGAGGCGCGCCTGCGCAAGGCGTAGAGTCGGACCCTGGCAGCGCCGTTGCCGCGAGAGGCCCCATGTCGAATCCTTCCCTGCCGCACGAACGCCTGACGGACCTGCGCCGCCGGGCGTCCTCACGACTGACCGGTGCCGCCAACGCCAGCACCGTTCCCTTCGCCGCCTCCGATGCCCTGGCCGTGCTGCACGACCTGGCCGCCTCGCCGGACACCGCCGCCGACGCCCTCGCCCTGCTGCACGAACTGCAGGTCCACCAGGTCGAGCTGGAGCTGCAGGCGGAGGACCTGCGCGAGTCGCGCGCCGAACTAGAGTCGATGCTGCGCCGGCAGATCGAGCTGTACGAGCACCAGCCGGTTGGCTGCTTCACGATCGATCGCAGCCTGACGATCCAGGAGCTCAACCTGCGTGGTGCCGCGCTGCTCGGCGTGTCGCGCGACGATGCCTGCGGTCAGCATCTCGACACCTACCTGTCTGCCGGAGACCGGCGCCGCCTGCGCGAGTTGCTCGCGGACCGGCCTGCCGATGCGGGCACCCTCTCGCTGACCCTCGAGCTGCGGCCGCGCGGCGGGCCGGATCAACCGATCCGCGCCCATGTCGGGAGCGACCCCGACGGGCAGCGCTTCCTGGTCGTGCTGGCACCCACGAGCTAGCCGGGCCGGTGCGGCCGGCGCAAGGCCTCTGTGGGTCATAGCACCGACAGAACGTGTCGCCTCGCGTAGATTGTCTCGGCCAGCGGACTCCGTTGCCGGTTGACCGGGCAGTTCGCCCGGTCGCGGAGGTGTCCGGCCGGAGACACGCCTTTGCCTCGCGCCCAGCACCTGCAGATCCCTCCGCAGCCGCCCGCCTCGGCGCCCGTCGGCCGCGTGGCGGCGCTGCGGCGCCTGCTGCATGCCGTGCGTCATCCGCGGCCGGGTTCGGTGGCGATCGGGCCGGGTCGAATGGCCATGCACTTCCTGCGCTGCCTGCGCCACCTGGACACCTTCCGCGACTGGCTCGGCAACCGGGCCAACCCGGCACTGCGCGAGGAACTCGACGCGCGCCCCTACCTGCTGACCTGCGTGGTCCACCCCTATCTGCACGGCGCGTGGCCGCCGCAGCAGCGGCTGCGCGTGATCGCGAAACACTACGCCCTGCTGCGCGGGCCCAGTGCACTGCTGCGCTCGACGACGCCGACGCTGCTCGCCGATGCCGGCGAAGGTTTGCGCATCGAGGTCGATCGGCCCGGCAAGTTCGAGCACGAAGGCGAAGCGACGATCCATCTGCGGCGTGAGGGTACCGACCTCTACGCCCTGGCCTTCACGCTCGGCGAGATCGACGGCCAGCGTGTCGCCTACGTCGGCGCGTTGCAGGGGTTGCGCAGCCCGGACGCGCTCGAAATCTACCGGCAGCTGACCCACCAGTGGCACGGCCTGCGTCCGCGCGACCTGTTGCTGGCGGCATTCCGCCGCGTCGGACACACGCTCGGCGTCACACGCATCCTCGCGATCGACGACGCGCACCGCGTCAGCAGCAACGCCTTCTACGCATCGAGCGGCCAGGTGCTGTCCAGTTACGACGAGGTCTGGCGCGAGAGCGGCGGGCTGGCCACTGCGGACGGCTTCTTCGAGCTCACCCCGGCGAACCCGCGGCGCGAGGCCGATGCCGTGCCGGCGCGCAAGCGGGCGCTGTACCGGCGCCGCTACGCGATGCTCGAAGGCCTGGAACAGCAGATCGACGCATCGGTCGCGGCCGGCGCAGCACGGATTTGGACATAGCATGGCCAGCGTCGAGCACCTCAGGACGCGCCACCCATGCCCACAGCCTCTCTGCTTCCGCCCGGCTACTTCAGCGCCCGCGTTTCACAGACCGACCCCGTCATCGCCGACGCGATCGCCCGCGAAAAAGCCCGCACGCGTGGCGTGATCGAGCTGATCGCCTCGGAGAACATCGTCAGCCGTGCGGTGCTCGACGTGCAGGGATCGATCCTCACCAACAAGACGGTCGAGGGCTACCCCGGCAAGCGTTACCACGCCGGCGCGGTGAATGTCGACGTCGTCGAGGCCACGGCCATCGAGCGCGCCTGCCAGCTGTTCGGCTGCCGCTTCGCGAACGTGCAGCCGCATTCGGGCAGCCAGGCCAACCATGCCGTTCTGCACGCCGTGGCCGAGCCGGGCGACACCATCCTCTCTATGGACCTCAACGCCGGCGGCCACCTGAGCCACGGCGCAGCCGCCAACTTCAGCAGCCGGTGGTTCAAGGTGATCTCGTACGGCGTGCGCCGCAGCGACGGCCTGATCGACCACGACGAGGTCATCGAGCTGGCCCGCCGCCACCGGCCGAAGCTCGTCATCGCCGGCGGCTCGGCCTACCCGCGCGCACTCGACTTCGCCGCCTTCCGCCGCGCCGCCGACGCCGGCGGTGCGAAGCTGCTCGTCGACATGGCGCACTTCGCCGGCCTGGTCGCCGGCGGTGCACACCCCTCGCCCTTCCCGCACGCCGACATCGTCACCACCACGACCTACAAGTCGCTGCGCGGGCCACGCGGCGCGATCATCCTGTGGAACGACGAGGGCCTGCGAAAGCGCATCAACCAGGCGGTCTTCCCGGGGCTGCAGGGCACGCCGTTCCTGCAGATCGTCGCTGCCAAGGCGGTGGCGCTGGGCGAGGCCCTGCGGCCCGAGTTCGCGCGCTATGCCGCGGCGGTGCTGGCCAATGCGCGCGCCCTCGCCGCCCGCCTGCAGCAGCATGGCTTCGACCTCGTCGGCGGCGGCACCGACACGCCGCTGATGCTCGTCGACCTGCGCGCCAAGGGGCTGACGGGCGCACCGGCCGCGCAAAGCCTCGAGCGTGCCGGCGTGATCGCGAACATGAACCCGATCCCATCGGACGCGGCCGACCTGAAGGTCATGTCGGGCCTGCGCTTCGGCGTCTCGGGGGCGACGACGCGCGGCCTGGGCGTGGCGGAGTTCGAGACCGTCGGCGACCTGATCGCGCAACTTCTCGACGGCCTGCGCGCGAGCCCCGGCGACAACGGCGCCGCCGAGGCCCGGGTGCGCGCGAGCGTGGGCGAGATCGCTGCGCGCTACCCGACTTACGACTGAGCGACCTGCGACCGCGCGACCTGCGCCTGAGGCGGCGCCGCCGTGCTGGCGTCGATGATCACGTCGCCGAAGCCGGCGAACCGCAACGCCCACCGCACGGACAGGGTCGGATCGCAGCGCGCACACTCGCGCCATGCGCCGTTTCCTGATCACCCTGCTTGCCGCCTTCGCCCCCAGCATGAGCCACGCCATCGAAGAGCCCGCCTACGAGGTCGAGCGCCGCATCGGCGAGGTCGAGCTGCGCCAGTACGCACCATACGTCGTGGCCGAGGTCACCGTCGAGGGGCCGGCCGACGAGGCGGGCAACACCGCCTTTCCGATCCTGGCCGGCTACATCTTCGGCAAGAACCAGGGCGAGCGGAAACTCGAGATGACGGCACCGGTGACGCAGTCGGCGGTGCCGGTGAAGATGGCGATGACCGCACCGGTGACGCAGGCCGCCACGGCCAGCGGCTACGTGGTGCAGTTCGTGCTGCCGCGCGACGTGACGCTGGAGACCGCCCCGGTGCCGCTGGACGCGCGTGTGAAGTTGCGGCAGGTGCCGGCCAGCCGCGTCGCGGTGATCCGCTACTCCGGCCGCTGGACGCAGGCCAATTACGACGAGCACCTGGGCAAGTTGCAGGCCGCGCTGCGCGACGCCGCCGTGTCGTGGTCGGGCGAGCCGGTGCTTTCGCGCTACAACCCGCCGATCACGCCCTGGTTCCTGCGCCGCAACGAGATCTGGCTGGCCGTGCCCTGAGCTGGCGCAGCCTGGCCGGGCCTGAACGCTGCACGCGTCACTGCAGGCGCACGGCGGCGTCGAAGTACCAGGTCCGGCGGATCTCGACCACGTCGAAGTCGCGGGCCAGTGCCAGCGGGAAGGTCGGATAGGGGCGCTGGCTCTCGATGATGCGGCGGATCGCTTCGTCGATCTCGGCCACGCCGCTGGAGACGACGAAGGTGACCGACTCGACCGAGCCGTCGCTGCGCACGGCCACCGTCACCATCGGCGGCGTGTGCGGCCGTTTCGACAGCTCGCGGATCGTGTCGGGCAAGGTGTTGAGCTGGATCTTGCGCGCCCAGGCCTCGGCGTACTGCACCAGCTGCGCGTTCGGATCGGTGCGGCCCCACAGCCTCGCGCGGCGCGCAGTGCTCAGCGAAAAGGGCAGCGTGCTCGACGCCGCGGCGGCCTTCGCCGCGTCCCGGCGGTCGGCCTCCTCGTCGAGCTGGCGCCCGATGGCGCGCAGCACCGCTTCCCTCTTTGCGGCCTCCTCCTGAGCGGCATCGCGAGCCGCTGAAGCCTGGCGTGCCGCCTCCTGGCGTGCGGCGGCCTGCCGCTGCGCCTCTTGCTGCGCAGCCGCCTGCCGTGCTGCTTCCTGACGCTCCGCTTCCTGCCGCGCGGCCTCGGCGCGTGCGGCCTCCTGGCGCGCGGCGGCCTGCCGCTGCGCCTCCAGCTGCGAGGCCGCTTGTCGTGCTGCTTCCTGGCGCTCTGCCTCCTGCCGCGCGGCCTCGGCGCGTGCGGCCTCCTGACGTACGGCGGCCTGCCGCTGCGCCTCCAGCTGCGCGGCCGCTTGTCGTGCTGCTTCCTGGCGCTCTGCTTCCTGCCGCGCGGCCTCGGCGCGTGCCGCCTCCTGGCGTGCAGCGGCCTGCCGCTGCGCCTCCAGTTGCGCGGCCGCTTGTCGTGCTGCTTCCTGGCGCTCCACTTCCTGCCGCGCGGCCTCGGCGCGTGCCGCCTCCTGGCGTGCGGCGGCCTGCCGCTGCGCCTCCAGTTGCGCGGCCGCTTGTCGTGCCACTTCCTGGCGTTCGGCCTCTAGCCGTGAAGCCTCGGCGCGTGCTGCCTCCTGGCGAGCGGCAGTCTGCCGCTGCGCCTCCAGTTGCGCGGCAGCCTGTCGTGCTGCTTCCTGGCGCTCCGCTTCTTGGCGCGCGGCCTCGGCACGCGAGGCCTCTTCGCGCGCTAGAGCCTCGCGCGCGAGTGCCTGCTGTTGCGCCTCGCGGCGAGCCTCGGCCTTCCGGGCCGACTCGATGCGTTCGGCCTCCAGCCGGGCGGCCTCGGCGCGTGCGGCTTCCTGACGTTCGGCCTCCTGCCGCGCGGCTTCGGCGCGCTGCGCTTCAAGTTCCAACTCGGCGGCATCGCGCGACGGCGCCGGCGTAGCCTCCGGACTCGACGCGCTGGGCGCGATCGCGACGACGGCCACGGGCGGCGGAGGTTCGACACGCGCCACAGGCGCAGGCTCGGCCACGGCCGGAACCGGAACCGGAACCGGGGCCGGGGCAGGAGCCATGGCCACTCGCTCCACCGGTGGTGGCAGCGGCACCGCGTCGACCACGGCGGGGGGTGGCGCCTCGGCCGGCGGCGCTGGCTCGCTCACTGGCGTCTGGGCCACCACCGCGGCGGGCGGCTGAAGTGTCGGGGGTGCCGGTGGCTCCGCCGGCAACGATGGCGGCGGTGGCGCCGGGCTCGGGCGCGGCGCCGGCGAGCGAGCGCTGCGGGCCCGCGGCGGCGGCTCTTCCACCGCCGGCTTCGGCGGGGACGGCGTCGGCGCAGCCGGCATCGGCGTCAGCACGATGCGCAGCTCGGGCACCTCCGCACGCCGATCACGCCACGGCAGCCCCAGGCCGGGCAACCCCGCTGCCTCGCCACCGAACTGCAGACTCAGCAGCAGTGCGTGCATCAGCAGCGACAGCAGCAGCGCCAGGATCAAGGGGCGCTGTTCGTGCCGCGTGCGGTCGTTCAGCCGCTGCAGCCACCCGGGCGCCGGCGCGGTCTGCGAATTGAGCGTGCGCGCGGGCGGCGGCGCTGCCGCGCCGGTCTCTTTCGTGTTCCGCATGCGGGCCATTGCGCGGATTGTCACATCCGACTTCGGCCCGGCCGGGCCGGCCAGCGCTCAGCCGCGCAGTGCGGCAATGCGCCCGGGCAGGCCCGTCAGCGCGTCATCGACCACCGGTGCGAGTTCACGGCGCAGCGCGCGCTCGATCAGCTGGCGAGCCGCCTGCGCATGCGGCAGCACCGGGCCGGCGAAGTGGATGGTCTCGCCCTCGGCCACCAGCAGCGTCGGGAAGTCGACCACGTCGAGGCCGCCCAGCGCGCTTTCGTCGTCCTCGATGTCGACCCAGCGGAACTGCACCTGCGCGCCGAACTGCCGCTGCAGCGCCTCGAAGGTGGCGCGGTACTCGTCGCAGGTGCGGCACCAGGCGGCACACAGGCACGCCACCAGGAACGGCGGCGGGTCGAGACGGGCGTCGGTGTGCATGCGCCGCAGTGTGCCGCAGCGCGGGCTCAATCTGCCCGCGGCGGCCTGGGCCTCGGGCATCGCGGCCTCCACCATCGTGTTCGCCGCGGGGGCGGTCGTGGCGGCTCTGCAGCGGCCGCTAACGCTTCGCTAACGCCCCGCTGCCTACAACTCGTTCCGTGGCCCCTCGGCGGGGCCAGGGAGCGGAACATGAAGCGCAGTTGGCAGTGGCTCGGGGTGATCGGCCTGGCGGTCGCCGTGGTGGGGTGTGGCGGCGGCGCAGTCGGCGAGTCGCCCGACGCGGCGCCCGACACGCCTGCCTTTTCGCTCGATACGCTGGATGCGGCCGGCGGGCAGGTGGTGGGTTCAGGCGGTGTCACCGTCGTCGTTCCCGAAGGCGCGCTCGCGGCGCCGGTGACGCTGCGCATCGCGGCCGACGCAGCGGGTGCGCCACCGCTGCCGGCGTCGATGCGGCCGGCCGGCGAGGTCTGGGCCGTCACGCCGGGCGGGCTGCCGCTCGCGCAGGCCGTCGAGCTGCGGATCCCCCGGCCGAACGCCGCGATCCCGGAGGACGAGGAACTCGCGCTGGTGCAGGTGGATGCGCAACGGCAGTGGCAGGCCGTGGGAGCGCTCGACCGGGCGACCGGAGAACTCGTCGCCCAGGTCCAGCGCCTCGGCCATTTCGCCGTCGTGGCCGTGCCGCGGCCGCTCAAGGCGGCGCTGGCCACGACATTGCCGATCGCGTATTCGATGAGCATGACCTGCAGCAACGGCTCGTGTCTGGACCTGCCGGTCGTACCCACCGAGATCCGCGTCACGGTGAAGTCGAACGGCGGCGTCTTCCCTGCGTCGTGCGTCAATCCCACGCTGCGTGTGCTGCCGCCGGGTGTCGTCCGGGGCGTGGACGTTGCGCTGCCACTTTTCGGCGGTACCGTCACGCGCACCCTGACTCGGCCCAGTACCAGCACGCTGCGCAACTTCAGCGAAGCGACCGTCCGGTGCGCCAACGGCAGCGTGATCTTCTCGGAGCTCAGGCAATTCCTGTGGCAGAACTCCCCGGACTACCCCGGGCTTGCCGTTGACTGGTCGCCCCCCGCGCTGCAGGCCACACCGGGCGAGAAGCTGACGATCAGTGCGCTGTTCAGGGGCGGTGCGGCGAAGCTGGTGGGCTTCGAGGAATTCCGATCTCCTACCCCGGAAGACCGCGCGTTGATCACCTGGGAACGCAGCGACGACGACGGCCTGTCGTGGCGCGCCATCGGCACTTCCTATCAGGACGAGAGCCCGGACCCCAAGCCCAGCGCTGCAGTCAAGAAGTGGTTCGTCTGGAAGATGAGCACCCGGCTCGCCGTGACGGCGGCCGACGCGAACGCGCTGTTCCGCGCCCGCGCCTGCTACACCCCGCCCGGCGTCGCGGCGCCGCCCTGCGTGGCCACGAAGCCGGCGCGCCTGACGCTCATCAACGCGCCCACGCTGCCCGAGATCAAGTCGCCGCCGAAGCCGCTGCGCATCGTGGCCGGCCAGACGGCCAGCTTCAGCGTCGGCGTCTCGGGCCTGCCGGTGCCCACGCTGCAGTGGCAGCAGCGGCCGGCCAACTCCACGGCGACCTGGACGAACATCGCCGGCGCCACCGCCGCGAGCTACACCACCGGCGTGCTGGGCCTGCCGAACAACGGCCAGCAGTACCGCTTGGTCGCCACGAACGCAGTGGGCAGCACGCCGAGCCTGCCGGTCACGGTGTCGGTCGATGCCAGGGCGGTGGCGCCCACCATCGTGAACGCGCCACTGCCGATCACCGTCCTCACCGGCAGCGACGCGGTGTTCGCGGTGCGCGCCGCCGGCACCGATGCGCTGAGCTTCCAGTGGCGTCGCAACGGCGTGAACCTGACCGGCGCGAACAGCGCGGTGCTGCGCCTGCCCGCGGTGGACGCCACGAAGGCGGGCGACTACAGCGTGGTCGTCACCAACGCCGTGGGCAGCGTCGCCAGTGCGGCGGGCCGCCTCACGGTCAGCGCCATTCCCGTGAGCGTGGTGCCACCCACCATTGTTGCCGGCCCGGCATCGGCGAGCGTGGCACAGGGGCAGTCGGTCACCTTCACCGTGGGCGTCACCGGCACCGGCCCGTTCACCTACCAGTGGCTGAAGGGTGGAATCCCCATCGATGGGGCCACCGCGGCCGGGTACACGATCGCATCGGCGCAGCCGGGCGATGCGGACAGCTACTCGGTCATCGTCACCTCCGGTGCCATCGGCGTCACCAGCCCCGCGGCGGCGCTGGACATCACTGCCGTGGCCCCGCCGTCGGCACCGACGATCACCACCCAGCCCGTCTCGGTGGTGGTGGTGCCCGGCGCGACCACCACGCTGGCGGTGGCGGCCAGCGGCACCGGGCCGCTCGCCTACCAGTGGTTCCAGGACGGCTCGCCGATCACGCCGGGCAACGGCCCGACGCTGACCCTGGACTCGATCGCCTCGATCTCGAACGGCAGCTACACGGTGACCGTGGGCAACGCGCTCGGCAGCGTCACGTCGGAGCCGGCGGAAGTGCTCGTCGCTGGGGCGCCCCAGGTCGGGACGGTGGCCGACGTCTATGAGGTGTCGGAGGGGAGCGTCGGGGAGTTCACCATTTCGGCCATTGGCAGCGGGCTGCGCTACCAGTGGACGCGCAATGGCGTGGCGATCCCGGGTGCCACCGAGGCGAACTACACGACGCCGGTGCTCGCGCTGGCCGACAGCGGCGCGGTGTACGGCGTGATCGTCTACAACGGCGCGGGGCTGGTGATCGTTCCCGGGACACTGCTCACTGTCACACCCGCCGGTCCGCCGCCCGGCATGGTGCTGTTCGCCGGCGACTTCTCGTCCGCCGGCACCGCCATCGGCACCGGCACGGCCGCGCGCTTCGACAGCCCGCAGGGCCTGACGGCCGACGCGTCCGGCAACCTCTACGTGGCCAGCAGCAACGGCAAGTTCGTCTCGAAGATCGACCCCGGCGCGGCGGTGACGCACCTGTTCTTCGCCTCCATCACGGCCACGAGCTTCTTTGCCAACCCCGCGCTGGCGCCGGACGGCTCGCTGTTCGTCGGCAGCAACAGCTGGTGCGGGCTGTGGCGCGCCGAGCCGCCGCTGACCGCGCCGGCACCGGTGACCGAGATCACGCTGGCCAACTGCCCGGTGTACAGCTCGAACGGCCTGTCGGTCGACCCGCTGGGGCGCGTCGCCATCGCCGACACCTCCCGGCACGCGATCATCCTCGCCACCCAGCAGCCGGGCGGTGCGTGGACGCAGAGCTACTTCGCCGGCGGAACCAACTACTTCGATGGTGACGCCAACCGCGGCAGCACCGACGCCACCGGCACCGCGGCGCGCTTCTCCGGGCCCACCGGCCTGGCCTACGCGGCCAACGGCGACCTGTTCGTGGCCGACCACGACAACGGCACGATCCGGCGCATCACGCCGGCCGGCGAGGTCAGCACCTTCGCCGGTGCGGCGGGGCAGCAGAGCACGCTCGACGGCACCGGCACCGCCGCGCGCTTCGACCGGCCCTACGGGCTGACTTTCGACCCGGACGGCAACCTGATCGTGCTGCAGCTCGGCGCGTCGACCGCCGCGCCGGCCTGGGTGCGCCGCGTCACGATGGGCGGGGTGGTGACGACACTCTTCGACGCGCGGGCCGAAGCGGCGGCGCTGGCGTCCGATGGCAACGCGGTGGCCAATGCGCGCAGCGTCAAGGGCATCGCCGCGCCGGGCAGCAAGCGCATTGCGATCAGCGCCGGCAATGCGGTGCTCGTGCGCACGCTGCCGTGACGGCTTCGGCGTCCGCCGACGTGCGGGTGCGTCCGCTGCCGCTAGCATCGGGCGCAACGAACCACTTCGCCCCTGCACCCATGCAGTTGCACCTGAGCGGGACGCCCCGCGCCGCGCCTCCCGGTGGCCCGCCGCAGGGGTTGGCCGCGCTCGACGCTGCATTGCTCGCGTGGCTCGCCCTCGAAGGCCCCACGCCGCGCAACCGCCTGGCCGCGCTGCTGTGGCCGGAGAAGCCGCCGGAGGCCGCGCGCAACTCGCTGCGTCAGCGCCTCTTCCAGCTGCGGCGGCAGGTCGGCGTCGACCTGGTCGTGCCCGGCGCCACCGCCGCCACCGCCGCCCTGGCCGAGGGCGTGTCGCACGACCTGCACGAAGCCGACACGCTGCTCGATGGCGTGCCGCTCGAGGTCGGCGGCGAGTTCGCGCAGTGGCTCGCGCTGCAGCGCGACCGGCGCCGTGGCCGTGTGCGCCGCTCGCTGGCCGAACTTGCCGAGATGGCCGAGTCGGCGAAGGACTGGGACGATGCGCTGACCCATGCGCGCGAACTGCTCGCGCTCGAACCGCTCAGCGAGGAGGCACACCGGCGTGTGATCCGCCTGCATTACCTGCGCGGCGACCGTGCAGCGGCGCTGCTGGCCTTCGACCACTGCGAACAGGTGCTGAAGGACGAGGTGGGTGCGCGGCCGTCGGCGGAGACGATGGCGCTGCTGGCCACCGTGCAGAGCTCCGCACTCACTGCAGAACTGCAGCATGCCGGACGGGTGCCGGCGTCGCTGCTGCGTCCACCGCGCCTCGTGGGTCGCGAGCGGGAGTGGGCTTCCCTGGAAGACGCCTGGCAGCGCCGGCGGCCGGCGCTGGTGATCGGTGACGCTGGCGTGGGCAAGTCGAGACTGCTGGACGACTTCGCGCGCTCGAAGGCCGCGGTCCTGCGGTTCGGTGCGCGGCCCGGCGATGAACGCGTGTCCTACGCGAGCGTGTCGCGGCTGTTGCGGTTGCTGCCGCACGCGGCCCTTCGGTCTTTGCCGCAAGGGGTTCGCAATTGCTTGGCGGGTCTCCTGCCCGAGTTGGGCGAACCCGAGCTGCTGCACGACGAGGCCGCTCGAACGCGCCTGTTCAATGCCTGCGCATCGGCCCTGTCGGGTGCGGCCGAGGGGATCGACGCGTGCGCGGTGGACGATCTCCAGTACGCCGACGCCGCCAGCGTCGAGCTGCTGCGGTTCCTGGTCGACACGCTGTCCCTGCGGTGGTTCATCGCATCGCGTCCGGCGGATCCGGGGCAGCCTGCGTTCGGCTGGATCCAGGGGCTGCTCACCGCTTCGGGTGCGAACGTGGTGCGCCTGGAGCCGTTGGCGCGCGACGGCGTTGCGGCCCTCGTCGATTCGCTCGACCTTCCGCTCGCACCGGCCTGGCGCGACGCCGACGAGCTGTACCGCCACACCGGGGGCAACCCGCTGTTCGTCCTGGAGACGGTCAAGACCTGCGGTCTCGACGGGGGCGCACGGCTCGCCCCCGTGCTGCGCGCCGCGCCCAGCGCGATCGCGCTGATCGACCAGCGCATCCGTCGCCTGTCGCCCGAGGCCGTCCAGCTGGCGCGCTGCGCCGCGGTGGCCGGGCCGGACTTCTCGACTGCCCTGGCGGTGCACGTGACCGGCCGGCGCGCCCTCGATCTCGCCGATCCCTGGGCCGAGCTCGAGGCGGCGCAGGTGCTCTGCGAGGGCGCATTCGCGCACGACCTCATCTACGAGGCGGCGCGTGCGTCGGTGCCCGCCTCGGTGGCGAGCCACCTGCACGCGGACATCGCCGCGTTCCTCGAGGCGCGCGGTGGCGAGCCGGTTCGCATCGCGGATCACTGGCAACAGGCGCAGTGCTGGCCGCAGGCGGCGCTGGCCTACCGGGCCGCCGCAGTCAGGGCCTACGACGCCGGGCGCGATGCCGAGCAGTGCGCGCTGCTGGCCAGCGCGGCCGACTGCTGCGAACGCGCGGGCGATGCGACCGGACGCTTCGAGGCCCTGCTGGCCCGGGCCCAGCAGCTCGTCACGAAGGACTTCTCCACCGAGGTCGTCGCCGAGGTGGATCGACTGCAGGGCCTGGCCTCGACCGAGTTGCAGCGCCTCGATGCGTTCGCGGTGCGGCTCTTCCTGGCGGACAACCGGCACGAACATGTCAGCTATCTCGAGAACGTACCGACTGCAGTGGAGGCCGCGCGGGCCTTGGGGCGGCGCGACCTGGAGTTCGAACTGGTCCTGCTGTGGTCGGCCGCGTTGCGGCAGCTGGCACGCCCGAGCGAGTGTGCGGCCGTGCTCGAGGGCGTGCGCACCTGGGTCGAGGCCGAGGGTGATGTCGTCATGCGCTGGCGCCTGTCGGTCGAGATGGAGCTCGTGCTGGACCGGTGCGGACGCATGCAGGACGCCGTGTCCGTCTCGCAGCGCACCGTCGCCTTGGCCCGCGAGACGCAGCGCAGGGACTGGGTCTGGATGTCGCTGGCCAATGCGGCCAGCCTGCTCTGCCGGACCGGCCGGGTTGCCGAGGGGTGCACGCTGTCGGAAGAGGCCTTGCGCGAGGCGGCCGCGGCCGGCGATGCGCAGCGCTCCCGCGTCGTCCAGGAGGAGACCGGGCTGGCCACCCGGCTCCGCGATCTCGGCCAGTACGCGCGGGCCTTGCCGATGCTCGAAACCAGCCTCGGCGTGTTCGAGTCGGCGAAGATGGTCAACGACGTGGCGCTCACGCAGTTCAGGCTCGGCCTGCTGCATGTCTTCCTCGGGCAGCCGGCGCGCGCGCACCCGCTGCTGGCCGCCCGGCCGGCGGACCTGCTGCCAGGCATCGCCCTCGTGCGAGACGTGCTGCGCGCCCAGATCGCCGGCGGACGCGCCGGCAACGCGGTTGCGGAGATGCGTGCGGCGCTGGCGTCGCACGGAAGTCCAGCGGATGCCTTCCACGTCATCGCCACGCTCCTTGCGGCGCAGTCCGTCGGCGCCGACGAGGGCGAGGCCATAGCCGCGGCCATCGCCAACCGGGCGACCCGCGAGGGCCGCATGGGCATCGCAATGTCGGCGCATGTCCGTGCGGCGTCGCGGGCGGCCGACCAGGAGGCCTGGCGACGGGCGGCCGTCCATGTCGCATCCGCACTCGCGCTGTCGTCCGAGTACGGGCCGGACAACTTCTATCTGCCCGAACTGTGGTGCGTGGCCGCCCGGGTGAGCCTGGGTGCCGGGCAGGACCATGCCGCGCGCGGGCATGTCGACCAGGGGCTGCACTGGGTGCGCGACCGCCTCGACAACGACGTCCCGCCTGCGTATCGCGACAGCTTCCTCCACCGCAACCCGGTCAACCGCGAGCTGCATGCGCTCGCCGCCCGGCTGCAGCTGCGCTGAGGCGCGGTACTCGTCACAGGTGCGGCACCAGGGGGCGCACAGGCAGGCCACCAGGAACGGCGGCGGATCGAGACGGGCATCGGTGTGCATTCAACGCGGTGTGCCGCGGCGCGGGCTCAGCCGCCCGGCCCGGCGCGCCGCGGCAGGTTGGCGGCGATCAGCGCAGCGGCCAGCGTCACCAGCCACGAGAAGTAGACCCACAGCAGGAACAGCGGGAACACCGCGAAGGCGCCGTACACAGCCTTGTAGGTCGGGATCTTCAGCAGGTAGGCCGCGAAGCCGCGCTTGCCGAGCTCGAGCACGGCACTGGCGAGCAGCGCGGCGAAGAGCGCATCGCGCCAGCGCACCCGCGTGTTCGGCACGTGGCGGTACAGGCTGGCCAGCACGAGCCAGGTCAGCGCGGCCGGGCCGAGGTCGAGCACGAAGCGCGTCGACGGTGGCAGCGGCCCGATCCAGCCCATCGACAGGCCGAGCAGCGTGGTCGCGGCCCACAGCATCACGCCGAGCACCGGCGGCGCGACGGCCAGTACCAGCACGTGCAGCCCCACCCGCTTCAGCCACGGGCGGCCGCGCTTGACGTTCCAGATCTGGTTGAAGGCGTTTTCGATCGTCACCAGCATCGCGACGGCGGTGGCCAGCAGGAAGGCCGAGCCGAGCCAGGTCAGGTCGCTGGCGTTGGCGGCGAACTGGTGCAGGTGCCGCAGCACGGTGCGCGCGATGTCGGCCGGCAGCAGGCTGCGCAGCAGGTGGTCCTCCAGCGCGGCCTCGAAGCGCGCGAACATCGGGAAGCGGGTGAACAGTGCGAAGACGACGGCGACCAGCGGCACGACCGACAGCAGCGTCGTGAAGGTCAGGCTGCCGGCCACCTGCGGCAGGCGTTCCTGCCGGGCGCGGCGCAGCGTGTGGCGGATCAGGGTGAACATGCGGATCGGTGGACTCCGTCGCTACAGCTCGAACGCCTCGACCTGCCGGCCGTCGACGTCGGTGAAGCCGTACTCGCGCGCCAGGTCGGCGACGCGCAGCACCTGGCCGCTGCGCGACATCACCTGCGCATCGCCGGCCAGTGCCGCCACCGCGCGGCCCAGGTAGCGCGGCGATTCGGTGCGCGCCAGCGCCGGCACGTCCTGCCAGTGCGCCTCGTCGGTGTGGTGGCCGGCGAGCACGAACTCCGTGCGCATCCAGCCTGGCGAGAGCGCCAGCGAGGCCACGCCGTGCGGCCGCAGTTCCTCGGCGACACCGAAGGCCAGGCGGTTGATCGCCGCCTTGGCCAGGTCGTAGTAGAGGTTGCCGCACAGGTAGTGGCCACGGTCCCAGAAGGTGGTCGCGACGATCAGGCCTCGGCCCTGCGCCACCATCAGCGGCGCCGCCGCGCGGCTGGCCAGCAGGTGGTGGCGCACGCCGCGGTCCATCATCGCGTCCCAGTGCGACAGAGGGTGGCGCCAGAACGGCGCTTCGAACACACCGTCGAAGCTCTCGTGGCCACCCCACGCGTTGTTGACCAGCAGGTCGATGCGGCCCTGCTCGGCCAGCACGCGCTCGAACAGCTGCTGCACCTGCGCCTCGTCGCCATGGTCGCAGCGCACGGCGATGCCGCGGCCGCCGGCGCTTGTCACCGCATCGGCGGTGTCGTCGATGGTGCCGGGCAAGGCGTCCAGGCCCGACAGCGCCATCAGGCTCTCGTAGCCGGCAGCCGGCGCGGCGCGTGTGCTGCGGCCGGTCACATTGACGGTCGCTCCGGCCGCGCCGAGTTCGATGGCGATGCCGCGGCCGGCGCCTCGGCTCGCGCCGGTGACCACCGCCACGCAGTGCTGCAGCGCTCGGGGGGGTGTCGATGAAGTCATCGCGGGGTCCTCGAAAGTTCTGAGGCCTCGATCCTGTCCGTCGCCGCGATCGCCGTCTTGGAAGAACCCGAAATCGCCAGCCGCCGGTACGCGGTGGGCGTCAGGCCGAACAGATGGCGGAATTCGTGGATCAGGTGCGACTGGTCGCTGAAGCCGCCGTCGGCCGCCAGCTGCGCCCACTCGGGCTCGGCGGCGGCGCGCAGCGTGCGCACCATCGCCTGCATGCGAGCCAGCCGGCCGACGCTGCGTGGGGACAGCCCGAGCTGGCCACCGAACAGCTGCTGCAGCCGGCGCTCGCCGAGCCCGGTCAGGCGTGTCAGCTCCGGCAGCGCCAGCGCACCTCCTGCGCCAGCGATCCGCTGCGTGGTCGCCTCGACGAGTTGATGCGCGCCGCTGGCCGGCGGCACGGCGCGACGCGCGAGCAGCCGCCACACGCTGTGCACCTGTGCGGCCTCGCTGGGTGCGGCGGCGAGCTGGTCGACGAGCTCGTCCGCAGTGCAGCGCCACAGCAGTTCGAGCGCCGGTGCCTGCTCCGCCAGTTCTGACGCCGGCAACCCGAACAGCGCCAGTGCTGCGCCAGGCCGCAAGGTGAGCGACAGGCCGTGCATGCGACCGCTGAGCGTCAGCACCGCCGGCCGGATCGATGGGCCGACGACGAACGCCGCCGGCCGGTCGCCGAGACCGATGACCAGGCGCAAGGCGCCGTCGGGCAGCACACGCTCGGTCAGCGGCGCCGCATCGTCCAGCGTCTCCCGGTAGACCATCGCATGAGCCACCACGCCGCGCAGTGCGGCCGGCACCTGCGCCGCGCGCAGGCTGTGCGCCGGCACGCCGGACTCCGGGCCCTGCACCGGATCGTCGGGCAGGCGAAGGAACAGTCGCTCGTTCATCGCTGCGTCACGGCCAGTCGATTCACGTCAGCGCGGCGCCGGGCGCGCCGCCGCCACCAGCCGCACCTCGGCCAGTTCGCCGCCCTGCCGTTGCAGGCGCAGCACCACGGCCTCGCCGACGGCCTTGTCGACATGGGGCTGCAGTTCGCGCGCCCGCCGCCCGACCACGGCCTGACCGTCGACCGCGACGATGCGGTCACCGGCGGCCACATGCTGCGCGGCGGCGGGCGAGCCCGGCAGCACTTCCTTGATCGTCGCCGAACGGATCACCGGGTCGAGCGCCCCGCCGTCGCTCTCGATGGCGATCAGGAAGCCGAACCAGCCGCGCGGCGGCTGCGCCTGCGCGACTCCGCTGGCCAGCATCGCGATCAGGCACAGGATCAGGATTCGCCGGCGCATCGGATCAACCCACCACCAGGCCCTGCAGCCGCTCGACGAACCACTGCGTCGCCGGGCCGGCCTCCTGAGCGCGCCAGGCCACGCTGAGCTGCATGCGCGGCTTCGGCGCCGCCACGCGCAGCGCCACCAGGCGGCCCTGGGCGATGGCATCGGCCGCCAGCAGGGTCGGCAGGAAGCCGACGCCCATGCCTGCCTCCTGCGCGCGCAGCTTGGCCTGCAGGCTCGCGACGGTGAGCACGTCGGCCGCCGAGCTGATGCCGCTGGAGCGTGGAGGCAGGCCGCGCGACGAGTCGGCGACGACGACCACCCGGTGCCGGCGGATCGCCGAGAGCCGCACCGGCTGCGGCTCACGCAGCAGCGGGTGATCGGGCGCCACCGCGAAGACGAAGTGCACCGCGCCGATCGGCCGGTGCGCGATACCCATCGCGCCGCTCTGGCCGATCTCGGTCAGCGCGATGTCGGCCCGCTGCGAGACCAGCGCATCCCAGCCACCGCCGAGCACTTCGGACAGCAGGCGGATGCGCGTCGGGTGGCCGGCCTCGTAGAAGGCGTTCACCACGCCGAGCACCGCCTCGACGGGCAGCAGTTCGTTCGACGCGATGACCAGCTCCGCTTCCCAGCCCTGCCCCAGCGTGCGCAGGCGGCGCTCCACCGCCGTGGCGGCATCGAGCACCGCGCGGCCTTCGTCGAGCAGCAGGCGGCCGGCCTCGGTGAGCACGGCGCGGTGGCCGCTGCGGTCGAACACCTGCACGGCGAGGTCGTCCTCGAGCTTGCGCACGGTGTACGACAAGGTCGATGCGGTGCGATGCAGTTCCTCGCCGGCGGCGGCGAAGCTGCCGCGGCGCGCGATGGCGTCGAGCACCTGCAGGGCATCCAGCGTGAGGCGAAGCATGGCGGCGAAGTCGTTCGATGGATTCGATGGACCCGGCCGAATTTATCCGCTTTCTTCGCCCGCGGCGCGCGCCGAACATCCGTGGCATCGCAACACGCACCCATCGCCATGCCCACTGCCCTGAACACCCTGCACACACCGCTCGCCGCCGGCCGCCTGCGCCTTCCGAACCGTGTGCTGATGGCGCCGATGACCCGCAGCCGCGCTGATGACGACGGCCGGGTAGGCCCGCTGACCGCGGCCTACTACGCGCAGCGCGCCGGCGCGGGCCTGATCCTCAGCGAGGCCATCTTCCCCGAGACGATGGGCCGCGGCTACGTGCGCACGCCGGGCCTGGCCGACGACCACCAGGCGGCCGCGTGGCGCAGCGTCACCGACGCCGTACACCGCGCCGGTGGCCGCATCGTCGCGCAGCTGATGCATGCCGGGCGCATCAGCGATCCGTCGCTGCTGCCCGGCGGTGCGACGCCGGTGGCCCCTTCGGCCGTGCGGCCGGCGGGCGCCACCTACACCGACGCGGGCATGAAGCAGCACGTCACCCCGCGTACGCTGACGACGGCGGAGATCGCCGGCATCGCCGAGGCCTTCGGCGTCGCCGCGCGCCGTGCCATCCTGGCCGGCTTCGACGGCGTGGAGCTGCACGCCGGTGGCGGCTACCTGCCGATGCAGTTCCTGTCCACCGGCAGCAACCTCCGCAGCGACCGCTACGGCGGCAGCGCACTGAACCGCGCACGCTTCACGCTGGAGGTGCTGGAGGCGATGGTCGACGCGGTCGGCGCCGACCGCACCGGCCTGAAGCTCACGCCAGGCATGGTGTTCAACGACATCACCGATGCCGACCTGCCCGACACCTACGGCACGCTGGTCGATGCGCTGCGCCCGCTGCGGCTGGCCTTCCTGGAGATGGCCCCGGGCGCGGCCGGCCTGGGCCTGCACGAGGTGCTGCGCGAGCGCTTCGATGGCGCCTGGTTCGCCGGCGTCGGCTTCGACCGCGAGCAGGGCGAGGCCTGGGTCGCGCAAGGCCGTGCCGACGCGATCGTCTACGGCCAGGCCTTCATCGCCAACCCCGACCTGCCGCAGCGCTTCGCGCTCGGTGCGCCGCTGAACCCGGCCGACCGCGACACCTTCTATGCCGGCGGCGCGCGCGGCTATGTCGACTACCCGGCACTGGCCGACGAGGTGAGCGCATGAACCTGCTGCTCCTGCTGCTGAACGGCTCGCTGATCGCGGGCATCTACACCCTCGCCAAGCTGGCCCGCGACGAGGGGCTCTCGCCCTTCGGGGTGCTGGCCTGGCAACTGCTCGTTGCGGCGCCTCTGGTCACCTCGGTCGCGCTCGTGGCCGGGCGGCTGCCGCCGCTGAACCGCGGCACGCTGCGCTACGCCGCCATCGCCGGCCTGCTGGGCATCAGCGCGCCCAACCTGGTGACCTTCGCGGCGCTGGCGCACGTGCCGGCCGGCGTGGTCGGCGTCATCGGCGCGTTGTCACCGCTGTTCACCTATGCCATCGCGCTGCTGCTGCGGGTGGAGGCGCTGCAGCGGCAGCGTGCGGCCGGCATCCTGCTCGGCCTGCTCGGCCTGCTGGGCGTGCTGGCACTGCTGCTGCCGCGCCAAGGGGCCGACGAGACGATGGCGCTGCCCTGGGCCGTGCTCGCGCTCGGCGGCCCGCTGCTGCTGGCGGCGGGCAACCTGTTCCGCTCGATGGCCTGGCCGGCGGGGCTGCATCCGCTCTCCGCCGCCAGCCTGATGCTGGCACTGCAGGCGCTGCTGCTCGTGCCGGCGGCCGCGTGGTCCGGCCACCTCACCCTGCCGGACAGCAGCGGCGACGGCGTCGTCTGGACGCTGCTGACCGCGGGTGGGCTCACCACGCTGTTCTACCTGTCGGCCTTCGAGCTGCAGAAGCGCGCCGGCCCCGTGGTCGTCGGGCAGCTGGGCTACGTGATCACGGTGGCGACGCTGCTGCTGGGCATGCTGGTGTTCGGCGAACGACATGGCGCGGCGACCTTCACGGCGGTGGCCACGGTCTTCGCCGGCATCCTGCTGGTGCACCGCGAGCAGAGAGCGGCCCGATGATCCGCCTGCGCCCGGCCGACACTCGTGGCCAGTTCCGCAACCACTGGCTCGATGCGCGGTTCAGCTTCAGCTTCGGCGCCTACCGCGACCCAGACTTCGACGGCTACTCCGACCTGATGGTCCTCAACGACGACCGTGTCGCGCCGGGCACCGGCTTCGCCGCGCACCCGCACGAAGATGTCGAGGTCATGTCCTATCCGGTCTCGGGCGCGGTCGAGCACCGCGACTCGCTCGGCAACGTGGCGCTGATGCAGCCCGGCGACGTGCACCTGATGCGCGCGGGCCGCGGCATCGTGCACAGCGAGATGAACGCATCGGCATTGCAGCCCGAGCACCACCTGCAGTGGTGGATCCGGCCCGCAGTCCGCGGCCTGCCGCCCGCCTACGCGAAGCTGCACGTGCCGCGCGCCGACAAGCTCGGCCGCTGGCGGCTGCTCGCCTCGCCCGACGCCGCGGACGGCTCACTGGCAATCGCGCAGGACGCCCGCGTGTGGGCGGCGGTCGTCGATGGCGGCACGCTGGACTACCGATCCGGCGTGAGGCGGAAGCTGTATCTCCACGTCGTCAGCGGCATCCTCGCGCTGAACGATCGGCACCTGTCGGCCGGCGATGCGGCGTTCATCGAGAACGAGGCGTCGATCCCCGTGTCCGCCGCGCGCGGCGCGAACGCCGAAGTCCTGCTGTTCGACCTGCGCGGCAGCTGACGTCACCGCGCGGGCGTTCTAGGCCGGATCCTGCCCGGTCGCTCGACGGGCGGTCGCCTCGGCCTCCGCCAGCTTGACCAGCGCATGCATCGCCTCGTTGACCGGCGTGGCCACGCCCAGCGCCCTGCCGCGCCGGGCGACGAAGCCGTTGAGGTGGTCGATCTCGGTCGGCTTGCCGCGTGCCAGGTCCTGCGCGGTCGACGAGCGCTGCGCCGGCATGCGCACGGCGATGGCCTGCATCGTGGCGATTGCAGCCTCGAGGTCCATCGTGCGCCCATCGGCCTGCGCGACGGCCACCACCTCGGCGACGATCTGCCGCTGCAGTGTGCCCATCGCCGGCACCTCGGCGATGCGGCCATAGGGCGCCTGCGTCAGTGCCGACACCGCGTTCCAGGCGCAGTTGACCATCAGCTTGGTCCACAGCTCGCCCATCACGTCCGGCGAGATGCGCACCGTCACGCCGGCGGAAGCGAACAGGTGGACCACCGCCTGCAGACGCGCCTGCAGCCCCGCTTCGTGCGCGGCCCGTGCCTCGCCTGCGCCGATCACCAGATCACCGCCGCCGGAATGCACCACGCAGCCCGGCTCGGGCATCGCGGTGGCGACGTAGACCACCGCCGGCACGATGACCTGCGGCAAGCGACGGGCCAGCGTGGCGGCGTTCTCCACGCCGTTCTGCAGGCTCAGCATCAGCGCATCGGCGCGCAGGCGGGGCGCGAGCTCCTGCGTGATCACTTCGGTATCGCCCGACTTCACCGCCACCAGCACGAGGTCGGCGTCGCGCACGGCGTCGATGGCGGTGGTCGCCGCGACCGGGATGGCTTCCTCCTGCCCGTTGCGCTGCAGGCGCACGCCGTGCGCGGCAATGGCCTGCACGGCGGCCGCGCGGCCGACCAGTGTCACGCGGTGGCCGGCCCGCGACAGCATCGCGCCGTAGAAGCAGCCGATCGCGCCGGCGCCGGCCACGACGATGTGTTCGAAGGAAGACCTCACGCGGCGAAGTATGCGATGCGCATCGTGCCGGCCATGCAATATCATTGTCTACTGATATTAGAAGCAAGGTCCCAGGTCATGCCCCCGTCCCGCCCTGCCCTCACGGCACGCCGCCGCGTCCTCGCCCTGCTGTTCGCCCTGCCCTGGGCCGCCACGGCGCGAGCCGACGAGAACGTACTGTCGCTCGACGAGGCGCGCGCCGCATTCGAGGCCGGCCGTGCCGTGCTGATCGACATCCGCGAGCCCGACGAGCACGCCACCGGCGTGGCTGCCGGTGCCACGCTGCTGCCGATGAGCCAGCTCGGGCGACGCCTGGCCGAGATCCCGACCGACCCCGCGCACCCCGTGCTGCTGATCTGCAACACGCAGAACCGCTCCAGCCGCACGCTGCGGGCCCTGCGCGAACGTGGCTACGGCCACGTGCGCTACGTCGAGGGCGGCATGAGCGAGTGGGCGCGCCGCGGCTGGCCGATGGTCAAGCCGCCGCGCTGAGCGCGGCGCGCCGCACGCCATGGCCACCGTCCCGCTGTACCGGCAGGACTCGCGGCACCCGCAGGCGCAGGCCTGCGCCGCTTGCGAGGTGCGCGCCCATGCGCTGTTCGGCGCGCTCGACGAGGCCGGGCTCGACGGCATCCACACCCACATCGCGAGCGCCGAGGTGGCGGCCGACCGGCCCGTCTACGCGCGCGGCGAGGCCGGCGCCGCGGCCTACACCGTGCGCGCCGGCATCGTGCGGCTGGAGCGCATCGGGCGCCAGGGTGAGCGACGCATCGTCCGCCTGGCCGGCCGCGGCGACCTGATCGGCCAGGAGTCGCTGCTGCAGCGGCCGTATGCCGACGACGCGATCGCCTGCACGCCGGTGCAGCTGTGCCGCATCCCGAGCCACCTGATCGATCGGCTCGCCGCAGAGCCCGGCAGCCTGCCCCGCGAGCTGATGCGTCGCTGGCAGGCCGCCCTCGATGCCTCGGGTGCCTGGGTGGCCGAGCTGTCCAGCGGGCCGGCGCATCGCCGCCTGCTGCACCTGCTGCAGCGCCTGCAGCAGCTCGGCGAGCCGGATGGCGCGGTGTGGCTTCCGCGCCGCGAGGAGATCGGCGCGATGCTCGACCTGACCGTGGAGACGGCCAGCCGCCAGATCAGCCGCTTGCGTCGCGAGGGCGTGATCACGCTGCTGCCGCCACGCGGCGTTCGCATCGATCGGGCAGCGCTCGAGCACGCGCTGGCGCACGGCGACGCCGACTGAAGGCTGGCCGAACGCCTGCGCACCGGCAGGCGCTGGCCGCGTGCGCGCACCGACGTCAGACTGACCAGCGCCAGGCCTCGATCGGGTACACCGTGGCCACGGCAGGGGGTGGCGCTTCGCCGCCGGGCTCGCGCAGCACACGCTGCAGCACCCGCTCCTCCAGCGCCGCAAAGGCGGCATGGCCGCGCGAGCGTGGCCGCGGCAGCACGATGCGCTCGTCCAGCGCCACGGCATGGTCTTCGATCAGCACCACGCGGTCGGCCAGGGCCACCGCTTCCGACACGTCGTGCGTCACCAGCAGCGCGGTGAAGCCGTGCTGCTTCCACAGCGTCTCGATGAGCTGCTGCATTTCGATGCGGGTGAGCGCGTCCAGCGCACCCAGCGGCTCGTCGAGCAGCAGCAGGCGCGGCCGGTGCACCAGCGCGCGGGCCAGCGCCACGCGCTGCCGCTGGCCGCCCGAGAGCACGGCCGACCAGTCGTCGGCGCGGTCGGCCAGGCCCACCTGCGCCAGCGCCTCGCGGGCGCGCACTTGCGCATCGGCGCCGGGCAGGCCCAGCGCGATGTTGTCGATCACGCGCTTCCAGGGCAGCAGCCGCGCGTCCTGGAACATGATGCGGATGTCGTCGCGGTGCGCGGCGAAGCTGTCGCCGTCGAGCGTGATGGCGCCACGGCTCGGCGACTCCAGCCCCGCCACCAGGCGCAGCAGCGTGCTCTTGCCGCAGCCGCTGCGCCCGACGATGGCGACGAACTCGCCGGGTGCGATGTCCAGGTCGACGCCGTCAAGCACGCTGCGTGCGCCATAGGCCTTGCCCAGCGCTCGTGCACTCACGGCCAGGCCGCTCGCGGCCACGATGCGGTCGATCTCGGCCAGATCCATCATGCTTCCTTCACTTGATAGCCCGGGTGCCAGCGCAGCCACCAGCGCTCCAGCGCCTTGGCCAGCACGTCGGCCAGCTTGCCCAGCAGCGCGTAGAGCAGGATGCCCACCAGCACCACGTCGGTCTGCAGGAATTCGCGCGCGTTCATCGTCAGGTAGCCGATGCCGGCCTGCGCGGAGATCGTCTCGGCCACGATGAGCAGCACCCACATCAGCCCGAGCGAGAAGCGCAGCCCCACCAGCACCGAAGGCAACGCGCCGGGCAGGATCACGTGGCGGTAGAGCTGCCAGCCGTTCAGGCCGTAGCTGCGCGCCATCTCAATCAGGCCCTTGTCGACCGAGCGGATGCCGTGGAAGGTGTTCAGGTAGATCGGGAAGAACACGCCCACCGACACGAGGAAGAGCTTGGCGCTCTCGTCGATGCCGAACCACAGGATGACCAGCGGGATGAGCGCGAGCGCCGGGATGTTGCGCACCATCTGGAAGGTGGTGTCGAGCAGCGTCTCGGCCACGCGGAAGGTGCCGGTCAGCAGGCCCAGCAGCAGCCCGAGCCCGCCGCCCACCGCGAGGCCGGCCAGCGCGCGCCCGGAGCTCACCGCCACGTGGTGCCACAGCTCGCCCGAGGCCAGCAGGCCCCAGAAAGCGGTGACCACCGACCAGGGCTCGGGCAGCACGCGGGTGGAGAGCCAGCCGCTGCTGGACGCAACTTCCCAGGCCAGCACGATGGCCACCGGCACGGCCCAGGGCAGGCCGCGCTGCAGCCATGCGGCACGGGTGAATCGGGATGCGGCCGCCATGCTCAGCTCTGCGAGACCTTGGGCACGAAGGTGTTGGCCACGATCTCGCCGAAGGGCCCGGTGAGCGCGCGCCCGGGCAGCTTCTTCTGCAGGTCCAGCGGCAGCAGCGGGAACACCAGCTCGGCGAATCGGTGCGCTTCATCGAGGTGCGGGTAGCCGCTGAGCACGAAGTAGTCGAGTCCGATCGCGGCGTATTCCTTGATGCGCTCGGCGACCTGCTCGGCGCTGCCCACCAGTGCCGTGCCAGCCCCGCCGCGCACCAGGCCGACGCCGGCCCACAGGTTGGGCGAGATCTCCAGGCCCTCGCGGATGTTGGCCTTGTTGAACTTGCCCTGGTGCAGTTCGGCCATGCGGCGCTGGCCCACCGAATCCATCTGCGCGAACTTGGCCTGCGCGGCGGCGACGGTCTTCTCGTCGAGCTCGGAGACGAGTTCGGCGGCGGCGCGCCAGGCTTCGTCTTCGGTCTCGCGCACGATCACGTGCAGGCGGATGCCGAACTGCAGCGTGCGGCCGTGCTTCGCGGCACGCGCGCGCACGTCGGCCACCTTGGCGGCCACGGCGGCGGGCGGCTCGCCCCAGGTGAGGTAGGTGTCGACCTGCTCGGCGGCCAGCTCGTGCGCCGGCTCCGAGGAACCGCCGAAGAACACCGGCGGGTACGGCTGGCTCACCGGCGGATAGAGCAGCCGCGCGCCCTTCACCTTCAGGTGCTTGCCGTCGAAGTCGAGCGGGTCGCCCGAGTGGCTGCGCGCGAGGATCTCGCGCCAGATGCGGATGAACTCGGCCGACTCCTCGTAGCGCTCGGCATGGCTGAGGAACTGCCCGTCACCGGCGAGTTCTTCGGCATCGCCGCCGGTGACGAGGTTGACCAGCAAACGCCCGCCCGACAGGCGGTCGAGCGTGGCGGCCATGCGTGCCGACTGCGAGGGCTGCACCAGCCCCGGCCGCAGCGCGACGAGGAACTTGAGCCGCCGCGTCACGTCGATCAGGCTGGCAGCGAGGATCCACGAGTCCTCGCAGGAGCGGCCGGTGGGGATCAGCACGCCTTCGTAGCCGAGGCTGTCGGCGGCGATGGCGATCTGCTTGAAGTAGTCGAAGGTCGCGGCGCGCGCGCCCTTGCTCGTGCCGAGGTAGCGGCTGTCGCCGTGGGTGGGGATGAACCAGAGGATCTTCATGGCGGGGCGTTCTCTTCGAAGGTGAATCAGCGCGCGGATGCGAGGGCCTGGCCGGGCAACCAGACGATGTCGGCCACGCGGATGGGCTTGGGGATGAGGCCGAGCTGCGCGAAGGCATCGGCCACCTTCTGCTGCTCGGCAACCAGCCCGGGCGTGAGCGGGCCCACCGGCGAGGGCTGGCGGCGCTCCAGTACGCGGTGCACGGTGGCCAGGCCCAGGCCGGCGAAATCGGCGAAACGCTGCGCGCTGTCGCGGCGATTCGACTGCACGTAGGTGTCGGTGTCGGTGAGCGCGGCGAACAGCAGGCGCAGCGCCGGCTCGTTGCCCGCCAGCGCGCGCGAGGCGAGGTAGAAGCTGTTGTTGCCGGTGAGGCCACGGCTGGTGGCGAGCACGCGCACCGCGCCGTCGATCTCGGCGGCGGCGTAGTACGGGTCCCAGATCGCCCAGGCATCCACGGCGCCCTTCTCGAAGGCGGCGCGCGCATCGGCGGGCGGCAGGTACACAGGCTGGATGTCGCTCCATTGCAGCCCGGCACGCTTGACCGCTTGCACCGTCAGGTAGTGCGCGCTCGAACCCTTCTGCAGCGCGATGCGGCGGCCCTTCAGGTCGGCCAGCGTCTTCAGCGGTGCCTCGGGCTTGACGAGGATCGCCGAGCTGTCGGGCTTGGGCGGCTCGGCGCCGACGTAGAACAGGTCCTTGCCTGCGGCCTGCGCGAACACCGGCGGCGAGTCGCCGGTGGCGCCGATGTCCACGCTGCCCACGGCCAGCGCCTCGAGCAGCTGCGGCCCGGCCGGGAACTCGACCCAGCTCACCTTCGTGCCGGGCAGGCGCTTCTCCAGCAGGCCCAGGCTCTTGAGCAGCGCGAGGTTCAGCGAGCCCTTCTGGAAGCCCACGCGCAGTTGGGCCAAAGGGGCAGCGGTGCCGGTGGCGGCGCGCGCGCCGTGCCACCAGCTGGCGGCAGTCACCGAGAGCATGGCCAGCGCCGCGCGCCGGCCGGTGTGGAAGGTTTCGTTCATGGCGCCCTCCTCAATTGGCCTGCGCCGTTTGAGACGCGCCCGGCAGCGCATCGAGGATGCGGATGGGCTTGGGGATCAGGCCGAGCTGGTGGAAGACGTCGGCGATCTTCTGCTGCTCGGCGGCCACCGCGGCGGTGACCGGCTTCACGCCGAACTGGTAGCGCGTGAGGCTGAGCTCCACCACCTCGTTGGCCAGGCCCTGCTGCGGCGCGATGATGGCCGCGGCCTGCTTGATGTTGGCCTTGAGCCACTGGCCCTGCGCGACGGTGTCGTCGAACAGCGCCTGGATGACTTGCGGGTACTTCTCGGTGTAGCTGCGCTCGGCCAGGTAGTAGGCGTAGTTGTTCACCACGCCGCGGCCGTCGGCGAGGATGCGCGCGCCGCTTTGCTTCTCCACCGCGGCGAGGAACGGGTCCCAGATCGCCCAGGCGTCGACGGCGCCCTTCTCGAAGGCGGCGCGGGCGTCGGCCGGCGGCAGGAAGACGGGCTGGATGTCGGTGTACTTGAGGCCCGCCTTCTCCAGTGTCTTGACGAGCAGGTAGTGCACGTTGCTGCCCTTGTTGAGCACGACCTTCTTGCCCTTGAGCTCGGCCACCGTCTTGATTGGCGAATCCTTCGGCACGACGAGCGCCTCGGCCTCGGGCGCGGCCGGGTCGAAGCCGATGTAGACGAACTTGGCACCGGCCGCCTGCGCGAAGATCGGCGGCGCCTCGCCGACGAAACCGACGTCGACCGCGCCGACGTTCAGGCCTTCGAGCAGCTGCGGGCCGGCCGGGTACTCGACCCACTTCACCGCCACGCCCAGCGGCGCGAGGCGCTTCTCCAGCGTGCCCTGCGACTTCTGCAGCGTCAGCAGGCTGGCGGATTTCTGGAAGCCGATGCGCAGCAGCTCGGGCTTGTTCTGCGCGTGGGCTGGGAGCGTGGCCGCGAGGCCGAGCGTGGCGAGGATGGCGATGGCACTGGCCGCCAGGCGGCGGCGGATTCGGGACAGGGCGTGGTGTGACGACATGGTGTGGAGACTCCGAAGACGGCAAAAGACCACCCCGCCCGCCGCGGCAGCAGCCGGCGGGGTGAAGAAGCGCCCGGTCAGGGCAGGAGACGATCGGTGCGGTACGCGCAGGTGGCGCGCGGTGGCTCAGGCGCTACATCGCGCGGCGACCGGCTCGAGCGCGCGGTCGAGCCGGGCCAGCAGGGCGGGATCCGGCCCATAGCCGCCGTCGGGCAGCGGCGCGAGCTGTGCGTCGGCGGCGAACACGCCGTCGAGGATCTCGCGCGCGCCGAGCGCAGCGAGCACCGGCTTGAGCGCGTAGTCGAGTGCGAGCAGGTGGGCCAGGCTGCCGCCCGTGGCCAGCGGCAGCAAGGTCTTGCCGCGCAGCGCGTCCTGCGGCAGCAGGTCGAGGAAGGCCTTGAGCAGGCCGCTGTAGGCGGCCTTGTAGATCGGCGTGGCCACGATCACCAGGTCGGCTTGCGTCACCGCGTCGATGGCAGCGCGGATCGGCGCTGCGCTGACATCGGCAGCCAGCAGTGCGCCGGGCGGCAGTTCGCGCACGGCGATGACTCGCTCGCTGTGCGAGTCCTCGACGAGCCGGTCATGGGCGAGCTGAAGCAGCCAGCCCGAGCGCGAGCGCTGCGAGGGACTGCCGGAGATGCTGACGATGTGCATGGTGCGTGCCGTTGAAGCGATGCCGCCACGATACGCAGGCACGTCGGCCCAGCCAACGAAGCAATGCGAGTTTGCTTACTCGGCGCGCAACCAATGAAACGCAGGTGCGCCGCCGCCGAAGCAGCGCTGAAACAGCCGACGCCCACACTGCGCTCCATCACGACAGGAGCCCACCATGATTCGCACCCTCGCTACCGCCACCCTCGCCCTGACCGCTTTCGCCGCCGCAGTTCCGGCCCAGGCACAGAGCTTCGTCCAGACCCGCGACTGGGATGTCTACGTCGACCTGCCGACACGCTTCGCCTACGTGAAGACGCCGACGGGCTGGACCTTCGTGCGCCAGCTCGACGAGTCGCAGATGGCCCGCCTGCACCCGACCACGCTGACCGCGCTGCTGCCGGCCGAGCAGCCGGAGATCCGCTACGCTCACCCGGCGCTTGAACTCTCGCCGCGGGTGGTGGCGCTGCGCGCTGCCGACCCGAAGATGGCGGGCGCCGCTCTGGCCGCACGCCGCCAATGAAGATCCTGCGAGGCGCCCCCAGGCCCCCTCGCGTCGCGCCCCTCAGCGCGGCAGCGGCAGACGCGCCATATCGGCCACGAAGAGGAACAGGTCGAAGCGGCACGTCCCGCGATGTGCGCCCGCTTCGAACTCCAGCGTGCCGGTGGCGCGCTTGGACTGCATGTCGAGCGTGCGGAAGTTCCAGCGGCCGTTCATCTTGTCACTGTGCCTGGCGATGGTCAGGCGAGTGCTCCAGCCGGGCTCGTTGACGATCTCGCCTGCGCCCGGCACGGGGTCGCGCCGCGCCTTCACGTCCATCGAGTACTGGTCCTGAACGATCGAAATCACGCGGAAGAACGGCAGGCCTGACTTGCTGGTCATCAGGTCGGCGCGGGCCTGCGGGTCGTCGGTGGCGCGCCCGTCGATCTCGCAGCGGAAGGTCTGTTGCGTCGGCAGGTCTTCCTTGGCCTGTGTCTGGCGCACCGCCGCCCAGGCGCCCGAGAGGCCCGAGCCGGCGTCCTGCCACTTGCCCTTGCCCTGGCCGCTCGCCTCGAGCTTGCCGGAGAAGGTGGCGCCGCCGAAGCTCATGCCCTTGGGCGTGGCCGTGAACTGCGTGTTGCCGCCGGCTTCGATCTGCCCGCTGAGCATCAGCGGCAGCGGTGACTTCGACGAGCCGCCCAGGCCCTGGATGCGGCCCTGCTCGTCGACCACGGCCGTGCCCTTGCCGTCGTCGCCGCCGGAGATCGTGAACTGCCAGGTGCCGGCGTAGTCCTTGAACGCCTGCGCGCAGGCGAGGCTGCAAACGAACCAGAGGCTGAGAGCGGCCGCGCGGGCCATAGAGATGTGAGGCATGGGAGAGTTGGGAGTGGTGACGTGCACGGCCGAGGTGGCCGCATGACACGGGTCAACGCACCGATCCGTGGCTTCGATGACGCCGAAGCCACTCCAACGCCCCCCTAGAAACACGTTGCGCGCGCCGATCGCGCGGGCGTGGCAGCCCGTCGCGTCAGGGTGTCAGGCAGAGGGCCGCCGTCAGGCGTATAGCCTGGCCAGCGCCTCCAGCGGCACGGGCTTGATCTTCGAAGCCCGCCCGGCGCAGCCGAAGGCCTCGAAGCGCGCGATGCAGACGTCGCGCGCCGCGGCCGTCGCGTCCTTAAGGAACTTGCGCGGGTCGAACTCGCTGCGGTCCTTGGCCATCGCGCGGCGCATCGCACCGGTCATGGCCAGGCGGATGTCGGTGTCGATGTTGATCTTGCGCACGCCGTGGCGGATGCCTTCCTGGATCTCCTCGACCGGCACGCCGTAGGTCTCCTTGATGTCGCCGCCGTGCTCGCGAATGATCGCCAGCCACTCCTGCGGCACCGACGAGGAGCCGTGCATCACCAGGTGGGTGTTGGGGATCTTCGCGTGGATCTGCCGGATGCGGTCGATCGCGAGGATGTCGCCGGTGGGCTTGCGGCTGAATTTGTAGGCGCCGTGGCTGGTGCCGATGGCGATGGCCAGCGCGTCCACGCCGGTGAGCTTGACGAAGTCCGCCGCCTGCTCGGGGTCGGTCAGCATCTGGTCGTGGGTCAGCGTGCCTTCGGCGCCGACACCGTCTTCCTCGCCGGCCTGGCCCGATTCGAGCGAGCCCAGGCAGCCGAGTTCGCCTTCCACCGACACGCCGATCGCATGCGCCATCTCGCAGACGCGGCGCGTCACATCGACGTTGTACTCGTAGCTGGCCGGCGTCTTGGCGTCTTCGCGCAGCGAGCCGTCCATCATCACGCTGGTGAAGCCGCTGCGGATGCTCTGGATGCACACCGCCGGGCTGGCGCCATGGTCCTGGTGCATGACGATCGGGATGTCCGGGTACATCTCGGCCGCCGCTTCCACCATCTTGCGCAGGAAGGGCTCGCCGGCGTACTTGCGCGCACCGGCCGAGGCCTGCAGGATCACCGGTGCATCGGTCTTCTGCGCGGCCTGCATGATGGCCTGGATCTGCTCCAGGTTGTTGACGTTGAAGGCCGGCACGCCGTAGCCGTGTTCGGCCGCGTGGTCCAGCAGCTGTCGCAGGGAGATCATCGCCATGGGGGGCTCCTGAATCGGTTCGTCAATGGGTGGCGAGTTCGGACGGCGTGGTCGCGCCGACGAGGCGCGTGGCGCGCACCGCCACCATCTCGGCGGTGATGCCGAACAGGCGGAACAGGTCGCCGGCCGGTGCGGATTCGCCGAAGCGGTCGAGGCCGACCACGTCGCCGTTCTCTCCCACGTACTTCCACCACAGCCCGCTGCTGCCGGCCTCCACCGCCAGGCGCGGCAAGTGGCGCGGGATGACCTCGGCGCGGTAGTCGTCGCCCTGGCGCTCGAACACGTCGAGGCAAGGCACCGAGACGACGCGCGCGGCAATCCCCTCCTCGCCCAGCAGCGTGGCCGCGGCCAGCGCCACCTGCACCTCGGAGCCGGTGGCGATCAGCACCACCTGCTCGTTGGCAGGCCGGCACAGGACGTAGCCGCCCCTGGCGATCGCCTCGGTTCGCTCCTGCCCAGCTTCGGCCGCATGCGGCAGGCCCTGGCGGCTGAGTGCCAGCGCACTCGGGCCGTCGCTGCGGCGCAGTGACTCGCGCCAGGCCACGGCGGTCTCGGTCGCATCGGCCGGACGCCACACGTCGAGGCCAGGGATCAGCCGCAGGCTGGAGACATGCTCCACCGGTTGGTGTGTCGGCCCGTCCTCGCCAAGGCCGATGGAATCGTGCGTGAACACATGCACCACCGGCAGCTTCATCAGCGCCGACATGCGCAGCGCATTGCGCGAGTAGTCGCTGAAGGTCAGGAAGGTGCCGCCATAGGGGCGGAAGCCACCGTGTAGCGCGACGCCGTTCATGATCGCCGCCATGCCGAACTCGCGCACGCCGTAGTGCACGTGGTTGCCGGTGCCGGCGCCGAGCAATGGCTTGTGGCCCTTCCAGTCGGTCAGGTTGGAGCCGGTCAGGTCGGCCGAGCCGCCGAGCAGTTCGGGCATCGAGGGTGCCACCGCGTTGAGCAGCTCCTGCGAGGCCTTGCGCGTGGCCACCGTGGCGCGCTTCGCTTCGGTGTCGGCGATGGCCTGGGCGAAGGCGCGGTCGGCCGCCGCATTCGGCACGCCGGGCGAGGCGTGGCGGCGCAGCAGTTCGTGCGCCTTGTCCGGATGGGCCTCGGCATAGGCACCGAAACGCTGCTGCCACTCGCGGCGGACCTGCGTGCCGCGCTCTCGCGCCGACCAGGCGTCGCGCACCGCGTCCGGGATCTCGAACGCCGGCCAGCTCCAGCCGAGCTGCTCGCGCGTCAGCTTGATCTCTTCGGCGCCCAGCGCCTCGCCGTGCGCCTTGGCGGTGCCGGCGCGGTTGGGCGAGCCGTGGCCGATCTGAGTCTTGCAGCAGATCAGCACCGGCTGCGTCGCCATCTTCGCCGCGGCAATCGCAGCGTCGAGCGCGGCGCGGTCGTGGCCGTCGACGCCGCGCATCACCGTCCAGCCGTAGGCCTCGAAGCGCGCCGGCGTGTCGTCGCCGAACCAGCCCTTCACGTCGCCATCGATCGAGATGCCGTTGTCGTCGTAGAAGGCGATCAGCTTGTTCAGCCGCCAGGTGCCGGCCAGCGAACAGGCCTCGTGGCTGATGCCTTCCATCAGGCAGCCGTCGCCGAGGAACACGTAGGTACGGTGGTCGATCACCGCATGGCCGGGCTTGTTGAACTCGGCGGCCAGCAGCCTCTCGGCCAGCGCCATGCCGACCGCGTTGGTGATGCCCTGGCCGAGCGGGCCGGTGGTGGTCTCGACACCCGGCGTGAGGCCGTGCTCCGGGTGGCCGGGCGTCAGCGAGTGCAGTTGCCGGAAGCGGCGCAGTTCGCCGATCGGCAGCGCATAGCCCGACAGGTGCAGCAGCGCGTACAGCAGCATCGAGCCGTGGCCGTTGGAGACGACGAAGCGGTCGCGGTCGATCCACTGCGGGTCGGCCGGGTCGTGCTTCAGGTGGTGGCGCCACAGCGCTTCGGCGATGTCGGCCATGCCCATGGGCATGCCCGGGTGGCCGGAGTTGGCGGCCTGCACCGCGTCGATGGCCAGCACGCGCAGCGCGTTGGCGCACAGCGTGCGCAGCGCGGCAGCGTCGAGGGTCTGGGGGGTCGTGCTCATGTTCTTGCCCTCCCCGCTCAGTGCGACAGCGCCTTGCGGCGGCGCTCGACCAGTCGCAGGATCATCGGCGTGAAGATCAGCTGCATCGCCAGCTCCATCTTGCCGCCCGGCACCACCAGTGTGTTGGCGCGCGACATCCACGAGTCGTGCAGCATGCTCAGCAGGTAGGGGAAGTCGAAGCCCGCCGGGTTGGCGAAGCGGATCACCACCAGGCTCTCGTCGGCCGTCGGGATCGTGCGGGCGATGAACGGGTCGGAGGTGTCGACCACCGGCACGCGCTGGAAGTTGATGTGGGTGCGCGTGAACTGAGGGCAGATGTAGTGCACGTAGTCGGGCATGCGGCGCAGGATCACGTCGGTCACCGCCTCGGTGGAGTAGCCGCGCATGTTCTTGTCGCGGTGGATCTTCTGGATCCACTCGAGGTTGATCACCGGCACCACGCCGATCAGCAGGTCGGGGTAGCGCGCGATGTCGACCTTGTCGGTGGTCACGCCGCCGTGCAGGCCCTCGTAGAACATCAGCTCCGACGGCGGCAGGTCTTCCCAGGCGGTGAAGGTGCCCGGGTCCTGCTTGTAGGGCGCCGCCTCGTTGGCGTCGTGCAGGTACTTGCGGCTCTTGCCGGTGCCGCTCTCGGCGTAGTCGCGGAACAGCGCCTCGAGTTCCTCGAACAGGTTGCCCTCGTGGCCGAAGTGGCTGAAGTTGCGGTTGCCGGCGGCTTCGGCTTCGGCCATCTTGGCGCGCATGGCCTTGCGGTCGTAGCGGTGGAAGGAGTCGCCTTCGATGATGGCGGCGTCGACCTTCTCGCGGCGGAAGATGTTCTCGAAGGTGCGCGTCACCGAGGTGGTGCCGGCGCCCGACGATCCGGTGATCGCGATGATGGGGTGCTTGGCGGACATGGGAGTTCCCGGAAGTGAAAGGATTCGTGCGGCGCGGACGGGTACTCCTCGATCCCGTGCGCGGGTGTCATGTCATGGCGTCGACGATCGCTAGACCGTGGTGGCGAACAGGCCGCGCTTGCCGAACAGCGGCGACTTGAACGAGTCCTGCGGCTCCTCGAGGTGGTAGGCCTCGATGCGCGAGACTTCCTCGCTCGAGCCGAAGATGAAGCCGATGCGCTGGTGCAGCGATTCCGGCTTGACCTCGAGGATGCGCCGGTGCCCGGTGGTGGCCTTGCCGCCAGCCTGCTCGATCAGCATGCCGATCGGGTTGGCCTCGTACAGCAGCCGCAGCCGGCCGGGCTTGCTCGGGTCCTTGTTGTCGCGCGGGTACATGAACATGCCACCGCGCATCAGGATGCGGTGGGTCTCGGCCACCAGCGAGGCGATCCAGCGCATGTTGAAGTCGACACCGCGCGGGCCCGTGCTGCCGGCCAGGCATTCGTCGACATAGCGCTTGACCGCCGGCTCCCAGAAGCGGCTGTTCGACGCGTTGATCGCGAACTCGCGGGTCTTCTCGGGGATCTTCAGGTCGCGATGGCTGAGCACCCACTCGCCCAGGCTGGGCTCGAGCGTGAAGGCGTGCGTGCCGTTGCCCAGCGTCAGCACCAGCATGGTCGACGGGCCGTAGATCGCGTAGCCGGCACAGACCTGCTCGGTGCCCGGCTGCAGGAAGTCCTCGGGCTTGGCGTCCTGGCCCGGCACCGCGGCGCGCAGCACCGAGAAGATGCTGCCCACCGAGACGTTGACGTCGATGTTCGACGAGCCGTCCAGCGGGTCGAACAGCAGCAGGTACTTGCCGCGCGGGAACTGCGGCGGCAGCACGTACATCTCGTCCATCTCTTCCGAGACCATGCCGGCGACGTGCCCGTCCCACTCGGCGGAGCGCAGGAACAGCGCGTTGCTCTCGATGTCCAGCGGCTTCTGGTCCTCGCCCTGCACGTTGACGCTGCCGGCGCTGCCGTGCGTGCCGGCCAGCGCGCCGAGCGCGACCTTGCGCGAGATCGCCTTGCAGGCGAGCGACACGTCGGTGATCAGCGCGTTGAGGTCGCCGGTGGCGCCGGGGTGGCGCCGGCGCTCCTCGATGAGGAACTGGGTGAGGGTGGGCCTTCCGCCAGTGGGCATGACGGTCTCCTAGGTGTTGAGAATCGTGGCGTCGCCGTGGCGCAGGGCCCGCAGCGCGGTGAGCAGTTCGTCGGGTGCATCGATGCGCAGTGGCGCCAGGCCGGCAGGCAGCGCCTGGTGGCCGTATCCCCAGCCGACCAGCACCGCCGGGCAGCCGGCCGCTTGCGCGGACAGCATGTCGGGCGCGCTGTCGCCGACCATCAGCAGTTCGTGCGTGGCCACGCCGAGGCGCTCGCAGGCCGACAGCAGCATCGCCGGCGCGGGCTTGCGCAGTGCCGGCGTGTCGGCGCCTTGCACACCGTCGAGAAACGGCAGCACGCCGGCGGCGTCGAGCACGGCGCGCGCCAGAGCGGTCGGCTTGTTGGTGATGGCCACCATTGGCAGCAGGCGGTGCAGGCCCGAGACCAGGTCGAGGATGCCGGGGTAGACGGTGCCGCCGACCAGCGGCGCCGCCAGCGTGGCCCGGTCGAAGCCGCGGCGCAGGCGCAGGCGCAGTTCGTCGCCGGCATCGCCCAGGCCCTGGGCCGAGAGCGCGCGGGCGATCAGCGCATCCGGGCCGTCGCCGATCCAGGCGCGCACCTGGGCCAGCTCGAAGCGCTGCAGGCCGTCCTTCTCCAGTGCGTCGTTCAGCGCGTGCTGGATGTCGGGCGCGCTGTCGACCAGCGTGCCGTCGAGATCGAAGGCGACCGCACGGACCGGGCGCAGCGCGTCTCTCATGCCGTCTCCATGATCGCCCGGCCGGCGCCCTGCAGCGCCTCACTGCGGATCGCGGCCATCGCACTCGCGTAGGCCGCGGTGTCGCGCGCGCCGGTGAACACCGCCGAGCCGGCGACCATGGTGTCGGCACCGGCCGCCGCGATCTCGCGCGCGTTGTCGCGCTTCACGCCGCCATCGACCTCCAGCCAGATCGGCCGGCCGGTGCGTTGCATCGCGGCGTCGACGAGCCGGCGCGCGCTGGCGATCTTCGGCAGCATGCCGGGAATGAAGCTCTGGCCGCCGAAGCCGGGGTTGACGGTCATCAGCAGCACCAGGTCGAGCTGGTCGATCACGTGGTCGAGCACCGCCAGCGGCGTGGCCGGATTCAGCACCAGCCCGGCCTTCACGCCCAGCGAGCGGATCAGCTGGATGGTGCGGTCCACGTGTTCGCTCGCCTCGGGGTGGAAGCTGATGATGTCGGCGCCGGCCTGCGCGAACATCGGCACCAGCGCGTCGACCGGCTTGACCATCAGGTGTACGTCGATCGGAACGGTGGCGTGCGGCTTGATCGCCTGGCACACCAGCGGGCCGACGGTCAGGTTGGGCACGTAGTGGTTGTCCATCACGTCGAAGTGGATCAGGTCGGCGCCGGCGGCGATCACCGAGCGCACCTCCTCGCCGAGGCGGGCGAAGTCGGCCGACAGCAGGCTGGGCGCGATGCGGATGCCGCTGCCCATCATGCCGCTCCGGCGTACAGCGCGCTGACCTCGCAGGCCGGCCGCTCGCAGACCCGCCGCACCAGCTCGGCATGGCCGAGCCAGGCCTGGTCCTGCAGCAGCGTGCCGGGCTCGCCCTGCAGCGGGCGCTGCGGGTCACCCAGGCTGGGCAGCACCATGGCCGCGACGGAGAAGTCGTGGTCCTCCGTCCAGTAGGTCGGCGTCACCACGGTGCGGAGGCCAGCGCGAGCAGCGGCCAGCAGGCCGTTGTGCGAATCCTCGAAGGCGATGGCCCGGTCGGCGTCGACCCCCAGGTGCTGCAATGCCAGCTGGTAGATGTCAGGCGCCGGCTTCTTGGCGCGCACCTGGTCGCCGCAGGCGATCACGCTGAACATCTCGATGCCGCGCCGGCCCAGCGTGGCGCCGAGCAGCGCATCGATGTTGGCAGCCGTGGTGGTGCTCGCGATGCCCAACCGGCAGCCGGCGGTCAGCGCCTCCTCCATCAGGCGGGCGACACCCTCGCGCAGCGGCACGGCGCCGTCGGCGACGAAGGAGCTGTAGAACTTGGTCTTCTCGGCATGGATGGCCGGGATCAGCTCGGTCAGGCGCTTGCGGTCGGAGCTGCTCAGCGTCTTGGTGGCCAGGTAGGCGGCGATGCGCTCCTTGCCGCCGGTGGTCTTGAGCAGCTCGCGGTAGGCGTCCTGGCTCCACTTCCAGCCCAGCTTGTAGCGCTCGAAGGCGTTGTTGAAGGCGACGCGGTGCGCCTCTTCCGTGTCGGCCAGCGTGCCGTCGACGTCGAAGATCAGGGCTTCAATGCTCATGCGTCGGCTCCTTGCTTGCCTTGGGTGAAGACACGGCTGGCCAGGATGTCCTGCGCGTGCAGCGTGACCAGATCATCGCGCGTCAGCGACGCGTCGGTGGCGAACAGCCGCGTCGCGTGGCGCAGCCGGATGCGGTCCAGCGCGTTGCGGATCGACCGCGCGTTGGCGAAGTGCGGCTGCTCGCGGCGCAGGTGCACGTAGCGGCCGAAGGCCTCCACCGCGCCCTCGTCGAAGCGGTAGTTCAGTTTGCCGAGCATCAGCTGGGCGATCTGCATCAGCTCGGCCTCGGAGTAGTCCGGGAAGTCGATGTGATGCGCAATGCGCGAGGCCATGCCGGGGTTGCTGGAGAAGAAGGTGTCCATCCGGTCCTTGTAGCCGGCCAGGATCACCACGAGGTCGTCGCGGTGGTTCTCCATCACCTGCAGCAGGATCTCGATTGCCTCCTGGCCGTAGTCGCGCTCGTTCTCGGGGCGGTAGAGGTAGTAGGCCTCGTCGATGAACAGCACGCCGCCCATCGCCTTCTTGATGATCTCCTTGGTCTTCGGCGCGGTGTGGCCGATGAACTGGCCGACCAGGTCGTCGCGCGTCACCGCCACCATGTGGCCCTTGCGCACGTAGCCGAGCTGCTTGAGCACCTCGGCCATGCGCAGTGCCACCGTGGTCTTGCCGGTGCCGGGGTTGCCGGTGAAGCACATGTGCAGCGTCGGCGCCTGCGACTGCAGGCCTTGCTCGGAGCGCAGCTTGTCGATCAGCAGCAGCGCCGCGATGTCGCGGATGCGGCCCTTCACCGGCGCCAGGCCGACCAGCTCGGCATCGAGCTGGTCGAGCAGCGCCTTCACGCCGGAGGATTCGAACAGCGCGCGCGGTGCGGCGGTGGTGGCAGACGTGGCATCCATGGCGGGCCTCCGGCGGGTGCTGCGTTGCGGCCGATCAGTACCTGGCGCCTTCGGGCTTCGCCTGCACGGCGTAGCTCTCGATGCTGTAGCGCAGCGTGCGGCCCGGCTCCTCGGTGCGGATCAGGCGGAAGCCGGGCTCGTTGGCCGGCCGGTTGACGATGAAGGACAGCACCACCGATTCCGTGCCGTGCGTCGAGTCGAAGGCCGTGACGCGGATGTACTGGCTCGGGAAGGTCTTGCGGCAGGCGTTGATCTCCATGAGGATGCCGGCGGCGTCCTTCAGGTCGAACATCGGGTTGCCGAACATCTCCCAGAAGGTGTTGCGCGGGTGCGGGTCGTCGGTGTACTCGATGCCGACGGCCCAGCCCTTGTCGAGGCAGTACTCGAGCTGCCTGGTGATCTGCGCGTCGGTCAGCTCGGGCAGGAAGGAGAAGGTGCCTTGGGTGATTCGCATGTTTCGCTCCATGTTCGTTGTCGCTTTGCCCGGCCGGCGCCGGGCCGCCCCAAGCGGCCGGGCAACCCGCTCGGCGGGTGGCGGCACGTACCCGTGCCGCCGGGTGCTCACGCCACCGCCGGGGTCGGCACGTAGTCCGAGGTGTCCGTCGAGGTGTAGTTGAACGTGATGTCGCCCCAGGTGTCGAGCGCCGCGGCCAGCGGCTTGCACCACTTGGCGGCGTCGCGCAGGATCTGCGGGCCCTCTTCGGCGATGTTCTTGCCCTCGTTGCGAGCGAGCACCATGGCCTCCAGCGCGACGCGGTTGGCGGTGGCACCAGCCTGGATGCCCTGCGGATGGCCGATCGTGCCGCCGCCGAACTGCAGCACCACGTCGTCGCCGAACAGGTCGATCAGCTGGTGCATCTGGCCGGCGTGGATGCCGCCCGAAGCGACCGGCATCACCTTCTTCAGCGCGCCCCAGTCCTGGTCGAAGTAGACGCCGCGCGGCAGGTCGACCGTGGTGTGGGTGTCGCGGCAGATGTTGTAGTAGCCCTGCACCGTCATCGGGTCGCCCTCGAGCTTGCCGACCGCCGTGCCGGCGTGGATGTGGTCCACGCCCGCCAGGCGCATCCACTTGGCGATGACGCGGAAGCTCACGCCGTGGTTCTTCTGCCGCGTGTAGGTGCCGTGGCCCGCGCGGTGCAGGTGCAGGATCATGTCGTTCTGGCGGCACCAGTGCGACAGCGACTGGATGCCGGTGTAGCCGACCACCAGGTCGACCATGACGATCACCGAGCCCAGCGACTTGGCGAACTCGGCGCGGCGGTACATCTCCTCCATCGTGCCGGCGGTGACGTTCAGGTAGGAACCCTTCACCTCGCCGGTGGCCGCGCTGGCCTTGTTGACCGCGTCCATCACGAACAGGAAACGATCGCGCCAGTGCATGAAGGGTTGCGAGTTGATGTTCTCGTCGTCCTTCATGAAGTCCAGGCCGCCCTTCAGACCTTCGTACACCACGCGGCCGTAGTTGCGGCCCGACAGGCCGAGCTTGGGCTTGGTGGTGGCGCCCAGCAGCGGGCGGCCGAACTTGTCCAGGCGCTCGCGCTCCACGACGATGCCGGTGGGCGGGCCGGCGAAGGTCTTCACGTAGGCGACCGGGAACTTCATGTCCTCCAGGCGCGCCGCCTTCAGCGGCTTGAACGAGAACACGTTGCCGATGACCGACGCGGCGACGTTGGTGATCGAGCCTTCCTCGAACAGGCTGAGGTCGTAGGCCACGTAGCAGAAGTACTGGCCCGGGTTGTTGGGCACCGGCTCGACGCGGTAGCACTTGGCGCGGTACATGTCGCAGGCGGTCAGGCGGTCGGTCCAGACCACCGTCCAGGTCGCGGTGCTCGACTCACCGGCCACCGCGGCGCCGGCCTCGATCGGGTCGACCCCGTCTTGCGGCGTGATGCGGAACAGCGCGAGGATGTCGGTCTCCTTCGGCTGGTAGTCGCTGTCCCAGTAGCCCATCTGGGCGTACTTCAGAACGCCGGCGGAGTAGCGCTTCTTGGCGTCGGTGATCTGCGTCATGTCCTTCATGTTGCCCATCGCGAGGCTCCTGGTGCGTTGCGGATGGGCTCAATGTAGGCAGCCGGCTAGAATAAGAAAAATTAAATCTTTTGACCCATACATGTGCTTCTTCTAATATCGCCACATGCCGCTGACCAAGAACGCCACCTTCCGCCAGCTGGCCACCTTCCATGCGGTGGCGCGGCTGGGCAGCGTGTCGGCGGCGGCCGACGAGATGCACCTCACGCAGCCGGCGGTGTCGCTGCAGATCGCTGCGCTGGAGGAGTCGTCGCGCACGCCGCTGCTGCAGCGCACCGGCCGCGGCATCCGCCTGACCGAGGCGGGCGAGATGCTCGACGGCTACGCGCGCCGCATCCTGGAGCTGTGGCGCGAGGCCGGCGAGGAGATGGCCACGCTGCAGGGCGTGTTCTCCGGCACGCTGCGCGTCGGCGCGATCACCACCGCCGAATACCTGCTGCCGCCGATGCTGGTGACCTTCGCCAACGAGCACCCGCAGGTCAAGCTCAAGCTGCAGGTGGGCAACCGCGACGAGATCGTGCGCATGCTCTCCGCGCAGGACATCGACCTGGCCATCATGGGCCGCCCGCCGGCCGAGTTGAAGACGGTGTCGGCCGCCTTCGCCAAGCACCCGATGGCCTTCTTGGTGTCGCCCAACCACGCGCTGGTGAAGGCGGCCAAGGCCCGGCCGGTGACGATGGAGGAGCTGTCGGAGCAGCGCATCCTGGTGCGCGAGCGCGGCTCGGGCACCCGCTCGACCATCGAGCGCCTGTTCAAGGACGCCGGGCTGCCGCTGCGCATCGGCTCCGAGCTGTCGAGCAACGAGGCGATCAAGCACATGTGCGCTGCCGGCTTCGGCGTGGCCTTCCTGTCGATGCACACCTGCGTGCTCGAGCTCGACGCCGGCGTGCTGACGCTGCTGCCGATGAAGGACAACCCGATCGAGCGCGACTGGCACGTGATGCACCTGGCCGCGCGCCAGCTGCCGCAGGTGGCGCTGGCCTTCGAGAAGTTCCTCTGCACGCGCGGGCAGGACGAGATCCACCGCCAGCTTGCCGCCCGCCCGGCGCCACCGCGCAAGCGCGCAGCCCGGCGTTGAGCGCCGCGGCGCGCGTGCAGGCAGAATGGCCGGCACCGAGAGGTCGGTGCGGCCCACCCGCGATGTCTTCCCACCCCTTGACCCACCACGAGATCATGGCCCTGGCTGCGCCCTTCGCGCGGCGGGGCCGCCACGTCGATCTCGCTGCCAGCGACCGCATGGCCCGGCGGCTGGCGTTCCGCGAAACCGCCTTGGCCGACGACCCGGCACTGAACGAGCGCCTGTGGCTGGAAGACGCCCCCGGCGGCCGCCACCGGCTCGTGCGCGCCATCACCCTGCCCTCGGGCGCCATCGCCGAACTGCAGGCCACCGGCGGCGACCCGGCGGTGCTGCTCGAAGGCATCGAGGCCGTGCCCGCGAGCGCGCAATGGCGCCGCGGCGAAGGCCACGAGCTGGCGATCAGCCTGCGGCTGGAAGCGGTCGACGGCAAGCCGCTGGACAGCGCGGCATCGGTGCGCACCGCGGTCAGCCGCATCGAGGCCCGCATCGACGGCCTGGTGCTGCGCCTGCAGCTCTCCGCGGTGCCGGGCATTCCGGCCGAGGTGGCGCTCGAGGGTGCCGGCACCGACCTCGCCGACCTGCCCGACGACCTGCTGGCCGTGCTGGGCGGCGGCTGGTCGAGCCTGTGGCGTGTGGGCACGGGCTGGCGCGGCAGCTTCAGCCCGCCGCGGCGCGAGCCTGCGCGCAGCGAACACACGCTGCGCCAGGCGGAGCTGGCGGCAGCGCACCTGGCGCGCACGCTGGCCGAGCCGCCGGCGCGCTTCCACGAACGCCTGGCCGCCGCCCGCTGGCGCGTGGCTGCTCGCCGCTGCGTGCCGCTGCTGTCGGCGCTGGCGCTGATCGGTGCCTCGTTCGCGGTGGTGCAGCTCGACCTGGCGGCCAACTCGGTCTGGCGCATGGTCATCTTCAATGCGCCGCCCATCCTGCTGGCCGCCGGGGTGTGCCTGAAGGAACTGCCGCGCTTCGAGCTGCCGCGCCTGCCGCGTGCGTCGTCGGCATCGTCATGGCGCCGCGCGCCGTCTCCTTCCACCGCCACAGGCTGACCGATGCTCGGCAACCCGATGAACATCCCGCCGGTGTCGATCGCCGCGGCCAAGGCCGCATTGCTCGAGCAGTACGCCGACGAACGCCTGCGCCGGCGCGCCACCATGCTGTGGGGCACACGCGGCGTCGGCAAGTCGTCGATCGTGCGGCAGGTGGCCGATCAGCTCGGCGTGCCGCTGGTCGACCTGCGCCTGACCACCATCGAGCCGGTGGACCTGCGCGGCGCGATCTTCGCGGACGACCGCCAGGCGCGCACGGTGTGGTTCCCGCCCGAGTTCCTGCCGACGCCGGACCAGAGCGCCGGCATCCTGTTCCTCGACGAGCTGACCGCGGCCGACCAGCGGCTGCAGATCTCGGCCTATTCGCTGATCCTCGACCGGCGCGTCGGCAACTACCGCCTGCCCGACGGCTGGCAGGTGGTGGCCGCCGGCAACGCCAGCTTCCACGGCGCGGTGAGCCACGACATGGGCACGGCGCTGGCCGACCGCATGTTCCACTTCAACGTGCAGACGGCGATCGAGGCCTTCCTCGCGCATGCCATCGCCAGCGACTTCGCGCCCGAGGTGATGGCCTACCTGAAGGTGCGGCCGGACAAGCTCGACGACACCCAGGCCCAGCTCGCCAACGACCACCTGATCGGCGCCAGCCCGCGCGGCTGGGAGGACATCTCCAACGTGCTGCGCTCGGGCCTGTCGGACAGCGCGAAACGTGTCTTCGTGCAGGGTCGCATCGGCGCGGCCAATGCCGCCGAGTTCTTCGGCGTGCTGCGCGAGCTGCAGTCCGCGGTCGACGTGGTCAGGCTGCTCGCTGCGAAGCCCGGCGCCGAGACGCTGGCGCTGCTGCCGCGCTCGCTCGACGGCCTGTACGGCATGGTCTACGGCCTGCTGGCCGCCGCGCGCGACGCGGCGGCGATGGCGCGCGCGCTGGAGATCGTCGAGCAGTTGCCCGAGCTGGGCGCGACGTCGGGCCTGCCGCTGCGCGAAGGCCAGACGCTGGCGATGGAGCTGCTGATGCAGCGCGCGCTGGAAAGCGGGCTGGAGACCGCAGTGCTCGACAGCCCGGCCTACCACCGCTATGCCGAGCGCCGGCGTGCCGAGGGGCTGGATGGCTGAGCGCCTCGGCCACCGCGGCACGCGCGCGGTGCAGCGCATGGTCGAGTACGCGCCGTCCACCGGCGGCCTGGCGCTGTGGGTGCGCCACCATGACCTGGCGGCCGACGCGCCGCAGGCCGGCCCCGTCGCCACCGACGGCACGACCATCTTCTATGCCGCCTCTTTCGAGGCGCTGCCGCTGGCCGAGCAGGCCGGCTGGGTGGCGCACGAGGTGCTGCACATCGCGCTGCGCCACGCGCCGCGCTTCGCGGAGCTGCAGCAGCTGATCGGCGCGGCCGACCCGCGGCTCTTCAACATCTGTGCCGATGCCATCGTCAACAGCACGTTGTCGCACCTGGGCTGGCTGACGCTGCCGGCCGGCGCGGTGCGGCTCGACACGCTGCTGCGTCAGGGCCTGGGCATCGAGCAGACGGTCGAGCGGGCGCTGCTCGAATGGGACGTGGAGCGGCTCTACCGCGCACTGGCCGACCGGTCGACCGCCTCGACACGATCCGGCGACCGGCAGGACGACGCGCGTCGCCGACGGCGCAGCGCCCGCGACGAGTCCACGCGCGAAGAGCGCGAGCGCGCCCTCGCCCCGGCCGAACACGCCGACCTGCTGCCGGCGCCCGAAGGCGAACGCCTGCCCGAACAGGAGGCGCAGGCCGCGCGTGAATGGGCCGAGCGCATCACCCGCGCGCATGCCGGCGACGGCGCGCACTCGATGCTGCGCACGCTGCTGGCCGACCTGCCGCGCGTGCGCACACCCTGGGAACAGGTGCTGCGCCGGCAGCTGGCGCGCTCGCTGGCGCCACAGCCCGAGCTGTCGTGGTCGCGCCCGTCGCGCTCCTACCTCGCCAACCAGGGCCGGCTCGGTGCCCACCGCCGCATGCCCTTCGAGCCCGGCACCGGGCCGACCCGCGCGGTGCCGCGGCTGGTGGTGGTGGTCGATGTCTCCGGCTCGATCGACGATGTGCTGCTCGAGCGCTTCTCGCGCGAGATCGAGGCCATCGTGCGGCGCAGCGGCGCCGGCCTGACGCTGGTGATCGGCGACGAGCGCGTGCAGCGTGTCGAGCGCTTCGCGCCCGGCCGCGGCGAGCTTCAAGGCATCTGCTTCGACGGCCGCGGCGGCACCGACTTCACGCCGCTGCTGGAAGAGGCCGACCAGCACGCGCCCGACATCACCGTGGTGCTGACCGATCTCGACGGCCCGGCCCGCCATCGCCCGCGCTGCCCGGTGATCTGGGCGGTCACCGAAGCCCATGCGCGCGCCGAGCCGCCCTTCGGCCGCAAGCTGGTGCTGGCCTGAGGCCGCCGCGATGAACGCGCCGCCGCTGACCCACCACGACATCCTCGCGCTGGCCGCACCGTTCGCGCGGCGTGGCCACCATGTCGACCTCGCCGCGTGCGACCGCATCGCACGGCGCATTGCCTTCCATGCGGCCGACGGCAGCGGCGCGCTGCGCGAGGAACTGCATCTCGAGGACCTCGGCACCGGCACCTTCCGCCTGGTGCGCACGCTGACGCACCCCGGCGGCACGCAGGCCACGCTGGCGGCCATGGGCCCGGCGCCGGAGGCGCTGCTGCAGCGCATCGAGGCGGTGCCGCCGGCCGCCCAGTTCAGCGCGGGTGACGGCTTCGTCATCGCGCGCAGCCTGGTCGACTCGGGCAGCGGCCTGGTGCTGGCGCGCGGTGTCGTGCGCACCGAGGCGCTCGACCTCGTGATGACGGTGTCGCCGGTGCGCGGCGTGGCGGCGGACCTGCTGATCGAGGAGACCGGCAGCGCGAGCCTGGCGCTGCCCGACGACCTGCTGGCGGTGCTGGGCTGGGACTGGACGCGGCTGGTGCGCCAGAAGAACGGCTGGAAGAGCCGGCTGCGCCTGCGTGGCGGATCGCAGCGGCGCACGCGCACGGCGGAAGCGGCGTTGGCACGGGCCGCCGCGCACCTGGCGCAGACACTGGCCGAACCGCCCGCCCGCTTTCACGAGCGCCACTTCCGCGCCCGCCTGGGCGCGATGTGCCGCCGCGGCATCCCGCTGGCCACGCCGGTGGCCCTGGCCATCACCGTGCTGGCGATGCCGCGGGTGGACGTCGAGGGCAACCCGCTGTGGCGGCTGCTCTACCACCTGCCCACGGTGCTGATCGCGATGGCCTTCCTGCTGCAGGAACTGCCGCAGTTCGAGATCCCGCCCTGGCCGCGGCGGCGCAACGCGTCCTCGTGGTCGGTCAGCCCGGACGGCCCTGCACCACGCTGAGCCTGCTGGCCGCCATGCTGCGACGCAAGCCCGGCAACTGCTCGAAGGCAGCCGGCGGCAGCGGTCGGGCGAACAGGTAGCCCTGCAGTTCGTCGCAGCCCATCGCGCGCAGCACCTCGGCCTGCGCCTCGGTCTCGACGCCTTCGGCCACCAGCTGCAGGCGCAGCGAGCGGGCCAGCGCGACGATGGCGCGGGCCACGGCCATCGCGCCGTCGTCGATGCCCAGGCCGACGACGAACGAGCGGTCGATCTTCATCACGTCGATCGGCAGCTGGCGCAGGATCGACATCGACGAGTAGCCGGTGCCGAAGTCGTCCAGCGCGATGGTGATGCCCAGGCGGCGCAGCTCGGCCAGCTCGGCGCAGGCCGCAGCGGGGTCGCCGACCATCAGGCTCTCGGTCACCTCCAGCTCGAGCGCCTGGGCAGGCAGGCCGTGGCGCTGCAGCGCCTCGCGCACGCGCGACGGCAGTTCGCCGCGGCCGAGCTGGCGCGGCGAGAGGTTGACCGAGATGCGCTGCAGGCCGAGGCCGGCGTCGCGCCATGCCACCGCCTGCGCGCAGGCGATCTCCAGCACGGCGAGGCCGAGCGCTTCGATCAGGCCGCTGGATTCGGCCACCGCGATGAACGCATCGGGATAGAGCAACCCGCGCTCGGGATGCTGCCAGCGCACCAGCGCCTCGGCCGAGACGATCCGGCCGTCCTCGGGGCGCACCCGTGGCTGGTAGTGCACGACCAATTCGCCCTGCTCGATGGCGCGGCGCAGCTCGGCCTGCAGCAGCACGCGGTCGCGCGCGGCACGGTCCAGCGCCGGGGTGAACAGCATGTGCTGCCCGCGGCCCGCGCCCTTGGCAGCGAACAGCGCGATGTCGGCGCAGCGCAGCAGTTCCTCGCGGCTGCGGCCGTGCGCAGGGGCCAGCGCGATGCCGGCGCTGGCGCCCAGCCGCTGCTCGCCGCCGCTGAGCATGAACGGCCGGCACAGCGCGGCCAGCGCGAGCCCGGCCACCGCTTCGGCGATGGGCTCGTCGGCATCGGGCAGCAGCACCACGAACTCGTCGCCGCCCGGCCGCGCGACCATCGCCCCGGCCGGCACGCAGGCCTGCAGGCGCTGCGACGAGGCACGCAGCAGTTCGTCGCCGGCCTCGTGGCCGAGCGTGTCGTTGACGTCCTTGAAGTGGTCGAGGTCGAGCGAGATCAACGCCAGGCCGCCGTGCTGCGCGGTGCGCACGAGCTCGGCCTCGATGCGGGCATGCAGGCCGAAGCGGTTGGCCAGCCCGGTCAGGCTGTCGTGGCCGGCCCGGTGCTCGAGCTCGTGCTCGCGCAGCCGCGCGCCCAGCGCTACCGTCAGCCGGTCACGGATCTCGCGCGCCGGCTGCAAGGCTTCTTCGTTCACCCGCCCGGGCAGGCCCAGCGCCAGCAAGGCCAGCGCCTGGCCTTCGTGGCGCAAGGGCATCAGCACCGCCACCTCGCTGCGATCGATGCCGGCCCGCTGCATCGAACTCTGCAAGGCCACGCAGGGCAGGCCGACGCACTCGCGCGTCAGGTGCTGCTCGTCCCGTTCGAGCCGGCTGAACTCGAGCATCGACTGCGGATCGAGCACCACGCGCTCGCCCATCACCACACGCGGGCCTTGTCGTTCAGCGGACAGCCAAGCCCGGCGAAGGCAGTCTTCGCCTTCGCGCCAGACCACCAGGGCCGACCCCTGAGGATAGCGAGCCGCCACGCGCTGCAAGGCATGGCTGGCCAGTTGCTCGAACGGCGCACCGGCGAGGATGTCGCGGTCGATCGCCGACAGGCCCTCGAGCGCCTCGAACTGCATCGCGATGCGCGCCGCCATCTCGTTGAAGGCGCCGGCGAGGTCGCCGAGTTCGTCGTCCTGCCGCACCTCGACCCGCGTGCCGACCGAACCGGCGGCCAGTTGCCGCGTGCCGTGGGTCAGCTGCTCGAGCGGCTGCAGCAGCCGGCGAATGCGCCACAGGCTGAGTGCCGCGATGACCAGCAAGGTGAGCAGCGCGACCGCCGCCAGCCACAGACCCAGCGGCGCACCGTTCCACAGCGGCGGCGTGCGCGGCACCCGCTGGGTGAAGGTCCAGTCGCCGGCGCCGAACTCGCCGGCCAGGAACAGCGCCGTGCTGCTCTGCGCCAGCGACTCGCCGGAACTGCCGGGGCCGGCATCCTGGCGCAGGCTGTAGTCCTCGCCGGCCTGGTGTGCGATCACGTGGCCATGTACGTCGTGCACCCACCAGGCGGTGTCCAGCCCTGCATCGGCCAGTGGCCCCCACAGGTAGGCCGGGTCGACGACGGCGATCCAGCGCAACTGCTCGACGCGGTAGGCGCCAAGCAGCACGCGCACCCCGGCAGGCTGGGAGAAGTCCACGCGCAACTGGATGTCGACGGGGTCCGGCACCGGCAAGGCCGGGTCGCGCCCGCTGTCGGCCTGTCGCCAGGCCCGGGACAGGTCGTCGCTCAGGTGCCCAGGCCAGATCACCGGCGCCGGCTCGCCGATCCAGGCCACGTGGGAAAAGACCCGGCCCAGGCCGGCCGGCGGGCCGGTCTCGGAAGAATCGGCCCGCGCGGCCAGCAGCGCACGGGCGGCCAGCAGCCGGTCGAGCACCTGCCGGCTGGCGTGGCGCGTGGTCTGCTCGCGGTGCGCGCGGCCGAGTTCATCTGCGACCTGCGTGGTGGCCAGGCTGGCGACCCAGTCGGTCAGCGCCAACGGCACGACGGCGACCAGCACGAAGAGCAGGAACAGCCGGCGCGCCAGCCGGTGGCCGCCGAGGCGAAGAAGGCGGTCCGGACGCATCTCCGCGGCGCTCAGTAGTTGCGCGCCAGGCCGACGTAGCGGCCGTTGTTGGCGCGGATCAGGTCGTCGAGGCTGTCCTTCTGGCTCACCTGCGGCTTGGTCACGCCGTCGCGTCCGCGCGAGTACAGGTCGAAGTCGGTGTTCAGCGGGTTCAGGCGCCGGTCCTTGCGCGCACCGCCGCGACCGTTGGTCTCGACGTTGTAGTACTCGTACGGCCGTCCCCAGGGATCGAGCTTGCCGCCCAGCCCGATCTGGTCGAGTGTCTCCGGCAGCACGCGCCGGTCGAGTTCATAACTTTTCAGCAAGCCGGAGATCGCATTGATGTCCTGCGCAGCGAGCGTCTCGCGGGCGCGCTGGCGCGAGTCCTGGTAGATCGGCAGCGCGATGGCGGTGAGCACGCCGACCAGCGCGACGATCATCATCAGCTCGATCGCCGTGAAGCCGCTCTGATGGCGCCCGGCTCGTCGCGCGCCAGTGAACCCGATGACGGTCATGGATCCGCCTGCTCAGGCACGCAGCACGAAAGGCTCGTCGCTGCCGTCGCGCAGGCCGAGCCAGGCGACGAACTCGTCGGCCGGCATCGGCCGGCCGAACAGGTAGCCCTGCATGTAGTTGACGCCGAGCGACTCCAGCCGCGAGCGCTGCAGCGGCGTCTCGACGCCTTCGGCGACCACGTCGAGGCCGAAACGGCGCGCCACGTCGACGGTGGCCTTGATCAGCACCTCGCCGCCACCCGGCACGTCCTTGACGAAGGACTGGTCGATCTTCACCAGGCTGACCGGCTGCTTCATCAGCGAGCTCAGCGACGAATAGCCGGTGCCGAAGTCGTCCAGCGCCAGCGTCACGCCCATCGCACGCAGGTCCGACAGCGTCTGCGAGACACCCTCGCTGCGCGCCATCGGCAGGCTCTCGGTCAGTTCGATGACGAGGCGGTGCGAAGGCAGCTTGGCCGCGGCCAGCGCCTCGCGCACCTGCGAGACCAGGTGACCGGAGCTGACCTGCATCGCCGACACGTTGACGCTGACCTTCGGCGGGTTGGCGCCGGGCCAGCGGGCGGCGTCGAGACAGGCCTGACGCAGCACCCAGCGGCCCATCGCATGGATCTGGCCGTTCTGCTCGGCCACCGGCACGAACTCGCCCGGCGACACCTGGCCCCAGCTCGGGTGCGGCCAGCGCGCCAGCGCCTCGACGTGGGTCGGCGTACCGTCGATCGCGACGATCGGCTGGTACGCGACCATCAGCTGATTGCGCTCCAGCGCACCGGGCAGCGCCTGGGCGATCTGGTGCTGTCGCTGGGCCTTCTTGGCCATCGCGACGTCGAACACGCGCACGCGGTCGCGGCCCTCGGTCTTGGCGGCGTAGACGGCCTGGTCGGCGGCGATGATCAGCGTTTCCGGCGAACGGCCGTGGTAAGGCGCCAGCGCGATGCCGATGCTGCAGCCGACGCGCACTGTGCCGTCTTCCAGGCGGATCGGCACGCACAGCTCGGCGCGCAGCTTCTCGGCCACCATGCGCACCTGCTCGATGCGGCCCAGGCCGGGCAGCACGACGATGAACTCGTCGCCGCCCCAGCGTGCCGCGAAGCCGGCGCGCGGCAGGTTCTCGCGCAGCCGCTCGGCGACCACGCGCAGCACCGCGTCGCCGGCCAGGTGGCCGTGCTGGTCGTTGACTTCCTTGAATTCGTCGAGGTCGAGGAACAGCAGCGCCAGTTCGGCACGGCTGTCCGGCTGCTCCATCGGTTCGAGCAGCTCGACCAGGTGTTCGTTGATGCCCTTGCGGTTGGGCAGCAGCGTCAGCGGGTCGGTGATCGCCTGGCGGGCCAGGTCGAGCGAGCGCCTTTCAAGGTCGGCGGTGCGCTGCTCCATCGCCTCGGCCAGGCCGGACTTGGCCAGCCGCGCACGTGCGCTGGCGTCCGCGGCCGCCGCGGCGACGACCTGTTCCAGCCGGGCGCAGTCGCGCACCAGCGTGTCGACACGTTCGGTGAGCCGGGCCTCGATGTGCGAGAGCCGGCGCGATTCCTGTTCGGCCGCCAGCGTCGAGCGCAGGCCACGGTCACGCGCCACGGCCAGCGCCACCTGCACCGCCGCGACGGCCAGCAGCATGGCCAGCGCCTCCCAGGGGGTCGAGGCGCCGAGCACGAGCAGCCAGGTCAGCGCCGAGCCGATCACGGCGACCGTCTGTGCGATCGCCAGGCGGGACATCGCGCGCAGCGCCATGGACTCGGCACACACGGCACCGACCATGGCCAGCGCCACCGTCAGGCGTGTTGCCGGTTCGGCGTCCGCGAAGCTCGTCCAGGGCAGCGCGGCCCACAGCAGGCTGCTGCCCGCCATGCCGGCCAGGTAGCGCGGCACCCAGCGGGCCGGCTCGGGCGGCGGCAGCACCGAGCGCGAGCGCAGTGCGTGGACGAAGCGCAGCAGCAGCACCAGCAGGGCCACGACGATCCAGACATGGGCGAAACCCGGCTGGCCGAGATGGCCCAGTTCGCCCAGCGAGGAGGCGGCCGCGATGGCCAGCACCGAGCCAACCCCGAGCACCATGGGCGCGGCGCGCAGCGCATCGGACACGGCGTAGTCCTGCAAGGCCAGCGCCATCTCGTCGATCGGCGCTTCCGGATCCACCAGGGCAGCCGGCATCGATGCCGGACGCGACGACGCGGCAGCAGCTTCGGTGCGCTCGTCGTCGGTGAGGGCTGGCGGCGAGGTCAGCATGTTGTTGTTCGGGCCGGAATGCACGGCCAGCGCGCGTCTCGATCGTGAGGAAATGACCTGTGGCGTGAGGCTAAGTCACCATCGTGTCTTCGGCACAAGCGGTGACAAGTGAAGCGGCCCGGACGTGACATCGGCACGCGGCGTTCGCCACGAACGCTGCCGGAGCGTGAAACGCACCGCTACCGAGTCGCTCTCAGGCGCCGGTACCAGCCCAGCGCATGCGGCGCGAGCAACAGCACGAAGGCCAGCGCCGCCAGCGGCAGGCGCAGGTCGCCGCGCACCGGCACCGGGCGCGCCAGAGCGGAGTCGCGCAGCGCCCGCGACAGCCCTTTGGCATCGCGCAGCCGGTGGTAGGCCAGGCCGTTCTCGGCGGCGAGCAGCCGCAGGTAGGGCTCGCGCAGGCCGGACAGGTGCTCGCTGCCCGGCGTCGCCCCCAGGCCCGCGGTGGGCGCCTCGCTGCCCTCCTCGGCCATCGTCTCCTGCCCGACGCTGGCGCCGCGACCGAGGCTGCGCGGGTCGACCTGCGCCACCTCGTCGGCCGCCCAGAAACCCAGCGGCCGGCCGATCGGGTCGAGCTTCGGGATCGGCGACGGCTTGCCCTCGCCGACGCCGACGATCACCCCTGCCACCTCGCCGGGCTTGTCGTCGAAGCGCGGCCGGTGGCGGGCGTTCAGCGGCGGCGACTCGTGGCCGTCGGTGACGAACACCAGCGAGGGCACGTTCGGCAGCGCCTTGGCGACGACGATGCCGCTGTGCAGCCCCTTGGCCACCTCGCTGTTGCCCGACCAGGCCATGCGCCCGTCGATGCCGGCCAGCGAGGCGCGCAGTTCGGCGCGGTTGGCGCACACCTCGACCGGCGTGAACAGCAGGTAGCTGCGGTACTCGGTGAAGATCGCCCAGCCAAGCTTCGAGCCACAGGGCAGTTCGCTCAGCGCCTCGTGCAGCGCCCGCCGGGCGAAGGCCAGCCGCGCGGCCGGCTTGCCGTCGAGCTGCATGTCGGTCACGTTCATGCTCTGCGTGACGTCGATCACCACCACGTGCTCGAACAGCGATCGCTTCCACGGCAGCGTCGGCTGGAAGAAACCGATGGCCAGCAGCAGCGCCGCCAGCGCCAGCGCCGCGGTCTCCAGGCGCACCTTCGGCACGCGCATCAGGGCAGACCCGGCGAGTACCCGCGCATCGTGGTGGCCGCGCGTTCGGCACTGCGCCGCGCCTCCGGCGGCTCCTCGTCGACCTCCTCCGGGTCGGGCACCAGGCGCTGGGCGCGCTCGAGGTTGTAGCGCGCCGCCCAGTCACCGGCGTCGTGGCGCAGCACCTCGCGGTAGCCTTCCTTGGCCAGTTCGACCAGCGCCAGCGCCTGGCCCGGCTGCGCGCCGGCACGCATCACGATGGCCTGGCGCATCAGCAGGTTGGCGCCGTTGAAGCGGGCCGCCTGGCCGATGGGCGTGTCGGCATGCAGCGCGCCGTAGCGGTTCAGCGCCGCCTCGCCGGCACCGCTGGCGGCCAACGCCGCGGCCTGCGCAAAACGCAACTCGGGCGCGGCGTCGGGGCTCTCCGGCGGCAGCGGGCCGCGGGTGATCTGCGCGTTGAGCGCTTCGTCGCGCTGCAGGCGCCAGCCGTCGATCGCGGCCAGCAGCGCCAGCCCGGCCAGCGCCGCCCAGCCCATGCGGAGCATCGTTCTGCGCTTCAGGCCCATCGGCGGATCTCCGTCAATCGAACGGCCAGCAGCAGCAGCACCGCGGCCAGCGCCAGCGCGTGCGACCAGGGCGTCAGGTCGCGGCGCGGCACCAGTTCGTCGTAGGTGATGGGCAGCTTCTCCTGGCGGTTGACGTCGTCGATGGCGCGCTGCAGCGCGCGCGAATCGCTCGCCTCGTAGGCGCGGTACGGCGTCTCCAGCGAGTTGAAGAAGCGGTTCAGCAGGATCTCAGGGATGCTCTCGGCGGCGGCCTCGGAGTCGCCTTCGGCCAGCGTCAGGCCGGGGCTGTTGGCCGAGCGCAGGTACAGCCAGTAGATCGACACGCGCTGCTTGCGCGCCAGTGCCGAGAGCCGCTCGCGGGTGTCCGGATCCATGCGGTCGCCGCCGTCGGAGACCAGCATCAGGATGCGCGAGCCGTTGTACGGCCGGCCTTCGAACATCTCCAGGCCGAGTTCGAGCGCGCGGCCGATGTTGGTCTCCGACAGGCCACGGCCGATGTTGCCGGCCTCGATGGCCGCCTGGATGACCTCGCGCTTGGCGGTGAAGTCGAGCACGCGCATCGGCAGCGTGCTGAATGCGATCAGCGCGAAGCGGTCGTCGGGCCGCTGCGCGGTGAAGTCGGCCAGCAGCTGCCGCGCCACCTTGCCCTTGGGCTCGCGCAGCCGCGCCGGCGACTGGCTGAAGTAGTACTCCAGCATCTCCGGGCTGTTGGCCGCGGCCTTGGGCGGTGCACGGCCCGGCGCGAAGCCCTGGTCCATGCTGCGGCTGCGGTCGAGCAGCAGCACGATCTCGGCACCCTGCCCGACCCGCTCGACGTGGTACTCCGGCCGGTGCGGCCCGGCCAGCGAGAACAGCAGCGCGGCCAGCGCCAGCGAGGTCGCCGCGCGCAGCGCCCAGCCGATCGCCTGCGAGGCGCGGTCGCGCGGCGCCAGCGCCAGCCAGCCGTTGGACAGCACCGTGCCCGAGGGCGCGAACAGCGGCAGTGCGGCCAGCGGCAGCAGCACCAGCACCCAGGCGTCGTCGAAGGACAACCAGTTCACAGCAGCCCCCGCTCGGCATCCCGGCAGCGCCGGCACAGCGCGACCAGCCAGCGGCCGTCGTCGGCGCGGCGCGGCGCACCGCCGAAAAACTGCTCGCGCGTCGTCGTCAGGAAGCGCTGCAGGTCGTCGCGCAGCGGCGCGAAGCCGGGTTGGCGCTGCACGAAGGCATCGAGGTCGCGCTCGAACAGCACTTCGCCGGCAGTGCGGTTCAGGGCCTCGTGCAGGCGCACGCAGGCGTCACGCCAGGCCGCATCGTCGGGCTGCGCCGGCAGGCGACGCAGCTGCCGCCAGGCGACGCCGAACGGCCGGTTGCGTGCAGCACGCCACGGCGGGCCCAGGTAGGCGATCGCGAGGGTGGCCAGCAGCAGCAACGCGGCCGCGGCGTAGGCGACGAGCCGCGTGCGTGGCGCCGAGGTGTCGCGCAGCAGCGGTGGCCGATCGGGCTGCAGCTCGCCCAGGCCGCGGCGGTTCGGCGCCTCGACCTGCACCAGCGGCGCGATGGTCACCGGCCAGGCGTCGACACGGAGATCTTCGGTGCGTGCGCTGCCCGTGAAGCGCAGCGCGATCGGCGCGATCTCCACCGTGCGCACCGCTGCCGGCGCGAGGAAGACCTGGTAGTCGAGATCGAGCTCGATGCGTTGGCCCGTGCCGGCGGCAGTGGACCGGCGCTGCACCGCGCGAAGCTCCAGCGCGGTGCCGCGGCCGCCCGGTTTCGGCAGCGAGGCCTCGTCGAGCGTCCAGCCGGCCGGCGCGTGCACGACGACACGCCGCTGCACATGGTCGCCGACCTGGTAGCCGTAGGCGCGCGGCTCGCTGGCTTCGACGCGCAGCACGGCGTCTTCTGCGGTCGAAGCCGTCATGGGCATGACGATGAGCATCGCCAGGAACAGCAGTTGGCGCCGCATCGTCATGCCAGGAAGTGACGCGTGACTGCGTCGGCGTCGAAAGCGCCCTCGATGAACAGCGGTGCCAGCCGGCGTGACCGGAACACCGTCATCAGCGCGTTGCGTCGTGCGTCGTGCGCCTCGCGCCAACGCTCGCGCAGCGCCGGGCGCCACCACAGCCAGCGCACCGCGCCACTCTCCGGCTCGCGCACCTGAGCGAAGCCATGCGCCGTGCCGAGCGCGAACTCGACCGGCTGCCACAGCACCACCGGCACCACGTCGTGCGGCGCCAGGCTGTCGAGCAGCGGGTCGAGCTCATCGAGCGGGAAGTGGAAATCCGAGACCAGGAAGACCAGCGCGCGCCGCCGCGGCAGGTGCCGGTGCGCATCGCGCAGGCCGGAAGCCGAACGCCCGGTCAGCGGCGCCTCGCGCAGTCGCTCGGCCAGTGCGATGCCGGCGCCGCGGCTGCGTGTCTGCGGCTGGACGTAGTCGGTGCGCACCCGTTCGTCGCAGCCGACGAAGCCGAAGCTGTCACCGGTGCGCCAGGCCGACCAGGCCAGGCTCTCGGCAAAGTCGGCCAGCACGTCGAGCTTGCGCACCTCGCCCTCGAAACCCATCGAGGCCGAGAGGTCGGCGACCATCGCGACCGGAATCGACTTGCGTTCGCTGTGCAGTCGCACGATCCAGCCGCCGAACGGGTCGCGCAGGCTGGCATGCAGGTCGAGCCGGCGCACGTCGGGCGCGTCCTGCAGCGCCGCATGGCCGCGGAACTCGAAGCCCGACTCGCCGCTGCGGCTGCGGTGCGCACCGGGCAGCAGGCCGGTCGCCGCGCCGGCGATGCGGTAGTGCAGCTCACGAATCCGCAACATCTCGCTCAAGGCGCAGCGACAGCCGCCAGGATCGCCGCCATCAGTCGCGGCGAGATCTCGTGGCGGTGCAGCTCGAACACCGGCTGGTAGACCAGCCGGTGCGCGATGGTCTCGACGAACACCGCCTGCACGTCTTCCGGCGTCACGTAGCTGCGCCCTTCCAGCCAGGCGGCCACGCGCGCCGCGCGCAGCAGCAGGCTCATGCCCCGCGGGCTGGCGCCGGCGAGCATCAGCTGCGCGGTGTCGAGGTCGCTGAGGCTGACGCCGAAGGCCGCCGGCTCGGCCGTCGCGCGCCACAGCCGCAGCGCGTAGTCCTGCAGCGCATCGGACGCCTGCACGCTGCGCTGGATGGTCGCAGCCACCTCGTTGAGCTCGCGGTGCTCGACCATCGCCGGCTGCAGCGCGCCGACCAGCCGGTCGGTGTCGTGGAAGCGCGGGTCGAACATCAGTGCACGGCGCTGCGCGTCGTCGGCCGGCGGCTCGATGGTGATCTCCATCATGAAGCGGTCGCGCGCCGCCGAGCTGATCTCGAAGGTCTCTTCCCGCTCGACGCGGTTGCGGTCGGCGAACACCAGCAGGTGCGGGAAGTGGAACTCGCGGTTGAAGGCCGAGACGCTGCGCTCGGCCATCACGCGCAGCAGCAGCGCGTGCACCTGCGGGCGCGCGCGGTTGATCTCGTTGAAGAAGAAGATCGCCAGGTCTTCGCCGTGGCGGATCAGCGGGCCGGGCTCGACGGCCGGGCGGCCCTGCTCGCTGATGTAGGTGTAGTAGATCAGGTCGTTGGGCATCAGGTCGACCGTGCCCTCGGTGCGGGCGAAGGCGCCGCCGAGCACCTGCGCGAAGGCACGCAGCAGCGTGGTCTTGCCGACGCCGACGTCGCCCTGCAGCAGCACGTGGCCGCGCGCGAACACCGCGGTGTTGACCAGGCGCAGGATGCGCTGCTGGCCGATCACGGCCTTGCCCACCTCCGTCTCCAGAGAAAGGGCGCGCTGCCGCCAGTCGGCGAGCAGCGCATCGTTGCGCTCCATGCGGCGTCTCCTGTGCCTTGTTGTGCGCCGCATGGTGCCACGTCGCGGCACACACTGCGTCGCGCGCGGCACATTGCCGGCCGCGCGACCACGGGCAAGCAAGACACAAGCCGCCTCCCAGCGGCCTGCGCTCAGCGCAACGGCAGGCGCTTCAGAAGCTCAGCCGAACGCCCACCCAGGCGGCACGCGGCGCGCCCGGGCCGACGAACTGCTCGTCGCGCCAGTCGTCCGGCGCCAGGATCGCGCCGCTGGCATCGAAGGCGTTCTCGCCCAGCGTGCCCGAGCTGGCGTAGCGGCGGTCGAACAGGTTGGCGATCTTGCCGAACACCTCGACGTTCTTGCCGAAGCGCCAGCTGGTCGTCACGTCGACCACCGCGAAGCCGCCGACGCGGCCGGCGCCGAAGAAGTCCACGCCGTCCGGCTTGTGCTTGTTGTTCTCGTTGCCGCGCACGTACTGGCCCGAATAGCCACGCAGCTGCGCGCCGAGGTTCCAGGCGTCCAGCGGCTGCCAGTCGGCGCCGAGCTTGACGCTGTGCGCCGGCAGCCCCGGCAGGCGGTTGCCCGGGCGCACCTCGATCTCGCCCTCGCCAGTGCAGGCGGCGCTGGTCTCGGCCGTGCTGTTCGGCTCGGCCACCAGGCAGGCGGAGGACTGGAAGGTCGCGCGCAGGTAGCTGTACGAGGCCGACCAGCCGAAGTTGCCCGAGCGCTGCGACAGTCCGAGCTCGAAGCCCTGGCGCTGCGTGCGGCCGAAGTTGGTGAAGTAGCCGGCCGCCAGGCTGTTGCTGATGAACAGCAGGTCGTCGTGGTTGACGGTGTGGAAGATCGCGGCATTCCACTGCAGCTGTTCGCCGAGGCGCCCGCGCGCGCCGACTTCCAGCGTGCGCGACACCACCTGCTTGAGCGGCGGGTCGGATTGCAGCGCATTGGGCAGCACGCAGGCATTGGCCGGGTCGGAGCAACCCAGCTCGATCGGGCTGGGTGCGCGGTTGCCCTGGCTGAGGTTGCCGAACACGGTCAGTGCGGGCGTCGCCTGCCAGGTCAGGCCGGCGGAGGGGTTGAACTTCTTGTAGCTGCCCTCGCCGTCCAGCGTGGTCGGCAGGCCGAAGCGGATGCGGCCGTCGTCGACGGTGGTCACGCGGGTGTTGTTGTAGCGGCCGGCGAGCGTGAGCTGCAGGTTCGGCGCCAGCGAGATCAGGTCGTGGGCGTAGAGGCTGACGGTGCGGCTCTTGCCGGAGATCATCGCGTCGAGTTCGGGATCGTCGGTCGGGACCACCGCTCGGGTGCCGTCGAGATCGCCTTCGGCCTCGGTCTGCTCGAAGTCGCTGCGGCCGCGGTCGATGGATGCGCCCAGCGTCAGCAGCTGGTTCGCCAGCTTGTGCGTCGACTGCAGCGCCAGGCCCAGGCTGCGCTGGTTCGTCTTCGTGCGGTTCTCGACACCGGTCTCGGTGACGGTCGGCGGATCGTAGTCGTCGTTGAGGTCACCGTTGAGCGTGGCGGTGCGGCCGCGGCGCAGGTAGGCGGTGGCCGACAGCTGGTGGGTGGGGCTGACCTCGTAGCTCGTATTGAGCGTCAGCATCGTCATCTTGGTCTTCGTCTGGTCGGGCCGCGTGTAGATCTGCGTGCGGCTGCGCTCCAGCATCGACTCCGGCAGCACGCCGTTGCCGATCAGGTCGTTGTCGGCATGGGTCAGGCTGAGCGACCAGGACAGGTCACCGACATGCGCCCCGCCCTTGACGAAGAGTTGCTGCACCTTCGACGGCGAGTAGTCGCGCCAGCCGTCCTCGTCGAACACGCTGCCGGCGAGGAACAGATGGCCGTTCTCGCCGAGGCGGCGGCCGTGCGACACCTCGCCGGAGAAGCGCTTGAAGGAGCCGGCGAGCAGCTCGACCTCGGTGCCCGGGTGGGTGTCGCCGCTCTTGGTGGTCAGGGTCAACGCGCCGCCCAGCGTGTTCAGGCCGAACACCGGGTTCGAGCCCGGCATCATCACCAGGCCGGCGATCGCCGCACGCGGCACCAGGTCCCAGTTGACGACGTCACCGAAGGGCTCGTTGATGCGCACGCCGTCCTGGAACACCGACAGGCCCTGCGGCGTGCCCAGCAGCGGGCTGGCGGTGAAGCCGCGGTAGTTGACGTCGAGCTGGTACGGGTTGCCCTGGATCTCGTTGACGTTGGCGCTGGGCATCAGCGTGGTCATCGCGTCGGGCAGGTTAAGCACCTGGGTCTGGCGCAGACGCCGCGCATCCAGGCTCTGCACGTTGGCCGGAATCTGGTCCTTGGGCACACCAACGCCGGGCACCGGCGTGGCGCCGATCACCTCGACACGCGGCAGCGTGGAATCGGTCGGCGCCTGCGTCTGGGCCTGGGTCTGAGCCTGGGCCAGGCCGGCACCCAGCGCCAGGCAGGCCAGCGCGATGGGTTGGTGGCGCCAGCGGGGCGCGCGCGGGGTTCGCATCGGGGGTCTCCTCGTTGTTTCTGCTTCGAAACCCGCCGCATTTCGAGATCGGCGGGTGTTGGCGCCGACGCTAACGTCCGCCGGAAAGCGACTCCAGGGAAAACTTCCCGGCCGGACCCCGGGAAACTCAGAGGGACGAGGGCTCGATGACGCCGTGACGGATCGCCAGGTGCACGAGCGCGGCCGAGGTGCTCACGCCGAGCTTGTCCTTGATCGCGCTCTGGTGGTTGGACACCGTCTTGGCGCTGAGGTTGAGCGCGGCCGCGCACTCGCCAGCCGACTGGCCCTGGGCGAGCAGGCGGAACACCTCGAACTCGCGTGCGCTCAGTGAGGCCAGCCGCTCGCGCTCGGAGAGCGGGTCGCGCGCGGCCAGCAGTTCGCCCGGAAGTTCCGGCGCCAGGTAGCGCCGGCCGGCGTGCAGCGCACGCACGCCCTCGACCAGGCATTCCGGCGGGCTGGACTTGGGGATGTAGCCGCGCGCGCCGGCCTCGATGGCTCGCTGCACCAGCGCTGCGCTGTCGTGCATGGAGAAGACCAGCACCCGCAGCGCCGGGTGACGCTGGCAGACCCGCTGGATCAGGTCCATGCCGCCGCCGGGCATGGACAGGTCGGTGACCAGCACGTCGGGTGAATGCTCGGCGCATGCGGCATAGGCGGCCGCGCCGTCGCCGGCGTCGGCGACCACGCGGATGTCGCCGCCCTGCTCGAGCAGGCGCTGGTAGCCGGCACGCACGACCGGATGGTCGTCGGCGATCAGCACGCGGATCATCAGCTTCCCCCTCGCGTCAGGCCCATGCGCTCGACCACCAGCTTCTCCTTGGCGTACTGTTCGCGCAGCCAGGCGCCGTAATCTGCGGGGCCGAGGTAGTCGAGTTCCTGGTCGTACTTGCCGATCTCGTGCACGAAGGCCGGGTCGAACATCGCCTTGCGGAAGGCGTCGTGCAGCGCTGTCACCACCGGCAGCGGCAGGCCGCGCGGCCCGCCCAGGCCGTAGGGCGACATCGCCACGATCGGGAAGCCGAGTTCCTTGAGCGTCGGCACGGTCGGCCAGCGCGGCGAGCGCTTGGCCGCGAAGGTGGCCAGCAGGCGCAGCCGGCCGGAATCGACGAAGGGCGCGAAGCCGGTCGAGTTGACGCCGACCATGACCTGCCCGGTGTCGACCGCGAGCACCTGCTCGGAGGTGCCCTTGTACGGCACGTGGATGTACTTCAGGCCACGCGTGGTGAAAAGTTCCTCCAGCACCACGTGCGGCGTGGTGCCGACGCCGTTGGTCGCGATGCTCAGTTCGCCCGGCCGCGCGCGGGCGAAGGCGAACAGATCCTCCAGCGTGCGAAAGGCGCTCCCGGCCTGCACCAGCACGCCGAAGGTGACGCCGGAGATCTGGATGATCGGCGTGACGTCGCGGATCGGGTCCCACAGCACCTTCTGCGTGTAGGCCGCGCGCAGCACCGGCTGCGGAATCTGCGCGATCGTGTAGCCGTCGGGCTCGGCCTGCTGCAGGATCGGCATCGCCATCGTGCCGCTGGCGCCGGGGCGGTTCTCCACCACGACACGCTGGTTCAGGTGGCGCCCGGCGATCTCGGCAAGCAGCCGCATCGTGATGTCGGTCGCGCCGCCGGCCGGCCAGGGCACCCACAGGGTGACCGGGCGGGCGGTGGGGAACGGCTGGCTGGCGCGCGAGGGCACGGCGGCGAGCGATGCCATCGCCGCGAGCCACTCGCGGCGTGTCCAGCGGATCGCCGTCATGTCCCTCCCCCGGGGCCGCGCTTCGCCAGCCCGCCGAAGCCGCGCTGCGGGTCGTAGCCCCAGCAGGCCAGGCCGAAGAACACCAGCAGGCAGCCGAGCACGACCCAGGGCGCGAGGCCGGGATCCTTGCCGTACCAGGCGAAGCGGATCCACTCCACCGCGTGCGTGAACGGGTTGAAGCGGGCGATCTGGTAGACCCATTCGGCACCCGACTCCTGCAGCTTCCACAGCGGATACAGCGCGGTGGACATGAAGTACATCGGGAAGATGACGAAGTTCATCGTGCCGGCGAAGTTTTCCAGCTGCTTGATGTGCACCGACAGCAGCAGACCCAGAGCGCCGAGCATCAGCGCGCCGGCCAGCAAGGCCAGCAGCGCATGCAGCGTCGTCCAGCTCAGCACCGGCAGCTCGGTGCCGAGCAGCAGCGCGACGATGACGAAAGCCAGCGCCTGCAGCACCGACAGCAGCGCCGTCGCGCACAACTTGCAGAACAGCAGCCAGGATCGCGGCAGCGGTGCCGTGAGCAGCAGGCGCATCAGGCCCATCTCGCGGTCGTAGACCATCGCCAGCGACGACTGCATGCCGTTGAACAGCAGCACCATGCCGACCAGCCCGGGGACGATGTACACGTCGTAGGGGATGTAGGTGTCGTAGGGCTCGACGATGGCGACGCCGAAGACGTTGCGGAAGCCGGCGGCGAACACCGCCAGCCACAGCAGCGGGCGCACCAGCGCCGAGACGAGCCGGCCGGTCTGCTGCGAGAACTTCAGCAGCTCGCGCAGCACGATCGCACGCAGCGCCTGCAGCGCATGCGGCAGGCCGCGGCGCACGTTGGCGGCAGGGTTCAGCGCGGTTGCTTGCACAGCTTCTCCGGCGCATCGGCGCCCAGGGTGTCGAGCACGTTGGTGGGATGCAGCAGCCCCTCGATCGGCGCCTGCGAGATGACGCCCTGGCCATCGGTCAGCAGCAGCGGCTGGCGCAGCTGGCCGTCCCATGGACGGAAGCTCATCGCCGTGCCCTTGGAGCCGTCGACCGGGTTCTTTGCGATCGCCTGCGCCCAGGCGGCGGCCGGGCCTTTCGGCGCAGCCACCGCGGCGCCGACCAGCGCCTTGCCGGCCATCCAGGCCGACCAGTCGTGGGCGGTCATCGGACGCTTCGTCGCCTTCATGAAGCGGCGCGACACCTGCGGCGCGCCGAAGCGCTCGAACTGCGCGTGCCAGCCCACCGCGACCAGGCCACCGTCGCCGACCACCGGCCGCGGCAGCACGGTGCGGTAGGGCAGGCTGCGCGCGAACTCGCCGTCGCTGTCGACCACCCAGACCACGTCGTACTGCGCACCGGCGGTCAGCAGCAGCGGGTTGGCGAGGTCGCGCTCGCGCGGATCGGCCGACATCTTGAACGGCTTGCTGCCGGCGGTCTTCAGGCCGTAGCGCTTCATCGAGGCCTGCACGGTGGCCGCGCGCAGCTGGTCGGCCGGGGTGGGGCCGGTCAGCAGCAGCACGTTGCTCCACTTGCGTGACACCAGCGTCTGCGCCAGCGCGTCGGCGCGCATGCGCTCGCTCGGGATCAGGTGGAACAGCCGGGCGCGGCAGTCTTGCCCGCGCAGGCGGTCGGCCGGCTCGGAGAGATTGAGCACCGGGACCTTCACCGCATCGGTGACTGCCAGCAGCCAGTCGGCCGGCAGATCGGCCAGCAGCACGGCGGCGCCGGCCTTCTCGGCAGCGAGCGCGGCTGCCTTGGCGGCGTCGAGCGTCGCCGCAGGCCTGGTGTCCAGCGAGATCTTCACGCCGGCCGCAACGAGCTCGAACTGACCGTCTTCCAGCGCCATCTTCACGCCGTCCTCGGCCGGCCCGGTCGGGTGGCCGAGGTAGGCCCGCTCGGCGCGCGAGCGCTCCAGCCGCGCGTCGTCGGACGGGAGCAGCAGCGTGGCCTTTAGCACCTGCGCCGCGGCCGGGCCGGCACCCAGGGCCAGGCCCAGGACCAGCCAGGCCAGGATCGACCGCTGCTTCATTCGACGATCACCACGCCGTAGGGCACGCGGCCGACCGGGATGCTCTTGATCGCCTTGGCGCCGGCCACGTCGACCACGGTGACGTCGTCGCTCATGCCGTTGACCACCCACAGCCGCGCCTCGGCCTTGTCGAGCGTGACGTTCCACGCCCGCTTGCCGACCAGCACCACGTCGGTGACCTTGCGGCCCGGCACGTCGATGAAGGCCACATGATTGGCCTTGCCCAGCGAGACGAAGGCGCGCTTGCCGTCCTTCGTCATCGTGATGCCCACCGGCGAGATGTCTTCGGCACGCGCGCCCTTGACGGCGAACTTGACCGTGCCGGTGACGCTGTGGTCGGCGGTGGAGACGATGCTGACGCTGGCGTCCAGTTCGTTGGTCACCCACAGCTCCTTGCCGTCGGGCGTGATGGCCATGCGGCGCGGCCGCTTGCCGACCTTGACGTTCTTCACCACCTTGGCGCTGGCCACGTCGATCACGTGGACCATGCTGGCGACCTCGGACGTGACGTACAGCGTCTTGCCGTCGGCGCTGAGCTTCACGCCCTCGGGCTCCTGGCCGACCTTGATCGACTGCAGCACCTTGCCGCTGGCGGCATCGACGAAGCTGGCCGCCGCCTCGTCCTCGTTGGAGACATAGATCGTCTTGCCGTCCGGCGAGATGTCGAAGGCCTCGGGCTCGTCGCCCAGCGGCACGCGCCGCACCGACTTGCCGGTGGCCGGGTCGATCACGTCGGCGGCATTGGAGTCGGTGCAGGCGACCATCAGCTTGCCGTCGGGCAGCCGCTGGATGTGGCGGCCGCGCTTGCAGGTGGCGATGGTGCCCTTGACGGCCAGCGTCTGGGTGTCGATCAGCGTCAGCGCATCGTCCTTCTCGCTGCTCACGTAGGCCGTGCCCTGGGCAGCGGCGGCGCCGGCGGCCAGGGCCAGGCAGAACGCGATCGAGGCGCGGGGGGCGAGGTTCACGGGTCGGTCTCCTTGTCGTCCTTGTCGTGGGTCGGTTTGTCGTGGATCAATGCGTTCGGGCGATGAAGCCGGCTTCGAGCGTGGACTCGCCGAGCGCCTTGGTCACCGCCTGCGGGCTGCCGTCGGCCAGCAGCTTGCCCTTGTGCAGCACCAGCACGCGGTCTGCGCCCTCGGTCTCCTCGACCCAGTGCGTTGCCCACAGCACGCAGACGCCGCGTTCGCGCACGTCGGCATGCAGCGCGGCCAGCAGGTCCTGACGCGACTTCGGGTCCAGCCCGACGGTCGCCTCGTCCATCAGCAGCACGGCGGGTTGGTGCAGATTGGCGCGCACCAGTTCCACCTTTCTGCGGTTGCCGCCCGACAGCTCGCGCACCTTGCGATCGAGCTGCTGCGCGAGCCCGAAGCGCGCGCAACCGGCCTCGATGCGCTCGCGCGCCAGCGCGCCGGGCAAGCCGTGCAGGTCGGCCTGGAACTGCAGGTTGCGGCGGATGCTGAGGTCCAGATCGAGCGAGATTTGCTGGAACACCACGCCGATGTGGCGCAGCGCCGCCGCGCCGGCATGGCGCAGCGAATGACCGGCAACCTCGACGTCGCCCTCGTCGGCCGCGAACAGGCCGGTCAGCACCTGGAACAGCGTCGACTTGCCGGCGCCGTTCGGACCGAGCAGCGCCACGAAGCTGCCGGCCTGGAGTTCGAGCGTCAGTTGGTCGAGGGCGGCGTGCGGGCCATAGCGCTTGGTCAGGCCGGTCGTGCGCAGCACGGCGGCCGTGGCTGGAATCGTCATCGAAAGGGTCGAGGCTGAGGTTCGGTGGTCGGCGCGTTGGCGCGTGATGTCGAGCAAGGGACGGACCCGCCCGCCGCGTGCCGCATTGAACGGGCTCGATTGCATCGCCGGCAAGGCGGTGGATTCCCGCGCTTGATTCTGGCATCCGTGCCAACGTCCTGCGGGTGTCCGACCATGCTTCGCACACGGTGTCGCGCAGCAATGAAACACTCTGTGCCGGAGGCGATGACACGGATTCGGCGCACCTTGTCCGCAACGCCGTCGATCGCCCGCGTCGCGTCAGCTCTGCAGCCGTCGCAGACCCGTGCTTTCCCTATCAGGATGATCCCTCAGCGCCCCGCGCAGCCGAGATGGAAGCGGCACATTTGCCTTCGCCGGATACGCCCGACAGTCAGCCGTTGTCGATGCTCATGCGTTCAGATCCCTGGCAGCCGATGCGATGCAAATCACTTCGGTCAGGACTGGAAAAGCAGGCGCAGAAATTGCGGTTGGGCCGGTCGCCGAGCTCTTGAGATCGCGCGGGAATGGCTTCATTGGGTTGAGCCGCGCGAACGGACTCCGGTCACTTCAACAAGGAGACATCGATGCGAATTTCAGGGCAAACCCGCAAGCACGCCTGGACGGCTATGGGCTTGGCGGCTTCTCTGGCGGTTCCGGGCTTGGCGCTGGCCAACGCGGACGTCGAGAAGAACATCGCCAACTCCAAGAACTGGGCGATGCAGGCTGGCGACATGTACAACCAGCGCTACAGCAAGCTGAACCAGATCAACAAGGGCAACGTCGGCAAGATGCAGGTCGCGTGGACGTTCTCCACCGGCGTGCTGCGCGGCCACGAAGGTTCGCCCCTGGTGATCGACGGCAAGATGTACCTGCACTCGCCGTTCCCCAACAAGGTCTTCGCGATCGACCTCGACACGCAGAAGATCCTGTGGAAGTACGAGCCGAAGCAGGACCCGGCGGTCATCCCGCAGATGTGCTGCGACACGGTCAACCGCGGTCTGGCCTATGCCGAAGGCAAGGTCATCCTGCAGCAGGCCGACTCGAACCTGATCGCGCTGGACGCCAAGACCGGCAAGCTGATCTGGTCCGTCAAGAACGGCGATCCGAAGCTCGGCGCGGTGAACACCAACGCTCCGCACGTCTTCAAGGACAAGGTCATCACCGGCATCTCCGGTGGCGAGTGGGGTGTGCGTGGCTTCATCGCCGCCTACAACCTGTCCGACGGCAAGCTGGCCTGGAAGGGCTACAGCGTCGGCCCCGACGCCGAGATGCTGATCGACCCGGCCAAGACCACCACCTGGACGGACGGTGCGGTCAAGCCGGTCGGCCCGGACTCCTCGCTGAAGACCTGGAAGGGTGATCAGTGGAAGATCGGCGGCGGCACGACCTGGGGCTGGTACAGCTACGACAAGGCGCTGAATGCCATGTTCTACGGCACCGGCAACCCGTCGACCTGGAACCCGGCGCAACGCCCGGGCGACAACAAGTGGTCGATGTCCATCTGGTCGCGTGACGTCGACACCGGCAAGGTCAACTGGGTCTACCAGATGACGCCGTTCGACGAGTGGGACTTCGACGGCATCAACGAGATGATCCTGGCGGACATCCCGGTCAAGGGCAAGCCGACCAAGGCGCTGGTCCACTTCGACCGCAACGGCTTCGCGTACACGCTGGACCGCACCAACGGTGCGCTGCTCGTGGCCGAGAAGTACGACCCGAAGGTGAACTGGGCGACGCACGTCGACATGAAGACCGGCCGTCCGCAAGTGGTGGCGAAGTACTCGACCGCGCAGAACGGTCCTGACGTCAACACCAAGGGCATCTGCCCGGCGGCGCTCGGCTCGAAGGACCAGCAACCGGCCTCGTTCGACCCGAACACCGGCCTGTTCTACGTGCCGACGAACCACGTCTGCATGGACTACGAGCCGTTCAAGGTCGAGTACACCGCAGGCCAGCCGTATGTGGGCGCCACGCTGTCGATGTTCCCGGCCCCGGGCAGCCACGGCGGCATGGGCAACTACATCACCTGGGATGCGGGCACGGGCAAGATCGTCCAGAGCAAGGCCGAGAAGTTCTCGGTGTGGAGCGGCTCGCTCAACACCGCGGGCGGCCTGAGCTGCTACGGCACGCTGGAAGGCTACTTCAAGTGCGTCGACGCGAAGGACATCAGCAAGGAGCTGTACAAGTTCCGCACCCCGTCCGGCATCATCGGCAACGTGTTCACCTATGAGCACAAGGGCAAGCAGTACATGGGCGTGTTCTCGGGCATTGGCGGCTGGGCCGGCATCGGCATGGCGGCTGGCCTCGAGAAGGACACCGATGGCCTGGGTGCCGTGGGCGGCTACAAGGAGCTGAACCAGTACACCGACCTGGGCGGCTCGCTGACGATCTTCGCACTGCCGAACTGATCGTAGAAAAACCGGTCCAATGGGCCGGTTCGAACCCCGGGGGGATGGGGCCGATGGCACCGTCCCCCTTTTTTCAAACGGAAGACAGACTCATGTTTCGGAACACTCTCCTCGGCCTTTCGCTCTTCGCTGCCACCGCCGCATTCGCTCAACAGACGCCGCTGTACACCGTGGTCGACGGCTACAAGGTCGACGAGAACACGATGAAGGGCTTCCGCACCTGGCGCGCTGCCGCCTGCGACCGCTGCCACGGCGCCAACCAGGAAGGCATGGTCGGCCCCTCGCTGGTCAACAGCCTGAAGACGCTGACCAAGGAAGAGTTCGTCAAGACCGTGCGCGATGGCCGCCTCGACAAGGGCATGCAGAGCTTCGGCACCAGCCCGCAGGTCATGGAGAACATGGACCACCTCTACGCCTACCTGAAGGGCCGCTCGGACGGTGCGATCACCCGCGCCAAGGTCGAGCCCATCCAGAAATGATCACATTCCGCGCCGCGGTGCTCGCCGCCGCGATGGCTGGCGCCGTCGCGTCGGTCCCCGCACAGACCCCGGAGGCCGCGCCCAAGCGCGAGGCCTTCCGCGTCTGCCAGGACCCGAACAACCTGCCGTTCTCGAACACGCAGGCGCAGGGCATCGAGAACCGCATTGCCGAGGTGTTCGGCAAGGCGCTCGGCCTGCCGGTCACCTACTACTCGTTCCCGCAGCGGCTGGCCTTCATCCGCAACACGCTGCGCTACAAGCTGCCGGGCCAAGACTACCCCTGCGACATCGTGATGGGCGTGCCGGCCGGCTTCGACCAGGTCTCGGTGACCAAGCCGTACTACCGCTCGACCTATGCCCTGGTGTATGCGCCGGGCAAGGGCCTGGACGGCGTGAAGACCGGCGAGGAGTTCCTGAAGACAGACCGCGCCGTGCTGTCGAAGCTGCGCATCGGCCTGTACGACCGCTCGCCGGCCTCGGACTGGCTGGCCAAGCACGGCATGGTCGACAACGGCGTGCCCTACCAGATCATGAACGCCGACCCGGCCCAGTACCCCGGCGAGATCATCGAGAAGGACCTCGCCGCCGGCAAGATCGACGCTGCCGTCGTCTGGGGGCCGATCGCCGGTTACTTCGCCAAGCGCGTGCAGTCGCCCAAGTTGACCGTCGTTCCGCTGCGCTCGGAGCCGGGGGTCAAGTTCGACTTCGAGATGGCCATGGGCGTGCGCTACGGCGAGCGCGAATGGAAGCAGCAGGTCGAGGGTCTGATCGAATCGAAGAAGCCCGAGATCGCCGCCATCCTGCAGGAGTTCGGCGTGCCCCTCGTCGACGAGAGCTTCGCCGCCCGCAAGCCCTGAGGGCCGAGCCGGCCCATCGCGATGAAGTTGCTGCCGCCCCTGCTCCTGCTGCTGCCTTTGCTGGCAGCCCAGGCGCCGGTGCGGGCGGCGCTGGACCAGGCCGCCTACGTCAGCCTCGCGACCAGCGTGCTGCGCGTGGAGGCGCCGCGGCAGCGCGGCGGTTTCGCGCTCGGATCGGCGGTGGCACTCGAGGCGGACAAGGTGGTGACGAACTGCCACGTGACCCGCGATGCGCTGGAGATCCACATCCTGCGCGGCGGCCTTCGCTATCCGGCGCGCTGGCAGGCTGCCGACGTGGTGCGCGACCTGTGCCTGCTCGACGTACCGGGCCTGGACGCGCGGCCCGTCGCCCTCGGCGCGGCGGCTTCGCTGTCCATCGGGCAGCCGGTCACCGCGCTGGGCTACACCGGCGGGATGGGCATCCAGAACAGCACGGGCGAGGTGGTGCAGCTGCACCGCCACGACGGCGGCCGCGTCATCCAGAGCAGCAACTTCTTCAACTCCGGCGCCAGCGGCGGCGGCCTGTTCGACGACGATGGCCGGCTGGTCGGCATCCTCACTTTCCGCCTTCGCGGTGGCGAGTCGCACTACTTCGCCGCGCCCGTCGAGTGGGTCGCGCAGATGCTGGCCGACACGCAGCGCGGCAGTTTCCGCAAGGTCATGCCGCTGGACACGCAGCAACTGCCGTACTGGCAGGCCGGCACGTCCGCCCAGCCTCGCTTCCTGCAGGCGGCGGTGCTGACACGCAACGACCGCTGGACCGAACTCGAGGCGCTGGCGCGCGACTGGCTGCGCGCCGAGCCCGACGACGCCGAACCCTGGCAACTGCTGGCGACGGCCCTCGTCCGCCAGGGCCGCAGCGATGAAGCCGGCGCAGCACTGCAACGCGCCCGCGAGATCTCCACGCCGTCCTCCGGCACCGTCTCTTCACCCTCACGATGAACCTGAATCACCTTCTTCGCCGCGGCGCTGCGGCTGCCCTTGCCGCCCTCTCGCTGGCCTCGGTGGCCTCTGTGGCTGTGGCCGCCGAAGACTACTCGCCGGCCGAGCGCGCCCTGTTCATGACCGACCACTTCGCCGGCAGCAAGCCGCCGTTGACGCTGCGCTACAGCTTCAGCAAGGCCGGCAGCATGGAGGAAGCGTTCGCCGACCAGGTCTCGGTGAAGCTCAGCCCGCGCAAGGACGGCAAGTGCTGCATGGCCAACGCCGATTTCCTCAGCGGCGCACGAAAGCTCTCGCTGCCCGAGGTCGACGAAGCACAGGGCAACCCGGCCGTGCTGTACTTCCTCGAACGCGACATCCGCGAGATGAACCGCCTGACCAAGGGCCAGCAGAACTACTTCCGCAAGCGCATCCGCATGGCGATCTACCAGGGCGCGCAGATGCAGGACGTCTCCGTCAGCTACCGCGGCAAGACGGTGCCGGCGCGCGAGATCACCATCACGCCCTACCGCGACGACCCATTGCGCGTACGCTTCGAGAAGCTCGCCAACAAGACCTACGTCTTCACGCTGTCGGATGCGGTTCCTGGCCACCTCTATGCAATCCGCACCCGCATCGACGGCGAAGGCAGCGACGCCGCGCCGCTGATCGCCGAGGAGATGCTGCTCGACGGCGGCATCGCCGCCCAGCGCAAGCCTTGACCTCGAGGTCTGCCCACGCCCTGCCCACGCCAACGCACACCGCCACCACCATGAACATCCTGCGCTCCCTCGCCGCTGCCTCCGCCCTGCTCGCCCTGGCCGGCCCGGCCCTGGCCAACGACTTCCCGACCGTCGACCGCGTCATGTACGTCCAGGAGTGCATGCGCAACAACCCGGGGCCGAACTTCGAGATGGTCAACAAGTGCTCCTGCGCGCTCGACGCGTTGGCGCGCGAGGTCAAGTTCGACGAGTACATCGAGATGGCGACGATCTCCAACGCGATCTCGATCGGCGGCGAGCGCGGCAGCGAACTGCGCGACAACGAGACCGTCAAGCCGGCACTCAAGCGCTACCGCGAACTGCAGGCCAAGGTGCAGAAGGGCTGCTTCATCAACCCCCGCTGAGGACTCTTCATGAACCGCCGCGCCGCTCTCCTGGTCGCCTTGCTCCTTGCCGCCGGCGGTCCGGCCCGCGCCCGCAACCTGCAGCCGACCGACGACCCCGCCGCCAGCCCGGTGTGGCAGAAGGTCCGGGCCAGCCTGTTCGAGGGCCGCAGCATCGCCCCCGCGCCGGCCGACATGCTGGTACTCGAGGCCCCCGCGCGCGCCATCGACGCGGCCGTGGTGCCGATCGCCATCCGCACGAAGTTCACCCAGACGCCGGGCAACTACGTCAGCAAGCTGTACCTGATCATCGACGCCAACCCTTCGCCGATCTCGGGCATCTTCTCGTTCACGCCGGACAGCGGCCGCGCCGAGATCGAGACGCGCGTGCGCGTCGACGCCTACTCGCATGTGCGCGCGATCGCCGAGCTCAGCGACGGCCGCTTGTTCGGCGTCACGCGTTTCGTCAAGGCCTCCGGCGGCTGCTCGGCGGCGCCCGGCAGCGACGCCAAGGCGGCACTGGCCACGCTCGGGCAGATGCGCTTCCGCGTCGAGGGCGACGTGAAGGGCAGCGCCCCGGTGCTCGCGCAGCTGATGATCGACCACCCCAACCACTCGGGCCTGGCGATGGACCAGTACACCCGTCAGTTCACGCCGGCGCACTACGTTCGCAAGATCGACGTGAGCTATGCCGGCAAGCCGGTGTTCAGCGCCGACGTCGACTTCTCGATGAGCGAGAACCCGAACTTCCGCTTCTGGTTCCAGCCGCAGGGCGGCGGCGAACTGCGCGCGGCCGTGGTCGACTCCAACGAGCTGCGCTTCGTCGCGGCGCAGGCGCTGCGCGACTCGCCGAAATGAGGCTGCGTGCGCTGTTCGCTGCGGGCTGCTGCGCCGCCGGCGCGGCCGCCGCGGCACCGTTCGCGTACATCACCAACCAGGGCAGCCACGACGTCTCGGTGATCGACCTGGCGCTGCAGAAGGTGGTTGCCACCGTGCCGGTCGGGCGTTCGCCGGCGGGCGTGGTGGCAGCCAGCGCGACCGGCCGCGTCTACGTCTCCAACCCCGACAGCAAGACCCTCTCGGTGATCGACATGCGCACGCAGCGCGTGGTCGACACGCTGCCGGCGGGCAGCGGGCCGGTGGGCATCGACGCCTCGCCGGACGGCACTCGCCTCGCGGTGGCCGACTGGTATCGCAACCGCCTGCTGGTCATCGACACGCGCCGGCGTGACGCAGCCCCGGCCGAGATCGAGGTCGGCCGCGCGCCGGCCGGCGTGGCGGTCGCCGCCGACGGCCGCAGCGTCTACGTCGCCGAGCGCGACGACGACAGCGTGGCACGCATCGACCTGGCCACGAACCGGGTCAGCACCCGCGTGAAGGTCGGCACGCATCCGTTCGCACTGCTGCTCGATGCGCCACGGCAGCGCCTGTACGCGCTGAACGTGCTCAGCGACGATGTGTCGGTGATCGACCTGCGCACGATGGCGGTCAGCGCCACGGTCAAGGTCGGCAAGGCGCCCTACGGCGCGGCGCTGGCCCGCGGTGGTTCCATGCTCTACGTGACCAACCAGCATGGCAACAGCGTCAGCATGATCGACGCCGAGACACTGGCCGTGAAGCAGACGCTGCCCGGCTTCGCCTACCCCGAAGGCATCGCGTCGCACGGCGAGCATGTCTACGTCGTCAACTGGATGGACGACAACGTCGCCGTGCTCGACGCCGCCTCCGGCCGCACGCTCGACACCATCTCGACCGGCACCAACAGCCGCGGCTTCGGCGCGTTCATCGGTGCGCCGCCCGCGCCGTGACCCGATCCAACGATTCCACGACCCCCGAGGAGACCTCCCGATGCATTCCCGTTCCCTGCGCTGGCTCGCCGGCCTCGCCTTGTTCACGTCCCTGCTGGCACCCGCGGCGGCCCACGGCCCGACGCGGCAGAAGGTGACAGAGACCATCGCCATCGACGCGCCGGCCGACAAGGTCTGGGCCATCGTGCGTGACTTCAACGCGTTGAAGAACTGGCACCCGGCGGTGGCCGAGAGCCCGGCCGACAAGGGCAACGAGGAAGGCTCGGTACGCCAGCTCAAGCTGAAGAACGGCGGCGCGCTGACCGAGACGCTGGAGGCCCACGACAACGCCAAGATGCGCTACAGCTACCGCGCCAAGGACGGCGGTGCGCTGCCGGTGACCAACTACACATCGACGATCACCGTGAAGGCCGAGGGCAGCGGCTCGGTGGTCGAGTGGCGCGGCGCCTTTTACCGCGGCTTCCCGAACAACGACCCGCCGCCGGACCAGAACGACGAAGCCGCCGTCGCGGCGATCACCGGCGTCTACAAGTCGGGGCTGGCCAACCTGAAGACGCTGGCAGAGAAGAAGTAGGTGGACCACCGATGACGCTGCTGACCCGTCGGCGCTGCCTGTGCGCGGCCGGTGCCCTCGCACTGGCCGGCTGCGCCGCCACGGCGGGGTCTGGCTCTGCAACGGTGCCTCGTGCGCTGGGCCGCGGCGTGTACATGTTCGCCGGCAGCGGCGGCACGGCCGACGAAAGCAACCTGGGGCGCATCGGCAACAGCGGCTTCGTCGTCGGCGACGCCGGGGTGGTGGTGATCGACACCGGCACGTCTTACGCCCACGGACAGGCGATCCTCGCCGCCATCCGCGCCACCACCGACCGGCCGATCCGGCTTGCGCTGGTGACGCACACGCGGCCGGAGTTCCTGTTCGGCGGCAAGGCCTTCCAGGACGCCGGCATCCCTGTGGCCATGCACGACCGCACCGCGCGCCTGATGGCCGCGCGCTGCGAAACCTGCCTGAAGCAGCTGCGCCAGCTGCTGGGCGACGCGCCGCTGGCCGGCACCGCGATGTACAAAGCCGACCGGACCTTCGCCGACACGCATGCGGTCGAGGGCATCGGGCGGGCGGTGCGCGTGATCTACCACGGCCACTCCAGCGGGCCGGGCGACATCGCCGTGTTCGACGAAGCCAGCGGCGTGCTGTTCGGCGGCGGCCTGCTCGACGCGCAGCGTGTGCCCGACATCCAGGACAGCGACCTGCCCCGCTGGCACCAGGCCCTGGCCGCGCTGCGCGGCTTGCGGGTTGCCACCGTGGTGCCGGGGCACGGCCCCGCCTCATCATCCGAGCTGGTGGATACGGTGGAGGGTTACCTCTCGATGCTGGAGAAGAAGATGCGCGACCTGGTCGCCTCGGGCACCTCGCTGCTCGACGTGCCCGAGGCCGGTGAGCTGCCGGCCTACCAGCGCTGGGACCAGTACGACGTGATCCACCGCCGCAACGCCTCGATCGCCTTCCTGCGATTCGAACGCGAGCTGATGTTCAAGTAGTTCAGGAGTTGTCGACCATGCATCCCGACCGCAACCGCCGCCACGCCCTGCAGGGCCTTGCCGCGCTGGCGATCGCGCCGAGCGCGGCGTATGCCGCCATCGGCGGTCTGCCCAGCGCCACGCACGATGCCTCGTCGCCCGAGTGGGAGCGCATCAGCGGCAAGCTGTTCCCCGGCCGGACGCTGATCCACGGCCAGGGCACGGTGCAGGTGATCGCACCGCTGCGCGCGGCCTACGGCGCCTCGGTGCCGGTGAAGGTGGTCTCCAAGCTCGCGCAGAAGAGCGAGCTGAGCGTGCGCCGCCTCTACCTGGTGGTCGACAAGAACCCCTCGCCGGTCGCTGCGGTGCTGGACCTGACCACCGAGGTCGGCCAGGCCGACTTCGAGACGCGGCTGCGCGTCGACGAGTACAGCCACGTGCGCGTGGTCAGCGAGCTGTCCAACGGCGAACTGCACACCGACTCGCGCTACGTGAAGACCTCCGGCGGCTGTTCGGCGCCACCCAACCGCGAAGCGCTGCACCTGATCGGCAAGACCATGCTCAAGGTGGCCGGCGAAGTGCAGATGGACCGGCCGGTGACCGCCGACGTGACCGTGGTCCACCCGAACGACACCGGCTTCGAGCTGAACCAGCAGACGGTGATGTACATCCCGCCGCATTTCGTGCGCTCGATCCGCGTCAGCTATGCCGGGCGCAAGGTGTTCGATGCGGAGCTCGACTTCTCGGTCAGCGAGAACCCGATGCTGCGCTTCAACTTCGTGCCGCATACCAAGGGCGAACTGCGTGCCGAGGTGACCGACACCAAGGACGGGCAGTTCGTCGGCACGCTGGCGATCGGCTGATGCCATGCTCTCGCGCCGCCTCGTCGTCGCCCTGCTGCTCGGCCTGACCACGTTCGCGGCGCAAGCGATCGGCTTTCCGCCGCGCTATTCGCCCACGCAGATCCAGCCCGCCGGGGCGCCGCAGCGGCTCGAATTCGACCTGACGGCCGCGCTGCAGCGCGCACAGCGCGAGAACCGGCGCCTGTACCTCTACCTCGGTGCGGTCGACTGCCCGTTCTGCCGCAAGTACGAGGCCTTCCTCGACAAGAACGCCGCCGAGCTGGCGCCGCACTTCGCCAAGGAATGGATCGTCTTCGAGCTGCGCAGCAGCCTGTCCATCCAGGCCGACCGGCTGTGGTTCCGCATCGGCGACAAGAGCTGGTCGTACGCCGACTTCATGCGCCATCTCGGCGACGAGCGCGCGCGGCAGCTGGTCTACCCGAGCGTGTGGCTGCTCGACCCGCAGGGCAAGCCACTGATGCAGATGCCGGCCGGCACCGGCACCTTCGAGACGGTGCCGGAGCAACTGGAGATCCTGCGCCTGGAGCAGTAGCGACGGCCGCTTGACTCATCGCAAGCCCGGTCACCGGTGAGGCTTCGAGAATCCTTCGAAAGCAACACCGGAGGGACGACGATGACACGCATGCGACTCCTGACCCTGGCCGCCGCCCTGTGCGCGACCGGCGCGCAGGCCCAGACCTCGAAGGCCGAGCTCGACAGCGTGCAGCGCGCGGTGCACGTGTGCGCCTCGTGCCACGGCGAGAACGGCGTCAGCAGCAAGGCGCTGATTCCGTCGCTGGCCGGCCAGATGCGCGAGTACACCATCCGCCAGCTGAAGGACTTCCGCAGCCAGTCACGCTCGGAAACCGACATCCAGGCTTACATGTGGGGCATCTCGGCGCTGCTGTCCGACGAGCAGATCGAGGGCTTCGCCGACTACTACGCCGCGCAGAAGCCGGCGGCTGGCAAGTCGACCCAGCCGAAGCTGGAGGCGATGGGCAAGTCCCTCTACGACAAGGGCCTGCCCGACAAGGGCGTGCTGCCGTGCAAGCAATGCCACGGCGACAACGCCGAAGGCGCTTCAGGCTTCCCGCGCCTGGCGGGCCAGAAGGCCGACTACGTCTACAAGCAGCTGCAGGCCTTCCGCACGCCGCTGCGCCCGCACGGCGTGGTGATGAAGAACGAGATCTCGGCGATGACGGCACAGCAGCTCAAGGCCGTGGCGGCTTACGTGCAGTCGCGCTGAGCAGGCGCCCGATCCGTTCGTCCATTGATCTGCGCATCGCGGCAGGCGCTGCCCGCTGGGGGCTCATGCGGCGGCGGTCGGCGCTGCGCGCCGACTCCACTGCGATGCTCACGCCAGGGGGCAGCCGCCCAACTCACTGCGTTCGCTGCGCTCACTCCGTTCAGACAGCCGGCGGCAAGTCAGTTCACGAAGCGCGCTTTCGCGCGCTGCCCCCTGACGCTGCGCTTCTCGTCGCCGCCCAAATCGCCCCCAGCAGGCAGCGCCCGCCGCGAAGTCCACCAGCGGGGTTCCTCGACCGGCATGCCACCACGGTTCAGCAAAGGCGCGTGCGCCAGCCAGCCCGCACGCGCCTTTGCCGCGCCAACCGCGACAGTCAGCTCGAACGTCTCGCCTACTTCAACGCCAGTTCCGCCGCCGCCAGTCGCCGCGACTCGGCCGGGTCGCGGAACACCAGCGGATGCTCCGTCACCCTCGTGCGCGCATCGGCCTCCGCCTGTGCAACCACCGCCAGCACCTTGTCATGGTGCGGGCTCTTGCGGCAGACCGGGTCGGCCGCCTCGGCGTCCTGCGCGATCAGGTAGGCCTGACAGCGGCAGCCACCGAGGTCTTCTTCCTTGTGCTCGCACGACGAGCACGGCTCCTTCATCCAGCCGGTGCCGCGGTAGCGGTTGAAACCTTCGGACTCGAACCAGGCCTCGCGCAGCGAGGTCTCGCGAACGTTGGGGAAGCTCAGGCCCGGCAGCATCTTGGCCGTGTGGCAGGGCAAGGCGGTGCCGTCCGGCGTCACGGTGATGAACATGCTGCCCCAGCCGTTGACGCACTTCTTCGCCTTGCCCTCGTGGTAGTCGGGCGCGACGAAGAAGATTCGCATGCGGCCGTCGAGCTTCTGGCGCCATTCGTCGGTGATGGCTTCGGCGCGGCGGAGCTGCTCGTGCGTCGGCAGCAGCTGCGCGCGGTTGACGAAGGCCCACGAGTAGTACTGCGTGTTGGCCAGCTCGATGTACTCGGCGTCAAGCTCCGCAGCCATCTCGATGATGCGGCCGATGTGGTCGATGTTCAGGCGGTGGATCACCACGTTCATCACCATCGGCCAGCCCTGGTCCTTGATGATCTTCGCGACGCGGTTCTTCAGCTCGAAGGTCTTGGTGTGCGAGAGGAAGTCGTTCATCTCGCGCGTGCTGTCCTGGAACGACAGCTGCACATGGTCCAGGCCGGCAGCCTTCAGTGCGGCCGCGCGCTGCGCGGTCAGGCCGACGCCGGAGGTCAGCAGGTTGGTGTAGTAGCCCAGGCGGTGCGCCTCGGCGATGATGACTTCCAGATCGTCGCGCAGCAGCGGCTCGCCGCCGGACAGACCGAGCTGCACGGCGCCCATCTCGCGGCCCTCGCGCAGCACACGCAGCCAGTCCTCGGTGGAGAGCTCGTCGGGCTGAGTCGCGTAGTCGACCGGGTTGTAGCAGAACACGCAGTGCAGCGGGCACTTGTAGGTGACCTCGGCGAGCAGCCACAGCGGCGGTCCCACGGTGGAATGCGTCATGGGCTCAGCTCCAGACCAGCCAGCGCTGCTTGGCCGCCATCTCGACGAACGCGATCACGTCACCCTGCAGTCCCTGCACGCTGAAGGCCGCTTCCAGGTCGGTGACGATCTCGCCGATGCTGCGCTGGCCGTCGCAACGCTTCATGATCTCGCCGGCGCTGCCGTTGAGCTTGACCATGCCCTCGGGGTAGAGCAGCACGTGGCAGTTCTGCGCCGGCTCCCACTGCAGGCGGAAGCCTGCACCAACACGCGGCCGGCTGTCGACGCTGACGGGTGTCATGGCTTCACGCCGTACTTCAGCGCCATCGCGTCGTTCATCGCCCACAGGATGTCGAGCTTGAACTGCAACACCTCGAGCGCCCGCTCCTGCAGGGCTCGCGTGGTGAAGTGGTCCAGCGTGACCGCCAGGCCCTGCTCGACGTCGCGCCGCGCCTGGCTGACGCGGTTGCGGAAGTAGGCCAGGCCCTCGGGCTCGATCCAGTCGTAGTGCTCGGGCCAGGTGGCCAGGCGCTGCTTGTGGATCTCGGGGGCGAACAGCTCGGTCAGCGACGAGCACACCGCCTCCTGCCAGGGCGCGCGGCGCGCGAAGTTGACGTATGCGTCGACGGCGAACTTCACCGCCGGGATCAGGTGGCGCTGGTCTTCGATCTCCTCGCGCGTCAGCCCGACCGCCTCGCCCAGGCGCAGCCAGGCCTCGATGCCACCCGGGTCCTGGATGCCGCCGATCTCGAAACCGTCGTGGTCGAGGATGCGCTGGATCCAGCCACGCCGCACCTCGCGGTCTGTGCAGTTGGACATCACCGCCGCGTCCTTGATCGGGATCGCGATCTGGTAGTAGAAGCGGTTCGCCACCCAGCCGCGGATCTGCTCCGGCGTGGCCTTGCCGGTGTTGAGCATCACGTTGAACGGGTGGTGGATGTGGTACGAGCGGCCGCGCTCGCGCAGCTTGGCTTCGAACTCCACGCGGTCCCAGGCAGCACTCATGTCAGATCTCGATGGTCATGCCGTCCTCGCAGGGGACGATGCGATGCTGCGCCAGTTCCGCGCGCTGCGCCGAGTCCTCGTCGAGGATGGGGTTGGTGTTGTTGATGTGGATGAGGAAGCGGCGCGTGCTCGCAGGCAGCTTGTCCAGCCACTCGATCATGCAGCCCTCGCCGCTCTGCGGCAGGTGGCCGATGTCGCGCGCGGTCTTCTTCGACAGGCCGAGGCCGATCATTTCGTCGTCGGTCCAGAAGGTGCCGTCGACCAGCACCGCGTCGGCGCCGCTCATCACGTCGAACAGCGCTGGCGTGATCTCGCCCAGGCCCGGCGCATAGAAGGCGCTGCGGCCGCTGCGCGGATCGGTGATCAGCATGCCGATGTTGTCGCCGGGCACAGGGTTGTCGCGGTGGGGCGAGTACGGCGCCGCCTTGCTCGACAGCGGAAAGGCGCGCAAGGACAGGTGCGCCGCACCCGGCACATCGAAGGCCGCCCCATCCAGGCCGATGCGCTGACGGTCCACGCCACAGTAGTGCCCGAGCACGTTCAGCACCGGGTTGCCGGTGGTCAGGTCTTCGCGGACCGGATCGGTGCACCACAGGGGCAGGGGGCGGCCGCGCTCGCGCAGCATGAACAGGCCGGTGGCGTGGTCGACCTGGCCGTCCATCAGCACCACGCCGGCGATCGCGGTGTCGCGGATCGCGCGGCCGGGCTGCAACGTGGGGTTCAAGCGGATCTGCTCGAGGATGTCCGGCGAGGCGTTGAACAGCACGCCATCGGCACCGGCATCCCCCTGCACGAAGATCGAGGACTGCGTGCGCGCCTTGGCGCGGATGGCACCACTGCGCACGCCGGCGCAATTGCGGCAGTTGCAGTTCCACTGCGGGAAGCCGCCGCCGGCTGCCGAGCCGAGTATGGTGATTCGCATGGGGTGCAAAGAAGAAGGCCGCCGGCGCGTGCAGACACGCGCGGCGGCCCGATGTCGGTCGCTCAGCGAGCGGCGACGTACATCGTGATTTCGAAACCGAAGCGGAAGTCGGCCGCAGCCGGGGTTTGCCATTGCATGGAACAGTCTCCTGTGGGTGGCACGGTGCCGGGAGGACACCGCGGGGATGCGTTCATCCCGTGCCGAATGGTGACCGCCCGGGTGCGGCAGGCACAGTCCCCGCACCATGATTCGGACCTCATGAAAATCTGCAATCGGCCTACGGCTTCTCCCGGGGTCATGGACGGTGGGCACGCCAGGGTGTACCGATACCATCGGCCGGTGCCGACCTCCCTGCTCTTCCCCGACCCGCCGCTGCGCGCCTCGCACGCGCTGGCCGTGCCCGGCGGCCATGTGCTGCAGGTGCAGGAGTTCGGCCGGGCCGACGGCATCGCGGCCGTGGTGCTGCATGGCGGCCCCGGTTCGGGCTGCTCCCCGCTGCTGCGCCGGGTGTTCGACCCGGCGCGCTATCGCATCGTCTGCCCCGACCAGCGCGGCGCCGGTGGCAGCCGGCCGCGCGGCGGCACGGCGAACAACACGACCGACGACCTGCTCGCCGACCTGCGCCGCATCCGCGAGCACCTCGGTATCGCCCGCTGGCTGGTAGTCGGCGGATCCTGGGGCGCGACGCTGGCACTGGCGCATGCAGCCGTCGAGCCGGAGGCCGTCGCCGCGCTGCTGCTGCGCGCCAGCTTCCTCGCGCGGCCGCAGGACGTGGACGGCTTCTTCGGTGCACTGTCGCTGGAGGAACTCGCGCAAGCGCTGGGCTCGCCGCAGCCAGCCGAGCGCGAACATGCCGCGCGGATGTGGTGGCGGCACGAGCAGGCGCTGGCCGGCACGACCGCGGCCGATCCCGTCGGCGAGGCCCTGGGCGCCCAGGTCGACCGCCTGCGCGTGCAGGCGCATTACCTGCGCCATGGCTGCTGGTTGCAGTCGCCGACGCTGCTCGAGCGCTGCGAAGCCGTGCCGCGCGTGCCGACGCTGCTGCTGCACGCCCGCGACGACCGCATCTGCCCGCCCGAGGGCGCCGAGCTGCTGCGCGCGCGGCTGCCGCAGGCCCGGCTCGAATGGATCGAACACGGCGGGCACGATGCCGCCCACCCGGCGATGCTCGCCGCGTTGGTCGACGCGCTGGCGCGCTACGCCGAGCAGGGCGACTTCGCCCCGCGGAGCCCCGCATGACGCTGCGCCTGAAGATCAACCTGATCGTCGGTGCGCTGACGCTGCTGTTCCTCGTCGCCGTGCTGACGCTGCAGCTGCGCAGCCTGCGCGATTCGGTGCACGAGGAGGTCGTCGCGGCCAACCGCGTCGCCTCGCAGCTGCTTAACCGCACGGTGTGGCGCTACGCGGCCCAGGGCACGCCGGCGATGCTCGCCTTCCTGCAGGGCATGGGGCGCATCCGCTCGAACGACGTCGCGCTGTTCGACAACGCCGGCAACGAGCTCTACCGCTCACCGCCCTCACCCTACAAGGCCGGGCGTGACGCGCCGGCGTGGTTCGAGGCGCTGATCGCGCCGCCGCTGTCGGTGCAGTCGATCGAGTTCCCCGACGGCAAGCTGGAGGTGCGCGCGAACGCTTCGCGCGCCGCCATCGATGCCTGGGACGATGCGCTGCTGCTGGTCGGCAGCGCGCTGGTGCTGCTGGTCGTTGTCAACGCACTGGTGTTCTGGCTGGTCGGGCGCACGGTGCGGCCGTTCGGGCAGATCGTCGGCGCGCTCGACGAACTGCAGCGCGGCCGCTTCGACGTCGCGCTGCCGCCGCTGCCTGGGCAGGAGGCCGGCGCGATCGGCGCCGCCTTCAACCGCATGGTCGGCGAACTGCAGGGCCACATCGAAACGGAACGCCGCGCGGTGCGCGCCGAGCTGCAGCTGTCCGACAGCCGCGAGCTGACGCGCTGGATCGACCACCACATCGAGCAGGAGCGGCTGATGATCGCGCGCGAGCTGCACGACGAGCTGGGCCAGTCGGTCACCGCGATGCGCAGCATGGCGACCTCGATCGCCCAGCGCTGCGCCGGCAAGGACCCGCAGGCCGAGCAGGCGGCGCGGCTGATCGCCGACGAGTCGTCGCGGCTGTACGACGCGATGCACGGCATCATCCCGCGGCTGACCCCGCTGGTGCTGGACAACTTCGGCCTCGCCGACGCGATCGCCGACCTGGTCGAGCGCACGCGGCGCAGCCACCCGTCGGTGGGCATCGAGGTCGACGTTGCGCTCGGCGACGCGCGGCTGTCGGGCGAGGCCGCGCTGGCGCTGTACCGCGCGGCGCAGGAAGGCATCACCAACGCGCTGCGCCATGGCCAGGCCACGCACCTTCAGCTGAACCTCGCCGGCACGCAAGACGACGTGACGCTGACGCTGCGCGACGACGGCCGCGGCCTGCCGCCCGAAGGCCTGCCGACCCATGGACACTACGGGCTGCGCTGGCTGAGCGAGCGGGTCGAGAGCCTGCACGGCAGCGTCGCGCTCGAACCGGCCCTTCCCCGTGGCGCACAGCTCGCGGTGCGCCTGCCCCTGACTCCGGAGACGCCATGATCCGCGTGATGCTGGTCGACGACCATGCGCTGGTGCGCATGGGCTTTCGCATGCTGCTGGCCGATGCGCAGGTCGAGGTGGTCGCCGAGGTCGACACCGGCGAGCAGGCCTGCACCGAGTACGCCCGCGTGCAGCCCGACGTGGTGGTGATGGACCTGTCGATGCCCGGCATGGGCGGGCTGGAGGCGGTGCGGCGCATCGTCGCGCAGGACCCGAAGGCGCGCATCCTGGCTTTGTCGGCCCACGAGGACATGGCCCATCCGCAGCGCGTGCTTCGCGCCGGCGCCCTCGGCTACCTGACCAAGCGCAGCGCGCCGGATGCGCTGATCGCGGCGGTGACGGCGGTGTCGCGCAACGAGGCCTATGTCGACGCGCAGACCGCACGCGCGCTGGCGATGGCGCAGGTCAAGGGCGACACCAGCCCGGCCGACATGCTCAGCGAGCGCGAGTTCTCGGTCTTCCTTCAACTCGCCCGCGGCCAGAGCGTCGCGCAGATCGCCGAGAACCTGAAGCTCTCGCCCAGCACCGTGGGCACGCACCTGTACCACGTCAAGCAGAAGCTCGGTGCCAGCAACCAGTCGGAGCTGACGCTGGTGGCGCTGCAGTGGGGATTGATCCAGATCTGACACTTCTCTGGGGCGGTGAGGTCGTCGCGGGTCCATGCGTGCGGAGATCGGAGAGGCAGCGCGGTGGCCGGGCCCGTGTTCTCCGGCCCACGCTCGCGGGCGGCCACCGAGCACGGCCGCCCGGGGCCTCTTCAACACCATCTCTTCGCGCCACCGCCTGGGCAACCGCGAATGGGGCCTGCGCCCCCGGGCCCAACCACCCCCCTGCCGCTGCGCTCGTGGGGCGTGTCGATGTAGACCTCGGTGCCGGTCGGGGTGGGTGGTTCGGGTGTGCGAGCGCAGGCCCCATTCGCGGTCGCCCTGGCGCTGAAGTGAAGACTCGGTGTTGATGAGGTGACGACAGCAGGCCTCGGTGGCTGCCCGCGAGCGTGGGCCGTAGAGCGCACACCCGGACCACCCGCCGTGCGCCACCGGCGGCATGAAGTCCGCCACAACGACCGCTCAAGGTCGTTCAATGTTAGTGATCCGGGTTAACCCTAGTTCTGGCACGCTTGTTGCGGTGCAGCACGTCGTAGGCAGCCGAAGCCTGGCTTGCCCCACGGAGGTGCAACATGCGGTGGTTCCAGCTGACACTTCTCGGCCTTGCGCTCGCCGGATCGGCACGCGCCGAGGACATCGTCGACGTGTTGCGTCGCTCGCAGCAGATGCGGCTGGACGCGATGCCGCTGGCGGCCGACGGCCCGCGGGTCGAGACCGTGCGCCGCAGCTTCGCCCAGCTGCGCGAGGCGCTGCCGGCCGACGTGGTGGCAGAACTGCGTGTGGTCAGCGGCGGCACCTTGGCCGAAACACTGCATGGTCGCATCGTGGTGGCCAACGAATCGCTGGCGGATCTGCCAGAAGGCGCGCGCCTGTTCGTGCTGGCGCACGAACTCGGCCACGTCGCCAGCGATCACTGGCAGCAAATGGGTGCGGTGTACCGCCACTGGGTGCCCGGCGAGGTGACGCCGCAGACCACCGACCCGGTGGCGAATCAACTCGGACGCGAAGCCTCGGCGACCTCGCACCGCCAGGAATTCGAGGCCGATGCCTATGCGTCGCGCGTGCTGCGTGCGATGGGACGCCCGCCGCAGGACAGCTTCGCGGTGTTCATGAGCACGATGCTGCAGCAGGACACCGCCACGCACCCGGGCACGCGCAAGCGCATCGCCTCGCTGCGCGCCGCCCAGGCCGGACTGCGCTCAGGCAACGACGCGGAATGAGCCCATCGACTCGTTGAGCCGGCCGGCCTGACCGTTCAGCGACTGGGCAGCAGCGGCCAGTTCCTCGACCAGCGCAGCGTTCTGCTGCGTCATCGTGTCGATCTGCGCGACTGCCTGGTTGATCTCGGCGATGCCGCTGCTCTGCGATTCGCCGGCGTCGGCGATCTCGCCGATCAGCGTCGACACACGCTTCACGCTGTCGAGGATCTCCTGCATCGTGCGGCCGGCGTCGTCGACCAGCTTGGAGCCGGCATCGACCTTGGCGGCCGAGTCGCCGATCAGCGTCTTGATCTCGCGCGCCGCCGTCGAGCTGCGCTGCGCCAGCGCACGCACCTCGGAGGCCACCACCGCGAAGCCGCGGCCGTGCTCACCGGCACGGGCCGCTTCCACCGCGGCGTTCAGCGCCAGGATGTTGGTCTGGAAGGCAATGCCGTCGATCGTGCCGACGATCTCGCCGATGCGGGTGGCACTCGCATTGATCTCGCCCATGCGCGAGACCACGTCCTGCATGGTCTGAGCGCCACGGCCGGCAACGCTGCTCGACTGCGACACCTCTTCGCGTGCCTTGTGGGTGTTCTCGGCGTTGTGACGCACCGACTGCGCGAGTTGCTGCATCGAGCTGGCCGTCTGCTGCAGTGCGCTGGCCTGGCTCTCGGTGCGCGAGGACAGGTCGATGTTGCCCGAGGCGATCTCCGACGAGGCACTGTTCACGCTCTCGGCGGTCTGCCGCACTTCCAGCACCATCTTGCGCAGCTTCTTGCGCATGCCGTTGAGCTCGGCGCGCAGCCAGGAGATTTCGTCCTTGCCAGGCGACTCGATCTTGGTTTCCAGGTCGCCGCCAGCGATGCGGATCACCGCATCGATGGTCGATTCGACCGACTCCTTGATGCTCGATCGGATCAGCCAGCCGACCACCAGCGCCGTGACGCAACCCGCGCCGGCGGCCAGGCCGATCGCCGTGGCGGCAGCGCCACTGGGCAGGGCCGACACGGCAGCAACACCGAGGCCGACGCACCAGGCACCCATCAGCGAGAAGCCGAACACCACCCGGCGCACCAGGCTGATCTTGCGAATCCATTCCATGTCGATGTCTCCTGTCCCCGGAGTCTGTCTCGGGACTGAAGCGGCTATCGACAGAAATGACGCTCGACTTGAGTGCAATCCTGCGCCGGGATCACAGCACCTCGATGATGGGCCAGCCTGCGGTGCGGCATCGTTCACGCAGGCGGGTGTCCGGGCGCACCGCCACGGGGTTCGTGACGCACTGCAGCAGAGGCAGGTCGCTGGCCGAGTCGGAGTAGAACCAGGACGCCTCGAACGCCTCGAGCGGCGGCAGGCCGTGGGCGGACAACCAGGCGCCCACCCGCGTCGGCTTGTGCTCGCGGTAGCAAGGCAGGCCGTCGATCTCGCCGCCCGGGCGCCCGTCGACCATCACCGATTCGGTGGCCACCAGGTGCTCGACACCGAAGCCCCGCGCGAACGGCTCGGCCACCCAGCGCGAGGTGGCGGTGACGATCGCGCACAGGTCGCCGCGCTCGCGGTGACCCGCCACCAGCGCATGCGCCGCCGGCGTCAGGCGCGCAACCATGGCCTGCGCGAACTGCTCACGCCAGTGCTGCAACTGCGCCGGCGCGAAAGCCGCCAGCGGCGTCATGCTGGCGCGGTGCATCGCATGGATGTCCAGCGTGCCGGCCACGTACTGGTGGCAGAAGTCGAGGTAGCGCTGTTCGGCGCTCGCATCGAACACGCCGAGTTCGACCAGATGCCGGGTCCAGGCCATGCCGCTGTCGAAACCGATCAGCGTGTGGTCGAGGTCGAACAGCGCCAGCTTCATGGCGCCGTTTCCGCACCGAGCAGCCGCGCAGGCAGCACGCCGCGCAGCGCGTTGCAGACGACGATGGCCTCGGCCCGCGCCAGGTCGTCGGCGGCCAGGCGGCGCTCGGTGGCGCCGAAGGCCGGGTCGTCGAGCAGCACGGCGCGCATCACCCCGGGCAGGGCCCCATCGGCCAGGGGTGGCGTGAACCAGCGCCCGCCGAGTTGCAGGAACACCGAGCTCCGGCCGCCTTCGACGAGCCAGCCGGTGTCGCTGAATAACAGGCTGTCGAAGGCGCCTTGCTGCTCCGCGTCGCGCACGCCGGCGTCGTAGCGGTCGCGGCGGGTGGTCTTGTGGGCAGCCAGCGGGTCGGCGTCGGGCAGCCGCTGCGTCGCGATGCACAGGGTCACCGGGCCGGGTGGCAGCGGCGCCAGCGCGGCCTGCGTCAGCGTGAGGCGGCCGTCGTGCGCGAGCGCGAGGCGCAGGCGCCGGTCTGTCGCGTGGCCGGGCTCGCGGGCCGCCGACTCGAGCCGCGCGCGGGCGGCATCGACGTCGAGCGTGAAGCCCAGCACCTGCGCGCTGCGCTGCAGCCGCTCGAGATGCCGCACCAGCCGCGGCAGCTCACCGCCAGCTGTGCAGAGCACCGTCTCGAACAGCTCGAAGCCCGGGTCGAGCCCGGTGAGGAAGCGCGCCTTCAAGCGGCATTCGTCGAACTCGTCGTCGGCCACGCTGTCCTTCACGATGCCGGCGCCGACACCGAGCCGCAACGGCCGCAGGCCGCGCTGCACCGGCGCGAGCGTCAGCGTGCGGATGGCCACCGACAGGCAGAAGTCGCCGAGGCGTTCGCCCTCGCGTGGCGCATCGACCCAGCCGATCGCGCCGCAGTACAGCCCGCGCGGCGCGCTCTCCAGGCCGGCGATCAACTGCATGGTGTGGTGCTTGGGCGCGCCGGTGATCGAACCGCAGGGATAGATCGCGCGCAGCAGGCCGGGCATGCCGACCTCCGGGCGCAGCCGCGCCTGCACCGTCGAAGTCATCTGGAACACCGTCGAGTAGGGCTCGATGGCGAACAGCTCCGGCACCTTGACCGAGCCGATCTCGGCGACGCGGCCGAGGTCGTTGCGCAGCAGGTCGACGATCATCAGGTTCTCGGCGCGGTTCTTGGTGTCCAGCGAGAGCAAACGCGCGGTCTCGCTGTCGCCCTCGGGCGCGGCGTAGCGCGATGCCGTGCCCTTCATCGGGCGCGCGGTGACGAGGCCGTGCTCGCCACGCACGAACAGCTCTGGCGAGCACGACAGCACATGCGTCGCCTCGCCGCCCTCGGGCAGCACGACGTAGGCGCCATAGGCCACCGGCTGGCGCTGGCGCAGCGCGCGGTACAGCGCCAGCGGCGAACCGAAGGCCTGGCCGTGCAGGCGGTAGGTGTAGTTGACCTGGTAGGTCTCGCCGGCGGCGATGGCCTCGTGGATGCGCGCGATCGAGTCGGTGAACTGCGCGCGGTCGACGCTGGCGCGCAAGTCCATCGTGCCGGCCGGGCCGTCGCGATCGGGCTGCGCATCGAGCCAGCGTGTGGCCGCCTCGCGCGAGAGCTTCTCGCAGCGTTCGAACATCAGCAGGCGCAGCACGCCTTGCGCGTCGTCGGGCAGCCGGTCATGGCCAGCCTTCAGCAGCCGCGCGCCCCATTCGTAGTCGATCAACAGCAGCGCGTGGTGACCGGCACGCTGATCGGCCTCGACCGCGGCCCAGATCTCGTCGAGCCGGGCCGGGTCGTCGCAGCGGTGTTCGCGCAGGAATCCGGTGTAGAGCCGGCTGGTGGGGTTCGCTTCGCTCGCGTGACGGTCGTCGAGCAGCGCGACGACGGTCGTGTTCATCACAGCTTGGTCAGGACCAGTCGTCCATGTCGTGCTTGATCTTGTGGCGGTTCGAGATCAGTTCCTCGATCGACGGCTCGTTGTTCAGCGCCCGCTTGATGGCCAGCTTGGTGGCCTCGTAGTTGGTGCGGTACATGTCCTTCTTGTCGAGGTTCGGATCCTTCGCGCAGCGCGGGTCGATCCACACCAGGCTGATGATGCACAGCTCGTTGGCCAGCGACTTGGGGATCACGCCCTCGATCACGCTGTCGATCACCGCGTCGGCCGTGGCGCTCTGCACCACGCCGCCGAACAGGTCGATGTTGGCCACGTCCTTCAGCGTCACCTTGGGCACGGTGATGGTGGCGGGGCGGACCAGCTGGTTGCAGGCGCGGATCGCGAACATCGCGGTGTGGCCCTTGCTCTGCGCCATCATGTTGGCGAAGGCTTGGCCGACCGGGCCGCTGGTGCGGCCGATCAGGATCTCGGGCATCGCGTCGGTGAACTGGCCTTCGGCGGCCAGCACGGTCGCCTCGCCGGCGTGGAAGAGGTAGTCGTTACTCATGGTTCGGGGATGAAGAGAGAGGAAAGGATTCAGCGCACGACGATCAGCTCGCCCTTGCCGCCGGCGGCCACGTCGCCGAGGTGGCGAACGATGCCGCGCGAGGCCAGCGATCCGAACGCGCCGCCGTGCCGCGCCAGATCGCGCGACAGCAGTTGCCAGAATACAGGCGCGCCGGCCACCGCGGGCACGAAGGTGGCAGAGACCTCGGGCGCCGGACCGGCAAAGACGATGCTGCCGCGGCGCATGCCGTAGCCCACGTGGACACCGGCGCGGCCGGCCAGCCCGATGGTGCCGGCCACCAGGCGCGAAGCGAGGAAGTCGCCGGCATCGCCGAACACCAGTGCCGTGCCACGGCGCATGCGGTCGGCGAAGCGCGCGCCGGCGTTGCCGCGCACGAGCAGCGTGCCGCCGCGCATGCCGTCCATGCTGCCGGGCAGCGTGCTGGCGGCGAAGTCGCCGACGTTGCCGGCGATCTCCAGCGTGCCACCGGTCATCTCGCAGGCGGCGAGGTCACCGGCGCTGCCCTGCACGCTCAGCATGCCGGCTTTCATGCCGCCGCCGGCGTAGTCGCCGACGTGGCCTTCGGCGACCAGCGTGCCGCCGTCCATCTGCCAGCCGACGAAGTCGCAGCAGGACAGGTCGCCTTGCAGCACCAGCGTGTCGTCGCTGCGCGCGGCAACCTGGAAGAACTCGGCCAGCGGCTGCAGCGCATTGCCAAAGCCAATGGGCAGGCGTTCGACCTCGGCCACCGACAGCGCCGCCAGTGCCGACGGTGTGATGCCGCGCAGGTCCAGCCGCAGGGGCACCGGTGCCTTCAGCGACAAGGTGAAGCCGCTCATGCTGCGCCTCCGGCCATCAGCTTGTGCAGATGGAAGTGGAACGGCCCGAGCTTGCCGCCGTAGTTGCCTGCCGAGATGCGCAACAGCCCGCCCGCGGCGCCGAGTGCGATGCCGGCTTCCATGCCCACACGCATCGCCGCGCCGACATCGGCCTCGGTCAGCCCGTCGATGACGATCTCCATCACGCAGCGGGTCTCGCTCGTCAGTTCGGTCTTCTTTGCCAGGCCGACGAGGCTGGGGCAGAAGGCATCGTTGGTGGAGGCACCCAGCGCCGGGTACTTGCTGCCGACCTTGGAGCCCGATCGCACCACGCCCCCTGGGAACGGCATGATCACATTGGGCAGTGTCTTCATCGCAGCGACGGCCGCTTCGGCGGCGGCCAGTGCGGTGTCGGTGTCGCGCGCCAGCAGCAGCAGGTTGCCGCCGCCCACGCCCTTGACCACTGCGGTGGTCTCCTGCGCGACGAACTCGCCGTCCATCACCGGTACGCGCCAGTAACGCTTGCCGCCGATCATCTTGCTGGTCTGCCAGCCATCGCCGAAGAAGCGCAGGTTCTTGCCGAGCGCAACGGCCTCGCCTTCATCGATGCCAGCGTAGACGGCGGTCGTCGGGCAGGTCAGCACACATTGGCCGACACGCCGTTCGATCTGCTTGGCCAGTTCCTTGCCCGACATCGCGAAGATCAGCACCGCGATGCCGGGGCGGCCGTCGGGCGTCTCGCTCGCCGGGATCTCGCGCTCGATGCCGGCCTCGCAGCCGCAGGCGATCACCGAGGTGGCGAAGCCGGTGGCAGCCACCGCCGCGTGGCGCGCCCAGTCGATGTTGTGCGCGGTGATGACGAGGCGCGTGGCCTTCATCGGGAATGCCTCGGCGAAGGTCTCGTCGATGATCACGCCGTTGCGGTTCATGCCTCACTCCCGGTGAAGCATTCCGCCGGCAGCAGCCGCCCACCGTTGCAGCAGCTGCACAACTCATCGCGCGTGATCGCCACGTTGTCGAAGTTGATCGACGCGTGATCCTTCCAGTGCTTGCGCAGGGTCTTCTCGATCGCGCTGTCGTAGCCGGGCTCGATGAAGTGGGTGCCGCCCACCGGCGTGGCGGTGAGCGTGCCGCTGCGGGCCACCAGTGAACCATCCTTGAACACCCAGTCGGGCGTGCGGAACATCGCCTCGCGGTCGGCCTGCTCGCGGTAGATCGCGATGTCGGCCGCGGCGCCCTCGCCCAGGTGCCCGCGGTCGCTCAGGCCGAGCAGCTTCGCCGGGCCGGAACGTGTCATCACCGCGATCTCGTCCAGCGTCAGCTCGCGGGTGATGGACTTCAGCGCGCAGTTCGCGACCACGTCCGGGTGCAGCTTCGCCAACTGCTCTTCGCGGAAGCTGCGGTCCATCAGCAGGCGGATCAGGTGCGGGTAGCTGGTGAACGGGCCGCCGTTGGGATGGTCGGTGGTGAGCACCACCTGCCAGGGGTTGTTCACGAGCAGGAAGATCTCCAGCCCGATCACCCACTGCAGCGCGTTAACGTAGCTTTGCTCGCGGTAGCGGAACGGCACCACACCGCAGCCGGCCATCAGCTCGATGTCGGCGCCGACCCATTTGCGTGGGTTGGCCAGGTCCGACTGTGCGTACTGGCGCATCGTGTCGCCGCTGGCGGTGACGGTCTGGCCGAACATGATCTGGCCGATGTCGATGCTGATCTGCGGGTTGGCGTTGACCGCCTCGGCCAGCTGCAGCGCGGCCGACGAGAACTTCTTCGGCCCCTCGGTGCCGTAGGCGTGGAACTGGATGTGCGTCAGGTGCGCCGGCAGGCCCTCGAGCGCGGCGATGGTCTCCAGCGTCGAGCGGATGTTGCCGGCCACGCCGAGGTTGCTGCCGTGGATGTGCAGCGGGTGCGGCACGCCGAGTTCCCTCAGCGCGCGCGCCAGCGTGTGCACCACCTGGCGCGGCGTGACCTGCCAGCGCACGTGCGGCTCGTCGACGTCGAGCTTGCGCTGGTTGAACTTGAAGGCCGAGATGCCGCCCGGATTCACCACCTTCACGCCCATCGCCTTGGACGCGTTGATGGTCCAGGCGGTGTAGTCGCGGATCTGCGCGAAGTTCTTCTGCTCCGGCCCGCCCTGGGCCAGCAGTTCGAGGAACAGCTCGTCGCTGCCGAGCATCACGTAGGCGCCGTGGTCGAGCACCGGCACGTCGCCCATCTCCATGTGGGCGTGGCGGGCGTTGCTCGGCACCATGGCCGGCTCGAAGGCCGCGGTATAGCCCATCTCGACGTATCGGTAGCCGGTGGCCAGCGTGCCCGGCGCGCAGTTGCCGCAGGAGGCCAGCTCGAGCAGGTTGTCGGGCAAGGCGATCGGGTTGCCGCCGTCGCGGTGGTCTTCCGCCATCAGCATGCGGGCCAGGTTGACCTTGCCACCGCCGATGTGGGTGTGCATGTCGATGCCGCCGGCCATCACCACGCAGCCGCTGGCGTCGAGGGTGTCGTCGTAGTGTTCGCCCGCGATCGGCACGGCGATGCGGCCGTCGCGAATGACCAGGTCGCGCACGGCATCGATGCGGTTGGCCGGGTCGACCAGCCGGCCGCCACGGATCAGGATGGCGCTCATGCGGCGCTCCTGGCAGGCAGCGCCTGCAGCAGGCGCCGGGCCACCTCGGCCACCGTCGGCAGCCCGTCGCTGCGCACCGCATGCAGTGGCATCAGCACGGTGCCATCGGTGCGGAACACATGGCCGGCGCTGCCGATGCCCGGCGTGCTCACCGGGATGAACACGGTGCCCGGCTTCGTGCAACGCGCGGCCAGTGCAGGATGGCCGAGCACGACGGTGGGCAGCGTCGTGTCGGGCGGCGACGACTCGGCATCGAAGCTCGCCACCCACAGCAGCGCGTCGACCGCGCCCTGCGCCAGCAGGCGCGTGGTGCCGAAGCGCAGCGGCTCATGCTCCAGCCCGCGCGGCCCGGCACGCGAGCGCATGGGTACACCGGACAGCCAGGCGAACACCTGGTTCGCCGTGGCCACACCGTTGCCGCCGCCGATCCACAGCGCCGCGGCGCGTGTCTTGCGATTGAGCTCGCCGACGATGCGGTGCATCACCTCGACGATCAGCGCACCCTGCGCCGGCAGGCGAAGCGGCGCACCGACGAGTACCGCGTAGCGCGCAGCATGCAGCCGCTCGGCCAGCGCGCGCAGCGCCGCGGGCACGGACGCCGAAGCCATCGCCGGGCGGCGGGCCACCAGTGCATCGAGCAGCGAGGCGGTGTCGAACAGGTCGTCTTGCAGCGCGATGGTCTCGGTGCTGACGCCCGCCCCGGCCCAGCGGGCCAGCGTGGCCTCGTCACCTGCTTCGGGACCGATCACGACGACATGGCGCTGGGCCACCTGCGCATCGCCAATCCCCAGCCGCTCGCCGATCAGCGGCGCGATGGCCATCGGCAGGCCGCCGACGAAGACGATCAGATCGGCACGCGTGCGCACCTCGGCCAGCGTGGTGGTGAACTGGCCGCGGTCCTGCAGCGCGCGCAGGCCGTGCATCAGCGCATCGCTGCCGGCGCTGTCGACAATCGCGCCTGTGGCGCAGGCCAGCGGGTAGAGGGCGCGCGCGCCCGCCACGTCGGCGCCCAGCCCGGCAAACAGTGGTTGCCGGCTCGCCGCGAGTCGAGTTGAGGCAGCGGCAACCGCCGCGTCCAGGCTCGCGGGCTGACCGTCGATGCTCGGTTCGCCCCTGCCGGGCGCGCAGGTTGCGAGTCCCTTGGCGGCTCGCTCGCAGTTGCTGCCTTGCAGCATCAGGCCACCGTCGGCGGCGACCCGCACACCGAGGTGGTCGCAGGCCAGGGGACAGAAAGGGCAGGTCCAGGTGACGGGGCCCGCGGGAGACGTGGTCATGAATGAGCCTTCACGCAAGCGATGTGCCACTGGCCACACCGGGCCGGGAGGTCGCGCGCCACGCAGCGCCAGGCCAAAACTGCCACACAGTGTGGCGAAACCGGCGGCTGGCCCCGCTCCACACCCCCTTGGCAGCGGTGGCACGAATCATGATGGCATTGATTCCATGGAGCGAGCGGAGAACAGGGGGAGACCAGCTCAGCGGCGCACCGGCGGCAGCCGGCCGTCGTGCAGCGCGCTGGCCACCAGCCAGGCCCAGGCGCCCGCTTCGCGCGCAGCGTCGAGGTCGGCGGCATGGCGGATGCCGCCCGCGCCGATCAGCCGGGTGCCCGGCGAACGTGCCTGCACTTCGCGCAGCGTGGCAAGGTCGGGGCCGGCATCCGCGCCGACACGCTCGAGCGTCATCACGATCACGCGGCCAGGCCAGGCCTGTGGTGCGTCCCAGCAGCCGGCCGGGTCGAGGCGCCGGCCGTCGCGCCGGTCGAGCGAGAGCACGCCGGATGCACGCTCGGGGAAGCACTGCGCCAGGTCGTCGCGCGAGCGCAGCGACTCGCTGGCGAAGATGGGCACGATGCGCTCGGCGCCGTCGCCCACCTGCTCGCGCAGCCGCTGCGCACCCAGCGCATCGGCAAAGCCGGCATCGACCCAGAACTCGAGTTCGGGCATCGCCTGCAGGATGCGGCCGATCACCGCGGCCTGGGCCGGCCCGCCGGTCAGCGCGTCGAGGTCGGCGGCGTACAGCCGTGTCGAATCACAATGCGCGCACAGCGCGCGCGCGACCATCACCGGGTCGCTGCCCTCGCACAGCGCGGAGACGATCGGCTTGTACGAGGCACGGTCACCGCGCACGGCGCGCACCACCTGGCCGCGCATCAGGTCGATCACGGGGATGAGGATCATGGTCTTGGCAGCGGGGCGGGCGGGGCGATGATGCAGGTCTTCGTCTACGAGTATCTGAGCGGCGGCGGGCTGGTCGACGGCGATCCGGCGGCCACCGCGGTGCTGATGCCGCAGGGGCTGGCGATGCGCGACGCGCTGGTCGCCGACCTGCTGGCCAGCGGCGATTGTGACGTGACCGCGGCCACCTGCGTGCGTGCCGGTGCGCTGCCGGCCGGCGCGTCCGAGGCCGTCGCCCGCGACGGCGAAACACCCGAAGACTTTGCAGCCCGCCTGGCCGCCGAGCACGACGCGGCCTGGGTCATCGCACCCGAGACCAGTGGCTGCCTGGCCGCCTTCGAACGTGCCATCGGCTCGCCGCGCTGGCTGGGCTGCGATGCGCGCAGCATCGCGATCGGCTCCAGCAAGTCGGCCACGCTGCGCCACCTGGCGGCACACGATCTGCCCACGCCGTGGACGCACGAGGCGCTGGCCACGCGCTGGGTGGTCAAGCCGGACGACGGCGCCGGCAGCGTCGACACGCGGGTGCATCGTGATCGCGGCGCCGCCGAGGCCGACCTGGCGCAGCGCCACGCCCGAGGCGAGAGCGCCTGCCTCGAGCCCTGGGTGGACGGCGAGGCGCTGAGCATCTCGCTGCTGTGCGAACTCGGCCAGGCCGAACTGCTGTGCGTGAACCGGCAGCGCATTGCCACCGGGGCCGATGGCTCGCTGCACTACGGCGGCGTGGCGATCGACGTCTGGCCGCGTCGCGAGCCGCGCCGCCGCGCGCTGGTCTCGCTGGCGTCGCGGGTGGCTGCCGCGCTGCCCGGGCTGCGCGGCTTCGTCGGCATCGACCTGGTCTGGCATGCGGCGCACGGCCCGGTGCTCATCGAGATCAACCCGCGGCTGACCTGTGCCTACGTCGGCCTGTCGCAACGCCTGGGCCGCAACCTCGCCGCCGAGGTGCTGGGCCTGCAGCGGCTGGAGCGCATCGATGCCTGAACGTGGCGTGATCGGCTGGGACATCGGCGGCGCGCACGTCAAGGCCGCCGTCTGGCGCGACGGCGCGGTGGTCGATGCGGCACAGTGGCCCTGCCCGCTGTGGCAGGGCCTGGACCGGCTCGAGGCCGTGCTCGCCCAGGCGCGCGCCCGCTGGCCCGCGCTCGACGCGCAGTCGCATGCCGTGACCATGACCGGCGAGATGGTCGACCTGTTCGCGCACCGCGAGGACGGCGTGCAGCGCATCGCCGCGCTGCTGGACGGTGCGCTGCCCTCGCCGCGCTTCTTCGCCGGCGATGCAGCCTGGCCGACGGCCCGCGAGGCCGGCGCGCTGTGGGAGCGCATCGCCTCGGCCAACTGGTTGGCCACGGCGCAGCATGCGGCGCAGGCGCTGCCGCAGCGCGAGGGACTGTTGGTCGACATCGGCAGCACGACCACCGACCTGATCGCCTTCCGCCGCGGCCGCGTGATCACCGCCAGCCGCAGCGATGCGCAGCGCCTGCAAACCGGTGAGCTGGTCTACCACGGCGTGGTGCGCACGCCGCTGTGTGCGCTGGCGCGGCGCATCGACTGGAAGGGCGCGCAGCTCAACGTGATGAACGAGTTCTTTGCCACCACCGCCGACGTCTACCGCCTGCTCGGCGAACTCGACCCGGCCCACGACCAGCACCCGAGCGCCGACAACGCCAGCAAGGAAGCACGCCCCACCCGCGCACGGCTGGCCCGCATGATCGGCCTGGACGAGCGCGACGGCAGCGCCGCGCAATGGCATGACTTCGCGCTCGCCTGGCGCGGTGCACAGCTCGCCGAGCTGCGTGGCCAGCTCGACCGCGTCTGCGCGCTGCACGACCTGGCTGGCGATGCGACGCTGGTCGCGGCCGGCTGCGGCGCCTTTCTCACCCCCGATCTGCTGCGCCCGGGCTGGTCGCTGGCGAGCTATGAGCGCGACGTCGCACGGGTGGCGCCGGCGGCCGGGGCCGATGTGTCGGCGTGGGTCCAGGTGGGGGCTCCGGCGGTGGCCGTGGCCTCGCTCTATGCGGCAGGTCGTGCGCAGCTTCAAGCGGAGGAGCGTGCCTGATGTGGGTCGTGAAGATCGGCGGCAGCCTGAATGGGGACCCGCTGCTGCCGCAATGGCTGGAGCTGCTGGCGCAGCTCGGCGGCGGCCGGGTCACGCTGGTGTGCGGCGGCGGTGGCTTTGCCGACGAGGTGCGGCGTGCGCAGTCGCAGTGGCAGTTCGACGACCTGGCCGCCCACAACATGGCCGTGCTGGCGATGGCGCAAACGGCCTACATGGCCCACGCGCTGCAGCCCACGCTGCGACTGGCACGCGACAAGACCGAACTGCACCAGGTGCTGCATGCCGGTCACACCGCGCTGTGGCTGCCCTACGACTGGCTGCGCGAGCATTCCGGCCCCGACACGAACTGGAACAACAGCGGCGACAGCATCGCGCTCGACCTGGCGCGCCGCCTCAATGCCGAGCGCATGGTGGTGGTGAAGTCCTGCCCGATCGACCCCACGGCAGCACTGCCCGAGCTCGTCTCATCGGGCGTGCTCGACGGCCGCTTCGCGAAACTCGCCGCCGGCGCCAGCTTCCCGATCGACGTGATTCAGCGCGCCGAACTGGCGCGCATGCGCTCGCTGCTGCTGGGCGAAATGCGGCTGAACGACGCCTGAGCCGACTGCATCGCGGCGACCAGTTCGCGCAGGCAATCGGCATCCAGCGCGTCGCTGCGTTCGCCGCGGCACACCGCGCTGCGAAAGCCGGCGAAGTCGGGCGCCAGCGCGACGATGCGGTCGGCGTCGGCCCGGCGCATCGCGCCGGCGATGCCGACCATCGTGCCGGCCTCGCGCGCCATGTCGACAAAGCCTGCGATGTCCGCCAGAGGCAGCAGGTCGAACAGCGAGCCGGCGCGCTTGTCGGCGGTGTCGACCATCACGCCGGGAAACCGCAGCGACAGTGCCAATGCAACCGCGCGTTCGTCGAGCCCGCGGTCGGCGATGAACACTGGCACCAGCGGCCGGCCGCAGGCGGCCAGCGCGCGCAGCACCGCACCGGCTGCCGGCGCGCGCTCGATGCCGACCTTGACGTAGTCGACGCCGCAGGCACCGACCGCCTCGACACGCGCGAGGATGGTGTCGAGCGCGTGCATGGGCACGTCGCCGATGGTCGCGCTGATCGGCAGTGACGAGTTGGACGCACGCAATGCGGCGACGATCTCGCCGATGGTCGGAACAGGCAGGCCACCGAGCGCGCCCTGCCCCGGCTCCTTCAGGTCGACGAAGTCGGCACCGCCCTCGGCCACCAGCCGCGCCTCGGCCACGCTGCGAACACTGACCAGCAGCCGCACGGGTGACGTGGTCGTGCTCATCGCGCGCCAGCCTTCTCGCGGTGCGCCGCGATCGCCTGCTGCAGCCAGCCCCAGGCCTCGTGCTCGCCCGGGCCGGCGGTCTTGTCGATGGCGATCTGCAGGTAGGCCATCTCGCTGGCGATCTTCGCGTCGTCGAGCATGTGCAGGCGGCTGACCAGCACGGCGCCCTCCACCACTGCTGCCTGCGCGCGGTTCAGCCCGACGAAAGGCGCGTGGCCGGCCTCGTGCACACGCGCCATGCGCAGCACCGGGCGCTGCCCATCGTCTAGCAGTTCATCCAGTCGCAGCTCGACATGGTTCAGCGCGCAGGCCAGGCGTTGACCGCGGACGCGCTCGGCCGGCACCAGCGGCCAGGCGCGGCGTCCGGTCACACAACCGGCGAACACCCGCGTGTCGGTGATCAGGTTGAGCACCGCATGCTGCGTGGCCAGGATGTTGGCCAGCGTGGTCGACGGCTTGAACGGCATCAGCAGCACGCGGCCGGCCTGGTAGCGCACGCCCATCGGCGCGATGTGCGCCACGCCCTCGGAGGACAACGTGGTCACCACGGTTTCGAAGATCTGGTCGTTCATGGGTCAGGGAGTGCTCTTCTTCGGGACAGTGCGTGTCGTCCCCGGCGCACACCAGCCGTCGAGGTCTTCGGCCTCGCGCTCCACCGCGCAGCCCCAGTCCAGCGGCTGGTCCTGCACGTAGCGCTTGCCGAGCTGCCAGGCGATCTGCGCGTGTGCAAGTTCCACGCCCATGTAGAAGGCATGCGAGGCGTCGTTGTCGAGGCCGAGCTGCGGCCACAGCGCGAAGGCATCGTGGCCGGTGCGCATGCCGTCGCGGTTGTAGACGTGCAGGCCCTGGTCGGAGACCTGCACGCGGAAGTTCGGGTCACGCACCTGCGCCGCGGTGGCAGCGATCTCGTCGGGTGTGTCGGGGAAGGGATGCTTGGCGTGCACCGTCATCAGTGCGCCGCTCATGCCCTTGGGCAGCGAACGGTGCCGCGCGGCAGCATGCATGATGCGGCGTGCCCAGTCGGCCTCGCGCACCGCGCGGCGCGCATGCGCGCTGACCTGCGTGGTCAGTACCGCGGCGGCGTTCAGTTCGGCGGCGATGCCGAACAGCAGCGCGTTGATGCCGCTGGTGTCGGCCTCGGTCAGCTCGGTGAGGTTGCCGACGCCCATCATGATCGGCGCCTCGGGGTAGCGCGCGCGCAGCGCGTGATAGCGCACGATCGAGGCCGTCAGGCCGAAGGGGATCGGGTCGAGGATGGGGTCGGCGAGGAAGGCCCGGCCTTTCGCCACCATCGCATCGATCGCAGCGTGCAGCGAGGCCTCGTCGTGCGGCGTCTTCGGGATCAACACCGGTGTGGCGGCCACTTCGTCGGCCACCCACAGCGTGTCGACCGTCAGGCTGAGCAGGTAGTCGGCACCGGCGCGCCCGCCGCGCAGCAGCTCTTGCGGGTCGACCGAATCGACGCTGACCGCGAGGCCTTCGGCCTTCAGCGCGCGCACGCTGTCCTCGAGGTGATCGAACGGCGTCTCGGGCAGGCAGCCGACGTCGATCACGTCGGCGCCATCACGCCTCAGAGCATGCGCGCGTTGCACGATCGCGTCGACCGACAGCCGCGGCGCATCGACGATCTCGGCAAAGATCGCCACCTCGTACTCGCTCAGGTCGACCGGCTTGGCGGCACGATTGAAGAAGCGCGGCAGGTCCTTCAGCTCCTCCGGCCCGCGCTGCACCGGGATGCCGAAGTGCGCAGCCAGGGCGTCGAGGTCGCCGCGGCAGCGGCCGGGCACGATGATGCGGTCTGCCTCTACGGGCGGCTCGATCCGGCGGCGAATCATGTCGGCCGTCATCAGCGCCGCGACCTGCAGGCCGATCTCGCGCACCTCGAACGTGAAGGGTGCGTCGGCAATGCCGGTGAGCACCTTCTCCAGCTGCGGCTGCGCCAGCCGGCCGGTCAGGAAGAGGATGTGTTCCATGCGAGCGAGAGCGAGTCGAGCCGGCGCTGGATCGCAGTCTCGAGCTCCACCGGCGAGGTGACGACCTCGCAGAAGTCGATGCCGCGCAGTCGGTCGACGTTGTCCAGCTCGAGCCGGCGCGGGCGCAGCGTCACCCAGTCATGCGGCGACTTGGTCACGACCACCGGCTCGGTATCGCACGCGAACACGATGCCCGGGATGCCGAGCTTGCCGGCCTGCGCGAACATGTTGGTAGGCAGCGTGTCGCTGATGCCGACCACGCACTTGGCCACGGTGTTGCTCGTCGCCGGCGCGATCACCACCGTGTGGTAGATGTCGTCGTAGAGCATGCCCACCGGCACCGCGCTGGCGGTCTTGTCGCGCACGAGGCGAAAGCCCGGCGCAAAGCGCGGCCGCAGGTCCTCCAGCTTCATTCCGTAGATCGGCAGCACCTCTTCCGCGGCGTCGGACAGGAACAGGTCGAGATCCGGGAGGCGCTGGGCGAGCGCGATCGATTCGTCGAGGTAGTGGCCTGAGCCGGTAATGCACCAGGCGAAGCGGGAGCGCTTCTTGGCGCCATCGGCCAGATCCGGGTCGCCCGGTCGGGCCGATGCTCCCCCTCGGGGGGGCGACGCCGCAGGCGTCTTGGGGGCCCCATCACTCGGGGTGCGAGACCTCGATGTGGAGCTTGTGGAGCTTGCGGTAGAGGGTGTTTCGGCTGACATCGAGCGCCTTGGCGACGTTGCTCACGTTCCAGCGATGCTGTTCGAGCAATTGGAGCAGAACCTGGCGTTCGTTGGCCTGGATCGGGTTGAGCTTGACCGGCAGGTCGTCAGGCGCCTCGACGGCGGCGGCACGTGCCGTCGTGACCGGCAGCGCCGGTGCCGGCACCGGCGCGCTGACGTGCTGCAGCGACGGCAGGTGCTCGCGCGTGATCGGCTTGCCGTCGGCCAGCGCAGCTGCAGTGCGCAGCACGTGGCGCAGCTGGCGGATGTTGCCCGGCCACGGGTGCTCGAGCAGCAGCCGCTCGGCCTCGGCGCTGAGCGAGCCGGCGCCGCCAGCCTCGGCGGCCAGCACGGCCTGGATCAGGTCTCGGCGGTCGCTGCGGTCGCGCAGCGGCGGCAGATTCAACTCGATGCCCGCCAGGCGGTAGTAGAGGTCTTCGCGGAATCGACCCTCGCGCACCAGCGCCGGCAGGTTCTGGTGGCTGGCGCTGATCAGCTGGAAGTCGACCGCATGGGTCTCCTCGGTGCCCAGCGGCGTGACCTGGCGCTCGTCGAGCACGCGCAGCAGCCGCGCCTGCAGGTCCAGCGGCATGTCGGCGATCTCGTCCAGGAACAGCGTGCCGCCGTCGGCCTGCAGGATCTTGCCGCGCCGGCCGGTGCGCTGTGCTCCGGTGAAGGCGCCGGCACGGTAGCCGAACAGTTCCGACTCGATCAGCGTCTCCGGCAGGCTGGCGCAGTTGACCGCGACGAAGGCGCCGCCGGCGTGCGGGCTGGACTCGTGCACGGCGCGCGCGAAGACTTCCTTACCCGAGCCGGTCTCGCCATGCAGCAGCACCGGCGTCTGCCGGGCGATGACCCGGCGTGCGGTGTCGAGGTGGGCGACAAGCCGTGCATCCTTGAAGGTCGTGCCGGCCGCCGGCTTGGCCGCCGCCGGAAGCCGCGACGCCGCCTTGGCGGGCAGTACCTGCGGCGGCACGCTGGCCATGGCCGGCACCGCCAGCGCTGGCGCCTTCGCGTCCGAAGCCGGCCGGCGCGCCACCGCGAAGAAGCGCAAGGCCGCGTTGGCGCGGTAGGTCACCACCGGGTGGAACGAGGCCGAGGTGCTGCGCTGCAGCATGTCTTCCAGCGAGGTCTGGAACAGGTCCTCGATGCGGCGCGAGCGGATGTCTTCCATCGACTGCAGGCCGAGCTGGAACAGCGCGCTGCGGTTGGCGGCGAGGATGCGGCCGTCGTCGCCGACGGCCAGCTTGCCTTCGTGCAGCGTGTAGACGAACTCCGGCCGGCTGTGGAAGTGCAGCGGGTGCGCGTTGCGGTAGCGCGCGTCGATCAGTCGGTTCTCGATCATGCGCGCGGTCATGCCCAGCAGCACCAGCAGGTGCTGCTGCATCAGGCTGGAGCGGCTGGTCACGTCGAGCACGGCAGCGATCTCTCCGGACGGGTCGTAGACCGGCACGGCCGAACAGGTCAGCTGCGTGAACTCATTGAAGAAATGGTCTTCCTTGCGCACCGACACCGGCCCGCCGGCGGCCAGGCAGGTGCCCATGCCGTTGGTGCCCATCGCGGCTTCGCTCCAGGTGCCGCCGACGCGCAAACCCAGCGGGCCGACCTCGGCGGCGAACTCCGGCGACGACACCATGTGCACGATCACGCCATCGGTGTCGGTCAGCACCACAGCGGCCTCGGCGTCGCCGAGCTGCTGGTACAGCGTGGTCATCTCGTAGCGCGCGCAGGCGATCACGTCGGCACGGCGGGCGCGGCGCTCCTCGAGTTCGACGCGGGCGACGAAGGACGGCTCGCAGGGCCGGGCCGGGTCGAGCCGGTACTCGTTCAGGCAGCGGCTCCAGGACTGCGCGACCGGGTCGTTGGCCTGCGGCTGGACACCACTGCGCACCAGCTCCAGGATCCGGTCGGCATGCCGGTGGGCGTCACGCATCGTCAGGGTCATCGTCTTCTCCAGGGCTGTCCGGCCGCGACATCGGGAACAATTCCCGATTGTGAAGTCGGCCCGGAGCACCCCGCACCGGGTAAACCACGGGGGCGGTAAGCTGCCGTGGGCCTGCATTTTGCTGCCCTGGGGCAAACCTCACACGAACCACCCGGAGACACCGTCTTGACCTCTCTCAATGCACGCCCGTCGGGCTTCGTGGCCGCGCCCTCGGCCGGCACATCTGGCGCCGCCCCGATGGACCTGATCTTCATCGAGGGCCTGCGTGGCCAGACGGTGATCGGCATCCACCACACCGAGCTGCACGACCCGCAGCCGCTGGTGATCGACCTGCACGCCGGCGTGCCCCGGGCGCGCGCCTGCAGCACCGACCGCATCGCCGACACGATCGACTACGGCGTGGTGCGCGAGCGCCTGCAGCGCCTGATGGTCGAGCACCGCCTGCAGCTGCTGGAGGCCTTCGCCGAGACCATCGCCGACATCCTGATCGGCGAGTTCCACGCCGCGTGGGTGCGCGTGAAGGTGGTCAAGCCGCGCAAGTTCGACGACGTGGAGTCGGTCGGCGTGCAGATCGAACGCTTCGCCCCCGAACCCGACGCGCCGCAGCGTGGCGCCGCGGTGCTGCACCTGATCGGCAGCGGCATGGTGCCTGGCGGCCGCTGAACCCGGGTCGCCCAAGAAAAAGCCGACCGGCGAACCGGTCGGCAATCTCAACCCTCTCTCCGGATGCACCGTTGCCGGTGCATCGCTCTCTTCACTTCGCCTGGAACGGGTGGGCCACCGAGCCCTTCTTGGCCACGACTTCCGCAGCGGTCGGCGAGCCGGCGACGGCGCGCTGGATCGACTCGCGCACGGCGCGGTAGTTGTAGTCCTGGATCTTCTTGTCGTCTTCGGCCAGCCAGTGGATGAAGACACCGACGCTGATGAACAGGTTGTCGGCTTCGGCAACGGGGATGGTGCCGTCCTCGACGCTGTCGGCAACAGCCATCGCGACACCGCGCTGGGCCGGGCCGAACATCTGCACGGCCTGCTTGGCACCCTTGATCGTCACCTTGTTGAACATCACGGTGGCGGGCTTGGTCAGCAGGTTCGGGGCGACCACGGCCAGCAGGGAGGTGAAGCCGTCCTTGTTGTTGGTCAGCGCGTTGGCGAAGGCGGACTCGGCCGCCGAGCCGCGCGGCCCGATGATCAGGTCGATGTGGGCAACTTCGTTGCCGTCACCGACGAGCGATTCACCAACCATCATGCGATCGATTTTTGCCATGGCGTTTCTATCTCCTGTGAATGATTCTGAGTCGTCGACACACTGGTCCGAGGCCCAGCGCGACGCAGACGCTATCACTTTCCATGCCACGCCGGGTCGAGCAGGCCGGCCAGCAGCAGGGTCGCGACGGTCAGGTCGGCGCTGGTCCCGGGGTTGATGCCCTGCGCCTTGAGGGATTCATCCCAGGCGGCGAATGCCGGCGCCTTCCCGGGCTCGGCCACGTCCTTCCAGGCCTGCGCCGCGGTCATGACAGTGTGTGCCACGGCCTCGCCGTGTTTTCGAACAATGTGTGAATCGGGAATGCAGCGCAGGAAGCCGAGGAAGACCTGCTGTACCGCCACGGCGGTCGCATCGCTCACCGATTCGCCCGGGGCCGCATCACTCAGTACAAACCCAGGGGTCAAAGCGGGCAGCCCGATCTCGAACAGATCGGCATGCGCCTGGACGTACTGCCGCGCGATCGCATCGCGCGATGCGGCCAGCGCCATGGCCTCGCGCAGACCCAGCGTCGGTTCGTCGTGCACGTCCTGGTCAGGCGCCTGGCCCAGGCCACCCGGGTTGGCCTGCGCGATGGCACGGTAGGCCGCACGCGCATCCTCGCGATCGAGCGAGGCCAGCACCGCGTCGATGGCCGAGCGCAGCGCGCTGCGCGTGGCGCAGGCACCCTCGCGTTCGGCCGCCGCGGCGATCGGTGCGCACAGCAACAGGATGCCGAGATTAGTGTTGCAGCCGACGGCGCGCCAGGTGGCGTCCATCGCTGCCTCGATGCGCTGGCCGACCGGCGTACCACGCTCGAACAGCGGCACCGCGGCCGCCTGCGCACTGGCGACGAACTGCTCGGCGTGCATGCGGTGGCCGGCGGAGAACAGGCTGACGTTGCCGGGCTTGCGCACCGCCACGTCGAGCCAGCAGGCGCGCAGGAAGCAGTCCCTCGGCGGGCTCATGCGCGGCGCACGTCGCGGCGGGCCAGCCCGAGCCGGCGGTCGAGCAGGTCGTCGACGATGGCGCGCGCGATGTTGAATGGCGTCACCCGCTGCAGCCCTTGCCACGCAGCCACGCCGTTGACCTCGAGCACCTGCAGGTCGTCGAGGGTCGCACCGGGCAGGATGTCGACGCCGGCGTAGTCCATCGCCAACGTGCGCGCTGCCGATTCGGCCAGTTCGGCCAGCGGCGCCGACAGCGCGGCCGGCTCGCAGGCCGCGCCCTGCTTGACGTTGTGCACCCAGTGCTCGCTCACGCGCTTCATCGCCGTCACGGCGCGGCCGCCGACCACCAGCACGCGCCAGTCGAAACCAGGCCGGGTCAACGGCGGCAGGAAGCGCTGCAGGTAGGCGAGCGAGCCATAGGCTCCCTTCAGGTCCGGCAGGGGCTTGTGCACGCCGTCGACGCAGCCGACCCGTTGCAGCCCCTTGCCCTGCGAGCCGAACAGCGGCTTGAGCACCAGCGCGCGTCCGGCTGCGCTCTCGCGCATCACCAGGCGCTGCGCCTGCGCGGCCGACTCCATCGCCCAGGTCGGCGGCGTCGGCACGCCGGCGGCATGCAGCAGAAGGCTGGTCATCGCCTTGTCGACGCTGCGTTCGATCGCCCGCGCATCGTTGTAGACCGGCACACCGAGCTCGCGCAGCGCATGCAGCACACCGAGCCGCTTGGTGACCTGTTCGAAGGTTCCGCCGGCGATGCCACGCACCAGCACCGCATCGGGCAGCTCGCCGCCGAAGCCGGGGATGACCAGGCCATGGCGCGACACCAGCGTGTCGATGCGGCAGTCCTCCAGATCGACGCAACGCCCGACGGCACCGCGCTCGCGCAGGGCCGCCTGCAGCTGGCGCGTGTGCCAGCCGACCTCGTCGGTCATGATCGCGACGCGAACGCTTGTCGGCATATCCCGGGCGGGTTCAGGCCTCGTGCAGCCACGCGCGGCGCAGCAGCGCCATGTCCAGCGCGCCGCCGTGGAAGGTCGAGCCGGTGTCGAGGTTGCTGACCCACACCTCCGCGGGTGCGAACAGCGCCGGGTCGATCTTGTAGAAGTCGTACTCGACCGCCTTGAAGATCTCCGCGAACGAGCGGCCGTAGTCTCGCGAATTGCCGCACGGCAGCGCCGACGCAAGGCGGCGTGCTGCGTCGTCGCCGCCACGCACGCTCAGGTGTACGCGGCCGCCGTAGAGGATGGCGTCGTTGGTGCGGCCCATGGCCTCGACGCCGTCGGGGCTCGGCGACGGCAGCGGCGCACTGGCCACGCCATCGACGACCTGCGAGAGGTCGAAGCCGAGTTCGTGGGCCTTGTGCATCGCCACTTCCAGCACGCGAGCCACCACCTGCGTGGTGCCGGCGGCGCTGCTGGTCGGCGTCAGCACGATGGTCAGGCCCTCGGGCTGCAGGCCGCAGTCGCGCAGCACCTTCTGCACCACCACCGCCGGTGGCGCGCGGTCGACCTCGAGCACGATCACGCCGTGCGCGGCGCTGTCGCGATAGCCCAGCTCGGCGTACAGCTTCTCCTTGGCGGCCAGCGCACGTGCCGGGCCGGAGCCGAGCGAGAAGAACTTCTTGCCACCCGTCTCTTCCTTGCTCGCTGCGAGGCTCCAGCCGGCGTACTGGCTGGCCAGGCAGGCCAGCACTGGCTGCGAGCTGCTGACCTCCAGCCAGGTCGGCCAGCCGTCCGACGCGCCGCTCTTCAGGCCGACGCTGCCGAAGCCACCGAGGCAGATTTCGCCGACCAGCAGGCCGGCGGCGATGCTGCCCGGCGCGTCGATGCCGGCATCGACGATGCGCACGCCGGACTCGTCGCGCCGCACCGCGACGCGCAGGGCATCGGCCTGTTCGACGAGCCGATCGACCCAGGGCTGCACGTGGGCGTTCAGGCTCAGTGTGCAGCCGGCCAGGGCGGGTGGGTGCGCGGTCGATTGCGCAGGCGGATGGTCACTCATGTCTTGTCTCCAGAACAGCCTGCAGCGCCGCACGGCGCCGGGCCAGTTGATGTGTGGTGTCGGCCTCGTCGCACCCTTCGGCGACGAGGCTGCACAAGGGGTCGCCGGCAGCGATCCGCGTGCCCGGCTGCGGCAGGTCGCGCGTGCCGTCGCAGCGCTCGATGCGTGCGGCGCAGGCGGCGTCGATCTCCACTGCACCGGCTGCGAAGACGATCTCGCTGCCGCGCACGGTGCCGCTCGCGGCCGGTGCGCTCGGCAGCTCACCGCGCTCACAGGCGCGCAGGTGGGCGCGCAGCGGGCCACCGTCGCCGACGCGCGGATAGAGCGTCAGGCTGGCCGGTGGGCGGGGGTTCAGTTCGAGCACCTCGACAGTATCGCCGTCGAGCAGGAAGTCGAGGCTGGCCAGGCCGCGCACTCGAAACTCACCGGCCAGCAAGCGCACGATGGCGGTCAGTTCGCGCTGCACCCGGTCGTTCACCGGCAGCGGCCCGACCACGCCGCGAAACACATGCGGCCTCTCGCCGATGGCCTGCGTCAGCTGGCGGTTGACGCCGAGCATCACCGCGTCGCGCCCGTTGCCCACCAGCGTGGCCGACATCGGCGCGCCCGCACGCTCGCGCTGCCAGTAGTGCCCCGGCGCGATCGCGTCGGCGCCCGACGCACGCCGGACCTGCCAGCCGCCGCAGCCGCCGGCGTCCTTGCGCAACCAACCCGCCGCCGCCAGCGGCGGCTCGAAGGCGGTGGCTGGATGGCCGATGTCGTGCGAGCGCAGCAGCTCGAAGAAGGCGCGCGGATCGCGCACGCGCCGCACGTCTTCCGGCGCCGTGCCGATCAGCGGCAATCGCCGGGCGCCCTCGGCGAGCAGGTCGGCGCGGCCGTCGAAGCCGCTGCCGGCGATCCAGCCGCGCAGGTCGCCGCGCCGGCCGAGCGAGTCCAGCGCGGCGAGCAGGCGATCGTCATCGAGGCGCAGCGACGCGGCGTCGCCGATGTTCTGCCAAGCGTCCGCACGGCGCCGCGTGTCGACATCGCCGAACAGGTCCAGCGCGACGGTGCGCAGACCGTCGAGCGCCGCGGCCTCGACGATCGCGCGGGCGGAGAGTGCCGCGACGGCGAGCACGCGTGCGCCGTTCAGCCGGCCTTCGTGGCCTTGGCGTCCTTCGACTCGGCCAGGAAGGCGCGCGCCGTCGCGAAGGCTTCGGTGAAGCCCAGCACCGACTTCGGCGCCTGGCGCATCTGCACCAGCAGGCGGTGCTGCGTGTGGTACTTGACGTCGCCGATGGCCAGCGCGCCGATGCCGACGGCGTTCGTGCCCGCAATCGGCTTGGCGTGGTCCATCACGCCCACGCCGGCCACGCCCTCGGGCGGCACGGCGTTGACGTCGGCGGCCACCAGCAGCTTCTTCGCGAAGCCGAGGTCCTCGGCCGAGACCACCTGCACGCCGGCCGCCGCGCAGGCGAGGATCACGTCGGCCTCGGCAATGGAGCTGCGAACCGCGGCGCGGTCACCGCCGGAGATGCCGTGCAGCGAGACGCCGAAGCGGCGGCTGGTCTGCTGTGCACCTTCCTCGGCGACGTCGATGCCGTTGCGGCTGGAAAGCAGCACCTCGGCGCCGCACTGCGCGGCCAGCACGCCGGCGATTCGCCCGACCGGACCCATGCCGCCGAGGATCACGACACGCAGGCCCTGCAGGCCGGCGGGCCGGGTCTTGAGCAGCGCGGCTTCGACGCAGGCCACCATCGCCGCGGCGGTGGTGAAGGAACCGCTGGGATCGGCCATCACCGACACCACGAACGGCGGCACCATGGCCTTGACCGACTGCTCCAGCATGTCGGCAGCCACCAGCGCGTCGCGCCCGCCGATGAAGATGCCGGTGCGCGCGACGCCCTTGGGGCCGCGCGAGAAGATCGCGTCCTGCGTCAGCGCCGTCACGTTCTTCATGTCGGCCTCGCAGTACGGCACGATGATCTGGTAGCCGGCGTCGGCCGCCATGTTGATGTCGAACGGGCTCATCTGCTTGCCCGGCGTGATCATGTGCAGGATGTAGGGGCGTTCCATGGCGAATCGCTCTCGGTGAGGTGACAGGGAAAGAAGGAAGGGATGAGCGCTCAGCGCGAGGGCGCGGCAGCGGGCAGGTCGATCACCTGCGCGCCGCGCCGGCGGGCGCTGACGACCTGGAGCTCGAGCGCCGGGTCGACCACGCCGGCCGCGCGTGCGGCGTCGATCAGGCGCTGCGCCGCAGCGGCCGAGGGCACGATGGCGAAACCGGTGGGCCCCCAGGAGCTCTGGCCGATGGCAGCGCCCTCGCCGCCCGCTTCGCCGGCAGTTTCGCCCCAGCACCGCATCACCCGGCCGACGGCCGCGCTGGTCCAGGCGCTGCCCGCCTGGGCCGACGCGAAGTGGTCGCCGAGCAGCTGCTGCACGCGGTTCAGGCCCGGCGCGAAGGCAGCGAAGTCGTCGAGCGCGGCACCCGGCAGCACTCGCATCAGCAGCTGGTGGCAGATGTCGGCGGCGGCGGCCTGCGGCAAGGGCGGCAGCGTGGCGATCGCCTCGCGCTCCTGAGCGCCCGACAGGCCCCGGCTGCGCGGGTCGAGCACGACGACGACGCGCCAGGCCTCGGGCAGCTCGACGCGCGACAGCAGCGCGGCCGGCCGGCCATCGCGGCCCGGGCCGCCATCGAGCAGCAGGCCGCCGGCGTCGAAGCCGGCGATGCCGATGCCCGAGCGCAGGCCGCGGCCGAGCCACTGCGCCAGCGTCGGCGTGTCGATGTCCAGGCCGTGCCAGCGCGCGAAGGCGCGGCCGACGGCCAGCGCGAGCTGCGTGCCCGAACCGAAGCCGGCGTGCGCAGGCAGCACCTGGCGCAGGCGCAGCGACAGCGGCTCGCGGCGACCGGTCCGCTCGCGCAGCCGCGCCAGGTGCTCGGCCGCGCGGTCGAGCTCGGCGCGCGCCGCCGGCGTGTCGGCCTGCAGTTGGTCGCGCGGGGACGATGCGAGCTCGATCTCGGTCTCGAAGCCGTCGATCACCAGGCCGATGCTGCCGAAGCGCCGGCCCAGCGTGCCCGACGGATCGAGGAAGCCGAGGTGCAGCCGGCCCGGCGCGCGCACGCTCACGCCAGCGCGCGTGGCTGTGCGCTCGGCAGGTGGCGTGGGGGAGGCCATGGTCGGCATCGGGGCGTCGATCGGGCGAAGCATACGGCTTCGGGTAGCAAGGCCCGTTCCGCTGCGCGAACCCGCAATGAAGCGGGTGCGGGCAGGCGCGGTGTCCCGATTGGAGGACAGTCTGTCAACGCAGCCCGACCGGGCCGAGCGGGCTCAGTCGTACTTCAGGTACTTGAAGCGCGGATCGTCCGGCGTGCCCTCGAGCAGCGGCGGATCCTCCTTGCCGGGTTGCCACATCAGCACCTCCTCGATCTTCTTCGCCAGTGCGAAGTCCTTCTCGGTGATGCCTTTGGCGGCATGGTTCATCAGCTTGACCGTGACGAAGGCGTAGGACACGTTCAGGTCCGGGTGGTGCCAGGCGGCCTCGGCCAGGTGGCCGACGGTGTTGACCACCATCAGCGTCGCTTTCCAGCCGCTGGTCTTGTACTTGCGGCGGATCCAGCCGTCCTCGAAGGTCCACTGCGGCAGCTCGGCGGCCAGCCGCGCCTGCACCTCCTCGGCCGGATAGACCTCGTCCACGCCCTTGCGTCGCCACTGCGTCATCGCCGTCTCCTCGTCGATTCGAAGTACCGACGATGGCATGCGCAGCAAGCCCTCCGCAAGCGTGGGGCTGCCGGCCAGGCAGGGTTCAGAACAGTTCGCCCTGCCCCGGCGGCGCGGCGCGTCTGCGCCGTGGCTTGCCGGCCGAGGGCGGCAGGCCGCTGCGGCGCGAGCCGTGCCGGGCCTGGATCGCATCGGCCTCGCGCTGCGCATCGCTGCCGCGGCGCAGCGCATACAGCCGCTCGCGCGCGGCCGCCAGCGCGGCGCGCTCGTCGACGATCGGTTTCGGATAGGCCGGCGTGCCGATCTCGGGGACCCAGCGGCGCACGTAGTCGCCGGTCGGGTCGTGGTCGCGCGCCTGCTTGGCCGGCGAGTAGATGCGCAGCGTGTTGATGCCGGTGGTGCCCGACTGCATCTGCATCTGGCTCCAGTGGATGCCGGGCTCGAAGTCGAGGAACTGGCGCGCGAGGAACAGCCCGGGCTCGCGCCAGTGCAGCCACAGGTGGTAGGCCGCGAAGCTGACCAGCATCGCGCGCATGCGGAAGTTGATCCAGCCGGTGGCGCGCAGCTGGCGCATGCAGGCATCGGCCATCGGGAAGCCGGTGCGGCCTTCGCACCAGGCTTCGAAGCGCTCGCGGTCGAAGGCGTCTTCACGCAGGCCGTCGCAGGCACGCGCGAAGTTGCGGAACTCGATGCCCGGCTCGTCCTCGAGCTTCTGCATGAAGTGGCAGTGCCAGCGCAGGCGGCCGGCGAAGCCGCGCAGCGAATACGCGAGGCTGCGGTCGGGCGTATCGCGGATGGCGGCCTCGGTGGCCTGGTGCACGCAGCGCATCGAGATCGTGCCGAAGGCGAGGTGCTCGCTCAGGCGGCTGCAAGCTTCGGCGGCGCTGAGCGGGCTGGAGAGTGCGCGGCGGTAGTGACGGCCGCGGCCGGCGAGGAAGCTGTCGAGTTGGCGCCAGGCGGCCGCCTCGCCTGTGGGGGGCAGCGCCCCCGCGGGTGTGGCGAGGCCGAGGTCGCGCAGCGTCGGCAGCGCAGCGGGCGCGAGGCCCGGCATGCCCGCAAAGCCGCCCTGCACCATGGCTTCGGCGGCGTTCATGCGCTGCGCCCAGCGGGCGGCCCAGCCATTGCGTGTGCGCAGACGGCGCACCACGCCGGTCTGGGCGTATTCGTGCCAGACCACCCCCTGCGACCGGCACCAGCCGGCCACCGCACGGTCACGCGTGTAGCTCCATCGCGAACCGGTCTCCTCGTGGCTGAACAGGTGGGTGACGCCGAACTCGCGCTGCAGCGCCGCCAGCACCTCGGTCGCGCTGCCGATGCGCACCAGCATTGGCAGGCCACGCCGGGCCAGCTCATCGCGCAAGGGCGCCAGGGCATCGAGCGTGAACTGCACGTGCCGCGAATCGCATTCGGGGCTGGCCAGCCACTCGGGCTCGATCACGAACAGCGCCAGCGCGCGGCCGAAGGCCTGCGCCTGCACGAGCGGCGCGTGGTCGCGCAGGCGCAGGTCGCGCTTGAACCAGACCAGCGCGACCGGCTCGCTCATCGGCTCACTGGACCTTACTTGACCAGGGGGCGGATGGTCGTGAAGCCGCCATCGACGGCGAGCACCTGCCCGGTCAGGCGCGCGGCGCCGTCGCCGAGCAGCCAGGCCATGGTCTCGGCCACCTGCGCAGCCGTCTGCACACCACCCAGCGGGTACTGCCGTCCGGCGCCTTCGCGCATCGCCGGCAGCTTGAGCATGGCGGCCGTCATCGGCGTCTCGGTCATGCCGGGGGCGACGGCGTTCAGGCGAACGCCCTGCGTCGCGTAGCTGGCCGCAGCGCTGCGCACCAGGGCTTCGACACCGCCCTTGGCCGCGGCGATCGCCTCGTGGTTGGCCACGCCGATGCGCGCCACCACCGAGCTGGCGAACACTGCGGCGCCCGGGCCGCCGGAGAGTGCTGCCAGCCAGGCCTGCAGCACCCAGACGGCGCTGTCCAGGTTCACGCGCATCAGCTCGCGGTACGCGTCGGCCTTGGTGCGGTGCAAGGGCGCGATCAGCGTGCTGCCGACGCAGTGCGCCAGCCGAGTCGGCGCCTCGCCCAGCGCCTCGCTCGTGGCCGCGAAGGCCAGCGCGGCGCCCTCGGGCGTGGTGGTGTCGGCGGCGATGCGCAGCGTCGCGGGCACGTCGGCCAGGCGCGCGACGTCGCGCCCGACCGCCACCACACGCCCGCCCTGTGTGGCGAGCTGCTGCGCCAGCGCGCGACCGATGCCGCCGCTGGCACCGGTGATCAGCGTGATGTCGTTCATGGGAAGAGGTCCGGTTGGGGAGATTCGGTGCCGAGAAGGTCGTCGATCGAACGCAGGTCTCGTGTGGCGCGCGTCCACCAGCCGGAGAAGGACTGCGGCGGCCGGGGCTGCGGCGCGAACAGGCGAGGCGCCGGCAGGCACGTGCCCCAGGCCGGCAGCCAGCGCGCGAGGTGCGCGTTCTCGACCGTGCGCACCCGCGCTGCGGTGGACAGCGCCGCGCCGATGGCCGCGGCATCGCCATGCCAGCGCAGCGGCGCGAACTCGGCCAGGCGCGTGCCGACGAAGTTCCAGCGCCTAGCGCTCCACGGCCAGGCGCGGTGGAAATCCGCCAGGACGATGCCGACGACGAGCGTGTCCGGCGCCAGGTCCGCCGGCACTGCGCCCAGATTCCAGGGGTGGACCAGCCAGACCTCGCGGCGGCACACGTCGTCCGCGTACGGCGCCGTGCAACCCAGCGCGGCCGGCGGCGCAGCGCTGCAGGCCGGCTCGGCGATGCCCTCGGTGGCGGCGTGCGGCCGCACGGGGCGCGGCGAACGGGCAATGGCTTCCAGCGCCTCGTACGAGGCATCGATCATCGTGCCCGGGCTGTGCCAGCCCTCGGGCGCGAAACGCGCCACGTTCTCGGCATTGAACAGATAGGGCTTGTGGCTGCCGGTGGCGGCCACCCATTGCCAGCTCAGGTGGTTGCTGGCGAGGTCGCCGTCGAGCAGGTGGCCGTACATCCAGTCGGCTCCACTGCGCCAATGCACCTTGCGCAGGTGCACCGCATAGCTGGCCAGCCACATGCGGGCGTGGTTGTGCAGCGTGCCGGTGGCATAGAGCGTGCGCACCGCAGTGTCGATCGCCGGCACGCCGGTGCGCGCCTCGCGCAGGTCGGACGGCACATCGCGCGCATAGGCCGCGTCGGGCAGCACGCCCTCGTGCAGCGACGAGAGGATGCCGTCGCCGCGGTGCCGCCACACGTCGAGGAAGTACTCGCGCCAGTCGAGCTCGTAGACGAACTTGTGCTGCGGCTGCAGCGAATGCCGGGCCGCCACGCCGGCCAGCACCTGCGGCAGGCTCACGACGCCGTGCGTGATGTACGGCGACAGGCCGCTGACCGCCCCGTCCAGATGGTTGCGCGTCGCGGCATAGGCCGCGGGCCGCACCGCTGCGATGCGCGCCTGCGCGGCGGCCAGCGTCGGCACGGGCAGCTCAGCGGGGTTTCGCATCGCCCACCTCGCCGCGGCGGATGGCCGCTGCGCGCTCGGCCACGGCAAGCTTCTGTTCTTCGCCCATGCGCGACAGGTTCTTCACCTGCAGTGCCATGCGCGGGTTCTTCGCCAGCAGCGCCTCGTGGCGCATCAGGAAGTCCCAGTACAGCGTGGTGTACGGGCAGGCCGCCTCGCCGCTGCGTTGCGCCGGGTCGTAGCGGCAGCCAGCGCAGTGCGGGCTCATGCGCTCGATGTACTTGCCGGTGGCCGCATAGGGCTTGCTGGCCATCAGGCCGCCGTCGGCGTACTGGCTCATGCCCAGCGTGTTGGGCAGCTCGACCCACTCGACCGCATCGACGTAGACCGACAGGTACCAGCCGTGCACCTGCTTCGGATCGACACCGTACAGCAGCGCGAACAGCCCGGTGACCATCAGCCGCTGGATGTGGTGCGCATAGCCGTGCTCCAGCGTCTGGCCGATGGCGTCGCGCAGGCAGGCCATGTCGGTCTCGCCGGTCCAGTACCAGGCCGGCAGGTCTTCGTGCGCCTGAAGTGCGTTGCGCTCGAGGTAGCCGGGCATCTGCATCCAGTAGATGCCGCGCACGTACTCGCGCCAGCCGAGGATCTGGCGGATGAAGCCCTCGACGCTGGGCAGCGGCGCCTTGCCGGCGTGGTAGGCCGCTTCCGCCGCGGCCACCGCTTCGCGCGGGTGGATCAGCTTCAGGTTCATCGCCGCCGCGATGTGTGCGTGGTAAAGCCAGGGCTCGCCGGGCCAGATCGCGTCCTGGTAGCGGCCGAAGCGCGGCAGGCGCTCGTCGATGAAGCGGTACAGCGCCTCCAGGGCCTGCTCGCGCGTCACCGGCCAGGCGAACTGCTCGAGGCGGCCCGGGTGGGCAGCGAAACGTTCGCGCGCGAGGGCGATCACCGTGCGCGTGAGCTCGTCGGGTTCGAAGCGGCTGCGTTTCGGCAGCCAGCCGGGCCCCTGCGCACCGAACGAGTCGCGGTTCTCGGCGTCGAAGTTCCACTCGCCACCGATCGGCTTGTCGCCCTCCATCAGTACGCGGTGGCGGACCCGCTGCTCGCGGTAGAAGTACTCCAGCCGCAGCGACTTGCGGCCGCGCGCATGGGCAGCGAACTCGCGCACGCTGCAGAAGAAGTGGCGGTCTTCGCGCACGTCCAGCGGCAGGCAGCAGGCCTCGGCCACGCCGCGCAGCGCCTGCAGCACGCGCCAGTCGCCCGGGGCAGTGACGACCAGGCGCTGCGGGCGCAGCCGCTCGATGTCGGCGCTCAGTTGAGCGGCCAGGCTGCCGCGGTTGCCTGCGGCATCGAGCGAGGTGTAGTGCAGCGGGCGGCCCAGCGTGCGCAGGCGCTGGGCGAAGTGGCGCATCGCCGACAGGAACAGCGCGATGCGCTGCTGGCTCGACCAGACGTGGGTGGACTCCTCCGAGACCTCCGCCATCCAGACGGCATCGTGCGCCGGATCGAAGTCATCGAAGGCGGAGGATTCGGCGTCGAGCTGGTCGCCCAGCACGATCACCAGCGTGCGCAGTTCAGCCATGGCGGTCCTTCGCGGCGCGGCAGCGGTCGGAGCAGTACTTCACTGCCTCCCAGTTCTTCGCCCAGGCGCGGCGCCAGCTCATGGGCCGGCCGCAGGCGGCGCAGGGCTTGGACGGCAGAGCGGCCTTGTTGCCGCGGAAGCCTTCGCGCAGCCGGGTCATGGCGCCACCACCGACCGCGCCGTCGCCGTGCGGGCCTGCAGCGCATCGGCCAGCGCCGTGCCCGAGAGCCAGGCCCCTTCGGCGCCCTGCCCGCCGAGAAAGTCGCCGCACACGCCGAGGCCGAGCGGCTCATCCCACCAGAAGTCGCCAACAGGCCCGCGCACCGCGTCGGGCGGCAGGGCGTAACGCCAGCGGTGCACCATCGCGTGCTTCCAGCGCACCGTCTCGCCGACCCAGTCGTCGAAGGCGCGCTCCAGCTCGCGCTGCACGGCCGGGCCATCGGCTTCGAGCAGCGCCTCGCTGCGGTCGGCACGGGCATGAATCACCCAGTGCATCTCGTCGAGGCGCTGCTCGCGGCCGGGGCGACGGTCGTTGCGGACGATGCAGGCGATCGGGCCCTGGTCGGGCCGGGCCAGGTCCCAGGCCGGGGCGTGAGACAGCGGCTCGCTGATGCCCAGCAGCGTCCAGCAGGGCTGCATCGCCACCGATGCGGCCCGTGCCGCCCACGCGGGCGCGTGATCCCGCAGCAATGGCGCCGCCTGCACCGGCGGCAGCGCGAGCACGACCCGGTCGAACTCGCCTTCGATCGCCGCGCCGCGCTGCAGCAGCTGCCAGTGACCGGCCTCTCGGTGCAACCCGTCCACCGTGACTTCCCATCGGCAGTCCACGCCGACTAGCAGTTCGCGGCACAGCCTGGGCATGTCTGGAACCGGGAGGAACAACGCGGCAGCTGCGTCGGCCTCGGAGCGGCTGCCGGGTGCGAGCGTCGGCTCCCAGCGGGCGAGCCAGCCCGCCGACACAGCTGCGTCGACGAAGCGTCGGAAGCGCTCGGTCACCGCCTTGAAGCCGGGGGCACCGTGGTCGAGCCGCGTCGTGCGCGGCTCATCGCCGCGGTCATGCCAGGCAGCACGCCGCGTCGCGAGGCGGCCGCCCGGCCCGCGCGACTTGTCGAAGGCCGTCACGCGGTGACCTGCTCGCACCAGTGCATGCGCGGCGGCGGCGCCGGCGAGTCCGGCACCGACAACGGCCACACGGCAGGAAGGGTTTGTCTTGAACACGAGTCACACCATACGCTTCATGGCGTCAGACTCTGGTCATTGCAGTGAATGACCCCGTTCTTCTTCCATCTTTCCGATTCAATAACAGGTCAATCAGAGAACATCATGGCTTCGACCCCGCTTCCTGTTCCCGATGACGAGCCCCGCCACCGCAGCGGCGCGGTGGCGCGCATGGTGCGCATGCCGGTGGCCACGCTGCGCGTCTGGGAGCGCCGCTACCGCCTGTCGGCGCCAGCGATGACGCCCAGTGGCCAGCGCCTCTACTCCGCGGCCGACGTGCACCGCATCGCCCTGCTCAAGCAGCTGTCCGACCTGGGCCACGCGATCGGCAGCCTGGCCGGCCTGGACATGGCTCAACTGCAGGAGGTGGCCTCGACCCATGCGCAGGCCGTGACAGGCCAGCGCGCGCCGGCAGCGCAGGCGGTGGCGCGGCGCTGGCGTGTGGCGGTCATCGGCGAGGCGCTCGGCCGCCGGCTGGCGAGGCCGAGCGTGCGGCGCCGGCTCGCCGGGACGCTGGAGGTGCTCGGCCCCTTCAAGGACGCGGCCGAAGCGGGCGAAGGCTGCGCCGGCGAACGGGTCGACATGCTGCTGGCCCACGTGCCGGGGCTGCACGGCACCTGGCTGATCGAACTGCAGCGCGCCGCGCCCGCCCTCGCCGCCGTGCGCACCGCGGCGGTGTACCGCTTTGCCTCGGAGGCGGTCTGCGAGAGCCTTGCAGCCGCCGGTGTTGCCTTGTTGCGCGAGCCGCAGTCGGACGCGGCCATGGGCCAGTGGCTCGAGGGGCTCGCCGGGGCCGAGCCGCGCCCCGCGCTTACCGTGGCAGGCGCAGCGGTACCGCCGCGGCGCTGGGATGACGCCGCGCTGGCCGACATCGCCGGCCTGTCGACGACGATCGCCTGCGAATGCCCGCGGCACGTTGCCGAACTGCTGATGCAGCTGTCCCACTTCGAGGCCTACAGCGCCGAATGCGCCCATCGCAGCGCGGCCGATGCCGAGTTGCACAGCTACCTGGGCGCGGTGACGGCCTCGGCGCGGGCCAGCTTCGAGGAAGCGCTGGAACGGGTTGCCCAGCACGAGGGCTTGCTTCTGCCCGGCCGCTGAGCTGATCAGGCGGCCCCAGAAAGACAAACCCCTCCCGACCAGAGGCGGGAGGGGCGGGCGGCTGACGCCACCGGTTGGGGCTCCGGAGGAAAGTGGTCCGGGGCTCCTGGCGCGCAGGGACTGCGCCATCGGGAATGCCTGCAGGCAGGCCTCTCAAAGCTAGGCCATGAACCCGCCCACTTCAAGCGCGGCGCGCTGCTCGTGATCCCTCTTGTCAGGCGGCCGGCTTGGTGATGCGCGACACGATGTCGGCCACGCGCCGCTCGACGGCGGCATCCATGCGGATCGTCCGGCCCCATTCGCGGGTCGTCTCGCCGGGCCACTTGTTGGTGGCGTCCAGGCCCATCTTGCCGCCCAGGCCGCTGACCGGCGACGCGAAGTCGAGGTAGTCGATCGGCGTGTTGCCCACCAGCGTGGTGTCGCGCACCGGGTCCATGCGGGTGGTGATGGCCCAGATCACTTCGTCCCAGCGGCGGATGTCGACGTCGTCGTCGGTCACCACGATGAACTTGGTGTACATGAACTGGCGCAGGAAGCTCCACAGGCCGAACATCACCCGCTTGGCATGGCCCGGGTAGGCCTTGCGGATGCTGATGATCGCCATGCGGTAGCTGCAGCCTTCGGGCGGCAGGTAGAAGTCGACGATCTCCGGAAACTGCTTCTGCAGGATCGGCACGAACACCTCGTTGAGCGCCACGCCCAGGATGGCCGGCTCGTCCGGCGGCTTGCCGGTGTAGGTGGAGTGGTAGATCGGATCCTGGCGGTGGGTGATGCGCGTGATCTCGAACACCGGGAACCAGTCCTGCTCGTTGTAATAGCCGGTGTGGTCGCCGAACGGGCCTTCCAGCGCATGCAGGTAGCCGTTGAGCTCCTTCATCGGCACGCCGTGCTCGCTGGTGCCCGTCCAGCCCGGCTCGGCGGCCGGGATGCGCCCCTCGAGCACGAACTCGGCACTGGCCGGCACCTGCAGCATCACCCCGGCGTCACCCGCCGCGGTGTCGACCACCTCGGTGCGGCTGCCGCGCAGCAGGCCGGCGAACTGGTACTCGGACAGCGTGTCCGGCACGGGCGTCACCGCGCCGAGGATGGTCGCCGGGTCGGCGCCGAGCGCGACGACGATCGGGAATGGCTGGCCGGGCCGGGCGATGGCGAACTCGCGGAAGTCCAGCGCGCCGCCGCGGTGGGCCAGCCAGCGCATGATCACTTGGCGGCGGCCGATCACCTGCTGGCGGTAGATGCCCAGGTTCTGCCGCGAGCGCGCGTTCGCTCCGCCCTGCGGCCCGCGGGTGACAACCAGCCCCCACGTGATCAGGGGGCCGGCGTCGCCGGGCCAGCAGGTCTGCACCGGCAAGCGGCTCAGGTCGGCCTCATCGCCCTCCAGGATCACTTCCTGACAGGGTGCGCGGCGCACCACGGCCGGCTTCATGTCCCAGACGGCCTTGACCATTTGTAACAGCCGACCGGTGTCCTTCAACCCTTTCGGCGGCTCCGGCTCCTTCAAGCGGGCCAGCAGATGACCCACGTCGCGCAGCTCGCTCACCTCGGTGGCGCCCATGCCGAGCGCCACCCGGCGGGGGGTCCCGAACAGGTTGGCGAGGACCGGGAATTTGTAACCTTCGGGCTGTTCGAAAACTATTGCCGGGCCGCCCTGGCGCAGCACGAAGTCACTGACCGCTGTCATTTCCAAGCGCGCGGAGACTGGCTCCGCGACGCGGCGCAGTTCCCCGAGCCCCTCCAGGCCGGCCATGAACTCGCGCAAATCCCGGTACTTCATACGAAATCGTAATTAAGAAGATGATTCATAACCTTGACCGGTTATGAAATGGCTTCCTAGAATTCGGCCCGCTTGCACCACCACGGGATAACCCGAAGCCCACGGTGCAGGGATGGAGAGGCAGCCGAGCCGCTGCCACATTCGAACCCAGGTTCGATTCGCCGCCGGAAGACACCGCGCAAGACGGTACCCACCACCGGCCCAGGATTATCGCCGTCGCCCCGCGCGCAGCTTGCGGTGGGGTCGCCCCAGCGGGGACGACGGTGCAGAAAGGAGTGACATGACAACGCTGAAGCGATGCCTCACGCGTGCCCTCCGGGTGCGCGACGCCATCGGCGAGTCGGCCACGGTGTTCCTGAAGGACGTCGGGCACGGCTTGCTCGAAGTCAGCCACAACATGCTGGCCCTGGTCGGCCTGCTGATCGTCGCCGGCGTGGTGTTCGGCTTCGGCCGCCCGGAACTGCGCCAGACCGCCGAGAAGCATGTGCTCGGCTGGCTGCAGGCCCGCCACGAAGCGCGCGCCGAACCGGCGGACCTGCTGGCCAGCCAGCTCAGCGAGCCGGAGGCCATCAGCCGCGCCACCGCCGCCGACCCGAAGGAACTGACCCGCCAGCAGGCCGCCGTGGCGCACTGGATCTCGCGCCGCTACCGTGTGGCGCCCGAACCGATCAGCCGCCTGGTCCAGGAAGCCTGGGCGGTGGGCGAGCGAGCCAATCTGGACCCGACGCTGATCCTGGCCATCATGGCTGTCGAGTCGAGCTTCAACCCGTTCGCACAGAGCTCGGTCGGCGCCCAGGGCCTGATGCAGGTGATGACCAAGATCCACGACGACAAGTACGAGGCCTTCGGTGGCAACCATGCCGCCTTCGACCCCGTCACCAATCTGCGCGTCGGCGTGCAGGTGCTGAAGGAATGCATCTCGCGCGCCGGCAGCCTGGAGGCGGGCCTGCGCTACTACGTCGGCGCGGCCAACCTGGACGACGACGGCGGCTACGCCGGCAAGGTGCTGGCCGAGCAAAACAACTTGCGGCAGATCGCCGCAGGCAAGGCAGTGCCGGCCAACGTGGCGCTGATTCCGGTGTCGACGGCCGCCTCGGGCGTGCCACGCGTCGAGCCGCAGCCGGCGGCTGCGCCGGCAGACCGCAGCGAACACACCGAACAGGTGGCCTGGCTGCGCTGAGCGGGACGACGCGAGGCGACGCTCCTCCGCTAAACTCGCGACACCGCGCGACTGGCGATGCGGCCCCACCCCGGGGCCTGAGGTGGTGTACCACCGGGAAGCGCGGTCGGTGCCCGACACTTTCGGGCATCGCATCCGCCGTTCGCCTGGGCAGCCCTGCGGTCGCATCGCGTGCGGCCTGCGCCGGGACCCTCTGCTGTCAAGGACTGCCGTCATGTTCGACCGTACCGCCTCCACCGTTGCCAACGTCGACCCCGAGATCTGGGCCGCCATCCAGCGCGAGAACCAGCGCCAGGAAGACCACATCGAGCTGATCGCCTCGGAGAACTACGCCTCCCCCGCGGTGATGGCCGCGCAAGGCTCGCAGCTCACCAACAAGTACGCCGAGGGCTACCCGGGCAAGCGCTACTACGGCGGCTGCGAGAACGTCGACGTGGTCGAGCAGCTGGCCATCGACCGCGCCAAGCAGCTGTTCGGCGCCGAGTTCGCCAACGTGCAGCCCAACTCCGGCTCGCAGGCCAACCAGGGCGTGTTCTTCGGCCTGCTGCAGCCGGGCGACACCATCATGGGCATGAGCCTGGCCGAAGGCGGCCACCTCACCCACGGCATGCCGCTGAACATGAGCGGCAAGTGGTTCAAGGTGGTGAGCTACGGCCTGAACGCCAAGGAAGAGATCGACTACGACGCGATGGAGCGCCTGGCGCACGAGCACAAGCCGAAGCTGATCATCGCCGGCGCCTCGGCCTATGCGCTGCGCATCGACTTCGAGCGCTTCGCCAAGGTCGCCAAGGCGATCGGCGCCTACTTCATGGTCGACATGGCGCACTACGCCGGCCTGATCGCCGCGGGCGTCTACCCGAACCCGGTGCCGTTTGCCGACGTCGTTACCACCACCACCCACAAGACGCTGCGCGGCCCGCGCGGCGGCCTGATCCTGATGCGCGGCGAGGAGATCGCGAAGAAGGTCAACAGCGCGATCTTCCCCGGCATCCAGGGTGGCCCGCTGATGCACGTGATCGCCGGCAAGGCGGTGGCCTTCAAGGAGGCGCTGGCGCCGGAGTTCAAGACCTACCAGCAGCAAGTGGTGAAGAACGCGGCAGCGCTGGCCGAGACGCTGGTGCAGCGCGGCCTGCGCATCGTCAGCGGCCGCACCGAGAGCCACGTGATGCTGGTCGACCTGCGGCCCAAGGGCCTGACTGGCAAGGAGGCGGAAGCCATCCTCGGCGCGGCGCACATGACCTGCAACAAGAACGGCATCCCGAACGATCCGCAGAAGCCGATGGTGACCAGCGGCATCCGACTCGGTTCGCCGGCGATGACCACGCGCGGCTTCAAGGAAGAGCAGGCGCGGCTGACCGCCAACCTGATCGCCGACGTGCTCGACAAGCCGCACGACGAGGCGAACATCGCCGCCGTTCGCGCCAAGGTCGCGGCGCTGACGCGCGACTTCCCGGTGTATCGATGACAGCCCCCAAGCTTGTCGCTTCGCGCCTTCGCTGCCCCCCGCGGGGGCGCCCGGCCGCCTTGAGGCGGCTCGGCGGCGGCCGGTAGGATCCGGCCGCATGCGCTGCCCGTTCTGCAGCCACGACGAGACCCAGGTCGTCGAGACGCGCGAGTCCGACGAAGGGGACGTCGTGCGCCGGCGGCGCCGCTGCCAGCACTGCGACAAGCGCTTCACCACCTACGAGCGCGCCGAGATCGCGCTGCCGTCCGTCGTCAAGAAGGACGGCACGCGCGCCGAGTTCGAGCTCGCGAAGCTCCGCGCCTCGATGGCGCTGGCGCTGCGCAAGCGGCCGGTCAGCGTCGAGCAGATCGAGGCGGCGATCGAGCGCATCCAGGAGAAGCTGCTCAACAGCGGCGCCAAGGAAGTGGCCTCCACCCGGCTGGGGGAGCTGGTGATGCGCGAGCTCAAGCGCATCGACAAGGTGGCCTACGTGCGCTTCGCCTCCGTCTACCGTTCCTTCGAGGACGTGGACGAGTTCCGGCAGCTCATCAGAGACATCTGAAGCGGGCCTGAGCCGCCTCCCCCCGCCCGGGGGAACCCCCGAGCGGGCGCACCGCTGCGAGGCCGCCGGCCCCGCCCCTGCGCGGGACGCGCATCGCCGGGGCGATTCCTAGAGTTCGTGCATCGCCACTCGCGGAGCACGACATGCCCTCTCCCACCCGTCAACGCGGCCTCACGCTGGTCGAAGCGGCCGTGGTCGTCGCCATCGTCGCGATCACGGCCACGTCCGCCGGCCCGGGCCTGCAGCGGCTGATCGAACGCTACCGGCTCGAGGCCGCCGCCACGCGCCTCGCCGCCGACCTGCAACTCGCCCGCAACGAGAGCATCGCGCGCAACCGCGCCGTGCGGCTGAGCTGGCACGCTGCCTCCGCCTGCTACCTTCTGCACACCGGCCCCGCCGACGCCTGCAGCTGCGACGCGAACGGCGCGGGGCAGTGCGCAGCGGGCCACGTGGCCATCCGCAGCACGGCCTGGGACGGCGGCATGCGGGTGTCACTGCAGTCGAACGCGGCGTCGATCGCGTTCGACCCGCTGCACGGCACGGTCAGCCCCACCGCCACCTGGCGCATCAGCGCCGCCGACGGCCGCGCGATCCACCACGTGGTCAACGTCATGGGCCGCGTGCGCAGTTGTTCGCCGCTGGCCGCCGTGCCCGGCTACCGCGCCTGCTGAATCTCCGACCGATCCACCCACCGAACCGAGGAGCCCCCGCCATGAACCGTCCGACCACCATCGCACGCCGCGCCGCCCGCGGCTTCACGCTGATCGAGATCCTCAGCGTGCTGGGCATCGCCAGTGTGTTGTCCAGCATCGCCTTGCCGAGCTTCCAGGGCAGCCTGCAGAAGGCACGCCGTGCCGACGCGCTGGTGGCGATGGCACAGGTGCAGATCGCGCAGGAGCGCGCGTTCGCCAACCGCTACCGCTACGCCAGCCTGGCCGAGCTGCGGACGCCCGGCCGTTCGAGCGGCGGTCACTACCTTCTCGATGTCGGCGCGGCCGACGAGCAGGGCTACGAGTTGATTGCCCGCGCCACCGGCTCGCAGGCGGGCGACGCCGCCTGCCGGGTGCTCAAGCTGACGATCGTCGCCGGCAGCACCACACGCAGCTCCGGCAGCGACGACCGGGTCGGCAACGATGCCGCGGCGAACCGCCGCTGCTGGGGCCTGTGAGCGGAGCAATGCCATGCGCACGCAACAACACGGGCTCTCGCTGGTGGAACTGATGGTCGGTTTGGCGCTGGGCCTGCTGATCACGGCGGCAGGGCTGTCGCTGCTGGCCAGCCAGTGGCGCGAGCACCGCAGCGCTACCGCCGCGATGCGGCTGATGCAGGAGCTGCGCAGCGCGGCCGACATCATCGCCCGAGACCTGCGCCGCGCCGGCCACTGGGGCGCGCCCGCGGCGGGAACCGCGAACCCCTACGCCGCGTTCGTGCCGCAGGCCGCCGCGTCGGACGCCGCACAGTTCGCCTACTCGCGCGACACCACCGAGAACCAGCTGCTCGACGGCAACGAGCAGTTCGGACTGCGCCTGCGCGGCGGCGTGATCGAACTGTTGCTCGGAAGCGGCGGCTGGCAGGCGCTGACCGATGCCGGAACCCTGGTGGTCACCGAGTTCAGCGTGCAGCCGACGCTGCAGTCGGTGCCGCTGATCGAGCACTGCGCGACACCCTGCCCGCCCGGTGTGGCCTGCGAGCCGCGGCTCGAACAACGCAGCGTGGCGTTCCGCATCACCGCCCGCGCCGCGGACGACCCGGGGCTGGTCCGCCGCTTGAGCAGCCAGGTGCAGCTGCGCAATCCCACCGTGACCGGCACCTGCCCGGCCTGAACCTCGAGGAGCCTTGCGATGAGCCCATCCCTGCCCCGCGCCGAACGTGGCGCCACCACCCTGGCCGTGGCGATGATGCTGCTGGTGGCCATGCTGCTGGTGCTGGTCGCCGCCAACCGCAACCTGCTGGTCGAGCTGCGCCAGGCGGCCAACCAGGCCGAGTCGACCGTGGCCTTCGAGGCCGCCGAAGCCGGCCTCGCCTGGGCGACGACCCTGCTGAACGACCCCACCGCGCGCGACGAGAACTGCCTTGCGGCACCCGGCGGTGCGAGCTTCCGCGAACGTCACCTCGACACCGCCAGCGCCGCCCTCGCGCCGCGCGACCTGCGTCCGGCCTGTGTGCTCGGCTCCGCCGGCTGGACCTGCGGCTGCCCCGCCGCGGGAGCCGCATCGCCCGACCCGTTGGCCGACACCGGGCCGGCTTTCGCGCTGCGCCTCGCGCCAGGACCCCGCCCCGGCCTGCTTCACCTGCGAGCGACCGGCTGCAGCCGCTGGGGCGGCGAATGCCGACCCGACGGCAGTGGCAGCGATCGCGCCCTGTCGCGGCACGAGACCTTGCTGGCGCTGCAGGCGGCCCTGCCCTTCCCGCCTGCTGCGGCGCTGACGGTGCGGCCGACAGCGGCGGATCCGGCCGCATTCTTCGTCGCGCACTTCGGCCTGTCCAAAGCCGCCTGGTCGCGGCAGCCCGCAGTGCACAGACTCGCGTGCGAAGTCGACTGCGGTGCAGCGCTGGCCGAGCTGCACGCCAACGGCGTGACGCTCGTCACCGTGCCCGGCGACCTGCTGCTGCGCGGTCCGCTGACGCTCGGCACGCCGCAGCGGCCGATGCTGATCGTGGCCAGCGGCGCGATGCAGCTGCAAGGCGCCGTCACCGCCCATGGCGTGCTCTACGGCAACGGCATCACCTGGGCCGCGCCCAGCGCCACGGTGGCCGGCGCGCTCATCAGCGAAGGTACGGCGGGCGGCGACGCCTCGCTGCTGCTCACCCGCGACGCCGACGTGCTGGAGGCACTGCGCACGCGCCAGGGCAGCTTCGTGCGCCTGCCCGGCAGCTGGCGCGACTTCTGAACGGCTGCAGAACCTGGAGACGACACCATGAAGAGCCAACAGCGCGGGCTCACGCTGATCGAGTCGCTGATCGCTTTCCTCATCCTGTCGCTGGGCATGCTGGCCGTCGTGCGGCTGCAGCCGGAAATGCGCCAGCACGCCGAAGCAGCCCGGCAGCGCAGCGAGGCCACCCGCATCGCGCAGCAGGACGTCGAGGCCATGCGCGCTGCCGCGGGCCCTTCCCTGAACGCCATCGTCGACGCGGCCTACACAGTCGAGCCCGACGGCCTGGGCAGCCCGCGCTATGCGGTGCAGCGCCGCGTCGATCCGGCGGCGTGGCCCGAGGCGCGCGGCCTGCGTGTCACCGTGACCTGGCCCGACCGCGGCGGCCAGGCGCAACAGCTCAGTCTGGTCACGCTGGTCGGCGCCGCGGACCCATCGGCGGCAGGGGCGATGCTGCTGGCGCGCTGAAGCGCGCAGAATCGGGCGCATGGTGACGCCTTCCTTTCCCACACCGATGCACGAGGCGCTGGCGCTGGCCGAGCAGTCGGTCGGCCTGACCGAGCCCAACCCGCGCGTCGGCTGCGTGATCGTCGCGGCCGATGGCCGGGTCATCGGCCGCGGCCGCACGCAGCAGGCCGGAGGGCCACATGCCGAGGTGATGGCGCTGCGCGATGCCGAATCCCGGCACGAGATCGTGCACGGCGCCACCGCCTACGTCACGCTCGAGCCCTGCGCCCACCATGGCCGCACGCCGCCATGTTGCGACGCGCTGATCGCGGCGCGCATCGGCCGCGTCGTGATGGCGATCGAAGACCCGTTCCCGCAGGTCGCCGGCCAGGGCGCCGCGCGCCTGCGCGCCGCCGGCATCACCGTGGAGAGCGGCCTGCTCGCCACCGAGGCGCGCGAGCTCAACATCGGCTTCTTCTCGCGCATCGTGCGCGGCCGGCCCTGGGTGCGGATGAAGGTCGCGGTGTCGCTGGACGGGCGCACCGCGCTGCCCAACGGCGTCAGCCAGTGGATCACCGGGCCGGACGCGCGCGCCGACGGCCATGCCTTCCGGCGCCGCGCCAGCGCAGTGCTGACCGGCGTGGGCACGGTGCACGACGACGACCCACGCCTGGACGTGCGGCTGGTCGAGACACCGCGCCAGCCGATGCGCGTGGTGGTCGACTCGCGGCTGGAGACGCCGACCACGGCGAAGCTGCTCGCTCCGCCCGGAACGGTGCTGATCTATGCCGCGGTGCCCGACGCAGCGCGTGAAGCCGGGCTGAAGGCCGGCGGCGCCGAGATCGCCTTCGCACCCGGCCCCGGCGGCAAGGTGGATCTGGCGGCGATGCTCGCCGACCTGGCCCAGCGCGGCGTCAACGAACTGCACGTCGAGGCAGGCCACAAGCTCAACGGCTCGCTGGTGCGCGAGGGCCTGGTCGACGAGTTCCTGGTCTACATGGCGCCGCGGCTGCTCGGCACCGGCCGCGAGCTGGCGGCCTTCGGCCCGCTGGAGCGGCTGCAGGACACGCTGGACCTGCGCTGGACCGCTGTCGACCGCGTCGGCGACGACCTGCGCCTGATCGCCCGCCCACCCGGGCGCGAGGCGTTCTGACACCCTGGCGACTCTCGGGGCGGCCCGGCCCTGCGACAATCGCTGCATGTTCACCGGCATCATCACCGGCGTCGGCCGCATCGTCGACGCCCAGGCCCTCGGCGCGGACGCCTCGCACGGCCAGCGCCTGACCCTCCAGGCCCCGGCAGGCTACCTCGACGATGTCGAACTCGGCGACAGCATCGCGCTCAACGGCGCCTGCATGACGGTCACCTCGTTCGACGCCGCTGCAGGCCGCTTCACGATCGACATCTCGGCCGAGAGCCTGTCGAAGACCGCCGGCCTCGCCGAGCCCGGCCCGGTCAACCTCGAGAAGGCGCTGCGCGCCAACGATCGCCTCGGCGGCCACCTGGTCAGCGGGCATGTCGACGGCATCGGCTCGGTGGTGCTGTTCGAGCCGGTCGGCGAGTCGTGGGAGCTGCGCATCAGCGCACCGCCGTCCTTGGCGCGATTTCTCGCCTACAAGGGCTCGATCACCGTCAACGGCGTCAGCCTGACCGTCAACCGCGTCGTCGACCAGCAGGACCACTGCGAGTTCAGCATCAACCTGATCCCGCACACGATCGAGAACACCACGCTGGGCACGCTGCGCGCCGGCAGCCGCGTCAACCTCGAGATCGACCTGATCGCCCGCTACGTCGAACGCATGCTGGGCGGCTCGCTGCCACGGCACTGAGCCCGATCTCCCACCGGGGCGCGAATGCCCCGCCACCTACAATTCCGCCATGTCCATCTCACCGATTCCGGAACTGGTGGCCGAGCTGGCCGCCGGCCGCATGGTCATCCTCGTCGACGAGGAAGACCGCGAGAACGAAGGCGACCTCGTGCTCGCCGCCGACCACGTCACGCCCGAGGCGATCAACTTCATGGCGAAGTTCGGCCGCGGGCTGATCTGCCTGACGCTCACTCGCGAGCGCTGCGAACGCCTGCAGCTGCCCCCGATGGCCGCGCGCAACGGCCAGAAGACCGGCACCGCCTTCACCGTCTCGATCGAGGCGGCCGAGGGCGTGACCACCGGCATCTCGGCGGCCGACCGCGCGCGCACCGTGCAGGCGGCCGTGGCGCGCGGCGCCAGGCCGAGCGACCTGGTGCAGCCGGGCCACATCTTCCCGCTGCAGGCGCAGGACGGCGGCGTGCTCATGCGCGCCGGCCACACCGAGGCGGGTTGCGACCTCGCCGGCATGGCCGGGCTGACGCCCGCGGCGGTGATCTGCGAGGTCATGAAGGACGACGGCGAGATGGCGCGCCTGCCCGACCTCATCGAGTTCGCACGCGAGCACCGCCTGAAGATCGGCACCATCGCCGACCTGATCGAGTACCGCAGCCGCAACGAGTCGCTGATCGAACGTGCCGGCTCGCGCAAGCTGGCCACGGCGCAGGGCGAGTTCGACTGCACCGCCTTCCGCGACCGCACCGGTGGCCTGCACCTGGCGCTGGTGCACGGCCGCTGGACGCCGCAGGACGAAGTGCTGGTGCGGGTGCACGAGCCGCTGTCGGTGATGGACCTGCTCGACACCGGCACCTGCGGCCACTCGTGGCCGCTGCCGAAGGCGCTGGCAGCGATCCAGGCCGCGCCGCGCGGTGCGGCGCTGCTGCTGAACTGCGGCGAAGACGTGGCTTCCCTGCTGCCGCAGGTGAGCGGCCAGCCGCGCGAAAGCGCACCGGTGCGCGGCCAGATGGACCTGCGCACCTACGGTGTCGGCGCGCAGATCCTGCGCGAACTCGGCATCGCGAAGATGCGCCTGCTCGGCAGCCCGCGCCGCATGCCCAGCATGACCGGCTACGGGCTGGAAGTGACCGGCTTCGTGTCGGCACAGCAATGAACGACTCCAGGGAAGTAAACCATGCAGGACGCTGACAAGGGCGCCGCCGCCAACCTCGAAGGCCAGGACCTGCGCATCGGCATCGTGCAGGCGCGTTTCAATGCCGCGCTGACTGCCAAGCTGGCCGAAAGCTGCCTGGCCGAGCTGAAGGCACTGGGTGTCAACGAGCGCCACATCCGCCACGTCACCGTGCCGGGCGCGCTGGAGGTGCCGCTGGCGCTCGACGCGCTGGCCGAGAGCGACGACTACGACGCGCTCATCGCGCTGGGCTGCATCATCCGCGGCGAGACCTACCACTTCGAGCTGGTCGCCAACGAGAGCGGCGCCGGCGTCACGCGCGTCTCGCTCGACCACCACCTGCCGATCGCCAACGCCATCCTCACCGTCGAGAACGAGGCCCAGGCCTGGGCCCGCGCCGAGGAGAAGGGCCGCGACGCTGCACGCGTGGCGGTCGAGATGGCCAACCTGATGGAAGACCTGACGTGACCGAGACGCCGCCCAAGAAGAAGCCGAGGCCGCGCCCGACCGGCCCGCGTCCGCCATCGGCGCGCCGCCGCTCGCGCGAGGCCGCGCTGCAGGGCCTGTACGAATGGCTGATTGGCGGTGGCGAGGCGGGTGTCATCGACGCCCACATGCGCGAGCAGGACGGCTTCTCGGAAGTCGATGCCGCCCACTTCGACGCGCTGCTGCACGGCTGCATCGCCGAGGCGGCCGACATCGATGCCGTGCTGGCCAAGCACGTCGACCGCAAGACCACCGAACTGTCGCCGGTCGAGCACGGTGTGCTGATGATCGGCACCTACGAGCTCAAGCACTGCATCGACGTGCCCTACAAGGTGGCCATCAACGAGGCGGTGGAGCTGGCAAAGAACTTCGGCGGCACCGACGGCCACAAGTACGTCAACGGCGTGCTCGACAAGGCGGCCGCCGAGCTGCGGCCCGTCGAGGTGCAGGCGGCGCGCAGCGCCCGGCGCTGAAGGCAGCCCATGCGCACCGCCTCGCGGCTCGATCACATCGAGCCCTTCTACGTGATGGAGTGCGCCAAGGCGGCCAGTGAGCTGGCGCGCTCGCCGGCCTGCCGTGACAAGCCGATGGTCTTCCTCAACATCGGCGAGCCCGACTTCACCGCGCCGCCGCTGGTGCGCGAGGCCGCCGAGCGCGCGCTGCGCGACGGCCGCACGCAGTACACGCATGCCGTCGGGCTGGACGCGCTGCGCGAGCGCCTGAGCGGCTGGTATGCGCAGCGCTTCGGCCTGGACATCGCGCCGTCGCGCATCGTCATCACCGCGGGCGCCTCGGCGGCGCTGCAGCTCGCCTGCCTGGCACTGGTCGAGCGGGGCGACGAGGTGCTGATGCCCGACCCGAGCTATCCCTGCAACCGGCATTTCGTCGCCGCAGCGGATGGCGTTCCGGTGCTGCTGCCGTGCGGGCCGGAACAGCGCTTCCAACCCGACGCCGCTGGCGTCGAGGCCGCCTGGGGCGAGCGCACGCGCGGCGTGCTGCTGGCCTCGCCGTCCAACCCCACCGGCACCTCGATCGACCCGGACGAGATGGGTCGCATCGTCGCCGCGGTGCGCGCACGCGGCGGTTTCACGATCGTCGACGAGATCTACCTCGGCCTGAGCTACGACGAGCGCTTCGGCCGCAGCGCTCTGATCCACGGTGACGACGTCATCTCGATCAACAGCTTCTCGAAGTACTTCTCGATGACCGGCTGGCGGCTCGGCTGGATGGTGCTGCCGGAGAGCCTCGTGCCGGCGGTCGAGAAGCTGGCGCAGAACCTGTTCATCTGCGCCTCCACGCTGTCGCAGCACGCCGCGCTGGCCTGCTTCGAGCCGGAGTCGATCGCCGAGTACGAGCGCCGCCGCAGCGAGTTCAAGGTCCGGCGCGACGTGGTGGTGCCGGCGCTGAACGCCCTCGGGCTGACCGTGCCGGTGATGCCCGACGGCGCCTTCTACGCCTGGGCCGACTGTTCGGCCCACGCCGGCAGCAGCTGGGACTTCGTCTTCGACGTGATGCGCCGCGCGCACGTGGCGCTGACCCCGGGCCGCGACTTCGGCCGCCACGGCACCGAGCGCTTCGTGCGGCTGTCCTACGCGAACTCGCTGGCGCAGCTGGAAGAGGCGATGGCGCGACTGGCCCAGGTGCTCGTGGCGCGGTCGTGACGCCCGGCACGCCGGCAGGTCAAACTTTGGTGAGAAGCTGTTACGAATGACGCCCGTATGGGCGTTTTTCACGGGCCGCATCCGTGTTGGTGCACTAAGCTGCCGCAGTGACCTCACCGAGCCCCTCCCAGCGGCCCGTGGCGCCGGACACCGAGCCGGCCGATGCCACCCCGCCGAACCAGTCGCCGCGCGCGTCCGACATCGCGCCCTGGGGTGACACCGACATTGGCGCACCGCCGGGCCCGGTGCAGGCCTTTCCGACCAGCCCGCCGAACCAGCCCGATGACCAGATGCCCACCATCGGGCACATCGGCCGCTACGCGCTCAAGTACAAGATCGGCGCCGGCGGCCTGGGCACGGTCTACGCCGCGCACGACCCGCTGCTGTCGCGCCTCATCGCGATCAAGACCCTGAACCTGGAGATCGCGCCCGAAGAGCGCGAGGCCTTCAACGCACTGTTCCTGAACGAGGCACGCGCCGCCGGCGGGCTGTCGCACCCGCACATCGTGACGGTGTTCGACGCCGGCGTCAGCGACCAGAGCGCCTACATCGCGATGGAGCTGCTCAAGGGCCGCGACCTGCGCCAGCTGCGCCAGGAAGGCTGGCGGCCGACGCCGGCGCAGGCGGCCACCATCGTGCGCCGTGTTGCCGACGCGCTCGCCTATGCGCACAGCAAGGGCGTGGTGCACCGCGACATCAAGCCGGCGAACATCTTCATGGTCGGGCGCACGCAGCCGCGCGTGCTCGACTTCGGCATCGCCCGCATCGCCCACCAGCATGACGGTGCCGGTGACGTGGCTGCCGGCTCGCCCTACTACATGGCCCCCGAGCAGGCCCGCCAGCAGACGGTCGACCGCCGTGCCGACGTGTTCTCGCTGGGCGTCGTGCTCTACGAGCTGCTGACCGACCAGAAGCCGTTCCGCGGCAGCACCCTCAGCGAGATCACCAGCGCGGTGCTCGACCACAAGCCGCCGCGCGCCGACGAGATCGACCCGAACGTGCCGGCCGCGCTGGCGGACATCACCGCGCGGGCGATGGAGAAGGATCCCGAGCACCGCTACCGATCGGCACGCGCGCTGTCGCGCGAACTGCGCCACTGGCTGGAAGAAAACGCCAACGCGCCGGAGAGCCTGCCGCCCGAGGGTGGCGACACCCTGCCGCAGCGCAAGCGCAGCCAGCTGGCCATCGCGGCCGGGCTGCTGCTCGGCGCAGGCGTGGTGGTGGCGTGGCTGGCGACGTCCCGTTCGGGGCCGGTCGAGGCCGTGGCCGCCGCGCCGGTGGTGGCGGCCGTCCCGGCCGCCGTGACGCAGCCCACACCTGTCGCGCCGGCCGCGGTCGCCAGCGCGGCGCCCGAGGCCGTCTCGCCGGCTGTTGCCGCGTCGGCCGTGCCGGCCACAGCGGCCGCCTCGGCGGCCCCGGTCACGCTGGCCGCCGCGCCGGTGCCGGCCGAGCCTGCGCCAGCCGCAGCGGCCGAACCGCCGCGCAGTGCCGCCAAACCGCCTCCGCCCAAGACCGCTGCGCCGGCGCGGCCGACACGCGAGACGAAGCCCGCTGCCGGCGCCGGTGCAGGCTCCGGCAGCGTGCGCATCGCCGTCAGCCCGTGGGGCAACATCGAGGTCAACGGCACGCCGGTGGGCACCACGCCGCCGCTGAACGAGCTGACGCTGCCCGAGGGCCGCCACCAGATCGTCATCCGCAACGCCGACTTCCCGCCGTACAGTGCGACGATCAGCGTCGCACCGGGCCAGCCGGTCAACCTCAAGCACAAGTTCGGATCATGAGCCTTCGCACCGCTGCCGTCGCCGCCGCACTGTCGCTGCTGGCGGGTTGCGCCCAGCAGCCGACCGCCACCACTGCAGCCGCGCCCGTCGGCCTGCTCGACGTCGCCGAGCGACCGGCCGAGAAGGCGCTGCTGGCCGGCATGCGCGCCTACGACGACGCGCAGTACCCGGCGGCGGAGAAGAGCCTGCTGGCCGCCATCCAGGCCGGCCTGGTCTCGCCGCGCGACCGCGCGGCCGCGCACAAGCTGCTTGCCTTCATCTACTGCACCAGCAACCGCAGCGCCGACTGCGAGGCGCAGTTCCGCTCCGCACGCGCGGCCGACCCGGCCTTCGCGCTGTCCAAGTCCGAGGCCGGCCACCCGCTGTGGGGCCCGGTCTACCAGCGGGTGCAGCGATAATCCGGGCTTGGCCCGAATCGACACCCGCACCGACCCCGCCGCGCCGTTTCGCCACACGCTGCGCGTCTACTGGGAAGACACCGACGCTGGCGGCGTGGTGTTCTATGCCAACTACCTGAAGTTCTTCGAACGCGCGCGCACCGAGTGGCTGCGCGGCCTGGGCTTCGGCCAGGAGCGCTTGCGAACCGACACAGGTGCGATCTTCGTCGTCGCCGATACTTCGGTCCGCTACCTCAGCCCGGCGCGGCTGGACGACCTGCTCGAGGTCACGGTGCGGCCGCAGGACATCGGCCGCGCCTCGATGGTCGTGCACCAGCAGGCCTGGCGCCACGACGCCGGCACGCCCGTGCTGCTGGCCGAAGGCAGCATCCGCATCGGCTGCGTCGATGCCGGAACTTTCACCCCCCGTCGCATTCCGACGGCCATCCTCGAATCGCTGCGATGAACCAAGATCTTTCCATCTTCACCCTCGTCACGCAGGCCAGCTTCGTCGTGCAGCTGGTCATGGCCGGGCTGCTGATCGCCTCGCTGGCGAGCTGGACGGTGATCTTCGGCAAGCTGTTCGGCCTGAAGCGCGTCAACGGCGAGAACGAGGAGTTCGAGCGCGAGTTCTGGGCCGGCCGCAACCTCAACGAGCTTTACTCCGACGCCGCCAAGCGCACCGATGGCGCGCCGATGGAGCGCATCTTCGCCTCCGGCATGCGCGAGTTCCTCAAGCTGCGCGAGAAGCGCGTGACCGACCCGGGCGCCCTGCTCGATGGCGCCCGCCGCGCGATGCGCGCGAGTTTCCAGCGCGAGATCGACGCGGTCGAGTCCAACCTCAGCTTCCTTGCCTCGGTCGGCTCGGTGTCGCCCTATGTCGGCCTGTTCGGCACGGTGTGGGGAATCATGCACGCCTTCGTCGGCCTGTCGAACATGCAGCAGGTGACGCTGGCCACCGTGGCGCCGGGCATCGCCGAGGCGCTGGTGGCGACCGCGATCGGCCTGTTCGCCGCGATTCCGGCGGTGATCGCCTACAACCGCTTCGCGCGCCAGATCGACCGCATCGCGATGCAGCAGGAGACCTTCATCGAGGAGTTCTCCAACATCCTGCAGCGCAACACCGGCTCGCCGCCGCCCGTCGCCGCGCATGCGCATGCGCACGCGACCAGCGGCTTCCAGCACTCGCGCTGAGGGCCAAGCGCCATGCCCGCCGTCGCCGCCCGCGGTTCGCGCCGCCGCACCATCAGCGAGATCAACATGGTGCCCTTCATCGACGTGATGCTGGTGCTGCTGATCATCTTCATGGTCACCGCGCCGCTGATCACCACCGGCGTGATCGACCTGCCCACGGTCGGCAAGGCCAAGCAGCGGCCGGAGCACGTCATCGAGATCGTCGTCGTCAACGACGAGTCGCTGAAGATCCGTGTCGACGGCAAGGACGAGCAGGCCATCGTGCTGAAGAACGTCGCCGCGCGGGTGAAGCAGGTGCAGGCCGGCAACGCCGAGACACCGGTGGTCATCTCGGCCGACAAGGCGGTGAAGTACGAGTCCGTCGTCAAGGTGATGGACACGCTGCAGCGTGCCGGCGTGCAGCGGGTCGGCCTGTCGGTCAAGAGCAGCGGCGGGTGAGCCGCGCATGACGAACGCGATCCTGACGCGCGACGCGCTGATCCCGCGCAGCCCCGACGGCACCGGCCGCGGGCTGATGCTGGCGCTGGGCGTGCACGCGCTGCTGGTCGTCGCGATCGCCTTCAGCGTCAGCTGGCGCACCAGCAACCCGGCCGGCGTCGAGGCCGAGCTGTGGGCGGCGGTGCCGCAGATCGCCGCCCCGCGCGCCGCCGAGCCGGAGCCGACACCACCGCCGCCGAAGAAGGTCGAGCCGCCGCCACCGCCCAAGGTCGAGCCCGCGCCCAAGGTGCCCGATGCGCAGATCGCCATCGAGAAGGCGAAACGTGAGGAAGAGAAGCGCAAGGAAGAAGCCAAGCGCGAGGAACTGCTGCGCCAGAAGGAAGAAGCGCAGCGCAAGCAGGACGAGGCCGAGCAGAAGAAGAAGGACCTGGCCGAGAAGAAGAAGCGCGAGGCGGCCGAAGCCGCCGCTGCCGAGAAGCGCCGCGAAGACCAGATCGCCCGCATGGCGGCGCTGGCCGGCGAAGGCGCGCCGAACTCGACCGGCACCGCCGCGCGCAGCGCCGGTCCGTCGGCGACCTATGCGGGCCGCATCAAGGCGCGCATCCTTCCCCACATCATCTTCAGCGACACGATCAGCGGCAATCCGCTGGCCACGGTCGAGGTGCGCGCCGCGCCGGACGGCACCATCATCGGCCGCAAGCTGCTCAAGAGCAGCGGCGTGCCAGCCTGGGACGAGGCGGTGCTGCGCGCGATCGACAAGACCGAGATCCTGCCGCGCGACACAGACGGGCGCGTGCCCTCCTCGTTTGAGATCAGCTTCCGACCGCGGGAGTGACCGGATGATCAAGCAGTCGCCGCTGAACCGGCTAGGCCGGGCCGCCGGCGGCGCCCCCTGGGGGGAGCGCCGTGAGGCGCTCCGGGGGGGTCAATTCACTTGCGACAGCTGATCAAGGATCGCTGGGTTCTCCAGAGTGGAGGTGTCCTGCGTGATCGTCTCGCCCTTGGCCACCGAGCGCAGCAGGCGGCGCATGATCTTGCCCGAGCGCGTCTTCGGCAGGTTGTCACCGAAGCGGATGTCCTTGGGCTTGGCGATCGGGCCGATCTCCTTGCCGACCCAGTCGCGCAGTTCCTTGGCGATGCGCTTGGCTTCCTCGCCGGTCGGGCGCGGACGCTTCAGCACGACGAAGGCGCAGATCGCCTCGCCGGTGGTGTCGTCGGGGCGGCCGACCACGGCGGCTTCGGCCACCAGCTCGGTGTGCGAGACCAGCGCCGACTCGATCTCCATCGTGCCCATGCGGTGGCCCGACACGTTCAGCACGTCGTCGATGCGGCCGGTGATGGTGAAGTAGCCGGTCTTCTCGTCGCGGATCGCGCCGTCGCCGGCGAGGTAGTACTTGCCCTTGAAGTCCTCGGGGTAGTAGCTCTTCTTGAAGCGCTCCGGGTCGCCCCAGATGGTGCGGATCATCGACGGCCAGGGGCGCTTGACGACCAGGATGCCGCCCTGGCCCCACGGCACTTCCTTGCCGGTCTCGTCGACCACCGCGGCCATGATGCCCGGGAAGGGCAACGTGCACGAGCCCGGCACCAGCGTGGTGGCGCCCGGCAGCGGCGTGATCATGTGGCCGCCGGTCTCGGTCTGCCAGAAGGTGTCGACGATCGGGCAGCGGCCGCCGCCCACGTGCTGGTGGTACCACTCCCAGGCCGCCGGGTTGATCGGCTCGCCGACCGAACCCAGGATGCGCAGGCTCTTCAGGTCGTAGCTCTTCGGGTGCACCGCGGCATTGGCCTCGGCCGCCTTGATCAGCGAGCGGATCGCGGTGGGCGCCGTGTAGAAGATGGTGACCTTGTGGTCCTGGATCATCTTCCAGAAGCGGCCGGCGTCCGGGTAGGTGGGCACGCCTTCGAAGACGATCTCGGTGCCGCCCAGCGCCAGCGGGCCGTAGGCGATGTAGGTGTGGCCGGTGACCCAGCCGATGTCGGCGGTGCACCAGAAGATGTCGTCGGCCTTCAGGTCGAAGGTCCACTTCGTCGTCAGCGCCGCGTGCAGCAGGTAGCCGCCAGTGCTGTGCTGCACGCCCTTGGGTTTGCCGGTCGAGCCCGAGGTGTAGAGCAGGAACAGCGGGTGCTCGGCACCGACCCATTCCGGCTCGCAGGTGCTGGGCTGGCTGGCCATCACGTCGTGCAGCCACTCGTCGCGGCCGGCGGTCCAGGCGATGTTGCCGCCGGTGCGCTTGTAGACGATGACGTTCTTGATGGCGTCGCAGCCGCCGAGCGCGAGCGCCTCGTCGACGATGGACTTCAGCGGCAGCTGCTTGCCGCCGCGCAGCTGCTCGTCGGCGGTGATCACGGCCACCGCGCCGGCGTCCTCGATGCGGTCGCGCAGCGACTGCGCCGAGAAGCCGCCGAACACCACGGAGTGGGTCGCGCCGATGCGCGCGCAGGCCTGCATCGCGACCACGCCTTCGACGCTCATCGACATGTAGATGACGACGCGGTCGCCCTTCTTGATGCCGCGCGCCTTCAGCGCGTTGGCGAGCTGGCAGGTCTGCGCCAGCAGCGCCTTGTAGCTGACCTTGGTGACCTTGCCGTCGTCGGCCTCGAAGATGATGGCCGTCTTGTCGCCGAGACCCTTCTCGACGTTGCGGTCCAGGCAGTTGTAGGAGACGTTGAGCGTGCCGTCCTCGAACCACTTGAAGAACGGCGCGCCGCTCTCGTCCAGCGCCTTGGTGAAGGGCGTCTTCCAGCTGACCAGTTCACGGGCCTGGCGTGACCAGAAGCCTTCGTAGTCGGCCTCCGCCTCGGCGCACAGGGTGTTGTAGGCCTCGATCCCCGACACATGGGCGCCCTTGACGGCGGACTCCGGCGGCGGGTACAGGTGGCTCGAGCTCATGAAGTCTCCTCGATGGTGGTGGTTGCTTTGGGCCGGACATTAGGCAGACGCTCTTACGAAGGCCTGACGCCCCCGGCGAGCCGTCATGCTCCGCAGCCTAGAATCCTGCGCCAAAGCCGCATCAACTCCAAGCAAAAACCCCCATGGCCGCCCACGACCTTCCGCCGAGTGTCTCGCCCCAGCGGCCGCTGCCGCGGCTGATCTTCGCCAGCCGCTGGCTGCAGCTGCCGCTGTACCTGGGGCTGATCCTGGCTCAGGCGGTGTACGTGTTCCACTTCTGGGTCGAGCTCGTCCACCTGATCGAGGCCGCCTTCGGCAACGCCGCCGCGCTCGACAAGCTGGTCTCGAGCATCGGCTACAAGAGCGACATCGCGCCCACCGCGCTGAACGAGACCATCATCATGCTGGTGGTGCTGGCGCTGATCGACGTGGTGATGATCAGCAACCTGCTGATCATGGTCATCGTCGGCGGCTACGAGACCTTCGTCTCGCGCCTGGACCTCGAAGGCCACCCCGACCAGCCCGAATGGTTGAGCCACGTCAACGCTTCGGTGCTGAAAGTGAAGCTGGCCACCGCGATCATCGGCATCAGCTCGATCCACCTGCTCAAGACCTTCATCAACGCCGCCAACTACACCGACAAGGTGCTGATGTGGCAGACGCTGATCCACGTCGCCTTCCTGTTCTCGGCCCTGGCCATCGCGCTGGCCGACCGCGTGATGGTGCACGCGGCACCGAAGCATCACTGAGCCGGGCGGTCGGCCTTCGGGCCGGCGAGCAGCAAGGCCACGCCCAGCAGCGCCGAGACCAGCGAGCCGCCCAGCACGCCGAGCTTGAGCTGCGTCTCGTAGGCCGTGCCCTGGCCCTCGAAGGCCAGGCCGCCGATGAACAGGCTCATCGTGAAGCCCACGCCGCACAGCAGGCAGACGGCGAAGAACTGGCGCCCGCTCGCACCCGCAGGGAAGCTCGCCCCGGCCAGCCGCACGATCAGCCAGGAGGCGCAGAACACGCCGATCGCCTTGCCGGCCACCAGGCCCGTGGCAATGCCCAGCGGCACCGTCTCGGCAAAGGTGGCGAACGTCACGCCCTGAAGCGACACGCCGGCGTTGACGAAGGCGAAGGTCGGCAGCACCAGGAAGGCGACCCAGGGGTGCAGCACATGCTCGGTGTCCTCGACCGGCGACGTGCCATCCGGGCGGCGCATCGGCACCGCCAGCGCGGTGATGACGCCGGCCAGCGTGGCGTGCACGCCCGACTTCAGCACGAACAGCCAGACCACGGCGCCGACCAGCACGTAAGGCACCAGGCTGGACACGCGGGCCCGGTTCAGGGCCAGCAGCACGGCCACGCCGACGCCGGCGCCCATCAGCATGGTCGCGGAGAGGTTGGCGGTGTAGAACAGCGCGATGACGATGATCGCGCCGAGGTCGTCGATGATCGCCACGGCGGTCAGGAACACCTTCAGCGAGGCCGGCACGCGCGAGCCCAGCAACATCAGGATGCCCAGCGCGAAGGCGATGTCGGTGGCGGTCGGGATCGCCCAGCCGCGCAGCGCCACCTCGTTGCCCCAGTTGATGCTCGCGTAGATCAGCGCCGGCACCACCATGCCGCCGATGGCCGCACCGGCCGGCAGCAGCGCCTGCTTCAGCGAGGCGAGTTCACCTTCGAGCAGTTCGCGCTTGATCTCCAGGCCGACGAGGAAGAAGAACACCGCCATCCACAGGTCGTTGACCCACAGCAGCAGCGGTTTGGCCAGCACCAGCGCGTCGCCGCCGAGGCGCACCTCGCCACGCAGGTGCACGACGGCGTCGTACCAGCCGCTGGCCGGCGAATTGGCGACGATCAGTGCCGCGAGGGCCGCCAGGCCCAGCACCACGCCGCCTGCCGATTCGGACTGGATGAAGCGTCGGATTCCCGTCAGCAAGGCGATACCCTCGTTCAGTAAACTCGCCCCGATTCTTCCCGAGACCCTCGCGGGGACCGCCAATCCCCTTTCAGGATGCCCGCCATGCCCACCACCATCCGCTACGCCGACCTGGTCGACAGCGTCGCCGCCGCCCTCCAGTACATCAGCTACTACCACCCGGCCGACTACATCGAGCACCTGGCCCGAGCCTATGCCTCGGAGCAGAGCCCGGCGGCGAAGGACGCGATCGCGCAGATCCTGACCAACTCGAAGATGTGCGCCGAGGGCCACCGCCCGATCTGCCAGGACACCGGCATCGTCAACGTCTTCCTGAAGATCGGCATGGACGTGCGCTTCGAGGGCTTCCCCGGCAGCCTCGAGGACGCGATCAACGACGGCGTGCGCCGCGGCTACCTGGACCCGGAGAACACGCTGCGCGCCTCGGTGCTGGGCGACCCGCTGTTCGACCGCAAGAACACCAAGGACAACACGCCGGCGGTGATCCACATGACGGTGGTGCCCGGCGCGACACTCGACGTGACCGTCGCCGCCAAGGGCGGTGGCAGCGAGAACAAGAGCAAGTTCATCATGATGAACCCGAGCGACAACCTGGTCGACTGGGTGATGAAGACGGTGCCGACCATGGGCGCCGGCTGGTGCCCGCCGGGCATGCTGGGCATTGGCGTCGGCGGCACGGCCGAGAAGGCGATGCTGCTGGCCAAGGAGGTGCTGATGGAGCCGATCGACATGTTCGACCTGCTCCAGCGCGGCCCGAGCAACAAGCTGGAAGAGCTTCGCATCGAGCTGTACGAGAAGGTCAACGCGCTGGGCATCGGCGCGCAGGGCCTGGGCGGCCTGACGACCGTGCTCGACGTGAAGATCGCCACCTACCCGACCCACGCGGCGAGCAAGCCGGTGGCGATGATCCCGAACTGCGCCGCCACGCGCCACGCCCATGTGGTGCTCGACGGCTCCGGCCCCGCCTACATGGAGCCGCCCAGCCTGGACCTGTGGCCCGACGTGCACTGGCAGCCCGACTACAACAAGAGCAAGAAGGTCAACCTCGACACGCTCACCCAGGCCGAGGTGGCGAGCTGGAAGCCGGGCGACACGCTGCTGCTGTCCGGCAAGATGCTCACCGGCCGCGACGCCGCGCACAAGCGCATCCAGGACATGCTGGCCAAGGGCGAGACGCTGCCGGTGGACTTCAGCAACCGCGTCATCTACTACGTCGGCCCGGTCGACCCGGTGCGGGACGAGGTGGTCGGCCCGGCTGGCCCGACCACAGCCACGCGCATGGACAAGTTCACCGAGATGATGCTGGCGCAGACCGGGCTGATCGCGATGATCGGCAAGGCCGAACGCGGGCCGGTGGCCATCGAGGCGATCCGTAAGCACAGGAGCGCCTATCTGATGGCGGTGGGCGGTGCGGCCTACCTCGTTTCCAAGGCGATCAAGAAGTCCAAGGTCGTCGGCTTCGCCGACCTCGGCATGGAAGCGATCTACGAGTTCGAGATCCAGGACATGCCGGTCACCGTGGCCGTCGACGCCCAGGGCATCAGCGTGCACAACACCGGGCCGAAGGAGTGGCAGGCGAAGATCGGCAAGATCCCGGTCGCGGTGGCCTGAACCCCGCCTGAACCTCAGCCGCCCGCCGCGTCCATCGCGCGGGCGCGCTCCAGCAGCAGTTCACGCTCGCGCACATTGCGCGCCAGCGATGCCGCCCGTTCGAACTCGGCGCGGGCCTCGGCAGCACGGCCCAGCTTGGCCAGGAGGTCGGCGCGCACGCTGGGCAGCCACTGGTACTGCTGCAGTGCCGGCTCCGCATTGAGCGCATCGACGATCGGCAGCGCCGCGGCCGGCCCGAAGGCCATGCCCACCGCCACCGCGCGGTTCAGCTCCACCACCGGCGACGGCGAGACCTGCGCCAGCGCGTCGTACAGCGCGACGATGCGCGGCCAGTCGGTCGCATCCGGGGTGCCGGCGCGCGCATGGCAGGCGGCGATGCCGGCCTGCAGCGCGTAGGCGCCGAGCGGAAGCCCGCTCGCGCTGCACAGCGCTTCTGCCTTCGCCAGCGCCACCAGGCCGCGGCGGATCAGCAGGCGGTCCCAGCGGGCGCGGTTCTGCGCCATCAGCAGCACCGGCCGGCCCTGCGCATCGACGCGTGCCGCCGCGCGCGAGGCCTGCAGTTCCATCAGCGCGACCAGGCCCTGCACTTCCGGCTCATCGGCCATCAACTCGCCCAGCACGCGGCCCAGGCGCAGCGCCTCCTGCGTCAGCGCCGGGCGCATCCAGTCCTCGCCGGCCGTCGCGGTGTAGCCCTCGTTGAAGATCAGGTAGATGACCTCGAGCACCGAGGCCAGCCGCTCGTGAAGCGCCTCGCGCTGCGGCAGCTCGAAGGACACGCGGGCCTCGGCCAGCGTGCGCTTGGCGCGCACGATGCGCTGCGCGATGGTCGGCTCGGCGGTGAGAAAGGCGCGCGCGATCTCGGCGGTGGACAGCCCGCCGAGCAGCTTCAGCGTCAGCGCCGCCCGCGCCTGCGTGGACAGCACCGGGTGGCAGGCGATGAAGATCAGGCGCAGCAGATCGTCACCTATGGTGTCGGCGCGCCGGGCGTCCAGGCCGTCGACGAAATCGGGCACGACGAGCGCCTGCTGCGCCTCCAGGTCGAGGCCGATCTCCTCCAGCTTCTTCGCCAGGTTCTGGTCGCGACGCAGCCGGTCGAGTGCGCGGTGCTTGGCGGTGGTCATCAGCCAGGCCCCGGGGTTGTCGGGCACGCCTTCGCGCGGCCAGTGCTCCAGCGCGGCGATCAGCGCATCCTGCGCCAGTTCTTCGGCAAGACCGACGTCGCGCACCAGCCGCGCGACGCCGGCGACGATGCGCGCCGACTCGATGCGCCAGACCGCGTCGATCGCGGCATGCGTGGCCTCGTTCATCCGAAGAACCGGCGTCCCATGGTCGCCTGCGTCAGCGTGCGGTCTGGCTCAGGCCGATCTCGCGCATGCGCTCGATCGCCGGATCCTCGCCGAACTCTTCCAGCTCGTAGAGGCGGCGCACCTCGATCTCGCAGTCCACGCCGGCCGGGAATGGCCGGGGGAAGCGGCGCGACCACTCCATCGCCTCTTCCGGCGTGCGCACCTGGATCACGGTGTAGCCGGCGATCAGCTCCTTGGTCTCGGCGAACGGGCCGTCGATCACTTCCGGCTTGCCCGCCCCCCAGCGGATGCGCCAGCCCTTGGCGCTGGGGTGCAGGCCCGAACCGTCGAGCAGCACGCCAGCCCGCGCCAGTTCTTCGTGGTAGCTGGCCATGTCGGCCAGCAGCGTCGGGTCGTCTGGGATGATGCCGGCCTCCGACATCGGGGTGGCCCGCACGATGATCATGTAGCGCATGAACGGCTCCTGCTGAGTTGCGGCGGAGCCCCTGCCCCGCTCATCACCACGACGAACGGCGCGCCGCGCTTTCGACGGCGGCTCAGAGCGAGTCGTCGAAACAGGGCGCGAGCGCGCGCACTTCCACCGGGCACCACTGCGCGGCCGGGCAGTCGGCGGCGATGACCAGTGCGTCCTCGCGGCTCGGCACGTCGATCATGAAGAAACCGCCGATCATTTCTTTCGCTTCCGCGAAGGGACCGTCGAGCACGCTCACCTTGGCGCCGCTGCGCTGCACGCGCGCCGCGCTGTTCTGCGAGGCCAGTGACTCGACCGCCACCAGCTGGCCGCGTTCGCGCAGCTTCTCGCCGAAGGCCTGCATCGCCGCATAGGCGGCTTCACCCTCGGCACGGGTGCGGGTGGCCCGCTGGCCGGGCGGCTCGACGATCAGGAGCATGTAGCGCATGGGCCGCGAGGTTATCCGAACTTCAGCCGCGCGGGTGATGCTGCGCATGCAGCGACTTGAGCCGCTCGCGTGCCACGTGGGTGTAGATCGTGGTCGTCGAGATGTCAGCGTGGCCGAGCAGCATCTGCACCGCACGCAGGTCGGCGCCGTGGTTGAGCAGGTGCGTCGCGAAGGCATGGCGCAGCGTGTGCGGCGACAGCGGCACGTGCACGCCGCCGCGCAGTGCATGCGCCTTGATCAGCTTCCAGAACATCTGCCGCGTCATCGGCCCGCCGCGCGCGGTGACGAACAGCGCGTCGCTGGCCTGGCCCTGCAGGATGGCGGCTCGGGCTTCGGCGAGGTAACGCTCCAGCCAGTCTCGGGCCTCTTCGCCGAAGGGCACCAGGCGCTCCTTCGAGCCCTTGCCGGTGACGCGCAGCGCGCCGTCGGTGAGCGACAGGTGCACGGTCTTCAGCGTCACCAGTTCGCTGACGCGCAGGCCGCTGGCGTACATCAGCTCGAGCATGGTGCGGTCGCGCAGGCCCAGCGGCGTGGCGACGTCGGGCGCCGCCAGCAGCGCCTCGACCTGCGCCTCGGACAGCGTCTTGGGCACCCGCATCGGCGTCTTCGCGGCGCCCAGCTTCAGTGTCGGGTCGGCGCTGACCAGGTGCTCGCGCAGCGCCCAGCGGAAGAAGCGCTTGAAGACGGTCAGCCGGCGATTCGACGAACTGGCCTTGCTGCCGTGGTGGCGGCTGACCGCGTAGGCGAGCAGGTCGGGCTCGGTGGTCTGAAGCACGTCGCGGCCCTGCTCGCGCGCCAGCCAGTCGGCGAACAGGCCGAGGTCGCGACGGTAGGCCGCCAGCGTGTTGGCGGCCAGACCGTCCTCGATCCACAGCGCGTCGGCGAAGCGGTCGATCGTCGCCGCGCTGGCCTGCCCGGGTGTCAAGGCTCAGTCGAGCTTGAGCTTCTGCTGCGCGACGACCTTCTTGTAGACGTCGAACTCGGCCGCGATCTGCGCGGCGAACTGCTCGGGCGTGTTGGCCACGATCAGCGAGCCGGTGCCTTCGATGCGCTGCTTGACCGCCGGGTCCTCGAGCGTCTTCTTGACCGCGCTGGCCACCTTGTCGACCACTTCCTTCGGCAGCCCCTTGGGCCCGTGGATGCCGTAGTAGGCCATGCGGTTCACGCCCTCGAGACCGACCTCCTTGAAGGTCGGCACGTCGGGCAGCACCGCCAGGCGCTGCGGCGCGGCGACGACGATGGCCACCAGGCGCCCGTCTTTGATGAAGGGCAGCGCCGACGGCAGGTTGTCGAAGATGATCGGCACCTGGCCCGCCACCGTGTCGTTCAGCGCCGGGCCGGCGCCACGGTACGGGATGTGCGTCATGAAGGTGCCCGACAGGCTCTTGAACAGCTCGGTCTGCAGGTGACCGATGCCGCCCGTGCCGGAGCTCGCGTAGCTGTACTTGCCCGGGTTCTTCTTCAGCTCGGCAAGGAAGCCCTTGTAGTCCTTGGCCGGAAAGCTCGGGTGCACGGCAATCACGTTCGGCGTTGCCGCGACGTTGATGATCGGCGTGAAGTCGGTCAGCGGGTTGTACGGGATCTTCGGGTTGATGGCCGGGTTGGCGGCGGTGGTCGAGACCGTCGCCATGCCCACGGTGTAGCCGTCGGGGGCCGACTTGGCGATCTCGCTGGCGCCTACCGAGCCGCCGCCACCGGCCTTGTTCTCGACCACCAGCGTCTGGCCGAGCGGCCCGCCGATCTTCTCGGCCAGCACGCGCGCGACGATGTCGGTCGTGCCGCCCGGCGCGAACGGCACGATCAGGCGCACGGGCTTGTTCGGATAGGCCTGCGCCAGCGCCAGCGGCGAGGCCGCAGCGAGCGAGAGCGGGACTGCGGCGAGAAGCAAGCGACGGTGCATGGACAGGTTCTCCAGGTGGGATGGGGGCGAGTGTAGGGTCAGGTCTGGCCGAGCAAGCCGGCCTTGAGCTTCTTGTCGACGGGGTCGCGGCCGATGTAGATCTTCAGCACGCCGGCGTAGAACTCCTCGCCGGCGAAAGGGTCGCCCTGGGGCTTGCCGTTGACGCTGAGCACCAGGCCGCGGGCGGGCAGGTAGTCGAGGTCGACCACGTCGCCTTTCTTCAGTTGAGGCAAGGCGCCGACGGTGCGGTCGAAGCGCTCCATGCGCTCGGCCAGCGGCGCCCGCTCGGCCTCGCTGAGGTTGCGACGCATGCCCTTGTCGAAGGCCTTGACGAACTCCTTGGCGTCGACGTCGACCATCATCTTCATGCGCAACCGCTTCGGCCCCTTCTGCGCGATCACCGCTTCGGGCGTGGCCGCCTTCTGGCCCAGGTAGAGCCCGGCGGCATAGCCCTTGAGCCAGGCCACTGCGCGCAGCCCGGTGCCGTTGAGCACCAGGTCGGCGTCGGCCAGGCGGACGCGGTCGTCGAACTGCTGGCCCTCGATCACCACGGCGCGCGCCGCGGTGAAGGACATCAGCAGCACGGCGGCGATCAGCAGGCGGAAGAGGCGCATCGGCAATTGGTGCATGGTTCGTGGAAGAGGTTCCGGGACCCTGGCACAACGCGCATGCTGCACCACGCGCCGACCGCGGCACCTGTGGTTACCACGAACAGGGTCCGCCCGGAGGCGGGGCGAGGCGCTGGCACACTCGCGGCCCATGCCCGACGCCTTGCTGCTCCTGCCCGACTTCACGCTGATCGTGATCGGCTGGCTGCTGTGCCGCCACACGCCGCTGAACCGTGCGGTGTGGGACGGTGTCGAGCGCCTGGTCTACTACCTGCTGTTCCCGGCGCTGCTGTTCAGTGCGATCCTGCGCTACCCGCTGCAGCCCTCGGCCGCGGCGGCGCTGGCCGGCTGCGGCCTGGGCGTGGTCGGCCTGGGCATCGCGCTGGCCTATGCGCTGAAGGCCTGGCCCGGCGTCGACGCGCGATTGCACGCTTCCGGCGCGCAGGTCTCGTTCCGCTTCAACTCCTACGTTGCGCTGGCGCTTGCCGAGCGCCTGGCAGGCATCCAGGGTGTGGCCTGGGTGGCGCTGCTGGTGGCGCTGTGCGTGCCGGTGTGCAACATCGCCGCGGTGTGGCCGCTGGCCCGCCACGGCGGCCACGGCTTCTGGCGCGAGCTGACCAGGAACCCGCTGATCGTCAGCACCGCCGCCGGGCTGGTCTGCAACCTGGTCGGGTTGCGCCTGCCCGAGCTGGCCACCACGACCCTGGTGCGCATCGGCGCGGCGGCGCTGCCGCTGGGCCTGATGGCGGTCGGCGCCGGGCTGACCTTCGGCGGCCTGAAGCGCGCACCGTGGCTGGCCGCGGCCTTCCTGTCCATCCGCCACGGCATCCTGCCGGCGGCGGCCATCGCGATGACCATCGCCCTGCAGATGCCACCCGCGCAGCAGGCCATCGTCGTCGCCTTCGCGGCGCTGCCGACGGCCTCCAGCGCGTACGTGCTGGCCGCACGCATGGGTGGCGACGGCAGCTTCGTGGCTGGGCTGGTGACGCTGTCGACGCTGATCGGCATGGCGGGGCTGCCGCTGGCGCTGCTGACCCTGCAGGCGCTGGGCTGACGGCCCTGGGGCCGGCACAGGCGCTTTTTGCGAGATCGACAAGGGACGCTCACGGCCCTGAGCGGAAGTTCTCGGGCGACAGCTTTCGTGCCTGCGTTGAGAGTCGCGGCAGGCGCTGCCCGCTGGGGGCTCATGCGGCGGCGGTCGGCCTTGCAGGCCGACTGCACTGCGATGCTCGCGCCAGGGGGCATGCCGCCCAACTCACTGCGTTCGCTTCGCGCACTCCGTTCAGACAGCCGGCGGCAAGTCAGTCTACGAAGCGCGCTGACGCGCTGCCCCCTGGCGCTGCGCTTCTCGTCGCCGCCCAAATCGCCCCCAGCGAGCAGCGC
>CALRRO020000002.1:0-502138 GCA_943370595.1 Chitinophaga pinensis
CCGAGGACTTCATCGACACGCCCCACGAGCGCAGCGGCAGGGGGGTGGTTGGGCCCGTGGGCGCAGGCCCCATTCGCGGTCGCCCAGGCGGTGGCATGAAGAGATGGTGTTGATGAGGCTGTGGTGGACATGCTCGGCGGCCGCCCGCGAGCGTGGGCCGGAGAACACAGGCCCGGCCACCCCGCTGCCTCTCCGACCTCCGCACGAATGAACCTGCAACGACCGCCCAGATCAACAGCAGCACGCCTCAGAACCCGACGCTGACGCGCATGCCGCGCCCGCCGTCGCGGCGCGCGAAGCGCACGCTCATGCCGTGCAGCGCGGCGATGCGCTGCACGATCGACAGGCCCAGGCCGCTGCCGATCTCGTCCTGCCCATCGGGGCGGTAGAAGCGTTCGCCCAGTCTTGCCAGTTGATCGTCGGCCAGCGGCTCGCCGTCGTTCTCGACCTCCAGCCGCGACTCGCCGAAGCGCAGCAGCACGGCGCTGCCGGCCGGCGCGTAGCGCACCGCGTTGTCGAGCAGGTTGCGCAGCAGCACCGCCAGCAACGCGGGGTCACCGAGCAGCGGCAGCGGCGGCCGGCCGGCCGGCTGCGACCAGTCGCAGGCCAGTTCGATGCGGCGCCGCTCGGCCAGCGGCAGGCAGTCGCTCATCGCCTGCTCGACCACCTGTTCCCAGTCGATCTCCTGCCGCGCCAGCGCCGTGCTGCCGGCCTCCAGCCGCGACAGCGCCAGCATCTGCGTGACGAGCCGGTCGAGCCGCTCCAGGCCGAGCGACAGCTTGCCTTCGGCGAGGTCACGGTCGGCGCCGGGCGCGGCGCGGCGCACCACGTCCCACTGCGCGCGCAGCACCGCCAGCGGCGTCCGCAGCTCGTGCGCGGCATCGGCGGTGAAGCGGCGCTCGCGCGCCAGCGTCGCCTCGATGCGCGAGAACAGGCCGTTCATCGCCTCCACCAGCGGCTGCAGCTCCGACGGCGTCTTCGTGTTGGGCACGGGCTGCAGGTCTTCGGCGCTGCGCGCCTGCAGTTCGTCGCTGAGCTGGCGCACCGGCTCGAGCGCGCGCCGCACGCCCCAGGCCATCGCGGCGAGCAGCAGCGGCAGCATGGCCAGCCAGGGCAGCAGCTGGCCGATGGTGACGTCGAAGGCGAGCTCCTCGCGCTCGTAGGCCTTCTGGCCGGCCGCGACCAGCCAGGCGCCGTCGAAGGACTGCAGGTAGTACACGCGCCAGGCCTCGTTGCCGACCTGCAGGTCGACGAAGCCGGCCGCCTCGGGGCGATAGGGCAGGCTCACGCCTTCACGGTCGGACAGCAGCAAGCGCCCGTCCCGGCCCCACACCGCGATGGCCAGGTCGCCGACATCGGCCTCGCCCATCGTCGCGCTGGCTGCCGCCTGCGGCAGCAGCGGCGTGTTGCCGTCCAGCGGCACCGCCAGCGTCACCTGCACCTGGCGGGCGAGGCGGATCAGCTCGGTGTCGAACAGTTCATCGACCTCGTGGCGCGCGAACTGCATCGACACGGCGCCTGCCACCAGCCACACCAGCGGCGCGCTGATCAGCAGGTAGACCAGCAGCCTGCGCTGAAGACTCACGAGGCAGACCCTTCGCCGTTCTCAACAGCGCCGAGCGCGTAGCCCACACCGCGCACGGTGCGAATGATGTCGCGGCCGAGCTTGCGGCGCAGGTGGTGCACGTGCACCTCGAGCGTGTTGCTCTCCAGCGTCTCGCCCCAGTCGTAGAGCTTCTCCTGCAGCTGCGCCTTCGACAGGATGCGCCCGGGGTGCGCCATCAGCGCCTCGAGCAGCATCAGCTCGCGCGCGGTCAGCTCCACCGGCGTGCCGTTCCACTGCACGCTGCGGCCGGCCGGGTCGTAGCTCAGCGCGCCGTGCTGCCAGACGCTCTGCGCGCGGCCGGTGCTGCGCCGGCTCATCGCGCGCAGCCGGGCGGCCAGCTCGTCCAGCGTGATCGGCTTGACGAGGTAGTCGTCGGCACCCGCGTCGAGCCCGGCGACGCGGTCGGCCACGCCGTCGCGCGCAGTGAGGATCAGCACCGGCAGGTCGCGCCCCGCGGCGCGCCACTGGCGTAGCCAGCGCATGCCGTCGCCGCCGGGCAGGCCGAGGTCGAGCACCACCGCGTCGTAGGGCACGCCGGCCAGCGCCGCGTCGGCCTGGGTGCCGTCGCGGAACCAGTCGACCACGTGCTGGCGCTGGCGCAGGCCGGTGGCCAGCGCATCGCCGAGCTGCGCATCGTCCTCGACGACCAGGACGCGCATCAGCCCTGCGCCTCGGCAGCGATCTGGCGCAGCGCCTGCACGAACACCTCGGGCGGCTGGCCGCCCTGGATCAGGTGGCGGTCGTTGACGATCACCGACGGCACCGAGGAGATGCCTGCGCCCTGGTAGAAGCGCATCTGCTCGCTCACTTCGTCGGCATAGCGGTCGCTGTCGACCACCGCCGCCGCGGCGGTCGCGTCGAGCCCGGCGCGTGCCGCGCAACGCAACAGCACGTCGCGCGCCGAGGGGTTCTCGCCGTCGGTGAAGTGGGCCGACAGCAACGCATGCTTGAGCGCCCGCTGCTGCGTGGCGCCAGCCTCGCCGGCCCAGTGCAGCAGGCGGTGCGCATCGAAGGTGTTGTAGGTGCGGCTGCGCCGGTCCATGCGGAACTCGAAGCCGACCTCGGCGCCGCGCTGCGCGATGGCCTGCTGGTTCTGCGCCACCTGCTCGGCGCTCATGCCGTACTTCTTCGACAGGTACGGCACCACCTCGGCGCCTTCCGGGGCCATGTCGGGGTTGAGCTGGAAGGGCTGGAAGTGCAGCTCGGCGCTGACTTCACCGTCGAGCTTCGCCAGCGCGATCTCGAGCGAGCTCAGGCCGATGGCACACCAGGGGCAGACCACGTCGGAGACGAAGTCGATCTTCAGGGTTCGGGGCAGTGCGGCGTTCATGGCGCGAGTCTATCGGGCGCCGATTGACGATGGGCACGGCCCTTGCAGATGCCCCTGCCCGCGCACCAATACGGAGACATCCATGCAACGCCGCCTTCTTCTTGCCGGCCTGGCCGCCCTGCTCGCCATGGCCGGCGGCACCGCGAACGCGCAGACCGCGCTCGACGACGTGCTCGCCAAGAAGCTGATCACCATCGCCATCCCGACCGACTTCCCGCCCTACGGCTTCGTCGGCACCGACCTGAAGCCCCAGGGCCTGGACATCGACATGGCCAATCTGATCGCCGCCAAGCTCGGCGTCAAGGCCGAGCTGGTGCCGGTGACCAGCGCCAACCGCATCCCCTACCTGCAGACCAAGAAGGCCGACCTGGTGATCTCGACGCTGGGCAAGAACCCGGAGCGCGAGAAGGTGATCGACTTCACCGCCGCCTACTCGCCGTTCTTCCAGGCGGTGTTCGCCGCCAAGGGCACCACCATCAAGGGCCCGGCCGACCTGGCCGGCAAGACGGTGGGCGTGACGCGCGGCGCCATCGAGGACATGGAGCTGAGCAAGCTCGCCCCGCCGACCGCCGACGTGAAGCGCTTCGAGGACAACAACGCCACCGTCTCGGCCTTCGTCTCGGGGCAGGTGGTGGCCATCGCCACCGGCGCGTCGGTCGCCGGCAACATGATGGCGCGCAACCCGCAGCTGGGCACCGAGTTCAAGTTCGTGCTGAAGGACTCGCCCAACTTCATCGGCGTGGCCAAGGGCGAGGACAAGCTGCGCCTGAAGGTCAACGAGATCATTGCCGCGGCCAAGGCCAGCGGCGAGATCGACACCATGGCCAAGAAGTGGCTCGGCCGGCCGGCCGGCGAACTGCCCAACTGATCGGCCAACGTGGTCGCGCTTGATTTCGGCGCCGTCCTGGTCGAGTGGCCCGCGCTGCTGCGCGGCGCCGCCTTCACGCTCGGGCTGACGGTCGTCTCGGCGGTGCTCGGCGTCGGGCTGGGCGTGGCCTGCGGCTGGGCACGCGCGCACGGGCCGGCGTGGCTGCGCACGATCGTCGGCGTGTACGTGGAGCTGATCCGCAACACGCCCTTCATCGTGCAGCTGTTCTTCATCTTCTTCGGCCTGCCCAGCCTGGGCGTGAAGCTGACGCCGGAGATCGCCTCGGTGATCGCGATGGTGGTCAACCTCGGCGCCTACGCGGCCGAGATCGCGCGCGCCGGCATCGAGGGCACGCCGCGCGGGCAGATCGAGGCGGCGCGCAGCCTGGCGATGAGCGAGTCGCAGGTGTTCCTGCGCGTGGTGCTGCCGCCGGCGCTGGGCCGCGTGTGGCCGGCGATGACCAGCCAGATCGTCATCGTCATGCTCGGCTCGGCGGTGTGCGGGCAGATTGCCGCGCAGGAGCTGAGCTACGCGGCCAACCTGATCCAGAGCCGCAACTTCCGCGCGTTCGAGGCCTTCATCGTCGCCACGCTGATGTACCTGGCGCTGTCGGTGCTGCTGCGGCAGGCGCTGAACTGGGTCGGGCCGAAGTGGATCTTCGGCCGCGTGGCCCCGAGCCGCTGAACCCGAACCAGAGCCCGCACCCGCCATGGTCGACTTCAGCCTCTGGGACATCTTCCGCAACCTGCTGCTGGCCGCTCGCTGGACGGTGCTGCTGTCGCTGGTCGCCTTCATCGGCGGCGGGCTGGTGGCGCTGGGCCTGCTGCTCGCGCGGCTGGCGAAGCTGCGTGGCGCCGAGACCGGCGTGGGCCTGTACGTGCAGCTGTTCCAGGGCACGCCGCTGCTGATGCAGCTGTTCCTGGCCTACTTCGGGCTGGCGCTGTTCGGCATCAACGTGCCGGCCTGGCTGGCCGCCGGCCTGGCGCTGACGCTGTACACCAGCGCCTTTCTCGCCGAGATCTGGCGCGGCTGCGTGAACGCCGTGCCGCGCGGCCAGTGGGAAGCCGCGGCCAGCCTGGCCATGACCTTCGGCGAGACCATGCGCCACGTGATCGGCCCGCAGGCGCTGCGCGTGGCGGTGCCGCCGACCGTGGGCTTTCTCGTGCAGGTGATCAAGGGTACGGCGCTGGCCTCGGTGATCGGCTTCATCGAGCTGACCAAGGCGGGCACGATGATCACCAACGCCACCTTCAAGCCCTTCACCGTCTACGCCTGCGTGGCGCTGATGTACTTCGCGCTGTGCTGGCCGATCTCGGCCTGGAGCCGGCGCCTGGAAAGGAAACTGCGTCGTGACCGCTGAAGCTGGACAACCCATCGTCAAGGTCGCCGCGCTGCGCAAGCGCTTCGGCGACAACGAAGTGCTCAAGGGCATCGACCTCGAGGTGCAGCGCGGCGAGGTGATCGCCATCATCGGCAAGAGCGGCTCGGGCAAGAGCACGCTGCTGCGTTGCGTCAACGGGCTGGAGGAGTTCCAGCAGGGCGCGCTCGAGGTCGACGGCCAGCCGCTCAAGCACGGCGATGCGAAGGCGATGCGCGCGCTGCGCCAGCACGTGGGCATGATCTTCCAGAGCTTCAACCTGTTCCCGCACCTGACGGTGGGCCGCAACGTGATGCTGGCGCCGACGCTGGTGAAGAGCGAATCCGCCGCGCAGGCCGAGGAGCGCGCGCGCACGCTGCTGGCGCGCGTGGGCCTGGCGGAGAAGTTCGACGCCTGGCCCGACCAGCTGTCAGGCGGCCAGCAGCAGCGCGTGGCCATCGCCCGTGCGCTGGCGATGGCGCCGAGCGTGATGCTGTGCGACGAGATCACCTCCGCGCTCGACCCCGAACTGGTGGGCGAGGTGCTGCGCGTGGTCGAGAGCCTGGCCGACGAGGGCATGACGCTGCTGATGGTGACGCACGAGATGAACTTCGCGCGCAAGGTCAGCGACCGCGTGGTCTTCATGCACGCCGGGCGCATCCACGAGATGGGCGCGCCGGAGGAACTGTTCGGCGCGCCGAAGACGGCGGAGTTGCAGCAGTTTTTGTCGGCGTTGCATTGACGGGGCTGCGTGGCCAGCCGGGTTGAACGGCCGGTACCGAACAACCCATGCGCGGATGCTTGGGCTGTGAGGTTGAGATGCAGGCTGAGACTGGCTGCAGCCGATCGATGCCTCCCCGTCGTACACCTGCTAGCGCCGTAAGTAGTCGTTGTCGTTTGGCCGCGTGGCGGTCGTTCGGCTGCTTAAATGACAGCTGAACAGAGCGCGGCCTAGGGAGCTCTTCTAGTATCGACTGAAGCGGAGAACCCCTGCGTAGGATCCGACACTGCGGTGTTCCTGGAGGTCTACGAGATCGCTGCCGTGGAAAGCGGCCCGCTTGGCTACTGGCGCTTCGTTTCGCAACTCGAACAGCCGATCGCGATGCGGCTTGACGCCTGAACCATCGCAACGCCGTGGCGGAATGCCGCGCTCCATCAGGCCGCTAGCCTTACCTGAGCCAAGTGCCGTACGAAAGATTCTGCGATCACTTCTCCGAGGCGAACAGGTACCGCGTTGCCGATTAAGCGCCCGAGCGGTGCGAACTGAATGGGTGCATCTTCTGGAACGAAGCGATAGTCCTTCGGAAACGTTTGGATGATTGCGGCCTCACGAAGCGAGATTGCACGGTCCTGCTCAGGATGCCCGAACCGACCATTACCGAACCCGAAGCACTGCGTCGTGATCGTAGGTGAAGGGGTGTCCCATTCCATGCGTCCGTAAACGCTCGGATAGGTCTTGCCAGACTCGCGCTCATGGCACTCCGCCAACAAGTCGGCGGGCCAATCGCGCCAGGTGCCACCCGGCCGTGACGCTCGAATGCGCTTCAAGTTCGTCGGACTGAGGCCGCAGGCTGCGTGCAGCCGATCTTCGGAATGGGTTTGTCCAGCCTTGATCGCTGGAAGCTCGCCGATCGCCGCACGAAGGGTCAACGGCGCCTCGGCGTGAGTTGGGGAAATCATCTCGATCGGCCCGAGTTTCGACGCGATGACGACCAAGCGCTTCCGGCTTTGCGGTACCCCGTACTCGGCACATCGCACCACGTCATACCAGACGTGGTACCCAGCTAATGAGCGCAGAAACTTCTTGAACACCGGGTGGTCGGGCAACTGCGGAACGTTCTCCATCGTCACCAGTTCGGGCTGCAGTTCCCGGACGATGCGGCCAAAGTCGGTGAGCAAGGTCCACTTGCCATCAGTACGCGTGGCGCGGCCGGCCTGGCTATAGGTCGAGAAGGGCTGGCATGGTGCACACCCGGCCAGAAGTCGGATACCACCTTCGGCAAAGAGGGGACCAATGTCTGTTGCAGACAACTGCTTGACGTCGCGCTCCAGAAACTGGGCTTGGTTGTTTGATTCGTAGGGATAGCGGCAGGTCTTGTCGATGTCTATGCCTGCGGCCACGTTGATCCCGCCTCTCACGAGACCATGTGTCAGGCCACCCACCCCGCAGAACAAGTCCACTGCCGAGATCAAGTTGTTGTGAATCATTCTCTTGTCTGACTGCCTGCGCGTCTGGTGAACTTGCGGCTTCATGCCTGAGCCCCCGCGGCCGGGCGGCTTGCCGGCTGAAGGAACGTATGTCTGCTGATGAAGTCATCAAAGGAAGCAACGACTTCGCGGAGGTAGTTCCCGGTTCGTTGCGTTAGGTCTCGCAGCTCCGCGACAGTGGCTCCTTCCCCACACTGTCCGAACGAAACGCTGCCGTGAGCGAGGTCGTTCCGCAACTTCACAATCAGTGCCAAGGCACCTTTGTCATCCTTGAATGGGCGCTTGACTGCCGACAAGCATTCCGCGCTCAGATTCAGAGGACAGCCCAGGCGCGTAGCGACGCGAAAAATCTCCTCGTCGTTCCAGTTGCCGCCGCCACCCCTTTCGATGTCCAAGTTTCCGACCGGCAGGGACTGGATAAGGTGATCGCACATCTGAACCGAACTTGACAAGCGATGTTCGTATGACAAATCAATGTGAGTCCGAGCAAGAAACCGAACCCATTCGCGACGCAGCTCTGCCGTGAGATCGGATGGACGCCAGCGTCCCCCGGCCGCTATCGCCGAGGACACCCCTTCGATGCACTTCGTAATCGTGGCCTCGACTAGGTTGTAGAGCTGGAGGTATACGCTCGAGTAGAGAATCCGCTGCTGCGTGGTGCTAATCACTGCCCCCTCTGCACCGACACGTGGAGGTCCACCTCGCACTTGTTCTTCGATCGCTTGGAGTAAGTCAAGATAGGTCTCAATTTCCTGTAGCCGCTCGGTGAAAACCTGCTCCATGACGTCCATAGTGGTCAATCCCCGAGCAGGTGGTCGCGGACGAAATTGATCCGGCCTTCAAGGCGACTGACTGCGTTGGCGCCGTCCGAGCCGGTCACATCGGCGAATGCCTTGTCTTGTATCCACGCCTTGACTGCCTCGGGCTGGGGCGCCAGGCCCGCGTTCTGTTGCAATGCGAGGTATGTGCCTACCGCAATGCTCTCGAAGCGGGCGCGCGGGCTGGCACGACCGGAAGCCGTCCTCCTAAAGCCGAAGGGGAATGCCGCAGCCACAAAGGAGACCATGGCCTTGAATCGTTCTCGGTACTGCTGGACGAGCGCTGGCGTATCCGCCATCTGCTGATTCATCTTCCGGGCGTAGGAGAACAGGAACGGCGAGACCTCGTCGGCATAGTCATCAAGACCATCGCCATATGCGAAGAAGCGCGTGACCAGTTCTTCGCGCTCCCTCTCCTTCAACTGCTTGTCTGACACTGGGGTCAGTTCGATGAACTTAGGCTCCTGAGATAACTCGATCACGAGGTCAAGGAATGGCCCGCGCAGCGCGCCGCGCCGTACTTCGGCCTTGTTCGCGACTTTGCTGCCGGTATTGATGCGTTCGAAGAGGTCAAATCGCGCCTGATCGTCGGCATGTTCGTTCAGCACGATCCCTCGGATTGATCGGTTCTTGAATTTACGCTGACGAGCCTCCGGCAGGTCTTTGAACGCAAACCCGGAGACAAGGGGGAGCTTGTCGAGCTCGCCAAGAACCAAGTCGCCGAAAATGAACTCCTCAATCGTCCGCAGGCGCTGAGAACCGTCGACGATCTCCAGTTTGCCGTTCTGTGGGTTCTCCCAAAAGAAGAGGAATGGAATCGGCAGGTTCATCAAGATGGACTCGATGAACCGCCACTTGCGCTCTTCTTCCCAGGTGTACTCCCGCTGATATGCCGGGACTTCGAAATCACCATCGCGCATCTTGGTGCCCAGCAGTTCGAGCGAGTACTCCGTCAAGTAGTAGTCAATGCGCTTCGCTTGCTCGGCGATCTGCTGCTCGGCGGCGTCCTTCTGTTCCGGGGTGAAACGTTCTGGTTGTTGGTCGGACATGTTTTTCCAATCGCGGGTCTAGACTGCAGTTCGATCGGGGCACAGAGGTGCCATGCTGTTCGCTTAGTCGGCCTGACTGCAGTACTACTCAATACAAGCTGGCGACAGAGAAGAATGTGCGAGCCAGGGGTTGCCGCTGAGCGCGAACACGCGGGTCAGGCCTTTCGGCGATGAGCCGTTCTCTGAGCCAGCCATTGCGAAGCCGACGGTCGCCTTCATGTACTCGTGCAAGATTGCCTCGCCCGCATCTACTTTGCCGACGAGCATAGTCTTGGCTCCCAGTTCAGCAGAGCTTCGCGAAACATGCAGACGGCTTGGACACGTACCAGCACGGATTCTTTGAAGTCTCGCGTCAGAGCCATAGATCACCTCGCCAGACGACCCGACTGAATTCCAGTTATGTTACCTCTTGGGAGAGGCAATCTGTAGCGTGCGCAGCGCTGCTACTGCAGATGGCGCCCGTGCGTTGGCCGACTGACTTGTGCACTGCGAAGCGTTCTCGCTTGGCCGCCCCTCGCCCCAAGGTCGCTCCTGACCGCGTTGGAGCGCTCTTGCTCCGTGGCCGGTTGCGGCCGAGTACCGCCGACTCAGTGCCGGACCGGTGAGGCCGCACTCGCCGCAAGACGCATCGGAACTCTCCGCCGCCCACTCGTCCGCAACGAACCGCGAACGGTCACCGCGCCGATCGCGTTCGCCGACAATCCTCCGCCATGGCGGAGACAACACAACACAACAACGGCGACACGCCCCCGGTCCTCATCGCCGGCGGCGGCATCGGCGGCATGGTCACGGCGCTCACCCTGCATCAGCTCGGCGTGCCCTGCATCGTGCTCGAGTCGGTGGCCCAGCTGGCGCCCTTGGGCGTGGGCATCAACCTGCAGCCCAACGCAGTGCGCGAGCTGTACGACCTGGGCATCGACGACAAGCTGCTCGACACCATCGGCATCCAGGCGCGCGAGTGGGCGCTGGTGGGCCGCAACGGCAACGACGTGTACTCCGAGCCGCGCGGCATGCGGGCCGGCTACCGCTGGCCGCAGTACTCGGTGCACCGCGGTCAGCTGCAGATGCTGCTGTACCGCACCGTGCGTGAACGCCTGGGGCCCGACGCCGTGCGGCTCGGCCACCGCGTAGTGGGCTACCGCCAGGAGGAAAACTCCGTGGTCGCGCTGGTCGAGACGCGTGACGGCCGGCGCCGCGAGCTGCCCGGCACGCTGCTGATCGCAGCCGACGGCCTGCACTCGCCGGTGCGCGCGCAGATGCACCCCAACCAGCCGCCCATCCAGTGGGGCGGCGCCATCATGTGGCGCGGCACCACGCCGGGCGTGCCCATCCGCAGCGGCGCCTCCTTCGTCGGCGTGGGCAGCCTGCGCCACCGCGTGGTGCTCTACCCGATCTCGCCGCCCGACGCCGCCACCGGCCTGGCCACCATCAACTGGATCGCCGAGATCACCGTCGACAACGCCGGCGGCTGGCGGCACGGCGACTGGAACCGGCGCGCCGAGCTGTCCGAGTTCATCCACCACTTCGAGGGCTGGAACTACGGCTGGCTCGACGTGCCCGCGATGCTGCGCGGTGCCACCGAGGTGTTCGAGTACCCGATGATCGACCGCGACCCGGTGCCCACCTGGGTGAATGGCCGCGTGGCGCTGCTCGGCGATGCCGCCCACGTGATGTACCCGGTGGGCAGTAACGGCGCCAGCCAGGCCATCGTCGATGCGCGCGTGCTCGGCGCCATGTTCGTGCAGCACGGCGTGACGCCCGCTGCGCTGCGTGCCTACGACGACAGGCTGTGCGCCGACATCTCTGCCCTGGTGCTGCGCAACCGCGGCTCCGGGCCGTTCGGCATCCTCGGGCTGGTGGAAGAACGCTGCGGCGGCGTGTTCGACAACATCGACGACGTGATCCCCGCCGCCGAGCGCGAGGCCTTCATGGCGCGCTACAAGGCGGCAGCCGGCTTTGCCATCGAGACGCTGAACGCCGCCCCGCCGACCATCGCGCCGGGCGCGAAGGCGCGCTGACTCTGAGCGCGAGGGCGCGCTGACCCTGAGCGCGAAAGCGCGCTGGCTATGAGTCAGCGGGCCGTGCCGCGGCCGAACAGCTTGTGAACCATGAGGCCGCACTCGCCGGCCAGCAGCACCAGCAGCGCTCGGGCCGAGCGCAGTGCGAGCCAGCCGCCGGCAACGGTCAGCGGCAGCAGCAGGATGGGGAACAGCGCCTCGATCGGCCGGTCCGCCAGCAGGCGGCCGCCGATGGCGAAGGTGGCCATCGCCGCAGCCGCCATCCAGGCCAGCTCGATCAGCGTGCGGCCGAAGGCGCGGTAGCGGCCAGCGCGCGGCGCCAGCGACAGCCGCTCCGCGATGGCGCGCGCTACGGCGTCGAGGCCCCAGCAGGCCAGCGCGATGAGAAAGGCCCAGGCCATCACCGGCGGGCGGGCTGACGGCGCGAAGGACGCGGCAACCCCGCTCAGCAGCACTTCGACGGCCGCCGCCAGCAGCACGAAGACGAACAGCCGGCCGGGCGTGAACCAGTGCGGCGAGCGCTCGGCCACCCAGGCGGCCAACGACTCGCGCACCGATCCGGATTGCGCCATGCGCCGGCTGTCGCGCCACTGTTCGCGCCAGCGCGTCAGGTCCTGCACCGCCAGCACCAGGCCGATCAGCAGCAGCCAGCCCCACAGCCCGGCCCACGTCGGCCACGCCAGCAACGCAATCAGCGACACACCGACCAGCAGCACGCCCGACAGCGCCGCACGCGCCAGCAGCAGGCGCAGGCTGCCGCGCCCGGCCCACTGCACGAGGCGGAAGTCGAGCAGCCGCCGCGCCGCGGCGATGACGCCGAAGAACAGGAAGAACGGCACCGCCAGGCCAATGAACACCGGAATGCCCAGCAGCGGCACCAGCACGACCGACAGGTCGTCGGGCAGGTACGCGGCGCCGACCATGCCCAGCAGCAGCAGCGACCAGGCGGCGAGCGCGAACACCTCGAAGCGGAAGCCGAACAGCAGCCGCGTGAAGGCGTTCGAGCCGGTCGCCAGGAAGGCGTGCGCACAGGCGTCGCCGAAGGGCTCGGCCAGCGCGCGGCGGCTGCTGCGCAGCGGCGCGACGACGCGGCTGAGCGCCAGGTAGATCCAGGCCGAACGCACGAACAGGCGCTGGCGCGACTTGTCGCCTACGTCCGAACGCAGTGCGCTCCAGGCCAGCGACACCGCCTCGCGATACTGCGCCATCGAGCCGCTCAGGCCGGCCAGCCCGGCCAGCGCGGCGTCGTTGTGCGGGTCGAGGCGCAGCGCCTCGCGGTACGACTGCGCGGCTTCGGCCGGGGAGTGGCGCAGCTCGGCCAGCTGCACGTGGCCGTCGGGCCAGTCGGGGTAGCGCGCGACGATCTGCTCGGCGGCCCGGCGCGCGCCGACCTCGTCGCCGGCCTCCTTGCGCGTGTGCGACAGGTTCAGCAGCGCGATCGAATCACCGTCCGAAGCCCGCACCGCCTGCTCGGCCAGTGTGATGGCCTCGGCGTGGCGGCCGTGCAGGCTGTGCCAGTGGCCGAGGATGCGCATCGCCCAGGCCGAGTTCGGGTCCTGCGAGAGCACGCCCTTGGCGAGCTGCGCGCCCTCGTTGCCGCGGCCAGTGCTGATCAGCACGTGCGCGAGCTGCAGCTGCGCGCGCGCGTAGGCCGGGTCGGCCTCGATGGCGCGGCGGGCCTGGGCCTCGGCGTCCTTCCAGCGGCCGATGTCCCACAGCGACTTGCTGCGCTCGACCAGGCCGTCGGCGCGCTGCCGCGGCGTCGGCCCCTCAGCCAAGCTTGTTCCTCTTCATGTAGTCGAGCAGGTCGTCGTAGACGCCGCTCTCGTTGGCGAACATCGCGAAGTTGCGCGCCTGCGCGAACCACTCGAGCGTCGACGGCCGCAGCGACTTCATCGCGCGCTTGAAGTCGTCCGGGCCTACCGGGCGGATCGCGCCGGCCGAGGCACTGGCCTCGATGGCCGACTCGCGCGCCAGGTTGCACAGGTGGGCCAGGTCGGCGCCAGAGAACATCGCCGTGGCCTTGGCCAGCGCTGCGGTGTCGATGCCCTGGTGCGGGCAGTTCGCCAGGTGGTGGCCGATGATCGAGGCGCGCGCCGGCTCGTCGGGCGGCAGCACCAGCACCGTGCGGTCGAAGCGGCCCGGCCGGCGCAGCGCCGAGTCGATGTCCCAGGGGTGGTTGGTGGCGCCGAGCAGGAACACGCCGGTGTTGTCGTGCTGCGAGCCGTCCATCTCGGACAGCAGCATGTTCACCAGGTTGCGGCCGGCGCTGCCGCGCAGCTCGCTGCGCTTGTGGCCGAGCGCATCGATCTCGTCGAAGAACAGCACCATGGGCGCCAGCCGACGCGCGGTGTCGAAGATCTTGTGCAGGCGCTGCTCGCTCTCGCCGAACCACATGTTGAGCACGTCCTCGAGGCCGATGGACGCGAAGCGCGCGCCCATCTCGCCGGCCAGCGCACGCGCGAGGTAGGTCTTGCCGCAGCCGGGCGGGCCGTACAGCAGCAGGCCGCCGGTGCCGGTCTTGCCGAAGGCCTTGTAGAGCTCCGGGTTGCGCAGCGGGCCGAGCACCGAGAGCTCCAGCTTCTTCTTGACCTCTTCCATGCCACCGACCTGCGCGAAGCCGATGCGCGGCGTCTGCAGCTCGAACTCGTCGACCAGCTCGCCGTCGTCGGCGGCTAGGCGCAGGCCGGGGCGCTCGCCGTCGGCCATCGCGGCGCCGGAGTTGGGCGTGCCGCTGCCGACGGGCGTGTGGCCGTCTACGGCAGCCAGCGTCGGTCGGGTGGGTGCGGCGGGTGCGGCGGGTGGTGGCGCGGCCGCTGCGACTGCAGGAGCCGCAGGCGCGGCGGCCGGGGGCGCAGCCACGCCGCCCAGCGCGCCCAGCAGGCGTTCGTAGCCCTCGGCAGTCGGGCGGCCGAGCTGGCGCGCGAGCGCAGCCGCGAGCTGCAGCGCCGGCAGGTTGACCGGGTCCTTGGCCAGCGAACCGACGCACAGATCGAGCGCCGCCTCGGGCCGCTCGTCGTCACGCAGCAGCTGCGCCACGTGCAGGCGCAGGTCGAGGTCGTCCGGGGTGGCCTTGAGCGCCGCTTCGAGTGCGGCGACGACGGAGGCAGGCGGTCTGGGCATGGGTGGCGGGCGTGGGCGAATCGGCGAAGCGTCTGGCTTCGGTTGGCCGGTCACTTTATCGCTCCGCGCACCCCGCCACCAAGGCAAGAGTTGGCGCCTACTCGCCTCAGCCGCTGTTGGAAACGAACAGTTGCCGGTCGTCGCCACGCACCGGGCTGGAGCGCCGCGCCAGCAGCGCCGCACGCCGCTTGCGCGCCCAGATGATCACGCCGGTGGCCGACAGCACCGCGATCGCCACGCCCATCGCCGACATCAGCGCCCGCCCCGGCGTGCCGAGGATGCGGCCGGAGTGCAGCGGGAACATGCTCTGCATGAAGAGGTCGCCGGCGCTGCCGGTGCCGGGCACGTCGGCACCGGCGGGTTCGCCGCTGCGCGAATCGACATAGATCCACGGGTTGCCCAGGCCGCCGTCGCCATGGCTGTTGCCGCCTTCGTAGAAGCCGACGCCCCACAGGCCGAAGTCGGTCGACAGGAACAGGCCGCCGGCCGGCGCGGTGATGCCACGCTCGCGTGCCGCGCGGGTGGCGGTGGCGATGGCCTGCGCCGCGGCGATGCGCGGCTCGATGGGTTGCGCCGGCGGCGCCGGCGTGCGGCTCGCGAAGGGCGAGGGCGTCAGCGTCGAGAACAGCGAGACGATCGGCCGCATCACCTGCGCGTTCAGGTTCATGGCCACCGAGGTGACGGCCAGCATCAGCACCAGTGCATAGAGCCACAACCCGCCGGAGCGGTGCAGGTCGAAGGTCAGGCGGTGGCCTCCGGCCCGCCAGCGGAACGCGAACGAGCGCTTCCAGCTCGCGCGGTTCGGGAACGAGATGGCCAGCGCGATCAGCGTGTCGGCCACCCAGACGATGCCGACCAGGCCCATGAACCACATGCCCAGCTCGAGGCCGAAGCCGTCCGGGATGTGCATCGTGTAGTGCAGCTTGTAGAGGAAGGGCAGCAGGTTCTCGCGCGTCAGCGACACCTTGCCCCACTCGCGCTTCCCCTGGATCTCGCCGGTGGCCGGGTCGACCGCCACCTGGTTGTAGCCGGGTGCGAAGGGCGCGCCGGTGGCCGGGTCGATGCGCGGCTGTACGAACACCGTGAAGGCGTGACCCGGCTCCACCGCCAGCGGCATGAAGCTGATGCGCACCCGCGGGTCGGCCGCCTCGATGCGCCGCGCGAGTTCGTGCACCGGCAGCGGCTCGCCGCTGCTGCGCGCCTCGAACAGCTGCGGGTTGAGCCACTCGTCGAGCTCGTGGTCCCAGGAGATCACCGCGCCGGTGGCACCGGCGACGAACAGGAACAGCGCGGTGCCGAGGCCGAGCCAGCGATGCATCACGACGAGCAGGGCGCGCATGACGTCGGGCTCCGGTTCAGTACGACCAGCCCAGCGTCACGCTGGCCTTGCGCGGCTCGCCGTACAAGCCCTGGTCCCAGTACAGGCTGGTGATGTACTTCCTGTCGGTGACGTTGTCGAGATTGAGCGTCGCGTACACCTGCTTGTTGAAGTCCCAGCGCGCCATCAGGTTCAGCAGCGCATACGAGGGCTGGCGGATCGTGCCGAGGCTGGTGCTGCGCGTGGTCTCGCTGCGCCAGTTCAGCGATGCGCCGAGCTTCAGCGGCGCCATCGCCTGCCAGGTGCCGGCGGCGCGCAGCATGCGCCGCGGCGAGAAGGTGCGCACGTCCTGGCCCTCGTCGTCGTGGATGGCCAGCTGCGTGTAGCCGGCGCTGAGCTTGATCGCTGGCGACAGCGCACCCGCCACCTCCGCCTCGAAGCCGCGCGAGCGGGTGTCCACGCCCTCGTACAGCGTCTGGTTGGTGCCGGCGTCGAAGCGCAGCGCGCTGGCCAGGTTGGCCTGCTTGGCGCGGAACACCGAGAGGCTGGCGATCAGCTGCTTGTCGAGCAGCTCGGCCTTCACGCCCAGCTCGGTGTTGCTGCCGGTGGCCGGGTCCAGTCGCTGAAGGTCGTCGCCGAGCTCGAACTGCGGCAGGAAGATCGAGGTCCAGCTGCCGTAGACCGACCACTGCGGCGCCACGTCGAGCACCGCGCCGACGTAGGGCGTGGTCTTGGTCTCCTGGCGCGCGCGGCTGACGCTGTAGCTGACGCCGGTGCTGTCGATGCGCGTGTGGTTGGCGCCCAGCACCAGGTGCAGCGAGTCGCTCGCATTCAGGCGCGCCGCGGCGTACAGGTTGCGCTGCTTGTCGGTGAAGCGCGCGCCGTCACCGGCCACGTCGAAGGTCGACTCGGGGTACTGGCCGTCCCAGGTGGCGAGGTCGGGGAACGGCGCGCCGACGTCGGGGTTGCTGCCGTAGATCGATTGCGCATGCAGGCGCGAGCGCGAGGCCGTGGCGCCGACCACCAGCTCATGCTCGCGGCCGGCCAGCGTGAACGGGCCGCTGGCGCGCAGGTCGGCGATGTCCTGCCGGTTGGTCGTCGTGTAGATCGACGGGTAGATCGCCAGGCCCGCGCCGGTCGTGCGGTCGGGGTTTCCGTACAGATAGAACAGCTTGCCGTCGCCGCTGATCTGCTTGTGCGTCAGCACCGCGCGCGCCTGCCAGCCGTTGGCGAACTCGTGCTGCGCCTCGGCGAAGGTGATCGCCGTGTCGGACTTCCAGTAGGTCCACGACGGCGCGGTGCTGGTCGACACGTCGTAGTCCGTCGGCGTGCCGTCGCTGTACTGCAGCGGCAGCGCACCCCACATCGAGCCGGTGGGCTTGTTCTTCTGCAGCGTGTGGCCGATGCTGAGCGTGGTGTCCGGCGTCACGTCGGCCTCGACGATGCCATGGAAGACGCCCTTCTTCAGGTGGTAGCGGTCGAGGTAGGAGTCCTTGTCCTGGCCGGCCAGCACCAGCCGGCCGCGCACGCGGCCGTCGGCCGACAGCGGCCCGGCCAGGTCGGCATCGACGCGCCGGTCGTTCCACGAGCCCAGCGTCAGCGCGGCACTGGCCTGCAGCTCGCGCGTCGGCCGCTTGCGCACGAAGTTCACTGCCGCCGACGGGTTGCCGGTGCCACTGGTCAGCCCGGTGGCACCGCGGATCACGTCGATGCGGTCGTAGACGGCGGTGTCGAGGTCGCCGTCGACCAGGCCGTAGGCGAACGGCAGGCCGATGCCGTCGATCTGGAAGTTGACGATGTCGAAGCCGCGCGCGGTGTAGTAGGTGCGGTCGGTCTCGACCTTCTCGGCCACCACGCCGGTGGCGGCGTCGAGCACCGCGTTGACGCTGTTGAGCTTGAAGTCGTCGAGCTGCGAGCGCGTGATGGTCGACATCGACTGCGGCGTCTCGCGTGCAGTCTGCGCGAGGCCGGTGGCGCTGCGGCTGCGCCGCGTGGTCCAGGCGCCGGTCTTCTCGGTCGCCTCGTCGGTCTCGGCGGCGCCACGCACGGTGACGGCGGGCAGCGTGGCCTCGGGGGCCGAAGCGGCGGCGGCCGGCGCAGCCACCTGGGCCCAGGCCGGCAGGCAGGGAGAGAGCGCGACGAGCAGGCAGGCGCCGGCGCGCCGCGGAGTGCGGGAGGTCATGGAAGTTCTCGTTGTCGTTGGAAGGGAATCGGTGCCGTTTCGGCCTGTGCCGCGGCCTCGTGCAATGCGAGGCGTTGCAGCGCGCGGCGCAGGCCGCTGCGGCTGGGGTTCTCGACGAACACGCAGCGCTTGCCGGTGCGCTTGCAGTGCTCCTTGACGCGCCAGTACGCGTCGTGGCTGATGCAGCCGGTCTGGCAGATCACCAGGTCGGCGCTGGCCAGCGTGCCGTCGAGCAGCGCGGCGTGGTCGTGCTCGCCGCCGTCGTGGTGCAGGAAGCGGCCGCCGTGGTGCTCGACGATGCGCCGGTACACCGGCACGCTGGCCGGGCGGCCGCCGACGCACAGCACCGCCTGCTCGCCGAGGTCGGCCGGTCGCGCCGGCAGGGGTGCGGCGGGCGGCGCGGCTTGCTGCGCCACCGCAGCCTGTGCAGCCTGCGCGCGGCGACGCTCGGCGTCCAGCGCGAGTTGGGCCCGGGAGAGGGCACGTTCGAGCTCGCGGGCACGCTCGGTCTGCGCCCGCAGTTCGGCGGCGAGCTCGCTGCGCGGGCGCAACTCCGGCATGGCCGCCTCGATCGCTCGCAGCTGCTCCCACAGCGAGGCGATCACCGTGTCGCGGCCGATCAGCTCGGCGCGCGCGGACAGCAGCGCCGATTGCAGTTGTTCGATCTTGTGCGACTGCTCGGCCGCCGCACGGCCGTGGCGCTCTTGCTGGCGCGCCAGCTCGGCGGCGAGCGCCTCGTTCTGTGCCTGCAGCGCGGCGAGCCGGCGGCGTTGCTCGCCCTGGCCTTCGCCGAGCTGGTGCTGGCGCATGTGCACGTCGTGCAGCACCTGCTCCTCGAGCGCATCGCCGCAGCGCGGATGGGTCAGCGTCGCCCACAGTGCGCCGGCGAGGTCGTCGCCTTGCACGGCGTCGTGCCACCAGCGCTGCAGCGCGTCGCCGTCTTTCAAGGCGGCGGTGCGCTTGAGCGCGAGGGCGTGGCGCCGGTCGAGCTCGCGCTGAAGCGCCTCGGACAGCGTGCCGCGGTGGCCGCATTCCTGCACCGCGCCGCTGTGCAGCTCGTAGTCGCCGGCGAGCACCTCGCCGCCGAGCGCCTTGTCGGCCACCCGGCGCAACGCGGCCAGGCTCAGGCACACGCCGACCACCGGGCAGTGGGCTTGCGCCGGCAGGTCCCACAGGCGACGCCGTCGCGTGCCCTGCGGTGTGGCCGGCGGGCGGATCAGTTCAGGCGGGCAGCACGGCTGGCCGCCGGGATGCAGCAGATGCGGCATGGCCAGGCGTGATCTCGAAAGAGCACGGGCTGGCGGAGGGCTGGCTGGTGCGAAGGCGGCCCGCGGGCCGCCGATGAAGCGAAGCGTCTACTTGGTGAGGATGAGCTTGCCGGCGGCCGTCAGCCGCAGGCGGTACTGCTCTCCCCGGTGATCGATCAGGGCCTCGCGCCGCTGCCCGAGCAGCTCACTGCTGTTCCAGCGCTGCGGTACCGATGCCGTCGCGACGGCAGGCGCGGCAGCGGCAAGTGGAGGCAGCGGCGGAACGGGCGGGTCGATGGCCATGCGGCGCATTGTAAATACGAACCAGTCGCATTTGCAAGAAACCTGACGCGGCGCGTGCCGCTTCGGAAGCGCGCCGGGTCAGCCGGCTTCGCTGCGGCGCCGGTGTGCGCCTTCCATCAGGCGTTGCAGCACGCAGAACAGGCCGAGCAGCGCGCCGATCGCGATGCGCGTCCACCACGAGCTGAGCGAGCCGTCAAACATGATCAGCGTCTGGATCACGCCGAGCATCAGCACGCCGGTCAGGGTGCCCATCACGTAGCCGACGCCGCCGGACAGCAGCGCGCCGCCGATCACCGTGGCGGCGATCGCATCGAGCTCCAGGCCCTGTGCGTGCAACCCGTAGCCCGACAGCGTGTAGATGCCGAACAGCACACCGCCTAGCGACGCGCACAGCCCGCTGACCGCGTAGACCGCGATGCGCGTGCGCGCCACCGGCAGGCCCATCAGCTGCGCCGAACGTTCGTTGCCGCCGATGGCATAGACCGCGCGGCCGAAGCCGGTGCCGTGGGCCAGCCACACCGCCAGCGCCAGCACGATCAGCGCGACCACCACGCCGGGCGTGATCTCGCCCAGCGGCCCGAGCGGGATGCGCGCCTGCGACCAGGCGCTGAGCTGCGCTTCGGCGATCGGGATCGAGTCGATGCTCACCAGGTAGCACAGCCCGCGCGCGAGGAACATGCCGGCCAGCGTGACGATGAAGGCCGGGATCTGGAACACCTGGATCACGAAGCCCATCGCGGCGCCGAACAGCGTGCCAGCCGCCAGCAGCAGCGGGATCAGCACCAGCGGCGGCAGGTGGGCACGCTCGACGCCCCAGGCCAGCAGCATGGTCGTCAGCGCCACCACCGAGCCGACCGACAGGTCGATGCCGCCGGACAGGATCACGAAGGTCATGCCGATCGCGACGACCAGCAGGAAGGCGTTGTCGATCAGCAGGTTGAGGAACACCTGGCCGGAGAAGAAGCCGGTGTAGGCGAGCGAGCCGCCGGCGAACATCAGCGCGAACAGTGCGACCGCCACCCAGCTCGGCAAGGTCTGCGCATCGAGCCTCATGCGGTGCGCCTCCGCCCGAACACCCAGGCCCGCGCCTCCGGCGACTGCAGCAGGCAGACGACGAACACCACCACGGCCTTGACGACCAGGTTGATCTCGGGAGGCACGCCCAGGGAGTAGATGCTCGTTGTCAGCGTCTGGATGATCAGCGCGCCCAGCACGCTGCCGCGCAGGCTGAAGCGGCCACCGAGCAGCGAGGTGCCGCCCAGCGTGACGGCGAGGATGGCGTCGAGCTCGAGCAGTTGCCCGGCGTTGTTGCCGTCGGCGCTCTTCACGTTCGAGCTGATCATCAACCCGGCCAGGCCAGCGGTCAGCCCGCAGAAGGCATAGACGCCGACCAGCAGCCCGCGCGCATTGATGCCCGACAGCCGCGCCGCTGCCGGGTTGCCACCGCTGGCCTGGATGAACAGGCCGAGCGCGGTGCGGTGCTTCAGCCAGGCCATCACCGCCAGCAGCGCAGCCACCAGCCACAGCGCGAACGGCAGGCCGAGCAGGTAGCCGCCGCCGATGAAGAAGTAGGGCTTGTAGTAGATCGTGATGATCTGCCCCTGGGTGATCAGCTGCGCGATGCCGCGGCCGGCCACCATCAGGATCAGCGTGGCGATGATCGGCTGGATGCCGACCGCGGCCACCAGCACGCCGTTGAACAACCCGCACAGCGCGGCCACGCCGAGGGCCGCGGCCAGCGCGATCGGCATCGAGGTGCGTGTGGCATAGGTCTGCTGGCCGTCGACGATGACCAGCTGCCCGCCGATCAGCGCGGCTGCCACCGCTGCGGTGATCGCGACGGTCGCGCCGACCGAGATGTCGATGCCGCGGGTGGCGATGACGAGCGTCATGCCCAGCGCCACCGCCATCAGCGGCGCAGCGCGGTTGAGGATGTCGATCAGCGCGCCGTAGAGGTGGCCGTCGCGCCAGGTCAGCGCGAAGAACTGCGGGTTGAAGAGGCCGTTGCCGGCCAGCAGCAAGGCCAGCACCAGCGCCGGCCAGAACTGCGGGTGGGCGGGGAGCCGGCGCCAGTTCATGCAGCGGCCTCCAGCACTTCGTCATGGCCCGCGACGATGCGCAGCACGCGCGCTTCGTCGAGTTCGCTGGCCGGCAGCTCGGCCACCTGGCGGCGGTCGCGCATCACCACCACGCGGTGGCTGGTGGCCAGCACTTCGGGCAGTTCGGCCGAGATGAAGACGATCGCCATGCCATTGGCGCACAGCTCGAGCACGCGCTGCATGATCTCCTGCTTGGCGGCGACGTCGATGCCGCGTGTGGGTTCGTCGAGGATCAGCACGCGCGGCGCGGTGGCCAGCCAGCGCGCCAGGATGGCCTTCTGCTGGTTGCCGCCGGAGAGCTGGCCGATCGGTGTCTCGGCGTCGGCGGTGACGATGCCCAGCGCGGCGATGAAACGCTGCGCCAGCTCGCGCTGCTCGCGCGGGCTCAGGTGGCGGAACACGCCCTGGCGAGCCTGCAATGCGAGCACGATGTTCTCGCGCACGCTCAGCTCGGCGACGATGCCTTCGGTCTTGCGCTCCTCGGGGCAGAAGGCCAGGCCGCTGCGCAGCGCGTCGCGCGGCGAATTCAGCACGAGCGGCGCACCGGCCAGCGTGAGCGTGCCGCCGTCGGCCCGGTCGGCACCGAACAGCAGCCGCGCGGTCTCGGTGCGGCCCGAACCCAGCAGCCCGGCCAGGCCGAGCACGGCGCCGCCGCGCACGTCCAGGTCCAGCGGGCCGACGCTGCCGCGCCGCGCCAGGCCGCGCGCCTCGAGCAGCGGCGTGGTCGGCCCTTCGACCGGGCGCTGCGCATCGAGGTCGCCCTCGCGCAGCGTGCGGCCGACCATCGCGCCGACCAGCGCGAGCTTCGGCAGCTCGGGCGCGAGGTGCTCGCCGACCACGCGGCCGTTGCGCATCACGGTGATGCGGTCGGCCATCGCGTAGGTCTGGTCGAGGAAGTGGGTGACGAACAGGATCGCGACGCCGCGCTCCTTCAATCGGCGCATCACCGCGAACAGCCGCTCGGTCTCGGCCTCGTCGAGGCTGGAGGTCGGCTCGTCGAGGATCAGGATGCGCGCCTGCTGGCCGACGGCGCGTGCAATCGCCACCATCTGCTGCACCGCCACCGGGTACTCGCCGAGCAGGCGGCGCGGGTCGACGTCGATCTCGAGCGTGTCGAGCGCCGCGCGCGCGATGCGCCGCACCTCGGGCCAGTCGACCCAGCCGAAGCGCCGCGGCATGCGCCCGGCGACGATGTTCTCGGCCACCGACAGGTTGGCGCAGAGGTTGACCTCCTGGTACACCGTGGCGATGCCCAGCGCCTGCGCCTCGCGCGGCGAAGCCGGGCGGATCGCCTCGCCGGCCAGCGTCATCGTGCCGGCGTCGGCCGGGAACACACCGGTCAGCACCTTGATGAGCGTCGACTTGCCGGCGCCGTTCTGGCCCATCAAGGCATGCACCTCGCCGGCACGCAGGCGCAGGTCGGCCTCGTGCAGCGCTTTCACGCCGACGAATGACTTGCTGACGCCGCGCAGTTCGAGCAGAGCGGTGATGGTGGCCTCTTCAAAAAGGGCAGGTGCGAACCCTCACGCACGCACCTGCCAACCCTGGCCGGATCGGGCCTTCCTGCCCGGGGTTCCGGAGACGAAAACGATCTCAGTGCGGCGAAGCTCAGTACTTGCGCTTCGGGAATTCCTTCGCCGCCACTTCCATCGGGAAGATGCCTTCCTCGGTGACGATGCGCCGCGGCAGCGTCTTGCCGGCCTTCAGGTCCTTCACCGCCGCCATCAGCTGCGGCCCGAGCAGCGGGCTGCACTCGACGCTGACGTTCAGCTTGCCGGCCATCATCGCCTCGAAGGCGCCCTTCACCGCGTCGATCGAGATGATGATGATGTCCTTGGCGGGCTTCATGCCGGCTTCCTCGATCGCCTGGATCGCGCCGATGGCCATGTCGTCGTTGTGCGCGTAGAGCACATTGATCTTCTTGCCCTCGGCCTTCAGGAAGGCTTCCATCACCTCCTTGCCCTTGGCGCGGGTGAAGTCACCGGTCTGCGAGCGGATGATCTTGAAGCGCGGCTGCGCCTTGATGATCTCCTCGAAGCCCTTCTTGCGGTCGATCGCAGGCGCCGAGCCCACGGTGCCCTGCAGCTCGACGATGTTCACGTCGCCCTGGCCCTTGTAGTTCTCGAGCAGCCAGCGGCCCGACTTGCGGCCTTCCTCGACGAAGTCGGAGCCCATGAAGCTGACCCACAGCGAGTCGTCCTTCTCGTTGACGGCGCGGTCGGTGAGGATGACCGGGATCTTCGCGGCCTTGGCCTCGCGCAGCACCGTGCCCCAGCCCGACTCGACGACCGGCGAGAAGGCGATGACATCGACCTTCTGCGCGATGAAGGAGCGGATCGCCTTGATCTGGTTCTCCTGCTTCTGCTGTGCGTCGGAGAACTTCAGCTCGATGCCGGCCTCCTTGGCGGCCGACTTGATCGACTCGCTGTTCGCGGTGCGCCACTCGCTCTCGGCGCCGATCTGCGAGAAGCCGAGCACGATCTTGCCCTGTGCGCGCGCCACCTGCGGCAGGTAGAGCGCCGCCGGAACGGCGGCGAGTGTCGCGATGACGTGTCTTCTGCTGGTGTTCATCTTGTCTCCTGGTCTGTCGTGGACGGCGTCTGTCGGTGGGTGCGGCGCCGGCCCGCCGTCGAGCGGCCGGTCGCTGCGGGGGCTTGTCTAGCCGGCGGCGGTGTAGGCGGTCTTCACCGTCGTGTAGAACTCGACCGCATGCCGGCCCTGCTCGCGCGGGCCATGGCTCGATCCCTTGCGGCCGCCGAAGGCGACGTGCGGGTCGACGCCGGCCGTCGGCAGGTTGACCATCACCATGCCGGCCTGCGCATGGCGCTTGAAGTGCGTGGCCTTGGCGAGCGAGTCGGTGCAGATGCCGGCACACAGGCCGAACGGCGTGTCGTTGGCCAGCGCCAGTGCGTGCTCGTAGTCGTCGGCGCGGATCAGGCAGGCGACCGGGCCGAAGATCTCCTCGCGGGCAATGCGCTGCTTCGGCTGCGCGATGAAGAGGGCCGGACTGATGTAGTGGCCACGCGTCGGCCGCTCCAGGGCCTCGCCGCCACACAGCCACTCGGCGCCCTCCTGGCGGCCAATGGCGACGTAGGCGAGGTCCTGCTCGAGCTGCGCGCGGCTGACCGCCGGGCCGATCTGCGTGCCGCGCTCCATCGCGTGGCCGACCACCAGCGCACGGGTGCGCTGGCGCATCAGCTCGGCGAAGCGGTCGAACACCGGCGCCTCGACGATGATGCGGCTCGACGCCGTGCAGCGCTGCCCGGTCGAGTAGAACGAGCCCTGGATGGCGTGCTCGGCGGCGCGGTCCAGCGCGGCGTCGGCCAGCACCACCAGCGGGTTCTTGCCGCCCATCTCGAGCTGCACCTTGGCGCGCCGCGCACTCGCGGCGGCGAGGATGCCCTCGCCCACGCCCACCGAGCCGGTGAAACTGATCGCATCGACCAGCGGGCTGTCGACCATCGTCTGCCCGACCATGCGGCCGCTGCCCAGCACCATGTTGAAGGCGCCCGCGGGCAGGCCCGAGCGGCTGATGATCTCGGCCAGCGCCCAGGCGCAGCCGGGCACCAGCTCGGCCGGCTTGAAGACCACGGTGTTGCCGAAGGCCAGCGCCGGCGCGATCTTCCACGCGGGAATGGCGAGCGGAAAGTTCCACGGCGCGATCAACCCGACCACGCCGACCGGCTCGCGGGTGATCTCGATGTCCACGCCCGGCCGCACCGAGGCGAGCCGCTCGCCGGGAATGCGCAGCGCCTCGCCGGCGAAGAACTTGAAGATCTGGCCGGCGCGCGCCGCTTCGCCGATCGCCTCGGGCAGCGTCTTGCCCTCTTCGCGGGCGAGCAGCGCGCCGAGTTCGTCCTTGCGCGCCAGCAGCTCGGTGCCGACGAAGTCGAGCACCTCGAAGCGGCGCTGCGGCGTGCTCGCTGCCCAGGCTTCGCGCGCGTCGGCGGCGGCGCGGATCGCGCCCTCGGTCTGCGCGGCGTCGGCACGGGCGAACTCGCCGATCACGTCGGACAGGTCCGACGGGTTCTCACTGGTGCCCAGCGTGACGCCGGTTTCCCAGCGGCCATTGATGTAGTGCTTGAACGAGACGGCCATGGTGGTGTCGCCTACCGGGTTACAGCGTGCGCACGCCACCGGGCGCGAAGGCGGCGGTGTCGATCACCACCGGGTTGACCAGGGCCGCACCGAGCAGCGGCTGCTCGATCTCGAAGCGGTCGCCCGGCTCGACGACCACGCCGTCGGCGCAGCTCAGCGTCGCGGTGCCGAAGAAGTGCAGGTGCACGTCGCCGGGGCGGCGGTGCTGCGGGTACTTGAAGTGGTGGTACTCGAGGTTCTCGAGCGAGTGGCTCATGTGCGCCTCCCCGGTGGCGAAGGGCTTCTCCCAGATCACCTTGTCGCCGCGGCGGATGCGGCTGGTCCCTTGCAGGTCGGTCGGCACGCTGCCGGCCAGCAGCTCCGGGCCGACCGAGCAGACGCGCAGCTTCGAATGCGCCAGGTACAGGTAGTTCTGACGCTCGGTGACGTGGTCGGAGAACTCGTTGCCGACCGCCATGCCGAGCCGGCACGGCGTGCCGTCCGGCGCGTTCCAGTACAGGCCGACCAGCTCGGGCTCCTCGCCGGCGTCGAGCGCGAACGAGGGCGAGGGCAGCGGCGCGCCGGGGGCAATGACGATGCGGCCGTCGCCCTTGTAGAACCACTCGGGCTGCACGCCGGCCTGGCCGCGCGCCGGGCGGCCGCGTTCGAGGCCCCACTTGAACATGCGCATCGAGTCGGACAGCGACTCCTCGCCCTGCGCGCCGAGCTTGTGGTGCATCGCGTCGCGGGTGGCCGCGCTGCCCAGGTGGGTCAGGCCGGTGCCGCTGACCAGGCAATGCGCCGGGTCGTCGTGCATCAGCGGCGTCAGCACGCGCAGGCCGTCGAGCAGGCGGTCGAGCGGCGTCGCCTCCAGCACGCCCAGCCGCGACTCGGCCATGTGCACCAGCGTGCGGCCGTGGTCGAAGGCGGCCTGCGCCAGCGCCAGCAGCGTGGCGGTGCCGTCGAGCCGGCGCACGCGGCCGGCGTCGGTGCTGGTGCAGCCGACGCGCTGGTTGCCGTCGTCGTCGAGGTACTGGATGAATCGCATGTCGTCTCCCTGCGCCGCGTGGATGCCGCGATCTGTGAGTGGAGCGGATGCTAAGGAGGCGACCGATAACGATCCAATAGATTTTCGGCGCTTTGACATATACGATCCGAGATCGCATGGCCACCAACTACACCCACTGGTTCATCCGCGCGCGCCTGAAGACGCGCCAGCTGCTGCTGCTGATGGCGCTCGAGGAGGAGGGCAACATCCACCGCGCGGCGCAGGTGCTGAACATGACGCAGCCGGCCGCCTCCAAGCTGCTCAAGGAGCTGGAGGAGATGCTCGGCGTGCCGCTGTTCGAGCGCTTGCCGCGCGGCATGCGCGCCACCTGGTACGGCGAGACGATGATCCGCCATTCGCGCATGGCGCTGGCCAGCCTGTCGCAGGCGCAGGACGAGATCGAGGCGCTGAAGTCGGGCCGCTTCGGCCAGGTCAGCGTCGGCGCGATCACCTCGCCCGGGCTGAACCTGATGCCGGCGGCGGTGGCGATGGTCAAGCAGCAGCATCCCAGCCTGCGCGTGCAGCTCGCCATCGAGACCAGCGACGTGCTGATGGAGCGCCTGGCGCAGGGCAAGCTCGACATGGCGGTGGGCCGGCTCTTCGAGCGCCACGACAAGACCGACCTGCGCTACGAGGCGCTGGTCGAGGAGCCGGTCAGCGTGGTCACGCGGCCCGGCCACCCGCTGATGGCGCAGCCGCGCCTGACGCTGCGCGACGTGGTCGGCCAGGCCTGGATCGTGCCGCCGCCGGGCAGCGTGCTGCGGCACCGCTTCGAGCTGATGTTCCAGGAGGACGGCCTGGAGGCGCCCGCCGACCTGATCGAGACGACCGCGCTGCTGTTCGTCACCAAGATGTTGCAGGGCAGCGAGGCGCTGGCCGTCATCGCCACCGACGTGGCGCGCTACTACGCACAGCACGGCATGGTGGCGATCCTGCCGATCGCGCTGCCGTGCAAGATGGACGCCTTCGGCCTGATCACCCGCACCGACCGGCTGCTCTCGCCGGCCGCGAAGGTGATGCTGAGGGCGATCAAGTCGGCGGCGCTGACGGTCTACGGCGCGGAGCTGGACCTCACCGGGCTGGAGTAGTCATCTCCACCCGCCATCGACGACGAACTCCTGCGCGGTGCACATGCGTGCGTCGTCGGACGCCAGGAACAGCACCATCGCCGCGATGTCCTGGGGCTGCAGGCGGTCGGGCAGGCACTGGTTGCGGTCGATCTCGGCCTCGCCCTCGGGCGTGACCCACAGGCGCTTCTGTCGCTCGGTCATCACCCAGCCCGGCGTCACCGTGTTGACGCGGATGCGGTCGCGCCCCAGCGAGGCCGCGGTGCCGCGCGTGAGGCCGTTGACCGAGGACTTGGCGATCGCGTAGCACGGGTAGTCAGCCGACTTGATCTGCCAGCCGATCGAGCCGAGGTTGACGATGGCGCCGCCGCCCAGGCGCTGCATGCCCGGCGCCACCGCCTGCATCGCGAACAGCGCGGCACGCTGGTTGATGGCGATGCGCTCGTCGTAGTAGGCCGGCGTGATCGAGGCGAGGGTGTGGCGGTCGTCGCTGGCGACGTTGTTGACCAGCGCATGGAAGTCGCCGAGTTCCTGCGCAGCGTCGGCGATGGCCGCCTGCAGGGCCGCCACGTCGCTCACGTCGCAGGCGCGCCACCACGGCCGCGCAAGGCCCTGCGCCTGCAGCCGCTCCGCCAGTGCGGCGCTGGCTTCGGCGGCGATGTCGACGAAGGCCACCCGCGCGCCCTGCGCGGCGAAACCCTCGACGATCGCCTCGCCGATGCCCGAGCCGCCGCCGGTCACGAACACTGCGCGCTCGGCCAGGCTGGGATAGCGCGCCGATGCTCCCATCGGCTGAGATATCGAATTTGACATGTCAGATCGCGATTCAGTTATTTTTCAAGCATCAGTGTGGGGCGATAGCATCCGGCGCGTCAAGCCGCCCACTGGAGAACGTCGTCATGGATCCGAAGAAGCCCGTCCGCCGCAGCCAGGCCTGGTTCGGCCGGCAGGACCGCGATGGCTTCGTGCACCGCAGCTGGTTGAAGAACCAGGGCTACCCGCACGACCTGCTCGACGGCCGCCCGATCATCGGCATCTGCAACACCTGGAGCGAGCTGACGCCGTGCAACGGCCACTTCCGCGAGCTGGCCGAGTTCGTCAAGCGCGGCGTCTACGAGGCCGGCGGCTTCCCGCTCGAGTTCCCGGTGATGTCGCTCGGCGAGACGCAGCTGCGCCCGACCGCGATGCTTTTCCGCAATCTGGCGAGCATGGACGTCGAGGAGAGCATCCGCGGCAACCCGATCGACGGCGTGGTGCTGCTGATGGGTTGCGACAAGACCACGCCGGCGCTGCTGATGGGCGCGGCCAGCTGCGACCTGCCGACCATCGGCCTGTCCGGCGGGCCGATGCTCAACGGCAAGTTCCGCGGCAAGGACATCGGCTCCGGCACCGGCGTCTGGCAGATGAGCGAGATGGTGCGCGCCGGCGAGATGACGATGGCCGAGTTCACCGAGGCCGAGAGCTGCATGCACCGCAGCAAGGGCAGCTGCATGACCATGGGTACGGCCTCGACGATGGCCTCGATGGTCGAGGCGCTCGGCATGGCGCTGCCGGAGAACGCGGCGATCCCGGCCGCCGACACGCGCCGCAACCGCCTCGCGCAGATGACCGGCCGGCGCATCGTCGAGATGGTCAAGGACGACCTGCGCATGTCGAAGATCCTGACCCGCCAGGCCTTCGAGAACGCGATCCGCGCCAACGCCGCGATCGGCGGCTCGACCAACGCGGTGATCCACCTGCTGGCGGTGGCTGGCCGCATGGGCGTGGAGCTGAAGCTCGACGACTGGGACAAGCTGGGGTCGCAGGTCCCCTGCCTGGTCGACCTGCAGCCTTCCGGCCGCTTCCTGATGGAGGACTTCTTCTACGCCGGCGGGCTGCCGGCGGTGCTGAAGGAGATCCGCCACCTGCTGCACCTCGACGCGCTGACCGTCAATGGCAAGACCATCGGCGAGAACAGCGCCGAGGCACCGTGCTGGAACCGCGAGGTGATCAAGACCTTCGACGAGCCGTTCAAGCCGGCTGCCGGCATCGCGGTACTGCGCGGCAACCTCGCGCCGGACGGCGCGGTGATCAAGCCCTCGGCGGCCAGCGAACACCTGCTCAAGCACCGCGGCCGCGCGGTGGTGTTCGAGACCATCGAGGAGTTCCACGCCCGCATCGACGACGAGGCGCTCGACGTCGACGAGACCTGCATCCTGGTGCTCAAGAATTGCGGGCCCAAGGGTTACCCCGGCATGGCCGAAGTCGGCAACATGCCGCTGCCGCCGAAGGTCTTGCGCAAGGGCATCACCGACATGGTCCGCATCAGCGACGCGCGCATGAGCGGCACGGCCTACGGTACCGTGGTGCTGCACACCTCGCCCGAGGCTGCCGCTGGCGGGCCGCTGGCCCTGGTGAAGAGCGGCGACATGATCGAGCTCGACGTCGCCGCGCGCCGGCTTCACCTGGAAGTGAGCGACGCCGAGCTGGCACGCCGCCGCGCCGACTGGCAGACTCCCGAGACACCGAAGCGCGGGTGGTACAAGCTCTATGTGGACCACGTGCAGCAAGCCCACCTCGGCGCCGACCTCGACTTCCTTGTCGGCGGCAGCGGTGCGCCGGTGCCGCGCGACTCGCACTGAGCCGATGAGGTTCGCGGCTCCCTCGGTCGGCACCGCCCGCTGCGTCTGGGCGGCTGGCGCGACGCTCGGTGAAGGGCTGTGCTGGTCGCCCGGCGAGCGTTCGCTGTACTGGGTCGACATCCTCGAGCGGCGCCTGCACCGCTTCACGCCGGCCAGCGGCGCGCAGCGCAGCTGGACGCTGCCGGACACCGTCTCGGCCGTGGCCGAGCGCAGCCGCGGCCCCGGCCTGGCGATCACGCTGCGGCGCGGCTTCGCCTTCTTCGATCCGGCCGACGGCGTGCTGCAGCGCCTGGACGAGCCCGAGCCGGAGCGCCCCGGCAACCGCTTCAACGACGGCAAGTGCGATGCGCAGGGCCGCTTCTGGGGCGGCACGATGGACTTCGCCATCCGCGAGCCCAGCGGCGCGCTGTACCGCTTCGACGGCCCGGGCCACTGCGTGCGGGCGCTCGATGCGGGCTTCGTGGTCACCAACGGGCCGACCTGGTCGCTGGACGGCACGACAATATTCTTCAACGACACCGTCAACCAGACCGTGCGCGCCTATGCCTTCGATCCGTTCGCGGGAACGGTCGGCGCCGGGCGCGACTTCCTCGTCTTCGCCAAAGGGGAAGGCTACCCCGATGGCATGACCACCGACGCCGACGGGCGGCTGTGGATTGCGCACTGGGGCGCGGCCTGCGTGAGCTGCCACGACCCTGTCAGCGGCGCCGAGCTGGCCCGCGTTGAGCTGCCCACGGACCACATCACCAACGTCGCCTTCGGCGGGCCGGACCTGAAGACACTGTTCATCACCAGCGCCCGCTTCGAGCTGAGCGCGGAGAAACTGGCCGCGCAGCCGCTGGCCGGCGCATTGTTCGCGGTCGAGACCGACGCGACCGGCACACCGGCGAACCGTTTCGACGGATGAACGACGGATGAGATGACCCGGGCGGCCGCGCCGAGTCGAGCGGTGCGGCGGCCGACATGACCCACCACACTCGAACACGACAAGGAGACAGAACATGCAACGCAGAACCACCCTGCTGGCCACCCTGGGCCTGGCAGCCGCCACCTGGATGCTTCCCGCCGCCGCGCAGGACAAGGGCACCGTCGGCATCTCGATGCCGACCAAGTCCTCGGCGCGCTGGATCGCCGACGGCGACAACATGGTCAAGGTGTTCAAGGAGAAGGGCTACAAGACCGACCTCCAGTACGCCGACGACGACATCCCGAACCAGCTGGCGCAGGTCGAGAACATGATCACCAAGGGCGTCAAGGTCCTGGTGATCGCCGCCATCGATGGCACCACGCTGTCCGGCGCACTCCAGAAGGCGGCTGACAAGGGCGTCAAGGTCATCGCCTACGACCGCCTGATCCGCGGCTCGAAGAACGTCGACTACTACACCACCTTCGACAACTTCCAGGTCGGCGTGCTGCAGGCCGGTTCGATCGTCGACAAGCTGGGCCTGAAGGCCGGCAAGGGCCCGTTCAACATCGAGCTGTTCGGCGGCTCGCCCGACGACAACAACGCCTTCTTCTTCTACGACGGCGCGATGTCGGTGCTCAAGCCCTACATCGACAGCGGCAAGCTGGTCGTGCGCAGCAAGCAGATGGGCATGGACAAGGTCGGCACGCTGCGCTGGGACGGCGCGGTCGCGCAGGCACGCATGGACAACCTGCTGTCGGCCTTCTACGGCAAGGACAAGGTGCATGCGGTGCTGAGCCCGTACGACGGCCTGTCGATCGGCATCCTGTCGTCGCTGAAGGGCGTGGGCTACTGCACGGCAGCACAGCCCTGCCCGATCGTCAGCGGCCAGGACGCCGAGATCCCGTCGGTCAAGTCGATGCTCAAGGGCGAGCAGTACTCCACCGTGTTCAAGGACACGCGTGACCTCGCCAAGGTCACCGCCAACCTGGTCGACGCGGTGCTGGCCGGCAAGCAGCCCGAGATCAACGACACCAAGACCTACAACAACGGCGTCAAGGTGGTGCCCAGCTACCTGCTCAAGCCGGTGGCGGTGGATGCCAGCAACTGGAAGAAGGTGCTGGTCGACAGCGGCTACTACAAGGAAAGCCAGCTGAAGTAAGGCCTCCCCGGCCTTTCTCCGTGAAGGTCCCGCTGGCGCGGGACCTTCTTCCGTGCATCATCGTCCGCCATGGGAGACACCGTGGACGCCTTGCTCGAGATGCGCGGCATCACCAAGCGCTTTCATGGTGTGGCCGCGCTGTCGGACGTGAACCTCAGCGTTCGCGCCGGCGAGATCCATGCCGTCGTCGGCGAGAACGGCGCCGGCAAATCGACGCTGATGAAGGTGCTCTCCGGCGTCTACCCGCACCCGGAGTACGAGGGCGAGATCCGCTTCCAGGGCCAGGAGCGGCGCTTCTCCGGCATCCACGACAGCGAGAAGCTCGGCATCATCATCATCCACCAGGAGCTGGCGCTGGTGCCGCTGCTGTCGATCGCCGAGAACATGTTCCTCGGCAACGAACCGGCGAAGCACGGCATCATCGACTGGACGCTGGCTTACCGCCGCACGCGCGATCTGCTGGCCAAGGTGGGCCTGAAGGAATCGCCGTCGACGCTGATCACCGACATCGGCGTCGGCAAGCAGCAGCTGGTCGAGATCGCCAAGGCCCTGGCCAAGGAGGTCAAGCTGCTGATCCTCGACGAGCCGACCGCGAGCCTGAACGAGAGCGACAGCGATGCCCTGCTCGAGCTGTTGCTCGAGCTGAAGTCGCACGGCATCGCCTGCATCCTGATCTCGCACAAGCTCAACGAGATCGCCAAGGTGGCCGACGCCATCACCGTGCTGCGCGACGGCACGACCATCACCACGCTGGACTGCCGCGAGGGGCCGGCCAGCGAAGACCTGATCATCCGCGCGATGGTGGGCCGCGAAATGGCCGACCGCTACCCGAAGCGCACGCCGCAGATCGGCGAGACGGTGTTCGAGCTGCGCGACTGGCGTGTCTTCCACCCGCTGCACCACGAGCGCGAGGTGGTCAAGGGCGTCAACCTGACGGTGCGCAAGGGTGAGATCGTCGGCATCGCCGGTCTGATGGGCGCCGGCCGCACCGAGCTGGCGATGAGCGTGTTCGGCCGCAGCTACGGCCACCGCATCAGCGGCACGGTGCGCATGCACGGCCGCGACATCGACACCAGCACCGTCGGCAAGGCGGTCGCGCACGGCATCGCCTACGTGACCGAAGACCGCAAGTCGCTCGGCCTGGTGCTCGACGACACGATCGCACACAACACCACGCTGGCCCACCTCGACGGTGTCTCGAAGCGGGGCGTGATCGACGAAGGCCGCGAGTTCGCCGTCGCCACCGAGTACCGCCAGCGCCTGGCCACGCGCTGCGCCGGCGTGCACCAGCCAGTGGTGAACCTGTCCGGCGGCAACCAGCAGAAGGTGGTGCTGGCCAAGTGGCTGTTCGCCGACCCGACACTGCTCATCCTCGACGAGCCGACGCGCGGCATCGACGTCGGCGCCAAGTTCGAGATCTACACGCTGATCGCCCGCCTGGCTGCCGAAGGCCGCAGCATCCTGATGATCTCCTCGGAGATGCCGGAACTGCTGGGCATGTGCGATCGCATCCACGTGATGAACGAAGGCGAGTTCGTCGCCGAGTTCGATGCCGCCGACGCCTCGCAGGAGAAGATCATGCGCGCGATCGTGAAGGCCGGGACCTGAGAGGCACCATGGAACAGACGATCCCCCAGCAGAGCGGCGCGGCAGGCGGGCGCGCCGGCCACTTCCTGAAGCAGAACCTGCGCGAGTACGGCATGCTGCTGTCGCTCGTGGCGATCATGATCTTCTTCCAGGTCATGACCGACGGCACGCTGCTGCAGCCGCTGAACCTGACCAACCTGGTGCTGCAGAACAGCTACATCGTCATCATGGCGCTGGGCATGCTGCTGGTCATCGTGGCCGGCCACATCGACCTCTCGGTCGGCTCGGTGTGCGGCTTCATCGGCGCGCTGGCGGCGGTGCTGATGGTCAACTTCGAATGGCACTTCGTGCCGGCGACCATCGTCTGCCTGCTGTGCGGCGCGGTCATCGGCGCGGCGCAGGGCTGGTTCGTCGCCTATTTCCACATCCCGTCGTTCATCGTCACGCTGGCCGGCATGCTGGTGTTCAAGGGCCTGGCATTGGCGCTGCTCAACGGCCAGTCGGTCGGGCCCTTCCCGGAGACCTTCCAGAAGCTCAGCTCGGGCTTCATTCCCGACCCGCTGGCTGGCGCCGAACTGCGCCTGACCTCGCTGCTGCTAGGCGCCGCCGTCGCACTGGCGATGGTGGTGATGGCCTGGCGCGCGCGCAGCAACCAGCAGTTGCACGGCATGGACACCGAGCCGATGGGCCTGTTCGCCGCGCGCAACGCGGTGTTCGCCGCGATCATCGTCGCGCTGTCGTGGCTGCTGGCCACCTACAAGGGCCTGCCCAACGTGCTGATCATCATGTTCGTGCTGATGGTCGCCTACGACTTCGTGACCACGCGCACGACCATCGGCCGGCGCATCTACGCGCTCGGCGGCAACGAGAAGGCGGCGCGGCTGTCGGGCATCCGCACCGAGCGGCTGGCCTTCCTCACCTTCGTCAACATGGGCGTGCTGGCCGCGCTGGCCGGGCTGGTGTTCGCCGCGCGGCTGAACACCGCCACGCCCAAGGCCGGCCTGGGCTTCGAGCTCGACGTCATTGCCGCCTGCTTCATCGGCGGCGCGTCGGCCTCGGGCGGCGTGGGCAAGGTGATGGGCGCGGTGATCGGCGCCTTCGTGATGGGCGTGATGAACAACGGCATGTCCATCCTCGGCATCGGCATCGACTACCAGCAGGTCATCAAGGGCCTGGTGCTGCTGGCGGCGGTCTGCGTCGACGTCTACAACCAGAAGAAGTAGCGCCGCGCCCATGAAAAAAGCGGCTGCATCTGCTGCAGCCGCTTCGGCGTAGAAGTTGCCGAAGAATTACTTCTTCGCTTCTTCCTTCTTCATTTCCTTCTTCTCTTCCTTCTTCTCGGCCTTCTTGGCGGCGCTGGCCTTGGCGGCCGGCTCGCTGGCCTTCATCGGGGCGGCGGCGGCGTGCGAGCCGGCTTGGGCGTTGAAGGCGACGGCGGCGAACAGGGCGGCGACGATGGTGGCGAGGGACTTGCTCATGATGGGGGTACTTTCTGTAGTGGGTTTGAAGCCGGTTCCGGAGACGGGTTGTGTCCCGGCCTTATCCGCAACGCGGCGACAGCTCGGCGGTTGACCGCCGGCCGGCGCGGATTGTGCCCTGACGGCTCAGTCGGTGACGAATTTCCCCCGATACTGTTGCGCTTCACTCATGTCGACACTGGTGTATCGATTCGTTCTGGCCGCGCTGCTGTCCAGCGCCCTGGCTCCGGCGGCCCTCGCCGCCCCCTTCGTCCCCTCCTCCGACCAGCAGGTGCTGGAGAAGCTGCCGGCGCGTGCGGCCGATCCGCGCCAGCGCGAGCTGCGCCTGCTGCGCGAGCAATGGCGTGCCAGCCCCGACGACCCGGCCGTTGCGGTGCGGCTGGCGCGCCGCTTCGTCGAGGAAGCGGGTGCCGAAGGAGACCCGCGCTACGTGGGATACGCGCAGGCCGCCTTGGCGCCGTGGTGGACACAGCCCGACCCGCCGACCGAGGTGCGGGTGCTGCGTGCCGTGCTGCGGCAGTACGGCCATGAGTTCGACGCGGCGCTGGCCGACCTGGCCGCGGCTGCCGCGGCCGACCCGCGCAATGCCGAGGCCCGCTCGTGGCAGGTCGCGATCCAGCTGGTGCGCACCGATTACCCGGCCGCACAGCAGGCCTGCGAACAGCTGGCTGCGCTGGCCGAACCGCTGGTGGGCGCTGCCTGCAGGGCGCAGGTCGCCGCGCTGACCGGCCGCGCCGGCCCAGCCGCCGACGGGCTGCGCAGCGCGCTGCGCGCCGCCCCGTCGGCCGAGCCGGCCCTGCGCCTGTGGGCGCTGACGCGGCTGGCCGAGATCGAGATGCACCGCGGCCGACACGCCGAGGCCGAGGCGACCTTCCGCGAGGCGCTGGCCATCGGCCTGCCCGACGTCTACCTCGAGTCGGCCTACGCCGACTTCCTGCTCGACCGCGGTCGGGCCGCCGAGGTGATCGACCGGCTGCAGGGCAAGGAGCGCTCCGATCTGCTGCTGCTGCGCCTGGCGATCGCCGGCAAGGCCACGACGTCGCCGAAGGCGGCCGAGTGGCGTCAGGCCCTGAGCGCACGATTCGATGCCGCACGCCTGCGCGGCGATGCGCTGCACCAGAAGGAAGAAGCCCGCTTCGCGCTGGCCGTGCTGGGCGACACGAAGCGTGCGCTCGAGCTGGCGCGCACCAACTACACGCTGCAGCGCGAGCCGGCCGATGCGCGCGTGCTGCTCGAAGCCGCCGTGGCGGCACGCGATGCCGCTGCGGCCGAACCGGTGCTGCAGTGGCTGGAGAAGAACCGCGTCGAGAGCGTGGTGCTGCGCGAACTGGCCGCGAAGCTGAAGGCACGCTCATGAAGGCCGTGACACGCGTCCTCGCGGCCCTCGGCCTGGCCGCCGCGGCGCTGCTCGGCGCCGCGACGCCGGCCCAGGCTCACAAGCCCTCCGACAGCTACCTGACGCTGACCCAGGACGGCAGCACACTGCGCGGCCAGTGGGACATCGCGCTGCGCGACCTCGACGTGGCCATCGGCCTGGACGCCGACGGCAACGGCGAGATCACCTGGGGCGAGGTGCGGATTCGCCACCCCGACATCGCCGCCTATGCACTCGCGCGCCTGGCCATCAGCGGCGACGGCCAGCCCTGCGTGGCGCGCGCCGGCGAGCAACTGATCGACAACCACACCGACGGCGCCTACACGGTGCTGAACTTCGAGGTCGGTTGCCCGGCGCCGCCGAAGAAGCTCGAGCTGGGCTACCGCCTGTTCGCCGATCTCGACCCGCAGCACCGCGGCCTGCTGCGCCTGCAGGCGCAGGGCATCACGCGCACCGCGGTGCTGGGGCCGGACAGCCCGAGCCCGGTCTACGAGCTGAAGAACGCCGACCGGCTGGAGCAGTTCACCGACTACGTGCGCGAAGGCGTGTGGCACATCTGGATCGGCTTCGACCACATCCTGTTCCTGCTCTCGCTGCTGCTGCCGGCGGTGCTGCTGTGGCAGGCGCGGAGCTGGCAGCCGTCCCAGAGCTTCCGCGGCGCGTTCATCGAGGTGCTGAAGATCGTCACCTCGTTCACCGTGGCGCACTCGATCACGCTGACGCTGGCGACACTGGGCTTCGTGTCGCTGCCCTCGCGCTGGGTCGAGGCGACGATCGCCGCCTCGGTGGTGCTGGCGGCGCTGAACAACATCCGCCCGGTGTTCCAGGGCCGGCGCTGGGCGATGGCCTTCGGCTTCGGCCTGGTGCACGGCTTCGGCTTCGCCAGCGTGCTGGCCGACCTGGGCTTGCCGCAGGATGCGCTGGCACTGGCGTTGTTCGGCTTCAACGTCGGCGTTGAGCTCGGCCAGTTGGCCATCGTCGCGGCTTTCCTGCCGCTGGCCTACGCGCTGCGCGACACGCGCTTCTATCAGCGCGTGGTGTTCACCGGCGGCTCGCTGGCCATCGCGCTGCTGGCCGCGCTGTGGTTCGTCGAGCGGGCGTTCGGGCTGGCGTTCATGCCGTTCTGATCGCTCGCAGGCCGGGCCGGCTGGCCCGGTGCAACCTCGAAGGCAAGGGTGACGAAGCGGCTGTCCCAGCGGCCCGGCGCGTCGGGCACGGCGCGCAGTTCGGTGCCGCGCAGCAGCCAGCGGCCGGCGAGTGGCAGCCGAAGTTCGACCTGCCCCTGCGCATCGGTGCGGCGCCACACGCCCACCGGCGTGCGCTCGTGGCGGAACTCCACCGCCAGACTCGGCAGCGGCTGGCCGTCGCGCAGTACCTGGAACCGAACCGTGTCGCCCACCCGCCAGGCCGACACCTCGCCCAGCGGCAGCGCATCCAGCGCCATGCCGCTGGCCGCCGCCACGCGCGGCGCCGCACCGGGCAGCTCGATGCGCGCGTGCTTGGCGTAGCGTTCGGTCCAGGCGATGCCGCGGGACTGCATGTCCGCCCAGGTGGCACGCACGGTGGCCGGTGCGGCGATCTCCTTCAGGTAGACCTCAACCACCTTCGGCGCCAGCGTGATCTCGAACGGCTGCGACTGTGCCCAGCAGCTCAGGCCCTGGCCGACTGGCGGCGTGCGCAGCAGCAGCGCGTGGTCGGTGGCGGCCTGCGCTTGCAGCGGCAGCCGTTCCCCGCTGGCGGCGCGGCAGGCCGCGGCCACCAGGTACTCGACGCCGATTGGTGTCTCCTGCAGCGGGTACTGGTTGCCGGTGCCCAGCGCCAGCGTGCGCGAGCCGTCGGGCCCGGCAGCCAGCGGCTGGAACCAGGTGTCGTGGGCGGCAACGGGGCCGGCACACAGGGCGGCGGCCGCCAGAACGCAAAGTGATCGCAGAGTCATGCCGGGCTCTACGCACTCCAGGCGCGCGCGGATGCAGCATCCGCTTTCGGGCATCATCCGCGCCGTCCAACCCGCTGATCCACGGGCCGACCCGCCAGGAGCCGCCACCATCAGCCTCTTCCTGCTCAAGCGATTCACCTCCTTCGTGCTCACGCTGGCCGTGGCCTCGGTGGTGGTGTTCGCTGCGCTGACCGTGCTGCCGGGCAATGCCGCCGAGGTGATGCTCGGCGAGAGCGCCACGCCGCAGGCGGTGCTGGCGCTGGAGAAGAAGCTCGGCCTCGACCGCCCGGCCCCGGAACGCTACCTGGCCTGGCTCGGGGGCCTGCTCACGCTCGAGCTCGGCCTGAGCCATGCCTACGACGCACCGATCGTCGAGCTGATCGCCGAGCGCCTGGCCGTCACCGTGCCGCTGGCGCTCTTGGCGATGGTGATGAGCACGGTGCTCGCGCTGGCCGCCGGCGTCTACGCCGCGTCGCGCCACAACCGCGCTGGCGACCTCGGCGTGATGGCCCTCAGCCAGCTCGGCATCGCGGTGCCCAGCTTCTGGTTCGGCATCCTGCTGGTGATGCTGTTCGCGGTGACGCTGCCCTGGTTCCCGGCTGGTGGCTTCCCGGGCTGGACGGAAGACGACGGCGGTGGCCTGTGGGACGGCCTGCAGGCGCTGCTGCTGCCGGCGATGGCGCTCGCGGTGGTGCAGGCGGCCATCCTCGCGCGCTTCGTGCGCTCGGCGCTGCTCGACGTGCTGCGCGAGGACTTCGTGCGCACCGCACGCGCCAAGGGCCTGTCGCGCCGCGCGGTGCTGTGGCGCCACGTGCTGCGCAACGCCATGGTGCCGGTGGTCACGGTGATGGGACTGCAGTTCGCCAACCTCGTCACCGGCACGGTGGTCATCGAGAACGTGTTCTCGCTGCCCGGGCTCGGCCGGCTGGTCTTCCAGGCAATCGGCAACCGCGACCTGCCGCTGGTGCAGAACATCGTGATGCTGCTGGCGGCCACGGTGATCGCCATCAACTTCGTCGTCGACCTGCTCTACGCGCTGATCGACCCGCGGATGAAGGTGGGCAGCAGATGAGCTTCCTCTCGCGCGCGCGCCGCCACCCGAGCTTCGTCGCCGGCGCCGTGCTGGTCTTGCTGCTGCTCGGGCTGGCGCTGCTGTCCTTCGTCTGGACACCGCATCCAGCCACAGAGATCGACGTGCCCAACAAGCTGCAGCCGCCCTCGGCCAGCCACTGGCTGGGCACCGACAGCCTGGGGCGCGACATCGTCTCGCTGCTCATCGTCGGCGCCCGCGCCTCGATCGCGGTCGGCCTGATCGCGGTGGGCATCGGCATCGTCGTCGGCGTGGCGCTGGGCCTGCTGGCAGCGGCGCGGCGCGGCTGGGTGGAGGAGCTGGTGATGCGCGCCAGCGACTTCGCGATCGCCTTTCCGGCCCTGCTCACGGCCATCATGCTGACCGCCGTCTACGGGCCGGGGCTGGTGACGGCGATCGTCGCCATCGGCATCTTCAACATCCCGGAGTTCGCGCGCATCACACGCGCCTCCGCCGCCACCGTGTGGACGCGCGAGTACGTGCTCGCCGCCCGCGCCTGCGGCAAGAGCGGCTGGCGCATCACGCTCGACCACGTGCTGCCGAACATCGCCTCGGTGCTGATCGTGCAGGCGACGATCCGCTTCGCGATCGCCATCCTCGCCGAGGCGGCGCTGAGCTACCTCGGCCTGGGCACGCAGCCGCCGATGCCGAGCTGGGGCCGCATGCTCGGCGAAGGCCAGAGCATGATGTACCAGGCACCGCTGCTGGCCGTCTGGCCAGGGCTGGCGATCGTGCTCAGCGTGCTCGGCCTGAACCTGCTGGGCGACGGGCTGCGCGACCTGCTCGACCCGCGTCTGGCGCGGCAGCGCTGAGACGGATCAGGCGATCTCCGGCGGGATCGCCTCGGCCAGGAAGTCGTAGACACGCCGCACGATGCGGTTGCCGCGGATCTCGCGGTGCACCGCCAGCCAGCACGGCAGGCTGGGCAGCGGCAGTTGCGGCAGCACCGCCACCACGCCGGGCCAGCGCCGCAGCAGGTAGGCGGTGATGAAGCCGATGCCGGCGCCGGCCGCGACGAGCTGGCCGTAGGCGATTTGCGCGTCGGTGCGCATCGCGAAGTGATCGCGCGTCAGCGGCACGCCCTGCGCCGCGAAGCCGCGCAGGATGCTGTCGTCGCGATCGAAGCCGATCAGCCGGTGACCGGCGAGCTGCTCGGGCCGTGTCGGCGTGCCCTGCGCGGCCAGGTAGTCGCGGTGCGCGGCCGCGACGATGCGCATGTCGCCGAGCTTGCGCGCCACCAGCGAGGCCTGGTCGGGCCGCACCATGCGCACCGCGATGTCGGCCTCACGGCGCAGCAGGTTGGTGAGCTGGTTGGAGGCGACCAGCTCGATCGTGATGCCGGGCTCCTGCGCCTGTAGCCGGGCCAGCAGCGGAGGCAGCAGCCAGGTCGCGGCCACCTCGCTGGTGGTGATGCGCACCGTGCCGGTGTCGGCGCTGCGCGCACGCAGCAGCGACTGCGACAGCGCGGCGGCACCGTCCTGCATCTGCCGGGCCGCATCGGCGATCGCCAGCGCCGCGATGGTCGGCGTGACGCCGCGGCCGGTGCGCTCGAACAGCGGCGTGCCGAGCTGCGCCTCCAGCTCGGCGACGTGCCGGCTCAGCGTCGGCTGCTGCGCGCCCAGCCGCTTGGCGCCGCCGCTGAGGCTGCCGCTGTCGAGCACGGCGAGGAAGCTGCGCACCAGGGTCCAGTCGAAGCGGGCGAGATCGGGGTCAGCCATGCAAAAGTGTATGGCTGATGTTCATGGCTCGGCAATTGTGGAATGACCTGCGCCGTCCGACACTGCCCGCACACATCGAGAGGACACCGCCATGACCACCCAGAACCCGACACCCGACTCCCGCACCGTGCTGATCCTCGGTGCCAACGGCCGCTTCGGCGCCGCTGCCGCGCAGGCCTTCGCCGAGGCCGGTTGGCGCGTGCTCGCGCAGGTGCGCCGCGCGCCGCCGGCAGCGCGCGCCGGCGTCGAGGCGCACGCCATCCCGCTGGCCGACACCGACGCGCTCGTGGCCGCCGCGACCGGCGCCAGCGTGGTCGTGCATGCGGTCAACCCGATCTACACCCGCTGGGACGCCGAGGCGATGCCGCTGCTCGAGGCCGGCCTTGCCGTGGCCACGCGGCTGCGCGCCCAGTTCCTGTTTCCCGGCAACGTCTACAACCACGGCGAGCAGATGCCGCCGCTGCTTCGCGAGGACACGCCGCAGCGGCCGAGCACGCGCAAGGGCGAGATTCGCGTGGCGATGGAAGCGGCGATCGCCGCGGCCTGCGCCAGCGGCGCGATCAGCGCCACGGTGATCCGCGCCGGCGATTTCTTCGGCGCCGGCACCGGCAGCTGGCTGGACCTGGCGATCGCCAAGTCACTGCCGGCCGGCAAGCTGGTCTACCCCGGCCCGATGGGGTTGGCGCACGCCTGGGCCTACCTGCCGGACCTGGCGCGTGCCTTCGTGGCGGTGGCAGCGCAGGGCGGCTGCGGCTATCGCACGCTGAACTTCGGCGGCCACACCGTGACCGGTGCCGAACTGCTGGACGCGCTCGAGGTGGCCGCGGCCGAGCTGGGCATCACGCCGGCCGGCGGATTCCGGCGCGCGGGCATGCCGTGGGGGTTGATCCGCGCGGTCGGCCTCGTGCACCCGATGTGGCGCGAGCTGGCGCGCATGTCCTACCTGTGGCGCGTGCCGCATGCGCTGGACGGGCGGCGCCTCGCGGCCCTGCCCGGCGTTCGCCACACGCCCTTGCCTCAGGCGCTGCGCGAGTCGCTGCGCGCGCTGGGCATGGGTTCGCTCAGTGGGCCGGCGCGCGACGCGGCGCCGCACCCGCTGGCTCGCCACGCAGCGACGCCAGGATCAGGCCGATGACCAGCAGGCCACCGAGCAGCACGCCGATGCGCAGGCGCTGGAAGGTGGATCCGATGTCGACCGCGATGGTCTGCGCGGCCTCTTCCTTGGCGCTGCGCATCTTGTCGGTGCCGACCAGCAGCTCGCGGAAACGGTCCTTGCCGGCCTTGATGCCGTCATTGAACTGAACCGTCAGGCCGACGCGTTGCTCCGGGCTCAGGCTCTGGGTCTGCATCGACTCGGCGCGGCGCGCCAGCGCGGCCATCTCGTTGGAATAGAACACCGCAGCCTCCTTCCACCCGAGGATCTGCTTGCGCTCCTCGTCGGTGAAGTAGGTGCTGCTGGGCAGCAGCATGCTGTCGAGCAGGCCCAGCATCTTGGTGTAGGCCGCGTCGTGTTCCTTCACGTAGCCGTTGCGCTTGCCGGCCTCGGAGACGTAGATGAACATCTCCTTCTCGTAGCGGCGCATCTTCTCGCCCTCGACCTGCAGCCGCGACAGCATGCCCGCCGCGACGAAGTTCTGCCGCACGGCGCGCTCGACACCGGCTTCGGTGACCCAGCTGCCCCACAGCACGGCCGCCACCATCAGCGCGACCAGCAGCGAAATGCCCACGGCGGCCTTGTTGAACAGATTCTTCATGATGACTCCCCCTCGGTTGCTTCTTGTTGCAGAAATGAAGTGGTGAGAGTGTGATCTGTGGTGGCAATTTAATGATCGTCATAAGTCACGCATTGAGCGGTCGCTGACCTTGCGCGCATACCGCGCAACCGGTTCCGTGATGCAGTTCGCACCCTTCCCGCCGCGACGCTATCGTCGCGACCATGGCCGATGAACCACCGTTGATCGACGTCCGCGACCTGCGGGTGATGCTTCCGGGTGCGCACGGCCCGCTGGCGGCGCTGCGCGGCGTCTCGTTCGCGCTGCAGCGCGGCGAGAAGCTCGGCCTGATCGGCGAAAGCGGCTGCGGCAAGTCGCTCACCGCGCTGGCGCTGATGGGGCTGCTGCCCGAGGGCGCCCAGGTCGAGGGCAGCATCCGGCTGAACGGCCAGGAACTGGTCGGGCTCGACGAAGCCGGGATGGCGGAGCTGCGTGGCGACCGCCTCGCGATGATCTTCCAGGAGCCGATGACGGCGCTGAACCCGCTGCACACCATCGGCGCGCAAGTGGCCGAACCGCTGCGCCTGCACCGCGGGCTGACCCGCGAGGCGGCGCGCGCCGAGGCGCTGCGCCTGCTCGACCGCGTGCAATTGCCGGACGCTGCCCGGCGGCTCGACGCCTACCCGCACCAGCTCAGCGGCGGCCAGCGGCAGCGCGTGATGATCGCGATGGCGCTGGCCTGCGGCCCCGAGCTGCTCATTGCCGACGAGCCGACCACCGCGCTGGACGTGACGCTGCAGCACGAGGTGCTGATGCTGATCGACGAGCTGGTGCGCGGCAGCGGCATGGCCCTGATGCTGATCAGCCACGACCTCGGCGTGATGGCGCGCCATGTGCAGCGGGTGATGGTGATGTACGGCGGCGCGGTGGCCGAGTCTGGCCCCGTCGGTGCGGTGTTCGCCCGCCGCGCCCACCCCTACACCCGCGGCCTGCACGCCGCGCGGCCGCGGCTCGGCGCCACCCGCGGCCAGCGGCTGCCGACCATCCCCGGCCGCGTGCCCGAGCTGGCCGACATGGGCCCGGGCTGCGCGTTCGCGGACCGTTGCGAACGTGCGATCGACGCCTGCCGGCAGGCGCCGCCGCTGGCGATCGACCTCGGCGCGGGCCACGAGGCCCGCTGCATCCGCATCGACGGAGCCATTGCATGAGCCGCACGGACGTGGCCGAGTCTGGCCAGTTCGTCGAACAGGAGAGCCGGGTGTCCGACGCAGGGCCGCCCCTGCTCGCGCTGCACGAGGTCACGCGCCGCTACACGCTGCCGCGCGAGAGCCTGCTCTCGCCCGCGCCGGTGGTCGAGGCGCTGCGCGGCGTCAGCCTCGAACTGCAGCCCGGCCGCAGCCTCGGCGTGGTCGGCGAGTCGGGCTCGGGCAAGTCGACGCTGGCGCGCATCGCGATGGCACTGGAGCGCCCCTCCAGCGGCCGGGTCGAGTTCATGGGCCGGGACCTGAACCACCTGTCACCAGGCGAACTGCGCGCAGCGCGGCGGGGCTTTCAGATGGTCTTCCAGGACCCCTACGGCTCGCTCGACCCGCGCATGACGGTCGGACGCATCGTCGCCGAACCGCTGGCACTGGACGGCGAAGCGCCGCGCGATCGCGCGGTGGCCGAGGCGCTCGACGCCGTGGGCCTGCGCGCGGCCGATGCACGCAAGTACCCGCACGAGTTCTCCGGCGGCCAGCGCCAGCGCATCGCGATCGCCCGCGCGCTGATCACGAAGCCGAAGCTGATCGTCGCCGACGAGCCGGTCAGCGCACTCGACGTCTCGGTGCAGGCCCAGGTGCTGAACCTGCTGATCGAGCTGCAACAGCGCTACGGCGTCACCTACCTGCTGATCAGCCACGACCTGGCGGTGATCGACCATGTCTGCGACGAGGTGGTGGTGATGCAGCAGGGCCTGATCGTCGAGCGCGGCGACTGCGCGACGCTGTTCCGCGCGCCACGGCATCCGTACACCCGCACGCTGATCGCCGCGCACGAGCCGTTCGAGCCGCCCTCCGATACAGTGGCGGCCTTTGCCGATTCGGCCGGGCGGCCCGAGGAGCCTCGATGAAGCCATCGTTCCAGTTCACCTGCGGCCTGCTGATGGCCGTGCTGGCCATCACCGCGGCGGCCCAGGGCCGCCGCGACAGCGTCGTGCTCGGCATGACGCTCGAGCCGGCGCCGGGCCTGGACCCGACCGCCGCCTCCGCCGCGGCGATCGGCGAGGTGGTGCACCCGAGCGTGCTGGAAGGCCTGACGAAGATCGGCATGGACGGCTCGGTGAGCCCGCTGCTGGCCGAGCGCTGGACGGTCGACCCCGACGGCCGCGTGTACACCTTCACCCTGCGCCGTGGCGTGAAGTTCCACGACGGCGAGGACTTCGACGCCAGCGACGTGAAGTTCAGCTTCGAGCGCGCCAAGGCCGAAGGCTCGACCAACAAGGCGAAGAAGGCGGTGTTCGACAACATCAGCCGCATCGACACGCCCGATGCGCACACCGTGATCCTGGTGCTCAACCAGGCCGACGGCAACTTCCTGTTCCGCATGGGCGAGACCACCGCGGTGATCCTCGACCCGAAGAGCGCGGCGACGACGGCCACCAGGCCCGTGGGCACCGGCCCGTTTCGCTTCGAGGACTGGAAGAAGGGCGCGTCGATCACGCTGGTCAGGAACGACGCGTACCGCGGCGCCGCAGCGGTGAAGATGAAGAAGGTGACCTGGCGATTCATCAGCGACCCTTCGGCCCAGGTGTCGGCGCTGCTCGCCGGCGACATCGACGGCATGCCGCGCTTCGGCGCGCCGCAGAACCTGAAGCAGTTCCAGGCCGACAAGCGCTTCACGGTGGAGATCGGCGGCACCGAAGGCAAGACCCTCGTCGCGATCAACAACAAGCGCAAGCCCTTCGACGACGTGCGCGTGCGCCGCGCGATCGCCGCGGCGATCGACCGCAAGGCGATCGTCGACGGCGCGATGGAAGGCTACGGCGCGCCGATCGGCAGCCACATGGTGCCCAGCGATGCCGGCTACGTCGACCTGACCTCGATGAGCCCGCACAACCCCGAAAAGGCGCGCACGCTGCTGAAGGAAGCCGGCGTGGCGACGCCGCTGAACGTGACGTTGACGCTGCCGCCGCCGCAGTACGCGCGCAAGGGCGGCGAGATCGTCGCCGCGCAGCTGGCCAAGGTGGGCATCGTCGCGAAGATCGAGAACGTCGAGTGGGCGCAGTGGCTGTCGGGCACCTTCAAGGGCAACTACGACCTCAGCCTGATCAGCCACGTCGAGCCGCTGGACTTCGACCGCTATGCCGACCCGGCCTACTACTGGGGCTACGACAGCAAGGCCTTCCGCGAGCTGCTGGCGAAGTACAACGGCACCACCGAGCCGAAGGCGCGGCTGAAGCTGGCCGGCGACATCCAGCGCCTGCTGGCCACCGACCAGGTCAATGCCTGGCTGTTCCAGCTGCCGCAGTTCGCGGTGGCGCGCAAGCCGCTGAAGGGGCTGTGGAGCAGCTCGCCGATCTTCGCCAACGACCTCGCGGCACTGAGCTGGTAGGCGGCAGCATGGCCGAGCTGCATCAACTCAGCGCGATCGAACTGCTCGACCTCTACCACCGCAAGGCCGCCTCGCCGGTGGAAGCCACACGCGCGGTGCTGCGCCACATCGCGCGCTGGGAGCCGCAGCTGAGCGCTACCTACGCGCTCGACGCCGAGGCCGCGCTGGTGCAGGCCGAAGCCTCGCAGTCGCGCTGGATCCGTGGCGAGCCGCAGGGGCCGCTGGACGGCGTGCCGGCGATGATCAAGGAGAACATCGCCACCCGCGGCACGCCGGTGCCGCTGGGCACCGCCGCGACGACGCTGGTACCAGCCGCCGACGATGCGCCGCCGGCCGCACGTCTGCGGGAGGCGGGCGCGGTGATCCTCGGCAAGACCACCATGCCCGACTACGGCATGCTGTCCTCGGGGCTGTCGAGCTTCCACCCGCTGACCCGCAACCCGTGGGACCTGACGAAGAACCCCGGCGGCAGCAGCGCCGGTGCCGGTGCCGGCGCTGCGGCGGGCTACGGGCCACTGCACCTGGGCACCGACATCGGCGGCTCGGTGCGCCTGCCGGCTGCCTGGTGCGGCATCTTCACCCTCAAGCCCAGCCTGGGCCGCATCCCGATCTTCCCGCCCTACGCAGGCCGCGTGGCCGGGCCGATGACGCGCACCGTGGCCGACGCGGCGCTGATGATGGGCGTGCTCAGCCGGCCCGACACACGCGACACGATGAGCCTGCCCTGGCAGGACATCGCCTGGCAGAGCCTGCACCGCGAGGTGAGGGGCCTGCGCATCGGCCTGCAGCTCGACGCCGGCTGGGGCCTGCCGGTGGAGCCTGAGGTGCGCGCCGCGGTCGAGGCAGCGGCGAAGGCGTTCGAAGCGGCCGGCGCGATCGTCGAGCCGGTGGCGCCCTTCATGACGCGCACGATGATCGACGGCATGGACACCTTCTGGCGCTGCCGCAGCTGGATGGACATCTCCGCGCTTCCGGAGGAACGCCGCGCGAAGGTGCTGCCCTTCATCGTCGAGTGGTCGCGCGGCGGCGCCGGGCTGAGCGGCGAGCAGGTGTTCCGCGGCTACAGCCAGATGGGTGCGATGCGAGACGCCGCAGTGGCCGCCTGCGCGCCGTTCGACGTGGTGATCTCGCCGACCGCACCGATCGTCGCCTATGCCGCCGAGTGGCCCTGCCCGACCAACGACCCGGCGCGCCCGCTCGAGCACATCGGCTTCACGCTGCCCTTCAACATGAGCGAGCAGCCCTCGGCGAGCATCAACTGCGGCTACAGCGCCGAAGGCCTGCCGATCGGGCTGCAGATCACTGGAGCGCGCCACGACGACCTCGGCGTGCTGCAGGTCGCGCACGCCTGGGAGCTGATGCGCCCGGCTCAGCGGCCGTGGCCGCAGCCGCCTTCGGCCTGAGCATGAAGCAGGACAGCCGCGGGAACCCGGTCGGCACGGCATCGCCCGAGGCGTTGGCCCATGCCGAGGCTGCGCTGTGGCGCATGTGCTCGTTCTTCGACGCACCGCTGGCCGACATCGACGCCGCCATCGCCGCCGACCCCGGCTGGATGCTGCCGCACGTGATGAAGGCGGCCTTCCTGCTGACGCTGACCGAACCCTCGCTGCTGGCGGATGCCCGCGCCGCGCTGGACCAGGCCGACCTGCTGGCCACGAACGCCCCCGAGCGCGAGCGCGCGCACTGGGCGGCGGCCGACCGCTGCGCCGCCGGCGACTGGCATGGCGCCTGCGCCGCCTGGGAGCAGATCCTGCTCGACCACCCACGCGACCTCTTCGCGCTGCAGTGGGCACACCTGTTCGACTTCTACCGCGGCGACGCGCGCAACCTGCGCGGCCGGGTCGCGCGCGTGCTGCCCGAGTGGCCGCGCGACGATGTGCTGCGCCCCTACCTGCTGGGCATGCACGCCTTCGGGCTGGAGGAGTGCAACCTCTACGCGCAGGCCGAGGCGGTCGGCCGGGAGGCCGTCTCCGGCGACGCCAAGGTGCCCTGGGCCACGCATGCGGTGGCGCACGTGATGGAAATGCAGGGCCGCTTCGACGAGGGCCGGCGCTGGCTGCACGAGCAGCAGCCGGTCTGGGCCGAAGGCAACGGCTTCGCGGGGCACCACTGGTGGCACTGGGCACTCTTCCATCTGGAAGCGATGGACCTGCGCGGGGCGCTGGCGCTGCACGATGCTCACCAGGGCAGCGCGCATGCGGTGCTGACGCTGCAGCGCCTGGACGGCGCCGCGTTGCTGTGGCGGCTGCGCCTGCTCGGCGCCGAGGATCTGGCGCCACGCTGGGCCGACCTCGCCGACGGCTGGGACCTGACGCCGCGCGACGCCGGCCATTCGGCCTTCAACGATGCGCACATGCTGGTCGCGCTGATCGGACTGGGCGATGCGGAGCGCGCGCAGGCGTTGCTGGCGGCGGTGCAGCGCCGTGCCGAGCGCGGCAGCGCCAGCAATGCGGCGATGGCGCGCGAGGTCGGGCTGCCGCTGATGCGCGGCCTGCTCGCCTTCGACTCCGGCAACGCGGCCGAAGCGATCCGGCTGCTGCTGCCGCTGCGCGAGACCGCCCACCGCTTCGGTGGCAGCCACGCGCAACGCGACCTGATCGACCAGACCCTGCTCGCCGCCTGCGCGATGCCGGGCGGTGAACGTGCACTCGGACGCGCGCTGCTCAACGAGCGACAACTGGCGCGCGGTTCCACGCCCCAGATCGACCACTGGCGCGCGCGCATAGGCTGCGGCTGATCTCCGATCCGCGCTCAAGGCGCCACAGAGTCACGCACAGCAAGGGCGGCTTGCGGCCCTTTGCTGCCGTCCGCGTAGGTCTGCTTTCGTGCCCTGATCGGCGCATCGCGGCAGACGCTGCCCGCTGGGGGCTCATGCGGCGGCGGTCGGCGCTGTGCGCCGACTCCACTGCGATGCTCGCGCCAGGGGGCAGCCGCCCAACTCACTGCGTTCGCTGCGCTCACTCCGTTCAGACAGCCGGCGGCAAGTCAGTCTACGAAGCGCGCTTGCGCGCGCCGCCCCCTGACGCTGCGCTTCTCGTCGCCGCCCAAATCGCCCCCAGCGGGCAGCGCCTGCCGCGAAGTCCACCACCGGGGTTCCTCGACCGGACCGCGACCGCGGGTTCAGCAAAGGTGCGTGCGGGCAGGCTGGCGCGCGCCTGTTCGGCGCTGAGCAGCGCAGGGCTTGCGGCAGGCGCGCGGCAGCGCGCTTCGTGAACTGACTTGCCGCCGGCTGTCTGAGCGCAGCGAACGCAGTGAGCGAAGCGAGTTGGGCGGCCTGCCGCGAGACCGAGCAGCGCAAGGGAGTCGGCCCATCGGGCCGACCGCCGAAGCGGCGCGCGCCAGCCTGCCCGCACGCGCCTTTGCCGCGCCGACCTCAACATGCAAAGCAGATGGCGAACTTCCGTTTAGGGCCATCAGCGGAATCCGACGACAGGAGTCTCTCAGACCCGCGGCTCGCCCAGTCCTTCGTTCGCATAGGTGCGCTGCACCGCCGGTCGCGCCAGCACGCGCTGCAGGTAGGGCCCGAGGGCCGGCAGCGTGCGCGCGGGTCGCGCCATGCCGCGCGTCCAGCGGCACAGCATCAGGACGTAGGGGTCCAGCGCGCTGTAGCGCTCGCCCAGGAACCATGGCCCGCCGTGGCGCGCGAGCTCGCCTTCGAGCTGATCGATCATGCCGGCGATGTGCGCCTCGGCGTGGCGCTTGACCTGCGCGGCACCACCGGCATCGTCGGCCCAGCGGTCGGCATAGAAGTACAGCGGCATCTCGGCCTGCAGCGTGTTGGACAGCCACATCAGCCACTTGTAGAACGTGGCGCGCTCCGGTGTACCGACCGCCGGTGCCAGGCCGGCCTCGGGATGCATGTCGACCAGATGCAGCACGATGGCCGCGGTCTCGTACAGCACCAGGTCCCCGTCGACCAGCACCGGGATCTTGCCGTTCGGGTTGAGCTTCAGGTACTCGGGCGTGTGGTGCGCATTCTTCGTGCGGTCGACCAGCACACGCTCGCAGGGCACGCCGAGTTCCTCGAGCAGCATGTGCGGCGTCATGCTGGCGTTGCTGGGGAAGTAGTGCAGTTGCATCATCCCGCCATGCTAGCTGCGCCCGGCCCCGGCCGGCGCACCGCCCCTCAGCGCGGCACCAGCGTGAAGCCGACCCGCGTGCTGCCGCCTTCGCTGGCGGCCAGCGGGCGGCCGGCGTGCATGCGGGCGATCGCCGCGACGATGGCCAGGCCCAGGCCATGGTGCGACTGGCTGCCTCCCGGGCGCGCCTCGTCGACGCGGAAGAAGCGGTCGAACAGCCGCGTCAGGTGCTGCGGGGCGATCGCCGCGCCGGCGTTCTCGACCTCGACACGCACCTGCTCGGCCTCGTCCGGCGCGATGCGCAGCACCACGCAGGACCCGGGCTGGGCGAAGCGGATCGCATTGCCCAGCAGGTTCGCGATGGCGCGCTTGAGCAGCGGTTCGTCGACGGCGGCCTGCACGTCGCCGTCGATGCGCGCGGTCAGGTTGGCCTCCTCGAGCATGGCCTCGTGGAACTCGACGACCTGCGCCGCCAGCGCCGCCAGGCTGGTCACCGCGCCGCGCCGCGCGGTGGCGCCGCGGTCGGCCTGCGACAGGAACAGCATGTCGTTGACCATGGCGGCCAGGCGCTGCGCCTCCTCGAGGTTGGACAGCATGGTGTCGCGCAGCTCATCGACCGGCCGCTCGCGCGACAGCGCCACCTCGGTGTGGCCGATCAGCGCCGCCAGCGGCGTGCGCAGCTCGTGGGCCACGTCGGCGTTGAAGGCCTCGAGCTGGGCGACCGCACGCTCGAGCCGCTCCATCAGCGCGTTGAACTGCTCGATCCAGGGCAGCAGTTCCTCGGCCGGGTCGGCGAGCGACAGGCGCTGGTCCAGCCCGCCGGGCGAGATGGCCCGCGTCTGCGACGCCAGTTCGCGCAGCGGCCGCAGTGCGCGCCGCACGTGCCAGAAGCTGCCCATGGCGACCAGTGCACCAGCCGTCAGCGTGACGACGACGAAGACGATCGCCCAGTTGCGGCCGAACTTGGCGTCGCTGGCGAAATCCACCGTGTAGCGCGCCTTCAGCAGGCCACCGGCGAGGTTCGGCGCGGGAATGTCGAAGTCGACGCTGTGCGTGTGCGTCGACATCGCGTGCGAGCCGGTCGCCGCGTCGGCGTAGAGCGGCGTGCCATCGGCGCGCCACAGCTCCAGCCGCGTGTTGGCGCGCATCGGCGCATCGGCCCGCACACGCGACAGGCAGGCCTGTTCGCCGCCGTTCTTCAGTTCGAGCGCCAGGATCTGCGCGATCACGCTGCCGCGAAAGCGCGCGTCCTCGGCGTTCTTCTCCTTGATCATCATCTTCACCGACAGCCAGGCGCCGAGGAACAGCGCGGCGAGCACGAACATCGTGACGATGGCCAGCTTGCGCGACAGGCGCAGGCTGATGGAGTGGCTGCAGATCTTCATGGGGCGGATCGGTCTTCGAGCACGTAGCCCATGCCGCGCACGGTGTGCAGCAGCTTGTTCTGGAACGGGTCGTCGAGCTTGGCGCGCAGCCGGCGCACCGCGACCTCGACGACGTTGGTGTCGGAGTCGAAATTCATGTCCCACACCTGCTCGGCCAGCGTGGTGCGGCTGAGCACCTGGCCGCGGCGGCGCAGCAGCAGCGTCAAGAGCGTGAACTCCTTGGCCGTCAGATCGAGGCGCTTGCCATCGCGATGGGCCTTGCGGCTGGCCAGGTCGATGTCGAGATCGGCCAGCCGCAGCTGCGTGCCCGAGCCGTTGGCGGCACCGGCCGCAGTGGCCCCGCGGCGCAGCAGCGCGCCCACACGCGCCAGCAACTCTGAGAACGCGAAGGGCTTGACCAGGTAGTCGTCGGCACCTTCCTGCAGGCCGCGCACGCGGTCCTCGATCTTGTCGCGCGCGGTGAGCATCAGCACCGGCGTCTGGCCGCGCTCGCGCATCGCCTTGAGCACGCCGAAGCCGTCGACGCCGGGCAGCATCAGGTCGAGCAGCACCAGGTCGTACTCGCCCTCGCAGGCCAGCAGGCGGCCGCGGATGCCATCGCTGGCCACGTCGACGACGTAGCCGTTCTCCGACAGGCCCTTGTGCAGGTAGTCGGCGAGCTTGGGTTCATCCTCGATGACGAGCAGGCGCATGGTGACCACAGGTTGACAACGGCACGAATGTTCTCATCGAAGGGCGATTCGCTGGATTACGAATTTGTCATCTCGCTGTTCGGGAAAGCGCGAGGGTCGGTTTCTACAGTTCACCCCATGCCGACGACAACGCCGGCACCACCGAACCGAATCAACCCACCGACCCCGAGGAACACATCATGAACGCCAAGACCCTGATCGCCACCGCCCTCTTCGTTTCCTTCGCCGGCACCGGCGCCGCCTTTGCCCAGGAAGGCACGCAGGACTTCCCGGTGCCCGTGCTGCAGTCGTCGACGACCCGCGCCGAAGTGATCGCCACGCTGAAGGCCGCGCCGCGGATCGACGTCGCCTACACCGGCGAAGCCTCGGCCGCGCCGAAGGCCGCGTCGCAGCTCAGCCGCGCGCAAGTGACTGCCGAAGCGCGCGAAGCCGCTCGCCTGGGCCTGACCGAGACCAGCGACGGCACGGTGCGTGTCGCGACGCCGGCCCAACTCGAGCAGATCCGCGCCGCCGGCCTGCGTGCGCTGGACAACGGCATGACCACCGCCGCCGTGAAGTGATGGCCGAGGAGCGCGGCGCACGGGACGTGCGCCGCCGCCTCAGGCATCGGTCGAGCGATCCCGCTCGCACATCTCGCCTTCGACCTGGCGGAACAGGTCGGCCAGTGTCCGGCCCGGCTCGTCGCGGAAGCGCTCGTCCAGCACCTCGAGCCGCTCGATGCGGTCGATGCGGAAGTTGCGGAAGTCCGCGCGCGCCTCGCACCAGGCCGCGAGCGTCCACACCTCGCTCCAGTAGAAGCAGCCCAGCGGGCGCACACGGCGCTCGCTGACGCGACCCTTGAGGTCGACATAGCGCATCTGCACGACGCGCCGATCCTCGGCTGCGATGCGCAGCCGCTGCAGGCGCTCGCGCGTGGCCTCGTCGGGGCCGACCGGGGTCGCGTAGATCGCCAGGCTCTCGGCCGCCGCCCGCGCCGCCGGCGGCAGCACCGCCAGCATCTTCGACAGCGCACTCTCCGCACGTGCCGCCAGCTCGGTGTCCAGCCGCGACTGCGCCAGCCGCACCGCGGCGACCAGCGCGCGCGCTTCGTCGGCGGTGAACATCAGCGGCGGCAGGTCGAAGCCGGCGCGCATGCGATAACCCACGCCGGCTTCGCCCTCGATCGGCACGCCCTGCGCGAGCAGATCGGCCACGTCGCGGTAGACGGTGCGCTCCGAGACCTCGAGACGCTCCGCCAGGAAACGCGCGGTCGACAGCCGCCGGCCGCGGATCAGCTGGATGATCTGGAACAGGCGCTCAGCGCGGCGCATGCGGTCCTCCGGTGAAGACGTCAGGGGCCGCGATGCTGCGCGCCCCCTGCTGACACCGTCGTGTCAGCAGGCCGACAGCCTACAGCGTTGCCTGCGCGACCGCATGCTCCCAGCGCTGCATCAGCTCGTCGGCCCGCTCGCGCGACAGGGTCGGCAGGAAGCGCCGCTCGACCTGCCACTGCGCGCTCAGTTCGTCGAGATTGCGCCACACGCCGCAGGACAGGCCGGCCAGGTAGGCAGCGCCGAGCGCGGTGGTCTCGATCACCTGCGGCCGCACCACCGGAATGCCCAGCAGGTCGGCCTGGAACTGCATCAGCAGGTCGTTGACACAGGCGCCGCCATCCACGCGCAGCTCGGCCACCGGCGCGCCGCCGTTGGCCACCGCATCGCGGCTCATCGCCAGCAGCAGCGCCGCACTCTGGAAGGCGATGCTCTCCAGCGCCGCGCGCGCGATGTGTGCCACCGTGCTGCCGCGCGTCAGGCCGACGATGGCGCCGCGCGCCTCGGCCTTCCAGTACGGCGCGCCCAGGCCGGTGAAGGCCGGCACGAACATCACGCCACCGGCGTCGGGCACGCTCTGCGCCAGCTGCTGCACCTCGCCCGAGCCCTTGATCGCCTGCAGGCCGTCGCGCAGCCACTGCACCACCGCGCCGCCGATGAACACGCTGCCTTCGAAGGCGAACTCGGGCGTGCCGGTCGGTTGCGCCGCACTGGTGGTGATCAGCCCATTGGCCGACGACTGGAACTGGCTGCCGGTGTGCATCAGCATGAAGCAGCCGGTGCCGTAGGTGTTCTTCGCCAGACCGGCCTTGAAGCAGGCCTGGCCGAACAGCGCACTCTGCTGGTCGCCGGCGACGCCACCAATCGGCAGCGAAGCCCCGAGCCACTCGGCGCGCGTGTGGCCGTAGACATGGGACGACGGCCACACCGCCGGCAGCACCTCCACCGGCACGTCGAGGATCTTCAGCAGCTCGTCGTCCCAGGTGTTGGTATGCACGTTCAGCATCAGCGTGCGCGACGCGTTGCTGACGTCGGTGGCATGCACCGCGCCACCAGTGAGCTGCCACATCAGCCAGGTGTCGATGGTGCCGAAGGCCAGCTCGCCGGCCAGTGCAGCGGCGCGCGCACCAGCCACGTTGTCGAGGATCCACTTCAGCTTGGTGCCGGAGAAGTAGGCGTCGACGATCAGCCCGGTCTTGCGCTGGAAGGTCTCTTCCAGGCCCTGCGCGCGCAGCGCGGCGCAGGTCGGCTCGGCGCGGCGGTCCTGCCAGACGATCGCGTTGTAGACGGGCTCGCCGGTGCGGCGGTTCCAGACCACCGTGGTCTCGCGCTGGTTGGTGATGCCGATCGAGGCGATGTCGCCCGCCTTCAGCTTCGCCTTGGCGAGCGCCTCCTGCGCGGTGGCCAGCTGCGTCGCCCAGATCTCCTTCGGGTCGTGCTCCACCCAGCCGGGCTGCGGAAAGATCTGGCGGAACTCGCGCTGCGCCATCGCGACGATGCGGCCGCCCTCGTCGAAGACGATGCTGCGCGAGCTGGAGGTGCCCTGGTCGAGGGCGAGGAGGAACTTGCTCATGATTCGGTCACGTGGAGCGTCACCCCGGCTTCGGTGAGCAACGCAGAGAACGGCGCCGGCGGTGGCGCATCGGTGAACAGCGTGTCGATCTGGTCGAGCCGCGCCAGCTCCACCATCGCCGGCCGGTTGAACTTGCTGTGGTCGGCAGCCAGCCAGACCTCGCGCGAGTGCTCGATGATGGCGCGCGCCACCTTCACCTCGCGGTAGTCGAAGTCGCGAAGCGTGCCGTCGGCCTCGATCGCCGAGATGCCGATCAACGCGATGTCGACCTTGAACTGCGCGATGAAGTCGACCGTCGCCTCGCCGACGATGCCGCGGTCGCGCGAGCGCACCACGCCGCCGGCGACGATGACCTCGCAGTCCGGGTTGTCCGACAGGATCGCCGCGACGTTCAGGTTGTTGGTGATCACGCGCAGGCCCTTGTGGCGCAGCAGCTCGCGTGCGATGGCCTCGGTGGTCGTGCCGATGTTGATGATCAGCGAGCAGTTCTCCGGCACCGCCTTGGCCACCGCGCGCGCGATGCGCTGCTTGGCAGTCTCGTTGAGCTTCTGGCGCTGGCGGTAGGCGATGTTCTCGGTGGTCGACGAGGGCACGCGCACGCCACCGTGGAAGCGCGCGAGCAGGCCTTCGTCGGACAGCAGCTTCACGTCGCGGCGGACGGTCTGCAGCGTCACGCCGAAGCGCTCGGCCAGCGCCTCGACCGAGACCGAACCGCGCACGCGCACTTCCTCCAGCAGGTCCGACTGGCGTGGGTTGGGCGTCATGGCGGCGAGCGTAGCGGCGCGTTTCGGGAAAACCACAGGGCTTACCCATCTTGCTTCAGTGCCCAGTCTGGGCTAAAAAGAAAAGAGAAGCGCGCAAACGAACACAAACGAACATTCCCGAGACAACCCCGAGTCAGCCACAGATCCCGCCGGACGCGCACCGGCCCCACCCCGGAGAACGCTTGAACCACCCCCGCCCCGAAGGCTGGCGCCAGGACACCCATGCCGGCGCCGCTGCCACCGATCCGCTGGTCTGCGACGTGCTCGTCGTCGGCGGCGGCATCAATGGCGCCGGCATCGCGCGAGACCTGGCCGGCCGCGGCCTGAAGGTGGTGATGGCCGAGAAGGACGACCTCGCCTCGCACACCTCGTCGTCGTCGACCAAGCTGATCCACGGCGGGCTGCGCTACCTCGAGTACTACGAGTTCTCGCTGGTGAAGAAGGCGCTGGCCGAGCGCGAGGTGCTGCTCAAGAGCGCGCCGCACATCATGTGGCCGCTGCGCTTCGTGATGCCGCACGACCCCGGCATGCGGCCGGTGTGGATGATCCGCGCCGGGCTGTTCCTGTACGACCACCTGGCGCGTCGCGAAGTGCTGCCGGGCTCGACCACCGTCGACCTGCGCACGCACGCCACCGGCGCGCCGCTGAAGCGCGACTTCCGCAAGGGCTTCGTCTACTCCGACGGCTGGGTCGACGACGCCCGCCTCGTCGTGCTCAACGCGCTGGATGCGCAGGCCCGCGGCGCCACCGTGCTGACGCGCACCGCCTGCGTCGACGCGCGGCGCGAGGCCACGCAGTGGCAAGCCGTGCTGGCGGGCGCCGACGGCACGCGGCGCACGGTGACGGCGCGCGCGCTGGTCAACGCCGCCGGCCCGTGGGCCGCGCAGTTCCTCGCCGAGCATGCGCATGCGCCGAAGGCGAAGTCGCTGCGCCTGGTCAAGGGCAGCCACATCGTGGTGCCGAAGATGTTCGAGCACGACCACGCCTACATCTTCCAGAACCCCGACAAGCGCATCATCTTCGCGATCCCGTACGAGGGCGACTTCACGCTGATCGGCACCACCGACGTGGAGCACCACGGCGCGATCGGCGCCGCGCGCATCGACGCCGACGAGACCGCCTACCTGTGCGAGCAGGCGAGCCGCTACTTCGCCAAGCCGGTGCGGCCGGCCGACGTGGTGTGGAGCTACGCCGGCGTGCGCCCGCTGCTCGACGACGAGTCGGGCGATCCGTCGGCGGTCACGCGCGACTACTCGCTCGAGCTCGACACCGCGATGGCACCACTGCTCAACGTCTGGGGCGGCAAGATCACCACCTTCCGCAAGCTCGCCGAAGAAGCCGCCGACCTGGTCGCCAGCCCGCTGAAGGTGTCGCGCGGCGCCTGGACCGAGCGCGCCTTCCTGCCCGGCGGCGACCTGAGCGCCACCATCGGTGCCGCCCAGCGCCCCGACACCGACTTCAGCCGCTTCGTGCAGGCGCTGGCGCTCGCCCACCCCGAGCTGCCGACGCCGCTGGTGCGGCGCCTGGCGCGCGCCTACGGCGCGCGTGCGGTCGGCCTGCTGAAGCAGCCGCTGGGCGCCGAAGTCGCGCCCGGCTTGTACGAAGCCGAGCTGCAGTTCCTGCACGACGAGGAATGGGCGCGCAGTGCCGACGACGTGCTGTGGCGGCGCAGCAAGCTCGGCCTGCACTACGAGCCACACCACCGCGCTGCGGTGGACGACTGGTGCCGCCGGCACTGGGGCACCCTGGCTTCGGCCCCGACGGAGACCCAATGGAACTGACGCTCGAACGCATCGAGCAGAAGGTGGGCGCGCAGACCCACCTCTACCCGCTCGACCTGACGCTCGTGCCGCGCGCCGTGACGGTGCTGCTCGGTGCGACACAGGCCGGCAAGACCACGCTGATGCGCGTGATGGCCGGGCTGGACAAGCCCCATGCCGGCCGCGTGCTGGCCGACCGCCAGGACGTGACCGGCATGCCGGTGCGCGAGCGCAACGTCGCGATGGTCTACCAGCAGTTCATCAACTACCCGTCGATGACGGTGGCCGACAACATCGCCTCGCCGCTGAAGCTGCGCGGCGAGGCCGACATCGCGCAGCGCGTGCAGGCGCTGGCCAAGAAGCTGCACATCGAGCCCTTCCTCAAGCGACTGCCGGCCGAGCTGTCGGGCGGCCAGCAGCAGCGCGTGGCCCTGGCGCGCGCGCTGGCCAAGAAGGCGCCGCTGATGCTGCTCGACGAGCCGCTGGTGAATCTCGACTACAAGCTCCGCGAGGAACTGCGCGAGGAGCTGACGCAACTCTTCGCCGCCGGCGACTCGACCGTGGTCTACGCCACCACCGAGCCCACCGAGGCGCTGCTGCTCGGCGGCTACACCGCCGTGCTCGACGCGGGCGAACTGCTGCAGTACGGGCCGACGGCGGAGGTGTTCCGCCGGCCGAAGTCGATCCGCGTGGCGCGTGCCTTCAGCGACCCGCCGATGAACCTGCTGCCGGCCAGCAGCGCCTCGATCGGCGTCACGCTGGCCGCCGGTGTGAACCTCTCGGTGCCGCTGCCGACCAGCGCCGGTTCGGGCGCGCTGACCATCGGCGTGCGCGCCAGCGCCCTGCGCGTGCAGCAACGCCCCGGCGACCTCGCCCTGCCGGGCCAGGTGGAGCTGGCCGAGATCTCCGGCTCCGACACCTTCGTGCACGTGGCCACGCAGGTCGGCGAAGTCGTCGCGCAACTGACAGGCGTGCACCAGTTCGAGCTCGGCTCGGCGGTGACGCTGTACCTGAACCCGGCACAGGTCTATGTGTTCGATGCGGCCGGCGACCTGCTCGTCGCGCCGGGGGGGAACTGACATGGCCCGCATCGATCTCGACCTGGCGCACAGCTACCGCCCGAATCCGCAGAAGGACGAGGACTACGCGCTGCTGCCGCTGAAGATGAGCTTCGCCGACGGCGGCGCCTATGCGCTGCTCGGTCCCTCGGGCTGCGGCAAGACGACCATGCTCAACATCATCTCGGGCCTGGTCGTGCCCTCGCAGGGCACGGTGAAGTTCGGCGAGCGTGACGTCACTCGGCTGACACCGCAGGAACGCAACATCGCCCAGGTGTTCCAGTTCCCGGTGATCTACGACACGATGACCGTGGCCGAGAACCTCGCCTTCCCGCTGCGCAACCGCGGCGTGGCGCCCGATCGCATCAAGCAGCGTGTCGGCCAGATCGCCGAGATGCTGGAGATGAGTGCGCAGCTCGACAAGCGCGCCGCCGGCCTGGCCGCCGACGCGAAGCAGAAGATCTCGCTCGGCCGCGGCCTGGTGCGCGAAGACGTCAGCGCGGTGCTGTTCGACGAGCCGCTGACGGTGATCGACCCGCACCTGAAGTGGCAGCTGCGCCGCAAGCTCAAGCAGATCCACCACGAGCTGAAGCTGACGCTGGTCTACGTGACGCACGACCAGGTCGAGGCGCTGACCTTCGCCGACCAGGTGGTGGTGATGACCCGTGGCCGCGCGGTGCAGGTGGGCTCCGCGTCCGATCTGTTCGAACGGCCGCGCCACACCTTCGTCGGCCACTTCATCGGCTCGCCGGGCATGAACTTCCTGCCGGCCACGCTGGCTGCAGGTGCGCCGGCGGGCGCGACGCTGCTGGGTATCCGACCGGAGTACGTGACGCTCGCCGCGCCGCACACGCCGGGCGCCGTGCCGGGCACGGTGAAGACGGCGCAGGACATCGGCACCTACTGGCTGCTGACCACCACGCTGGCCGACGGCACGGTGCTGCGCGCGCGGCTCAGTGGCGAGCAGGCGATCCCGAAGGCTGGCGAGTCGGTCTGGCTGTCGATCGTGGGCGAGCACACCTGCTACTACCAGAACGAGGAGCTCGTCGCATGAAGCCCGTCAATCAGAAGGCGTGGCTGCTGATCCTGCCCGTCGTGCTGTGCGTGGCCTTCTCAGCCATCCTGCCGCTGATGACGGTGGTGAACTACTCGGTGCAGGACATCATCTCGCCCGAGCGGCGCGTCTTCGTCGGCACCGAATGGTTCAAGGCGGTGATGCGCGACGACGACCTGCAGGGCGCGCTGCTGCGCCAGATCGGCTTCTCGCTGGCGGTGCTGGTGGTGGAGATCCCGCTGGGCATCCTGCTCGCGCTGTCGATGCCGGCGCAGGGCTGGAAGGCATCGGCAGTGCTGGTGATCGTGGCGATCTCGCTGCTGATCCCCTGGAACGTAGTCGGCACCATCTGGCAGATCTACGGCCGCACCGACATCGGCCTGCTCGGCGCCGCGCTGGCGAAGCTGGGCATCGACTACAGCTACACCGGCAACGCCACCGACGCCTGGCTGACCGTGCTGGTGATGGACGTCTGGCACTGGACGCCGCTGGTCGCGCTGCTGTGCTACGCCGGCCTGCGCGCCATCCCCGACGCCTACTACCAGGCCGCGCGCATCGACGGCGCCAGCAAGCTGGCGGTGTTCCGCTTCATCCAGCTGCCGAAGATGCGCGGCGTGCTGATGATCGCGGTGCTGCTGCGCTTCATGGACAGCTTCATGATCTACACCGAGCCCTTCGTGCTGACCGGCGGCGGGCCCGGCAACGCAACGACCTTCCTCAGCCAATACCTGACGCAGAAGGCGGTCGGCCAGTTCGACCTCGGCCCGGCCGCGGCCTTCTCGCTGATCTACTTCCTGATCATCCTGCTGCTGTGCTTCATCCTCTACAACTGGATGCAGCGCGTGGGCACGGCCGACAAGACGGAGGCCGGCCATGCATGAGAACCGCTTCCACAAGCGGGTGATCTTCCTGATCGCCTACCTGCTGTTCGCCATCCTGCCGGTGTACTGGATGGTCAACATGAGCTTCAAGACGAACGAGGAGATCCTCGGCACCTTCTCGCTGTGGCCGCACGCCTTCACCTGGGACAACTACAAGGTGATCTTCACCGACGTGTCCTGGTACTCGGGTTACATCAACTCGCTGATCTACGTCGCGATCAACACGGTGGTGTCGCTGCTCGTGGCGCTGCCGGCGGCCTATGCGTTCAGCCGCTACAGCTTCCTCGGCGACAAGCATGTCTTCTTCTGGCTGCTGACCAACCGCATGACGCCGCCGGCGGTGTTCCTGCTGCCCTTCTTCCAGCTCTACACGACACTGGGCCTGATGGACACCCACATCGCGGTGGCGCTGGCCCACCTGGTGTTCAACGTGCCGCTGGCGGTGTGGATCCTGGAAGGCTTCATGAGCGGCGTGCCGCGCGAGATCGACGAGACGGCCTACATCGACGGCTACTCCTTCCCGCGCTTCTTCCTGACCATCTTCATCCCGCTGATCAAGGCCGGCGTCGGCGTGGCGGCGTTCTTCTGCTTCATGTTCAGCTGGGTCGAACTGCTGATGGCGCGCACGCTCACCAGCGTCAACGCGAAGCCGATCGTCGCGACGATGACACGCACGGTCTCTGCCTCCGGCATGGACTGGGGCGTGCTCGCCGCCGCCGGCGTGCTCACCATCGTGCCGGGCGCGATCGTGATCTGGTTCGTTCGCAACTACATCGCGAAGGGGTTCGCGATGGGGCGTGTATGAGGCGCGGCCGCTTGCTCGAGTCTGCCGCGAGCCCGGGCCGGCGGGGTGCCCTGCTCCGCTCATGTCCCCCGGCCACGGCCCCTGGCCGTGACCTCCTCCTTTACTTCGCTACGCAGGGCGCCCCACCAGCCCGGGCAGGCACCGTTGGTTCGTGCCAGTCGCCGCAGGCCTGCGCTGGTGGTGGGGTCACGGGTGTGGGGTGGCCCATGGAGCGAAGTAAAGGAGGAGGCGCGGGCACAGCCCGCGCCGGGGGACATGAGCGGAATGGGCAACCCCGCGGCCGTGGCCCTCGCGCCGTCCGCAGCAGTACAGGAGGGAACTGACGATGTTTGACTGGATGGCCTGGACCCTCCCGGTAGCGGTGTTCTTCACCTGCATCGTGCTGATGCTGGTCGGCATGACGGTCTGGGAGCTCAAGTCGCCGACGATCGAGCGCAAGGGCTTCCTGCCGATCCGCACCACGCGCGGTGATCGCCTGTTCATCGGGCTGCTCGGCGCGGCCTACGTGAACCTCGCCTTCGTGGCCGTCAGCGAGAAGCTCGGCGAATGGCTGAGCCTGGAGCAGGAGCCGTCGATCTGGATCAGCTTCGTGCTCTCGATGGCGCTGCTCGCGCTGATCATGCGCAAGGGCTGAGCTCGACAAGGAATGGAAAGGGCGCGGGCCGATGCTTCCCAGCCGGCGCCTTGTTGTACCAAGGGGAGCGATTCTGAGGAGACCCGAATGAAATTGCGCTTGAACGCCGTGGCCTTTGCGGCCATCGCCCTGGGCCTGGGCCAGGGCGCATGGGCCGGCGAGGCCGAAGCCAAGAAGTGGATCGACGCCGAGTTCCAGCCTTCGACGCTGAACAAGGACCAGCAGATGGCCGAGATGAAGTGGTTCATCGACGCCGCGAAGAAACTGCAGGCCAAGGGCGTGAAGGAGATCTCGGTCGTCTCCGAGACCATCACCACCCACGAGTACGAGGCCAAGACCCTGGCCAAGGCCTTCACCGAGATCACCGGCATCACCGTCAAGCACGACCTGATCCAGGAAGGCGACGTGGTCGAGAAGCTGCAGACCTCGATGCAGTCGGGCAAGTCGATCTACGACGGCTGGATCTCCGACTCCGACCTGATCGGCACGCACTACCGCTACGGCAAGATCATGAACCTGACCGACTACATGTCGGGCAAGGGCAAGGAGTTCACCAATCCGGGCCTGGACATCAAGGACTTCATCGGCACCAGCTTCACCACCGCGCCGGACGGCAAGCTGTACCAGTTGCCCGACCAGCAGTTCGCCAACCTGTACTGGTTCCGCGCCGACCTGTTCGCGCGTGACGACCTGAAGCAGAAGTTCAAGGCCAAGTACGGCTACGACCTCGGCGTGCCGCTGAACTGGAGCGCCTACGAGGACATCGCCGAGTTCTTCAGCAACGACGTGAAGACCATCGACGGCAAGCCGATCTACGGCCACATGGACTACGGCAAGAAGGACCCGTCGCTGGGCTGGCGCTTCACCGACGCCTGGCTGTCGATGGCCGGCACCGCCGACATCGGCATCCCGAACGGCAAGCCGGTCGATGAATGGGGCATCCGTGCCTCGGCCGACGGCTGCAACCCGCAGGGCGCGAGCGTCTCGCGCGGTGGTGCGACCAATTCGCCGGCCGCCGTCTACGCGCTGACCAAGTACGTCGACTGGATGAAGAAGTACGCCCCGAAGGAAGCCACCGGCATGACCTTCGGCGAAGCCGGCCCGGTGCCCGCGCAGGGCCAGATCGCCCAGCAGATCTTCTGGTACACCGCCTTCACCGCCGACATGACCAAGCCGGGCCTGCCGGTGGTCAACGCCGACGGCACGCCGAAGTGGCGCATGGCCCCCGGCCCGAACGGCCCGTACTGGAAGCAGGGCATGCAGAACGGCTACCAGGACGTCGGCAGCTGGACCTTCTTCGAGGCGCATGACGCCAACAAGACGGCTGCGGCCTGGCTGTACGCGCAGTTCGTCACCGCCAAGAGCGTCTCGCTGAAGAAGACCATCGTCGGCCTGACACCGATCCGCGAGAGCGACATCCAGAGCAAGGCGATGACCGACATGGCGCCCAAGCTCGGCGGCCTGGTCGAGTTCTACCGCAGCCCGGCGCGTGTGGCCTGGACGCCGACCGGCACCAACGTGCCCGACTACCCGAAGCTGGCGCAGCTGTGGTGGAAGAACGTGGCGGTGGCGGTCACCGGCGAGAAGACGCCTCAGCAGGCGATGGACAACCTGGCCGAGGAGATGGACCAGGTGATGGCCCGCCTCGAGCGCGCCGGCATGGCCCGCTGCGCGCCCAAGCTCAACAAGAAGGAAGACCCGAAGAAGTACCTGAGCGACAAGGGCGCACCGTGGGCCAAGCTGGCCAACGAGAAGCCCAAGGGCGAGACCATCGCCTACGACACGCTGCTCAATGCGTGGAAGGCAGGCAAAGTCCGCTGACCTGAGCGGTGCCTGAACTTCAGCCCCCGCCGGCGCGAGCCGCGGGGGCTTTTTCGTGCCTGAGCCTCAGGCGGCGCGCCCCATCGGCAGCGACTCGCACAGCAGGGTGAGCCGCGAGGCCTCTTCGGCCGTCAGCTCGCTGGCGCGCAGCATCACCGCACGCTGCACGCCGCGCAGGCGGAAGTACAGCTCGTCCTCCATGGCCTCGACCTCGGCGGCATCGCTGCCGGCGGCGGCCTGCGGGCTCCACAGGCCACTCTCGTTCCAGCCGGCGCGCAGCCGGCCGATCAGGAACTGAGCGAGCTCGAGTGCGGCCAGCATGTCCGGCGAGCCTGCACCAACGGCCAGCAGCGCCGCGTTGTCTTCGGCCGCCTGCAGCACCTCCTCGAGCGCGGCGCGGCGGGCACGGATCTCCGGCGGCGTCATCGCCGGCTGCAGCGGCGGCTGTTCGCGCGCCACCCGCGCCAGCTGGCCGACCCAGACCATGTCGAACTCGCCCGGCACGGCGCGCAGCGCGATGCTGGCGTGCAGCAGCTGTTCGTGCGGGCCGCGCAGCGCGGCCAGCGCGGCTTCCGTCACCGACAGCAGGCGCCCCAGCGGCGAGAGGGCGTCGCCGCTGCGCGCGTGCGGGTAGCCAGTGCCGTCGAGCTTCTCGTGGTGTTCGGCCACTGCGCGGGCGATGGAGCCGGGATAGTTGGTCAGCTGCGCGATCAGCAGCAGCCCGACATGCGGGTGCACGACGAGCTGGCGGTAGCTCAGCGTGTCGAGCTCGCGGTCGGCCTCGGCCTCGCCATGTTCCGGGGCGATGTACATCTCGCCGAGGTCGTGCAGCAGGCCGCCGAGCATCGCCAGCCGGATGTCCGGCGTCTGCCCGCCGTGGGCGATCATCAGCGCACCAGCCAGGCCCATCGCCGCCAGCGCATGGTCGAAGGCCTGCGGGCGTGCCGCGCGACCGGCGCTGAGCAGCAGCTGGGCCACCGGGTGCAGCGGCAGCTGCAGTGCCTCGCGCTGCAGCTTGGCCGCATGCGGGCGCAGCACCGGAGCGAGGCGCGCATCGGTCTCGACGAGTTGCCCAAGGCGTTCGGCCAGCGAGGCACCTGTCACGCCGTCTTCGGCGATCAGGCAGCTCTCCAGCGGCTCGCGCAGCTTTCGGTCGAGCAGCTTGCGCTGCAGTTCGGCCGACACTGGCTGGTTGCGCGCCCACAGCTTGGTGCCGGCGAGGTCGAAGATGTCGGTGGCGGCGATGATGCGCTGCGTCTCGCTTGCCTCCAGGATGGTGGCCAGCGCGTGCGGGTTGGCAGACTGGAAGGCCGCGGTGGCGGTAGACGGTGTCGGCATGGGGTGTCCCTTCTCGTATCGACCGGTTATCGGCCGTCCGCAGCCGGACCGAAGGGCGGGAGTGTTACTTCCTGAAGCCGACGGCGCCTGTGTGGCGCCGATGCCGCGCCCGCTGTTGCGGTTACTTGCACCTCCCCCCGCCGCAACGGCGCGTTCCGGGCGCTTGTCACGCTTCGCTGCGCACAACTGTTTCCGCGGCTGCAGTCGCGCACGCGGCTGCCGTTCACTGCCGGCATGGACATGCTTCAAGTCCTCCGCCAGGGGCGCTTCGGCGCCGTGCTGCTCGCCGCCACGGGCCTCGTCGGCTGCGGCTCGCTGCGCCTGCCGGCCCTGCCCTGGCCCGGGTCGGGCGAGCCCGCCGCCGCGCCCGCGCCTGCACCCGCTGCGCAGCCGTCCGCAGCGCCGGCGGTGACCGTGAAGCCGGCGCCCCGCCGCGACCCGCCCGACGCGGTGCCACGCGTCGTCTCGATCCCGCAGGGCGCGCCCAACGTGCCGTACGAGATCAAGGGCGAGCTGTACGAGCCGGAGAACGCCGACGTGCCGCTGGTCGAGACCGGCATCGCCTCGTGGTACGGCCGCCCGTTCCATGGCCGGCGCACGGCCACCGGCGAGGTCTACGACATGCACGCGATGACCGCTGCGCACAAGACCATGCCGCTGCCCAGTTATGCGCTGGTGCGCAACCCGCGCAACAAGCGCGAGGTGGTGGTGCGCGTCAACGACCGCGGCCCGTTCAAGGACGGCCGGGTCATCGACCTCAGCCATGCCGCGGCGCGCAAGCTCGGCATCTCGGGCATCGCCCCGGTGGAGGTGCGTCGGCTCACGCATGCGGAGATCCGCAGCGGCGCCTGGAAGCTGCCGGTGCAGCGGGTGGCGACGACGGCCGAGTAGCACCGCGCGTGCCGAGGGCGCGATGCGCGTACCGACGGCACCTCTCACATCCGGGCCCCGCGCACGACTTTTGTCATGCTCGCCGGTGTGTCCGGCGCCACATCGTCCCCGGATCCGCGCCGCGGCCTTGCGACACTCCTGCGAGTCGACCCAGGGAGAACAACAACGTGTCCGCGACGCCCAATGCCCAACCCAGCCCGCTGATCCAGAAACTGGCGCGCCCCAGCGCCGCCTACAAGCGCCGCGCCTGGCTGGCGATGGGCGGCCTGGCCTTGTTCCTCGTCCTCTACTTCGCGCTGGCCGGCTGGTTCGGCCTGACCGCCTGGCGGCTGACCTTCGGCGCCGGCGCGGGCACGCGCGACGCGTTCTGGGGCTGGATCGTCGGCGCCTGCGCCGCCTTCCTCGCGGTGTTCATGCTCAAGGCGGTGCTGTTCGTCAAGCACGGCAGCGGCGACGACGGCATCGAGATCACGCCGGAACAGCAGCCCGAGCTGTTCCGCTTCCTGCACCGCCTGGCCGACAAGGCCGGCGCGCCGAGACCACACAAAGTGTTCGTCTCGCCGCGGGTCAACGCGGCGGTGTTCTACGACCTGTCCATCCTGAACCTGGTGCTGCCGTCGAAGAAGAACCTGGAGATCGGCCTGGGCCTGGTCAACACGCTGACGCTGGGCGAGTTCCGTGCCGTGCTGGCGCACGAGTTCGGCCACTTCGCGCAGCGCGCGATGGCGGTCGGCCGCTGGGTCTACGTCGCGCAGCAGATCGCCGGTGCGCTGGTGGCGCGGCGCGACAAGCTCGACGACTTCCTCAACGGGCTGTCGCGCTTCGACCTGCGCATCGCCTGGATCGGCTGGGTGCTGCGGCTGATCGTCTGGTCGATCCGCTCGCTGGTCGACTCGGTGTTCCAGCTCGTGCTGCTGATGCAGCGGGCCCTGTCGCGCGAGATGGAGCTCAATGCGGACTTGGTCGCGGTGTCGCTGACCGGCAGCGACGCGCTGATCCATGCGCTGCACAAGCTCGATGCCGCCGACGACGCCTGGAACCGCGCCGCCAGCTTCGTGCTCGCCGAGAAGGCCAAGGGCCGGCTGGCGCCTGACCTGTTCGAGATCCAGACGCAGATCATCGAGCACATGGGCCGGCTGCTCGGCGATCCGGCCTATGGCCGCACGCCACCGCCGCCGGGCAGCGACCCGGCGGTGCACCGCGTGTTCCGCGCCGAACTCGCGCAGCCGCCACAGATGTGGCTGACCCACCCGCTCAACCACGAGCGCGAGGCCAACGCCAAGCGCCACTATGTCGCTGCGCCGATCGACGAGCGGCCGGCCTGGGCCTTGTTCGCCGACGCGCCGGCGCTGCGCGCTGCAGTGACGTCGCGCCTGCTCGGCCAGGCGCCCGAGGGCGCGAAGCCGCACGACGATGCACTGGGCGAGCTGGGCCGGCAGTTCCAGCGCGCCTGCTTCGACAGCCGCTACCGCGGCATCTACTTCGGCCGCTCGATCGTGCGCCATGCCGGCGACCCGAGCGCGCTGTACGGCAACGTGCCGACGCCGGACGCCGCAGCCTTCGCCGCGCTCTACCCCGAGTCGCTGGCTGCCGACATGGAGCGCCTGCGCACGCTGGAGAAGGAGAAGGCCCAGCTCGCCGGGCTGCAGCTCGGCACGGTGCAGGCGCCGGGCGGCGTGATCCGCCACCGCGGCCGCACGCTCAAGCGCGCGGCGCTGCCGCAGGCGATCCGCCAGGTCGAGCGTGAGCTGGCCGAGGTGACACAGCGCCTGCAGGCGCACGACAAGCTGTGCCGCAGCCTGCACCTGGCGGCCGCCAAGCGTGCCGGTGGCGGGCAGGCCGAGTACCTCGCCGGGCTGCTGGCCGTGCTGCATTTCGCCGACCACACCGAGGACAACCTGCGCGACCTGCAGGGCCTGCTGATCAACACCGTCAACGTGGCGACCGCGACGCGCAAGGTCAACAAGAAGGGCATCGCCCGCATCGTGGCCGACGGCAACGCCCTGCGCGAGGCGATGGCCAAGGTGTATGCCGATGCGCCCGGCGTGAAGCTGGACGAGGAACTGTCGCGCCGCCTCGGCGCGACCAGCTGGGCCGAAGCGCTGGGCGAGCTGAAGCTGCCCGGCGTCTCGGCGGAGACGGTGTCGGACTGGCTCAATGCCGTCGACAGCTGGGTCGACCACACCGCCGGCGCCTGCGGCGCGCTGCGCTCGCATGCGCTCGAGCTGCTGCTGGTGCACGAGGCGACGGTGGCCGCCCATGCGCAGCACGGCGCCGAGCTGTCGGTGGTGCCGGCGGCCAGCGTCGTGCCGGCGGGCTACGCCACGCTTCGCCCTGGCGAGGAGCGAAAGCGGCAGACCCAGCTCGACTGGTGGGCGCGCTTCCAGATCGCCGACGGCTGGCTGCCGGCCACGGCGCGCGTGCTGGTCGCCGGCGGCATCGTGGCCACGGTGCTCGGCCTTGGTGGCTCGGTGGGCAGCGCCACCGTCACCGTCTACAACGGGCTGGCGCGCGCAGTCACCGTGAAGGTCGGCACGCACCCGCCGGTGACGCTGTCGCCCTACGGTCACTGGACCCGCGAGATCGATGCCGACAAGGCCATTCACCTGGAGGCACGCGGCGTCGACGGCCAGCTCATCGAGAGCTTCGACGCCGAGGCGCGCGGCAGCTTCGGCCAGTTCGTCTACAACATCGCCGGCGCTTCGCCGCTAGTCGAGTGGACGGCCACCTACGGCAACGCGACCGCGCAGCCCGAGCGGCCGCTGGGCGCGCCGCGCTGGACCAGCAATTCGGCCAGCGTGCTGTTCGTCGAGCCGCCGACCAGCGTCAGCACCAAGGGCGGCGGGGCGACGCGCTCGGTGATCTCCGCCCTGGCCGACGCCTCGCCGGGCGAACAACTCGGCCTGCTGGACGACCCGGCCGAGGGACAGCGCATCGCGGCGCTGCACGCGCGCTGGGATGCGACCAATGCGCCGCACCTCGCCGAGTGGCTGTGGGCCGCCAAGGACGCGCCGGGCTTCGCAGCGCTGCTGAAGACGCGGCTGGCCGAGTCGCCCGACGACGTGCTGCTGCTGCGCATGGCGCAGGACACCGCCGGTGAGGCCGAGCGCGCGGCGATCTGCCAGCGCGACCAGGCCCGCGCTGGCGCGGCACCGGGCAACGCCAACCTTGCGTACATCGCGACGCGCTGCCTGCCCGAGGGCGCCGACAAGGACCGCGCCTTCGTCGACGGCTTCGCACGCCACCCCGACCACGGCTGGTACGCCTACGCGGCCGCCTACGTCGCCGGCGGCAGCGCGCAGTGGCCGCAGGCGATCGCCGCCTCGGATGTCGCGCGGCGCAAGGTTCCGACACTGGCCAACTCGCTGGCGCTGGACATCGCGCGCATGCGCCGCATGACCGGCCAGGCCGATGCGGCCACGATGAACGAGCTCGTCAAGACTTCGCCGGCGTTGCGCCAGGCGCTGATACTGGAGAGCGGCCAGGGCCTCGAGGCCCCGGCACTGAAGGCGTATGCGGAGCTGGCTCAGGGCCGCATCGACGCGGCGATGGCGCTGGCGCAGAACCGGCCGGAAACCGCCGCCCGCCTGCTGCGCCTGGCCGCGGCCTCGAACGGCGCGAGCCCGGCGCTGGTGGCGCGTGCGCTCGCCTTGCCGGCCGACAAGGGTCTGGACGAAGGCACGGTCTGGTCCGCAATTGCCCTGGCACAACGCGCCGGGCAGGACGCCGGCCCGCTCGCCGACACCGCGCGGCGCCTGTCGCCGCAGCATGGCCAGGCCCTGCTGGCCTTTGCCGAGGCGCTGCGCCGCGGCCAGGCGGCCGAGCAGGCCGAGCGCCTGCTCGAGGGCCTGCCGCCTGAACTGCGCGGGCAGGCCTGGGCGATGGGCGCGATGCTGCTGGGCGAAAAGGCCCCGGCAGCCTGGCGAGAAGGTTCACGCCGGCTGCTGTTCGCCTCCGAGCGGCCGTTCCTCGGCTGAGCTGCAGGCGCGCTTCCGTCGCGCTCAGGGTGCCGGCCGGCCCGGCCCCTGCGTGCCTTCGGCGCGCGCCGACAGGTAGGCGTACAGGTCGGCGATGTGCGCGCTGACGCGCGGTTCCTCGCGCCACGCCGGCATCGTCAGCACACCCTGGCGCCGCTGCAGCACCTCGTCGACCAGCGCCTCGCGCGCCACGCCGTCGCTGCCCGCCTGCGCGCCAGGCAGGCCCCAGTCGTAGCGGTTCAGCACCCGGCCGACGAACTGGCGCGGGCCCATCGTGCGCAAGCGCTCCAGCAGGTCGGGCGCCTGCGCGCTGCCTTCTGCCGCTGCGCCGTGACAGCCCGCGCAACGCTCCTGGAAGACCCGCCAGCCGGTGTAGACCGAGCCGGGCAGCCGGGCCTGCTGGGCCAGCGCCTGGGCTGGCTGGCGGTTCTGCACCTGCACGGCCGTGCAGCCGGCCAGCAGCACGGCCGCGGCCAGTGCGCCGAGAACGGCGGCGCGGTGTGACACGGTGCCGGATGTCGTCATGGTCGCCACTCCTGCAGGATCGGTAAGCGGCCATTCTGGTCAGCATCAATGGCCGCGAGCTTGCCGAAGATCAGTCGCGCAACGGCGGCGCACAATGCGCGGCGTCGACCATGGAAGCCGTTCCCGAGTCCTTCGAGCACCCGCTCGACGCCGCCGAGTTCAAGCGCCCCGCACACCGCCCGGGCGTGGAGCTGTACCGCGCGCACATCGTTCGCCACGCCTTCGAACCGCACACCCACGAGGCCTTCGGCCTGGGCGCGATCGAGTCTGGTGTCGAACGCTTCCGCTACCGCGGCGAGGACCACCTGGCCCCGGCCGACACGCTGGTGCTGATGAATCCCGACGAGTTGCACACCGGCCGCGCCGAGACCGCTGCCGGCTGGCGCTACCGCATGGCCTACATCGACGCCGACGTGCTGGCGCAGCTCACCGGCGAGCGCGGCTGGTGGTTCGCTGACGCGGTGGGCCACGATGCGCCGCGCGCGCGGCGTGTCGGCCGTCTGCTGCGCCAACTCTGGCATGCCCATGAGCCGCTGGCCTTCGACGGGCTGCTGCTCGACCTGCTCGATCAGCTGCGGCCGGTGGCCCGCAAGGACGCCGCAGCCCGCGAGTCGGCGCTGCCGCGCTTCGCGCCGGTGGTCGAGCATCTGCGCGAGCGCCTGGCGGAGCGTGTCACGCTCGAGGAACTGGCCGCGGTGGCCGGCCTCAGCCCGTTCCACTTCCAGCGCCAGTTCAAGCGCGCCTACCACGCGACACCGCAGCAGATGCTGATGGCGCTGCGCCTGTTCGAAGCCAAGCGGCGCCTGGCCGCCGGCGAAACGCCAGCGATGGTGGCCGCCGCCACCGGCCTGGCCGACCAGGCCCACCTGACGCGCGCCTTCGCGCAGCGCTACGGCGTGACGCCGGCGCGCTACCAGCAGCAACTCGGTACAAGACCGCCGCGCAGCCCCTAGGCGACACTGCGGCCATCATGTTCGCCGCTCCCTTGTTCACCGGAACCCTGTTCGCCCTCGCCGCCGGCCTGATGTGGGGCCTGGTCTTCGTCGGCCCGCTGCTGTTGCCCGAATACCCGGCCACGCTGCAGTCCTTCGGCCGCTACCTCGCCTTCGGCCTGATCGCCTTGCCGCTGGCCTGGTTCGACCGCACGACGCTGCGCCAGCTGACGCGTGCCGACTGGCGCGAGGCGCTGCGCCTGGCGCTGGTGGGCAACGTCGTCTACTACCTGTTCCTGTCCAGCGCGATCCAGCGCGCCGGTGGGCCGTTGCCGACGATGATCATCGGCACGCTGCCGGTCGTCATCGCCATCACCGCCAACCTGCGCGGCCACCGCGCCGGCACGCGCCGCGAGCAGCCGCTGCGCTGGTCGCAGCTGGCACCCTCGCTGGGGCTGATCGCGCTCGGCATCGCGCTGGTCAACCATGTCGAGATCGAGCGACTGAAGGCCGAGCCCGGCGCCGACCTCGGCGCCTACGTGCTCGGTGCCGCGCTGGCGGTGGGCGCCGTCGCCTGCTGGACCTGGTACCCGATCCGCAACGCCGAATGGCTGCGCGCCCACCCCGACCGCAGCCCGCGCGGCTGGGCCACCGCGCAGGGCCTGGCGACGCTGCCGCTGGCGCTGGTCGGATACGCGCTCACCTGGGCCTGGTTCGCGCTGTCGGGCTCGCCGTTCGCGATGCCCTTCGGCCCGCGTGCCGCCGACTTCCTGCTGCTGATGTTCGCCATCGGCCTGCTCGCGTCGTGGCTGGGCACGCTGTGCTGGAACGAGGCCAGCCAGCGGCTGCCGCCGACCATCGCGGGCCAGCTGATCGTCTTCGAGACGCTGTCGGCACTGGCCTATGCCTTCGTGCTGCGCGGCCAGTGGCCGGCGGCCGAGACGCTGGCCGGCGTGGTGCTGCTGGTCGCCGGCGTGCTGTGGGCATTGCGCGCGCGGCCCGAGCCGGCCGCGGCCGAGGCCCATCCGAACTGAGCCTCGGCCCGCGCCGAAGATCTGGATACACCTGCGGGCGAACCTGGGGGTAGTCTCGCGGTCCCACCCTCATCGAGGGCAACATCCACGGAGGCCGCATGCAAGCACGCCACATCGCCTTGATCGCGGGGCTGGTGGTCGCGATCGCCGGCGCCGGCGGAACGCTCTGGTGGCTGTACCGCGCCAAGCCGCCCGCGCCGGCGCCTTATGTCGAGGCACCTGCCGCTGCACCCGAAGCACCTGCCGCCTCGGCGCCGCTGGCCGACGCCGGGCCGAAGCACCCGATCGAGCCGCTCGCCGCCGCCTCGGCGCCGCAGTCGCTGCCGGCGCTGGACGAGTCCGACGGTGTGGTGCAGGCCGCGCTGGCCGCGCTGGTCGGCAAGCAGGGCGTGATGGCCTTCCTGAACGCCGACGGCTTCGTGCGCCGCAGCGTCGTCACCATCGACAACCTGGCGCGTCCGCACGCCGCACCGCGGCTGTGGCCGGTTCAGCCCTCACCCGGAAAGCTGCAGCGCATCGTCGCCGGCGACGCCGAGCTGATCGCGCCGGACAACGCCAAGCGCTATGCACCCTTCGTCGCACTGGTCGCCTCGGTGGAGCCGTCGCAGGCGGCGGCGCTGTACCGGCGCCTGTACCCGCTGTTCCAGCAGGCCTACGCCGAGCTGGGCTACCCCAAGGGCCACTTCAACGACCGCCTCGTCGAGGTGGTCGACCACCTGCTCGCCGCGCCGGAGCCCAAGCAGCCGCCGGCGGTCAAGCTGACCGAGGTGAAGGGCGAAGTGCCGTCGACGCGGCCCTGGGTGCGCTACGAGTTCGTCGACCCGAAGCTCGAAGCGCTGTCGTCGGGGCAGAAGATCATGGTGCGCCTGGGCACGACGAACGAACAGCGGCTGAAGGCCTGGCTGGCCGGCTTCCGCCAGGCCATCGTGTCGCCGCGCTGAGCAGCGTTCAGGGCAGCGGGCGCTTGGCCGTGACGAGCACGAACTCGGCGGGCATGCGGTAGCCCTGGCCCTCGCGCCACGGCGCGATCGCCTGCAGGTAGCGCTGGCTGACCCGCTCGCGCACCTCGGCATCGAAGCGCGACCAGGCCAGCGCCACCGGCCCGCCGGCAAAGGCCGCCTTGCAGGCTTCGCTGGCATTGGCATAGGCCAGCGTGTCGCTGCGGCGCCGCTGATGTGTCACCTGCAGCCCGCAGGTGCCGCACAGGCGGGCGAGGGCATCGCCCTGGCCGAGGCCGAAGAACAGCGGGCACACCTCGCTGGCCACCTCGGCATCGACGATGCCGAACAGCGGCGCCCAGCCGCAGCGGGCACGCTCGCCCCACACGGCCAGCACCACGCGCCCGCCGGGCCGCAGCACCCGGTGCATCTCGCGCAGCGCGGCGCCGGGGTCGGGCAGGTACATCAGGCCCAGCGCACACAGGACCAGATCGAAACGAGCGTCGGGCAGGTCCAGGCGCTCGGCATCCATGCGCTCGAACTTCGCGTTCGGCAGGCCCAGCCCGTCGGCGTGCCGCTGCGCCGCCTCGACCATGCGCTGTGACAGGTCGATGCCCAGCACCTCGCCCGACGGCCCCAACGCCTGCGCCGCAGCCACCGTCACGACACCGGTGCCGCAGGCGACATCGAGCACCTGCTCGCCGGGCTGTGGCGCTGCGGCGTCGAGCAGCTCGGCCTGCACGCCGGCCAGCGCCGCATGCCAGTGCTGCGCGTAGGCGCCGCCGGCGGCCAGGTCCCAGCCATACCGCTGCACGCGGCGCTGCAGGCGGGGTTCCACTCCCAGCTCAGCGGCGCGTGACCACGGCTTCGAGGTAGGCGCTGGGGACCACCAGCGACGACGCCCCGGCGCGGTTCTCGGCATTCAGCAGCTCGGCCAGGTCGCGCGCCAGCGCCTCGGCCTGCTCGGGTGTCTGCGCCGCGAAGGCCTTGTGCACCGGGCCATACCAGGTGCGGAACACTTCGATGAAGTGCGCGGCCGAGCGGTAGCGGAAGGTGAAGACCCGCGGCGTGGCCTCGACGGCCGCGGCCATGTCGCCGAACAGCGTGTGCAGGTGCGCCTCGGTGCCCCACAGCGAGGGCGGGCTCACGCCGGCCGGCGGCGGCACGTAGCGGCCCAGCACCTTGAACATGCGGCCGATCAGGCTGTCGGGTGTCCAGTTCGCCAGGCCGATGCGGCCGCCGGGGCGGCACACGCGCGCCATCTCGGCGGCCGAACGTGCATGGTCGGGCGCGAACATCACGCCGAAGGTCGACAGCACGGCGTCGAAGCTGGCATCGGCGAAGGGCAGTGCCTCGACGTCGGCGGTCTGGAAGCTGACCTCCAGCCGCTCGGCGCGCGCGCGCTCGGCACCGCGCTCGAGCAGGCTGCCGACGTAGTCGGTGGAGGTCACGTGGCAACCGCGGCGCGCTGCGGCGAGCGTCGCGTTGCCATTGCCGGCGGCGACGTCGAGCACTCGCTCGTCGGTCTTCAGGTCGCAGGCTTCGGCGAGGTTCTCGCCGACGATCTGCAGCGTGGTGCCGATGACGGCGTAGTCGCCGCTGCCCCAGGCGGCCATCTGCCGCGTCTTGAGGGCCGTGAAGTCGATGGGTGCATTCATGGAAGGCTCCGTGAGGGTGTTGCGAAGGGTCGAGTGCACTGGCTGGCACTGCGCCGCACTGTGGTCCGGTCAACGTTCGGCGTCCTGCCCGCGCGTCGCCGAGGGCTGGCCGAGCGTCCGCATCTCGCTCGCCACCGCCTATCGGTTGACCGCGCGTCCGCATCGACTGACCGAGCGTCCGGCGTGAGGCCGGGCATGGGCCCGGCCGCTGGTCATCGGGGCGCGCCACTTCCACAATCGGGCCTTCGCCACAGGCCGGAGTGAACGCATGGCAGCACAGGACATTGCCGCGGCGATGCAGCGGGTCGAATCGGTGCTGCGCCGCCGCCCCGAGGCCGGCCTGCACGACGACGCGCCTGCGCTGGCGCAGTGGGCGGGCGGCCTGCGCGTGCGCGCCACGCATGCCGACGGCACGGCGCTGGTGACCGACATGCCGGCCGAACTCGGCGGCGGCGGCGAGGGCGTCACGCCTGGCTGGCTGCTGCGTGCCGCGCTGGCCTCGTGCGCGGTGACGCGCATCGCGATGGCTGCGGCCGCCGCCGGCATCGAGCTGCAGACCCTGCAGGCCCGCGCGCTCAGCCGCTCCGACCTGCGTGGCCTGTTCGGCCTCAGCGGGCCCGACGGCGCACCGGTGAGCGCCGGGCCGGGCGAGCTGCAGCTTTTGGTGCGCATCGGCGCGCCCGGCGTCGCCGCCGAGCGGCTGCGGGCCCTGGTGCACGAGAGCGGCCCGTGCTCGCCGGTGAGCCGCGCGATGGAGGAAGCGCTGCCGGTGGCGCTGCAGGTCGAGGTCGAAGGCGCCTGATGGACGCGCTGTCGGAAACGCTGCGTGTGGTGCGCCTGGTCGGCGCGATCTTCATCCACGGCCGCTTCACCGCGCCGTGGTGCTACCAGTCGCCACACGCCGACACGGCCGCGCCCATTCTCGAGCCGAACGCCGAGCGGGTGGTGATCTTCCACATGATCACCGAGGGCGAATGCTGGGTCGAGCTCGACGGCCAGGCACCGACGCGGCTCGCCGCCGGCGATGCGGTGATCTTCCCGCAGGGCGATGCGCACCGCATGAGCTCGCAACCCGGGCTGCCGGCGGCTTCGGGGGCGCGGCTGCAGGAGGTGCTGTCGCGCCGACCGCGCCTGCTCGCCTACGGCGGTGGCGGCGCGACGACGAAGCTGGTCTGCGGCTACCTGGCCTGCGACGATCGCCTGGCCAAGCTGCTGCTGGCCGGCCTGCCGCCGCTGGTGAAGGTCAGCGTGCGCGGCTCCAACGCCGGCGTCTGGCTGGAGGCCTCGCTGCGCTATGCGCTGGCGGAGGCACGCTCGCCACGGCCGGGCGGCACCGGGGTGCTGTCCAAGCTCGCCGAGGTGCTGTTCATCGAGGTGCTGCGCCTGTACATGAACGAGCAGTCGGAAGGCCGCACCGGCTGGCTGGCGGCGGTGAACGACCGCATCGTCGGCGCCGCGTTGCGCGCGCTGCATGCGCGCCCGGCGCAGGCCTGGACCCTCGAAGAACTGGCGCGTGCGGCGGGCAGTTCGCGCTCGGTGCTGGCCGAGCGATTCCAGCAGCTGGTCGGCAGCTCGCCGATGCAGTACCTGGCGCAGTGGCGCATGCTGCTGGCCACCGACCTGCTGCGCCGCAGCCAGGCACCGCTGGCGCAGATCGCCGAGCAGGTGGGCTACCAGACCGACACCGCGTTCAGCCGCGCCTTCCGGCGCGAGTTCGGCGAGCCGCCGGCGGCCTGGCGGAGGCGGCGTGGCGCAGACGCTGCGGCCGTGCCGCCGGCCCACTGAAGCCGGCCGAGGCCGCTCAGCGGTAGAAAGCCTCGACCCGCCCCTTCAGCTTGAGCATCACCGGGTTGCCCTTGCGGTCGACCGTGCGGCCGGCAGGCACCTTCACCCAGCCTTCGCTGATGCAGTACTCCTCGACGTCCTGGCGTTCGTTGCCGTTGAAGCGGATGCCGACCTCGTGCGCGAACACCGCGGCCACGTGGTGCGGGCTGCGCGGGTCGATGGACAGGCGGTCGGGCAGCGGGGGCGGGGTCGGGGTCGGCGTGTCGCTCATGGGCAGGGCGGGGTGGCAGGAGTGGTCGGGCTGTGCATTGTCTACTTCGGCGTTGTCGTCGTGGTCGACGCGGTCGGCGGGTGGAGGGGCCGCGGCGCGCTGGGGGTTATGTTCCGCTCATGTCCTCCGGACCCGCTGCGCGGGTCCTCCCCCTTTACTTCGCTCCACACAACCCCCAGCACGCCGCTCCGGCACCTCCGAGGCATGCCTCTGGCTGCAGTGCGCGGGTGGTGGTGGCCTGGGGCGATGGGTGAAGGGTGGAGCGAAGTCAAGGAGGAGGGCTCGCGCAGCGAGCCCGGGGGACATGAGCGGAACCCTTCACCCATCGCGCCAGGCTCGCGCAGAGACCCGAACGCGGACCGACCTCAGACGCCGGCCAGCGAGGCCAGCGTCGCCGTGTCCAGCGAGCCGGCGTGCATGCCATGCTGCCCGCTCTGTGCGTTGCGGTAGACGATCAGCGGCACGCTCTCGGCGCCGAGCTGGCGGAACAGGCCGGTGTTGTCCTTGACCTTCTGCTGCACCTCGTCGCTCAGGTTCGAGGGCACGCTGATGCCGCCGCCGCGCGCCAGCACGCTGGCCTCGTTCTCGGCCATCGCCTTGGCCGGGTCCGGCGCGGCGAGGATGGTGGCGCCCTGCGGGCCCGACTGCGGCCGCAGCAGGCCGATCGGCATCCAGACGATCTTCAGCTTGGTCAGCAGTGGCTGCGAGGCGTTCCACAGTTCGGCGCAATGCGGGCAGGTGGTGTCGAAGAAGACATAGACGGTGTTGGCCGCCATCACCGCGCCGACGGTGAAGCCGGTGCCGCGGGAGGCGATCGCGTAGGCCTCGATCGGGCTCACGCGGCGCGCCGGCGCTTCGGCGGCGGGCGCCTCCTCGTTCTTCGAGCAGGCGGCCAGCGCAGCCAGTGGCAGCGAAGCAAGGCCGAGGATCAGCGGGCGGCGGTTCATGGTCGGTTCTCCGTGAAGAGGTCAGTGGGATCAGGGATGGTCGCGCAACCACGCGGCGGCCTGGCCGCGCGACTGAAGCGCGAGCTTGTCGAGAATATTGGCGACGTGACGCTTGACGGTGTGCGGGCTGATGTCGAGCAGCCGCGCGATCAGCTTGTTGCTGTCGCCGGCGGCGATGCGCTCCAGCACCTCGCGCTCGCGGGTGCTGAGCAGCACAGCGGCCGCATCGGTCACGGCGAGCGCGGTCGCCGGCACTGGCGCCGTGATCGCGGGGGCATCGACCGCGGCCGGCGCGGCGACGGCCGCAGTTCCACCGCGCAGCGCCGCCGACCGAGCCACCAGCGAGGCCAGCACCTGCCGCAGCTCGGCATCGAGCCCCAGCACCTGCGCCTGAGCCGCCAGCGCGCCAAGCACCGCCGGGCCGGCCATCAAGGCGTGGCCGGCGCCGCCGCCGTCGATCACGCGCTGCAGCGCCTCGGCCAGCGGCGCGGCCGCCTCGGCGCTTCGACCGGCACGCAGCAGCGCGTGGGCCGCGCGCAACTGCAGCTCGATGCCCTGGCCGAGCAGGTCCAGTCGCGCGGCGGCGGGCAGCAGGGCGGCGAACGCGGTCGCGGCATCGGCCCACCGGCCCTCGGCCGCCGCCACGCGCGCTGCCAGCGGCCCCGGGCCGTCGCCCTCGTGGGCGGGATGCCAGGCCTGCCAGTGGCGCAGCGCCGCGCCGTCGGCGCCGACCAGGTCGAGCGCACGAACCGCGATGCGGGCGACGTGCGCGCGCCAGAAGCGCAGCCGGCTCGGCGAGGCGTGCTCGGCCTCCTGCATGAACAGTTCGTCGAGGCGCCGCGCCACCGCAACGGCGTCTCCATGCAACGCGTCGATGTAGGTGCGCACGATGTTCAGCGCCACCGCGATCTCGGAGGACCGTGCCAGCCAGCGCGCATCGGCCTCGGCCTGCGCCGCACTCGCCTGCGCCTCGGCGATGCGCCCTTCCCACACCAGCGACGCCGCCTGCAGCGCGTGCAGCGTGGACCGCATCGGCAACTCGCGTTCGCCGATGCGGCGCAGCGCCTCGCGGCCGTAGCGCTCGAGCAGCGGCGCCATGCCCGGTAGGCCGGCCCAGGAGGTGGGCGGCGAGCATTCCCACCAGTTCAGCAGCGAGCCATGGGCTTCGAGCAGCCGCAGCACCTGGTCGAAGCACTCGCGCAGTGCCACATGGTCGCCACGGTCGTGCAGCAGCGTGCACTGCCCGTCAAGCACCAGCAGTTGCGCCTCCGGCGCCAGCGGCTGCGCCAGCAACTCGTCCACCAGCGCCTGCGCGCGCTCGACCTGGTCGTTGGCGTTCCACGCCGCCAGCAGCAGGGCCTGCGACAGGTGAAGTTCGTCGACGTCGCCGATGCGGCGCGCGGCCTCGACCGAAGCCTCCATCAGCACCGCCATCTCGCTCCAGCGCCAGCGCATGCAGGCAGCGATCGCGTCGTAGCGCAGCAGCCGCGCCGAGCGCTCGCGCCAGCCGGCCGGGAACTGCGCGACCAGGCGCGACACCTCGGTGCCCTGGCCCTCGAGCAGCAGCTCGTCGGCGATCGCGGCCAGCGCCACCTCGGCCGCCGCCCAGTCGCCGGCGCGCAGCTGCAGCAGCACGCGGCGCAGCGCATCGGTCTCGACGGCGGCGGCGCGCTGCAGCAGGCGCGGCAGCTCCTCGGGAAAGCGCTTGCGCAGCCGCTCTTCCAGCGCGTCGCGGAACAGGTCGTGCAGCACCAGCGTGCGCTCGTCGGCATCGAGCGCGGTGACGAACAGGCCACGCCGCTCGATCTCGTCCAGGCGCTGCGCGGCGCGGGCGTCGCCGGTCACCGCCGCGGTGTTCGTGGCCGTCAGCACCGGCAGCACCGCGCTGCGCACCAGGAAGTCGTGCAGGGCGACCGGCATCTCGTCGATGACCTCGCTGGCCAGGTAGTCGAACAGGCTGCGGTCCACCGCCGCCGGGCGCGCCGCGCCCGCTGCCAGCGGCGCGCTGCCGGCCCGCCCGCGCAGCGCCGCGAAGCACAGCCGCAGGCCGGCCGGCCAGCCCTGCGTGCGCTCCATCAGCTCGGGCAGGCGCGCCGCGAGGTCAGCCGAGGGCTCGGCCTCGGCCAGCACACGGGCCTCGTCGAGCGTGAAGCGCAGCGACTCCTGCGTGAGCTCGGCCAGCTCGTCGGCCGCGCGCCAGCGCGACAGCGCCAGCCGCGGCGCGACGCGCGAGGAGATCACCACCGTCCACTGCGGCGGCAAGGCTTCGACCAGCGCGTCGAGCAGGACGTGCACCTCGGGCGACTGCACGCGGTGCAGGTCGTCGAACACGATCACGCCATGCGCCGCCCCGCTGGCCGCCAGCGCGTTGACCAGCTCGGCCACGGTGGCGCGCAGGCCCGCGCCTTCGCCGTCGATCAGTTGCCCGGCCAGTGCCGCCGGTGCGGTGCGCCAGGGCAGGTCGAACGGCTCGAGCGCGGCCGCCAGTGCGCTGAACAGGCGCGCGGGGTCGTCGTCCTCGTCGAGCGACACCCAGGCCAGCGCCGTTCCCGCCGGCAGCGCCGCGATCTGGCCGGCCAGCGCCGAGGTCTTGCCGAAGCCGGCCGGCGCGACCAGCAGCACCAGGCGCTTGTGGCCGAGCGCATCGCGCAGCGCACTGTCGAGCGCCGGCCGCGCGACGCGCGCCGTGCGCGCGCGCGGCGGCTGGATCTTGGTGGTGGCCAGGCTGGAGCGTTGCATCGCCGCGCTATTGTGCGGCGGCCGAATGACGCCCTCAACGCAGGTGCGGCGTGTCGCTCAGCTCGTTGGGGTTGCGCTCGCCCGGGGCCAGCGGGAAGTGCTGCACCAGCAGTGCGTCGACGGCGTCGATCGCGTCGTTCAGCCCCTGCTCGAACGAGCCCTGGCGGAACGCGGCTCGCATGCGCTCCATGATGGCCTGCCACTGCGCGGCATCGACGTGCCGGTTCAGGCCGCGGTCGGCGACGATCTCGATGCGGTGCTCGGCCAGCAGCAGGTAGATCAGCACGCCGTTGTTGCGCTCGGTGTCCCAGACGCGCAGCTTGCCGAACATCGTCACCGCGCGTTCGCGGGCGGTGGCGCCGCGCCACAGGTAGCTCAATGGCAGCCCGGCCTCGGCGCAGACGCGGATCTCGCCGCTGTGGCGGCGCTCGCTGGCGGCCACGCGGGCCTCGATGCGCGCCAGCGTGGCGTCGTCGAGCGCCCGCGAGAGGTCGCGCTCGTCGAGCCAGCGGTGCTTGAGGATTCTCAGCAGCTTGTTCACTACCAGTCCCCCGAGGCGCCGCCGCCGCCGAAGTCGCCACCGCCGCCGGAACCAAATCCGCCGCCCCCGCCACCGCCCCAGCCGCCACCGCTGCCGCCACCCCAGATGATCGGCCCGCCATGGCCGGAACTGCGCGAGACGCCGCGGCGCGACGCGCCAATGCCGAGCACCAGCACAAGGATGAGCGCGACCACGCCGACGCCGGCCGCCACCAGCACGCTGGCGCTGAGCCACCAGCCCATGCCGCCGGCGGCACCTGCCGTGGCCAGCGAGCCGAGCTTGCGACCGAAGATGCCGGTGAGCACGGCGCCGATCACCGGCACGGCGACGAACAGGAAGATCGCCAGGTCCTGCAGGTTGAAGCCGTGGCCCGAGGGCGGCAAGGCGCCCTTGCTCGCCGACGACGGTTCGGGCAGGCCCTCGTTGCCGATGCGCGCGTCGAGCCGGTCGATCGCGGCGTTCAGGCCGCCGGCATAGTCGCCCTTGCGGAAGGCCGGGCTGATGACTTCGCTGATGACCTGCTTGGCGGCCAGGTCGGGCACCGCGCCTTCGAGCGACTTGGCGACTTCGATGCGCACGCGCCGGTCGTCCTTCGCGACGACGATCAAGAGGCCGTCGCCCACGGTGAGCCGGCCGATCTTCCAGGCATCGGCGACCCGCTGGCCGTAGGCCGCGATGTCTTCCGGCTGCGTGCTCGGCACCATCAGCACGACCAGCTGCGAGCCGCGCTTCGACTCCAGCGCAGCGAGCTTGGCGCTCATCGCCTCGGTCTGCGCTGCTGTCAACGTGCCGGTCTGGTCGATCACGCGGCCGGACAGCGGCGGCACCGGCAGCACGTCCTGTGCATGACCGAGCGCCGTCACCGCCAGCAGCGCAGCGGCGACCAGGAAGCGCCACAGGCGCATCACGGGCTCCGGCTTACTTCGACGCCGGCTTCTCGAAGCTCACCGCCGGCGGCTGCGAGATCTGCGCCTCGTTCTGCACGGTGAAGTTCTCCTTCACCTTGTAGCTGAACAGCATGGCGGTCAGATTGGTCGGGAAGCTGCGCGCGAGCACGTTGTAGTCCTGCACCGCCTTCACGTAGCGGCCGCGCGCCACGGTGATGCGGTTCTCGGTGCCCTCGAGCTGCACGCGCAGGTCCTGGAAGCCCTGGTTGGCCTTCAGGTTCGGGTAGTTCTCGGTGACCACCAGCAGGCGCGACAGCGCGCTCGAGAGCTCGCCCTGCGCAGCCTGGAATTTCTGGAACGCCGCCGGGTCGTTGATCAGCTCCGGCGTGGCCTGGATCGACGTGGCCTTGGCGCGCGCCTCGACCACCTTGGTCAGGGTCTCCTGCTCGAAGTTTGCCTCGCCCTTGACGGTGGCGACGATGTTCGGGATCAGGTCGGCACGCCGCTGGTACTGGTTCAGCACTTCCGACCAGGCCGACTTGGTCTGCTCGTCCAGGCGCTGGAAGTCGTTGTAGCCGCAGCCGGTCAGCGCCAGCGCGGTGGTCAGCGAGGCGATGATCGCGAGCAGGCGACGCGAGATCGAGAAGGTCATGGTCGGTTCCCCCTGTGAAGCGCGGCGATGGTACCCCGCGCCCCACGATATGGGACTGCTTCAGCGCATTTCAATTGCGCCCGCCGCAATCACGCCTTCGCCAGTGCCGCGTCCAGGTCCGCGCGCAGGTCGTCGATGTGCTCGATGCCAACGCTCAGGCGCACCGTCTCCTCGCTGACGCCGGACTTCTTCAGCTCCTCGGGCGAGAGTTGGCGGTGCGTCGTCGAGGCCGGGTGCGTGGCCAGCGACTTGGCGTCGCCGATGTTGACCAGGCGGGTGAACAGCTGCAGCGCGTCGAGGAAACGTTCGCCACCGGCGCGGCCGCCCTTGACCCCGAAGGTCAGCAGGCCGGAGGCGCGCCCGCCCATCTGCGACTTCACCAGCGCATGGTCCGGGTGGTCCTCCAGCCCGGCGTAGTTGACCCAGCTCACCGTCGGGTGGGCCTTCAGGTGGCGCGCCACGGCGAGCGCGTTCTCGCTGATGCGCTCCATGCGCAGCGACAGCGTCTCGATGCCCTGCAGGATCTGCCAGGCATTGAACGGCGAGATCGCTGCGCCCATGTTGCGCAGCGGCACCACTCGCGCGCGGCCGATGTAGGCCGCCGGGCCGAGCGCCTCGGTGTAGACCACGCCGTGGTAGCTGACGTCGGGTTCGTTCAGGCGCCTGAAGCGCGCCTTGTGCTGCGCCCAGGGGAACTTGCCCGAGTCGACGATCGCACCGCCGATGCTGGTGCCGTGGCCGCCGAGGTACTTGGTCAGCGAGTGCACGACGATGTCGGCCCCATGCTCGAACGGGCGGCACAGGTAGGGGCTGGGCACCGTGTTGTCGACGATCAGCGGCACGCCGTGCGCATGCGCGATCTTCGCGATCGCCGCGATGTCGGTGATGTTGCCCTGCGGGTTGCCGAGCGACTCGACGAAGATCGCCTTCGTTCGATCGTCGATCAGCGGCTCGAAGCTCTTCGGGTCGCGGTAGTCGGCGAAGCGTGTCTGCACGCCGAACTGCGGCAGCGTGTGTGCGAACAGGTTGTAGGTGCCGCCGTACAGCGCGCTGCTGGCGACGATGTTGTCGCCGGCTTCGGTGATGGTCTGGATGGCGTAGGTGACCGCCGCCTGGCCCGAGGCCAGCGCCAGCGCCGCGATGCCGCCTTCCAGCGCGGCGACACGCTCCTCGAGCACCGCCTGCGTCGGGTTCATGATGCGGGTGTAGATGTTGCCCGGCACCTTCAGGTCGAACAGGTCGGCACCGTGCTGCGCGCTGTCGAACGCGTAGGCCACCGTCTGGTAGAGCGGCACGGCCACGGCATGGGTGGTCGGGTCGGGCACGTAGCCGGCGTGGACGGACTTGGTCTCGAAGCGCCATTGGCTGGTGTCGCGGGTCATCGGGGTCTCCTTGTCGTTCGGGGGGATGGCGAGTCTATGCGCGGCAGAGGGGCGACAGCCGCCAGAATCCGCCCATGGATATGCTGAATCAGGCCTTGCGCGCCGGGCGGGGCGATGCCACGGCACCGAAGCCGCTGCGCCACGGCACCTGGGTGGCCGGCGGCGGCGGTGCGCTCGGCGCGGCGGTGCTCGAGGCGCTGCTGGCCTCGCGGGCCTTCGCACCGGTGCGCGTGCTGGTGACGCAGGACTTCCACGCCACCGTGCAGGGCCTGCAGACGCAGGACGTCGCCACGCTGCCCGAGGCCGCCGGCCTGCCGTTGGCGGTGATCGTGTTCGACAAGGCGCGCCACGCGAACGGCCGCGAGGCGGCGTTCTGGCAGCCGCCGCCGGGCGGTCTGCTCGCGCTGGCGACGCAGCTGCACGCCAGCGGCACGCGCCACGTGATCGTGGTGCTGCCGCACGACGGGGCCGCGCTGCCGCAAGCGCTCAAGGCCGGCATCGCCAACCTCGACGAACAGGCGGTGGCCGCGCTGGGCTTCGAGCATGTGGTGCTGGTGCGCACCGCGCAGCGGCCCGAGTCGCTCGATCGCCCCGGCCTGCAGCGCGTGGCCGACGTGGTGCTGGCGCAGCTGCGCCTGATGGTGCCGCAGCGCGACCAGCCGGTGCGGCCGGTGAAGGTGGCCGCGCTGGTGGCGGCACTCGCCCGCGCGCTACCCGCGAGCCCCGCCGGCACGCGCGTGATGGCGCCGGAATGGGTGTGGCAGGCGGCGCAGGGTGGCGATGTCGATGCGCTGGTGGCCGGCTGGCTCGGCGGCGCGGCACTGCCGGCGATGTCCGGCGGCAGAATGCGGCTGTGACGCCAGGCGGGCCGGCAACGCACCGGGGCCGCGCAAGATTCAGGGAGAGATGCATGAGTGTCGTTCGCCACAGCGGCGGCATCACCCGCGCGGGATGCCTGGTCGCGTTGATCGCTGCGCTGGCCACACCACTGCAGGCTGCTGAACCCGCAGTGCCGGTGGAAGCCTTCTTCCGCCATGCCGACATGGACGAGGTGGCGCTGTCGCCCTCCGGCCGCCGCCTGGCGCTGACCTCCAGCCTCGGCCGCGAGCGGGTCGCCCTGGCCGTCTACGACCTCGAAGGCGACCCGCAGCCTCGCCTGGCCGCGCGCTTCAGCGATGCCGACGTGTTCAGCTTCCAGTGGGTCAACGACGACCTGCTGGTGTTCGACCTTGCAGACCGCACGCTCGGCGGCGGCGACCAGCGACGCGCACCCGGGCTGTTCAGCGTCCGGGCCGACGGCACCGAGATGCGCCCGCTGGTGCGCATGCGCGACGACTTCATCGTCGCCGGGCGGGTCGACGAGAAGGTGCTCGACTGGGACCATTCCCTGCTGCAGGTGCCGCAGACCGGCGGCAGCAGCGTGATCGTCGGCCGGCGCGTGCGAAACAGCACGCGCGACCTCCAGGAGATCCTGCCGATCACGCTGGACGTGCGCACATCGCAGACGCGCACGCTGTCGCTGGGCGCGCCGGCGGACTCGCGGTACTGGTGGTTCGACGCCACCGGCCGTGCCTGGCTGGTGGCGAGCGTTCGCGACGGCCGCACCACCTTCCACTGGCGTGCCGAGGAGAACGGCCCGTGGAAGGCGATCGCCAGCGCCGACTCGCTGAACGTGCCGTTCTGGCCGCATGCCGTGGACAGCAGCGGGCAGCTGTTCGTCACCGCCTCGCGCGGCGCGGCCGGCTACTCGGCGCTGTACCGCTTCGACTTCGCCAGCGGCCGGCCGGAGAACGAGCCGCTGGTCAGCACGCCCGGCTTCGACTTCGCCGGCCAGCTGGTCGGCTCGCACGGCGACGGTCGCACGCTCGGTGTGCGCACCACCACCGACGCCGAACTGACGGTCTGGTTCGACCCGCGCCTGAAGCAGTTGCAGGCAGCGGTCGACGCGCGCCTGCCGGGCCGCGTCAATCGCATGAGCTGCCGCCGCTGCACCGCCGACGATCCGGTCGTGCTGGTGCGCTCCTGGTCCGACCGCCACCCGGGCGAGTACTGGGTCTACCGGCCGAAGGGCGAGCGCTGGCAGCGTGTGGGCGGCGTGCGCGACGCCATCGATCCGCGTCGCATGGGCACGCTGGACCTGCACCGCATCAAGGCGCGCGACGGGCTGGAGATGCCGGTGTGGGTGACCCAGCCGGCCGGGCCGCCGCAGCGCCAGCGGCCGGCCGTGGTGCTGGTGCATGGCGGGCCGTGGCTGCGCGGCGAACACTGGCACTGGAACGCGATGGCGCAGTTCCTCGCCTCGCGCGGCTACGTTGTGATCGCGCCAGAGTTCCGCGGCAGCGCGGGCTACGGCCGGCGCCACGAACGCGCTGGCTGGAAACAATGGGGCTTGGCGATGCAGGACGACGTGGCCGACGCACTGGCCTGGGCCGTCGGGCAGGGCTGGGTCGATCCGGCCCGTGTCTGCATCGCCGGCGGCAGCTACGGTGGCTACGCCACGCTGATGGGCCTGGCCCGCCACCCGCAGGCCTACCGCTGCGGCGTGGCCTGGGCCGGCGTCACCGACCCGCGGCTGATGTTCGGCCTGCACTGGATCAATGACATCTCGCAGGAGCACCAGCGCCATTCGCTGCCCGCGATGCTGGGTGACCCGAAGGCCGATGCCGCGCAGCTCGCCGCCACCGCGCCGGTGGATCTGGCCGGGCGCATCAAGGCACCGGTGCTGCTGGCGCATGGCGCTCGCGACAGCCGCGTGCCGCTGGAGCATGGCGAGCGCATGCGCGACGCGCTGCGAGAAGCCGGCAACCCGCCGGAGTGGGTGCTGTACCCCGACGAGGCGCACGGCTGGTTCAAGGAGGGCACGCGCATCGACTTCGCGCGCCGCATGGAAGCCTTCCTCGCCCAGCATCTGAAGTGAGGCGCGCTCAGCGCCGCCCTACCGGCGGCCGCCAGCTGACCAGCGCGTCGAGCTCGGCCTCGCGGCGCTCGCGCGGCAGGCGCTTGATGCCCTTGAGCACCCAGGCGGCACGCTCGCGCGCCGCGTCTTCCTCGACGGCCCAGCGGCGCAGCTGCTGGTCGGGGTTGACCAGCAGGCTGGCCAGCCAGGCGGCCTCGCGCGGCTTGAGCTGGTTGGCGGGCTTGCCGAGGTGGTGGCGCGCAGCGGCTTCCGCACCGCAGATGCCATCGCCCCAGGGCAGCACCGCCAGGTAGAGCTGCAGGATGCGGCCCTTGCCCAGCGTGCGCTCCATCTCCACTGCGTACAGCCATTCGCGCAGCTTGCGTGCGGGGTCGCGCGCATCGCCGGTGTAGAGCAGCTTGGCGAGCTGCTGGGTGATGGTGCTGGCGCCTTGCAGGGCCTCGCCGTCGCGCTGGTTGGCCTTCAGCACCGCGACCCAGGCGTCGAGCTCGTAGCCGGGGTGCTCGAAGAAGCGCTGGTCCTCGGCGGCGATCACCGCGTTCTGGATCCAGCCCTCGATGCGGCCGGCCGCCGGCTGCGGTCGGCAGCGCGCGCTCGCGTCGGCATCGCGCAAGGACTCGGTGCCCAGGCCGTCGACCGACACGTCCGACAGCACCGGCTTGAGCTTGCCGAGCTGCAGGCCCTGCGCATTCCAGGTCGCCTCGGCGCGCAGTGACACGCTGCCCTCGACGCGCGCCTGTCGCGCCTCGGGCACGGCGTCGCCGAACACTGCGAGCAGCCGGCTCAGCGGAGTCGTGGGCAGTTCGGCCTGCAGCTGCAATGCATCGCGCTTCAGCTCGGCACGCCAGGCCACGCTGACCGGCTCGGCGCCCCTGCCGATGCGCAGCGTGCCGTCGAAGCGATCTGCGCCGCGCACGTTGATGCGCAGGCGCGCCGCCTCGATCACCAGCGGCTGCGGGCCCAATGCGTCGAGCTGCACCCGGCACGGCGCGCAGTGCGCCTCCAGCGTGTGCTCGTCGATGCGCTGCAGCTGCCAGCCGGCGATGCGGCGGCCGTCGAGCTGCGGTAGCGCCAGCGGGTGGCTGGCCCAGCGCAGCAGCGTCGGCACGCTCGCGCTGCGCTCGATGCGACCGAACTTCAGCGTGGTTGCCCATTCGCCCGGCTGCGGCGCCAGCGCGCGCATCGTCAGCAGCACCATCGCGGCGCCGATCAGCAGCACAGCGATCAGCAGGCCGAGCAGGAACAAGAGGATCTTCTTCATCACAGACTCTCCACCACGGTGACGGCCTGCCACGGCCCGCGCGACTGCCCGAGCGTGGCGGCCCAGAACCAAGACGACGGGTCGACGAAGGCCGTGCCGTCGCCCGCCTCGATGCGCTCGCACACGCGCAGGCGCTGGCCGTCCGCGCCGACGGCCTCGAAGCAGCGCCACAGGCGTTGCTGGCCGTCGTGCTCGAGCTGCGTCTGCGCGATGCGCCAGCCCAGGCCGCGGAAGCAGTCGGCCGCCGGATGCAGCATGCGGGTCGGTTGATCGACGCGGCGCATCACCAGCACACGCTCGCCGTCGGAGAAGCGCGCGATCGCGCCGGGAAAGCGTGCCGCGAAACGCTGCTCGACCGCGCTGATCGCCAGCGGGCGCAGCGTGCGGCCGTCCCACTGTGTCGGCCACTCGACGTGGCGCGCGTTCTCCTGCACCGGCGAGGCCGGCGCGAACAGCGGCAGCGCCGCCGTCAGCGCGATCGCCAGCATGGCGAGTGCCGGCCAGTGCCTGGACCAAGGGTTAGGCCAGAGCCGCATGCGACCTCCTCGTCATCAGCGCGATCACCGCCGTGCAGACCAGCGCCAACGCGACGAGGCCGATGCCTTCGTGCAGCGATTGGGCGAGGCCTTGCGGGCGCGATTCCAGCGCCACCAGCACGGTGTTGCGCAGCACGTTGCCGATCAGCACGATCCCGCCGACGGCCGGCAGGCGGCGCAGGAACGTGCCGTCGCGCAACGCCACCAGAGCCGCCACCGCACAGGCGCAGAACCAGGCCATCCAGGCCATCTGCACGCCCGAGCACGGCGCGTCGACGATCACCAGCTGGCCACGCACCAGCATCGCCGTGCCGCTGCGCTCGGCCGCGATCCCGAGGCCTTGCAGCAGCCAGGCGCTGATCTGCGCGGTCAGCACGCGCAGCGGGTAGCCGCCGTAGTACTGCAGCGAGGCGATCCAGGGCAGCGTGAGCACGACCAGCCCGGCCAGCGGCAGGCGCGGGCCGCTGGCCGGCAGCCAGGCCATCAGCGCTGCGCCCAACGACAACGCGGCGAGCAGCGCGCAGGCCAGCGGGGGCAGCCACCACAGCGCGATGTTGGCGCCGATGCCAAGCAGCACGCCCGCGGCCAGCCAACCGGTCTGCGGTGCCACGCGCAGGCTGTTCGCACGCAGCGCAACCAGCCACAGCAGCGCCGCAGCGGCGGCCAGGCCGAGCGGCTCGTCGGAGCCGTCCTGCACGCGCCTCGCCATCCACAGGCCGTGGGGCCACAGCGCGAGCGCCTGCAGCGTGAGCCAGGCGGCCGGCGACAGGTAGGACGGCCGGCAGGCCACCGTCGCCGGGCCTGCCGCGGCCGGGCGCTGGAAGGTGAGCGTGGCCATCACCACTTGCCCCGACCCGACAGCGCCACGCCGACCAGGCCCAGCACCACCAGCAGCGACAGCCATGCCGCCGGCTCGGGCGTGCTCGGGATCGCTGCGCCCACCTCGCCGCCGACGGCGGTGTTGCCCACGCCCTGCGGCAAGGGCAGCGGCTGGTTGACCGGCACGGCGGCTTCGCTGGTGCGCACCACCTCGTCGACGGCAATGAAGCTGGTGTACTGCGTCAGCAGGCTGTACTGCAGGCCCAGCGCGGTGATGGCTTCGCGCTGGCCGCTGCCACCTTCCAGTGCCTCCTGGTCGGACAGCTGCTGGATGCGGCTGCGGGCCCACAGGTGGCGCAGTGCGGAGGCTTCGGACTCCGGCGCACGCACCGCCACCACCTCCACGTGGTTGCCGACGGCCGCCGTGCCTTCCAGCACCAGCTGGCCACGCGGCTCACCGCGCCACTTGCCGTGGATGACCACCGGGCGGCCGCCCAGCACGTCGGGCAGCGCGTTCAGCGCGGTGGGCTCGACGTCGTAGACCTCCAGGCCTTCGAAGCGGGCCTTCAGCTGCGTCAGCACCGGCGCGTCGATCATCCGGCGCAGGCGTTCGGCCTGCGCGGCGGCGAGCTCGGGCTTGGTGACGATGAAGGGCTCGCCCTGGCCGGCGCGTGCGATGCCTTCGATCAGATGCCGGTTCACCGAGCTGCCGATGCCGAAGGCAAACACGTTGCTGTTGCCGAGGTTGCGGCGGATCAGCTGGAAGACCTCGTTCTCCACCGCCACGTAGCCGTCGGTCACCACGATCACGCTGCGCGACACGTCGCCCGCCTTGGGCAGCGCGGCGATGCGCTTGAGCGCCGGCACGATCTCGGTGCTGCCGCCGCCGCGCGCCTGGTCGATGGTCGCGATCGCGCGGTCGATGTTGGCGCGGGTGGCCGGCACCGGCGTGGCGTTGAGCATCTGGCTGCTGCCGGAGAACAGCATCACGTTGAAGGTGTCCGTCGGGCGCAGGCTGCCGATCAGGTTGCGCAGCAGCACCTTGGCGGTGTTCAGCGGCTGGCCGTGCATCGAGCCGGAGATGTCGACCACGAACACGTACTCGCGCGGGTTGATCAGCGTCGGCGCGATGGTCTTCGGCGGCTCGACCAAGGCGAGGAAGAAGTTCTCGCTGCCGCCGTCCGGGCCTTCGCCCTTGAACAGCGTCAGGCCGGTGGCTGTGCGCTCGCCGGCGAGGCGGTAGGACAGGATGAAGTCGCGGTTGGCGCGCTCGCCGCTGTCGTTGAGCAGCACCTCGGGTTGTGCCGTGCCTTCACCGGACACCTCGATGCCGTGCGACGACGAGCGCAGCTCCGACACCGGCAGCGGCGAGGCGAAGCGCACGCGCAGGTCGAAGCCGGCGCGCGAGGGCTCGCCTTCCTTCAGGTGCGGCGTGGCCGGGAAGCTGGACGTGCCGCCTTCTGGCGCCGGGCGGTGGTAGCGCGGGCCGACCACGGTCGGGAAGACGAACTCGTAGCGTCCCTCGTTGGGCGCGACGAGTTCGGTGTAGCGCAGCTCGACCTGCACGTCGTCGCCGGGCAGGATGTTCGCGACGTTCATCTGGAAGACGTTCGGGCGCTCCTGCTCGAGCAGCGCGCTGGTCTTGCCTTCGCGCTTGGCGGTCTCGTGGCGGATGCGCGCGCGCTGCTTCTCGTCGATCTTCGCGTGCAGCACCCGGCCGGCCAGGCGCACCTGCATCGCGTGCACCGCGGCGCCGGTCGAGCCCGGGAAGACATAGCGCGCGTCGATCGGACGCGTGCCTTCGTTGCGGTAGCGCTGCGTGACGGTCACGTCCGCGATCACGCCGGCCACCCGCACGTCGACCTGGGTGGATTTCAGCGGCAGCGCATCGGCCGCCGGGTCCCCCGCCACCTGGAAGTACGGCCCCTCGGCCGGCCGCGCCTGCGCGTCGTCGGCAAAGGCCGGCGACCAGGCCACGCTGATCGCGAAGGCCCAGATCGCGAACAGGATGGCGATGACCACCCGCCCGGTGCGCGACAAGGGCGCGAGCGGCTGGCGGAACAGCGGGAAGATCGGACCTCGAACACGGCGCATGCGGCTTCTCCTGATGGCGTGCCGCACTCCATGGCGGCACGGGTGTCAGGATGGAAGCCGCCTGCGAAGCAGGTTCGAAGCGAATCGGGCTTGTGTGAAGTCGGCGTGAAGGCCGCGCTGCGCTTGACAAGAAACCAAGATTGGGAAAATAATCCCAACCATGGATGCCGAGAACCGAATCCACCTCGCGCTCAACGCGGCGGTGCTCAAGCTGCTGCGGCCGCTGTGCCGCCTGCTGCTGCGCCACCACGTGCCGTTCGGCGCGTTCGAGGAGCTGGCCAAGCACACCTATGTGCAGGTGGCGCTGGAGGACTTCGGCATCCCGGGCAAGAAGTCGACGCTGTCGCGCGCCTCGATTCTGACCGGTCTGACCCGCAAGGACGTCACCCGCCTGGCCGCCGACACCGCACCCGAGCGTGCCGCCAGCGACGAAGGCTACAACCGCGCCGCCCGCGTGCTGACAGGCTGGGCGCGCGACGCCGAGTTCCACGGTGCCGACGGCAAGCCGATGGTGCTGGATCCGGTCGACGGGCCGGCGAGCTTCGCCCAGCTGGTCAAGCGCTACAGCGGCGACATGCCGGCGCGTGCCGTGCTCGACGAATTGCTGCGTGTGGGCACGGTGCGCGAGCGCGAGGACCGGAAGCTCGAACTGGTCACCGCCGGCTACGTGCCGCGCAGCGGCGAGACCGAGAAGCTCGGCATCCTCGGCAGCGACGTGTCCGACCTGATCTCGACGATCGACCACAACCTGCAGCACGCCGACACCGACCCGCGCTACCAGCGCAAGGTGATGTACGTGAACTACCCGGCCGATCAGCTGCCGGCCTTCCGCGCGCTGAGCAGCGCGCAGGCGCAGGCGCTGCTCGAACACTTCGACCAGTGGCTTGCCGAGCACGGCACCAAGCCCGGAGACGACCCGCCCGAACCCGCGATGCGCGTGGGCCTGGGCATCTATTACTTCGAGGAGCCGATGGCTCCCACACCAGGGAAGGAAGACTGACATGAACATCAGGAAGCTCGTGGCCACGCTCGCGGCCACCGCAGCGGCCCTCACCGCCTGCGGCGGCGGCGGTTCGTCCGGCGGCATCGGCGGAACCGGCAACAACCCGGACGTCGCGGTCGGCACGATCACTCAGTTCGGCAGCGTGTGGGTCAACGGCGTCGAGTACGAGGTCAGCGCCGACACCACCATCCGCATCGACGACAGCCGCGCCAGCGAGAGCGAGCTGCGCGAAGGCATGGTGGTGCGCGTCGACGGCGACATCACCGGCAAGCGCGCCGGCGAGATCACCGTCGACGGGGCGGTGAAGGGCTTCGTCGAGCAGGTCATCGATGCCAACCAGATCGTGGTGATGGGCCAGACCATCCAGATCGACCCGACGACGCGCTTCGAGAACGGCGTGCGCCCGGTCCTGGGCAACCGTGTCGACGTGCACGGGCTGGTCGCCGGCGACGGCGTCATCGCCGCCGGTTACATCGAGCGCAAGACCACCGCGCCGACGCCGCCCTTCGCGGTCAAGGGCATCGTGAAGAGCCAGAACACCGCGGCACAGACCTTCCAGGTCGGCACGCTGACGGTGGTCTACGCGGCCGCGACGATCGGCGACATGCCGGCCGGCTCGTGGAACGGACTGGAAGTCGAGGTCAAGGGCTCGACCTGCGCCAGCGCCCCGGTGTGCGGCACGTTGACGGCCAGCCAGGTCGAACCCAACGGCGTCGACGTCAGCGGCGCCGAGAAGGCCGAAGTCGAAGGCGTGGTGGCCACGCTGACGGCCAATGGCTTCACGCTCGGTGGCGTGCAGGTGGTCACCAGCACGTCGACGCGCTACGAAGGTGGTGTGGCGGGCGACCTGCTCGTCGGCACCAAGGTCGAGGTCGAAGGCTCGGTCTCGGGCAGCACGATCAGCGCGACCAAGGTCTCGTTCCGCGACGCCATCAAGATCGAGGGCGACGTGGCCTCGGTCAACGGCAGCACGCTGACGATCACCGGCTTGCCGGGGGTGACGGTGACCGTGACCTCGATCACCGAGCTGAAGGACCTGCTCGCGGTCGGCGACCTGGCGGTGGGCAACCACCTGCGGCTGCGCGGCAAGCTCGGCAGCGGCAACAGCGTGGTGGCCTCGCGGCTGGAGCTGCGCTCGACCACGCCGGACCGCGACGTCGAACTGCAGGCGCCGGCCACCGCGGTGGTGGCCGACACCAGCGTCACGCTGCTGGGCGTCACCGTGCCGGCCGGCAGCAACATCGAGGCCTACCAGGACAGCAACGAGGCCGTGATCACGCAGGCGCAGTTCTTCGCCGCCGCGAAGGTGAACACGCTGATCAAGGCCAAGGGCCGGCTGTCGGGCAGCGTGCTGACCTGGCGCGAGCTGCAGCTGGAGAACTGAAGCGTCGACCGGCCAGCGCTGATCGTCCGACGGCGAAGGGCCCCTTCGGGGGCCCTTCTTCATGGATTCTTAAGCCAGTCTCGCGAGACTCGCCCCCATGGATGGCGAGATCTCGATCGACACCGCACAGCAGTGCGTTCAACGTGCAGGGCGCCCCGTGCCGCTCACCGCCGCGGAGTGGCGCGTCGTCACGGTGCTGGCCAACGGCACCGGGCAGGCGGTGCCGCGCGCGGAGATCGCGCGCATCCTCGGCGGCGAAAGCGGCGATGCCAGCGACAACGCCGTCGCGGTGCACCTCTACAACCTGCGCCGCAAGCTCGGGCGGCACGCGATCGAGACGATCCGCGGTCGCGGATTCCGGCTGCGACTCTGAGCGCCAATCCGCCGAGGGCTCAGCGCGCGCTGTAGCCGCGCCCGTCCATGCAGGCCAGCGTCGCGCGGTGGAACACGCTGGCATCGGCCATGGCCGAGGGCTGCGTGGTCGCCCAGCGGTTGCAGGCCTGGCGGTCGGCCTCGAGCTGCGCAGCGTCCTGCCCCTGTCGTGGATAGAAGATCGGCTCGGGCAGCGCCTTGACCGGCGGCATCGCCGGCGCCGGCGGCTCGGCATAGACCACCGGCGGCGGCGCCACGTAGACCGGCGCGGGGTAGACCGCCCAGGGGCCGCCGTAGGGGGCGTAGAAGGGCACGCCGATGCCGATGCTGACGCCGCCCCACCAGCGGCCGTGGCGGCCATGGGCCTGCGCGGCCTCGCTGGCCAGCAACGCGGCACAGATGAAGAGTGACAGGGAAGCGGTGCGCGGCATGGTGGACTCCTCGGTGCCAGAACCTGCATTCTGGACCGCGCGGCGGTGCGTCAGAAGTCCCGTTGCAGGCGTCTTCGTGACGGCCAGTTTCCGAACCAGCCGGCCAGCCGGGCGAGCACCCCGCTGGGCCGCGGTGCCGCATGCAGCACGTCCAGCGGCACCTGTGCGGTCGATGGCGAGAACACTGGCACCCGGGCCGGCCGCGGCGCCGCACGCGGGGCAGGGGCCGGCGGTGCGGGCGCACGTGCGGGCACACGCACCGCTTCCGCATCGCTCGTCCGCCGCGGCGGTGGCGGCTCGAACACCGGCTGCAGCCAGTCGAGGATGGGTTGCCACTGCGCCAGGTCGGCCTGCGCGCGCGAGGGCGGCAGGTCGAAGACGGTCAGGCCCTGTTCGGCGCAGCGCACGTAGGTCTGCGTCTCGCGCAACACGCCGATCACCGGCAGGCCGATGTCGGCCGCCCAGGCGCGCAGCGACTCCTCGCCGCGGGTCCGCGCGTCCACGCGCATGCCGATGGCGGCCACCTTGCACTTGCCGCTGGCCACGCGCGGCAGCAGCTTCAGCTCGGCGTAGCAATCGGCCGCCGACTCGCGATCGAACATCGAATGGCTGACCGGCAACAGGATCGCATCCGCCGTCATCACCACCTTGGCCAGGTCCAGGCCGCGCAGGCCGCCAGGAGTGTCGAGCACGACGTGGGTCACGCCGGCCGGCGGCCGCATCACGTTGCGCGGGTCGGCCGACCAGCCGACGATGGCGCGGCCGCGCACGCCGGGCTGCGCCTCGCGGCGCTTCAGCCACGACTGCGCCGAGCCCTGGAAGTCGACGTCGCCCAGCATGGCAGCGCGCCCGGTGGTGGAACACCAGGCGGCGAGGTGCGTGGCCAGCGTCGATTTGCCGCTGCCACCCTTGCGATTTATGACTGCGACGACAGGCATGGGCGGATTTTCCGCCGCATTAGACCATCCAGGCGCCCCCGCCGGAGCGGGTGAGAACACGGAGTAATCGCCCGCATTTCACGCCGCAACCGGGCGGGCGACGGCCGGCGGGCTCAGTCGCCCTCGACTTCTGCCGTGACCTTCTTCGCCACCAGCACGCCGTCGACCAGCTTGCCTTCCACCTCGACGCGCTGGCCCGCGAGCGCGGCGGGCGTCACGTTCTTGAAGTAGGTCAGCTCGGTCCAGCTCACGGTCAGCACCGCGCCGGTTTCGGTCGTCAGTGTGAAGCGCGAGGCGGCTGCGTCGACGCTGCTGGCCGTGCCCTTGCGCTCGACGGTGGCGTCGCCTGGCTCGTCCTCGCAGTGGACCGACTTGGCGATCACTCCGGTGGCGCCGAGCGCCCCCTCGATCGCGACGAACTGGCCCTCGGCCAGAGCGCCGTTCGGGCACTCGATCTCTGCCCGGCTCGCGTCGACGGCCACACCGCGCACGCTGAAGCGCAATGCCGCGAGGTCCAGGCCCTCGATGTTGCCCTTGAGCTCCGCCTCGGCCTCGCTGCGGCCGTCGCGGATCCGCACCGACTCGGCCTTCACCGAACCATCGGCCAGCACCGTGCCGCGCACCTGCACGTACTGGCCCTCGGCCAGCGCGGCACCGGTCGGCAGGATCGCGGCGCCTGCCGCGCTGACACGGGCGGTACCGAGGTCGAAGCGGCCCGCTGTCGCGTCGAGCCCGCTGATCACGCCACTGATGCGCACCTCCTCGCCGGCGCTGCCGGCCGTGCGGATACGCACCTGCGCGGCCTCGACCTGCGTCGGCGCGCCCGCCGGGCCGGACAGCGACGCCAGCGGCGCCAGCACCGCGACGGCTTGCCCGTCGGCCAGCGTCGCGCCAGCCGGCAGCACCGTCGCCGAGGCGGTGAGCACACGCAGCGCGCGGAGCCGGAAGCTTGTGGCATCGACTGCGCTGGCCACGCCAGTCAGCTTCAGGAATGCCGGCAGCGTGCTGCGGCGCTCGACGCGCGTCGCCTGGATGCTGGCTCCGACCGCCCCAGGGACGATGAAGCCGTGCACCTCGACCGCGTCGGACGCCCGCACCGAGGCCAGGCCGGTGTAGCCGCCGCCGAACTGCGTGACCGGGCCGCGCGTCGCATCGCTGTTGATGACCACGGTCTGCCCGAGCACGGTGAAGCCCGTGGGCGCATCGACGCGGTCGATCGGGCCGACCAGCGCGGCGTCGACACGCAGCCGCGTCAGCACGCCAGCGGCATCGAGCTCGAACTCGACCCGTTCGCCGAGCAGCACTTCGGTGCGCGTCTGGTTGCCGGGGCCATCTTCCTCGAAGGTGGCGACCTGGCTGTCGTCGAAGCGCTCGCCATCGACGATGACGCTGCCGAAGCCGTTGACCGTGCCTTCGGCCAGGCCCGGGGTGACGCCAGTGCCGCCCGAGCCGACGCCGCCGCCGCAGCCGGCAACCAGCAGGGCCAGCGCGGCCCCGATCGACGCGAACCAGCGCGCCATCGCGGTGAGCTTCATGCCTTCTTCCTCTTCGTGGCGGGTCGCGCCGCCCGTGCGGCGGGCCCACTCCCGGTCGCTTCGGCCGGTGCCGCGGCCTGCGGCTCGCCATAGAAATACACGCCGAAGCGCATGCGGTACTGCTCGAGCGGCGGCTCGCGTTCGTCGGCCGCGACACGCTTGCGCGCTTCCTTCACCATGGTCTCGAACGCCTCCTGCCACGCCTGCCGGGCCAGTTCGTGCAGGTCGTCCACCGACGCCGCAGCCAGACCATCGGCGAACACGCTCTGCTCGAGGTAACGAGGCGCATCGGCCGTCAGGTTGTTGACGGCCGCCGCCATGTGGTCGGCCGCGTTGGCGGCAAACAACGCAGTCAGCTCGTCCAGTCTGCGGCTGGGCAGGAACGACAGGCTGACCGGGATCAAGAGATCGCCCTCCAGCGTGACCAGGCCGAGCCGCAGCAGCTCATCCATCACGGTCCGCGGATGCACGTCGACAGACACCTCGCGCGCCAGCGCCTCGAAGGTCACGCCGGCCCCGCTGCGTGGCAGGGCGCGCGGCTGGCCATCGCGGTCGCGGTAGCGGCGGGCCGTCAGCCAGCGCGTGTACACCTGCGACGCCAGCGGCACGCCGCGTGGCGGCAGCGCCGCGGGATCGCACGGAGCCTCGGCGATCGCCCGCACGTCCTTGCGGTGCACGCCCGACAGCACGCTCAGCGCCGAGTAGGTCGGCGCCGTGCCGCCGCGCTCGAGCTCGGCCCGCGCCGCGTCGACGAACACGGTCTTGAGCATGCCGGCGAAGGCGCCGTACGACACGCCGCTGCGCAGCAGCCAGCGCGCCACGGGGGCCAGCAGCACGCCGGCCTCGCGAAGCGCGAGCGCGGCGGTCTCTTCGCTGGGGGGGGCGGCGGTGCTCGCGTCCGGCGTCGACCGCTTCATGACTGACAGGCTGACATTGCATGGGATGCTATCCCACGGGGATCGGCGCCACAACGCACACCCCCTCGATTCGGGCCGTTGAGAACGAAATGTTGCAAAGATGTGGGAATCCTTCCCATAGGATGACCTTGTCTCGATCCCGGCCTTTCCGACACGTCATGAGCAGCACCCTGGACGCCACCGCGCCCGTCGCCACCGAACCGCCTCCGCCCTCGCGGCGCGGTTCGTCCGGCGACGTCTGGGTGTACCTGGTGATCGGCACGCTGGTGGCCGGCGCCTGGTGGATCTCCCGCCAGGGTTGGTTCAAGGCCGGCGACGACCTCGGCTACTGGCTCGGCGTGGCCGGCGGCGTGCTGATGCTGCTGCTGTTCAGCTATCCGCTGCGCAAGTACGTGCGCGGCCTGCACCGCGTGGGCAAGGTGAAGTGGTGGTTCGCCGCGCACATGGTGCTGGGCATCGGCGGGCCGCTGCTGATCCTGGTGCACTCGACCTTCCACATCGGCTCGCTCAACGCAGCCGTCGCGATGTACAGCATGCTGGTGGTCGCCGGCAGCGGCGTGGTCGGCCGCTTCATCTACCTGCGCATCCACCGCGGGCTGTCGGGCCAGAAGCTGTCGCTGCAGCAGCTGCAGTCGCGCGCCGGGCTGGACGAATCGGAAGCCCGCTCGCGGCTGCACTTCGCGCCGGCGGTCGAGGCCCGGCTGCAGGACTTCGCGGACTGGCAGCTTTCCGCCAGGCCCGGCTGGGGAACCTGGCTGCGCCAGGTGTTCGTGCTGCCGGCGCAGATGTGGCTGCTCTACTTCCGCTGCGCCGCCGAGTTGCGCCGGCCGCTGCGCAAGCTCGCGCGCCAGCGCGGCTGGAGCCGCAGCGACCTGGCGCGCCGCAACTACCTGGCGCGCAAGCTGGTGCGCCGCTACCTGACCAGCGTGGTCACCGTGGCGCAGTTCACCGCCTTCGAGCGGATGTTCGCGCTGTGGCACGTGCTGCACACGCCGTTCGTCTACATCCTCGTGATCAGCGCCGTCGTGCACGTGATCGCGGTGCACATGTACTGACCGAGCGGCGGAATGACGTCATGGACCGGCACCCTGGCTCGCATCGCCCGCCTCGCGCTGGTGATGCTCGCGCTGTGCCTGTCGGGGCTGGCGCAGGCGCAGTCGATCGAGTCGGTGCTGTCGCCGGGCAAGGTGATCGAGGGGCACGCGAAGCTGGAGGACGACTGCAAGGCCTGCCACGTCCGCTTCGACCGCGCCGCCCAGGACAGGCTCTGCATGGACTGCCATAAGGACATCGGCCAGGACATGCGTGCCAAGGCGGGCTTTCACGGTCGCCTGAAGCCGCAGGCCTGCAACGAGTGCCACACCGACCACAAGGGCCGGAGCGCGAAGATCGTCGTGCTCGACAAGCAGCGCTTCGATCACTCGCTGACCGACTACCCGCTGCGCGGCAAGCACCTCAAGACCGAGTGCGACAAGTGCCACGAGCCGGCCAAGAAGTGGCGCGCCGCGCCGAGCGACTGCAACGCCTGCCACCGCAAGGACGACGTGCACAAGGGCTCGCTCGGGCCGAAGTGCGCCGACTGCCACACCGAGAACAACTGGAAGGAAGCCAGGTTCGATCACTCGAAGACGCGCTTCGCGCTCGAGGGCAAGCACGTCGACACCCAATGCGGCGATTGCCACAGGAACAAGGCCGACTACAAGGACACGCCGCGCACCTGCATCGGCTGCCACAAGAAGGACGACGACGGCAACAAGGGCCACAAGGGCCTGTACGGCGAGAAGTGCGACAGCTGCCACAACGCGAAGGCGTGGAAGCCCTCGACCTTCAACCACGACACCGACACGAAGTACGTGCTGCGCGGCAAGCACGTGAAGACCAGGTGCGCCGACTGCCACACCGGCCACCTCTACAAGGTCAAGACGCCGACCGACTGCTACAGCTGCCACAAGAAGGACGACAAGCACAAGGAAACGCTGGGCAAGGACTGCGGCGCCTGCCACACCGAGCGCGACTGGAAGGAAAAGGCCAAGTTCGACCACGACAAGACCGACTTCCCGCTGCTGGGCAAGCACGCCGACGCGAAGTGCGACGCCTGCCACAAGAGCCAGCTGTTCAAGGAAGCGCCGAAGCAGTGCATCGGCTGCCACAAGAAGGAAGACAAGCACGAGGGCACGCTGGGCGAGAAGTGCGGCGACTGCCATGGCGAGCGCGACTGGAAGACGACCAAGGGCCGCTTCGACCACGACAAGACGAAGTTCAAGCTGCGCAACGCGCACGCGGCGGCCAAGGTCAAGTGCGACGCCTGCCACAAGGACCTGAAGAGCTTCCGCAACACCGCCACCGAGTGCTACGCCTGTCACCAGAAGGACGACAAGCACGAGGCGCAGCTCGGCAAGCAGTGCGAGAGCTGCCACACCGACCGCGACTGGAAGGTGCCGGGCTTCGACCACAACAAGACGCGCTACCCGCTGCTCGGCAAGCACGTCAAGGTGGCCTGCAAGGACTGCCACCTGACGCCGCGCTACAAGGACGCCGCCCGCGAGTGCTACGCCTGCCACAAGAAGGAAGACAAGCACAAGCTGGCCTTCGGCACGAAGTGCGAGGGCTGCCACAACGCGCGCAGCTGGGCGATCTGGGACTTCGACCATGACCGGCGCAGCAAGTACAGGCTCGATGGCGCCCACCGCAAGGTGGCCTGCGAGGCCTGTCACACCAAGCCGGCGCCGGCCGGGCGCGATTTCGCGGCACTGGGCAGCGACTGCCTGTCCTGCCACCGCAAGGACGACGTGCACGACGGCGGCTTCGGCGCGCGCTGCGACCAGTGCCACGTGACGGACAACTGGAAGAAGGTGTCGAACCGGACGCTGCGCAGTGACGCGACGCCGGCACGCACGTCGTGGATCGGATGGCTGCAATGACGAACAGAACCCGCTGTCGATGGTTGCCGCAGGTGCTGATGCGCCTGTGGCTGGTGCTGATGCTGCTGGCCTGCGCCGACAGCGTGTTCGCCCAGGGCACCGCGGCCACCCGCAACTTCGACCACACCAAGACCGGCTTCGCGCTGACCGGGCAGCACACCAACGAGCGCTGCGAGTCCTGCCACATCAACGGCATCTTCAAGGGCACGCCGCGCGACTGCGCGAGCTGCCACGTCGCCGGCACGCGCTGGTCGCGCAACAACGTCGTCAAGACGCAGAACCACGTGCCGACGCAGCTGGCCTGCGACGCCTGCCACAACACCCGCACCTACGCGGGCGCCCAGTTCAACCACACCGGCGTGACGCCGGGCAGCTGCGCCAGCTGCCACAACGGCAGCATGGCGCCGGGCAAGAGCACCAACCACATCGCCACCAGCGGCTCGTGCGACAGCTGCCACAAGACCACCGCCTGGACGCCGGCCTCGGGCTTCGACCACAGCGGCGTCTCGCCGGGCACCTGCGCGACCTGCCACAACGGCTCGCGCGCCACCGGCAAGACCGCCACGCACGTGCCGGTGGGCTCGCAGAGCTGCGACAGCTGCCACCGCACCGGCGGCTCGTGGCGGCCGTCGAGCTTCAACCACACCCAGCTGGTGGTGGCCAACCAGTGCTCGACCTGCCACACCGGCGGCTTCCCGCCTGCCGACGGGCGCGGCACCAGCCACATCCCGTACCAGGCGCTGTCGGGCGTGGCGATCGCCAACTGCGACAGCTGCCACAAGGCCGGCTACTCGGCCTGGGCGCCGGCGAAGTTCCACGGCTCGGTATCGGTCAGCGCGCAGTGCGGCACCTGCCACACCGGCAACTACCCCGGCGCGGCGGGCAAGCCCAACACGCCGATCCACGCCGGCCAGACGGTGTGCGAGACCTGCCACAAGTCGACCACGAACTGGAGCTCGGCGAAGGTCGACCATGCGAGCTTCACCTCGGCGACCAACTGCACCAGCTGCCACAACGGCAGCACGGCCACCGGCAAGAGCGGCACGCACGTGCCCGTGGGCGCGACCAACTGCGTCAGCTGCCACACCACGACGGGCTGGAAGCCGACCAAGTTCAACCATTCACAGGTGGTGGCGGCGAACCAGTGCGCGAGCTGCCACAGCGGCAACTACCGGCCTGCCGACGGCCGCAGCACCAACCACATCCCGTACCAGGCCCTGACCGGCGTGGCGATCGCCAACTGCGACAGCTGCCACAAGCAGGGCTACACGGCCTGGAGCGGCGCACGCTTGCACGGCTCGGTCACGATCGCCAACCAGTGCGTCAGCTGCCACGTCGCCAGCTACCCCGACGCGACCGGCACCAAGCCGAACAACACCACCCATGCCGGCGTGACCGGCAACTGCGAGAGCTGCCACAAGAGCACGGCGAGCTGGAGCTCGGCCAAGGTCGACCACAGCAGCTTCACCACGGCCACCAACTGCGGCAGCTGCCACAACGGCAGCGCCGCCACCGGCAAGAACACCACCCACGTGCCGGTGGGCGCGAGCAACTGCATCAACTGCCACACCACGACGGCGTGGAAGCCGACCAGGTTCAACCACACGCAGGTGGTCGTCGCCAGCCAGTGTTCGAGCTGCCACAGCGGCGCCTACCCGCCGGCCGACGGCCGCACCACCAACCACATCCCGTACCAGACGATCACCGGCGTGGCGATCGCCAACTGCGACAGCTGCCACAAGCAGGGCTACACCGCCTGGACCGGTGCGCGCCTGCACAGCTCGGTCAGCCTCAGCTCGCAGTGCGTGAGCTGTCACGTCGCGTCCTACCCCGACGCGACCGGCACCAAGCCGAACAACACCACCCACACCGGCATCACGGGCAACTGCGAGAGCTGCCACAAGTCCACCGCGTCGTGGAACACGGTCACCTTCGCGCACTCCGCCGCCAACGCGGTGGGCACCGGCACCTGCGACACCTGCCACAACGGCAGCGCGGCCAAGGGTAAGCAGAGCGGCCACATCCCGGTGACCACCGGCCCGACCAAGTGCGACAGCTGCCACCGCTCGCAGACGAGCTTTGCTTCGTCGGTGACGATGAACCACACGGTGGTCAGCGCCACGACCTGCAAGACCTGCCACAACGGCGCCTACACCTCGCAAGGCGCGACCGGCGCGCTGGCCAAGCCGACCAACCACATCCCCGAGGCCACCCAGCTGCTCAACGGCGGGAGCATGGACTGCAAGGCCTGCCACACCAGCACCGCCAGCTGGGGCTCGATGACGATGAACCACAACGGCAGCCAGGGCGGCGGCGCCGGCTGGTGCAAGGGCTGCCACCAGAGCGGCACGGCCTTCCTCGGCAGCATGGAGAAGAAGTCGCTGACCCACGAGCGCAAGACGCCGCCGGCGATCGACTGCTCCGAGTCCGGCTGCCACCGCCCGCTCGGCAACCGCGGAACCACCTACAGGAACTGGGACTGACGTGACACACGCATTGCGGCGGCTGGCGCTGCCTTTCGCCCTGGTGGCACCGGCTGTGGCCCATGCCCAGCTGATCGACGATGTCGACTTCCGCCGTGACGGCAACGACGCGGTGCTGCAGGTGCGCTTCGTCGCGCCGGTGCAGTACCGCCGCGCCCTGGTGGCGCGCAGCGGCGACTCGGTGCAGGTGGTCTACGACCTGGTGAACCGGCGCGAGAACACCAACCTCGTGCCCTCGGAGCGGCGCCTGGCCGGCGGCGGCGAGATGCCCGACTTCACCGTCACCGACGAGAGCCCGGCGCGCGACAACCTCAACCGCAAGCTCTCGATCCGGCTGAGCAAGGCGGTGCCGTTCAAGGTGCGCGCCGGCAAGGGCGACCGGCTGATCGAGGTGGTGCTGCCGGGCCTGGGCCTGGCGATCCCGGCATCGGTGCAGGGCAAGGGGGGAGCGGCTGCGCCGACCAGCGGCTACCAGATCACGCTGCAACAGTCGGACTCGCCCAACCTGCAGCTCGACACGCCGATCCCGGCGGCGCTGCAGCGCTACCAGGTGTTCACCGCACCGCGCCAGGTCGACGGTCGCACGGTGCACGAGGTCAGCATCGGCTACTTCGAGACGCTGGTCGAGGCCGAGACGGCACGTCAGCAGCTGCTCAAGCGCTTTCCGGGCGCCGCGCTGGTCGCGCTGGCGCCGCCACCCTCACCGCCCCCGCCACCCATCCCGGCGGCGCGTACGCCGGCCCCGCCGGCCGCCACGCCGTCACCTGCCACGGCAGACAGCGCCGTGCCGAGCCCCGTACCGGCGAGCGCAGCCGAGGTGGCCACACAGGCCGCGGCGCTGCTGGCCGCGGCCATGGCGGCCGACACCGCGCAGGACAGCGCCACGGCGCTGGACAAGCTCAACGTGCTGCTGAACCTGCCGTCGAACCCGTCGACACGCGAGGCGCAAGCCCTGGCCGGCGACATCCGCGCCAAGGCCGGCGACGTGGTGCGCGCACGGGCCGAGTACGAGACCTTCCTGCAGCTCTACCCGAGCGGCGCCGATGCCGACCGCGTGCGCACGGCGCTGGCCCGGCTGCCGGCCGCCGCGCCGGCGCCGGCCCGCAGCGCCGAGGCGAAGGCGGCAGCCACCGTGGAGCCGACCTCGACGCTGACCGGCTCGGTCGGCACGTTCTACTACGGTGGTGCCTCGAAGGTGCGCACGCAGGAGTTCCAGGACTCGCCGATCAGCGGCCTGCCGCCGGTGCCCGGCGAGCCGGTGCTCGACAGCGGTGTCGACCAGAGCCTGCTGCTGACCAACGTCGACGTGAACTGGCGCTACCGCGACGCCGACACCGACATGCGCTTCGTCTTCCGCGACGCCTACTCGGCCGACCTGAAGTACAGCGACAAGAGCAAGAACCGCATGTCGGCGCTGTACTACGAACACCGTTCGCTGTCGGCCGGCACGCAGGTGCGGCTGGGCCGGCAGTCGCCCACCGGCGGTGGCGTGCTCAACCGCTACGACGGCGTGCAGGCAGCCTACACCTTCGTGCCGAAATGGCGGGTCAACGTCGCGGCCGGCGTGCCGACCGAGAAGCTGCTCGACGCCAAGCGCAGCTTCTACGGCGTGTGGGTGGACGCCGACGCGCTGACCTCGCAGTTGAGCGGCAGCCTGTACTACAACAAGCAGCTGATTGACAGCGAGACCGACCGCAGTGCCATCGGCACCGAGCTGCGCTTCTTCAGCGGTGGCGTGTCGGCCAACGGCATCCTCGACTACGACGAGGCGATCAAGGGCGTCAACATCGCCTCGCTGCAGGGCACCTGGCAGCTGGAGGACAACTCCGTCATCAACGTGCTGCTCGACCGCCGCAAGACACCGCTGCTGGCGCTGGGCAACGCGCTGTTCTTCCAGGACCCGGCGACACCCAGCCCGTCGACGAGTGTGAGGGACCTGCTCGCACGCACGACGCTGGATGCGCTCAGGCGGGTCGTGCGCGCGACCACCTCGAACACCATCCAGGGCCTGCTCGGTGCGACGACGCCGATCAACGCCAACTGGCAGGTCGGCGGGGACATCCGCTTGACCGACGTCGGCGAGATCCCGCCGGTGGCGGTCATCCTCCCCAACGGCCAGGGACGCAACCGCAACCACGCGCTCGGCGCCCAGCTGATCGGCACCAACCTCTACTCGCTGCGCGACACCCACGTCATCAGCGCCTCGTTGCAGCGCGGCACCAGCTACGGCCTCGGGGGCACGAACACGCTGCGCTACAGCGGCAAGCTGATCAGCTACAACAACTCGTCGCAGATCAACGAGGAGCTGCTGCTGGAGCCGTCGCTGCGCTTCTACCTGCAGAACGACAACAGCGGTGTCAAGCTCACCCGCTGGAGCCCGGGGCTGCGCCTGACCTACCGCGTGCTCAAGCAGGTGGCGCTGGAGTCCGAACTCAGCGGCGAGTACAGCAAGAGCAGCGGGCCGGCCCGCAACGAGACCGCCAACCGGCTCTTCTACTATCTGGGTGGGCGCTACGACTTCTGAGTCCTTCCGGCGCCCCGCCGCAGGATGAACTACGCCTACCTCTACCTCGTCGCGATCGTGATCGCGATCGCTCTCTACCTGCGCCGCCACCGGCGGCTGCAGCAGCAGCATGCGCTCGAGCTGAAGCAGTCGCAGGAGGCCGGCCTCGCCGAACCGGCCTCGCTGCACCCGGTGATCAACCCGTCGCGCTGCATCGGTTCGGGTTCGTGCGCACGGGCCTGCCCGGAAGAGGCGCTCGGCGTGGTCGGCGGCAAGGCGGTGCTCATCAACGGCTCGGCGTGCATCGGCCATGGTGCCTGCCTGTCGGCCTGCCCGGTGGAGGCGATCACGCTGGTGTTCGGCACCGAGAAGCGTGGCATCGACATCCCGCACGTCAGCCCGGAGTTCGAGACCAACGTGCCAGGCATCTACATCGCCGGCGAACTCGGCGGCATGGGGCTGATCCGCAAGGCGGCCGAGCAGGGCCGGCAGGCGATGGACGCGATCCGCAAGCGCGCGAAGGGCTCGCACGACCTCGACGTGCTGATCGTCGGTTGCGGGCCGGCCGGCCTCTCGGCCGGGCTGGCGGCGATCCAGCACAAGCTGCGCTACCGAATCATCGATCAGGAGGATTCGCTCGGCGGCGCGGTCTACCACTACCCGCGCAACAAGATCGCGATGACGGCGCCGGTGGAGCTGGCCCTGGTCGGCAAGGTCAGCTTCGGCGAAGTCAGCAAGGAGCAGTTGCTCGAGTTCTGGCAGGGCGTCGTGAAGAAGACCGGCCTGCAGGTGTCGTTCCGCGAACGCCTGACCGGCATCGAACGCCAGGGCGACGGCTTCGTCGTGCAGACCGACCGCGGCAGCGTCTCGGCCCGCTCGGTGCTGCTGGCCATGGGCCGGCGCGGCACGCCGCGCAAGCTGGACGTGCCAGGCGAGGAGTCGTCGAAGGTGGTCTACCGGCTGGTCGACGCGCAGCAGTACGCCGGCCGGCACGTGCTGGTGGTCGGCGGTGGCGACAGTGCGCTGGAAGCAGCGATCGCGCTGGCCGAGCAGCCGGACACGACGGTGACGCTGTCCTACCGCAGCGAAGCCTTCTCGCGCGTCAAGGCGAAAAACCGCGAACGGCTCGAGCTGCTGCGCGACGCCGGCCGGTTGACGGTGCTGCTGTCGTCGACGGTCAAAGGCATCGAGCAGCGTGCCGTCAGCATCGAGCACGGCGGCCAGGTCAGGACGCTGCCCAACGAGGCGGTGATCGTCTGCGCCGGCGGCGAACTGCCGACCCCGCTGCTGCGCCAGATCGGCATCCGCTTCGAGACCAAGTTCGGCACGCGCTGAGCGCGCGCCGCGGGCCGAAGCGCGGCCTCAGTCGTCCATTTCGTCCCAGAACTGGTCGTCGGCCAGCGCCTGCGCCTCGTCGCGCGAGTCCAGCGCCGACGAGGCCCAGTCCCATTCGGGGCCGATCGACTCGATCTCGGCCTCGCTGACGACGCGGTACTCGTGGCGGTCGGTCGTGCCGGCATCGCCGACCACCGCCCGCTTGGCAACGAACCACGGCATGGTGTCTCCTCCTGCGCCGATGCCGGCGATCGGATGCGCCAGCTTGTCGTGTCTACGCAGACGGCGCAGAACTATTCCCGGCGGCGCACCGCCTTAGGCGCGCCCGCTCAGAAACCCAGCAGTTCGGGGGTGGGGAGCAGGTCGAAGTCGGTCGCCTCACGCAGGCGGCGGCGCGCCTGCGCCCGGCCGACGCAGCGCACCAGCAGGCCGACGCGGTCGGCCAGCGTGTCGCCGGCGCGGGCCTGCGGGGCCAGACGGGCAAGCAGCGTGTCCAGGGAGGTGATCGCGTCGTCCTCGCCCAGGCTGAGCAGCAGCACATGCACGAGGCTGGCGACCAGTGCCGGTTCGGTGCAGACAGCGTCGAGCTGCTGCACGGCCAGGGCGAGCTGGTTACCCTCGATGCCGTTCTCGCGCAAGGCGGTGAGCGCCGGCCCCAGCCCGGCCAGGCCGCGCTGGGGATCGGGCGTGTGGCGCAGCAGCTCGGCGACCACGCGAACGAAGCGCGAACGCGCTTCCAGCGGCAGGTCGCGGTGCAGGCCGCTGCAGGGGCCGGAATGGGTCTCTTCGGTGCGGCCGTCGTCACCCAGGCGCAGCACGTCGAGGTAGAGGTGTGCCGGGTCGACACCCGGCAGATCGGCCAGGCGCACGATCACCGTACCGGCACGGTAGCCGGGCAGTTCGGGCGTGCCGATCCAGCCGTCGTGCCCTTCGGAGGGACGGCGGCGCCACGGCGGGGTGGCCGAGGCGCCGGAGCCGTCGTGTTCCGGCGGTGACAGGGAGCTCATGGATGGCCCCCGTTCGCGGCGCGCCTCAGGCGGCGCGGCGGCTCTTGGCGGCGACCGGCTTGGCCGCAGCGCTCAGCGTCACGAAATTGGCTTCGGCAGCGCCGACGGCCTGCTTGGTCGCCTTCTGCAGGTTGTCGAAGGCGTCATTGGCGGCAGACACGGCGGCCTTGGCCAGCGAGACGGCGTTCTCGGTGCCGGCCGGGGCGTTCTTCGACGCGGCTTCCACCAGCGCGACGAACTTCTTCTGCGTGTCCGCGGTGCTGGCTTCGGCGACCTTGCTGAACTCGCCCTGCACGCCGGCGACGATGTCGTACAGCTTGCGGCCGTAGGCGCTGGCCTTCTCGGGCGAGGGCTGGAACATCTCGGCCTGCAGCGCGAACAGCGACTGCACGTCCTTGGCGGACAGCACCGACTGCGCCTGGGCGCTGGCATCGGCCAGCGCGGCCTTGGCGGCGTCGAGGTTCAGCGCGACGAGCTTCTCGGTGGCTTCGAGGCTGGTGGCGGTCAGGCCCATCAGGGTGGCGAACTGGGCCTTCTGGGCGGCGGCGAACTGTTCTTGGGTCAGCATGGTGGGCTCCGGGATGAGTGGCTTGAGTGGGTTGGGGACAATATTGCTGCAATGCAGCATGACTCCACTATAGAGCGCCCACCCATGAATGCAAGCACTTTATGCTGCACTGCAGCAATCTAGGGTCTTTGCCCTAGCGGTACGGGCGTCAGGCGCCCACGACCAGCCGGTTGCGGCCCGTCTGCTTGGCCGCCAGAACAGCCTCGCTGGCACGCTGCACCAGCGACAGCGGGCTGTCGGCGCCGGCGCCCAGCTGGGCCACGCCCACGCTGGCGGTCAGCGGCACCAGGCGCTGCTCGATGCTGCGGATCTCGGCCGCCGCCACCTGCCGGCGCACCCGCTCGGCCACCCGCGCGCCGGTCTCGAGGTCGGTGTCGGGCATCACCAGGCAGAACTCCTCGCCACCGTAGCGGGCCAGCCAGTCGGTCAGGCGCACGCTGTGCCGGGCGATCTCGGCGAAGCGCCGCAGCACGTGGTCGCCGGTCGGGTAGCCGTGGGTGGCGTTGACGTCGTGGAAGTGGTCGAGGTCGATCAGCGCGATGGTCAGCGCGCGGCCATGCTTGCGCGCGGTCTCGAACTCGCGCGACAGGCGGGCGTCGAAGTAGCGGCGGTTGTGCAGTTGCGTCAACGCGTCCTGGTTGGCCTCGCGCCGTGCCGCCTCGACGAGGCTGCGGCCCATGTTGGTGACCAGCGTGGTCATGCGCTCGGTCATCACGCGGGTGACGTTCTCGAAGTGGCGCACGTACAGGTCGCGGTCCTCGCCGCCGGAAGACTCCTGCAACGACTCGTAGGACACCAGCCGGTTTCGACCCCGACCTTTGGCCTCGTACAGCGCCACGTCGGCCTGGTTCATCACGTCGGCGAAGGTCGAGCGTTCGCCGAGGAAGGCCAGCCCGGCGCTGGCGGTGACGGCCATGCGCTGCGTCGCTTCGCCTTCCAGCGGCGCGGGCGCGGTCTCGTCGAAGCGGTTGACCAGCCGCTCGAAGGCGGCGCCGGCGGCGGTGGCGGCGGCCGGCGCGTGGAAGGCGTGGTCGGCCAGGCGCTGCAGCATGCGCTGCACGTCGGCCGTGACGGTCTGGCGGTCGTAGCGCGAGACCAGCGCGACGAATTCCTCGCCGCCCCAGCGCGCCAGCCGGTCGCCCGGCGCCATCTCGGCACGCAGCAGCGTGGCCGCCTCGCGCAGCACCTGGTCGCCGGCCTGGTGGCCGAAGCGGTCGTTGATCTGCTTGAAGTGGTCGAGGTCGAACAGCACCACCGCGCGACTGTCCGCGGTCAGCGCGTTGCCCAGCTCCTGCGCGAGCTGCGACTGCCAGCGCTTGCGGTTGGCCAGGCCGGTCAGCTCGTCAGTGAACTCGAGCGACTGCAGCAGCGCCTCGCCGCCGGCGTGCTTGAGCAACCGCGCCAGGCGCAGCACCAGCAGTTCGACGGGGCGGGTGCCGCGCACCACGTCGTCGCGCGGCTTGATGAACTCCAGCGCATCGGCTTCCTGCTCGGGGCTGCTGGCGACGATCAGCGTCGGCCGCGCATCCATCACGTACTCGCGGCGCAGGCGGCGGCTGTCGGCGAACAGGTCGGCCTGCAGCACACGCAGCTCCGCTTCGGCGGGCGGCGCCGTGCCGGCCACGCAGGCGAGCACGCGAAAGCCCTGCTCGCGCAGCGGCGTCATCACCGTCTCGTCGTCATAGCCCTCGTGCGGCAGCACCCAGGCGATCGTCTTGGCGTCCACGCGTGCGGCCCCTCCCGTGCGGCCTCTCCTGAACGTCCCCTCCCGGGCGCCCATCACCCCGCAGCATAGCCGGGCACGACGTCAGGCCGCTGGCGCGTCGATCAGCGGCAGCGACAGCGTCGCCACCGCACCGCCGCCCACACCGTTGCGCAGCGTCACGCGGCCATGGTGCAGTTCGGCGATCTCCTTCACGAAGGGCAGGCCGAGGCCGGTGCTCTTCTTGTTCGTGCCCGGCCGGGCCAGCGAATAGAACTTCTCGAACACGCGCTCGTCGGCGTAGTCGGGGATGCCCGGCCCCTGGTCGCGCACGATCACGTCGACGCTGCGCCGCTGCGCCGCCAGCTCGATGCGGACCACGCCGCCATCGGGCGAGAACTCGAGCGCGTTGGCCAGCAGGTTGCCGACTGCGCGGCGCAGCAGGAAGGCCTCGCCCTCGACCCAGGCCGGCGCGCCGGCCGTCAGCTCGATGCGCAGGCCGCGCGCCGCGCCGCTGGCCTCGGCACTGGCTGCCAGCTCTTCGAGCAGCGGCCGCAGCGCGACCGGTTCGACCTTGGGCAGGCGGCGCTGCTGCTCCAGCGCAGCGAGTTCCATCATGCGGTCGACCAGCTCTTGGATGCGCTGCGTCTCGCGGCCGATGTTGGCGGAAAAGCGCTGCCGGTCGGCCTCGGGCATGCCGGGCTCCTGGATCAGTTCGGCGGCACCGCGGATCGCCGACAGCGGCCCTTTCAGCTCGTGGGTCAGCGTCTGCACATAGTCGGCCACGTAATGGCGGCCGGCCAGCGCGTCGCGCATCTCGTCATAGGCGGCGCCGAGCGTGCCGAGCGCGCGCCGGCCCAGCCGCGGCAGGCTGAACGATCGCTGCGAGCGCACGTAGCGTGCGTAGTCGGCAATCAGCCCGAAGGGCCGCACCAGCCAGAGCGACAGGATCAGCGCCAGCACAAGCACCGCCGCCACGGAAGTCGCGCCGACGATCATCGTCTTGCGCCGCGCCGCCGACACGAACTGGTTCAGGCTCTGCACCGGCTTGCCGACGCTGACCACTCCGACGATCTCACCGCCGGATCGCACCGGCGCGGAGACGTACATCACCGAGCTGAGCTCGTCGCCCGGGATCTTCGGCGTGGTGCGCGCGCGGTACTCGCCGGCGAGCGCGCCGCGCACGTCGCGCCACTGCGAGAAGTCCTCGCCTTCGCGCTGGCCGAGCGAGTCGAATACGACGATGCCGTCGCGGCCGATCACCAGCGCCTGCAGCTCGACGCCGGTCTTCTCGAAGCCGAAGATGCGGGCCGAAAAACTGCGCGCGTAGAGGCTGCGGAACACCGGACGCAGCGGCTCGGCGTCGAGCAGACCGGCGCTGCTGTGCTGCTCGACCTGCGCGGCCAGCAGGTGCGCGGTCTCGACCAGCGACTCTTCGGCCGATTCGCGGTAGCGCGGGTCGATGTCGGCCAGCAGCCGGTACATCAGCAAGCCGACGCCGAGCGCGTAGACCAGCAGGATGCCGACGAAGATGCGGGTGCGCTTGGTCACGCCAGGGACGCCGGCAGGTCCTCGGCCAGTGCGTAGCCGCTGCCGCGGTGCGTGCGGATCGGCTCGAGTCCGGGGGCCACCGCCTTCAGCTTGGCGCGCAGCGTCTTCACATGCGCGTCGACGGTGCGGTCCAGGCTGTCGCTGTGGGTGTCCCAGACCTTGTCGAGCAGCACGTCGCGGCTGTAGACGTGGCCGGGGCGCTCGACCAGCGTCTTCAGCAGGCCGTACTCGTAGCGCGACAGCTCCAGCGGCTGGCCGTAGAAGCGGATCTGCCGCCGGCCCTCGTCGATCAGGAACGGCAGCACGGGTGCCGCCGGTGCTGCCGGCGCAGCGGCCTTGGCGGCTCGACGCAGGATGGTACGCACCCGCGCCACCAGCTCGCGTGGCGAGAAGGGCTTGGCGACGTAGTCGTCGGCACCGAGTTCGAGGCCGACCACGCGGTCGATCTCGTCGGTGCGCGCGGTGAGGAAGACCACTGGCACGTCGCTGAACACGCGCAAGCGCTTGAAGACCTCGAAGCCGCTCAGGTCCGGCAGGCCGACATCGAGGATCACCAGCGCCGCCGGCGCTTCGCGCTGCCGCGTGACGGCGGCTTCACCGGTGGCGACCCAGTGCGGCTCGAAGCCGTCGGTGCGCAGCGCGTACTGCAGCGTGTCGGCGATGCCGGGTTCGTCCTCGACGATGAGGATGCTGGGTTTCACTCGGTGGGCAGGAAGCCTTCGATGGACAGATAGCGCTCGCCGGTGTCGTAGTTAAAGCCGAGCACGCGGCTGCCGGCAGCCAGTTCGGGCAGCTTCTGCGCGATCGCGGCGAGCGTGGCGCCCGACGAGATGCCGACCAGGAGCCCCTCTTCGCGCGCGCTGCGACGGGCCATCTCGCGCGCCGCCTCGGCCTCGACCTGGATGGTGCCGTCGAGCAGTTCGGTCTTCAGGTTGGCCGGGATGAAGCCGGCGCCGATGCCCTGGATCGGGTGCGGGCTGGGCTTGCCGCCGCTGATCACCGGCGACGCCGCCGGCTCGACGGCGAACACCTTGAGCTTCGGCCACTTCGCCTTCAGCACCTGCGCACAGCCGCTCAGGTGGCCGCCGGTGCCGACGCCGGTGATCATCGCGTCCAGGCCTTCGGGGAAGTCGGCCGCGATCTCGGCCGCGGTGGTGCGCACATGCACGTCGATGTTGGCCGGGTTCTCGAACTGCTGCGGCATCCACGAGCCGGGCGTGGCGGCGATCAGTTCCTTGGCGCGGGCGATCGAGCCGTTCATGCCCTTCTCGCGCGGCGTCAGCTCGAAACTCGCGCCATAGGCCAGCATCAGCCGGCGGCGCTCGACGCTCATGCTGTCGGGCATCACGAGGATCAGCTTGTAGCCCTTGACCGCCGCGACCATGGCCAGCCCGACGCCGGTGTTGCCCGAGGTCGGCTCGATGATGGTGGCGCCGGGCTTGAGCGCGCCGGAGGCCTCGGCCGCCTCGATCATGGCCAGCGCGATGCGGTCCTTGATCGAGCCGCCCGGATTGGCACGTTCGCTCTTGATCCACACCTCGTGCGTGCTGCCGAACAGCCGGTTCACACGGATGTGCGGCGTGTTGCCGATGGTCTGCAGGACGGTGCTGGCACGCATGGGAATCTCCTCGGAGGTGGCCCGAATTATGGGCGTGATAATCGCCGCATGTACGCGCCCCTTCAGAACGACAGCTTCCTGCGCGCCTGCCTGCGCCAGCCCACCGAGCACACCCCCGTGTGGCTGATGCGCCAGGCCGGCCGCTACCTGGCCGAGTACCGCGAGACGCGCGCGAAGGCCGGCAGTTTCATGGGCCTGGCGACCAACACGCAGTTCGCCACCGACGTGACCCTGCAGCCGCTCGACCGCTACGCGCTGGACGCGGCCATCCTGTTCAGCGACATCCTCACCGTGCCCGACGCGATGGGCCTGGGCCTGAGTTTCGCGCTCGGCGAAGGCCCGAAGTTCGCCCATGCCGTGCGCGAGGAAGCCGACGTCGCGAAGCTGGCCGTGCCCGACATGGACAAGCTGCGCTACGTGTTCGACGCGGTCACCTCGATCCGCAAGGCGCTGAACGGCCGCGTGCCGTTGATCGGCTTCTCGGGCAGCCCGTGGACGCTGGCCTGCTACATGGTCGAGGGCGCCGGCTCCGACGACTACCGGCTGGTCAAGTCCATGCTGTACCGCCGGCCCGACCTGATGCACCGCATCCTCGAGATCAACGCCGACGCGGTGGCGCTGTACCTGAATGCCCAGATCGAAGCCGGCGCGCAGGTGGTGATGGTGTTCGACAGCTGGGGCGGCGTGCTGGCCGATGGCGCCTTCCAGCAGTTCAGCCTCGCCTACACCCGCCGTGTGCTGAAGCAGCTCAAGCGCGAGCATGCCGGCGTGCGCATTCCGCACATCGTCTTCACCAAGGGCGGTGGGCTGTGGATCGAGGAGATCGCCGCCGCCATCGACGGCGTCGGCCCCGACGTTGTCGGGCTGGACTGGACGATGAACCTGGCGCAGGCTCGCCAGCGCACCGGCGACCGCGTGGCGCTGCAGGGCAACCTCGACCCCAACGTGCTGTTCGCCGACCCGGCGCAGATCCGCGCCGAGGCGACCAAGGTGCTGGAGAGCTTCGGCTCCCCGCGCAGCGCGCAGGGCACCTACGGCGGCCACATCTTCAACCTCGGCCACGGCATCAGCCAGCACACGCCGCCGGAATCGGTGTCGGTGCTGGTCGACACCGTGCACGAGGTGTCGCGGCGCATCCGCGCTGTGGGCTGAGCCTGCGCACGCCCGCGCGGCGCACGCCGGGTGAGTGAGTGCTCAGGGCTTGACTTATCCCCAAAAATGGCTTCGGGCTCCGTGTGCCGGCGACGTGCTGCGGCGCGTCATCCATTTTCACGCGAGATGACGCAAGTCATTGATTTCATTCATTGTTCGTTGCTGCCGCGAAAGTGGGCAGGGCAGCGCGATGCTTGGTGGATCAAGGATTTAGCGCGTTTTTGGGCAGGTTCTGCACAAAGTTATCCACAGCCGGCGTGGAAGCTGGCAAAAGCCTCGTCAAATCATCGACTTGGCGGCGCTCTTTCAGCTTCGACTGAACAATGTCGGCTAAGTGGATGAGCACGGAGCGCATCACGGGCGAGGCGCGGCTGCAGGTCGCGGTCGAGACGCCGCAGCACGCCGGTCTGGCAGACGTTCTCGACTACCTAAGTGAGCGAACGCTCTCGCCGGGAACCCTGGTTCGTGTGCCACTGGGCCGACGCGACCTGCTGGGAATCGTCTGGGGCGAGGGCACTGGCGAGGTGGCGGAAGCCGCGCTCAAGCCCATCTCGGGCGTGCTCGACGAGCTGCCGCCGCTGGACCGTGCGTGGCGTGAACTGGTTGCTTTTGCATCTGGTTACTACCAGCGCGGCCTGGGCGAACTGGCCCTCTCGGTGCTTCCCCCGGAGCTGCACAAGCTCGACGGACAGCAGCTGGCGCTGCGCCTGCGCAAGCTGCACAAGGCGATGGCGCAGCCCGCCGAGACCCGGCCCGACGCGCCGCCCGCGCCGAGTGAGGAGCAGGCCGAGGTGCTGGCGCGGCTGGACGGCTTGACCGACGGCACGCCGGTGCTGCTGCATGGCGTGACCGGCAGCGGCAAGACCGAGGTCTACCTGCACGCGGCCGCTCGGGCGCTCGAGGCCGGCCGGCAGGCGCTGGTGCTGGTGCCCGAGATCAACCTCACACCGCAGCTCGAGGCCCGCTTCGCCGCGCGCTTCGCCGGCCGCCGCATCGTCTCGCTGCACAGCGGCATGACGCCGGCGCAGCGGCTGCGCGGCTGGCTGGCGGCGCACCTCGGCCTGGCCGACCTGGTGCTGGGCACGCGCCTGGCGATCTTCACGCCGATGCCGCGGCTCGGGCTGATCGTGGTCGACGAGGAGCACGACCCTTCGTACAAGCAGCAGGAAGGCGCGCGCTATTCGGCGCGCGACCTCGCCGTCTACCGCGCCCGCCTGCAGGAAGCCCGGGTTCTGCTCGGTTCGGCCACACCCTCGCTGGAGAGCTGGCAGCGTGCCAACGAGGGTCGCTACCTGCGCCTGGCACTGCCCTCGCGCATCGGCGGCGCGGCGCTGCCGCGCGTGCGCCTGGTCGACATGACCCAGCAGCCCAAAGACCGCGGCGGCAGCGCGCTGTCGCCGCCGCTGATCGAGGCGATCCGCGCACGCATCGCGCGCGGCGAGCAGAGCCTGGTGTTTCTCAACCGCCGCGGCTACGCGCCGGTGCTGCACTGCGGCGACTGCGGCTGGAAGAGCGGCTGCCCGCACTGCAGCGCCTGGCGTGTCTTCCACAAGCTCGACCGCACGCTGCGCTGCCACCACTGCGGCTTCACCGAGCGCGTGCCGCGCGCCTGCCCGGAGTGCGGCAACCTGGACATCGCGCCGATCGGCCGCGGCACCGAGCGGCTCGAAGAACAGATCGGCGCGCTGCTGGCTGGCGCCGACGGCACGCCGCCGCGGGTCGCCCGCATCGACGCCGACAGCACGCGACTGAAAGGCTCGCTGGAGGCCCAGCTCGGCGCGGTGCATGCCGGCGAGGTGGATGTGCTGGTGGGCACGCAGATGGTCACCAAGGGCCACGACTTCCGCCGCATCACGCTGGTGGCGGCGGTGAACCCCGACAGCGCACTGTTCAGCAGCGACTTCCGCGCGCCCGAGCGCCTGTTCGCGCTGCTGATGCAGGCCGGCGGCCGCGCCGGCCGCGCCGCCGAGCATGCGCAGGGCGCCGAGATGTGGGTGCAGACCTGGCACCCGCAGCACCCGCTGTACGCCGCATTGCGCCGCCACGACTTCGCGGCCTTCGCCGCCGACCAGTTGAAGGAACGCGAATCGGCCGGCCTGCCGCCCTTCGCGCACCTGGCGATGTTGCGCGCCGATGCGAAGCAGACCGAGGCCGCCCAGGGCTTCCTCGAGGCCGCCGCGGCGCTGGCGGCGCAGATCGACCCCGCAGCGACGGTCAGCGTCTACTCGCCGGTGCCGCTGCCCGTCGCGCGGGTGGCGGGCGTGGAGCGCATGCAGATGCTGGTCGAGTCGGCCTCGCGACCGGCGCTGCAGCGCTTTCTGGCGGCCTGGCTGCCGGCGCTGCACGCCCTGCGCCGCAGCGGCGGGCACAAGGTGCTGCGCTGGGCGATCGACGTCGATCCGCTGGCGATCTGAGCGGGGCCGGTCAGCGGCGCCGCGCTGCTGCTGGCTTCGGCGGCTTCGGCGGCTTCGGCGGCTTCGGCGGCTTCGACGGCTTCGGCGACATCGGCCGCGACACGTCGGCCAGCAGCAGCGTCGCGCGCACCAGTTCCTCCACCGCCTCGCCGAGATCGGCCGGCGGTTCGAGCGACTCGATCTCTTCCAGCAGGTCGTCCGCGTCCTCGAGATCGTCGGCGTCGAGGTGGCGGTACAGCAGGGCCAGGGGTTCGCGCAGTCGCTGCGCGTCCAGCGCCATCAGCGCAGGGAAGAACTCCATCGCGGTGGCGAAGCCGGCCACCCAGGCGTAGACGGCCTCGCTCGGCGTCGCCTGCTCGTCGAGCTCGAACACCCAGGGGTCGAACCACTGGCGCGACTCGATCGCGGCATCGAGCTCGGCGTGGCGCCGGCGCACCAGGGCGTGCAGCGGCTTGGCGTCGAACCTGGCCGGCAATGCCCGGCCATCGGCGTCGGTGACGTGGAGCAGCCACTGCGCTTCGGGCACCCGCCGCGGCTGCAACAACACGCCACAAAGGAAACCATCGAGCATGCTCGGATCGAGTGCTTCGAGGGGCGCCGGCACCGCGTCGAGCAGGGTCTGCAGCGTTGCCAGATCCTGTTCCGTGAGTGCTTGCTGTGGCGCCTGCCGAGGGGCCGTGGCGCGCGGTTGTCGATGCGTGACCATGCGGCATTGTGCGATGTCGATTGGCCCATGAAATGCCTGTGCACTTCGCACACTTGCGCTTTGACATCGTTCCCTCGTATTGGGGATGGCCCACGACATGCCTCGACCCTAGAGTCCAACGCATAGCTGTCACACGGGATCTGTCACAGATCGCGCGCTCAAAGGTCCACAACGCCCGCCGCTCAGGAGTCACCTCCTGAGCTCACCGACAGGGCGAGAGACTGGCACCGCACCCAACGACGTCCTTACTTGAGGACTTGACACAGCCCACTCGCTCGCGCGGGTGGGCTCTTTTTTTGGCCATGCCCGACAATGGCGGTCTCATCGACAGGAGACACGCATGGGCGCCCCCGAAGCCTTCACCGCCACCACCGAAGTGGGCCATTTCATTGCCGGCCGGGCCGTTGCCGGCACCGGCGGCCGCCGCCAGGCGGTCTACAACCCCGCCACCGGCGCGGTGGCGCGCCAGGTCGCGCTGGCCAGTGTCGAGGACGTCAACGCCGCCGTGGCGGCCGCGAAGGCCGCCTTCCCGGCCTGGGCCGACACGCCGCCGATCCGCCGCGCGCGGGTGATGAACAAGTTCCTCGAGCTGATGAACCAGCACCGCGACACGCTGGCCGCGATGATCACCGCCGAGCATGGCAAGGTGTTCACCGACGCGCAGGGCGAGGTCACGCGCGGCATCGACATCGTCGAGTTCGCCTGCGGCATCCCGCAGCTGCTCAAGGGCGACTACACCGACCAGGTCTCCACCGGCATCGACAACTGGACGCTGCGCCAGCCGCTCGGCGTGGTGGCCGGCATCACGCCGTTCAACTTCCCGTGCATGGTGCCGTGCTGGATGTTCCCGGTGGCGATCGCCTGCGGCAACGCCTTCATCCTCAAGCCCAGCGAGCGCGATCCGTCGCCGTCGCTGTTCATGGCCGAGCTGCTCAAGCAGGCCGGCCTGCCCGACGGCATCTTCAGCGTCGTGCAGGGCGACAAGGTCGCGGTCGACACGCTGCTCCACCACGTCGATGTGAAGGCACTGTCCTTCGTCGGCTCGACGCCGATCGCGCAGTACATCTATGAGACCGGCGCGCACCATGGCAAGCGCGTGCAGGCGCTGGGCGGCGCGAAGAACCACATGGTGGTGATGCCCGACGCCGACCTCGACCAGGCGGTCGACGCGCTGATCGGCAGCGCCTACGGCTCGGCCGGCGAGCGCTGCATGGCGATCAGCGTCGCGGTGCTGGTGGGTGACGTCGGCGACCGCATCATCCCGATGCTGGCCGAACGCGCGAAGACGCTGAAAGTGAAGAACGGCATGGAGCTCGATGCCGAGATGGGCCCGATCGTCACGAAGCAGGCGCTCGAGCGCATCGAGGGCTACATCGACGTCGGCGTCAAGGAAGGCGCGAAGCTGGTCGTCGACGGCCGCGGCTTCAAGGTGCCGGGCCACGAGGCCGGCTTCTTCACCGGCGGCACGCTGTTCGACCACGTCACGCGCGACATGCGCATCTACCAGGAAGAGATCTTCGGCCCGGTGCTGGCCTGCGTGCGCGCGAAGGACTTCGCCGAGGCGCTCGCGCTCGTCAACGACCACGAGTACGGCAACGGCGTGGCCTGCTTCACCAGCGACGGCAACGTGGCGCGCGAGTTCGCGCGGCGTGTGCAGGTCGGCATGGTCGGCATCAACGTGCCGATCCCGGTGCCAATGGCCTGGCATGGCTTCGGCGGCTGGAAGAAGAGCCTGTTCGGCGACATGCACGCCTATGGCGAGGAAGGCGTGCGCTTCTACACCAAGCAGAAGAGCGTGATGCAGCGCTGGGCCGGCTCGATCGGCAAGGGCGCCGAGTTCGCGATGCCGACAGCCAAGTAGCACGGCCGGCCCCGGCTCAGTCCGAGGCCTTGGTCGTGTTCCAGTCGATGCGCTGCGTGGCGGTGCCGACGCTCACGCTGCGCCGCTCGACCGCGCCGTCGAAACTGGCCTCGATGGTGTAGCGCCCCGGCGGCAGCTTCATCATCAGGTACGGGCCGGCGTCGGCGATGCTCAGCATTTCCTCGGCACCGCGCCTGACCGTCACTCGATCGGCCACCCCGTACTCGCCGCCGCGGCCGCTGAAGATCAGCTGCAGCGAGAACTCGCGGGCACGCGACTTCATGTAGTCGGCCTCTTCCAGGCCGGCACCGCCGTTCAGGTAGGCCACCGCCCCGGCCTGCTCGAGACGAGGCAGGGCCGTGCTCACCGGCGGCACGAGGACGGTTGCCAGGTCCGCTTCGGGTAGCGGCGCAGCGGTGGCGACAACCGCTCCGGACAACGCAAGCGCGACGGCAATGAGTGCTTTCATGGGTTTCTCCGCTGCGTCGTTGAACATGCAGTCACTGTAGAAAGCAGGGCGGGCTGCGTCTGTCGGCCGGCCCCGTCACCTCGTGTAGGACGAGGCCCACACGCTCTCTCGAACGCATCACCTCACGGAAGGCTGCCCATGAACCCGTTTCCACCCGCTCCCGCCCTGCTGCCGATGACCCGCATCCGCTGCGAGGTCGGCGCGCTCGTCAGCCTGGGCGCGTCGCCCACCGGCGAGCGACGCTATGTGCCGCTGGGCGGCGGCACGGCCAGCGGCCCGGAGCTCAACGGCACGCTGGTCGAGGGCGGCGTCGACTGGCAGGTGGCTCGCAGCGACGGCGTGCTCGAGATCGCCGCGCACTACGTGATCCGCACCGACGACGGCGCGCTGGTCGAGGTGCGCAGCGACGGCCTGCGCCATGGCCCGGCCGAGGTGATGCAGCGCCTGGCGAAGGGCGAAGCCGTACCGCGCGAGGCCTACTTCTTTCGCACGCTGATGCGCTTCACCACCGGCGCGCCGGACTGGGCGCACCTGAACAAGGTGATGGCGATCGCCGTCGGTCAGCGCGAGGCGCGCGCCGTGCTGCTGGACGTCTACCGCCTCGCCTGAGCCGGCGCGCTCAGGTACCGATCACGCCGCCGTCGAGGCGGCGGATCACCACCGTCGCCGAGCGCGGCCGGCCGCCATAGGGCCACTTCGAGAACTTGGCCGGCTCGGCCGGGTCGCTGCGGTCGCTTGGCGTCTCGCCCGGGTGCTGCACGTTGATGAACATCGTGCGCAGGTCGGGCGTCATCGCCGCGCCGGTGATCTCGCAGTTCACCGGGCCGGTGAGGAAGCGGCGGATCTCGCCGCTGCTGCGGTCGCAGGCCAGCATCTGGTTGTTGCCGATTCGCGCCATCTCGCCCTGGTTCATCTGCGTCGCATGCGCGTCGGTCTGGATCCACAGCACGCCGCGCGCGTCGAGCATCAGGCCGTCGGGGCAGGCGAAGATGTCGCCCTGGATGTTGCCCTTGGCCTCGGGCCGTGCATTGGCCGGGTCGCCGGCCAGCACCAGGTGGTTCCAGCGCATCGCCGTGCCGTCGAAGTCGCCGTCCTCGGTCCAGCGGATGATCTGGCCCATCACGTTGTTGGCGCGCGGGTTGGCGGCGTCGACGCCGGGCATGTCCTTGGCACCGCGCGCGCTGTTGTTGGTCAGCGTGCAATAGACCTCGCGGCGGTTCTGGTCGATGGCCAGCCACTCGGGCCGGTCCATCTTCGTCGCGCCGAGCAGGTCGCTCGCCTGCCGTGCGCGGATCAGCACGGCGCCCTGGTCGGCGAAGCCGTTGGCCGCGGTCAGCGGGCCCTGGCCGTGCACCAGGGGCAGCCAGCGGCCACTGCCGTCGGCATCGAAGCGCGCCACGTACAGCGTGCCGTGGTCGAGCAGTTCGCGGTTGGCCTTCGCGCCACCGAGCGCGATGCGGTCGCGGCTGACGAACTTGTAGATGTACTCGAAGCGCGCGTCCTCGCCCGAGTAGACGACGGCGCGGCCGTCCTTCGTCACCGCGACCCAGGCGCCCTCGTGCGCAGCCCGGCCGAGCGCGGTGCGCTTGACCGGCGTCGCGGTCGGGTCCAGCGGGTCGATCTCGACCACCCAGCCGAAGCGGTGGAATTCGTTGGGGTGCTTGCGCGCGTCGAAGCGTTCGTCGTGCTCGCCCCAACGATAGAAGCCGGTCTTGCGCAGGCCCCAACGCTTCTGGTCGGCATCGGGCGTGTCGCCGCCGTCGAAGTAGTAGGCCCAGTTCTCCTCGCCGGACAGGTAGGTGCCCCAGGGTGTCATGCCGCTGGCGCAGTTGTTCAACGTGCCCAGCACGGTGCGGCCGTCGGGGTCGGCGGCGGTCTTCATCAGCGCATGGCCGGCGGCCGGCCCCTGCACGGTGAACGGCGTGTAGGCGGTGAAGCGGCGGGCATAGCGCGAGGGGCGCACCATCTGCCAGCGCCCCGCCTTCAGCTCGACCTCGATGACCGCCACGCCGTGCGCGGCCTGCGCCTTGCGGACCTTCTCGGCACTCCAGGTCTTCAGACCGTCGGTGTGCAACAGGCCGTCGTCGGTGTACTCGTGGTTCATCGCCAGCAGGCCGCGGGTGCTGCTGCCGTCCAGCGGGTAGAAGTGGATGCCGTCGTGGTGCATGCCCATCTGCAGCGCCTGGTCGGCGGCGCTGTTGCTGGCGTCCTCGCGCCAGGCCGGCATGGCGCCGGGCACGCCGACCGGGTCGCCCCAGGCGGCGATGGCCTCGGCCACGTAACCCTCGGGCACCGCCAGCGTGTCGGCCGTGCTGACCGGAATGCCCTTGAAGCCGATCAGCGGCCCGCTGCCGGCGTTGCCGGCGCCGCTGGCGCAGCCCGACAGCCACGGCCCCAGCACGCCGCCGGCCAGTGCCGCGACCCCGCCCCGCACCCAGACCCGCCGCGCCGGGTCGGACACCTCGTGGATGCTCGGGTTCGCCGACCGGTTGCTGTCTTCCATCGTCTCGAAATCTTTGGCCATGGGCGGCTCCTGCTGAATCCGTGCGGAGTTTCGCAGACGCCGTCTCGCCATCGCCACGGCGGCTTGCACTGATGACGAAGCGCCAGACCGCCGTCATGCTTGGCGGCAATCTCGCGGTATGGTGCAAGCTGCATAAGTCATGACAACCCCCCTCTCATCCGATGATCCGCTGCTGCGCGCGCGGCAGGCACGCAAGTCGAGCGACTTGATCGCCGGCCGCGAGGCCGCCGGCGCCGCCTGGCAAGCCGCCGCCCAGGCCGGCGACCGGGCCGCGCAGGTCGAGGCGGGCTGGCTGCTGTGCTTCTTCCTGTACCGCGTCGGCGCCCTGGCCGAACTGCTGTCGCAGGGCGCTGCGACGCTGGCACTGATCACCGCCGAAGATGCACCGACCTACCGCGTCGAGCTGCTGCGCTGGCTGGCCTTCGGCGCCTGCGACCTGGGCGTCTTCGATGTCGCGCTGCAGCGCGCCCACGAGGCCTGCGAGCTGGCGCGCACGCTCGGCCCGGCCGACCAGGCGATGGCGCTCAACACGCTGGCCGGCGCGCTGGAGCGCCTGGGCGACCCGTGGCAGGCCGAGCGGCTGATGAACGAGGCCCTGCCGCTGGCGCGCAGCGCCGGCGAAACCTATCCGCTGCTGGTGACGCTGAACAACCTCGGCGCCATCACCATCGGCGCCTTCTACCTGCTGCGCGACGGCGACGCCGCCGACGAAGCGCTGGCCGCGCTGCAGCGCTCGCGTGCCGCCTCGCAGGAGGCCCTGGACCTGACGCACCTGCTGCCCGACCCGGCCTTCCCGGTGTTCGTCGAGGGCAATCTCGGCGAGGCGCTGGTGCACCTGGGCGAACTGGAAGAGGCCGATCAACGCCTCTCGCGCGCGCTCGCGCGCGGCCAGGCGCTGGGTGCGCAGGCGCAGGTCTGGCGCATCCGCTGCTCGATGGGCGAGGCGTTGCTGGCACGCGGCCGCCACGCCGAGGCGAAGGCCGCGCTGTCGGCGCTGCTCGACGAACTGCGCGCCGCGGACCCTCTGGCCACGCTCTTCCGCGTCCACCACGCGCTGCACCGGGCCTGCCGCGCGCTGGGCGAACACGCCCGCGCTCTCGATCATCTCGAGGCCTACCTGCGCATCGAGCGCCAGCGTGCCACCAGCCAGCTGCGTGCCCAGTCGCGCCTGTTCGTGACGCGCGTCGAGGCCGAGCAGTCACGCCTGCAGGCCGAACGGGCGCGCCTGGAAGCGCAGATCGCGCACACCCGCGCCGCCGAGTTCGAGGCCCATGCGCTGCGCGACCAGCTCACCGGCCTGGCCAACCGGCGCCACCTCGACATGCAGCTGCCGCTGCTGCTGGGCCAGGCCGAGCAGCGCGAGCAGCCGCTGACGCTGGCGCTGGTCGACGTCGACCTGTTCAAGTCCGTCAACGACCGCTTCGGCCACGCCGTTGGCGACCGCGTGCTCGCCGCGCTGGCGCAGATGCTGCGCGAGAACACGCGCGGCTCCGACCTGATCGCGCGCATCGGCGGCGAGGAGTTCCTGCTGGTGCTGCCCGATGCGCCGCCGGCCGATGCGCTGGAGGTCTGCGAGCGCTTGCGCGCCCGCGTCGCGGCGCATGACTGGGGCCAGCTGGCACCCGGCCTGACGGTCACGCTGAGCCTGGGTCTGGCCCACGCGCCCTGCTACGCGCCTCAGCGCCTCTTCGAGCGCGCCGACGCGGCGATGTACCGCGCCAAGCACCTGGGCCGCAACCGCGTCGAGACGGCCTGAGCGTCAATCACGGTCAGCGTGAGCGCGCCACGCGCTCAGAGCTTCTCGGTCTCGCCGCTGCGCGGCTGCCACTTCATCAGCCGGCGCTCGATGCGGCCGACCGCCGCGTCGAGCACCAGCGCGAAGGCGGTCAGCACCAGGATGCCGGCCATCACGGTGTTGATGTCGAAGGCGCCTTCGGCCTGCAGGATCAGGTAGCCGACGCCGCGCGAGGAGCCGAGGTACTCGCCGACCACCGCGCCGACGAAGGCCAGGCCGACGCTGGTGTGCAGCGAGCTGAACACCCAGCTCGTCGCGCTGGGCAGGTAGACGTGGCGCAGCAGCTGCTTCGAACTCGCGCCGAGCATGCGCGCGTTGGCCAGCACCACCGGGCTGACCTCCTTGACGCCCTGGTAGACGTTGAAGAAGACGATGAAGAACACCAGGGTGACGCCCAGCGCCACCTTGCTGGCGATGCCGAGGCCGAACCAGACCGCGAAGATCGGCGCAAGGATCACCCGCGGCATGCTGTTCAGCGCCTTGATGTAGGGGTCGAAGATCGCTGCGGCCATCGGGCTCAGCGCCAGCCACAGGCCGCAGGCCAGGCCGAGCAGCGTGCCGATGCCGAAGGCCAGCACCGTCTCGACCAGCGTGACCCACAGGTGCTGGTAGATGTCGCCCTGCGTGACGAACCAGGACCAGATGCGGCCGAAGATCACCACCGGCTCGCCGAAGAAGAACGCGGCCTGGCGGTCGTTCTCGAACACCAGCGGCGGGATCAGCCCGGGCTTGGTCAGCACGTGCCACAGGCCGAACACCGCCACCAGCACGGCGAGCTGCCACAGGCGCAGGTTGCCCGGGCGCGGCTTGATGAGATTCCACATCGTCGCCTCTCGCGGGTCAGGCAGCGAGCTGCTGCTGGTAGCCCTTGAGCACCTCGTCGCGCAGCACCGCCCAGATGGCCTGGTGCAGCTCGATGAAGCGCGGCGTGGTGCGCACCTCGGCGACGTCGCGCGGGCGATCGAGGTCGACGACGAACTCGCCGATCGGCCGCGAGCCCGGGCTGGCGGAGAGCACCACCACGCGGTCGCTCATCGCGATGGCTTCGTCGAGATCGTGCGTGATGAACAGCACCGCTTTCTTCCTGGCGGCCCACAGCGCGAGCACCTCGTTCTCCATCAGCTGCCGCGTCTGGATGTCGAGCGCGCTGAAGGGTTCGTCCATCAGGATGATGTCGGGGTCGAGCACCAGCGTCTGCGCCAGCGAGGTGCGCTTGCGCATGCCGCCGGAGAGCTGGTGCGGGTAGCGGTCGCCGAAAGCGCCGAGGCCGACACGGCGCAGCCAGTCCATCGCGCGCGCCTGCGCGTCGGCCACGCCGCGGAACTCCAGCCCGGCCATCACGTTGCCCAGCGCGGTGCGCCAGGGCATCAGGCTGTCGGCCTGGAACATGTAGCCGGCACGTGCATTGATGCCGGCCAGCGGCGCACCGAAGGCCTGCACCGTGCCGCTGCTCGGCGCGAGCAGCCCGGCGGCGACGTTCAGCAGCGTGCTCTTGCCGCAGCCGGTGGGCCCGACGACGCTGACGAACTCGCCCGCGCCCACGGCCAGCGTCACGTCACGCACGGCGGTGTAGCGCTGCGCCGCGTCGTGCCGGTCGACGAAGGTGCAGGTGATGCCCTGCAGTTCGAGCGCCGGAGCGTCCGGTCGGATTTCGGGGCTTGTCATCGGGTGTCGGTGCAAGGGCCTGCGCAGTGTAGGGATGCTGTCGATCGCACGGAACTCGGCAGCGCCCGGCGCGCTCCATGGCGGCGCAGCAGTTGCTGCGTCAAACCCTGTTCACCACGGAGACATGACGATGAAGACTCGCCACTGGGCCCCGTTGGGCCTGATCGCCCTGTCCGGCGCTGCGTTCGCCACCGAGCCGGCGAAGAAGCCGCCGCAGGCGCCGCAGCAGGCCGCCGCCACCAAGCAGACTGCCTCGGCCCCGGCCACGCCGGCCGGCCGCGACTGGAGCCGCATCGACACCAACAAGGACGGCCACGTCTCCCCCGAAGAGATGGAGAAGTACCTCGCCGAGAACCCGGGCCCGCTGAAGAAGTAGCGCTCACCCCTTCGGGTACCTGGCCAAGGCCTTGCGGACGAAGTCGTTCGTCCAGGCCGCGGCCAGGTCGAACTTCACGTCCTTCAGCGTCTCGTCGATGCTCTGCAGCGCGCGCACCGCGGTGGCGGCACCGGCCTCGGGGAACAGCCCGTCGGGCGACAGCGCACCCTTGGCAGCCATGAAGGCATCGATGTAGACGGCGCGGTCGCCGAGCAGGTAGTTCTCCGGCACCGCCTTGATGATGTCGGCCGCACCGGCGGCCTGGATCCACTTGTCGGCACGCACCATCGCGTTGGCCAGCGCCTGCACCGCACCGGGGTTCTTGTCGATGAAGGTCTGCGGTGCGTACAGGCAACCGGCTGGCATCGGCCCGCCGAACACCTTGTCGGCCTCGGCGAGGATGCGCGTGTCCGACACCACCTTCAGGTCGCCGGAGCGCTGCAGCAGCGTGATCACCGGGTCGAGGTTGCTGATCGCGTCGATCTGCCCGGCGCGCATGGCCGCGACCGCGCCGCTGCCCGCCCCGACGCCGACGATGGACACGTCGGCCGGCTTCAGCCCCGCCTTGGCGAGCACGAAGTTCGCCATCACGTTGGTCGACGAGCCCGGCGCGGTGACGCCTATCTTCTTGCCCTTCAGGTCGGCCACCGTCTTGAAGTTCGGCATCGTCTTCGGGTTGACGCCGAGCACGATCTGCGGCGCGCGGCCCTGCAGCACGAAGGCGCGCAGCTTCTGGCCCTTGCTCTGCATGTTCAGCGTGTGCTCGAAGGCGCCCGAGACCACGTCGGCACTGCCGCCGACCACCGCGCGCAGCGCCTGCGAGCCGCCAGCGAAGTCGGCGATGGTCACCTCCAGCCCCTCGGCCTTGAAGTAGCCCTGCGTCTCGGCGATGGTCAGCGGCAGGTAGTACAGCAGGTTCTTGCCGCCGACCGCGATGGTCAGCTTGGGCTTGTCGAGGGCCTGGGCGCGCAGTACGGCCGGAGCGGCGAGCAGCGTGGAGGCCGAGGCGGAGGCGATCAGCAGGGAGCGGCGTTGCATGGCGTCGGCATCGCGGAAGTGGGATCGGCTGCGATTCTGTCGCGCACCGACCGGGGGCGCATCGGGGACAAACGCCGCCCCGTAGAATGGTTTCGATGAAGTCCGCCCGAGCCCGCGGCTGCAGCCGCCTCGTCCGGGTCGGCATGGTGGCGTGCGCGCTGGCCGCCGCACTCGGCGCGCAGGCGCAACCGGCGCCCGACAACGGCGACGCCGCCGGCACCACGCTGTCGCTGTCGGCGCGCAAGGTCTACGAACAGGCACGGTCGCAGCTGGTGCAGATCCGCACCGTGCTCAAGGGCCGCGCCAGCCAGACCTCGGTGGGCTCCGGCTTCTTCGTCACCGCCGACGGCCACATCGTCACCAACTTCCACGTCGTCAGCCAGGCGGCCCTCAAGCCCGACCGGCACGACCTGGTCTACGTGACGGCCGATGGCCGCGAAGCGCCGCTGACCATCCTGCAGATCGACGTGCGCCACGACCTGGCACTGCTCAAGGCCGGCGACGTGCCGGCGCGGCGCTTCGACGCGCTGGCGCTGCGCCCGGCCAGCCGTGCGCTCGCCCAGGGCGAGCGCATCTATTCGCTGGGCAACCCGCTGGACGTCGGCTTCGCGGTGATGGAGGGCAACTACAACGGCCTGGTCAAGCGCAGCTTCTATCCGCAGATCTTCTTCGGCGGCGCGCTGTCCGCCGGCATGAGCGGTGGCCCGGCGCTCGACCAGGATGGCCAGGTGATCGGTGTCAACGTCGCGCGGCGCGTCGACGGCGAGCAGGTCAGCTTCCTCGTGCCAGCCCAGTTCGTGGCGGCGCTGCTGGCCAGCGGGCGCGATGCACCGCCGCTGAAGACACCCGCCTATCCCGAGCTGACCACGCAGCTGATGGCGCACCAGGCCGAGCTGACCGACCGCTTCGTCGCCCAGGGCTGGAAGGCGCAGACGCACCCGCGCTACCGCGTGCCGGTGCCGCCGGACGAGTTCATGCGCTGCTGGGGTGGCAGCGAGGTGTCGCGCACCGGCGGGCTCGACCTCGAGCGCTCCGACTGCGTGATGGACACGCACATCTTCGCCGGGGAGTTCAACACCGGCGCGATCAGCGTGCGCCACGAAAGCTACGACGGCAGCAAGCTCGGCGCGCTGCGCTTCGCGGCGCGGCATGCGCAGAGCTTCCGCAACGAGTCGTTCATGCGGCTGCGCGGCGAGCAGCAGACCAAGCCGCAGTGCCAGGAAGACTTCGTCGACCGCAATGGTCTGGTGCTGCGCGCGGTGGTCTGCCTGCGCGCCTACAAGAAGCTGCCGCAGCTGTACGACGTGTCGGTGCTGGTGGCCACGCTGGACCAGCCGTCCTCCGGCGTGCAGGGCCGCTTCGACGCGCAGGGCGTGAGCTTCGCCAGTGCGCAGCGGCTGGCACGCCACTACCTCGATGCCTACAGCTGGGTGAAATGACATGACCGCCCTGGCCGTGATCGAAGTGCTGGACCGCGACGGCCAGGTGCGGCAGTCGCAGCGCGTGCTGGCCTGGCCGCTGCGCATCGGCCGCGCGCTCGACAACGACCTGACGCTGCCCGACCCGCACGTCGCGCCGCACCACTGCGCGCTCGACATGGACGCGCAGGGCCTGGCGCTGCAGGCGCTGGACACCGCCAATGGCGTGCAGTTCGGCAAGCGGCGGGTGCGTGCCGGCGAACGCGCCTCGCTGCCCGACGACGGCACGCCGCTCGAGCTGGTGGCCGGCCGCACACGGCTGCGGCTGCGCCGCGCCGGCGAGTCGCTGGCGCCCGAGCTGCCGCTGGAGGCCACGGCCACGCACACGCGCCGCTTCGGCCCGACGCTGGCGGCCGCCGTGGCCCTCGCGCTGGCGCTGGGCTTCGTCACCTGGCTGGACAGCGACCCCGACACCTTCGCCCGCGCACTCGGTGCCGCGGCGCTGACGGCAGTGATGGGCGCGGCGGTCTGGATCGCGCTGTGGTCGCTGCTGTCCAAGACCTTCACGCGGCAGACCGCGGCCGGCTGGCACCTGAAGGTGTTCCTGATCGGCTCGCTGGCCTGGATGGTCGCCGGCACGGTGCCCGAGCTGCTGGCCTTCTCGCTGTCGTGGCCGGTGCTGGCCGATTTCGGTTTCATCGCCGGGCATGCGGTCGCCGCCGCCACGCTGTACTTTCACCTGCTCGCCGTCGAGCCGGCACGGCCGCGGCTGATGCGTGGCGTGGCGCTGGCCGCGCTGGCCGGCGGCATCGGCCTGACGCTGTGGTCCAACCACCAGCGCAGCGACCGGCTCGGCTCCGATCTCTACCTGAGCAACCTGTACCCGCCCGCGCTACGCCTGGCGCGGCCGGTGCCGGCCGACCGCTTCGTCGACGGCCTGGCGGCGCTGCAGCCGGTGCTCGACCAGAAGGCCAAGGAAGCGCCCTCGGGCGACGGCGGAGGAGGAAGCGATGAAGAGTGACTCGACGACCACCGTGCTCGTCACCGGAGGCAGCCGCGGCATCGGCGCAGCCGCCGTGCGGCAACTCGCCGCGCTGGGCCACGCCGTCGCGGTGAACTACACGCGCGACGCGGCAGCGGCCGAAGCGCTGGTTGCGGGCATCCGCGCTTCGGGTGGCAAAGCGCTCGCCATCCAGGCCGACGTGGCTGACACGAGACAGGTCGCGGCGATGTTCGCGCGCATCGACGCCGAGCTGCCGCCGCTGTCGGGCCTGGTCAACAACGCCGGTGTGGTCGATCAGCCGGCGCGTGTCGACCAGATGGACGCCGCGCGGCTGCAGCGCATGTTCGCGATCAACGTGTTCGGCAGCTTCTACTGCGCGGCCGAGGCGGTGCGACGGCTGTCGACGAAGCATGGCGGCCGCGGCGGCGCCATCGTCAACCTCAGCTCGGCGGCCGCCCGCATCGGCTCGCCCGGCCAGTACGTCGACTACGCGGCCGCCAAGGGCGCGATCGACACCTTCACCGTCGGCCTGGCCCGGGAAGTGGCGACCGAAGGCATCCGCGTCAATGCGGTGCGCCCCGGCATCATCGAGACCGACATCCACGCCAGCGGCGGCATCCCCGACCGCGCGAAGCAGATGGCGCCGATGGTGCCGATGCAGCGCGCCGGCAGCGCCGACGAGGTGGCGCAGGCGATCGTCTGGCTGCTTTCCGACGCCGCCAGCTACACCACTGGCGCGGTCATTGACGTGTCGGGCGGGCGCTGACAAGCTCGACCCGCGCGGCACGCGGGATGAATCCGGCCTCGGCGCGCGTATCCCGTATACCGCGCCGGTGCGTCGCCCCGGGCGGCCACCACTTCGGAGGAGAGCCCATGATCAGAACCCTTGGCCTGAGCGTCGTCGCGGCCGTCGTGCTCGCCGGCTGCGCGGTGCCGCGCAGCAACCCGACCACCTTCTTCGTCACCAGCGCCGGGCCCGGCCAGGGCGCCAACCTGGGTGGCCTGGCCGGCGCCGATGCCCACTGCGAGAAGCTGGCCAGCGCTGCCGGCGTGGGCGACCGCGGCTGGCGCGCCTACCTCAGCACCACCGGCGCAGCCGGCGTGAACGCGCGCGAGCGCATCGGCAGCGGCCCGTGGGTCAACACCAAGGGCGAGTCGATCGCGAAGGACGTCACCGAACTGCACGGCACCAACAAGCTGACCAAGCAGACCGCGCTGACCGAGAAGGGCGAGGTCATCAACGGCCGTGGCGACACGCCGAACACGCACGACATCCTGACCGGCTCGACGCCGGACGGCCGCGCCATCGCAGGCAGCGACGACACCACCTGCGGCAACTGGACCAAGAGCGGCGAAGGCTCGGCCTGGGTCGGCCACCACGACCGCATCGGCCTGCGCGACGACGATCTGTCGCGCTCGTGGAACGCCTCGCACCCGTCGCGCGGCTGCAGCGCCGACGCGCTGAAGGCCACCGGCGGCAACGGCCTGTTCTACTGCTTCGCGACGAGGTGAACGGGCACGGGCTTCAGGCCTGACTGGCCTGCAGCCCGTTGACGTAGACCAGCCGGCCGCTGCCGGGGTCCACCACGTAGCTGAGCACCTGGCGCCGGTTCCTGCCGGCACCGGGTGGCAGCAGCGAGATGTGCACCCAGCCCGAGTTGGGCCCTTTGCGCGGGTCGTAGCACTCGCAGATGATCTGGTCGAACTCGGGCAGCGTCGTGCTCGCCCACGCGGCCAGCTCCAGCGTCGGCTTGGCGACGATCTCGACGTCGCAGGCGCGCCCTTCCGCGTGCTGGCTGGTCGAGATCCAGCTCGACGGCTTGGCCTTCAGCGCGCGCTCCAGCGCCTGCGAGCGGAACACACTGTTCGGCGTGAAGCTGCCGAAGGCCTCGCGGATCGGGTCGAGCACCTCGCGCGCGAGGTGTACCGCGCTGCGCAGCACCGCGTCGTCGGCGATGCGGTTGTCGATGCGCTGGCGGTCGGCCAGCTCGCTGACGCTGAGCTCGTAGAGCTTGAAGTGCTTCGCCACGCGGTCCTGCGGATCGGTCTCGGCGATGCGCAGTTCGCTCAGCGCGACGGTGGAGAGGTCTCGGCCTGCCATGGCGGTCCTTCGTGTCGGGTTCACATGGCTCGCCGCAGGCTGGCGAGGGTCTCGCGCACGGCGGCGGGCCAGGGGGCAGCCTTGTCGGCGGTCAGCTCGATCAGGAAGTCGACATGCTCCTGGATCGAGGCGATCTCGCGCGGGCTGGCGCCGCGTGCGAAGGCGGCGCTGTACAGCTCGCCGGCGGTTCGGCCCAGGGCTTCGTGGTCGGCCTTCGGGTCGTCGGCGGCCAGCAACAGCCGCAGCAGCTGCAGGTCGCCCAGCCCGGTGGCCAGCCACAGCTGCGGCGACTCGTCGGCCTGCCGCTGGGTGCTGGCGATCTGCCGCTCGCACTGCGCGGCCAGCGCGCCGAGCCACTGGCCCGCCGCGCGCTCGGGGTCGAGCCGCCGCAGCAGCAGGCAGGCCACCGCCCAGTTGTTGAAGCCGTAGACATCGTCATCGTCGTCCAGGTCGTGCGCCGTCCGGTAGTACTGCGCCATGTTGAGCAACGCCTCGACGCGCGCGCGGCCGGTCTGCACCCAGGCCAGGCGCTTGCAGGCGCTGCCCAGCAGCACCAGGCGCTCGTAGGTCGGGGCCCGGGTGTTGATGACGTCGAGCTGGTAGAGCGCCGCCTCGATGCGCTCGGCCAGCGCCGCACGGCGCGCCTGCAGGGCCGGGTCGTCGGCCGCGGCGGCGTCGGCATGCAGGCGCGACCACTCCTGCGACGCCAGCCGCACCTGGTAGTTGGCGAACTGCTCGGCCGCACGCACCGGGCAGTCGCCGGTGCCGGCGCGCAGTGCACGGTCCAGCCACTCGACCGATTCCTCGAACAGCCGGCCTTCGCCATAGGCGAAGCCGATCGCGGCGCAGACGTCGGCGCGCTGCAGCCAGCTGCCCTGGCCCGCGGCTCTTGCCGCGTCGGGCACGCGGGCCACCAGCGCATCGATGTCGGCGCGCAGCCGGATTGCCGCGGCGGCTTCGTCGGTGTCGTGGCGGCGGCTGCGCATGCGCGTGGCCTCGGTCAGGTTGCGCAGCTCGGTGACCAGTTCGGTCGGCGCAAAGAAGGCCGGCGGCGCCGGCCGGTCGATGCCAACGTTGTCGCGCACCAGCCGGAAGCCCGGGTCGCCATAGCACTGGTAGGCACCCCAGGTGTTGACGCCGGGGTGGGCGCTCCAGGTGGCCAGCCGAGCGCGGTGCACCGCGTCGCCGAAGGTCGCGCCGGCGAGCAGGCGCGAATAGAAGGCTTCGGCGAAGGTCAGCGCGGCGGCGTCGTCCACCGCCCAGCCGGCGCAGACCACCGCGCGCACGCCCATGCGGATGAACTCGACGCCCAGGTTGGCCGCCAGCTTGTTGAACTGCGCGCTGCCGCCGCCGGTCTTGCCGAGGTGGCAGCAGTTGATGAACACCAGCTCGGGCACATGGCGCATCTGCTTCACGTCGCCCGGCGTCAGGAAGGTGTCGCGCCCGATCACCATGCCCGACACGGTCTTGCGCCGCGGCTGCGGCACGGCCATACGCCCGTCGGGCAGCTCGACAGGCGTGACGGCGGCGGTGCGTGCGTCGGCATCGCTGGTCTCGGTCACGTCGAACTCGTGCTCGCCGTGGCCGGCCAGGTGCAGCACGCGCCAGGCGCGTGAGTGCAGCCCGTCGACGATCTCCGAGGCTTGCGCGTCGATCGCCTCGCCGGCCAAGTAGCCGGCACGCGCGAACAGCTCGCGCACACGCTCGGCCTCGCGGCGCGCACCGGGCAGGTCGGAGAAAGTGTTCCAGCCGGCCAGGTCCGGGTTGCCGACGATGAAGGCGGTGTTCTCGAAGGCATGCAGCGGGTCGATGCGGAACTCGCTGGTCTTGAGCTGGCGCACGATGCCGCCGACCACCGCGGGCGGCCGGCCGAGGTGGCTCCAGCGGTCTTCCAGCAGCTCCCAGGGGAAACGCGCCGAAGCCTCGTCGAGCAGCAGCACGATGTCGCGCTGGTCCGGCGAGCTCTGCTTGAGCCGGTGCGGCAGCAGCATCTCGAACAGCGTCTTCGAGACCTCGCTGCTCGCCGCGGCGCTGCCGCAGGCCTGGGCGATGAAGCGGTCGGCCATGCGCAGCTGGCCGTCGGCGAGCTCCTCCTCGGCACGCGCCCGGTCGGCGGTGGTGACGAAGCGCAGCCGGTCGGCCTTGCGGTCCTCGGTCACCTCGATGCGCTGCCACCACGACTGGTCGGCATCGAAGCGGCTGCGCTGGCGGCGGCCCTCGCCCTCGAGCACGGTCGACTCCTTCCACAGCAGCCGCGAGCCGAGCTCGGCGCCTTCGACCAGCGTCGCCAGTTCCTTGGCCGCGCTGATCGCCAGGTCTTCATACAGCTCGATGAACTCGACGTGGTCGATCAGCACCTGCTGGTCGAGCTTGGCGTCCTCGAGCTTGCGGTTGGCGGCGAGCGCGCCGCGCAGAAGCGCCTCCATCGAGTCGCGCACCTGCAGGCTGCCGGCGCCGGTGCCGACCAGCAGGCAGCTCACCGCGGCACTCAGCCGGCCGGTCGAGGTGGCCGAGCCGCGCTCGGTCGCGGCACGCGTCTGCAGGCGCAGCGCGTACTCGAGCAGCGCGTCGCGTGCACCGGTCTCGAGCCGGCTCGGCGAGAGATCGCCGACCTGGCCGAGGCCGACCACCAGCGCGCCCATCGGCTGACGCCGCGGGTCGTCGTTGAAGAACACCGCGTGGGTGCCGTGCGGGCCGGGGTAGAGCCCGAGGTCGCGGCGGCGCGACAGCGGGCCCTGCGGCTGCTCGCCCTTCATCTGCCGGTCGAGCGCGTCCTCGGCGCTGACGATGGTGTCGCCCGCGTAGTGGCCGACCAGCACCGGATGCCGCGCGTAGCGCAGGTCGCCATGGCGGATGCTGACGCGCAACTGCGCCGAGCGCACCGCCGCGACGCCGCGCTTGCGCGGCCGCCCGCCGCCGAAGCCGAGGCCGCGCATGGTGGCGGCGTCGGGCAGGTCGTCGGCCACCGGCAGCGGCGGCAGCACGAAGAGCTCCTCCTCCGCGCCGGCCGCCCGCGCACGGCCCGGCGGCGTGGTCAGCAGCTGATCGGTCTTGCCGGTGGTCAGCAGGTCGACGTAGCCGCGGAAGATGCGCCGGTCGTCGGTGTTGCTGCACAGCTGGTCGTGGCCGGTGTCGGGCGCGTAGTAGACCGGCACGTCGGGCAGCCGGCCGGAGGCCCAGCTGACCGTGCCGTCGCCCTCGCGCGTGGCGATGAAGCGCAGCTCGCGGCGAGCCGAGCCGAACTCGTCGGGCGTGACCTCGTGGCCGACCACCGTGGCCGGCTGGCAGCCAGCGACGTAGATCATGCGGCCGTTTTCGGGAGGCGTGGCGCGCAGCAGCTTCCAGGTCGCGCTGGCCTGGCGCAGCACGGCGTCCTCGACCAGCGGGAAGCCGGCGCCGAGCTCGCTCTTGAGCTGTTTCCAGGCCGCCAGCTGACCCCACGGGCTCGACTCGTCGAAGGGCAGCAGCTCGGCCAGACCGGGGTAGCGGCGCACGATGTCGACGATGCCGTGGCTGCCACGGGTGAAGTCCAGCAAGGTCAGCTTGGCCTGCGTCGGGTTGGTGCCGGTCAGCCAGCGCACTGCCTCGTGCGAGCCGAAGTTGGGCGTGCCCAGCATCAGCAGCTTGCTGCCGGGCAGCGCGCTCATGCGCCGCCAGGCCTGCGCACCGGCGCCGCCGTCGGCGATCATCGCGCGCGACACCAGGCCGCCCATCGAGTGCGCGACCAGGTGGATCGGCTGGCGCGTGCGCTCGGCCTCGGGCAGCAGGCCCTCGAGGCGCAGCGCGAGCTGCTGTGCCGCCTCGCGCACCGAGCGCCGCCAGTCGTAGGGGAAGATCTCGACGCGGTGGGTGCGCGTCAGGTGCTCGATCAGCGGGCCGTAGAAGTCGTCGAGCAGGTCGGTCGGGCGCACGTCGGGCTGGTCGATGCCGATGTCGCCGAGGCCGCCCTTCATCAGTGCGAAGTACTCGAGCCAGATGCCGCGGTCGCGCGCCGACATCGCACTGCCCATGGTGCCGGGCACCACCACCGCGATCGGCCGCGGCGTGGTCACCGAGCGGCTCGCGCGCACCGCCGACCGCCAGCGCGGCTCCTCGTGCGGTGCTTCCGCCAGCGACAGGAAACCGGCGTCGCCGCCATCCTCGCGCGCCAGCGCGTCGCCCAGCCACTCGATCGACTTGCGGTTGGTGAAGTAGCGGAAGTGGTTGACCTGGTCGCCTTCGTCGCGGCGGAAGCGCGCCGCGCCGCCGGCGCGTGCGATGCCGCCGAGCATCGAACCGGTATTGACGACGAGGTCGTGGTCGCTGGCGTAGAACCAGTCGAGCGCGAGGATCTTCAGCTGCCCGAACAGGCCCTTGCCCTGCACGTCGCCGCAGATCACGCTGAGGTCGGCGGTGGTAGTGAGCTGCGGCAGGTGCAGCATGCGGGTCAGCGCCGAGCCGGGCATCATCGCCTCGATGCCCGGCAGCGTGCGCGGGTCGGTGCGCTGCTTCAGCACGGTGAGCAGGAAGTCGGCGCCGCCGCCGATCAGGCCGTCGCCGGTGAGGAAGTTGATGACCGACAGCCAGCGGTCGAGCCGGCCCGAGGCCAGCGTGGTGCCACGCGCCGGGCAGGCCACGCGCACGAAGCGCTGCACCTGGATGCGCCGCTCGTCGAGAACCTTCAGCAGCTCGGCCAGTGCCTCGCGGTCCTTCGTGTAGGCGGCGTCGCGTTCCTGCGCGTCCTTGCCGTCGAGCTCGCCGAGGCCGAGCTGCTCGGCCACCGTGCGGTCGGCCGCGAACAGCTGGCCGAGCAGCTCGCTGCGCAGCGGGTCGTCGGCCTTGTTGCGCCCGCCCAGGCACATCAGCTCGCCGACCAGGCCACCGCGCGAGTGCGACACCAGGTGCAGCTGCGCGCCCACCGGCAGCTGCTTCGCCAGCTCCAGTGCGTTGTCGATCGGGCTGCGCGTCAGCGTGCGGTGCTCGAAGGCATAGGCCTGGTCGCCGTAGCGGCGCTGCAGCGCGCCGCGCAGCGCGGTCGCGGCCTGGCCGCCCTCGTCGTTGGTGCCCGACCACAGCGCCGCGAAGCTGCCCGTCACGCTGGACATGGTGCCGTGCAGGAACACCAGCACCGGCTGACCGGCGGCCACCGTCTTCGGGCCGGCACCGTCGGCGATGCGCGTCAGCGCCGGCTCTGCGCCGAGCGAGACGCGGAACAGCCCCGGCGTCGTGCCCTCGGGCAGCTTCAGCTGGCGCAGCTCGAACTTGTCGCCGATCACCCGCGCCGAGGTCGCCGCGACCTTGACGCCGAAGAACTCCAGCACCTTGATGCCCAGGCCGACCACGCCGCGGTCGGCCGACACGCCGGCGTCGTCACGCACGCTGCCCAGGCGCGGCGCGGTGTCGATCTCCCATGCGGCTGCTTCACCGCTGCGCGAGGCAGCCTGGCGCCCGCGGTCGCGCAGCAGGTCGTCGGCGCGCATCCACAGCTTGATGCCGTTCTCATACTCGACGCATACCGCGTCGTCGGCCGCCACGTCGACCAGCGCGGCAGCGCCCGCCGCATCCCGCGCGGCGCCGCCGACGCGCAGCCGCCGCGCCGAGGACACCGTGACGTCGCCATCCTTCATGACCAGCGCCTGCGCGCTGCCCTCCTCGACGGCACGCAGCGTGATCGTGCCTTGCGCCGGGGTCCTGGACTTGCTGGTGGCCATGCTCGCTCCTTGCGGGGAGCCGATGACAGCACCGAAGCGCGTGCCGGGTCAACCCCCAGTGGAACGAGGCCTCAGAGGCTGTGCGTGTCGATCCAGATCGACTCGCCGTGACGCCGGCGCACCTCGTCGACCATGTGATGCGTGCCGCCCGGCCCGTCGCCGCCGGCACCATCCCAGAGGGTGATGAAGCGCAGTCGCTGCGCGCCGTGCGCGAGCGCGCTGTCGAGCAGCCAGCTGTTGGCACGTTCGAACGGGTCGGTGCCGGGCGGCAGCGGGCCGAGCACCGCGTCGGCCTGCAGGGGCCGCAGCGTCAGCCGGGCCTTCACCGCGAGATAGCGGTCACGCCAGGCGGCGCCATCGACGCAGGGCAGGATCGACTGCGCGATGAACTCGTCTTCGGGCAGCGGCAGCAGCAGTTGCAGGGGCACGCCGCGCGCCAGGCAGGCCTCGGCAAAGAGCAGGTCGCCACCGGCCGCGCCTTGCGTGATCGCGAGGTCGGCCGGGCCGGCATCGAGCCGCTCGAGCTCGGCAGCGATGCGCCGCGCTGCGGCACCGACCTTCTCGGCCGGGAAGCGCGCTTGCGCGCGGTCCGGCGCGTCGACCAGGTGGCCCGAGAACAACAGCACCTGACGTGGCGGCAGCAGCGGCGTTGCGGTCCGTGTCATGGTTTACGAGCAGCATAACGTGCCGCTGCGCGCCAAGGGGTTGCGCGACCCCCGTGCAGCGTCGAGACTGCACGCTCTGTCCGATTCGCGTCGAGGCGACGCGCCCCCTCGAAAGGAGTTTCCCGATGGTCCGCAGCTTGATCGCCCCGCTCACCCTGGTTGCCCTGGCCGCCCTCGCGGCCGGATGCGCGACGACGTCCCGGCCGCTGAACGATGGCGAAATCGCCATCCCGGCCGACTACAAGAGCTGGCCCAAGTTCCTCTCTGCCATCCAGCGGCCGGACGCCAAGCAGGTGCGCGAGATCTACATGAACCCGGCGGCCTCGTCGGCCACCTCGGCCGCCGGCTTCGGCAACGGCACGGTGTTCGTGATGGAGAACTATGCGGCGCTGGAAACCACCGACGGCAAGCTGGCCACCGGCAGCGACGGCAAGCTGATCAAGGCCGACCTGCTGCGCGTGTTCGTGATGGGCAAGGGCGCCGGCTGGGGCCAGGCCGCCCCCGAACCGCTGCGCAACGGCAACTGGATCTATGCGAGCTACCTGGCCAACGGCCAGAAGGGCCCGGAGGACACGGCGACCTGCCGCGCCTGCCACCTGCCGCTGGCCAACAAGGACTTCGTGCACCGCTACGACGAACACTTCGCACAGCGCAAGTGACACTCACTTGCGCTCGACGATGACGGGCACGAGCTGCAGCGCCTCGCGGATGCGTTCGGCGCCATCACGCGCCTCTTCACGGCTCGCATAAGGCCCGGCCTGCAGTCGGAACAGCGGCGTGTCGACGAACACCGCCAGCAGCGGCGACAGCCACTCGAGCTCGTCGGCGACACGGCGCTGGAAATTCTCGGCGCCGTCGCGCTGGCGGAACGCGCCGAGCTGGATCCAGAAGCCGCGCGGCGCCGTGGCCAGCGGGCGCAGCGCCGGTCCGTCGGGCTCGGGCGCTGCCGCGAGCGTCGGCAGCGGCGGCGCTTCCAGCGGCGGCGCGATGATGGCAGCCGCGGGGGCGGGCGGCACGGAGGGCGCTGCAGCCGCCACGGCGGCTGCCGGCTCGGCGCGATCGGGCAGGTCCGGCACCGGGCGGTCGCGCCGCCACGCGCCGCTGCGGATCTCCGCGAAGGTGATGCGCTCCAGTTCCACCGGGGCCACGCCGCGCAGCAGGTCGAGCTTGAGCGCGGCGGTGTAGCTGAGGTCGACGATGCGGCCCTTGTGGAACGGGCCGCGGTCGTTCACCCGAACGATGATCTCGCGGCCGTTGGCCGGGTTGCGGATGCGCGCATAGCTCGGCAGCGGCAGCGTCGGGTGCGCCGCCGTCATCGCGTACATGTCGTAGGTCTCGCCGTTGGCCGTGCGCCGGCCGTGGAACTTCTTGCCATACCAGGAGGCCAGCCCGCGCTCCTTGAAGGCGCGGTCCTGCGTGATCGGCACGTAGTTCTGGCCGAGCACTTCGTAAGGGCGGTTCGGCCCGCCGCTGCGGATCGGCTCGATGCGCGGTTCGGCATCGGGCACCTCCGACAGGCGCGCCGGCGGGTTGGCCTCGGGGCCGTCGCGGCCGCCGAGCTTCGGCCCGCTGCCGCAGGCCGCGAGCAACCCGGCCAGCAGCAGCGCAGCGGTGCGGCGCCAGACGATCGTGGTGTCGAGGTGGGCGTACTTCATCACGTCGGGCCGATGCTATGCGAAGCTGCCAGGACCATGCGTCCTTGGTGCATCGGCCACGCGGTGCGCACCAGCGCGGACGAAAGCGCACGGGTTTGGCGCGTTCACTCCAACCGATTCAGTTGTTGAAGTGTTTGCTCCAAAGGCCTAGGATGGCAGCTCCTGCCGGCATGCCGCATGCCGCCCACCCTTCACTGGAGTCGCCTCATGAAGTTCCGCTCGCTCACTGCCGTCTTCACGCTCGCCGCCACGATGGCCGCGCCCGCCCTGGCGGCCGAATGGACCGTCGGCGCCAACATCGGCAACGTGCCCTGGGAGTTCCAGGACGCGCAGGGCAAGTTCGTCGGCTTCGAGATCGACCTGGTCAACGAGGTCGCCAAGCGCACCGGCAACACCGTGAAGATCGAGAACATCCCGTTCAACGGACTGTTCCCGGCGGTGCTGTCGGGCCGCATCCAGATCGCCATCTCGTCGATCACCATCACCGCCAAGCGCCTGGAGACGCTGGCCTTCGCGCAGCCCTACTACGACAGCGACCAGTCGCTGTCGGTGCTCAAGACCAGCCCGATCAACAAGCTGGAAGACCTCTCGGGCAAGACGGTCGGCGTGGACACCGCGTCGACCGGCGACATCTGGGCCACCGAGAACACCGCCAAGTACAAGATCGCCAAGATCTCGCGCTACGAGGGCCTGGCCCCGGCGATGCTCGACCTCGCCGCCGGCCGCATCGACGGCTACATCAGCGACATCCCGGCCGTCGAGTACTACATCAAGGACAAGCCGCAGTACCGCGTGGCCGGCCGCATCCCGACCGGCGAGCGCTACTCGTTCATGTTCGCCAAGACCTTCGCCGACGCCGCCAAGGTCAACGACGCGCTGACCGCGCTGAAGAAAGAAGGCTTCATCGCCAAGACGCACCAGAAGTGGTTCGGCAGCATGCCGCCGGCCGACGGCGCCACGGTGAAGGTGCTGGACATGCCGAAGTGATTGGCTGACCGCCTGACCCGCTGCGCGACCTGCCCGCCGACACCGCGTGGACCTGATCACCACCTTCTTCAACTGGCGCGTGCTGCGCGATGCGCTGCCGCTGCTGTTCGAGGGGCTGGGGGTCACGGTGCTGCTCGGCGTGGTGAGCATCGTCGCGGGCATGGTCAGCGGGCTGTTGATGGCGCTGCTGCGGCTGTACGGGGCGGCACCGCTGCGGGCACTGGCGCGGGTCTACATCGACGTGTTCCGCTCCATCCCGCTGCTGGTGCTGCTGGTGCTCGTCTACTACGCGCTGCCCTTCGTCGGCGTGCGGCTGTCGTCGTTCGCGGCGGCGGCCACGGCGCTGTCGCTGGTGTCCTGCGCGTACACGGCGGAGATCTTCCGGGCCGGCATCGAGGCGATCCCGAAAGGCCAGTTCGAGGCGGCCGAGGCGATCGGCCTGGGTTTCCTGAACACCATGCGCGACGTGGTGCTGCCGCAGGCGCTGCGCATCGTCACGCCGCCGCTGACGAGCAACTGCATCAACGTGCTGAAGGACACCGCTCTGGCCTCGGTCGTGGCCATGCCCGACCTGCTCAAGCAGGCCACGCAGGCGCAGGCGCTGGCCGCCAACCCGACGCCGCTGATCGGCGCGGCGCTGCTGTATCTCGCGCTGCTGCTGCCGCTGGTGCGGCTGGTCGGCCACTTCGAGGCGCGGCACCGCGCGGCCACCCGATGAGCGCGATCGTCCAGATCAGCGGGCTGCACAAGCACTACGGCACCTTCCACGCGCTCAAGGGCATCGACCTGAGCATCGCGCCCGGCGAGGTGGTGGTGGTGGTCGGCCCCTCGGGCTCGGGCAAGTCGACGCTGATCCGCTGCATCAACCTGCTCGAGGACTACCAGCGCGGCGAGGTGCGGGTGGATGGCGAGAAGGTGGTGCGCGGCAAGGCCCTGGCCAAGGTGCGCGCCGAGGTGGGCATGGTGTTCCAGAGCTTCAACCTGTTCCCGCACCTGAGCGCGCTGCACAACGTGGCGCTCGGGCCACTGCGGGTGCGCGGCATGCCGCGGGCCCATGCAGACGAGCGTGCCCGCGCGCTGCTCGTGAAAGTGGGCCTGGCCGAGCATTGCGACAAGCTGCCGGGGCAGCTTTCCGGCGGGCAGCAGCAGCGCGTGGCGATCGCGCGTGCGCTGGCGATGGAGCCCAAGGTGCTGCTGTTCGACGAGCCCACCTCGGCACTCGACCCCGAGATGGTCGGCGAGGTGCTGGCCGTCATGCAGGCGCTGGCGCACACCGGCGTGACCATGGTGATCGTGACGCACGAGATGGGCTTTGCGCGGCGCGTGGCCGACCGCGTGGTGTTCATGGAAGCCGGCGTGGTGGTGGAGCAGGCGCCGCCCGAGCAGTTCTTCGGGGCCCCGCGCGAGGCCCGCACCCAGGCATTCCTGCAAGCCATTCTTCAGCACTGAGTTCCGCACGGGCTTCCGATGACTCCCCAGCTACTCGAACAGATCCGCGCCGAGTTCCCGGCACTGGCCGGCGACACGGTCTTCCTCGACAACGCCGGCGGCTCGCAGGTGCTGCGCCGCGTGGCCGACCGCGTGCGCGACTACCTGCTCACCAGCAGCGTGCAGCTCGGCGCGAGCTACGCCGACTCGCAGCGCGCCGGCGAGAAGGTGCTGGCTGCACGCCGCGCCGTCGCCGAACTGATCAATGCAGCGCACGACGACGAGGTGGTGATGGGCGGCGCCACCACCGCGCTGATGTTCGTGCTCACGCAGGCGCTGCGGCCCGGCGTGAAGCCCGGCGACGAGATCATCGTCACCAACAGCGACCACGAGGCCAACATCGGCGGCTGGATGCGCCTGGCCGAGGCCGGCGCGGTGATCAAGGTCTGGGAGGTGAACCGCGACAGCCTCGCGCTCGAACTCGCCGACCTCGACCGGCTGCTCTCGCCGCGCACCACCTGGCTGGCGATGACCCAGGCCTCGAACATCCTGGGCACCATCAACCCGGTGGAAGAGGCCGCGCGCCGCGTGCATGCGGTGGGCGGGCGGGTCTGCGTCGACGCCGTGGCGTACGCGCCGCACCGGCTGGTCGACGTGCAGGCCTGCGGCGCCGACGTGGTGGTGTTCAGTTTCTACAAGGTGTTCGGCCCGCACTACGCGGTGCTGTGGGGCCGGCGCGAGCTGCTGCTCTCGCTGCCCAGCCTGAACCACTTCTTCATCGGCCCCGAGGTCATCCCGTACAAGCTGCAGCCGGGCAACGTGAACTACGAGCTGTCCTACGGGTGCATCGGCATCCGCGACTACCTGTGCGACACAGGCGCGGCGCTCGGCACCGGCGGCACGCCGCGGCAGCAGATGCAGGCCGCGTTCGATGCCTTCGCGCGCCATGAAGACCGCCTGGCCGAACGCCTGCTGGTCTGGCTGCGCAGCAGGAAGGGCGTGCAGATCGTCGGGCGGCCTTCCGCGGCCGACGGCCAGCGCGTGCCGACGATCAGCTTCGTCGTGGCGAACACGCCCAGCGAAGCCATCGTGCGACACGTCGACCGCTTCGGCATCGGCATCCGCTTCGGCGACTTCTACGCCCGCCGCCTGATCGAGGCACTCGGCCTGCAGCCGGTGCACGGTGGCGTGGTGCGCGTGTCGATGGCGCACTACAACACGCTGGACGAGATCAATCGCCTGATCACGCACCTGGACGAGGTACTGCCATGACCACCACCCTGATCCGCAACGGCCGCGTCATCACCGCGACCGACGACTACGTGGCCGACGTGCTGATGAAGGACGGCGTGGTGCGCGCCATCGGCACCGCGCTGGAGGTCGGCCCCGACGTGGCCGTGGTCGACGCCACCGGCCTGTACGTGCTGCCCGGCGGCGTGGACACCCACGTGCACATGGAGAACGTGATCGGCCCGACGATCACCTGCGACACCTTCGCCAGCGGCACCAAGGCGGCGGCCTTCGGCGGCACCACCACGGTGGTCGACTTCGCGCTGCAGACGGCGCAGGACTCGGTGCTCGGCGCCATCGCGCGCGCACAGCGCAGCGCGGAGCCGCAGGTCAACATCGACTACAGCGTGCACTGCATCGTCACCCGCGTCGACGCGCAGGTGCTGGCCGACGTTCGCCACGCCATGCACCACGAGGGCGTGACCAGCTTCAAGATGTTCATGGCCTACCCCGGCGTGATGATGGCCGACGACGCGGCGATCTTCCAGATGCTGCGCCAGGTGGGCGCCGACGGCGGCATGGTCGCGCTGCACGCCGAGAACGGCACGGTGATCGACCTGCTGATCAAGGAGGCGCTGGAAGCCGGCCACACCTCGCCGCGCTACCACGCGATGACGCGACCGGCGATCATGGAAGGCGAGGCCACGCACCGCGGCATCCGCCTGGCGGAGCTGGCCAACGCGCCGATCTACTTCGTGCACGTGTCGTCGAACCAGGCACTCAAGCACATCGTCGCGGCGCGCGACGAAGGCATCCCGGTGTTCGCCGAGACCTGCCCGCACTACCTGCTGTTCGACGACTCGGTCTACTCCACCGACGACTTCGAGATCGCCAAGTACGTGATGACGCCGCCGCTGCGAACGCCCGACGACCAGAAGCACCTGTGGCGCGCGCTGCGCTACGACGACCTGCAGGTGATCGCCACCGACCACTGCCCATTCTGCATGAAGGAAGGCCACCTCGGCTACCGGCTGCAGAAGATGCGCGGCAAGGACGACTTCTCGCTGATCCCCAACGGCGCACCAGGCATCGAGACGCGGCTGGCGAGCCTGTTCGACATCGGCGTGATGCAGGGCAAGCTGTCGCTGAACCGCTTCGTCGAGCTGACGTCCACGACACCGGCCAAGCTGTTCGGTCTGTTCCCGAAGAAGGGCACGATCGCGGTGGGCAGCGATGCCGACGTGGTGCTGTTCGACCCGGCCGCCACGCAGACCATCCGCGCCAAGGACCTGCACTCCAACTGCGACTACACGCTGCTCGAGGGCCGCACGCTGCGCGGCAAGGTCGAGAAGGTGTTCCTGCGCGGCGAACTGATCGTCGACGGGCCCGACTGGCATGGCCGCGAGGGCATGGGCCGCTTCGTGCCGCGCGGCGAAGTGCGCGCGTTCTGAATGTGGCGCCGCCTCGCTAGCATCGCGCGATGGACAAACCCGCCACGCTCGATCAGCTGCGCGAGGCCATCGGCCTGGCCAGCGACAGCCTGACGCCGCGCGCCCGCGCCGCTGCGCAGTACGCGCTCGACCACCCGAACGACATCGCGCTGCAGCCGGTGGCCGCGGTCGCGCAGGCCTCGGGCATCGCCGCGTCGGCCTTCATCCGCATGGCGCAGGCGCTCGGCTTCTCGGGCTATGGCGAATTGCAGCGCCTGTTCCTTGCGCCGTTGCAGCGCGCTGCGGCGCCGAGCTTTCGAGAGCGCATCCGCCACTTCGGCGGCGAGCTGGCGATCGAGGATCCGTCGGACGCGACCGAGGTGCTGCGAGCCTTCAGCCAGGCCAACAGGGTCTCGCTGGAACACCTGCACGACGACGCGGCCAGCCTGGAGCTCGACCGCGCAATCCGCCTGATCCGCCAGGCTCGCCTGGTGCACGTGCTCGGCCTGCGCCGCTCGTACGCGGTGGCGGCGTACCTCGCCTATGCGCTGAACCGCGTCGGCCGGCCGAGCGTGCAGATCACCGGCCTGGGCGGCTCGATCGCCGAGCAGGCCAGCGCCGTCGGCCCGCGCGACCTGCTGATCGCGATCAGCTTCCCTCCCTACGCCGCCGACACGCTGCAGGTCTGCGAGCAGGTTCGCTCCGCCGGCGCGAAGCGGCTGGCCATCACCGACAGCGTGCTCAGCCCGGTGGCGCGTGGCGCCGAGCTGGTGCTGGAGGTCAGCGATGCTGGCTTGCTCGGCTTCCGCTCGCTGACCTCGGCGATGTGCGTCGCACAGACGCTGGCCGTGGGGCTGGCCTTCCGCGAGCGCCGCGGCGACCACGCCACCGCGCTCGACGACATCGACTGCTGAACCCCCATGACCGACGCCACACGCCACATGCTGTCGATCGAAGCGCTCACGCCCGAGGCCTTCCGGCCCTTCGGCGACGTGATCGAGGCGAACGAGCAGGCCACGCAGTACGACATCAACGAAGGCTGGGCGCGGCGTTTCCACGACCTCGCTCGCATCGACACCGGCCGCGACGGCGGCCACCCGCTGCTGAGTGTGTTCCGCGCCAAGGCCCGGCCGCTGCCGCTGCGCCTGAGCCTGCTCGAGCGCCACCTTCTGGGCAGCCAGGCCTTCGTCGCGATGGCGCCGCGGCGCTTCCTCGTCGTCGTCGCGCCGCCGGAGCCGCAGCCCGATCCGGCGCAGATGCGCGGCTTCCTCGCCGCGCCGGGCCAGGGCGTCAACTACGCGGCCGGCACCTGGCATCACCCGCTGCTGGCGATCGACGCAGACACCGACTTCCTGGTCGTCGACCGCGGCGGGCCGGCGTCGGCCAGCGACTGCGAGGAATGGCGGCTGGACGCAACGGCGTACTGGGTCGACGCCTGACAGACAGCGACACAAACCGCAACCGGGGCGCGGCGGGCACACGTTACGATCACACGCATTCCGACCTTGGAGGATCACCTCATGGCCCACCCGCTGCACCGTGTCGCACTGGCGACCCTCGTCGCCCTCGGCATCACCGCGCCGGCCTGGGCGGACCCGGCCTCGTCGGCCTCGTCCGCGTCCTCGGCCGGCTCGCAGAGTTCGGCCAGCATCTCCAACTCGATCCAGGGTTCGAGCAACAGCTCCTCGGGCAAGACCAACGTGGCCGAGGGCGAGTACCGCATCATCGAGGTCGCCGAGGTGGCCGAGCAGCCGGGCACGCAGCGGCTGAAGCTGCAGGCGATCACGCCCGCCGGCACGCCGGACGACGAGTTCTACCTCTTCCTGCCGCAGCAGGTGGTCGACCAGGGCAAGCTCGCCAACGGCGGCACCGTGCTGGCCAGGCACAAGCCCTACGGCCTGGCCTTCGCCGACGGCAAGACGCTCAAGGGTTTCTTCATGGCGCTGAAGGACGAGTGGTACCGCGAGCTGCAGACGCGGCCGGTCTCGCTCTGATCCGCGCCGCGGCGGCGGCCGCGCTGTGTGCCGGGCTGGCCGCTGCCATGCCGGCCCGGGCCGGTACGCTGCGCTACTGCGATGCTCCGACCGAGACCACGCACGAGCAGCGCGACCGGCTGCTGCGCTTCGCCGAGATCGTCCGCAACGAGCTGCAGGCCTCCGGCCAGCGTGTCGCGCTGGTCGCGCGCGCCGGGCTCGACCTGTCTCGCTTCGAGCAGCGCTATTCGCACGCCGGGCTGAGCCTGCAGGCGAACGCGGTGGCACCGTGGTCGGTGCGCCAGCTCTACTACGCCTGCGACGAGAAGCGGCCGCGCCTGTTCGACCAGGGCCTGTCGGCGTTCCTCTTCGGCATGAGCAGCCCCGACGGCGGCTATGTCTCGGCGGTGTTCCTGCCCGACGAGGCCTCGGCAGCGCTCGAACGCGTGGCGCTCGACGACCGGCGTGCGCTGGCGCTGCTGGCGCCGGTCTACAGCGCCAATGCCTATGCCTGGAGCCCGCGCTACCAGAACTGCAACCAGTGGGTGGCCGAGACGATGGCCATGGCCTGGGGCGGCACGCCTGCCGGCGACGGGGCCCGCGCCGAGGCACAGGCGTGGCTGGGCGAGCAGGGCTACGTGCCCCATGATTTCCGCATCAGCTTCCCGCCGACCATGTGGCTGTCGGCAGTGATCCCCTGGGTGCGCCACGACGATCACCCGGCGGACGCGCTGGCCGAGGGCGTCTATCGCGTCAGCATGCCGTCGTCGCTGGAGGCATTCGCCCGCCAGCGCTGGCCGCAGGCGCGCCGCGTCGAGTTCTGCCAGGCCGGCACCCGGGTGGTGGTGCGCCAGGGCTGGGCGCCCATCGCCGAGGGCTGCACCCCCGCACCCGGCGATCGTGTCGTGACGCTGGACTGACGCGGGTTCCGGGCGCTGCCGCCAGGCGATAGGCAAAGCCAATCGCTGAGATTTTCGCAATCAACCCCACGTATGCTGCAGCGCACACAGAATGGCGCCTGTCAGATCTTTTCGATCCTCTCTCCACTCCTCAAGGAAACACCATGTCGATCATCAACACCCAAGTGCAGCCGTTCAAGGCCAACGCATTCCACAACGGCAAGTTCATCGAGGTCAGCGACGAGTCGCTGAAGGGCAAGTGGTCCGTGCTGATCTTCATGCCGGCAGCCTTCACCTTCAACTGCCCGACGGAAGTGGAAGACGCGGCCGACAACTACGCCGCCTTCAAGGAAGCCGGTGCCGAGGTCTACATCGTCACCACCGACACGCACTTCGCCCACAAGGTGTGGCACGAGACCAGCCCGGCCGTCGGCAAGGCCAAGTTCCCGCTGGTCGGCGACCCGACGCACCAGCTGACCCGCGCTTTCGACGTGCACATCGACGCCGAAGGCCTGGCGCTGCGCGGCACCTTCATCGTCAACCCGGACGGCGTGGTCAAGACCGCCGAGGTGCACGACAACGCCATCGCCCGTGACGTCAAGGAAACGCTGCGCAAGCTGCAGGCCGCCCAGTACGTCGCCAAGAACCCGGGCCAGGTCTGCCCGGCCAAGTGGCAGCAGGGCGCGAAGACGCTGACGCCGTCGCTGGACCTGGTCGGGAAGATCTGACCACCCCCGTAGCGCCTGACGGCGCTCCCCCTCGAGGGGGCACCGCCAGCGGACCGGCAGAGCCGGATCCGCGGCGGTTGCTTGATCACGCCTGAGCACATCGGAGCTTTGCCGCCATGTTGGACGACTCTCTCAAGACTCAACTTGCCTCGTACCTCGAGCGCCTGCGCGAGCCGGTGCAGCTGATCGCCTCGCTCGACGAGCGTGAGGCCTCGGCCGAGATGCGCGAGCTGATCGAGGAGATCGCGGCGCTGCATCCGATGGTGCATGCCCGCTTCGACGGCAACGATGCGCGCAAGCCGTCGTTCCAGATCACGCGGGCCGGCTCCGACATGGGCCTGCGCTTCGCGGCCATCCCGATGGGCCACGAGTTCACCTCGCTGGTGCTGGCGCTGCTGCAGGCCGGCGGCCACCCGCCCAAGCTGGAAGCCGACGTGATCGAGCAGATCCAGTCCCTCGAAGGCGACTTCGCCTTCGAGACCTACATGTCGCTGACCTGCCACAACTGCCCGGACGTGGTGCAGGCGCTGAACCTGATGGCGGTGCTGAACCCGCGCATCCGCCACGTGGCGGTCGACGGCGGGCTGTTCGAGACCGAGGTCACCGAGCGCAAGATCATGGCCGTGCCGACGATCTACCTGAACGGCCAGCCCTTCGGCTCGGGCCGCATGGAGATCGGCGAGATCCTCGCCAAGATCGACACCGGTGCGGCCGCGCGCGACGCCGCCAAGCTGGCGAAGAAGGACCTGTTCGACGTGCTGATCGTCGGTGGCGGCCCGGCCGGCGCCGCGGCCGCGGTGTATGCCGCGCGCAAGGGCATCAAGACGGGCATCGTCGCCGAGCGCTTCGGCGGCCAGACGCTGGACACGCTGGGCATCGAGAACTACATCTCGGTGCTCGAGACACAGGGCCCGAAGTTCGCCGCCGCGCTGGAGGCGCATGCGCGCCACTACGACGTCGACATCATGAACGGCCAGCGTGTCGAGAAGCTCGAGCCGGCGCTGCAGCCGGGCGGTGCGACGACGCTGACGCTGGCCAACGGCGCGACGCTGCAGGGCCGGACAGTGATCCTGTCGACCGGCGCACGCTGGCGCAACGTCAACGTGCCCGGCGAGGCCGAGTACCGCAACAAGGGCGTGGCCTACTGCCCGCACTGCGACGGCCCGCTGTTCAAGGGCAAGAAGGTCGCGGTGATCGGCGGCGGCAACTCCGGCGTCGAGGCGGCGATCGACCTGGCCGGCGTGGTCGAGCACGTCACGCTGATCGAGTTCGCCGACGCGCTGAAGGCCGACGCGGTGCTGGTCAACAAGCTGCGCAGCCTGGCCAACGTCACGATCCACGTGAACGCGCAGACCACCGAGATCACCGGCGACGGCCAGAAGGTCAACGGCCTGCGCTACAAGGACCGCGCCACCGGCACCGAGCATGCCGTCGAGCTGGCCGGCGTGTTCGTGCAGATCGGCCTGGTGCCCAACACCGAGTGGCTGAAGGGCACGATCGAACTGTCGAAGTACGGCGAGATCATCGTCGACGCCAAGGGCGCGACCAGCCTGCCGGGCGTGTTCGGCGCCGGCGATGCGACGACGACGCCCTACAAGCAGATCGTCATCGCGGCCGGCGAGGGGGCGAAGGCGGCGTTGTCGGCCTTCGACCACCTGATCCGCCACTCGACACAGGGCTGATCAGCCGCCCTTCTTCGGATCGGGCGGGGTGACGGACCCCTGGGCGAGCGCACCCCACTCCGATTCGGTCATGTCGAGCTCGGCCACTTCGGGCTTGCGCGGCTCGGCCACGCGGCGGCGTTCTGCGCGGCCCGGAGGCCCCTTGTCGACCTGCCGGCGGTCGCGGCCGGAGCGGCGATCGGTCGTCGTCTTAGCGGAAGTCTTGGGGGGCCTGAGCGTCATCTGCCGTCGAACATGCTGACAGGAAGCGGCGCGGCAGCGTGAGGTGTGCGGCGCCGGGTGGCGCGACCGGCAGGAATCGAACCTGCGACGTAGCCTTCGGAGGGCTGCATGATATCCACTTCACCACGGTCGCACGCCAACGGCGGATTCTACTGCCCGGGGCCGATCCGGCCCCGGCTCAGGCTTCCAGGAACCAGCTGACGTCCCCGCGCGGCACTGCGCAGATCGCTCTCGCACCGCCCGGACCCTTGGCCAGGAACTCCGCGTAGTCGTACAGATCGCCGTCCCAGGCGCACTGCGTGCCGTCGGGCGTCCAGTGGAAGACGGCCGGCTGCAGCTGGCTGTAGCGGTCGCGCAGCAGCGGGTCGTCGAGGAAGACGCTGCGGCTGGACCCTTCGCGCAGCACCAGGCGCTCGGAGACGCTGCCGCTGCTCGGGCGCTCCCACACCATCAGCGCGCCGCTGACCGGGTGGATGGCCAGGACGCTCGTGTTCACAGCCAGGGCCAGCGTGCGCTGCACATAGCGCTCGTAGGTGCCGGGCAGGCTGACGCTGTAGCCCTCCAGGCGCAGTGCGTTGGTCTGCTGCAGTGCGTACACCGGCGGCTGCACCTCGGGCGGGCTGGTGACCTCGCCTCGCTTGACGGTGAGGTCGCGCAGGTGGGTGATCAGCCGGCCCGGGCCGTCCCACATCGGCAGGTAGCGGTAGCCGCTGCCGTGGGATGCACTGTTCACATAGCTGGGCGGGATGCCGATGGTCGGCCCGAATTCGACGCGCCCGCTGCGTGTGTTCACCACCTCGACCGTGCCGGCGTAGAAGAGCACGTTCGGGTTGCCCGCGTACTCCTCGAAGTAGAGGCCGAGCGGGCAGTAGGCCAGGTGCACCGAGTCCGGATGCCAGGCCACCGAGCCCTGGCTGCCGAGGCCCACCTGCCGTTCGTTGCCGCCATCGGCGTCCATCACGTGGATGGCGAAGCCGTCGCGCACCGTCCCGTCCTGCACGAAGAAGGCGATCTGCTTTCCGTCGGGGGACCAGGTCGGGAAGCCGACGCTGCGCCCGTCGAAGACCTTCACGACGCGGATGTCGGTGCCGTCCGGCCGGGTGTGCTGGATGTGCCAGCCGGTGCCGACCTGGCGCGACCAGCCGACGCGCAGCGCGCGCGGTGACGGCGGCGGGGGCGGCGCCGCGGGCGCGGGTGCAGGGGCTGGCGCGGGTGCAGGAGAAGGAGCTGGAGCCGGTGAGGGCGCTGGCGCGGGAGAAGGCGCGGGTGCCGGCGCCGGCGATGGAGCCGGTGAGGGGGCTGGCGCCGGCGCGGTCGGGTCCGGCGACGGGCTGCCTCCGCCGCCGCAGGCGCCGAGCAGGCCCCAGGCCGGCGTGCTGCCGACGGCCACTACCTGCATCAGCCAGCGGCGGCGATCGGTCGGGAGTCGGTTCGGGTGGTCGGGCGGGTTCGGCATGACGGCGTTCCTTCGGACGGGCTGTGATGCCGGGACATACGCAGTCCGCCCGCGAATCCGGCGCCCCGCGAGTGCGGGTGCGCCCGCGGCCCGTCAGTGAAGCAGCAGCACCGGGCCCGCGATGGGCCGTCCGATGGCCTGCTCCCAGGCCCGTTCGCCGGCCGTGCGCAGGGCCTGCGCTTCGTCGCCGCGGCCGGCCGCACGCAGCAGGCCGGCCTGCAGCAGCTGCACGTCGGCACGGGCCACGTGCTCCGGCAGCAGCAGCGCGAGGTAGGCCGCCGAGGCGCTTTCCCATGCCGCCAGCGCCGCGGCATCGCCTGGCGCCGTCTCGGCCGCCAGCCAGGCGCGGTGCGCCAGGCAGCGCCGCTCGTCGTTCGCGGCCAGCGCCTTGGCGTTGGCGAAGATCCCGCAGGCCTGCGCGAGCGGCGCGGCCGCCTCGCTCGCACGGCCGAGACGCCGCAGCGCCAGGGCCTGGCCCTGCAGTGCGTCGGCGCGGCGCGGGTTGGCCGCGGTGGCCGGCGCGGCGCCGAGCTCCGTGGCCGTGCGCTCGTAGGCGGCCAGCGCCTCGGCAGCACGGTCGTTACGCAACAGCGCCGCAGCCAGCCACAGCCGGCGGGTCACCCGCGCCATCTGCGACTGCGGCGCCTTCTCGTCGTAGTAGGACAGGTTGGCGCGCAGCAGCGGCAGCGCCTCGTCGTGCTGGCCGGTGGCCGACAACAGGTTGCCGAGCACGCCGCGGTGATGCGCCCGGTTCTCTTCGTTGAGGGCCTTGGACCCATCAACGTGGCGCACCACCTCGCGCTGCTGGGTCAGCGCGTCCGCGAAGCGGCCCACCCGCGCCAGCGCCTGTGCCCACTGCGCGCGCACGTTGAGCGTGAGGGTGGCGTCGGCGCCGAGGTGCTGCTGCGCATCGGCCACCAGCGAGGCACCGCGCGCCACCACCGCCGCCATGTCGCCCGACATGCCCAGGCAGGTGCTGAGGTTGTAGCGCACGGCCAGCACGTTGCTGCGGTCAAAGCTCGGCACCTGCGGCGCGCGTTGCAGCACCTGCTCGAACAGCTCGCAGGCCTCGCGGTAGCGGGCCAGGTCGAGCATCGCGTCGCCCTGGGCGTTCAGTGCCAGCAGCTCCTGCCTCACCCGGTCGACACCGGGGGCGGCCGGCGCCTGCATCGCCGCCTTCGCCTGCGCGATCGCCTCCTCCGGCCGGCCGAGCTGGCTGAGGATGCCGGCGCGCTGCACCGCGGCGCGCATCGCCCAGGGGTGCGCCTCGCCGAAGGCCTGGCGGCCGAGCGCGAGCACGCGGTCGGCCTCGCGCAGCGCCGCTGCCGGGTCGTCACCGCTCTTCAGGGCCTCCATCCACCAGAAGCGCGCCTCGATGGCCTCGGCCTGCGCCTCGCGCTGCTCCGCCTCGTAGAGCGCCACGGCGCGCTGCAGCCGGGCCGCCGCACCCGGCCAGTCCTGCAGCTCGACCAGCAGTCGGCCCGCCGTGGCCAGCAGGTCGGCGCGCAGCAGCGTCCGGTCCTGCAGTTCGCGCTCGGCCCGGTCGCTGCCTTGCAGCACCAGCTCGCGCGCCCCGATCTCGCGGCCGCGCAGCTTCTCGGGGCTGACACCATCGAAGAAGCCGATCACCAGGCCGCGCACCGCCTCCGCGCGCTGCGCCTGTTCGCGCGCCAGCGCGGCCTGCCACAGCGCCGCGCCCAGGCCGGTCAGCAGCGCGGCCAGCGCCAGCACACCGCTGGCCACCGGGATGCGGTGCCGCCGCACGAAGCGGCCGAGGCGGTAGCCGGGGCCGCCTTCGCGTGCCAGCACCGGCTCGTGGGCCAGGTGGCGCTGCAGGTCGTCGGCCAGGGCCTGCGCGCCCGGGTAGCGTGCCGCGGGCTCGCGCGCCATCGCACGGGCGACGATGGCATCGAGGTCGGCGGCGATCGTGCCTGCCGCGCCCGTGGCGAACGCACCGGGCCGTGGCAGCGGTGCCGCAGCCAGCTGCTCGGCCAGCGGCACGGCCAGCGTGCGGTCGAGCGTGTACGGCCGACTGCCGGTGAGCAGCTCGAACAGCACCACACCCAGCGAGTAGACGTCGGACGCCACGCCCAGCGGTGCGCCGGCCAGTTGCTCGGGCGAGGCACAGTCGGGCGTCAGCGCCTGGCCCGACAGCCCGCCGGGCCCGCGGTCGGCCTCGCCGAGCAGGCGGGCGATGCCGAAGTCGAGCAGCTTCACCGCGCCCTGCGGCGTGACGAGGATGTTCGACGGCTTCAGGTCGCGGTGGATCACCAGCCGGCCGTGCGCGAAGGCGACGGCATCGAGCACCTGCAGGAAGCAGCGCAGCCGCTGCGCGACCGGCAGCGCTGCCGTGTGCTGCGTGATCGGCCGGCCCTCGATCAGCTCCATCGCCAGGAAGGGCTGGCCCTCGGGCGTGATGCCGGCGTCGTACAGCCGCGCGATGTGCGGGTGCTCCAGGCCGGCAAGCAGATCACGTTCGCTGGCGAAGCGCCGCGCCATCGCCTCGGGCGGCTCGAGCCCGGCGTGCGGCAGCTTCAGCGCCACCTGGCGATGCACGCCCTGCGTCTGCTCGGCGCGCCAGACGCTGGCCATGCCGCCGCGGCCGAGCGGCTCGACCAGACGATAGATACCCACCATGCGGCCGGCCACCAGCTCGGGCTGCGTGGCCGCCAGCGCCGCGGCGATCAGCGCCGCGCCGGGCGCCGAAGGCTCGCGCGTGCCGTCGTGCGCGGCGAGCAGCCGCTCCAGCGCCTGCGCCACCGCCGGCCGATCGCTGCGCAGCGCGGCGACGAAGGCCTCGCGCCCGGCCGGGTCCAGCGCCACGGCGCGGTCGAAAGCGGCCGAGACCTCGGGCCAGAGTTCGGGCGGGATGCGGGAGGAAGGCGGGCTCATGGACGGGACATACGCAGTTCGTTCGTCGATCCGGCGCCGGCGAGCCGGCGTTCAGCCGTCCTGCAGCTCGAGCAGCAGGAAGGCGCGCGCCTTCTCCCACTGCCGGCGCACGCTGCGCTCGCCGATGCCCAGTGCCTGGCCGATCTCGGCATCGGTGTAGCCGCCGTAGAAGCGCATCTCGACCAGTGTGGCCAGTGCGGCGTCGACCGCCTGCAGCGCCGACAGCGCACGGTCGACGTCGAGCACCGGCTGCGGCTGCGCCAGGGCGTCCATCACGCCGGTGTCGAAGGTGACCTGCTGCAGTTCGCCGCCGCGGCGCCCAGCCTGCGCACGGCGCACGAAGTCGATCACGATGTGGCGCATCGCCTGGGCGGCGTAGGCATAGAAGTGCTTGCGGCTTTGCGGCGCAAAACCACCGCCGCCGACGAAGCGCATGAAGCCCTCGTGCACCAGCGCATGCGTGTCGAGCAGCGTCGGCGCCTGGTGCACGCGCAGCCGGGCGCGGGCGATCTTCAGCAGTTCGGGGTAGAGCAGCGCGTAGGCCTTTTCGGCGGCGGGCGCGTCGCCCGCGTGGGCCTGTTGCAGCAGTTCGGTCAGTGGCTCGGCGTCGGGCATGGCGCGTGGCAAGGGGTGCGACCGGCAAGATCGACCTTGCGACGGGCTTCTCGGCGGGGCCCATCATAGCCACGCGCCATGAGCCGCGTGCCGCGGCGGCAGGCCGCGCTGCGGGCAAGCGAGCCCGCAGGGGCTCGCTCGGCACCGGCTCAGCGTTTGTGATGGCTGGGGGCGGGCTCGTAGACCGGCGTGGCGATGCCGGCCTGCCGCGCCTTCAACTGCAGCGACAGGAACTGCGAGTAGTGGCGCGACTGGTGCAGGTTGCCGCCGTGGAACCACAGGTGCGGCACCTGCGTCGGCTTCCACATGTTGCGCAGCTCGCCCTCCCACGGCCCCGGGTCCTTGGTCGTGCCCGAGCCCAGGCCCCAGACCTTGCCGACGCGGTCGGCCACCTCGGGCGAGATCAGGTCGGCCAGCCAGCCGTTCATCGAGCCGTAGCCGGTGGCGTAGACGAGCAGGTCGGCCGGCAGCTCGGTGCCGTCGGAGAGCGTCACCGAGCGCGGGTTGATGCGCTCGATGTTGACGCGGCTCTTCAGCTTGATGCTGCCGTTGGCCACCAGCTCGGACGCACCGACGTCGATGTAGTAGCCCGAGCCGCGGCGCAGGTACTTCATGAACAGGCCCGAGCCGTCGTCGCCGAAGTCGAGCATGAAGCCGGCCTTCTCGAGCCGCGCGTAGAGGTCGGCGTCGCGCTTCTTCATCTCGTCGTACACCGGCACGTGGAAGGTGTGCATGATCTTGTACGGCACCGAGGCGAAGACGAGGTCGGCGGTGTGGTGGTCGATGCCGTTCTTCACCGCCTGCTCGGAATAGAGACCACCGAGAGCCAGCTCCATCAGCGACTCCGACGGCGCGATGTGCGTCGAGCTGCGCTGGATCATCGTCACGTCGGCGCCGTTCTCCCACAGCGCGGCGCAGATGTCGTGCGCCGAGTTGTTCGACCCGAGCACCACGCACTTCTTGCCCTGGTAGGCCTCCGGGCCGGGGTGCTGGCTGCTGTGGTGCTGGTCACCGAGGAAGGTCTCGGCACCAGGGATCTTCGGCACGTTCGGGTAGCCCGACACGCCCAGCGCGAACACCAGCTCCTTCGGCCGCAGCGTGAGCGGCTGGCCGTTGCGTTCGACCTGCACCTCCCACTCCTGCGTCTTCTCGTTGAACGAGGCCTTCTTGCAGACCGTGGAGCCCCAGTAGTTGAGCTCCATCACCTTGCTGTACATCTCCAGCCAGTCGCCGATCTTGTCCTTCGGTGCGAACACCGGCCAGTCGTCCGGGAAGGGCAGGTAGGGCAGGTGGTCGTACCAGACCGGGTCGTGCAGGCACAGGCTCTTGTAGCGCTTGCGCCAGGAGTCGCCGGGCTTGGCGTTCTTCTCGACCACGATGGTCGGCACGCCCAGGCGCCGCAGCCGCGCCGCCAGCATGATGCCGCCCTGCCCGCCGCCGACGATCAGCACGTGCGGCTGCTCGCTGTAGCCCAGGGTGCGCGCTTCTTCCTCGCGCAGCTCCAGCCAGTTCTTGCGGCCGGGGTGCACGCCATGCTCGGCGCCCTTGATGCGCCGGTCGCCCTTCTTCTCCTCGTGCCCCTTGAGCTCGACCATCGTGGTCAGCAGCGTCCAGGCCTTGTCGCCCTTCAGGCGCAGGTGGCCGCGGCCGCGGGCGACCCGCGTCTCGAAGCGGAACCAGGCCTCGGTCACGCCGCCGGCCTCGGTGGCCTCGCCCTCGATGGCGAAGTTGGAGGGCTGCACATCGGCCAGGCGCGCGTCGAGCATCGCGCGCACCGCCGCCTTGCCTTCCTGCGTGCGGATGTTCCAGGTGAAGGCGATCAGGTCGCGCCAGTAGCAGTCGTCGTCGAACAGCGCGCTGGCCGCCGCCGCATCGCCGCGCGACAGCGCGTCGCCGAAGCGCGTCAACCAGGTGGTGGCCTGCTCGGTGGGCGAGATCAGGGTCTCGGTCGTCATGGGCTTGTCTCCGTTGGATGTGACATCACCGGCCCTGTCGTCGGCCGGCCCCGGTCAGGAGATCAAGATGCGGGCCTGCAGCATGGGTGCTGGCACCGGCGGCCGCGCGACTTACGCAGCGTGAGGCGTGGCGCGGCCTGGCGCCGGTTGCGGCAGTGCAGCAGCGCGGCCCGGGCAGGCGTCACGGCGAGACAGCTGTCACACCCGCGTCGGCGTGACAGGTGTAGCAGCACCGGCCGCGGCTCAGGCGTCGTCGAGCCGGTTCGGCGACGCGATGCCCCAGCGCTTCATGCGCCGGTACAGCGTCATGCGCGACAGGCCCTGCGCGCGCGCCACCGCGCTGACGTTCCAGTGCGCCTGCCGCAGCTGCTGCAGCAGGCGTGCGGCTTCGTCGCCGCCGGACGACACCTCGGCGCTGCGCCGTTCGGCTGGGCGCAGCGCGTCGGGCAGGTCGGCCAGGCCGATCTCGCCGTCTGCCGCCACGCTGCGCGCGTAGTCGAGCACGTTGCGCAGCTCGCGCAGGTTGCCCGGCCAGGCGTGTGCGAGCAGGCGGGCGCGCGCCGAAGCGTCGAGCACCGGCGCCGACGCCTGCCCGTCGTGGGTCTCGCGCAGCAGACGGTCGATCATCCAGCCGAGGTCGCGCCGCTCGCGCAGCGGCGGCAACACGAAGTGCGCGCCGTTGAGGCGGTAGTACAGGTCGTCTCGGAAGCGGCCCTCGCGCACCAGTGATTCGAGGTCGGCATGGGTGGCGGCGATCACGCGGATGTTCACCGGCACCGGCCTGGTTGCGCCGACCGGCAGCACCTCGCGCTCGGCCAGCACGCGCAGCAGCCGCGCCTGCAGCGCGCGCGGCATGTCGCCGATCTCGTCGAGGAACAGCGTGCCGCCGTCGGCCTCCTGGATCAGCCCGCGCTTGCCGCGCGGCGCCGCGCCAGAGAAGCTGCCGGGCAGGTGGCCGAACAACTCGCTCTCGATCAGCGCCTCCGGAATCGCCGCGCAATTCACCGCGACGAAGGGCCGCGAACGCCGCTCGCTGCTGGCGTGCAGCGCCTTGGCGAAGTACTCCTTGCCCGAGCCGGTCTCGCCGGTGACCAGCAGGCTGACCGGCGAGTTGACCAGCCGCGCGGCGCGCTCGATCTGCCGGTCCAGCGCCGCATCGCCGCCGGACAGCGCGGCCAGCGGCGCCGGCACCGCCGTGGCCACGCGTGCCGGCAGCGGCCGCGCCGGCGGCGCCGTGGCGGCCATGAAGACCAGCTGGCGCCCGCCTGCCAGCAGCACGGCGCGCTGGTCGGCAGGCCGGGTCGAGCCGAAGCGTGGCAGGTCGTCGACCCGCAGGTCGAACAGGCTCTCGATGCGCTGGCCGATCAGCGGCTGCCGCGCATCGGCTTGCAGCAGCTGCTGGGCGCGGCGGTTGTGGCCGAGCACGCGGCCGGAGGCGTCGACCGCCAGCAGGTACTCCGGGTTGACGTCGAGGAACTGCGGCGCGGCCGACAGGCGCAGGATCCAGTCGGCGCGGAAGCGGTGCAGGAAGGCTGCGTTCTCGATGTGCTGCGCGTAGACCTTGACCAGTTGCAGCGCCAGGTGCTGGCTGGCCTTGGGCTGCGGCGAGCTGAGCGCGGAGATGTCGAGCACCGCGGTCAGCCGGCCGGCGGCGTCGAACACCGGCGCGGTGGTGCAGGTCAGCGGGATGTGGGTGGCGTCGAAGTGATCGCCCAGGTGCACCGTCAGCGCCTCGCCGGTGCTGATGCAGGTGCCGACGCCGCAGGTGCCGGCGTGCTGCTCGCTCCAGTCGGCGCCGAGGTAGAGGCCGGCGCGGCGCAGGCTGCTGTCGAGCTGCAGGTCGCCGATGAAGTCCACCGTCACGCCGCGCGCGTCGGTCAGCAGCACCACATAGCCCATGCCGGCGACCTGCTGGTACAGCGTCTCCAGGCCATGGCGGGCGATGTGCAGGAAGGCCTCGAGCTGGTCCTGGTGCTCGCGCAGGCGTTCGCCGGGAAGTATCACCGCCTCCTGCATGCGCGTCGGGTCGAGCCGGTGCTCGTGCACGCAGCGGTGCCAGGAGCGGCGGATGATCTCGTCGTGCGTCAGCGCCACCCGGGCCTGGGCGCCGTCCGCGGCGACCTGCATCACGGTGGCGATGTGCTCGCGCTGGGCGTGTTCCATCGGCTGTCTCCTGGGCCGCGGATCTGTCGCCCGCGAAGGCCGGACCTTCGCCGCCGCCCGGGCGGCTGTCAAGCCGGGGCCCGCCCGCGCCGCCGCCGCGCCACCCCTATAATTCGCGGGTTTTTGCTCTCCCCGGCCGAAGCCCGCGGGAGCGGCGTCCCGAAGACCCCCGACAGCCCCGACACCGAGGATTTCATGAGCGACTCCGACAACCACGACGGCCCGCACGAAGGCCCGATCAAGACGCCCAAGCAGCTCGTCCTGGCGGTGGTGTTCTCCTTCGTGATCCCGATCTTCCTGATCGTGCTGCTGGTCAAGTACGTCGGCGCCGACCACCGGCCCGCCGCCGGCAGCGACGCCATGTCCGCCGAAGCGGTGGCCCGCCGCATCCAGCCGATCGGCAGCATCGAGGTCAAGGACGCGTCAGACGCCTCCGCGCTGAAGACCGGCCTGCAGGTCTTCACGGCCCAGTGCACCGCCTGCCACACCTCCGGCGCTGCCGGCGCACCCAAGGTCGGCGACACCGCCGCCTGGGAGCCGCGCATCAAGACCGGCTACGAAGCCCTGCTGACCTCGGCCCTGAAGGGCAAGGGCGCGATGGGTGCGCAGGGCGGCGGCGACTTCAGCGACGTCGAGATCGGCCGCGCCGTGGTCTACATGGCCAACCAGTCCGGGGCCAAGTTCGAGGAGCCGAAGGCGCCGGCCGCCGCGGCCTCGGCAGCGAACTGAGCGGTCACGCTCCCCGACAAACCGGCCTGCGGGCCGGTTTTTTCATGGCCGCCTGCATCCGCTGCGGCAGACCGGGCGTATGGGTTGTCGGGGCACAGGAGCCCCGAACCGAACCCTTTGCCCGGAGCAACACGATGAACAAGACCCTTCCGCTGCTCGGCCTGGCCGCGCTGATCTCGGCCTGCGCTGCCACCCCGTCGCCGATGATGATCAAGCCGGTGGACAACGCCGCGCTGCCCGAAGCCGTGCGCGTGCCGGCCGGCCTGAAGCAGACCATGGCCACCACCGGCGTCGGCGAGATCACCTACGAGTGCCGCGAGAAGAAGGACATGGCCGGCGCCCACGAATGGGCCTTCGTCGCGCCGGTGGCGACGCTGTACACGGCGGACAGGAAGACCGTCGGCAAGTACTACGCCGGCCCGACCTGGGAAGCCGCCGACGGCTCCAAGGTCACCGGCAGGCAGGTCGCCGTGGCGCCGGCCGCGCCGGGCAGCATCCCGCTGCAGCTGGTCAAGGCCGAGCCGGCGATGGGCATGGGCGCGATGCAGGGCGTGGCCTACATCCAGCGCCTGAACACCAAGGGCGGCGTGGCCCCGGCCGCGACCTGCGATGCCAGCGCCAAGGGCCAGCGCAAGCAGGTCGCCTACGAGGCCGACTACGTCTTCTACGGCAGCTGAACCGCGGCGTCGGCCGCCGGGCTGAGCCGGTAGCCGAAGCGCTGCGGCAGCGCGGCGAAGGCGATCTCCTGCGGCGCCCAGGCGCCGCGCTCCACCGCGTCGGCGGCGGCCTCCATGTCCAGCGTGTGGACGAGGCCGAGGCCGAGGTCGGTGGCGAGGAACAGGCGGCCGCGCTCGTCCAGCCAGACCGACTCGAAGCGCGCCGGCAGGCCGCTGTGGCTGGTGATCGCCGGTGCGCCAGCCGTGCCCGGCGCGGCCGGCGACAAGCGCCACACGAACGGCGCGGCCTCGAGCTCGACGTAGACCCGCTGCGGCCCGTTCTGGAAGAACCAGGCGCCGTGTTCGTCGGCCGCGTAGTTGCGGTGGATGAACTCGCGCAGCTTGTCGTGCAGGATGCGGCTGCCCTTGACCTGCGGGAACGGGCCGGCGGCCTGCACGCGGTCGTCGCGCATGTACCAGTCGCCGCGCGCGTCCAGCGCCAGCCAGCCGCGGCAGTGCGGCACGTTCGGCCACTTCTTCAGCGCCGCCTTGACGATCTCGTCCATGGGCCGATGCTGCGTCAAAGCTGGCGGGTGAGCCAGCCCATCACCTGCTCGGGCAGGGTCATCACGTGGCCCGGCCAGCGCCCGCCGGGAAAGCCGACGTGCCCGCCGTGCGGCGGTTGCCACAGCGTGACGTGGCGCCCGACCTCATGTGCACGCGGCAGGCTGGCGCCGGGCACGAAGGGGTCGTTGATGGCGTTGAGCACCAGCGCCGGGATGCGGATGCGATGCAGGTGCGGCTTCGCCGAGCCGCGCGCCCAGTAGTCGTCGGTGTCGCGAAAGCCGTGCAGCGGCGCCGTGAATACGTTGTCGAACTCGTACAGGTCGCGCGCGGCGAGCAGCTTCTCGCGGCTGAACAGCCCCGGGTGCTGGGCCAGCTTGGCCAGCGCCTTGGGCTTCATCGAACGCAGGAACATGCGCGTGTAGACGAGGCGGTTGAAACCGCGGCCGATGGCGTGGCCGCCGGCGGCCAGGTCGATCGGCGAGCTGATCGCGGCGACCGCCTTCGCGGTGGACGCAGCGCTGTCGCCCGCCTCCTCTGCCCAGCGCAGCAGCGCGTTGCCACCCAGCGAGACACCGACCGCGGCGATCGGCCCGGCATGGCGCGCCTTCGCCTGGGCGAGCATCCAGCCGATCTCCTCGAAGTCGCCCGAGTGGTAGGCGCGCGGCGCACGGTTGAGCTCGCCCGAGCAGCCGCGGAAATGCGGCATCACGAAGCGCCAGCCATGGCGGCGCGCCCAGTCGGCGAAGGCCTGCGAGGAGTGGCTCGCCGTCGAGCCTTCGAGCCCATGGAACATGACCAGCAGCGGCGTTGCCGGGTCCTCGCCCAGCCAGTCGGCATCGACGAAATCCTGATCCGGCGTGTCCCAGCGCTCGCGGCGGAACGTCAGCGGCGGCCCATGTCGCCGCTTCCCGAACAGTGCCGGCCAGATGGTCTGGGCATTGCCGCCGGGCAGCCAGCGCGGCGATCGGTAGCGGTCCAAAACAGGCTCAGTGGATCGTGGAGCCGGCTTCGACGATGTCCTGCACCTCGCGCGGCGAGCCGGGGCTCGCGTGGTGGGCCGCCATCGCCCAGCGCGTGCCGGACTTCACGTACACGTTCGTCGCCACCACCCAGGCCGTCTGCAGGCCTTCGTCGGTGGGGATGTCGATGCGCTCGAGCACGCTGTGCACTGCGCAGTTCATGGTCTGCAGCCGGCGCACCTTGTCGGGCCGCGCGCGGATCGCTCCGTTGGCGAAGATCGCCTCGAAGGCGGCGCGGATGGCCGCCGCGCCCACCACGCGCGGGCCGCCCGGGTGCACGCAGACGATGTCGTCGTCGTCCGACCAGATGCCCATCAGCGCCTCGATGTCCGCCGTCTGCAGTGCCTCGTAGAACTGCTGCTCGATCTCGTCGGGTGTCGACGGCGGCGGGGGGGGCTTGGCGCGCGGCATGGCGTCTTGGCGGCGCTCAGCGGAACACGACGGTCTTGCGGCCGTTGAGCAGCACGCGGTGCTCGACGTGCCAACGCACCGCGCGGGCCAGCACCACGCATTCGACGTCGCGGCCGACGGCGGTGAAGTCCTCCGGGCTCAGCGTATGGTCCACACGCTCGACGTCCTGCTCGATGATCGGGCCCTCGTCGAGCTCGGCGGTGACGTAGTGCGCCGTCGCGCCGATCAGCTTCACGCCGCGTTCGTGCGCCTGGTAGTAGGGCTTGGCGCCCTTGAAGCTGGGCAGGAAGCTGTGGTGGATGTTGATCGCGCGGCCGCGCAGGAACTGGCAGAACTCGGTGCTGAGGATCTGCATGTAGCGCGCCAGCACGACCAGGTCGATCTGCTCCTTGTCGACCAGCGCCTCGACCTGCTGCTCCTGCGCGCGCTTGGCTTCGGCGCCGGAGCCGGTGGCCAGCGGCAGGTGGTGGAAGGGGATGCCGTAGCTGGCGGCGAGGTCGGCGTAGTCGGGGTGGTTGGAGACGATCGCCGGGATCTCGACGTCGAGCTGCCCCGAGCGCCAGCGGAACAGCAGGTCGTTCAGGCAATGGCCATGCTTGCTGACCATCAGCAGCAGGCGCGGCTTGCGCGCCAGCGAATGCAGCTGCGCCGACATGCCGAACTGCTCGCGCAGGTGGGTGAACAGGGGGTCGAGCTTGGCGGTGTCGGCCAGGTGCGGCGGCGCCTCGAAGTGCACGCGCAGGAAGAACAGGCCGGTGGCGTCGCTGGCCAACACGTCGCCGAACTGCTGCGAGTCGATGATGTTGCAGCCGGCCTGGAAGAGCAGGCCGGAGACGGCGTGCACGATGCCCTTGGTATCGCGGCAGGACAGGGTGAGGACGAACTGGTTGCGGGTGGACATCGGTGCTTTCCTGTGGGCAGGGCATTGTACGAAGCGCATCCAGGTGGCGCCGGCATGCGTACAGTCGAGGTTATGCCCGCCGCATCCGCCGCCGACTGGACCGACCGCAGCCGCGAACTCGCCTCGCTGCTCGGCCGCGCCGGGCTGGGCGATCGTGCGGCTTTTGCCACGCTCTACCAGCGCACCAGCGCGCATCTGTTCGCCGTCATCCTGCGCATCAACCGGGACCGGGCCCAGGCCGAGGACATCCTCCAGGAGGTGTATGTCAACGTCTGGCGCTCGGCGCAGAGCTTCGATGCGGCGCAGAGCCAGCCGCTGACCTGGCTGACCAGCGTCGCGCGCAACCGCGCCATCGACAGCCTGCGCCGCGCGCAGAGCCAGCCGCAGATCCAGGCCGCCCTCACCTCCGGCGGCGACGACGCAGAGGATGTGGACGTGTACGACCAGGTGGCGGACGACGGCGCCGGCCCGCTCGAGCTGCTGAGCCGGGCCTCGGATGCCCGCGCGCTCTCGCACTGCATGCAGGCGCTCAGCGCGCAGCAGCGCCAGAGCGTGGCGCTGGCCTTCTTCGACGGCCTGTCGCATGCCGAAGTGGCCGAGCAGATGCGCCAGCCGCTGGGCACGGTGAAGTCGTGGGTGCGGCGCGCGCTGATCGCACTGAAGGGCTGCCTCGACGGCGCCGTGAAGCGCGACATGGCGGGGGGGGCCTGAGATGGACTACGGCCGCCCCGAACTCGCCGACCGCCTCGCCGCGGCCTACGTGACCGGGACGCTGCGCGGGCCGGCGCGACGGCGTTTCGAGGCGCTGTTGCCGGCGCATCCGATGCTGCGCGGGGCCGTGCGCGACTGGCAGGATCGGCTGATGCCGCTGACCGCTGCGATCGCCCCCGAACCGCCCCCGCCGCAGGTGTGGCAGCGCATCGAGGCACGCATCGGCGGTGCATCGGCCGCCGCGCCGGCCGCCACGCCGTGGCGGTCGAAGCTCGCCTTCTGGCGCAGTCTGGCTGCGCTGGCCAGCGTCGCGACCATCAGCCTGGCGGTGCTGCTGGCCAGCCCGGCACCGGTGCAGCCGCCCATCGTGGTGGTGCTCAACGCCACCGCGCCCGGCGGCGAGGGCGGCGTCATTCCGGCCTCGTTCGTCGCCAGCATCAGCGGCGACGGCCGCACCGTGGTCGCCAAGCCGATCAGCCAGGTGGCCTTGCAGACCGATCGGGTGCTCGAACTGTGGGCAGCGGCCGGCAAGAACCCGCCGCGCTCGCTGGGCCTGATCGCGGCCAGCGGTGCCACGGTCGTCAAGCGCGCCCAGTTGCCGCCGGGCACCGACCACCTCGCCGTCAGCCTGGAGCCGCCGGGCGGCTCACCCACCGGTGCGCCGACCGGGCCGGTGCTGGCGGTGGGCAACCTCTAGCCGCTCAGCCGCGCGGCAGCCGCACGCTGAAGGTCGAGCCCACGCCCGGCGTGCTGGCCACCTCGATCTGCCCGCCCATCAGCTCGACGAGCGACTGCGTCACCGCCAGGCCGATGCCGGCGCCCTCGATGCTGCCGTGCGCCTGCGCGCCACGCTGGAAAGGCTGGAACACGGTGGGCAGGTCCTCGGCGGTGATGCCCACGCCGGTGTCCTGCACCGACACCACCGCCTGCGTGCCGGTGTCGGCGACGCTCACGTCCACCCGGCCGCCGGCGCGGTTGTACTTGATCGCATTGCCCAGCAGGTTCAGCAGCACCTGGCGCAGGCGCGTCGCATCGGCGAACACGGTCGCCGCGCCACCGCCCAGGTGCAGCGTCACGCCGGCCGCATCCGCCTGCGGGCGCACCAGCGCGACGCAGTCGGCCACCAGCGCGTCCAGCGACAGCGCGGTCGGCGACATCGCGAGCTGGCCCGACTCGATGCGCGTCAGGTCGAGCAGCTCGCTGATCATCTGCAGAAGGTGCGTGCCACCCTCGCGGATCAGCTCGACGCGGCGGCGCTGCATCGTGGTGAGCGGCTCGCGCTCGTCGATCTCGAGCAGCTGCGCGAAGCCGAGCACTGCGTTCAGCGGCGTGCGCAGCTCGTGGCTCATGCGAGAGAGGAACTCCGTCTTCGCGCGGTTGGCCGCCTGCGCCGCCGCAGTGGCGGCGCGTGCCTGCTCGAGCTCGCGCTTGTCGGAGATGTCTTCCAGGTAGCCGTGCCAGAGCACGCTGCCGTCGGCTTCGCGCTGCGGCGTCGCCACCACGCTGCACCAGCGGCGCTCGCCGCCACGCAGGTAGAGGCGGAACTCGCAGCGCCACTGGCGCATCGCCCGCAGCGCCGAGCCGACGCTGGCGAACACGCGGTCGCGGTCTTCGCGCTCGATCAGGCGCAGCGCAAGCCGGGCATCCCGCATCAGCGCTGGCGGCTTGACGCCGAGCAGCGCGATCGCCCGCTCGCTGATGAACGGGAACTGGCCGCCGCCGTCGGGCAGCGTGCGGTACTGGTAGACCACGCCGGGCACGTTGCGCACGATCCGCCGCATCCGCTCGGCCAACTCGAGCGCCTCGCCCTGCGCGGCGCGGCGCTGGGCGACGTCGGTGAGCGTGCCCACCACGCGCAGCGGCTCGCCCTCGGGCGTGCGCTCGACGATGCGACCGCGCTCGGCCACCCAGCGCCAGCTGCCGTCGTGGGCACGCGCGCGGTACTCGTGCTCGAAGATCGCCGTCTCGCCGCGCGCATGGCGCAGGTAGGCCTCGTGGTTGGCGGCCAGGTCTTCCGGGTGGATGTAGCGGTTCCAGGTCTCCTGCAGCGGCGCCAGGCCCTCGTGCGAGTGGCCGAGCACCGCCATGCTGGCCTGGAAGTTGGTCAGCCGGTCGCTGCGCACGTCCCATTCCCAGACCGAAGTGCCGGCGCCGAGCAGCGCGTCGCGCATCAGCGCATCGCTGCGCTGGGTGTCGTCGGTGCGGCTCACGGGGCGGCCCGCAGCGCCTGGCCGAGCGCCGCGTGCACCCGCTGCGGGCTCACCTCGGTCAGACAGCGGGTGTGGCCGTAGCGGCAGGTCCGCTCGAAGCAGGGCATGCAGTCGAGCTTCAGTTCATCCTTCAGCCAGATCACCTGCGCACGCGGGTTCAGCGGCGGGGTGTGCTCCGGGCTGGTCGAGCCGAACACCGCCACCTGCGGCAGCCCGAAGGCGGCGGCCACGTGCATCAGCCCGGAGTCGTTGCTGACCAGGCCGCGTGCGCCGGCGATCAGCGCCATCGCGTCCATCAGCGAGGTCTGGCCGGCCATCACCCGGCAGGTGCCGGGTGCCGCGTCGGCGATCTGCTGCGCCAGCGCCGCTTCCTTGCCTGAGCCGAGCAGCAGCACCGGCAGGCCGTCGGCGGCGTGCAGGGCGCGCGCCAGCTCGGCGTAGTGAGCGGCCGGCCAGCACTTGGCGGGACCGTACTCCGCGCCAGGGGCGAAAGCCCAGTAGGCGCCCGATTCGACGCCGGCGGCGCGCGCCGCACCGTGCACGATGCGCGGTTCGAAGGCCATCTGCGGGCGCTCATCGCTGCGCGCAGGCTCACCCGACAGCGCGGCATAGAACGCCACCATCGGCGGCCGGCCGGGCAGATTGGGCAACCGGTGGTTGAGCAGGCCCCAGCGGCCCTCGCCGCGGTAGCCGATGCGCCGGGGGATGCCGGCGAACCAAGGAATCAGCGCCGACTTGATCGAGTTCGGCAGCACGTAGGCCGCGTCGAATCGGCCGCGCAGCGTGGCCGCGATGCGCCGCCGTGCCGCCCAGTCGAGCCGGCCGTGGGCGAAGGGCAGCTCGATGACCTCGCGCACCTGCGGCATCGCGCGGTAGACCGGCGCCACCCAGGGCAGCGCGGCAACCGTGAGCGCCTCGCCACGCGCTGCGAGGCGCGCCAGCAGGGGCTCGGACATCACCGCGTCGCCGATCCACTGCGGCGCGATGACCAGCGAGCGCGTCATGGTGTCAGTGGGCGTGCAGCTTCTCGCCGGCCTTCAGCCGGTACACCGTGCCGCAATAGGGGCACTTGCCCTCGCCGGTCGTCGCCACGTCGATGAACACGCGCGGGTGGTTGCTCCACAGTGCCATCTTCGGGTTCGGGCAGGCCACCACGCCAGGGCCCTGCACGTCCTTCGCGGTCACCTCGACCACGGCCTTGGGTTCGCTGCTGCTCATGATGATCAGACCTTGGTCAGCCATTCGGCGTACTTCGGATTGCGCCCGTTGACGATGTCGAAGAAGGCGCTCTGGATCTTCTCGGTGATCGGCCCGCGCGAGCCGCGGCCGATCTCGATGCGGTCGAGCTCACGGATCGGCGTGACTTCGGCGGCCGTGCCGGTGAAGAAGGCCTCGTCGCTGATGTAGACCTCGTCGCGGGTGATGCGCTTCTCGACCAGCTTCAGGCCCAGGTCCTGGCAGATCGCGAAGATGGTGTCGCGGGTGATGCCGTTGAGTGCACCGGCCGACAGGTCGGGCGTGTAGACCACGCCCTTCTTGATGACGAACAGGTTCTCGCCGGCGCCTTCGGAGACGAAGCCCGAGGCGTCGAGCAGCAGTGCCTCGTCGTAGCCCTCGTCCGTGGCTTCCATGTTGGCGAGGATGGAGTTGGTGTAGTTGCTCACCGCCTTGGCCTGCGTCATCGTGATATTGACGTGGTGGCGGGTGTAGCTGGAGGTCTTCACGCGGATGCCGCGCTTCATGCCCTCTTCGCCGAGGTAGGCGCCCCAGGGCCAGGCGGCGACCATCAGGTGGATGGTGTTGCCCTTGGGGCTGACGCCGAGCTTCTCGGAGCCGATCCAGGTCAGCGGGCGCAGGTAGCAGCTCTCCAGCTTGTTGACGCGCACCACCTCGCGCTGCGCCTCCATCACCTGTTCTTGGCTGAAGGGGATCTTCATGCGCAGGATCTTGGCGCTGTTGAACAGGCGCTCGGTGTGCTCGCGCAGGCGGAAGATCGCCGTGCCGTTGACGGTGTTGTAGGCCCGCACCCCCTCGAAGGCACCGCAGCCGTAGTGCAGCGTGTGGCTCAGCACGTGGATCTTGGCGTCGCGCCACTCCACCAGCTGGCCATCCATCCAGATCTTTCCGTCGCGGTCGGCCATCGACATGGCAGCTCTCCAGGGTTTGTCCGAACCGGCGATTTTAGGGCCCGGGTCGCTCCAGCTCGAACCGCGCCAGCTTGCCGCCCACGAAGTGCAGCCGCACGGTGCTGCCGCCCTCGTCGCTCCAGGCCCAGTTGTCCTGGTCCTTGTCGTCGCCGGCGTCGAGCTTGCGGCCGAGGCTGCGGGTCAGCCCGATCACCTGCAGCATGGTCATGCCCGTACGCAGCTTCGCATTGAGCATCACCGCGCTGTCGACATGCCCGACGGGCGCCTGGCCGGCCTGGCGCATGGCGCGCACGGTGCGGCTGAACTGCAGCAGCAGCCAGAACACCACCACGGTGGCGGCGAACAGCACCCCCTGCCAGCCGTACTGCTGCCAGGCGAGCGCGACGAAGACGGCAACCAGCGCCCAGCCGAGGATCGGATTCATGGCCGCGATGCTACGGGGATCGCGCCGCCCTCCCAGCGGCCCACGCGGCCGCTGCGCAGCGCGTCGGCCCAGTCGCCGCGGCCATGGGCCTCGGCCCGGCGGGCGGCGGCCTCATGGTCGTAGGGCACGGCGCGCAGGTCGACCTGCCAGTCGCCACCGCGCTGCGTCAGCAGCGCGTAGCGCGCGTGCGGCGAACCGTTCTCGACCACGTGCGGCCGCGGGTGCACGTCGTCGTAGGCCTGCAGGCCGACGCTGCCGGGGTTGATGACCAGCCGAGCGTCGTCGAATCGGACCGCCCGCGGCACATGGGTGTGGCCACAGAGGATCAGGCCGTGTCGCACCGCACCGACGCGCTCGGTCGCTTCGTCCAGCGTCGCCGCGCGCAGGCCGGGTTCGCCCGGACCGCGCCAGCCTTCGGGCGTGACGGTCTCGAGCAGGTAGACGAGGTCGCTGCCCGGCGTGCCGTGGCAGCAGAACACGCCCGGCACCGGTTCCATCGTCAGCGGCAGCGCGGCCAGCCAGTCGCGCTGCGCGGCCGTGATCGCGTCGGCCGCGAAGCCATCCGACGCGCCCATGCGCTCGCGCGGCAGCGTCAGCACCTGCCGCTCGTGGTTGCCGCGGATCGTCGGCAGGCCCAGCGCCATCAGCCGCTGCGCGGTCTCGGCCGGCCACAGCGGGCCGGACAGGATGTCGCCGAGGTTCAGCGTCAGGTCGGCGCCGCTGGCCGCGATGTCCTCGAGCACGGCCTCGAGCGCCGGCAGGTTGCCGTGCACGTCGGAGATCACCGCGATGCGCATCGCCTTCACCTTCACCTCAGAGGTTGCGCACCCGCTCGATCGCCTCCTCGATGCGCTCGACGGCATGGATGGTCAGGCCTTCGATCGGCTTCTTCGGCACGTTGGCCTTGGGCACCACGGCGACCGAGAAGCCGAGCTTGGCCGCCTCCTTCAGCCGCTCCTGGCCACGCGGCGCCGGGCGGATCTCGCCGGCCAGGCCGACCTCGCCGAAGGCGAAGAAGCCGCGCGGCAGCGCCCGTGCGCGCAGCGAGCCCTGGATGGCCAGCATCACCGCGAGGTCGGCCGCCGGTTCGCTGATGCGCACGCCGCCCACCGCGTTGACGAACACGTCCTGGTCGAAGGCAGCGATGCCGGCATGGCGATGCAGCACGGCGAGCATCATCGCCAGCCGATCGCGCTCCAGGCCGACGCTCAGGCGCCGCGGGCTCGGCCCCCCAGCGTCGACCAGCGCCTGGATCTCCACCAGCAGCGGCCGCGTGCCCTCCAGCGTGACCAGCACGCAGGAGCCCGGCACCGGATCGCCATGCGTGGACAGGAAGATCGCGCTCGGGTTGGCCACACCCTTCAGGCCGCGCTCGGTCATCGCGAACACGCCGATCTCGTTGACCGCGCCGAAGCGGTTCTTGATCGCGCGCACGAGGCGGAAGCTGGAGTGGGTGTCGCCCTCGAAGTACAGCACCGTGTCGACGATGTGCTCGAGCACGCGCGGGCCGGCGAGCTGGCCGTCCTTGGTGACATGGCCGACCAGGATCACCGTCGTGCCGCTGGCCTTGGCGGTGCGCGTCAGGTGCGCCGCACATTCGCGCACCTGCGCCACCGAGCCGGGCGCCGAGCTGAGCTGGTCGGAGTAGACGGTCTGGATCGAGTCGATCACGCACACCGCCGGCTGCTCGGCCTCGATCGTGGCGAGGATGCGCTCGAGCTGGATCTCCGCCAGCACGCGCACCTGCGAGCCGTCCAGGCCGAGGCGGCGCGAGCGCAGCGCGACCTGCGCGCCACTTTCCTCGCCGGTCACGTACAGCGTCTTCACGCTGCGCGACAGTGCATCGAGCGCCTGCAGCAGCAAGGTGCTCTTGCCGATGCCCGGGTCGCCACCGATCAGCACCACGCCGCCTTCGACGATGCCGCCACCGAGCACGCGGTCGAGTTCGTCGATGCCGGTGGGCTGGCGTTCGACCTCGCTGGCCTCGATCTCCGACAGTGTGGCCACCGGCTGCGCCCGGGCCAGCGACTGGAAGCGGTTCTTGCCGGTGTCGCTCTCGGCCGCCGACTCGACCAGCGTGTTCCAGGCCCCGCAGCCCGGGCACTTGCCCAGCCACTTCGGGCTGGTGGCGCCGCACTCGTTGCAGGTGAAGATCGACTTTTGCGACTTGTCCTTGGCCATGCGGGATTCTCGCCGCAGCCGCCGCTGCGACAATCGAGCCCATGGACTTCTCGACCTGGATCGCCTTCTTCGCCGCCGCCTGGGCCATCAGCCTGTCGCCCGGCGCCGGTGCCGTCGCCGCGATGAGCGCCGGCCTGAACCACGGCTTTCGCCGCGGCTACGTGATGAGCTTCGGCCTGGTCGCGGGCATCTGGACGCAGATCGTCGTGGTCGGCATCGGCCTGGGCGCGCTGATCGCCGCCTCCAGCCTGGCGTTCACCGTGGTCAAGTGGGCGGGCGTCGCCTACCTGGTCTGGCTGGGCATCAAGCAATGGCGAGCGCCGGCCACGCCGATGGTGGCCGAAGGCGGCGAGGCCGTCGCCGCCTCGCCGCGCGAACTGTTCGTGCGCGGCTGGATCGTCAACGCACTGAACCCCAAGGGCACGGTGTTCCTGCTCGCGGTGGTGCCGCAGTTCCTCGACCTCGCGCACCCGCTGCTGACGCAGTACGCGGTGATCGCGCTGACGCTGGCCTTCACCGACCTGGTCGTGATGGCCGGCTACACCGCGCTGGCCGCGCGCGTGCTGCGCACGCTGAAGGCACCGTCGCACATCAAGGCGATGAACCGGGCCTTCGGTGCGCTGTTCGTTGCCGCCGGCACGCTGCTGGCGTTCTTCAAGCGCGCCTGAGCGCGGCAGGCGCCAACGCCTCAGTCCCTGACCTTGGCGCGGCCGGCCTTGACGCCGCTGCGCACCGACTTGCCCTCCAGCCGGCGCTCCTTCGAGGCCCGCGTCGGCTTCGTCGGGCGCCGAACGCGCGGCACCGTGGCCGCGGCGTCGACCAGTTCCCGCAGCCGCGACATCGCGTCGTCGCGGTTCTTCTCCAGGCTGCGGTGCTGCTGCGCCTTGATGACCACCACGCCGTCGGCCGTGATGCGCTGGTCGGCGATCGCCAGCAGGCGCTCCTTCAGCGCGTCGGGCAGCGACGACGCGCGCACGTCGAAGCGCAGGTGCACCGCGTTCGACACCTTGTTGACGTTCTGGCCGCCGGCGCCCTGCGCGCGGATGGCGCTGAACTCCACTTGCGCCGGGTCGAGCGTGTAGGGGATGCGCATCACGCGCCGCCGCGCAGCAGCCGGATCGCCTGCGGCAGCGAGCCGGCCTGCGGCATCCAGTGGTCGATCACCGCACCGAGCAGCGCGGCAACGGCGAGGATCGCCAGCATCGACTTCCAGGTGCGGCCGGTGGCGTGCAGCAGCCAGCCCTCGCGCCGGGCGCGGAAAGCCAGCGCCCCGCCAGCCGACGCGAACGCGATCTCCACCGCCACGCCGAGCAGCACCTCGACGCCGAACAGGCCGAACACCGCCAGGCTGAGCCCGCTGGCGATCAGCACCGCGATGCCGACGACGATGGCCAGCGGCACGGCGATCACGATGCCTTCGTCGGCCGAGCCGACCGCCTCCAGCGCGCCCTCGGCCAGGTCGCCGGCCTCCAGGCCGCTGTCGCCGCATTCGACGCCGCCGCCGCTGCGGCGCGAGGGCAGCAGGTCCAGCGCATCGTCCAGCGGCAGGTCCAGGTCGCCTTCGCCGCGCGACAGCAACCAGCGGCACCACAACCACAGCAGGCCGAGGAACACGAGGTAACCGCCGGCCAGCGCCAGCGGCCAGCGCAGCGCCAGGCTGCCGACGCCGGCGCGCATGAGCACCGCCGAGAACGCCCAGCAAGCCAGGAAGGTCAGGCTGCCCAGCACGAAGGCATGCACGCGCAGCCAGCGCCGGCGCTGCAGGTCGGCGCGCACGCTGCGCTCGAAGCGGTCGACGTCGGGGCGGCCTCGGCTCACGTCGGGTCGGGCGGCCGCCTCAGGCCACGTTCACCGGCACGCGCGGCGCCAGCGCACACATCAGCTCGTAGCCGACCGTGCCGGCCGGGCGAGCCACCTCGTCGATGGACAGGCGGCTGCCCTTCGGCCCGTTTCCCCACAGCGTGACCTCGCTGCCCAGCCCGGCGGCAGGCACCGGCGTCAGGTCGACGGTGATCATGTCCATCGACACCCGGCCGACAGTGCGCGTGCGCACGCCGTCCACCAGCACCGGCGTGCCGGTCGGCGCGACACGTGGGTAGCCGTCGGCATACCCGCAGGCGACCACGCCGATGCGCATCGACTCGCTGGCGGTGAAGCTGCCGCCGTAGCCGACGCGGTCGCCGGCGCGCAGGTCCTGGATCGCGATCAGCTTCGCGCTCAACGTCATCGCCGGCTGCAGGTCCCAGCCGGCGGCGTCGTGGTCGGGATGGTCCGGTGCCGAGCCGTAGACCATGATGCCCGGGCGCACCCAGTCGGCGGCGATGTGCAGGCCGTCGCCATCCGCCGCGGCGAAGCGCAGGGTCGCCGCGCTGTTGCTCAGCGATCGTTCGCCGGGCAGCTCGCGCGTCGCGGCCTCGAAGGCCTCGAGCTGCGCGGCCACGCCGCCCGCGCCGTCGGCATCGGCGAAGTGCGTCATCAGCGTGATCTCGTCGACCTGCGTCAGCCCCGACAGGCGCTGCCAGGCGGCGCGGTAGTGCTGCGGCCGGAAGCCGAGCCGGTTCATGCCGCTGTTCATCTTCAGGAAGACGCGGTGCGGCGCGTTGGTCTTGTGGGCGGCCAGCATGTCGATCTGCGCCTCGTGGTGCACCGTGTGCCAGAGGTCCAGGCGCGAACAGAGTTCCAGGTCGCGCGGCTCGAAACAGCCCTCGAGCAGCAGGATGGGCCCGCGCCAGCCCAGGTCACGCACCCGCTGCGCCTCGTCGAGGTCGAGCAGCGCGAAGCCGTCGGCGCCGGACAGGCCGGCGTAGGCGCGTTCGATGCCGTGGCCGTAGGCATTGGCCTTGACCACCGCCCAGACGCGCGACTGCGGCGCCGCCTGCCGCGCACGCCTCAGGTTGTGGGCCAGGGCCTCGGTGTGGATGGTCGCGACTATCGGGCGGGGCATGGTGAAACCGATTCTGCCAGCGGCTTCACGCCCGGGTTCGTCCGCGCCCGGAGCGCCGGTAACCACATGCTATAAACCTGCGCCGCCGACTTCCCCCGCATCTTCGGGCCCAACGCGCGCGATACGGAGCGAATGAAAAGAGGCTTCTACACCATCATGTCGGCGCAGTTCTTCAGCTCGCTGGCCGACAACGCATTGCTGGTGGCGGCCGTGGAGCTGTTGCGTCTGTCCAAGGCGCCGTCCTGGCAGGTGCCGGCGCTGGCGCCGATGTTCGCGCTGTTCTACGTGCTGCTGGCGCCCTTCGTCGGCGCCTTCGCCGATGCGATCCCGAAGGGCCGGGTGATGTTCGCGTCCAACGCGATCAAGGTGGCCGGCTGCCTGCTGATGCTGTTCGGCAGCCATCCGCTGGTGGCCTACGCGGTGGTCGGCCTGGGTGCGGCGGCCTACTCGCCGGCCAAGTACGGCATCCTCACCGAGCTGCTGCCGCCGTCGCAGCTGGTCAAGGGCAACGGCTGGATCGAGGGCCTGACGGTCGCGTCGATCATCCTGGGCATCCTGGTCGGCGGGCAGCTGGTCGGCCAGCGCCTGGCCAGCGAGCTGCTGTCCATCGACCTGCCGCTGCTGAACACCGGCATCGACACCGCGCCGGAGGCGGCGATCTCGGTGATCGTGTTCTTCTACATCATCGCGGCGCTGTTCAACCTGCGCATCCCGCGCACCGATGCGCCGCTGCAGCCGATGAGCGGGCTGCTGCCGCTGGTGCGCGACTTCTCCAGCTGCAACTCGCGCCTGTGGGGCGACAAGCTCGGCCAGATCTCGCTGGCCACCACGACGCTGCTGTGGGGCATCTTCGGCAACCTGCGGGTGATCGTGTTCGCCTGGGCCGCCGCCGCGCTGGGCTACGGCACCGCGCAGGCCTCCAACCTGGCCGGCGTGGTGGTGATCGGCTCGATCGCCGGCGCGGTCATCGCCTCGCTGACGATGAAGCTGGACCGCGCCACCTCGGTGATCCCGATGGCCATCGTGGTCGGCTTCCTGATGATCGGCCTGGTCTTCATCGACTCGCTGTGGACGGCGGTGCCCTTCCTGATCGTGATGGGCGCGATCTGCGGCTTCCTGATCGTGCCGATGAACGCGCTGCTGCAGCACCGCGGCCACAACCTGATGGGCGCGGGGCGTTCGATCGCGGTGCAGAACTTCAACGAGCAGGCCTGCATCCTCGGCCTCGGCGCCTTCTATGCCGGGCTGACCAAGTTCGGCATGTCGGCCTTCGGCGCGATCACCATCTTCGGCCTGGTGGTCGCCGGCACGATGTGGCTGATCCGCCGCTGGCACCAGTCCAACCTGGTCAAGCACAAGGACGAGCTGGATCACCTGCTGGCCATTGCACGCACGGACAAGCACTGACCGAAGGGCCGTGCTTGCGGCGGAGGCTGACTTCAGCCCCTCTGCTCGACGATCACCTTCTCGATCGCCTTCGCCCAGGGCCGCGCCAGCTTCTCGCAGCCGCTGCCCGTCAGGTGGATCTCGTTGACCCAGTCGCCGCTGACGCCCGCGCTGCCCGGGGCCGCCGGCACCACCGCGATGGCAGTGGTGTCGAAGAAGTGCAGGTTGGGGTAGCGCACCGCATCCGCCGCGCAACTCGCCAGCAGCGCGGCCAGCCGGCCGATCAGCAGCGTTGCCACCGCCGCGTAGTCTGCCTCCGGAATCCCGTAGGCCTGCACCGAGGGCAGCAGCCAGGGCCCGATGCCCAGCTCGGCCGGCGCCGGCCGCGGGGTCGGCACCGCGTAGCCGTGCAGGAACACCGGCACACCTTTGGACTGCGAGCGCGGTGCGTCGCGCAGCGCGACGATCTGGTCCAGGTTGGCCTTCAGGTAGGTGCTGAAGGTCTGCCAGCCGGCATCGCTGAGGTAGCGCGCCGCGCCATTCGCCGGATCGCCCCACTCGGCCGCCTCGCGCAGCAGGCGCAGGTGCAGCGGGATGCCGGCGCCGCGCACCGCCAGCGCGTCGATCAGGTCGTTGCCGCCGCAGGACATCAGCAGCGCATCCCAGGGGCGCCGGCGCTTGCCGGTCAGCAGGTCGACGAACACCGGGTCGCGGCTGGTGTCCGCCATGCGCTGCAGCGTGTCGCCGGGCGTCGCGCAGTTGACCGCGATGGCGCTCTGCGCAAACCGCATCTCGAACAGCAGGTTGGCGTTCTTCAGCGGGTTCAGGGCGCCGATGGTGAACCAGGAGTCGCCCTCGGCCAGGAAGCGGATGCCGAACTCGCCGAAGTTCGGCGCCAGGTCGGGCGTGTTCAGGTCGGACGGCGGAACGATCTTCAGCTGGGGCATGGCGACACTCCTCCTCGGGAAGGCCGACGGTAGCGCCGCCCGTGGCGCGCCGCAATCCGACAGCCTGGGGGGCCGCTGCAGGCAGCGGCGAGAATCGCGCCGATGTCCCCGGCACCCGCGCGCGCTCCCTTTCTCTGGCCGGCCCTGGCCCTCACCCTCAACGCCCTGGTCTGGGGCACCTCGTGGTGGCCGTTCCGGCAGCTCGAGCAGCTCGGGCTGCACCCGCTGTGGGCCACGGTGCTGATCTACGCCGTCGCCGCGCTGGTCATCGTCGTGCTGCGTCCGGGTGCCGTCGGCCAGCTGCTGCGCACGCCGTCGCTGTGGGTGCTGGTGCTGGCCTCGGGCACCACCAACGCCACCTTCAACTGGGCAGTGACCATCGGCGACGTGGTGCGCGTGGTGCTGCTGTTCTACCTGATGCCGCTGTGGGCGGTGCTGCTGGCGCGGCTGCTGCTGCACGAGCCGCTAACCCGCCTGGCCGGCGCGCGCGTGCTGCTGGCGCTGGCCGGCGCAGCCATCGTGCTGTGGCCGGCCGAGCGCAGCGGCTGGGAGGCGCTGCCGCTGCCGCGCTCGCTGCCCGACTGGCTGGGTGTGATCGGCGGCTTCACCTTCGCGCTGAACAACGTGATGCTGCGCCGCGAGGCGCACCGCCCGGAGGAAGGCCGTGCGCTGGCGATGTTCGGCGGCGGCATGGTGGTGGCGGGCGTGCTGGCGATGTCGCTGTCGGCGGCCGGCGCGGTGCCGGCCGTGCCGGCACCGGCCACGGCGTGGGTGGCCGGCGTCGCCGCGCTGGCGATGCTGTTCCTGGTCGGCAACCTGGCGCTGCAGTACGGCGCGGCAAGGTTGCCGGCCAACGTGACCTCGGTGGTGATGCTGACGGAGATCCTGTTCGCATCCGCCTCGGCATTCGCGCTCGGTGGCGGCTCGCTCAATGGCCAGCTGCTGCTGGGCGGGGCGTTCATCCTGCTGGCGGCGCTGCTGTCGACACTGTCGGGCGCCGAGCCCCACTGAGACTCAGGCGGGCGCCTGCAGCGAGGCGTCGGCGCTCCACTCGAAGGCCGGGTCGACCTGCAGCAGCGTGGCGATGAACTCCGCCTCGTGCAGCGGCTTGGTCAGGTAGGCATCGCAGCCGGCCAGCGAGCCGCGCACGCGGTCGGTCGCGCCGTCCAGCCCGGTGACCATCACGACGATGGTGCGCAGCCCGGCGTTCTGCGCGCCGCGCTGCTTGAGGCGCTGGCACAGCTGCAGGCCGTCGATGCTGCCCGGCGGGCCCAGCGTGATGTCGAGGAAGGCCATGCCGAAGGTGCGGCGCGAGAGCATGTCCATCGCCGCCTCGCCGGAGTTGCACTCGAGCACGCGGTAGCCCAGCGCGGTCAGCCGGCGCTTGAGGAACTGGCGGGCGATTGCGCTGTCCTCGACCACCAGCACCTCGCGCCCGCCACCGCCGCGCGGCGCGGGGGCCGGCGTCGCCGGCGGCTGAGCCACGGCCTGGGCCTTCGGCCGCTGGGGCGGCCGCAGGGCTTCGGGTTCGGGGGGCGGCTCGCGCCGCAGGTCGTCCAGCCCGCCGCGCAGGGTGTCGATCTCCATCGGATCGAGGTCCATCATCTCGCTGGGCGGCTCGGGTGCGGTCAGGCGCATCTCGACCAGGCCCTCCAGCTCGCGCAGCACGTGCATCGGGTCGATCGGCCGCGGCAGCCAGGCGGCCGCGCCCAGGGGCGCCTTGGCACCGATGAAGACGGTGTCGTCGAAACGCTGGCCGCGCCGCACGGCGGCGACCGAGGCGGGGTGGTCGCCGTCGGCGATCAGGAAGTCGGCCACGCCGACCTCGTCGACCTGGTGGAAGGCCGGCGAACGCTGTGCCGCCAGCCGGAAGAACGACGCCAGCGCGTCACGCTCGAAGGACGAGAAGCCCTCGATGGCGACGGTGAAGTGATCGACGAAGCCGGAGTCGGACATGGCCGTGGATCATCGCGCCGGCTGAACCGGCGTCAAGCAAGGCAATTGGGGATTGCCGGTTCTTCACGGTGATTCCTCACGGCGGCGATTACCATCGTGGCTTCACGCCCGGAGGAGTCATGGCCCAGCCCAGCATCTACGATTTCGAGGCCCTGTCGATCGAAGGCAAGCCCGCCCACCTGTCGACCCAGCGCGGCCGCGTGCTGCTGATCGTCAACACCGCCAGCCAGTGCGGCTTCACGCCGCAGTTCGGCGGGCTCGAGCAGCTGTGGAAGGACTACCGCGACCGCGGCCTGGTAGTGGTCGGCTTCCCGAGCAACGAGTTCGGCGGCCAGGACCCGGGCGGCAACGGCGAGATCGCCACCTTCTGCGAGCGCAACTTCGGCGTCAGCTTCCCGATGATGGCCAAGGTCGAGGTCAACGGCGACAGCGCCCACCCGCTGTGGAAGTTCCTCACCCGCGAGGCGCCCGGCCTGCTCGGCTCGCAGGCGGTGAAGTGGAACTTCACCAAGTTCCTGGTCGGCCGCGACGGCCGCGTGCTCAAGCGCTATGCGCCGAACGACACGCCCGAGTCGCTGCGCAAGGACATCGAAGCCGCGCTGGCGGCCTGACCCCGAACCCCTCACGACACCCATGTTCTCCCACGTCGAACCCTTTGCCGGCGACCCGATCCTCAGCCTCAACGAGGACTTCCAGAAGGACCCGCGGCCGCACAAGATCAACCTGTCGATCGGCATCTACTTCGACGACGCCGGGCGCATCCCGGTGCTGGAGTCGGTCAAGCTCGCCGAGGCGAAGGTGGTCGCCGCCGGCGGCCCCAAGCCCTACCTGCCGATCGAAGGTGCGGCGAACTTCCGCGCCGCGGTGCAGGCGCTGCTCTTCGGTGCCGGCCACGAGGCCGTGACCAGCGGCCGCGTGGCGACCATCCAGTCGGTCGGCTCGTCGGGCGGCCTGAAGGTCGGCGCCGACTTCATCGCGCGCTGGTTCCCAGGCAGCGGCGTCTGGGTCAGCGACCCGACCTGGGACAACCACCGCTCGATGTTCGAAGGCGCCGGCATCGCGGTGAAGACCTACCCGTACTACGACGCGGCCAACGGCGGCGTGCGCTTCGCCGACATGCTCGCCGCCCTGGAACAGCTGCCCGCGAAGAGCATCGTGCTGCTGCACGCCTGCTGTCACAACCCGACCGGCGTCGACCTGACGCGCGCGCAGTGGGACGAGCTGATCCCGCTGCTGAAACGCCGCAACCTCATCCCCTACCTCGACCTGGCCTACCAGGGCTTCGGCGACGGCATCGCCGAAGACGCCTACGCGATCCGCGCGATCGCCGTAGCGGGGTTGCCTGCCTTCGTCGCCAACTCCTTCTCCAAGAGCATGAGCGTCTACGGCGAGCGCGCCGGTGCGCTCAGCGTGGTCTGCCCGGATGCGGCGCAGGCCGCGCTGGTGCTCGGCCAGCTCAAGTTCACCGTGCGGCGCAACTACTCCAGCCCGCCGATCCACGGCGGCCAGATCGTCGCCCGCGTGCTCACCGACCCCGAGCTGCGCCCGCTGTGGGAGGGCGAGCTCGCCGCGATGCGCACGCGCATGCTGGCGATGCGGCAGCAGCTGCATGCGGTGCTCAGCGCCAAGCTGCCGGGCCGCGATGTCGGCTACTTCCTCAGCCAGCGCGGCATGTTCAGCTACACCGGCCTGTCCGCCGCGCAGGTGGACCGGCTGCGCGAGGAGTTCGCGGTCTACCTGATCCGCTCCGGCCGGCTGTGCGTGGCCGGCCTGAACAGCGGCAACGTCGAGGCCACGGCGAGCGCCATGGCCGCCGTGATGTGACATCGATCAAGTCGGCGGGCGGGGTGATAAGAGTTCCTTAAACCCGCGCCGCGACCATGGCGACATCCACCAGGAGTCGCCATGAGAACTCGCCACGCTTTCCTGATCGCCTTCGCGCTGGCCGCCGCGGCCGGCGCACAGGCTGCCACCCCCGCCGAACAGCTCACCGGCTACAGCGCCGCCGCCAAGGTCGCCGCCGACCCGGCACGCGGCCAGAAGTTCTTCACCACCCAAGGCCCGAAGGACTGGAGCTGCTCGTCCTGCCACGGCGCAACGCCCACCGGCACCGGCAAGCACGCCTCGACCGGCAAGCCCATCCAGCCGCTCGCACCGGCGGCCAATCCGGAACGCTTCGCCGACGCCGCGAAGACCGAGAAGTGGTTCCGCCGCAACTGCAACGACGTGCTCGGCCGCGAGTGCAGCGCCGGCGAGAAGGCCGATGTGCTGGCCTGGCTGATGACGCTCAAGTGAAGCCGGGAGAACCACGATGAACATCACCTCCTCCCTGCTCGCCGCACTCGCGCTGGCGATGCTGACCGCCACCGCCGCGCACGCCGACGGCCATGGCCGCGCCATCGTGCTGCTGCCCGCCTACGTGCAGGAGTGCGGCGCCTGCCACGCACCGTATCCGCCGGGCCTGCTGCCCAACGAATCGTGGCAGCGGCTGATGAGCAACCTGCCGAAGCACTACGGCACCGATGCCTCGCTCGACGCGCCGACGCAGAAGGCCTTGAGCACCTGGCTGACCGCCACGGCCGGCACCGGCAAGCGCGCCCGCAGCGCACCGCCGGAAGACCGCATCACCCGCGGCGACTGGTTCGTCCGCGAGCACCGCGAGGTGCCGAAGGCCGCCTGGACGCGCGCCTCGATCAAGAGCGCCTCCAACTGCGGCGCCTGCCACGAGGGTGCGGCGCAGGGCCTGTACGACGAGGACGGCGTGCGCATCCCGCGCTGAGCCGAAGGAGACTCCCATGACCACCGAGACCCGTTCTTCCGCCCTGGTGTGGGATGCGCCCGTGCGCGTCTTCCACTGGCTGCTGGTGCTGTGCTTCGCCGGCGCCTGGCTCACTGCCGAGAGCGAGCACTGGCGCCTCGTCCACGTGACGCTGGGCTACACCATGGCCGGCCTGGCCGCCTTCCGCGTGATCTGGGGCCTGGTCGGCACGCAGCACGCCCGCTTCGCCAGCTTCGTGCGCGGGCCGCGGGCCGTGTGGGCCTACCTGCGCTCGCTGGTCGGCCCGCGGCCCGAGCACCACACCGGCCACAACCCGGCCGGCGCGCTGGCCATCGTCGGCCTGCTCGGCTTGATCGCGCTCACGGCGGCCAGCGGCTGGGCCACCTACAGTGAGCTCGGCGGGGAATGGCTGGAGGATCTGCACGAAGTCGCCGCCAACGCGCTGATGGTGCTGGTGGTGGTGCACATCGCCGGCGTGGTGGTGGGCAGCGTCGTGCACCGCGAGAATCTGGTGCGCGCCATGTTCACCGGCCGCAAGCCCGCGGCGCCGGCCGAGGGCATCCGCCGCGGCTGGGCCACGCTGGCGGTGGTGATGCTCGCAGCGGTGCTCGGCTTCTGGTGGGTGCAGTGGCAATCGGCTCCGGCCGATGCCGGCGGCCAGATGAGCCAGCTGCAGACGAAACCGCACGACGACGACTGAACCGGACGAGGCAATGCGCATCCTGCTCGTGGAAGACGACATGCTGCTCGGCGACGGCCTGCGCGCCGGGCTGCGCCAGCTCGGCTTCCAGGTCGACTGGGTGCGCGACGGCCAGGCCGCCGAGCGAGAACTGCGCAGCGCCAGCCACGATGCGGCGGTGCTCGACCTCGGGCTGCCGATGAAGGACGGCATGGACGTGCTGCACGCCGTGCGCGCCGAGGGCGTCAAGCTCCCGGTGCTGGTGCTGACGGCGCGCGACGCGGTCAGCGAACGCATCCGCGGCCTCGACCTCGGCGCCGACGACTACGTGCTCAAGCCGGTCGACCTGCACGAGCTGGCCGCACGGCTGCGTGCGCTGGTGCGCCGCGCCCACGGCGTGGCCGAGCAGCAGCTGAGCGTCGACGACGTGGTGCTCGACGTCGCCAAGCGCCAGGTCACGCTCGCCGGCGAGCCGGTGAGCCTGTCGGCCCGCGAGTTCGACGTGCTGCACGCGCTGATGCTGGCCGACGGCCGCGTGCTTTCTCGCGAACAGCTCGAGCAGCGCATCTACGGCTGGGGCCAGGAGGTGGAGAGCAACGCGGTCGAGGTGCATGTGCACCACCTGCGCCGCAAGCTGAAGCCCTCGCTGATCCAGACCGTGCGTGGCATCGGCTACGCGATCACCCGCACGCCCTCGTGAAGCTGCCGAACTCGCTCCAGGCCCGCGTGCTCGCGCTGGTGCTCGCCACCGTCAGCGTGGTGTGGCTGGCCGCGGCCGCCTTCACCTGGCGCGAGGCGCACGGCGAGCTCGACGAGCTGCTCGACGGCCACCTCGCCCAGGCCGCGGCGCTGCTGATCGTGCGCCAGGTCGACGACATCGAGGATGCCGAGCACGACGCGGGCATCGACGCACCCACGCTGCACCGCCACGCACCCAAGGTGGCCTTCCAGATCTGGCACGAGGGCCGGCTGGTGGCGCGATCGGCCAACGCACCGGCCGCGCCGATGTCCGAACTGCGCAGCGGCTTCACCACGCCGAAGATCGGCCGCGAGCGCTGGCGCGTGTTCGCCGCACGCGGTGGCGAGCGCGACGTGCAGGTCTACGTGGGCGAGCAGCTCGACTCGCGCGAATCCATCCTCGAAGGGCTGCTGAGCGGGCTGCTCGGGCCGATCCTGGTGGCGCTGCCGCTGATGGCGCTGCTGCTGTGGTGGGCGGTGCACCGCGCCTTGCTGCCGCTGCGCCGCATCGGCCGCGCCATCGGCGAGCGCCAGCCGCAGGCGCTGCAGCCGATCCCGGCCGGCGTGGCCGGTGACGACCCGCTGCCCAGCGAGATCGTGCCGCTGGTCAGCGCGCTCAACGACCTGTTCGCACGCATCGCCGCGCTGCTGGACAGCGAGCGCCGCTTCACCGCCGACGCGGCGCACGAGCTGCGCACGCCGATTGCCGCGATCCGTGCGCAGGCGCAGGTGGCACAGGGCGCCGGCAGCGACGATACGGCACGGGCGCAGGCGCTGGCGGCCACGCTGGCCGGCTGCGACCGTGCGACGCGCCTGGTCGAGCAGCTGCTGACGCTGGCGCGGCTGGAGTCCGCTGCCGAGGGGCCGCAGGAGACGGTCGACCTGTCTGCCATCGCGCGCGACCTGCTGGCCGGCCTCGCGCCGGGCGCCATCGCGCGGGGGCAGTCGCTCGAGCTGGACGCGGACGCTGTCATGTCGGTGCGCGGCAGTGCGACGCTGCTGTCGGTGCTGCTGCGCAACCTCGTCGACAACGCACTGCGCTACAGCCCCGATGGGGCCCGTGTCGTGGTGAGCATCGTGCGCGAGAGCGACCGCGTCGTTCTGCGCGTCGACGACAGTGGCGCCGGTCTGAGCGACGAACAACGCTCGCGCCTGGGCGAACGCTTCTTCCGCGTGCTCGGCACGGCGGCGCCGGGCAGCGGCCTGGGCTGGTCGATCGTGCGGCGGATCGCGGCGGTGCATGGGGCGCAGGTCGAGACCGCGCAGTCGGTGGCGCTGGGCGGGCTCGCGGTGAGGGTGAGCTTCCCGGGCTGATGCCGTTCGGCGGCGAGCGCGCCGCTTGCGTGAGCGGCAGCTCTCGACCCATGGCGGGCATCCAAGCTCCGGCGTCGCAGGCTGCAGAGCGGTCACCTGAAGCTGCCGCCGCGATTGCACGAAGCAGCGCGTCCAACCGCCACATGCGCCTCGAAGGAGAGGGCTGCCCCGTCAAGCAGAGCGCGCTCCAGCTTTGGTCAGCGGGAGCCGCTGTCTGGGGCGGGTTGGCAGAGGGACTGCGACAACCATTCCGCGGGCAAGGCCCAGTCCGCGTCAGCCGCAATGGCTTCACGCAGGAAAGCGGCTTGAGCCGGGGTCCACACGGGCGCATCCGGCAGCTCGCGGCCCAGGGACGCGGGCCGGTGCTGCGCAATGAATGCATCGATCTCCGACGGCGTGGACGCCAGCCCCAGCTGATCGAAGAGCTCGGCGATGGTGTGGTGTCCGCTGTCCATGCCTGCGCTCCTCTAAGTGCGGCCGCATTCGAACAGGAACCACGCCCGCCGTTCGGTCTCATCCATCCAGTTCTCCACCAGGCTCGCGCTGGCCACATCGCCGTGCTCGTCGCACAGCGCATGCACTGCGCGCAACCAATCGGCCAGACGGCGGTTGTCGTCGCACAGTTCCGCCAGCATGCTGGCAGGTTGCACGAGGTCGGCATCGTTGTCCGCCAGGCGCTGAAGGCGCGCGATGTGGCCGATCGAGTGCAAGGTCCCGCCTCCGAGCTTGCGCACGCGCTCGGCCAAGGCGTCGGTCATGTCCAGCAGTTGACTGGACTGGTCGTCCAGCAGCGCGTGGTAGCTGGGAAACGACGGCCCCCACATGTGCCAGTGGAAGTTCTTCGTCTTCAGGTACAGCGCGAACACGTCGGCCAGCAGCTGGTTCAGCGCCGCGCTCAGGTCCTTGCGCGCATCCGCACCCAGCCCGTTGGGCGTGGTCAGCGGGGCGGTGCGGTGGCGTTGTGCAGCGACGATGTCTTTCATGTTCGACTCTCCGGAGTGGTGGGGGATATGGCGACCAGGTGCTGAACCTGGGGCGGGTCGGGGCCCAGGTGCAGACGACTCGCCCGGGCCTGCAGCGCCGCCGCCGCCTGCGTCACGCGCTGGTGCTGGCGCAGGTGCTCGGCCCACGAGGCGACGAAGAACCATTCCACCAGGCGCTGCGGGTCGGCACTGTCCTCACTCAGGCCCCAGGCGCTGGCGCCGTCGCTGCGGCGATGCTGTGACAGTTGATGGAGCAGGTCCACCAGCGCCGCCCGCTCTGCGGGCGCCACGCGGTAGTCCACCAGCACCAGCACCGGGCCGCGGTGCGTCGCCAGTTCGCTGGCCCGCGGCGGCGCAGGCCAGTGGTGTGCCGTGTCCAAGGCATCGTCGCCCTCCGGCAGTGGCCAGTGCCGCATCAGCAGCGCGGTCAGCGCCATCACGGCGGCGGCCAGCAGCAGCGTGGACCGCAGTCCCATGCCTTGCGCCACCGCGCCCCAGCCCAGGCTGCCCGCCGCCAGCGCGCCGTTGAACACGGTGAGGTAGACCGAGAGCCCGCGCCCGCGCACCCAGTCGGGCAGGATGCTCTGCGTCAGCGCGCTCAGCGTGGTCAGCGCCACGATCCATGCCGCACCCAGCGCCAGCAGCAAGGCCAGGGCCAGGGGCTGAGGCGGCGCTGCGGCCAGCCCAGCCAGCACCGCCGCGCTCAGCATCGCAGCCAGGAGCATCAACCCATCGGCCTGCAAGTGCCTGCGCAGCCTCGGCAACAGCAGCGCACCACCGATAGCGCCCAGGCCGACAGCGCCGAGCATCAGGCCGTAGAAGCTGGCCGTGCCCTGCAGCAACTGCCGCGCCACCAGCGGCAGCAGCGCCCAGACCGCGCTGGCGCTGGCAAAGAACACCAGCGCGCGCCAGAGCACACGGTGCAACGGCACGTGAGCCAGGGTGAAGCGCAGCCCGGCCTGGAGTGCACTGACGAACTGCTCGGCCAACGGGTCGTGCGCCGCGGCCGGCGGGCGCCACCACCACAGGGCGGCGATCACCAGCACATAGGTCAGCAGGTCCACGCCATAGGTCGTTGCTGCGCCGAAGGCCGCCAGCAGGACGCCGCCGGCGGCCGGGCCGATGGCCCTCGAGATGTTGACGCCCAGCGAGTTCAGCGCCACCGCTGAGCGCAATTGCGCCCGCGGCACAAGTGCCGGCACGATGGACTGCCAGGTCGGCCCCATCAGTGCGGCGCCCAGGCCGCCGACAAAGGTCAGGGCCAGCAGGCTGTCCAGCCCGAGCGCGCCGGTGGCCGACAGCACCATCAGCGTGGCGCTGACGGCCGCCAGCAGCAGCTGCACCGCGATCAGGAAGCGCCGCCGGTCCAGGATGTCGGACAGCACGCCGGCAGGGATCGCGAACAGGAAGATCGGCAGCACCGCCGCGGCCTGAACCGCCGCCACCGCGGCGGGGTTCGTGCTGAGTTCGGTGGCCAGCCAGCCACTGGCGACATCGCGCATGAAGCTGCCGATGTTGCCCAGGACCGTGGCCCCCCACAGCACGGCGAAGACGCGCTCGCGCAACGGGGCCAGCGCACCTTGTTCGGCGTCAGTCATCGCGGCTGCGCAGAAGGTCGTGCCAGGCCACCAGCACCAGTCCACCGGCCAGGCCGACATGCTCGAAGAAGGCATTGGTGGCCATGAACCGGGCCTCGCCCGCCATGGCCCAGAAAGGATTGGCCACCACGCTGGCGGCCAGGGTGAACAGCGCCAGGGACAGCGCGCCCAGCCACCGGTACCAGCCGGCGATGACCAGTGCCGAAGCCAACAGCTCCAGCAGGATGACCGCCAGTGCCATCGGCGCGGCGGGCTGCAGCCCGAAGTGCCGCATCTCTGCGATGGCGGCATCGAAGTCCATCGCCTTGGTCAGCCCCCCTTGCAGGTAGGCGGCACACAGCGCCAGCAACGCCAGCGCATGGACCGCGCGGACGATCGGTCGGGACGACAGGCGATCGGCCATCATCACACTGCCCAGCAGGCACAGCCCAGCGCGCCCCAGAAGCTGCGCAGGTCCGAGACCGGCAGTTCGGACGCCCAGGCGCTGGCATGGCCATGGCCGTGCAGATCACAGGCCTTGGCACAGGCACAGGCGACCGCCGCCTGACGCAGCGTGGCCTGGAGCGGCCGGCCATGCTCGCCCCATGCGGCGTAGCCGCCGTAGCGCCGCACGGGCGACCAGTCGGGCATGGCCGGTGGCGGCCCCTGGTCGTCCAGCGACGCGAACCCGCCCGCAGCCCAGACCACCTGGCCGCCGACCACGGTGAGCAGTGCGGTCGTGTCGGCGATGTCGGATTCGGGACAGCTGAAGAAGTCGCGGTCGGGCACCACCAGGTCAGCCAGCTGGCCCACTTCGATGCGCCCCTTCCGCCCCTCTTCGTTGCTGAACCAGGTGACGTTCTCGGTCCACATGCGCAGCGCGGCTTCACGGCTCAGGCAGTTGCGCTGCGGCGTGATCTGCAGGCCGCCGACCGTCTTGCCGGTGATCAGCCAGGACAGCGACACCCAGGGGTTGTAGGACGCGACGCGTGTGGCATCGGTGCCTGCAGATGTGCGGATGCCCTTGTCCAGCATCCGTGCCACCGGCGGCGTGGCCTCCGCCGCGCGCGCGCCGTAGCGTTCGACGAAGTATTCGCCCTGGTAGGCCATGCGGTGCTGCACTGCCACACCGCCGCCCAGGGCCGCGATGCGGTCCATCGACCGTTCCGAGATCGTCTCGGCATGGTCGAAGAACCAGTGCAGGCCGTCGATCGGCGTCTCGGCATGCACCTTCTCGAACACATCGAGCGCACGGCTGATGGTCTCGTCGTAGGTGGCGTGCATGCGCCACGGCCACTTGTTCTGCGCCAGGATGCGCACCACCTCCTCCAGCTCGGGCTCCATGTCGGCCGACATGTCGGGCCGGGGCTGCCGGAAGTCCTCGAAGTCGGCCGCCGAGAACACCAGCATCTCGCCGGCGCCGTTGTGGCGGAAGTAGTCGTCGCCCTGCTTGTAGGTGACGCTCTTCGTCCAGGCCAGGAAGTCGGCCTTCTCCTGCTTGGCCTTCTGCGTGAACAGGTTGTAGGCCAGGCGGATGGTCAGCTGCCCCGCATCGGCCAGCTGCTGCACGACCTGGTAGTCCTCGGGGTAGTTCTGGAAGCCGCCGCCGGCATCGATGGCGCCGGTCACGCCCAGGCGGTTCAGCTCACGCATGAAGTGCCGCGTGCTGTTGATCTGGTACTCGATCGGCAGCTTCGGCCCCTTGGCCAGCGTGGCGTACAGGATGGCGGCGTTCGGCTTGGCCAGCAGCAGGCCGCTGGGGTTGCCGGTGCGGTCGCGCACGATCTCGCCACCGGGCGGCGCCGGCGTGTCGCGCGTGTAGCCCACGGCGCGCAGCGCGGCGCCGTTGAGCAGCGCGCGGTCGTACAGGTGCAGGATGAACACCGGTGTGTCGGGCGCCACCGCATTCAGTTCCTCGAGCGTCGGCAGACGCTTCTCGGCGAACTGGTGCTCGGTGAAGCCGCCGACCACCCGCACCCACTGCGGCGCCGGCGTGATGGCCACCTGGGCCTTCAGCATGCCCATGGCATCGGCCAGGCTGCGCACGCCGTCCCACCGGAGCTCGAGGTTGAAGTTCAGGCCACCGCGGATGATGTGCAGGTGGTTGTCGATCAGGCCCGGCAAAACGCTGCGGCCTTGCAGGTCCACCACGCGGGTGGTGGGGCCGGCCAGGGGCAGCACGTCCTCCTCGCGGCCCACCGCGCTGAACCGACCCGCGCTGATGGCCACGGCACTGACCTGCGGCTGGGCGCGGTCGAGGGTCGTGAAGCGGCCGTGGTGCAGGATCAGGTCGGGTGGCGTCTGGTTCTCAGCCATGGCGCACCTCCTTCGGCACGGGGTTGGTTGGGGCCTCGGCACAGCGCGGCAGCTCGCCGAACATGTGCGGCTTGACCTGGTGGTGCAGCCAGGATGTGCTGGTCGGGGCCCCCAGCCACCGCTTGACCAGCGGCGGCAGCTGTTCGCCTGCCAGGATGCCCAGCAACCCCACCAGTGCGATCACCGGAGGTGCCGGCGAGCGCACGTTGAACAAGGCATAGATGACGCCGACGAGCAGACCGATCGCGGCGGAGACGAGGTAGGTTTTCATCGTCGGCGTCTCCCCGTCAGCCTTCGTGCGCGCCGAACATGGTCTTGGCGTACTGCACGCCGATGCCGTAGGCACCCCCCACCTTCTTGGCGATGCCGGTGGTCAGCTCGTAGGTCTCGCCCCGCGCCCAGTCGCGCTGCAGTTCCAGCAGGTACTGCAGCGCGGTTAGCGGCTGCGCACCCGCCTGCACCATGCGTTCGACGGCGCGCTCATGGGCTTCGGCGGACACGTCGCCGCAGGCATCGGTGATCACGTAGACCTCGAAGCCCTGGTCCAGCGCCGACAGGGCCGGGCCGACGATGCAGACGCTGGTCCACAGGCCCGCCAGCACGATGCGCTTCTTGCCGATGCGGTTGACTTCGGCGATCACGGCCGCGTCTTCCCAGGTGTTCATCGACGTGCGGTCCAGCATCTTCTGGCCGCCGAAGGGCGCGGTCACCTCATCGAACATCGGGCCGGAGAAGCTCTTCTCGGCGACGGTGGTCAGGATGGTCGACACCTTGAAGCCTGCGGCGGCCTGCGAGACCAGCGATGCGTTGTTGCGCAATTCGATGGCCGGTATCGAATGGGTCGCGAAAGCCATCTGCGACTGGAAGTCGATCAGGATCAGCAGGTGATCGGCGGGGTTCAGCAACTTGGCGCCCGGGACGGGCTTGGCGGTCGGGATGCTCATGGGGACTCCTTCGAGCGGGTTGGGAAACGAATGAATGGAGGGGATGTCGTGTGACGGCGAACTGCGGGCCTCAGATCAGCCCCAGCGCCTTGGCCACGCCGGCGCCGTAGGCCGGATCGGCCTGGCAGCAGTTCTCGACATGGCGCTGCCGCACGTCGCGGCTGACGTCGCGCATGGCCCGGGCCGTGTTGTCGAACAGCCGCTGGCGCTCGTCGCCACGCATCAACTGGAACAGCGCGCTGACCTGACTGAAGCAGTCGTCATCCGTGCGGTGGTCCCAGTGCGTGGCACTGCCCGTCAGCGCCAGTGGTGGCTCGGCCGGCTGCTGGCAATCCGGCCACAGGCCCAGACTGTTGGGCACATAGCCCGGCGTCGAGCCCTGGTTGCCATCCACCCGCATCGCGCCGTCGCGATGGAAGCTGTGCACCGGGCAGCGCGGCGCATTCACCGGGATCTGGTGGAAGTTCACGCCCAGGCGATAGCGCAACGCATCGCCATAGCTGAACAGCCGGGCCTGCAGCATCTTGTCGGGCGAGAAGCCGATGCCCGGCACCACATGCGCCGGCGAGAAGGCGGCCTGCTCGACCTCGGCGAAGTAGTTCTGCGGGTTGCGGTTCAGCTCCAGCAGCCCCACTTCGTGCAGCGGGTACTCTGCATGCGGCCAGACCTTGGTGAGGTCGAATGGGTTGAAGGTACAGGCCGCGGCCTGTTCCTCGGTCATCAACTGCACGCACAGCAGCCAGCTCGGGTGACGGCCTGCCTCGATGGCGTCGAAGAGGTCGCGCTGCGCGCTCTCGCGGTCGCGCCCGACCAGGGCTTCGGCCTGCGCGTCGCTCAGCCAGCGGATGCCCTGCTGGCTGCGCAGGTGGAACTTGACCCAGTGGCGCCGCCCTTCGGCATCGACGAAGCTGAAGGTGTGGCTGCCGAACCCGTGCATGTGGCGGTAGCCGTCGGGCAGGCCGCGGTCGCTCATCAGGATCGTGACCTGGTGCAGCGCCTCGGGCATCAGCGTCCAGAAGTCCCAGTTCGATTGCGGGTTCCGCAGGTTGGTGCGTGGGTCGCGCTTGACGACGTGGTTCAGGTCCGGGAAGCGCAGCGGGTCGCGCATGAAGAAGACCGGGGTGTTGTTGCCCACCAGGTCCCAGTTGCCTTCCTCGGTGTAGAACTTCACCGCGAAGCCGCGGATGTCGCGCTCGGCATCGGCCGCGCCACGCTCGCCGGCCACCGTGGAGAAGCGCGTGAAGACCTCGCAGCGCCGGCCCACGGCGCCGAACAGGTGGGCGCGGGTGTAGGCGCTGATGTCCTGCGTCACCGTGAAGTGGCCGTAGGCCCCCGAGCCCTTGGCGTGCATGCGCCGCTCGGGGATGACCTCGCGGTCGAAGTGCGCCAGCTTCTCGAGCAGCCAGATGTCCTGCAGCAGCGCGGGCCCGCGCGGGCCCGCGGTCTGGATGTTCAGGTTGTCGGCCACCGGCGCGCCGTTGGCGTGCGTCAGACGCGGGCCCATGGCATCAGCCCTTGATGAAGGCCAGCAGGTCGGCGTTGAGCACGTCGGCGTTGACGGTCAACATGCCGTGCGAGTAGCCCTTGTAGACCTTGAGCGTGCCGTTCTTGAGCAGCTTGACGGCCTTGAGCGCCGAGTTGGCGATCGGCACGATCTGGTCGTCGTCGCCATGCATCACCAGCGTGGGCACGGTGATGGCCTTCAGGTCCTCGGTCTGGTCGGTCTCCGAGAAGGCCTTGATGCCGTCGTAGTGGGCCTTGGCGCTGCCCATCATGCCCTGGCGCCACCAGTTGTTGATGACGCCCGGCAGCGGCGTCGCACCCGGCCGGTTGAAGCCGAAGAAGGGGCCGGCAGGCACGTCCATGAACATCTGCGCGCGGTTGTCGGCCACACCCTTGCGGAAGCCGTCGAAGACCTCCATCGGCAGGTGGTCGGGGTAGGCGGCGGTCTTGGCCATGATGGGAGGCACCGCGGCCACCAGCACGGCCTTGGCCACGCGACCGGCAGGCTGGCCGTGCTTGGCGACATAACGCGCGACTTCGCCACCGCCCGTGGAGTGGCCGATGTGCACGGCGTTGCGCAGGTTCAGGTGCTCGACGACGGCGAAGGCGTCGGCGGCATAGTGGTCCATGTCATGGCCCTCGCTGACCTGGGCCGAGCGGCCGTGGCCGCGGCGGTCGTGCGCGACGACGCGGAATCCGCGCTGCACGAAGAACAGCATCTGGGCATCCCAGTCGTCGCTGGACAGCGGCCAGCCGTGGTGAAAGACGATGGGCTGCGCGGTCTTCGGGCCCCAGTCCTTGTAGAAGATGGTGGTGCCGTCCTTGGTGGTGATGGTGCTCATGGTGGGTCCTTGGTTGCGGTGGGTGGAGGGGGTGGCAGCCCGGGCCGCCGGGGTGGAGAAGGCCGTGGTCAGCGGAAGGGCCAGCGTGCTGAGGCTGGCGCCCACGAGCAGCGCCGCTCTGCGGCCGGGGTCATCGGGTTCCGGATCGGTGTTGCGCATGTCGTGATGCCTCGCAGCGGTGGTGAAGATGGACCCATGCTAGGAACCGCGCGCCGTCAGGCAGAGCCCCGTTCGGGTACATCGAACTGACCCCTTGGGGGCAGGCGCCGCAGGCCGGTCCAGCCAGAATGCGGCATGGCCCCACAGCACCCGTTGGACCTCCGCGAACGCGCCCGCCGGCTCTGGGCGGGGATGCGCCTGCCGCTACGCGCGACCCTGCGCGTGCGACCGCGGGCGCTGCAGTGGGCGCTGGGGGCATGGCTGCTGGCTGCGCTGGTGGCCCCGGCGGCAGCGGCCTTCACGGGACAGCACCACACCAGCTGGAGCGAACGCGCCGGCGCGCCGACGGAGATCGTCGGCATCGGGCAGGCCCCCGACGGCTACCTGTGGCTGGCCTCCAACCAGGGGCTGGTGCGCTTCGACGGCCTGCGCTTCGAGCGACTCAACCTCTACCCCGACAACCCCACGCGGCCGCAGCCCTTGTCCGAGCTGCTGGTGCAGCCCGATGGCACGCTGTGGGTGGCCCTGCGCCTGGGCGGCATGGTGCGTGTGCGTGATGGCGCCCTGCGCCACTACGGCGCCGCCGACGGCCTGCCGGCGAACCGCATCGTGCTGATGGTGTCCGACGCGCGGGGGGTGGTCTGGGGCAACAGCGAGAGCGGGCTCTACCGCCTTGAAGGTGAGCGCTGGCGCCAGGTCAATGCCGAGCTGGGCCTGGCACCCGGGCGTGTCGAACAGTTGCTGAAGGCGTCGGACGGCAGCCTGCTGCTGAAGGACGCCTCCGAACGCTGGAGCCGCAAAGCCGCCGATGCGCCCCGCGTCCAGCCCTTCCCCGTCGTCGAAGCAGACACGGTCAGTGTCCGGCCCCAGCCCGATGGCACGCTGTGGGTCTGGCACCGGCGCGGCATGCTGCAGCGCCTGTCGTCTGCCGGGGCCGTGCTGTTGACGATCCCGGCCCCAAGTGCGATCTACGGCGACCTGCTCGCCGATGCACGCGGCGACCTGTGGTTGACCGACTATGGCAACGGCCTGTTCCGCTACAGCCAGGCGCAGCTGGCCCAGGCGGCGGCCGGCCAGGCCGCCGGCCCACCCGAACGGCTGACCGAGGCCAGGGGACTGAGCAGCGACAGCGTGATGAACCTGTTCTCCGATCGCCAGGGCCAGCTGTGGGCAGGCACGGCGGGTGGACTGGACCGCGTTGCCGAGGCGGTGATCCAGCCGGTGCCACGCACCGGCGGCAACTTCGGCGGCCCGATCGCGGTCACGGCGCAGGCCGAGGTCTGCATCGGCTCCATCCAGCATCCGACCACCTGCACCACGCCGGACCAGGGCCTGCGGCCGCTGGACGGCGATCCGGCGGTGGCGGCCAAGCCCGCACACGTGCTGCATGCCGACACCCAGGGGCGCCTGTGGCTCGGCAGCGAGCATGGGCTACGGCGGCGCGAGCGAGATGGCCGGCTGGTCACGGTGCCGTACCCCGACGACACCCGCAGGTCGATCCTGCAGTCCATGCTGGTCGACACGCAGGGCATGCTGTGGCTGGCACCCTTCGGGCAAGCGGTGATGCGCCTGCAGCAGGGCCGTTGGCTGCCCCCCGACCCACGCTGGCCGCCCAGTGGCGCCCTGGTGCTGGCCCAGGACGCCGCCGGCGCCGTGTGGATGGGCACAGCCGATGGCCAGCTGCTGCGCCTGCAGGGCGAGCGCCTCGTGCGCCACGGCGCTGCCGACGGCGTGCCCGCGGGCCGCATCCTGGCCCTGAAGCCGGTGCAGGACCGCCTGTGGGTGGGCGGCGAAGCTGGTCTGCTGCTGTGGCAGCAGGGGCGTGCCCACCGGGTGCGCCTGTCCGACGGCAACAGCCTGGGGCTGGTGACCGGCATCGTGCACACCCCCGACGGCGCGCTGTGGCTGAACGAGGCCAGCGGCCTGTTGCGCATTCCCCCGGAAGACCACCAGGCCCTGCTGGCCGACCCGACCCATCCGGTCAGCGCGCTGCGGCTGGGCCCCGACGATGGCCTGCTGGGCCCGCTGCCACCGCTGCGGCCCACCGACTCGCTGCAACGCGGCCCGGACGGGCAGCTGTGGCTGACGCGGGCCAGCAACATCTACCGGCTGGATCCGGTGCGCGTGCTGCCCCCACCCGATGCGCGATTCCCGGTGCCGATGATCGACAGCCTGGGCATGCCGGCGCCCCGCCGCGTGACCGATGGCCGCTGGGCCGTGCGCTACAACGCGGTGGACTTGGCATCGCCCCAACGCCTGCGCTTCCGCTACCGGCTGGAAGGCCTGGACGAAGACTGGCAGGAGGCCGGAGACGGCCGGGAGGCGCGCTACAACAACCTGCCGCCAGGGCACTACCGCTTCCAGGTCCAGGCCCGGGCCGGTGCGCTGGCCGGCTGGAGCGATGCTGCGCCCATCGCCAGCCAGGCGTTCGAGGTGGTGCCCGCCTGGCACCAGACCTGGACCTTCCGCGCATCGGTATTGGCCTTGATGGGGCTGCTGGCCTGGCTAACCTGGCGGTGGTGGGCCATCCGGACCGCGCGCCGCATCGAGGAACGCCTGCAGGTGCAACTCCGCGAGCGCGAGCGGATCGCCCGTGAGCTGCACGACAACCTGCTGCAAGGTGCCATGGGCCTGACCCTGCAGGTGCAGGCCGGCCTGGAAGACCTGCCGCCCGCCCACCCTGCGCGCCGGCAGCTGCAGACCGCCCTGGAACGTGCCGACGCGGTGCTAACGGCCACCCGGGAACATGTGCAGGGCCTGCGGGAAACGCAACTGGCCCATGAGCTGGGCCAGGCACTGATGCAGGAAGCCATGGCCTTGCGCGGCACGACCGACACGCCGGCCGTGCGCATCGAAACCAGCGGCGAAGCCCGACCGCTGCGTGCGGCGGCGGCCCGCGAGGTCTATCAGATCGCCCTGGAAGCCGTGCAGAACAGCCTGCGGCATGCGCAGGCACGGCACCTGGATCTGCTCGTCAGCTATGGAGCCGAGCGCCTGGAAGTGTGCGTCAGCGATGACGGCCGGGGCTTGCCCGCCGAGCTGGACCCGGACATCGGCAGCGCGGGCCACTGGGGCCTGCGCGGCATGCGCGAACGCGCCGCCACGCTCGGTGCCGAGGTGCGCTGGCTGCGCCGAACGGAAGGCGGTGTGAGGGTGGTTATCTCGGTCAAGGCGGAAGTCGCCTACCAGGGGCACCGCGGTCGCACGGGTCTTCTCGGTCGACTTCGCGCCTGGCGCGCATCGCATCAGGTCTGACGCAGGACCGAATTTTTTCCGCTGACTCCGGCTCCGCCAGGACCTGCGGAACCGGGCGCTGCGTGGCCAGACCCAGCCGGCGCGCCGCCGCAGCGGCCTGGGTCCGGCTGCCCACCGCCAGCTTGCCGAGGATGGCCTTCACATGCGTCTTGACGGTGCCCACGGCCATGTCCAGCTGCAGCGCGATGGTCTTGTTGTTCAAGCCATGGCACACCAGCGCCAGCACCTCCTGCTCCCGCGGTGTGAGCGGTGTCAGTGTGGCGGCCTCTGCCAGGGTGGCCGCGGCGTTCTCGCACAGGTACGGCTGGCCTCGGACCAGTGTCTGGGCGGCTCGCAGCAGCACCTGCAAGGTGCAATCCGCACCCACGACGCCCCTGGCGCCAGCGTCGAGCGCCAGGCGGACCCGGCTCGCGGCCAGTCGATCGTCCACCACCAGCAACGGTGGCTGTGCGCGCCCCAGCGCCGCGAGCAGTCGAAGGCCGTTGGCGTAGTCCGTCACCAGCAGCCCGGGTCGGTGTTGCAGCATCTGCTGCGCCAGGTCGCTGCCGGGCACCACGGCACACCGCAGGGCCGGCGCCAGCGCGCTGACCACGCCCGCGGCCAGCAAGGCGTTCTCGTGCGCCACCAGCACCTCGGCCGCGGCGGGCGTGCACTGAGCGGGCTCCGAGATCGGGCGGTTCGACATGGCAGCCATGTTGTCGCGAGCTTGCCGGATCGAGCAGCCCCACCCAGGTAGGTCGCCACTACCCGAAAGAGTGAGTGTGTGACCGGGCGTTGCGGCGATCGGATGTCCTGGCGAAGACCTTGCTTCAACACTCCGGCGTGTGTTGCCTACACTCCAGCGCGGCCAAGCCCGCGCGCTGGCACCCCATCACCAATGACGACTTCGACACCCGCGATACGACTGCTGCTGGTCGACGACCACCCGCTGATGCGGGAGGGTGTCATGGCGATCGTTCAGCGGCAGTCCGACATGCGGGTGGTGGGCGAAGCCGCCTCCGGCGCCGAGGCCGTCGAGCGTTATGCCGCGCTCCGGCCCGACGTGACGCTGATGGACCTGCAGATGCCCGGCATGGACGGCATGAAGGCGATCCGGACCATACGCAGCACCTGGCCCGACGCGCGCATCCTGGTGCTCACCACCTACCAGGGCGACGCACAGGCCTGGCTCGCCTTGAAGGCGGGCGCCGCCGGCTACATGGTCAAGACCGCCCTGCGCGCCACGCTGATCGACGCGGTTCGCAAGGTGCATGCGGGCGGGCGCTGGGTCGCATCGGAAGTGGCCCAGGAACTGGCCAGCCATGCGGGGGAGGAAATGCTCACCGCACGCGAGCTGGAAGTCCTGCAGCGCGTCGCCGCAGGTCATTCCAATCGGGAGATCGGCGCCATGCTGTCGGTGACGGAAGACACCATCAAGGCCCGCCTGAAGACCATTCTCGCGAAGCTCGGCGCACGCGACCGGACGCATGCCGTGACCATCGCGATTCGCCGCGGGCTGATTCAGAACTGAGTTGCCGAGCCGAAACTGCCAGGGGCAGACTCATCCCGTCAGCCACCGGGCCTCTGCGCTGGAACCCGGTCACCGAAGAGAGCCGCCCATGGCCGACGACCCGACTCGGGCGAGCTCACGGCAGGGTCGGGTCACGCCACTTCCAGCGGTGCGATTCCTGCCAGCGACAGACCTCGTCGACCGCTGGCACGTTGTTCGACTGCACCAAGCTTCGGCGCCGAGCCGACTGCCAATCCTTGTCCGTCAGCCGATGCCGTTGTCCTGCAGAGCCGGCAGTACGGCGCGCTTGACGATGCGGCGGAAGCCCGACGGCGTGGGGTGCAGCTCGTTCGCCCACATCGAATCGTTGTCTTCGGGCAGCACACCGGCCGTGTCCATGACGACGACCGTCCCGAGGGTGGCGTCGAGGCTCATGTCGATCTGCTTGAGCTTGAGCTCGCCGATCAACTGCTTGAACAAGGGGCGGCGCAAGGCGGTAGGCACCTTGGCAGCGTCCATCGGCGCCTTCAGCCAGTCGGCCGGGCCGAACAAGCCCTTTCCCGTCGGCCACGCGTAGTCGTACTGGTGCAGGAAGACCGGTGCGTTGCTGTTCCAGCCGCGAAAGCGTGCGATGAGCTCACGGTAGGCAAGGTCGAGGCCCTCCATGATCGCGTCGGGCTGACCGGGCGCGAAGCAATCTTCGACCGCGGCCGCCTGGCTGCAGTCCGGCTTCAGCAGCCGAAGGAAGTCGTCCATGCCTGCGATGTCGTTGCCACCGCCGCTCAAGAGCAGGCCTCTCACTCCGCTCGCGTAGAGCTTGAAGGAGCGATCGATCTCCTGGCGATACTTCGTGGCCCATTCGGCGGCTTCTGCGCCGTTTCGTCCGACGACGAGAAGGACCTGCTGCGACAGCCTGGCCGCGATCTCGACCGCGAGGTTGTCGATCGGGTACCAGAACCACGAGTCACCCACCAGCAGCAGCGACGGAGATTGCCGGTCCGGGTCCTGCTGGATCGAAGTGGCCCCCCAGAAGACATTGGTCATGGTTCCCCTCCCATTCGGTGTGCGACACAGTGGGCAGATGCGGAAGGGCGTCGGATTGGCCAGCGGCGCATGAATGCGGCGCCCCCCCCGGGCGAGTCACCGCACGACCAAGGCCTTGTCTTCCGCCACGGGGAAAGTATGGCCCCGCCGGTCGTCCGCGCAACAACAAGATTGCTGAGGCTCAGAGCACGGCAGCGCCGGGCAGCGGCCTGGGGCTGGTCGATCGTGCAGCGTATCGCGGCGGTGCATGGGCGCAGTCCGAGACCGCGCGCTCGGAGGCACTGGGCGGCCTCACGGTGCGCGTTCGCTTCCTGGCCTGATTCAGACGCCGAGGTAGCCCGCCAGCGCCGTGCTCGCCGCCACCGCCTCGCTGGCACCTTCCAGCACCACCTGCCCCTTCTGCAACACCAGCGCGCGGTCGCTGCGCGCGAGGACGCGGCGGTAGTCGCGGTCGACGATCAGCGTGGCGATGCCGCTGGCGCGGATCTCGCCGATCACGCGCCAGATGTCGGCCACGATCAGCGGCGCCAGGCCCTCGGTGGCTTCGTCGAGGATGATCAGCTCGGGGTGCGTCATCAGCGCACGCCCGATCGAGAGCATCTGCTGCTCGCCGCCGGAGAGCTGCGATCCCAGGTTGCTCAAGCGCTCCTTCAAGCGCGGGAAGGTGTCGAGCACCCGCTCGTAGTTCCAGTCGTCGCGCCCATCGCGGCCGCGGCGTGCGGCCATCACCAGGTTCTCGCGCACCGTCAGGTTGGGGAACACGCCGCGACCCTCGGGCACGTAGGCCACGCCCAGGCGCGCCACCTGGTGCGGCTTCGCCTTCGAGGCGTCCTGGCCAAAGAAGGCGATCTGCCCTTCGCGCTGCGTGACGTGGCCGAGCAGCGTGCGGATCAGCGTGCTCTTGCCCATGCCGTTGCGGCCGAGCAGACCGAGCGTCTGGCCGCGCGCGATGGCGAGGTCGATGCCGTGCAGCACGTGGCTGGAGCCGTACCAGGCATGCAGGCCACGCGCTTCGACGAGGGTGTCGTGATTCACGTCAGTGGTCTCCGAGGTAGGCGGTCTGCACCAGCGGGTTGCTGCGGATCGCCGCCGGCGTGTCGGAGGCGATCACCGCGCCGTTGACCATCACCGTGATGCGGTCGGCGATGCGGAACACGGCGTCCATGTCGTGCTCGACGAGCAGGATGGCGTGGTCGGCGCGCAGCTCGCCCAGCAGCGCCAGCATGCGTTCGGTCTCCTCGGCGCCCATGCCAGCCAGTGGCTCGTCGAGCAGCAGCACCTCGGGCGCGGTGGCCAGGCACATCGCGATCTCGAGCTGGCGCTTCTGGCCGTGGCTGAGCAGGCCCGCCGGGCGCTCGAGCAGCGCATCGAGCCCGGCCTTGGCGGCGGCCTGGCGCGCCGCCGCGGTGCTGGCCTCGCAGCGCTGTGCGGCCTGCCACCAGCGCCACGGCTTCTGCGTGCGCGCCTGCGCGGCGAGGCGGCAGTTCTCGAGCACCGTGAACGTCGGGTAGATGGTGTTGCGCTGGTAGCTGCGGCCGAGGCCGGCTCGCGCGCGCCTCGGTTGCGCCCATCCCGTCACGTCCTCGCCGAGCAGTTCGACGCTGCCACCCGAGGGCGGGATCTCGCCGGAAAGGATGTTGATCAGCGTCGACTTGCCGGCGCCGTTGGTGCCGATCACCGCATGCACGCTGCCGCGCTCGAGCTCGATCGACACGCGATCGACCGCGACGAGGCCGCCCCAGCGGCGGGTGATCTCGCGGCCGCGCAGCAGCACGCCGGCCTGTGCTTCAGGCTTCATTCATCGCCTCCTGGCCGGCGACGGTCGAACGACTGCGGCCGACGAGCCGCTCGCGCCACTGCCCCGGCAGCCCGACCAGCCCGCGCGGCAGCAGCGCGACGCTGGCGATGATGGTCAGGCCCAGCCCCAGGTGCCAGTGCTTGGCGAAGGCACCGAAGATGGCCTCGCTCTTGAAGAACTCCTGCAGCAGCGCGAAGGCGAAGGCACCGATCAGCGCGCCGCGCAGGTGACCCAGGCCGCCGAGGATGATCATGATCAGCACGGCGCCGCTCAGGTGCCAGCTCATCATCTCCGGGTTCACGAAACCGTCCTTCACCGCGAACAGGAAGCCGGCCAGGCCGGCGATGCCGCCGGACAGCGTGAAGGCGGCCAGCTTGTACGGGTAGGTGGAGAAGCCGGTGGCGCGCATGCGCTGCTCGTTGACGCGGATGCCGGCCAGCGCGCGGCCGAAGCGCGAGCGCAGCAGCACGGCGAGGAAGGCGAAGGTCGCCACCAGGCAGGCCAGCGTGAAGAAGTAGAGCGTGAGCGCGCCATCGAGGTCGATCAGCGAACCCAGCGCCGGCTTGACGTAGAGGTAGATGCCGTCGGTGCCGCCGCCGAGCGGCGTGTCGTGCACGACGTAGTAGGCCATCTGCGCAAAGGCCAGCGTGACCATGATGAAGTAGACGCCCTTGGTGCGCAGGCTGAGCGCGCCGACGGCGAGTGCGTAGAGCGCCGCCGCGACGATGCTCACCGGCAGCAGCCACCACAGGCCCGCCGCTTCGCTGGCCGGCGACAGCAGCACCGCTGCATAGGCGCCGATGCCGAAGAACGCCGCCTGGCCGAAGCACACGAGGCCGGTGGCGCCGACCAGCAGCTCCAGGCTGAGCGCGAAGATCGCGTAGACCATGATCTTGGTGACCAGGTCGACGCCATAGCTGCCGGTCAGAAGCGGCAGCAGCGCCAGTGCGGCGAAGCAGGCGGCGACGAAGGCCGCTTTCGATCGATCGATGGGGTTCATGAGACTCATCCGGCTTTGAACAGACCGTCCGGCTTCCACAGCAGGATCAGCGACATCAGCACGTAGACCAGAACGCCGGCCGCCTGCGGCAGCAGCACCTTGCCGAAGGTGTCGACCGCGCCGATCAGCAGCGCCGCGAGCAGCGCACCGCGGATCGAGCCGATGCCGCCGATCACCACCACGACGAAGCAGATGATCAGCACCGTGTTGCCCATGCCCGGGTAGACGCTGGACACCGGCGCCGCCACCATGCCGGCGAGCACCGCGATCGCCACGCCGGCGGCGAACACCACGCGGTAGAGGAACTTGATGTCGATGCCCAGGCTCTGCACCATCTCGCGGTTGGTGCTGCCGGCGCGGATCATCATGCCCAGCCGCGTGCGCGTGAACACGAACCACATGCCGATGGCGAGCAGCAGGCACACGCCGCTGACGAACAGGCGGTAGACCGGGTAGGTCATCATGTCGCCGAGCGGCAGCGTGCCGGCGAGCCACTCGGGCGGCTGCACGCCATGCACGTCGTCGCCGACCATCAGGCTGCGCAGTTCCTCGAAGACGAGGATCAGGCCGTAGGTCATCAGCACCTGCTGCAGGTGCTCACGCTCGTAGAGGAAGCTGAAGAACGCCCACTCGAGCACGTAGCCGAGAAGCACCGCCAGCACCGTGCCCACCACCAGCACCGCGAAGAAGCCGCCACCGAAGGTGGACGCGACCGGCGCTGCCAGGGCGAAGGCCATGTAGGCGCCGATCATGTAGAAGCTGCCGTGCGCCAGGTTGATGACGCCCATGATCCCGAAGATCAGCGTCAGCCCGCTGGCCACGAGGAACAGCAGCAGGCCGTACTGCAGGCTGTTCAGGCACTGGATGAGGAACGTGGCGAGATCCATGGGCGGGAGCCTCTCGAGGCGGAGTCAAGCGACCGCCGTGGATCCGGCTTGGCCGGTCCACTGGCGGTCCCCCCCTTGAGGGGGCGCGCGAAGCGCGTACGGGGGTGGGCTACATCCTGCAGCCGCGGGCCGGGTCGGCGAGCGACTTGCTGGCAATGCCGACCAGCTTGTTCTCCTTGCCACTGACCTGGCGCAGGTAGATGTCCTGCACCGGGTTGTGCGCCTTGGAGACGCTGAAGGGCCCGCGCGGGCTGTCGATCTTGGCCTTCTCGATGGCCGCGGCGATCTCGGCCTTCTTGCTCACATCGCCCTTCACGGCGGTGAGGCCGATGCCCAGCATCTGCGCGGCGTCGTAGCCCTGCACCGCATACACGTCGGGCTGCAGCTTGTAGGTCTTGGCGTAGGCGAGGCGGAAGGCGTTGTCGCGCGGCGTGTTCAGGCTGTCGCTGTAGTGCAGCGTGGTCAGCAGGCCGTCGGCGTCGGCGCCCTGCGCCTCCAGCGTGCCGTCGGTCAGGAAGCCGGCGCCGTACAGCGGGATGTTCTTCTTAAGGCCCGCCGCCGCGTAGTCCTTGACGAACTTCACCGCGCCGCCGCCGGCGAAGAAGGTGTAGACCGCATCGGGCTTGCTCGCCGCGATCTCGGTCAGCAGCGCCTGGAACTCGACGTTGGGGAAGGGCAGCGAGAGCTCCTTGACCACCTTGCCGCCGGACTTCTCGAAGGCCTCCTTGAAGCCCTTGACCGACTCGTCGCCGGCGGCGTACTTCCAGGTGATGGTGACGACGTTCTTGTGGCCCTTCTTGGCCACCACCTCGCCCATCGCGTAGCCTGGCTGCCAGTTGCTGAAGCTGGATCGGAAGATGTTCGGCGCGCACATCGGGCCGGTCACCGCGTCGGCGCCGGCGTTGGGCACCAGCAGCAGCGTGCCGGTGTCCTTGGCGACCTTGGCCATCGCCATCGCCACGCCCGAGTGCACCGTGCCGACCAGCACGTCGACGTTGTCGCGCTTGATCAGCTTGTTGACGTTGTCGGTGGCCTTGGCCGGATCGCTCTCGTCGTCGACCTTGACGAACTCGATCTCGCGGCCGCCGAGCTTGCCGCCCTGCTCGGCCACGTGCAGGCGGAAGCCGTTCTCGATGGCGGTGCCGAGCGCAGCGAAGGTGCCGGTGGCCGGCAGCATCAGGCCGACCTTGAGCTTGGCGCCCTGGGCCTGGGCGGCGGAGGCGGCAACGAATGCGGCGGCGAGGGCGATGAGCTTGAGCTTCATGGGCGTTTGTCTCCGGTGGGTCACGAATGTGTTTGCGAACGAATGAATCGGCTGGCGGCGTCGATCAGCGCTTCGGGCTGATCCTTGTGCGGCGAGTGGCCGCATTGCGGCAGTTCCAGCAATTCGGTCTGCGGCACGCGGCGCGCGATGCCGCGGATCTGTTCCAGCGTGCCGTACTCGTCGTCCAGGCCCTGCACCGCCAGCAGCGGGCAGGCGATGGCGGCGATCTCGTCCTCGATCGACCATTGCTTGAAGGGCGGATGCAGCCAGATGCGGTTCCAGCCGTAGAACGCCGAGTCCGGGTCGTCGTGGTACTTCGCCAGGCGCTGCCTCAGGTCGGTGGTCTCGTAGGCGGTCTTCGCCCTGGCGATGCTGTCGACCGACAGGTCCTCGACGAGGATGTGCGGCGCCAGCACGATCGCGCCGGCGATCGCTTCGCGCCGCTTCGCCGCGTACAGCAGCGCGATCGAGCCGCCGTCGCTGTGGCCGAACAGCCAGGGCTTGTCGTGCGTCGCATCGATGTCCAGCGCCTGCAGCAGTGCCGGTAGCACCTCGTGCGCCTGTCGGTGCATGAAGTCGAGGTCCCAGGCTTCATCCGCATCGCGCGGCGTCGAGCGACCGTAGCCGGGGCGCGAGTAGACGAGTCCGCGCACGCCGGCGGCGTCGCAGAAGGCTCTCGGGAAGTCGCGCCACATCGCGACGGACCCGAGACCTTCGTGCAGGAAGACGACCAGCGGTGCCGCCTTGCGCTCTGGCGCAATGAAGGCGTGCTCGATGCGGACCTTCCGACCCCGCCAGTCGATCTCGACGAACGACGAGCTCACTGCCCGGAGCCCTTTTCCAGTTCCCTCAGCTTGAAGCGCTGGATCTTCCCGGTGGCCGTCTTCGGCAGGTCGGCCACGAAGGCGATCTGGCGCGGGTACTTGTAGGGCGCGAGCTTGTCCTTCACGAACGCCTTCAGCTCGGCATCGGTCGCGCTCGCGCCCTGCTTGAGCACGACGAAGGCCTTGGTCTTGGTCAGGCCCTCCGCGTCGGACACGCCGATCACTGCCGCTTCCAGCACCGCCGGGTGCTGCACCAGTGTCGCCTCGACCTCAAAGGGCGAGACGTAGATGCCGCTGACCTTGAGCATGTCGTCGCTGCGGCCGCCGTAGGTGTAGCTGCCGTCGGCGTTGCGGATGTACTTGTCGCCGCTCTTGGTCCACCCGCCCTGGAAGGTGTCGCGCGTCTTCTGGCGGTTGCCCCAGTACATCATCGCCGCCGACGGGCCGTGGATGTACAGGTCGCCCGGCTCGCCGTCGGGCACCGCGCCGCCGTCGTCGCTGCGCAGCTTGATCTCGTAGCCGGGCACCGGCCAGCCGGTGGTGCCGTAGCGCACCTTCCCGGGCCGGTTGGAGATGAAGATGTGCAGCATCTCGGTGGAGCCGATGCCGTCGACGATGTCGACGCCGAAGTGCGCCTTGAAGCGTTCGCCGAGTTCGGCAGGGAGCGCTTCACCGGCCGAGGACACGAGGCGCAGCGCGACTTCGCTCTGCTTCGGCAGGTTCGGCGAGGCCAGCATGCCGGCGAAGCCGGTCGGCGCGCCGTAGAACACGGTCGGCTTCGTGTTCGCGATGCCGCCGGTCCAGCGCTTGAAGGTGGCGTCGGGCGTCGGCCGTTCAGCCATCAGGATCGTCGTCGCGCCCACGCTCAGCGGGAAGGTCAGCGCGTTGCCCAGGCCGTAGGCGAAGAACAGCTTGGCGGCCGAGAAACAGACGTCCTTCTCGGTCAGGCCGAGCACGGCCTTGCCGTACAGCTCGCAGGTCCAGTACGGGTTGGCGTGGGAATGCACCGTGCCCTTGGGGCGCCCGGTGGAGCCGGATGAGTAGAGCCAGAAGCCCGGATCGTCGGGGCCGGTGCCGGCGGGTTTGGCCATCGGCGACTGTGCGGCGAGGAAGGCTTCGAACTCGACCTCGGCCGGGTGCAAGGGTGCGACGGGCCGCGACACGATGACCTTCTGCACCTCGTGGTCCGACTTGATCAGCGCGCTGGTCAGCGCCGGGAGCAGCGCACCCGACACCAGCACCGCCTGTGCGCGGCTGTGTTCGAGCATGTAGGCGTAGTCGTCGGCAGTCAGCAGCGTGTTGACCGCCACCGGCACCACGCCGGCGTACATCGCGCCGAGGAAGCTCACCGGCCAGTCGTTGCTGTCCTGCATCAGCAGCAGCACACGCTCTTCTCGTTTGAGGCCGAGCCCGCGCAGACCGGCCGCGAGGCGCTTCACACGCTCGGCCAAGTCGCCGTAGCTGAGCGTGCCGACGTCGTCGATGAAGGCGGCCTTGGCGGCGCGCCCGGCGTTCGCGACGAGCAGGTGCTGCGCGAAGTTGAACACCTCCGGGGGGGCGGCGACTTCTGCGGTGTCGGTCTGGGTCATGAAGGTCTCCTCAGGCCAGGTGGGCCAGGGTCTCGGTGCTTGCCTGGATGGCAGTGCGCCGGTGATAGAAGTTCAAGGCGCGCAGGCTGCCGAGTTCCTCGCCACCGCCGGCGCGGCCGGGGCCGCCATGCAGCGACTGCGGCATCACGTTGCCGTGGCCGGTGTGCAGTGCGGCGACGTCCGGGCTGATCACGTGCAAGCGGCCGTGCAGCGGCGCGAGTTCGACCGCGGCGTCGGCCAGCGCCTTCGCGTCGCTGCCGTACAGCGACGCGACCAGCGAACCCTGGCCGCGGCCGATCAGCTGCAGCGCATGGGCGCGGTCGCGGTAGGGCACCAGCGTCGCGACCGGGCCGAACACCTCGGTGTCGTGGATGCGGTCGCTGGTGTCGCTGCCGGCGGCACTGCGTGTGCCCAGCAGCGTCGGGCCGACGCAGCAGGCGATGGCCGAGTCGGCATCGACCAGGGCGTGCTTCGCGCCGTCGTGCAGTGTCTCGGCCTGGGCCTGCAGGTGGACGAGTCCCTCGCGCACGGCGTTCAACTGCGCGCGGCTCACCAGCGCGCCCATGCGCACCGCCTCGTTGCGCGGGTTGCCGACCGTGGTCTTGGCCAGGCGCGCGCCGATCGCTTCGGCCGCCGAGGCGTACAGGGCCTCGGGCACCAGCACACGCCGGATCGCCGTGCACTTCTGGCCCGACTTCTGCGTCATCTCGCGCGCGACTTCCTTGGCCAGCAGTTCGAAGGCCTCGCTGCCCGGCGCCTCGCCCTCGAGCAGCAGGGCGCTGTTGACGCTGTCGGCCTCGATGTTCACGCGCACCGAGCGCTGGGTGATCGCCGCGTGGGAGCGGATCAGCGCGGCCGTCTCGGCCGAGCCGGTGAACGAGACCACGTCGAAGGGCTCGAGCGCGTCCAGCAGCCCGGCCGAACTGCCGCAGACCACCGACAGCGCGCCCGCCGGCAGCACGCCGGCGTTCACCACGTCCTGCACCATGCGCTGTGTCAGCCACGCTGTGGCCGTGGCCGGCTTGATCACCACCGGCACGCCCGACAGCAGGGCCGGCGCGGCCTTCTCCCACAGGCCCCAGCTCGGGAAGTTGAAGGCGTTGATGAAGAGGGCCAGGCCGCGCGACGGCACCAGCACATGCTGGCTCTGGAACAGCGGCTCCTTGGCCAGGCGCGCCGGCTCGCCGTCGAGCAGGAAGCGTCGGTCACCCAACCCGTCGCCGAGCTTGGCGTAGGTCGACAGCGTGTAGATGCCGCCGTCGATGTCCACCGCCGAGTCGTTCTTCACCGTCCCGCTGTTGGCGGTGGCGATGGCGTAGTAGTCGTCGCGTTTGCTCTGCAGCACCTTCACTGCGGCGGCCAGCATCGCGGCGCGTTCGCGGTAGGTCATGGCGCGTAGCGCGGCGCCGCCGGTTGCGCGGGCGAAGGCGAAGCCTGCGCGCAGGTCGAGGCCCGTGGCGTCGACACGCACCAGTTCTTCGCCCAGCACCGGGTCGAACAGGGCCGTGCCCGCGCCGGTGCCGGCGACCCAGCGGCCGCCCAGATGGTTCTTCAGCAGTTCGCTCATCAGTGTCTACTTGGTGAATTCGATCGCGCCTTGCGGCAGCAGGTAGAGCACGAGGGCACGACCCTGGCTCACGGTGGGGCGGTGGGCACTGCCCGGTGTCATCACGACCCAGCCCGCGGGGCGGCCGTCGAAGCGTGCGTCGCCGTCCAGCGGCATCACCAGGTCGATCTCGCCGTTCGGGTGCACGTGATGCGGGCCGGCGATGTCGGTCATGTCGACCACGTCGACCGAGAAGCCGTGCAGGTCGTCCGCCGGCTTGAAGATGCGGCCGTACTTGATGCCGCCGCCTTCGCGGTTGCACAGCCACCCTTCGGCCACACCTGCTTCGCAGCTGGCTTTCAGCTCGGCGTAGCTGGCGCTGCCGGCGCCGTGCTCGCGGTTCAACCAGGCATCGAGATCGGCATCGATGGCGCGGCCGGCGATCTGCGCGGTCAGCGCAGCGATCTGCGCGCGGAACTTGTCGGGGGTCATGGTCCGGTCTCCGGAGACCGCGTCCGCCTTGCCTTGGCCAAGGGGATGCAGTATTGTGCTTGAAGGCACTCTAGGGCCCGAAGAACACCATGTCAAGCACTATATTGCAGGCCCCGGGGAATCCCCAAGCGGATGCCGAGTTGCCCGGGGAGGGCGAGGAGGCGAAGAACCCCTTCCTGGTCGCATTGGGCGAGCGCACCCGCGCGCTGCGTTCCCGCCGCGGCATGACGCGCAAGGCGCTGGCCGTGGCGGCCGACGTGTCCGAGCGCCACCTGGCCAATCTGGAGTACGGCGTCGGCAATGTCTCCATCCTCGTCCTGCTCGATGTGGCGCGTGCGCTGCAGTGCTCCCTGGCCGAGCTTCTGGGAGATGTGAGCACAAGCACACCAGAGTGGCTGATGCTGCGCGAGCTGCTCGAAGGGCGTGACGAGGAGACGCTGCACCGGGTGCGGGTCGCCGTCGGTGAGTTGCTCGGCACCGGTGGCGCCAACGCCAGCCACGGGCGCAAGCGCAGCCCGCAGGTGGCGCTGATCGGCCTGCGCGGCGCCGGCAAGTCGACGCTCGGCGCGATGTTGGCCGAAGACCTGGGCTTCCCTTTCGTCGAGCTCAGCCGCGAGATCGAGAAGTTCGCCGGCTGCAGCATCAGCGAGATCCAGGCGCTCTACGGCCAGAACGCCTACCGCCGCTACGAGCGCCGGGCGCTGGAGGAGGCTATCCAGATCTATCCGGAAGCGGTGATCGCCACACCCGGCGGCATCGTCTCCGACCCGGCCAATTTCAACCTGCTGCTTCAGCACTGCACCACGGTCTGGCTGCAGGCAGATCCTGAGGATCACATGAAGCGGGTACTCGCTCAGGGCGACACCCGCCCGATGGCCGCCAGCCGCGAGGCGATGGAGGACCTGAAGTCCATCCTGGCCGGCCGCGCCGCCTTCTATTCGAAAGCGGAGTTCCAGCTCGACACCAGCACGCAAGCGCTGGAGCCGACCTTCGTGGCGCTGCGCAGCCTGGTGCGGGAGGCACTCGAACTGCCGGCCTGACCCGGGTCAAACCCGGGACATGCATAAAAATGCATTCCATTGCTTGATCTTCGAAAGTAGATGCACTATGCTGCTCATCATTCGCTGAACAAGTACCTGCAGCCCTTTGCATCCTGACCGGGAGACACCCATGACCCAAGACCTGCGCGTCGACTACCAGACCTCGCCCGAGCAGTACCGCCACTGGAAGCTCAAGTTCGAGGGCCCGGTGGCGACGCTGGCGGCCGACTTCGACGAGAACGGCGGCCTGCGCCCCGGCTACAAGCTCAAGCTGAACAGCTACGACCTGGGCGTCGACATCGAGCTGAACGACGCGCTCAACCGCATCCGCTTCGAGCACCCCGAGGTGCGCACGGTGGTGATGACGAGCGCGAAGGAGAAGGTGTTCTGCTCGGGCGCCAACATCTTCATGCTCGGCGTGTCCAGCCACGCCTGGAAGGTGAACTTCTGCAAGTTCACCAACGAGACGCGCAACGGCCTGGAAGACACCTCGAAGCACAGCGGCCTGAAGTTCCTGGCCGCCGTGAACGGCGCCTGCGCCGGTGGCGGCTACGAGCTGGCGCTGGCCTGCGACGAGATCATCCTGGTCGACGACCGCAGCAGCGCGGTCAGCCTGCCGGAAGTGCCGCTGCTCGGCGTGCTGCCCGGCACCGGCGGCCTGACCCGCGTGACCGACAAGCGCAAGGTGCGCCACGACCTGGCCGACATCTTCTGCACCACCACCGAGGGCGTGCGTGGCCAGAAGGCGAAGGACTGGCGCCTGGTGGACGACATCGCCAAGCCGGCGCAGTTTGCCGCCCGCGTGCAGGAGCGCGCGCTCGAGCTGGCCAAGGGCAGCGACCGCCCGGCCGGCGCGAAGGGCGTGGCGCTGACCCCGCTGACCCGCAGCATCGAGCCCAACGCGCTGCGCTACCCGAACGTGACGGTCGAGATCGACCGCGCCAAGCGCACCGCGGTCTTCACAGTGAAGGCGCCGACCGGCGTCCAGCCGACCGACGTGGCCGGCATCGAGGCCGCCGGCTCGAACTGGTACCCGCTGCAGCTGGCCCGGCAGCTGGAAGACGCCATCCTCGAGATGCGCACCAACGAGCTCGACATCGGCCTGTGGCTGATGAAGACCGAGGGCGACGCCGCCGCGGTGCTGGCGATGGACGCCACGCTGGCCGCGAACGCGAACCACTGGCTGGTGCGCGAGACGGTGGGCTACCTGCGCCGCACCTTCAGCCGCATCGACCTCAGCTCGCGCAGCCTGTACGCGCTGGTCGAGCCGGGCTCGTGCTTCGCCGGCAGTTTCCTCGAGCTGGCGCTGGCCTGCGACCGCAGCTACATGCTGATGCTGCCCGACGACGCCGCGAAGTCGCCCACACTCACCGTCGGCGACGCCAACTTCGGCCTGTACCCGATGATCACCGGCCAGAGCCGCCTGCAGCGCCGCTTCTACGACGAGGCGCCGGCCCTCGACGCCGTGCGCGCCGCCGCCGGCCAGGCGCTCGACGCCGACGCAGCCTTCAAGCTGGGTCTCGTCACCAGCAACCCGGACGACATCGACTGGGCCGACGAGACGCGCATCGCCATCGAGGAGCGCGTGGCCATGAGCCCCGACGCGCTGACCGGCATGGAGGCCAACCTGCGCTTCAACGGCCCCGAGAACATGTTCACCCGCGTCTTCGGCCGGCTCACCGCCTGGCAGAACTGGATCTTCCAGCGCCCCAACGCCGTCGGCGAGAAAGGCGCTCTCAAGGTCTACGGCAAGGGCGACAAGGCCGCCTTCGACTGGAACCGAGTTTGACGATCACCAAGGACGAGACATGAGCACGATCAACTACAGCGACAAGATCCCCAACAACGTCAACCTCAGCGAAGACCGCACGCTGCAGCGCGCGCTCGAGCAGTGGCAGCCGAACTACCTGCAGTGGTGGGGCGACATGGGCCCGGACGGCTCGCAGGACTTCGACGTCTATCTGCGCACGGCGGTCAGCGTCGACCCGCAGGGCTGGGCGCAGTTCGGCCACGTCAAGATGCCCGACTACCGCTGGGGCATCTTCCTGAACCCGGCCGAGAAGGACCGCAAGATCCACTTCGGCGACCACAAGGGCGAGGACGCCTGGCAGGACATCCCCGGCGAGTACCGCGCCAACCTGCGCCGCATCATCGTCACCCAGGGCGACACCGAGCCGGCCTCGGTGGAGCAGCAGCGCCACCTGGGCCTGACCTGCCCGAGCCAGTACGACCTGCGCAACCTGTTCCAGGTGAACGTCGAGGAAGGCCGCCACCTGTGGGCGATGGTCTACCTGCTGCACAAGTACTTCGGCCGCGACGGCCGCGAGGAAGGTGAGGCGCTGCTCGAGCGCCGCAGCGGCCAGGAAGACAACCCGCGCATCCTGCAGGCGTTCAACGAAGAGACGCCCGACTGGCTGTCGTTCTTCATGTTCACCTACTTCACCGACCGCGACGGCAAATTCCAGCTGTGCGCGCTGGCAGAAAGCTCGTTCGACCCGCTGGCCCGCACGACCAAGTTCATGCTGACCGAGGAAGCGCACCACATGTTCGTCGGCGAGTCGGGCATCAGCCGCGTCATCCAGCGCACCTGCGCGGCGATGAACGAGCTGAAGACGGATGATCCGAAGAAGCTGCGCGAGGCGGGCGTGATCGACCTGCCGACGCTGCAGCGCTACCTGAACTTCCACTTCTCGGTGACCATCGACCTGTTCGGCGCCGACGAGTCGAGCAACGCCGCGACCTTCTATTCGACCGGCCTGAAGGGCCGCTACGAAGAAGGCAAGCGCAGCGACGACCACATCCTCAAGGGCCAGACCTACCGCGTGCTGAACGTGGTGGGCGGCCAGCTGGTCGAGCGCGAGGTGCCGATGCTCAACGCGCTGAACGAAGTGCTGCGCGACGACTACATCAAGGACTCGATCGCCGGCGTGGAGCGCTGGAACAAGGTGATCGAGAAGGCAGGGATTCCGTTCCGCCTGAAGACGCCGCACAAGGCCTTCCACCGCAACATCGGCGCGCTGGCCGGCGTGAAGGTGAGCCCGGATGGCCGCGTGGTCAGCGAAGCCGAATGGGCCGCCAAGGTCGACGAGTGGCTGCCCTCGGGCGGCGACCGGGCCTTCGTCGCCAGCCTGATGGGCCGCGTGGTGGAGCCGGGCAAGTTCGCCAACTGGATCGCGCCGCCGGTGATGGGCATCAACCGTCAACCCGTCGATTTCGAGTACGTGCGATTCAACTGATCTCGCGCATCATCGAGGCTGTCGCAAGGGGCCCGCGGGCCCCTTGCCTTTCCAGGAGACCAGGGCGATGGACATGGCCGTCACCGTCATCAGGCAACACCTGATCGACCCCGAGATCTGCATCCGCTGCAACACCTGCGAGGCGACCTGCCCGGTGCAGGCGATCACGCACGACTCGCGCAACTACGTGGTCGACGCAGAGAAGTGCAACCTGTGCATGGCCTGCGTGCCGCCGTGCCCGACGGGCAGCATCGACAACTGGCGCAGCGTGCCGCGGGCCAAGGCCTACGCCATCGACGAACAACTCGGCTGGGATGAACTGCCCGCCGAGCTGACGCCGGAGCAACTGGCCGAGGCCGGCGTGGTGGCCGACGCCCTGGAAGCGCCCGAGCCGGCGACATCCGGCAGCGCCGCCAGCGCCACGCCGGGCGCCGAAGCGGTATTCAACAGCGCGCAGTACAACGCCACGCTTCCGCCCTGGTCGGCCGCGCATGCCTACACCAACCTCTACGGTCCGAAGGCCGCGGAGAAGAGCGTCACCGCCACGGTGGTGGGCAACGTGCGCGTCACCGAGGTGGGCAAGGACTACGACACCCACCACATCGTGCTCGACTTCGGCACCATGCCCTTCCCGGTGCTGGAAGGCCAGAGCATCGGCGTCGTGCCGCCGGGAACGGATGCGACGGGCCGCGCCCACCACGCGCGCCAGTACTCGATCGCCAGCCCACGCAACGGCGAACGGCCGGGCTACAACAACGTCTCGCTGACCATCAAGCGCGTGCTGGAAGACCACCAGGGCAACCCGGTGCGCGGCGTGGCCAGCAACTACATGTGCGACCTGAAGGTCGGCGACACGGTGCAGGTGATCGGCCCGTTCGGCAGCACCTTCCTGATGCCCAACCACCCGAAGAGCCACATCGTGATGATCTGCACCGGCACCGGCAGCGCGCCGATGCGCGGGATGACCGAATGGCGCCGGCGGCTGCGCCAGACGGGCAAGTTCGAGGGCGGCAGGCTGATGCTGTTCTTCGGCGCGCGCACCAAGGAGGAGCTGCCCTACTTCGGCCCGCTGCAGAACCTGCCCAAGGACTTCATCGACATCAACTTCGCCTTCAGCCGCACGCCCGGGCAACCCAAGCGCTACGTGCAGCATGCGATGGCCGAGCGCGCCGCCGACCTGGCCGCATTGCTGGCCGACCCGAACGCCTGCTTCTACGTCTGCGGCCTGAAGGCGATGGAAGAGGGCGTGGTCGCGACGCTGCGCGACATCGCCCGCGGTGCGGGCATGGACTGGGACACCGTCGGCGCGGCGCTCAAGCGCGAAGGCCGGCTGCATCTCGAGACCTACTGATCACCCGACGACACATGAGCATCGATCTTCGCGGCACGCCGGTGCTGGTGGTGGGCGCCGGCATCATGGGGGCCGGCATCGTGCAGGTGGCGGCGCTGGCCGGCCACCCCGTCAAGCTGTTCGACATGCGTGAGGGCGCCGCGGCACAGGCGCTGGACAAGCTCGCCACCACGCTGAAGGGTCTGGTCGACAAGGGCCGGCTCGATGCCGGGGCGGCGCAGGCGGCCATGTCGCGCATTGCACCGATCGCCTCGCTGGCCGAGGCACGCGAGGCCGGCCTGGTGGTCGAGGCCATCGTCGAGAACCTCGACGCCAAGCGATCGCTGTTCCGCGAGCTCGAGGCCATCGTCTCGGCCGACACCGTGCTCGCCACCAACACCTCGTCGATCAGCGTGACCGCGATCGCCAACGGGCTGAAGCATCCGGCGCGCCTGGTCGGCATGCACTTCTTCAACCCGGTGCCGCTGATGAAGCTGGTCGAGGTGGTGCACGGGCTGCAGACCTCGCCGACGGTGGCCGAGGCCATCTTCGCGCTGAGCCAGGCCTGGGGCAAGGTGCCGGTGCATGCGAAGAGCACGCCGGGGTTCATCGTCAACCGCATTGCCAGGCCGTACTACGCGGAGACCTTGGCACTGCTGCAAGAGCAGGCCGCAACGCCGCAGGTGCTCGACGCCTGCCTGAAGGCAGCCGGCTTTCGCATGGGGCCATGCGAGCTGATGGACCTGATCGGCCACGACACCAACTTCGCGGTGACGAACTCGGTCTACGCCGCCAATTTCTTCGACAAGCGTTACCTGCCGTCGCTGGTGCAGGGCGAGATGGTCGCGGGCGGTCTCCTCGGCCGCAAGAGCGGCCGCGGTTTCTACACCTACGAAGGCGGCGCGGGCGGCGTGCCGCCGCTGCCGGTGGCGGTGCACGAGGCGCCGGCGACGGCGCGTGAAGTGACCGTGCACGGCATCGGGCCGCTGGCCGACCACCTCGAGCACGCCGCCATCGCCGCGCTCGCGCCGCAGGGCTGGGGGCCGGCGCGCGACCTGGCCAGCGACTGGATCGGCCTGTCCATCGACGGCGCCCACCTGGTGCTGACCGATGGCCGCACCGCACAGCAGCTGGCGCGCGAGATGCACAGCGCCGATGTCGCGGTGTTCGACCGCCCGGTGACGCTGCCGATCGCTGCCGGCACGGCGCTGGCCTATGCCGTCGCGCCCGGCGCCCACGCGGCCTGGCGCACGCAGGCCGGCGCGTGGCTGGCTGCGCTCGGCTTCACGCCGCTGCCGCTGGCCGACGCGCCCGGGCTGGTGGTCGCGCGAACCGTCGCGATGCTGATCAACGAGGCGGCCGACGCGGTGCTGCAAGGCGTCTGCGACGAGGCCGGCGCCGACGCGGCGATGAAGCTCGGTGTCAACTACCCGGCCGGGCCGTTCGAGTGGCTCAAGGGCTGGAGCGTCGACGGCGTGGTCGACGTGCTGCGCGCGCTCGATGCCGAGTACCGTGGCGAGCGCTACCGCGTCAGCCCCTGGCTGCGCCGCCGCGCTCACCATTCATGAAGTTCGCGGAGTTCGAAGTCGGCCAGGTCGTCGAGGCCGGTCCGTACGACGTGAGCGAAGAGGAGATCGTCCGCTTCGCGACGCAGTACGACCCGCAGTGGTTCCACACCGATGCGCAGTCCGCGTCACGCGGGCGCTTCGGGGGCCTGATCGCCAGCGGCTGGCACACCTGCGGCATCGCGATGCGGCTGCTGGCCGACGCCGCGCTGGCTGGCAGCGAGTCGTTTGCGTCGCCGGGCCTGGCCTACGTGAAATGGCCGCACCCGGTGCGCCCGGGTGACACCTTGCGCGTGCGCGCCACCGTGGTCGAGACCCGCAGATCGAAGGGCAAGAGCTCGCTGGGCATCCTGCGCTGGCGCTGGCAGCTGTTCAACCAGCACGGCACCGAGGTGCTCGACCTGGAGGCGACCAGCCTGTTCGACCTGGCGACCGCACCGCCCGCCTGACCGGCGCAGCGCATCTCTTTCGCCCGGCGTGTATTTCCGCGCCAGCCGGGTTCTCTGTTCGACCGGACAGCCGCCTGCTCCCTGCAGCCGGCGCCACCCTCGAACTGAAAGGACCCGACGATGAACACGAAGCTCCTGTTTCGCCCGGCCATGATCGCCGCGGCCTGTGCCCTGCTGGCCGCTTGCGGCGGCGGCGGTGACGCCGCGCCGACCGGCAGCGGCAACCCGCCGCCGTCGGACGCCGCGGAGCGCGCGCTGGCTGCCGGCCCCGCGCTGGCGCCGGCCCCGGCCGGCCTGTCCGGCAACGTCAGCTGCCGCAACATGGCGATCGGCGCGATCCGCCTCGACTCCATCGACGTGCCGGCCGACGCCTTCTGCCAGCTCGACGGCACCGTGCTGATCGGCAACATCACGGTCGGCCGGGGCGCGATGCTCGACGCCGCCGGCATCGCGATGAACGGCAGCGTGCAGGCCGAAGGTGCGGCGCATGTCGCGCTGCTCGACACCGCGGTGGGCGGTTCGGTGCAGATCAAGCAGGGCGGCTCGGCGCAGGTCGAGCTGCTGCGCATCACGGGCGACCTGCAGATCGACGCAATGCGCAGTACCGTCACGGCGCACGACAACCAGATCGGCGGCAGCCTGCAGGCGGTGGGCAACCGAGGCGGGCTGACGATCACCGACAACCGCATCAACGGCAATCTGCAGTGCAAGGAGAACAACCCGGCGCCCTACGCCGCCGGCAACACCGCCGCCTCGATCGAGGACCAGTGCCTGCCCGGCTCGGGCAGCGGTGGTGGTGCTGGCGGAGGCAGCGGTGGCGGCAACGGCGGCGGCGTTCAGCCCGCGCCGGGCTCGCTGTCGGGCAATGTCACCTGCGACGGCCTGCGCATCGGCGCCGATTCGCTGGACACGGTGATCGTGCCGGCCGGCGCCAGCTGCGTGCTCGAGGGCACGCGGCTGATCGGTTCGATCATCGTCAATGCCGGCGCGACGCTGCTCGCCGCCGACGTGCGGGTCAACGGCAGCCTGCAGGCCGAAGGTGCGGCGAGCACGGCGGTCAGCGGCAGCTCGAGCTTCGGTGGCTCGGTGCAGATCAAGCAGGGTGGGGGCGCCTCCATCACCGGCGCCAGCATCACCGGCGACCTTCAGATCGATGCGATGAGCGGCCCGGTCACCGCCTCGGCCAATGCGATCGGCGGCAGCCTGCAGGCGGTGGGCAACCTCGGTGGCCTGGCGCTCAGCGCCAACCGCATGGGCGGCAACCTGCAGTGCAAGGAGAACCTGCCCGCCCCGGCCGGCAGCGGCAACGTCGCCGCCAGCAAGGAGGACCAGTGCGCGGCCCTGTGACGAGACCCGGGCGCCACTGAGGATGGGCCGGCGTGGCATCATCGCGCCGGCCCTTCACTCATTGATGACGCCCCTTGCTCGACGCGCTGGATGACCTGACCGACGCCGACCTGGTGGCGATGTGCCGCCAGGGACGGCAGGCCGCCTGGAGCACGCTGGTGCGCCGCTTCCAGCGTCTTGTCTACACCGTGCCTCGCCGCGCCGGGCTGTCCGACGAACAGGCCGCCGACGTCTTCCAGTTCACCTTCTCGCGCCTGTTCGAACACATCGAGAAGCTGGACGACGGGGCACGCGTGCACGCCTGGCTGGTCACCACCGCGAAGCGCGAGTCGCTGCGGCTGCTCGAGCAGTCGCGCCGCTTTGTCGACCTGGCAAGCCCGCCGGGCAGCGAGGACGGCGAGACCGAGGATCCGCTCGAACGTTTCGCCGACCCGGCGCCGCTGCCGGAGGCGATGCTCGGCGAGCTGCAGGAGCAGGACCGCGTGCGCCGCGCGCTCGAGCGGCTCGAGCCTCGCCACCGTCAGCTGCTCGAGCTGCTGTTCCTGCAGGACGAGGCGCCGCCCTACGCTGAGATCGCTGCACGGCTGGGCATCGCCGAGGGCAGCATCGGCCCGACGCGGGCGCGGGCGCTCGACAAGCTTCGCCAGCTGCTGGCCTCGATGTGATGCCTCGGTATTTCCGCCCGTCCCGCCAGCTCTGTCACGGCATGACACTTCCGGACCCGCTGCCATGAACGACGCGACCCTCCCCGACGACGACGCCCTGCAGCGCCGGCTGCGCGACAGCCGGCAGCTCGAGGACGCGCCTGAACACCTGATCCAGCGTGCGATCGACCTGTGGCAACCGCGCGCCGCGGCATCCACCGCGGGCGGCGCGCTGCGCCGCTGGGTCGCGACCCTGCGGCTCGACAGTGCGGCGGGCGGCCACCTGGCCCTGGGCCTGCGCGCCGGCGGCGTGTCCGCGACGCGACAGATGCTGTTTTCCGCGGAGGGGCGCGACATCGACCTGCGCCTCGAGCCGCTGGCCGACCGCCGCTGGCGCATCAGTGGTCAGGTGCTCGGTCCGGACGCGGTCGGCCTCGCCGAGCTGCGCTGCGGCGATGCGGCGCCTCAGCAGGTGGCGTGGAACGAACTCTCCGAATTCGAGTTCGAGCCGGTGGCCGCCGGCATCTGCGTGCTGACGCTGCGCGCCGACGGCTGGGAGATCAGCGTGCCGTCCTTCGAGCTGGCCGGCGGCGCCTGAGCGCATGGAGCCGTCGGCGGGCGAAGCGGCGCGGCGCTGGATCGACGAGGACGCGGACGAACTGCCAGCGCAACTGCCGGCACCGGCGCCTGCGCTGGCGCTCGCGCTGAAGGACGAGGCCATGGCCGCCTGGGGCACCACGCCGGCGCTGGCGCATCGCTGCGCCGCGCTGCTCGACCAGCTGCGCGTGCGCGACGCCGCCGCCGAGATCGGGGCGATGGCCGACTGGGCCGCCGGCCTGGCCTCGCTGACACAGGGCCGGCTCGCCGACGCCGCCTTGCAGTTCGATGCCGCGAACGACAGCCTGCTGGCGCTCGGCCGCGCCCACGAGGCGGCGCAGACGCGCGTTCCCAAGCTGATCGTGCTGTCCATGCTCGGTCGCCACGACGAGGCGCTCGCCTGCGGCGAAGCGGCGCTGGCGGCGTTCGTCGCTGCCGGCGATGAACGCTCCGCCGGCAAGATCGAGCTCAACCTCGGCACCATGCACTCGCGCCAGGATCGCCACGCCGAGGCGGTGGCGCTGTACCGCCGCGCCTCGGTGCGTGCCGCACACGCCGGCGACCGCGAGCTGTCGATCCGCGCCGACATCTCGCTGGCCAACGGGCTGAGCTGGCAGTACGACTTCGACGAGGCGCTGCGGGTCTTCGAACGTGCGCTGATGCGGGCCGGCACGCACGGCCACGCGGTGCTGGCGGCGCAGGCGCGCGGCGGCATCGGCCGCATCGAGCTGCTGCGCGGCGGCTACGCCCGTGCACTGCGTGAGCTGGCCGCGGCGCGCGCCGGGCTCGCCGAGGTCGGCGCGTCGCCGCAGCAGTGCATCGACGCCGAGCTGTCGCTGGCCGACGCCTACCAGGCCGTGAACCTGCTGCCCGAGGCGCAGCAGCTCTACGCCGCAGTCATCCGCGACGCTGCAGCCATCGAGGCCAGCACCGAGCAGGCGACCGCGCTGCTCGAGGCCGCGCGCGTGGCGCACAAGCTCGGCGATACGGGCACCGCATTGGCCGGCTTCGAACAGGCCCGTGCGCTGTTCGAGGCCGAGGACAACACGGCCTCGGTGGCCTGGGCCGACCTGTCCGTGGCCGCGCTGCAGCTCGAACTCGGCGAGCACGAGGAGGCCCGTGCCCGTGCGGCCGACGCCGCGCAGCGGCTTTCCGAGGCCGGCATCCGCGGCTGGGCGCTGGAGGGCCGCGTGCTGGCAGCAGAAGCGGCAGCCGCCGCGGGGGCGCTTGACGAGGCCAGGGGGCAGTTCACGCAGACGCTGGCCGAAGCCGACGGCCTGGGCCCGGTGCAATGGGCTTGCCACCGCGGCCTCGGTGAACTGGCCTGGAAGGCGGGTGACACGCTCATGGCCCGGCATCACGCCGGCCTCGCGCTGCAGGGCCTGGACGAGACCCGCGCCACGCTGCCGGGCGACGGCTTCCGCACCGCCTTCGGCGCCGACGCGCAGGCGCTGCACGACCGTCTGGTGCGCATTGCCTGGGCGCGCCGCGAGCCGGCGATCGAACTGCTGGAGACGATCGAACGCGGCCGCGCGCGGGCGCTGGCGCTGGCCGTCGGCGAAGTGCATGGCGGCGGCACGGCCTCGGCCGAGGCGACCGCACTTCAGTGGGTGCGCGAGCGACGGCGCGAGGCGCTGGCCGACGGCGATGCTGAGGCGGTGGCAGCGCTGGGCGCGGAAGAAGCACAGCGCGAACAAGCCCTGCTGGAAGCGGCACGCCGCGCACAGCTCGCGCAAGCCACGCCGGGTGCGACCGCGGCAACATCCACCTGGCACGCCGCGGCCCTGCCGGACTTGCTGGGCCCCTCGCAGGCAGTGGTCGCCTTCCACGCCAGCGGCACGCACTGGCTCGCCTGCGTGGCCAGCGACGCCGGCGTGCAGGCGTTCGAGCTCGACGCCGCCGGTGTCGATGCCCGCCTGCGCAGCCTGCGCCTGCAGCTCGACGCGCTGCGCCTGGGCGGCATGCAGCGGCTGCAGGGCGAGCACGGCGAGCGCCTGCTGCAGCGAGTGCGCATCCACCTGCAGGCCTTGCACACGATGCTGTGGGCGCCGCTGGCCGGCGCTTTGCGCGGTCGGCGCCGCGTGGTCGTGGTGCCGCACGGACCGCTGCACTACCTGCCCTTCGCCGCGCTGCACGACGGCGCGCAGTGGCTGGTCGAGGCGCATGACATCAGCCTCGCGCCCAGCGCCGCCTGGGCGGCGCAGGCGCTGGCCGCACCCACCGCGCCGCCGCGGCGCGTGCTGGCGCTGGGCTATGGCGGCGGCGCGCTGGCCCATGTGGACGACGAGGCCGCGGCCGTGGGCGCCGCGTTCGGCGTGGGCGCGCGCGTGCTCGTCGGCGCGCAGGCCACACGCGCTGCATTGCGCTCGGTCGCCGGCGAAGCCGACGTGGTGCATCTGGCCTGCCATGCGCAGTTCCGCGCCGACAGCCCGATGTTCTCGGCCCTCGAACTGGCCGATGGTGCGCTGGCCCTGCACGAGGCGCCGCAGCTGGGGCTGCGCGCCCAGCTGGTCACGCTGTCGGCCTGCGAGACCGGGCTGAGCCGCATTGCCCCAGGCAACGAGGCGATCGGCCTGGTGCGCGGCTTCCTGATGTCCGGCGTGCGCACCGTGGTGGCCTCGTCCTGGGCCGTCGACGATGCGGCCACGGCGACGCTGATGCGCGGCTTCTATGGCCGCCTGGTCGGCGGCGAAGCCTGTGCCGAGGCACTGGCCGGCGCGCAGCGCGAGTCGGCCCGCAGCGGCGCGCACCCGTTCCACTGGGCCGCTTTCGCCCCACACGGGCGCGGCTGAGCGGGCGCCGCGATGATGGCGGCATCGCGGGGGCTGTATTTCCGCACCGGCTCGCCGCTCTGTCCTTGCACGTCCACTTCCGCGCCTCCGCCATGCCGTACAAGCTGCACACCCTTGCTGCCTGCCTGCTCCTCGCTGCCTGCGGGGGCGGGGGTTCCGGCGGCGGCACGACACCGCCCGACGACGGCGGAGGAGGCGGCGCCGACCCGCTGAGCGCCGACGTGATCGTGCAGCTCAACACCGGTGCCGACGTGAACCCCCTGGCCGCGCGCTACGGCCTGACGGTGGTCGACCGCTTCGGCAAGCGGCCGATCTGGCGGTTGCGCGTGGCCGCGGGGGCGAGCGCCGACGATGCCATCGGCACGCTGCGCGCCGACCCGGCCGTGCGCTTTGCCGAGCGCAACGAGGACACCGAAACTCCGGAGGGCCGGCGCCGCAACCCGGTCTGGGCGGTCGGCGGTGACGAAGGCGTCTACGCCTCGCAGTGGGCGCCGCAGGCGATCAACCTGGCCAGCGCGCACGCCACCAGCACCGGCAGCGGCGTGCGCGTGGCCATCCTCGATACCGGCATCGACCTGGCCCACCCGGTGCTGGCGCCGCGCCTGGCGCGCGGCAACGGCGGCGCGCTGCTCGGCCGCGACTTCGTCGACGACGACAGGGATCCGTCCGAGACCGGCGACCGCGACGACGCCGGCTACGGCCACGGCACGCACGTCGCCGGGCTGGTGGCGCTGGCCGCGCCGTCGGCGCGGCTGATGCCGGTGCGCGTGCTCGACGACAAGGGCCGCGGCAACGCCTGGGTGCTGGCCGAGGCGCTCGGCTGGGCGGTCGACCCCGACGGCAACCCGGCCACCGACGACGGGGCCCACGTGATCAACCTGAGCCTGTCGACGCTGCAGCGCACCGATCTGCTGAAGACCGTGTCGTCGCTGGCGGCCTGCACCTTCGACGATGACGACGACGCCTTCGCCGACCCCGGCTTCGACGACGACCGCGCCCGCTGCGCGCTGCGCCATGCTGCGGTGGTGGCCGCCGCGGCCGGCAACGGCGCCAGCGAGACGATCGAGGAGTTCCCGGCTGCCGAGCCGGTGCCGGGCCTGCTCTCGGTGGCGGCAAGCAGCGAGTCGGATCGTGTCGCCGACTTCTCCAATCGGGGCAGCTGGGTCCGCGTCGCGGCGCCGGGCGACGCCATCGTCAGCACGGTGCCCGGCGGCGGCTGGGGCAGCTGGAGCGGCACCTCGATGGCCACGCCGCTGGCTGCCGGTGGCGTCGCGCTGCTGCTGGCCACGCTGCCTCCGGGGGGCGATCCGTCGCGCCCGGCGCAGCGCCAGTGGGACACCGAACTGGCCGCCAAGCGCTTGGCCGACCGCTCGTCGGCACTGTGCGGCAGCTCGCTGCGCCAGATCGACCTGGCCGCCGCGCTGGCCGACGTCTCGGCCACCGACCCGGTCTGCCCCTGAGGCGAGGCTCAGGCGCGTCCGTACCAGCGCTGCGCGAACACCGCGAGGCCGCTGGCCACGCTGGCGAAGCGGTCGCCGCGCACGATGCGCGCGCCTGGGAAGGCCGCGGCGATGCGCTGCGCCAGCAGGCGCAGGCCGGTCGAACCGCCGGTGAAGTAGAGCGCACCGATTGCGTCGGGCGCGAGCCCGGCCTGGCGCGCCGTCTCGTGCGCGGCCTCGACGATGCGCTCGATGTCGGCGTCCAGCGCGGCGACCGCCTGTGCCTCGACCAGATCCACCGCCAGCCGGTTCTCCACGTGCGACAGGTCGATGCGCGTCTGCCCGCCTTCGGCCACCGCGATCTTGCCGCCTTCGGCGCGCGCCGCGAGCTCGTGGCCGAGCCGCTCGGTGACCACCGTCATCAGGCGGTCGTGGTGGCGAGGGTCGGCGTAGAAGCCGCGCATGCTGCGCAGCTCGGCCACGCGCGCCGGGTTGTAGACGGTGTTGATCAGGTGCCAGGTGGCGAGGTCGAAGTAGACGCCGCTGGGCACCTCGCGCGGCGTCGAGCCGGCAATGCTCGGGCCGTAGGCGCCGTAGCCGAACTCGGGCAGGATCGCCGCCAGCTCGATGCGGCGGTCGAAGTCGGTGCCGGCGACGTGCACGCCGTGGTTGGCGAGGATGTCGTCCTTGCGCTCCAGCTTCGCCGCATGCTGCGGGCCGACGCGCACGATCGAGAAGTCGCTCGTGCCGCCGCCGATATCGGCCACCAGCACCACCTCTTCATGGTCGATGCTGCGTTCGTGGTCGAAGGCCGCGGCGATCGGCTCGTACTGGAAGTGGATGTCGGCGAAGCCGACCTGGCGCGCCGCTGCCTCCAGCGCAGCCTGCGCCTGCGCGTCGCGCAGCGGGTCGTCGTCGACGAAGAACACCGGGCGGCCGAGCACCACGCGGTCGATCGGCGCCTTCGCGTCGGCCTCGGCGCGGCGCTTCAGGTGGCGCAGGTAGCCGGCGACGATGTCGAGGTACTTCACGCCGCGGCCACCGCCCACGTCGGTGGTCTGCTCGATCAGGCTGCTGCCGAGGATGCTCTTCATCGAGCGCATCAGGCGGCCGTCCAGCCCGTCGACATAGGCGGCCACCGCGGCACGGCCGAAGGCGCGCGGCGGGCCGTCGTGCTCGGGGCCGTCGACGAAGTAGAAGACCGCCGTCGGCATGGTCGTCTGGCCGGGCTCGAGCTCGACCAGGCGCATGCCGGCCTTCGCGCCGGGAACGCCGGACGGGTCGGGGATGGCGACGGCCGAGTTGGAAGTGCCGAAGTCGATGGCGCAGTACATGGGTGGGGGCCTCGCGAAGGGGCGCGATTGTAGGGGCGTCATCGGCGGCCACGACAATGGCGCCAGCATGCACCGCCGCCAACTCCTCCAGCAACTCGGCCGCCAGGCGGCGGCGACCGCGCTGGCGCAGCTGTTCGGCGGCGGCGCCCGGGCCCAGGCGGCACCGGCGCGCTGGCCGGCCGGCCTGGACGACCCGTTCACGCTCGGCGTGGCCAGCGGCATGCCGCGCCCCGGCTCGGTGGTGATCTGGACCCGCCTCGCGCCGCGCCCGCACGAGCCGGGCGGCGGCCTGCCGGCCGTGCCGCTGCCCGTGCGCTGGGAGCTCGCCGAGGACGAACACTTCTCGGTCGGCCTGCGCCGCGGCGAGTTCGTCGCCCGGCCGGAACGGGCGCACAGCGTGCACGTCGAGGTCGATGGCCTGGCCAGCGCCCGCACCTGGTACTACCGCTTCCTCGCTGGCGATGCCGCGAGCCCGGTCGGTCGCACCCGCACCGCACCGGCCGACGACGCCTCTCCGCAGCGGCTGCGCATCGCACTGGCCTCCTGCCAGCACTACGAGCAGGGCTGGTACGCGGCGCACCGCGAGATCGCCTCGCGCGATCTCGACTTCGTGCTGTTCGTCGGCGACTACATCTACGAGTCCAGCAACCCGCGCTTCCGCCTGCGCGCGCACGAGGCTCCGGTGCCGCGCACGCTCGACGAATACCGCGCCCGGCACGCCACCTACAAGCTCGACGCCGACCTGCGCGCCGCGCACGCCGCGCACCCCTGGCTGCTGACCTGGGACGACCACGAGGTCGAGAACGACTATGCGGGTGAGGCGAACGTCAGCGGGCTGGACGCCGCCGCCTTCCTGCGCCGCCGTGCCGCCGCCTACCAGGCCTACTTCGAGCACCTGCCGGTGTCGCCGGCGATGGCACCGCAGGGTGCGGCCATGACCATCCATCAGCAGTTCCGCTGGGGCCGGCTGGCCGATCTGTGGACCCTGGACAACCGCCAGTACCGTGACCTGCAGGCCTGCAACACCGCCGGCCGCGCCGGCGGTCGTGTGCTCTCGGACTGCGACGCGCTGACCGACCCGGCGCGCAGCATCTTCGGCGCGGCGCAGGAGCGCTGGCTCGCCCAGGGCCTGGCGGCGAGCCGCCGGCCGTGGCGGGTGATCGCCCAGGCCTCGCAGCTCAGCCCCAGCGGCATCGACACCCCCTTCGGCCAACGCCTGTACACCGACGGCTGGGACGGCTACCCGCGCGCCCGCGAGCGCCTGCTCGACGCCATCGCCGCGTCGTCGGCCGCCGGCGGCAACGCGCTGGTGCTCGGCGGCGACGTGCACCGCCACGTGGCCGCCCAGTTGCGCCAGCGTCCGGGCGACCCGCGATCGCCGGTCGTGGCCAGCGAGTTCGTATGCAGTTCGGTGACCAGCCGCGGCCTGTCCGAAACGCTGACGGCGGCGATCCGCGCCAGCAATCCGGACCTGCTGCACGCCCGCAGCGACGAGCGCGGCTATGCGCTGATCGACATCCGCCCCGAGTCCGCGACGTGCGACTTCCGCGCCACGCCATTTCCGGCGCAGCCCGGGGCGCGGCTGCACTCGCAGGCGCGTTTCGTCGTCGAGGCCGGGCAGCCGGGTGTGGTGAGCGGCTGACCTCGGGCGCGCCCCTTTGTCACGCTCGGACGCAGTTGGTAGCGAAATGCACGCGAGCGGTGCACTTGTTCGCGGCTTTGCACGCCACGGCCATTCATCACACTGGGATCATTCCGATATCGGGGTGGTCAACAGCGGGTGGGGTGGCGACATGAGCAGCAAGTCTTCTTCGGTTCCATGGTGGTCCGCGCTGGGCTTCGGCAAGGCCGCGCCGGCACCCGAGTCGGACTATGGCGACATGGGCACAGCCTTCGGCCTGGACGCCAGCATGGACACGCTGCCGATGCCCGAGGACCGCAACGCGTCCACCAAGGAAAAAGGCCGGCCGCCCTCTGCAGGCGCCGGCCCCGTGAAGAAGCGCTGAGCGCTTCAGTCGGGCATCACTTCGGCAGCACGACGCTGTCGATGACGTGGATCACGCCGTTGGAGGCGACCACGTCGGCCTGCACGACCTTCGCGGCATCGACGGTCACGCCGCCGGTGGTGCCCAGCGTCAGCTCGCTGCCCTGCACGGTCTTCACCTTGCCGGCCTTGACGTCCTTGGCCATCACCTTGCCCGGCACGACGTGGTAGGTCAGCACCGCGGTCAGCTTGGCCTTGTCCTTCAGCAGCGCATCGAGGTCGGCCTTCGGGATCTTGGCGAAGGCCTCGTCGGTCGGCGCGAACACGGTGAACGGGCCGGCGCCCTTCAGCGTGTCGACCAGGCCGGCGGCCTGCAGCGCGGTGGCGAGCGTCTTGAACTGGCCGGCGCCAACGGCGGTCTCGACGATGTCCTTGGCCTGCGCCGACAGGGCGGCCAGCGACAGGGCGGCCAGTGCGATCATTTTCTTCATCGTGATACTCCTTGGGATGAACGGGACTTGAGGGCTTGCTCGGGAAACGTGCACCGCCGCGCGCTCAGGGCGCGGGCAGGATCACCTTGTCGATCACGTGGATCACGCCGTTGCTGGTCAGCACGTCGGTCGCGGTGATGTTGGAAGTGCGGTCACGCTGGTCGGTGATGGCCAGGGTCGCACCGACGGTGAAGGACTCGCCCTGCACGGTGGTGATGGCGGTGTCGATGGGCACGTCGGCCTTGAGCACGCGGCCCGGCACGACGTGATACGTCAGCACCTGCGTCAGCAGCGCGGTGTCGGCCAGCAGCTCGTCCTTGGTGACGCCCAGTTCGGTCAGCAGCGCGGCGAAGGCGTCGTCGGTCGGCGCGAACACAGTGAACGGGCCTGGGCCGCTGAGCGTGTCCACCAGTCCGGCGGCAACCACCGCGTCGACCAGGATGCTGAACGCCGGTGTGGCGATCGCCGTCTCGACGATGTTCTTGTCGGCCGGCAGGATCACCTTGTCGATGGCGTGAATGACGCCGTTGGCCGCCGGGATGTCGGTCAGCACGATCTTCGACGTGCGGTTGCGGCCGTCGGTGATGATCAGGTCGGCGCCGACGCTGTCGACCTTGAAGATGCCGCCGGCCAGCGGCGAGATGGCCTTGCCCAGCGGCACGTCGGCCTTCGCCACCTTGCCGGCAATCACGTGGTACTGCAGCACGGCGATCAGCAGCGGCTTGTCGGCCAGCAACTGCGCCTTGGTCAGGCCCAGTTCGGTCAGCAGCGCGGCAAAGGCGTCATTGGTCGGTGCGAACACCGTCAGCGGGCCAGGGGCGGACAACTCGTCGGCCAGGTCGGCGGCCACCACCGCCTCCGCCAGGATGCTGAAGCGCGCGTCGGCTTGCGCGATCTGCACGATGTTGCCGGGGTGGTGATCGTCGCCACCGCCGCAGGCGGCGACGAGGCCGAGGGCGGTCACGGCCGCCAGTCTCTTGAGCCAATCGAACATGTGTACTGCTCCAGTCGAGGTTGCAAGGAGGCCGGCGGCTGCGCCGACAGATGCCGATTCGTGATCTGTGTCACGGGACCGACGAGGCGCAATTTAGACTGATTGGTATCTCAACACAACCGTGTGGTCATTCTCAGAAACCGAATAGTCACTTCCGGACCTGTGCGTCCTGTCTCAGCCCTTCGCGACTAGAATTGGTGCATGGCCAAGCTGTCATTTCGTGAGCAGGTACTGCGCGCCCGGGAGGACGCGATCGTCTCGTCGGTCAACCGGCTGCTGGCGGAAAAGGGCTTCGACCTGATGACGGTCGATGAGGTGGCGGCCGATGTCGGCATCGCCAAGGCGAGCCTCTACAAGCACTTCACGTCGAAGGAAGAGCTGGCGGCAGCGGCAATGATCCGCATCCTCGAGCGGGCGCTGGCCTACATCGACCAGCTCAGCGGCAAGGAGCCGGCCCGTGCGATCGACCAGCTGATGGCCGTGGCACGCTGGACCATGCAGGTGCAACTGGCCGGCGAGATGCCTTCTTTGCCGGCGCAGAACTCCAGCCTTCGCGCGACGCTGACGACCAACAAGGCCTATCTCGATCGCCTGATGGAAGTCAGCGACCGTCTCGGCGCCTGGATCACTGCCGCACAGGCGGACGGCGACCTGAACCCGAAGCTGCCGCCGGAAGTGATTCTCTACACGCTGTTCGCCCGTGCCTGCGACCCGGTGCTGGGCCTGCTCAAGCTGAGCGCGCAGTACAGCGACGAGCAGATCATCGAGCTGCTGCTGTCGACCTGCTTCGACGGGTTGTCGAAGCGATAGAGGCGCTCACGCAATGAGCGTGGGGGCTCCGCCCTAGCGGATCAGCAGCACCGGCGTCTTGCACGCCGCGAGGACCTTGGTCGCCACCGAGCCCATCACCAGGTTGCCCAGCGTGCCGTGGCCGTGCGAGCCCATCAGCAGCAGGTCGAAGTCGCCGGAATCGGCCATCTTGGCGATGACCTCGGGGGCGTGGCCGACCTTGCTGATGAACGCCGCCTCGATGCCCTGCTTCTTGAAGAAGGCACGGATCGGCTTGAAGACCGCCTCGCTGGTGTCGGCGTAGTAGGCCTTGAGCGTGTCGCGGTCAATCACCGAAGCCGCACGTCCCGGCACCGGCATCACCGAGTTGAGCACCGTGTACACGTGCCGCCCGCCGCCCAGCCATTCATCGTGGGCTGCCAGGTAGGCCAGCATGCGCTTGGTGAAGGGGCTGCCATCGGCGGCGATCAGGATCTTCATGGGGCACGGTCTCCGGGGAACATGTTTGCAACGAGGCGAGTCTGGCACAGGCCGAACCGGGTTTCTTGACATCCCGCAACCGTGCCGGGCCTTACCATCCACGCCCCATGAACCCTCGCATCGAAGAACTCAAGCGGCAGATCCGCCAGCTCGACGAACTGGCCGCCTCCGGCGCGTTGCCGGCCGACCAGGCCACGGCATCACGGGCCCGGCTGGAGCAGGAACTGCTGTCCGCTGTCCTGCAATCGGGCGACGCACCGGCGGCTGCAGCAGCCCCGGCAGCGCCCTCATCGACGAACCAGGCGCGCCCGTCGCGCCGCCTGCTGGCCGGCTCGGCCGCCTTCGTGCTCGTGCTGGCAGCGGCCGGCTACGCCGTCTACGGCACACCGTCCGCGTGGCGCGGCGTGCCGATGGCCAAGAGCGAGGGCGAGACCGGCCATGCCAGCGGAGCCGGCCAGATCGAAGCGATGGTCGCGCAGCTCGAGCAGCGTCTGAAGGACAAGCCGGACGATGCCGAAGGCTGGTCGATGCTGGGCCGCAGCTACAGCGCGCTGGGCCGCTATCCCGATTCGGTCGCCGCCTTCAAGCGCGTGACCACGATGCGCCCCCAGGACGCGCAGGCCTATGCCGACCTGGCCGACGCCACCGCGATGGCCGCCGGCCGCAAGCTCGCCGGCGAGCCGACGACGCTGATCGCCAAGGCGCTCGAGCTCGACCCGAAAAACCTGAAAGCGCTGGCGCTGGCCGGCACGATCGCCTTCGATGCCGGCGACTACGCCAAGGCGGCAACGCTGTGGGAAGCGGCCGTAGCCTCGTCCGAACCCGGCAGTGAACTCGCGCGCAACCTGCAGGGTGGCGTGGCCGAAGCCCGCTCTCGCGCCGGCATGCCGGCGGCGAGCGCTTCGTCCGCGGCACCGTCCTCGCCGCCGGCCGCTGCGGCCGGCGCCTCGGTGGCCGGCGACGTGACGCTGGCCGCCGCCTTGAAGGGCCGCGTGTCGCCGGAGGACACGGTGTTCGTGTTCGCCCGTGCGGTCGACGGCCCGCGTGCGCCGCTGGCCATCCTGCGCAAGCAGGTCAAGGACCTGCCGATCCGCTTCAAGCTCGACGACTCGATGGCGATGAGCCCGGCGATGCGGCTGTCCACCGCGACGCAGGTGATCGTCGGCGCGCGCATCAGCAAGAGCGGCAACGCGATCGCCCAGCCGGGCGACCTGCAGGGCTTCTCGCAACCGGTGGCGGTCGGCGCCAGCGGTCTGGCGATCGAGATCGCCGAAGAGGTGAAGTGATCTAGATTTCGTAGAGGCGCAGCGGGTCGTACCCATCCGCCTCGCCCTTGCGCGCGTGGCCGCGGGCGTTGCAGACCACTCGGGTGCGGCCAGCAGGATGCTCGACCAGGTAGTCGTGGCGGCAGTGCAGGTGGCCGTGGATCCAGGTCGAGGCCAGGGGCAGCAGCGCGTCGTCGGCGTTGCAGAAACTCGCCGTGCCGGGTTGTGCGCCGTAGCGCGGGTCGGCGCTGCGCAGCGAGGGCGCGAAGTGCGTCAGCACGACCGTGCGGTCCCAGTCGCCGGTGGTCGCGAGTTCGGCGGCCAGCCACTCGCGGCAGGCCAGCGCCTCCTCGCGCACGCCCTCCGGATCGAACGCCACGCCGTGCCGTGTGCTGCGCATGATGCGCATGTAGTAGCTGGCGGCGCGCATCGCGGTCGGACGGCGGGCCTCACCGAACAGATCGAAGTCGCACCAGCGCACGGTGGCCACGATGCGGACGCGCGCACCCGCGGCATCGGTGAACACGCGGCTCTCACGCTCGAGCAACACGATGCCGAGCGCTGCGCAGCGCGCGCGCAGCGCTGGCCAGGCCTCGTCGAGCTCACGGCCGTCGAACTCGTGGTTGCCGGCCACCATCCACACCGGCACCGGCCAGTGGCGGAAGCGTTCCAGTTCCTCCCAGCGGCTGTCGATGTCGCCACCGAGCACCAGCAGTTCGGCGGCCGGGTTCGGTTCGGGTTCGAAAGCCTCGGTCTCGAGGTGCAGATCGGAGAGGAGCTGGATCCTCATCGTGCGCGAACGCGGCTCACGCCTTGCCGTGGCACTGCTTGTACTTCTTGCCGCTGCCGCAGGGGCAGGGGTCGTTGCGGCCGACCTTGGGCGCTTCGCGCTTGACCGTCTCGACCTTGTAGCGGAGGTCGCGCGTCAGGTCTTCGAGGTCGGCGATGATGACGATCAGGTCCTCGATCGCCTCGTCGAGCGTTGCCAGCGGGTGTTCCTTCTCGAGCGTGGCGACGACCTCACGTTCCTCGTCGGTCTGCGCCGGCAGGTGGCGGTACAGGCGCGCCAGCGCGACGTCGATGGCCGGGTCGGGCAGCTCGAGCAGGTCGGGGAAGCTCTCCATGGCGTGCTGGAAACCGGCCACCCACGGGAACAGCGCCTGCGAGACCGGGTTCAGGCTGGCGGCCGGCTCGTCACTGCGCGGCGGGTTGAAATCGTCGAGCTCGAGGATCAGCGGGTCGAACCAGCCGTCCTCGGCGATCGCGCGGTTCAGCGCTGCGTGCCGGCGCAGGATCAGCGTGGTGATCCGCTCGCGCCAGACCGGGTCGGCGTCGTCGGGCAGCGGCTGGCCGTCGAAGTCGAACACGTGCGGCAGCCAGGCCTCGGTCTCGAGCAGCACCGGCAGCACGATCACGCCGGCCAGGTAGCCGTCGAGCATCACCGCGTCGAGCGGCTCGAAGGGCTCGGGCGTCTGGGCGAGCAGGCCGTCGAGTTCCTCGAACTCGGCGTCGGTGAGGTCTTGGCTCATCGGAAGCGGGATCAGACCGAGAAGTGGCCGATCAGTCGGTAGCGGGTGCCGGGATGGTACAGGCGCGCCACCGACGCCACGGCGCCCTGCGACACCGTGCGGCGCGACACCATCAGCAGCGCGCTGCCCTCGGGCACGTCGAGCGCCTGCGCCTTCTCGGCGTCGGCGAGCACCGCCTCGACGACCTGCTCGGCCTCGGTCAGCGGTGCATGCTGGAACAGCACGTGCGACGGCGTGACCTGCGTGAAGTCCAACACCGTGAAGTCGGGCGCCAGTGCCGGGTTGACGTGGCGGTCCTCGAGCTGGATCGGAACGCCGTTCTCCAGGTGCACCAGCCTCACGTGGTAGACGCTGGCGCCCTTGCGCAGGCGCATCGCCGCGGCGATCTCGGGCGCCGCCTTCTCGCGCGAGACGCCGAGCACACGCGTGACGTGCACATGGCCGCGCTCGGCGATCTCGTCGTGGATGTCGCGCACCTGCAGCACGTTGGAGATCGGATGCAGCTGCGCGACGTAGGAGCCCGAGCCCTGGCGGCGCTCGATCAGGCCCTCGTCCTCCAGCCCGCGCAGCGCGTGGTGCACGGTCATGCGCGCGCAGCCGAACTGCTGCACCAGCTCACGCTCCGACGGCAGCCGCATGCCGGGCTGCCAGCCGCCTTCGGCAATGCGCTGCCGGATCGAGGCCTTGATGTCCTCGGACGGCAGGCGGCGGGGCGCGGCGGGCGGCGTCATGGTTCCATTCTATCCGTCGCCATGCTAAAGTTGTCTAGACCACTTTGCGGAGCGCGACGATGCACGCCACGACCCTCACCCCCGGCCACCTCGACAAGCCTTTGCTCGCCCGCGTGGCCGCCGGCCCGGTGGCGCTGGCCGTCGCCGAATCCGCCCGCGCCGGCATCGAAGCCAGCGTCGCCGCGGTGCGCACCCTGGTGTCGCGCCACGAGCCGGTCTACGGCATCAACACCGGCTTCGGCAAGCTGGCGCAGACGCGCATCGCCGACGACCAGCTGACGCAGCTGCAAAAGAACCTGGTGCTGTCGCACAGCGCCGGCGTCGGGCAGCCGCTGTCGGCGCCGGTGGTGCGGCTGATGTTGTTGCTCAAGGCAGCGAGCCTGGCGCATGGCGTGTCGGGCGTGCGCATGGAAGTCATCGAAGCGCTGCTCGCGCTGCTGGCGAAGGACGTGCTACCAGTCGTGCCGGAGAAAGGCTCGGTCGGCGCCTCCGGTGACCTGGCGCCGCTGTCGCACCTGGCCGGCCTGCTGATCGGCGTCGGCGAGGCCTTCGTCGGCGGCAAGCGCTTGAGCGCGCTCGAAGCACTGCCGCAGGCCGGCCTGCAGCCACTCGTGCTCGGCCCCAAGGAAGGCCTGGCGCTGCTCAACGGCACGCAAGCCTCGACGGCGCTGGCGATCCACGCCGCGCTGCGCCTGGAGAACGTGTTCGACGCCGCGCTCGCCGTCGGCGCGATGACGGTGGACGCCGCCAAGGGCTCGGACACGCCGTTCGACGACCGCATCCACGCCGTGCGCGGCCAGCGTGGCCAGCGCCTGGTGGCCACACGCTACCGCGCCTGGCTGGCCGGCAGCGCGCTGCGCGCCTCGCACCTCGACTGCGAGAAGGTGCAGGACCCGTACTGCCTGCGCTGCCAGCCGCAGGTGATGGGCGCCTGCCTCGACCAGATGGCGCATGCCTGGGGCATCCTGCTGACCGAGGCGAACGGCGTGTCGGACAACCCGCTGGTCTTTGCCGACACGATGGAGGCGCTGTCGGGTGGCAACTTCCACGCCGAGCCGGTGGCCTTCGCGGCCGACAACCTGGCGCTGGCGATCGCCGAGATCGGCGCGCTGTCCGAGCGCCGCACCGCGATGTTGATGGACCCGGTGCTGTCCAACCTGCCGGCCTTCCTGGTCGACAACGGCGGGCTGAACTCGGGATTCATGATCGCGCAGGTGACTTCGGCGGCGCTGGCCTCGGAGAACAAGTCGCTCGCCCACCCGGCCAGCGTCGACTCGCTGCCCACCTCGGCGAACCAGGAAGACCACGTCTCGATGGCCACCTATGCCGCGCGACGCCTGCACCCGATGCTCGACAACACCGCCGGCATCGTCGGCATCGAGTGGCTGGCCTCGGCACAGGCGCTCGACTTCCACCGGCCGATGCAGTCGTCCCCGGCCATCGAGGCCTTTCACGCCCGGCTGCGCGCCAAGGTGCCGCGTCTGGCGGAAGACCGGTTGATGGCGCCGGACATCGCGACCGCGACCGCATTGGTCGAACAAGGCGCCGCGCTGCCGACGTGAGCCTCAGTGTTCCATCTGGGCGGTCTTCAGCGACTCCGCCCGGATGTCCTCGGTCACCACCGCCTTCAACTCCGAGAAGCGCGGCGTGGTCTTCACCGTGTAGTGGCGCGGGTAGGGCAGGTCGATCGCCAGCTCGTTCTTGATACGCCCCGGCCGCGCGCTGAACACCACGCAGCGGTTGGCCATGAAGATCGCCTCGTCGACGTCGTGGGTCACGAACAGCACGGTCTTGCGGTGCAGCTCCCAGATCGACAGCAGCAGCTCCTGCATCAGCGCACGGGTCTGGTTGTCGAGCGCGCCGAAGGGCTCGTCGAGCAGCAGGATCTTCGGGTCGTTGGCCAGCGCGCGCGCCAGCGCCACGCGCTGCTGCATGCCGCCGGAGAGCTGCTTCGGGAAGTGGTTCTCGAAGCCGCGCAGGCCGACCTCGGCGATGAAGCGCGCCGCGATCTCGGCTTGCTGTGCAGCCGCCATGCCCTTCTCGCGCAGGCCGAAGCAGATGTTCTGGTGCACCGTCAGCCAGGGGAACAGCGTGTAGCTCTGGAACACCATGCCGCGCTCGGCACCGGGGCCGCGCACCGGCTCGCCGTCGAGCAGCACCTCGCCCTGCGTTGGCGTGTCCAGGCCGGCGACGATGCGCAGCAGCGTCGACTTGCCGCAGCCCGAGGGGCCGAGCACGGTGATGAAGTCGTTGTCGGCGACCTGCAGGTCGGTGGGTTGCAGCGCCAGCGTCGGTGCGCCGCCGTTGACGCCGGGGAAGGTGCGGCCGACACCCTTGATCGACAGACGGCTCATAGCGCGGCCCAGCGGAACAGCGCGCGGTTCGCACGCTTGAAGGCGAGGTCGGAGACGAGCCCGATGACGCCGATGGTGATGATGCCGAAGATGATCTGGTCGGTGGCCAGCAGCGCCTGGCTGTCGGTGATCATGTGGCCGATGCCCTGCGAGGCGCCGATCAACTCGGCAACGATCACGTAGGTCCAGGCCCAGCCCAGCACCAGGCGCAGTGTCTCGGCCACCTGCGGCGCCGAGGCCGGGATCAGCACGCGCTTGACGATGCCCCAGTCGTTGGCGCCCAGCGTGTAGGCGGCTTCGACCAGGTCGCGCCGCGTGGCGCCCACCGTCACCGCGATCATCAGCACCAGCTGGAAGAAGGAGCCGATGAAGATCACCGAGAGCTTCTGCGCCTCGCCGATGCCGGCCCACAGGATCAGCAGCGGGATGAAGGCCGAGGCCGGCAGGTAGCGCGCGAAGGAGACGAAGGGCTCGAAGAACGCCTCGATCGGCTTGTAGGCGCCCATCGCGACGCCCAGCGGCACGGCGAAGACGGCGGCGAGCAGGAAGCCGCCGACCACGCGCCACACCGTGAAGCCGATGTCGGTCGCGAAACCCTGCTCGGCCAGCAGCGTCCAGCCCGACTTCACCATCGTGATCGGGTCGGCCAGGAAGGTCTTCGAGACGAAGCCCCCCAGCGTGGCGAACGCCCACACGGCGAAGAACAGCACGAAGAAGCTGGTGCCCAGGGCCAGCCGGGCCCGGGGCGACACCTCGCGAAGCGGCTTCAAGGCGCGGGCGGCTTACTGGATGAAGCTGGTGTCGGCCAGCGACTTCAGGTCGGGGATCTGGCGGATGACGCCGATCTCGAGCAGCAGATCGGCCGCTTCCTTGCTGAACTGCGCATGCTCGCCGGCGAAGAACTTCTGGTTCGCCGCCTTGTCCTGCCAGCGCAGGTAGGACTGGCTCTTCTCGAAAGCCTCGCCGCTCTGCTTGACGTCGGCGCCCATGATCTCGAAGCTCTTCTTCGGATCGGCCTTGATCATCTCCAGCGCCGCGAAGTAGCCGTCGGCCAGCGCCTTGGCGGCCTTCGGGTTCTCCTTCAGGAACTTGGGCGTGCAGCCGAAGGTGTCCATCACCATCGGGTAGTCCAGCGTCGTGGCGATGATCTTGCCGGCCTCGGGCTTGGCGCGCACGGCGGAGAGGTACGGCTCGTAGGTCATCGCGGCGTCGATGCCGTCGGTGCCGGCGATCATCGCGTTGGCCGCGGGCTGCGGGCCCATGTTGACCACCTTGACGTCCTTCACCGACAGGCCGTTCTTCTTCAGGATCCACGACAGCCCGAAGTAGCCGGCGGTGCCCGGCGCATCGGCGGCGACGGTCTTGCCCTTCAGGTCGGTGATCTTCGTGATGCCGGGCTTGACCACCATGCCGTCGGCGCCGTAGCTCTTGTCGAGCTGGAAGATCTGCGTGGTTGCCACGCCGTTGGCATTCCAGACCACCCAGGTCTCGACGGTGGTCGCGGCGCACTGGATATCGCCCGAGGCAATGGCCAGGTGGCGGTCCTTCTGCGGGATCTTCTTGAACGACACGTCCAGGCCCAGCTTCTTGAACAGGCCGGCTTCCTTGGCCAGCGTCAAGGGCGCGAAACCGGTCCAGCCGGAAATGCCGATGGCCACCGGGGTTTCCTGGGCGGCGGCGGGTGCGGCGGCGGTCAGAATGGCGACGGCGGTCGCCAGGCCGGTGAACGTGCGTTGGAAGATCATGGGGGCTCCTGCGTTGAGGGGGTTCCTTCGCCTTGCAAGGCGCGTGCCGCAGTCTACACTGCGGCCCTCACTTGTCTAGACCACTTCAGCAAGGGTTGTCACGCATGGATCCGGACATCTTCGCACTGACCCGGGGCACGGCGCCGCTGCTGGTGTCGATCCCGCACGCCGGCACGCGCATCCCGCACGAGCTGGAGCGTCGCATGACGCCGGCCGCGCTGGAGCGCGCCGACGTCGACTGGCACCTGCCGCAGCTGTACGCCTTCGCGCACGCGATGGGGGCGACGGTGCTCTCGGCGCTGTACGCGCGCCATGTGATCGACCTGAACCGCCCACCGCAGGACGAGAGCCTCTACCCCGGCCAGGACGTCACCGGCCTGCTGCCGATGGACACCTTCCGCAAGCAGCCGCTGTATCTGGACGGCCAGGCGCCCGACGCGGCCGAGCGCGACGAGCGCCGCGAGCGCTACTGGCGGCCGTACCACGACGCGCTGCGCACCGAGCTCGAGCGGCTGCATTCGCTTCACGGCCAGGTGGTGCTGTGGGATGCGCACTCGATCTGCAGCGTGCTGCCGCGCTTCTTCGACGGCAAGCTGCCCGACCTGAACCTCGGCACCGCCGACGGCCGCGCCTGCGCGAGTCCCGTGCAGGCCGCCGCCGAGGCGCCGATGGCCGCGCAGGGCGAGTTCAGCCACGTCAGCAACGGCCGCTTCAAGGGCGGCTGGATCACCCGCCACTACGGCGCGCCCGATCGCGGCATCCACGCGCTGCAGCTGGAGATCTGCCAGAGCACCTACATGGACGAGAGCGCACCCTTCGCCTACCGCACCGACCTCGCGGCGCGGGTGCAGCCGCTATTGCAGCGGATGGTGGCGGCCGCCGTGCAGGCGCGCCCGTAAGGGGCTGGCGCCGATCGAGTAAGCCAGTTCGGCCGGGTGGTCGACGTTCCACAGGCACAGGTCGGCCACCTTGCCGAGTTCGACGGTGCCGTGCGAGTCGAGCAGGCCGAGCGCCTGCGCCGCATGGCGCGTGACGCCGAGCATCGCTTCGGCCGGCGTCATGCGGAACAGCGTGCAAGCCATGTTCAGCATCAGCGGCAGGTGGGTCGTCGGGCTGCTGCCGGGGTTGCAGTCGGTGGCCACCGCCATCGGCACGCCGTGGCGGCGGAACAGGTCGATCGGCGGCAGGTGGGTGTCGCGCAGGAAGTAGTACGCACCGGGCAGCATCACCGCCACGGTGCCGGAGCGCGCCATCGCCATCACGCCGGCCTCGTCGACATGCTCGAGGTGGTCGGCCGACAGCGCGCCGAACTCGGCGGCCAGCGCAGCACCGTGCATGTTGGAGAGCTGCTCGGCATGCAGCTTGACCGGCAGGCCGTGCTCGCGCGCCGCCTGGAAGACGCGCCGCGTCTGCAGCAGGTCGAAGCCGATCGTTTCGCAGAAGGCATCGACCGCGTCGGCCAGGCGCAGCCGCGCGGCCTCGGGCACGATGTGGTCGACCACGTGCGCGATGTAGTCGTCGGCGCGGCCGGCGTACTCGGGCGGCAGGGCGTGCGCAGCGAGCAGCGTGGTGCGCACGGTGACCGGCGCGCGTTGACCCAGCTCGCGGGCCACGCGCAGGCACTTGAGCTCGTCCTTCAGCGACAGGCCGTAGCCGGACTTGATCTCGACCGTGGTGACGCCATGCGCCATCAGCTCCTGCATGCGCCGCGCCGACTGGGCGAGCAGGTCGCCCGGCACCGCCTCACGCGTCTGCTTGACCGTCGAGACGATGCCGCCGCCGGCGCGGGCGATCTCCTCGTAGCTCGCGCCCTGCAGGCGGAGTTCGAATTCTCGCGCGCGGTGGCCGGCGTGCACCAGGTGCGTGTGGCAGTCGATCAGCCCCGGCGTGAGCAGGGCGCCCTCGGCGTCGATCTCCTCGCGCACCGGCGCATCCGGGTCGAGGTGGGTCATCGGCCCGAGACCGGCGATCAGGCCGCCGAAGATGGCGACGAAGGCCGGCGGCGTGATGCTGCACACCTCATCGGTGCAGGTGACGATGCGCACGTTGCGCAGCAGCAGGTCGATCGGCGGGGTCATTCCAGTTCGGCGAGCAGACGGCCGCGGGCGGCGACGAAACGCCCGGCGGCGTTCTCCGCCTCGGCGTGCCGGCCATTCTGCACGCGCCGCTGGCCGGCGACCCAGACGTCCTGGACGGTCGCGCGGCGATGGCTGGCGAACACGTGGGTGGCGAGCTGACGGGTCGGCGTCAGGCCGTCGAGCAGGATGTCGCCGAGCACCACGAAGTCGGCCTGCTGGCCGACCGAGAGGCCGCCGAGTGGGCGACCCGAAGCCTGCGAGCCGCCGGCCACGGCAGACAGCCACAGCGCCTCGGCCACGCCCGGGCGCTGCCCGTCGGCCAGCACGTTGCGCTGGCGCTGCGCGAGGCGCTGGGTGTACTCGAGCAGGCGCAGTTCCTCGGCGGCATCGACACTGGCGTGGCTGTCCGAGCCGATGCCCCAGGCGCCGCGCCAGGCGGTGGCGTCGAACACGCCATCGCCGAGGTTGGCCTCGGTGGTCGGGCACAGGCCGATCACGGCACCGCGGCCGCGCGCGCCGGCGCGTTCGTGGTCGTCGAGGTGCGTGGCATGGACGAGGCACCAGCGGGTGTCCACCGGCGCATGGTCGAGCAGCCACTGCACCGGGCGCTGGCCGCTCCAGGCCTCGCAGTCGATCACCTCCTGGAGCTGTTCGGCAACGTGGATGTGCACCGGCGCGGTCGGGTCGATGGCGTCCAGCCCGGCCAGCAGCTCGGTCAGCGCCGGCGGCGCGACGGCGCGCAGCGAATGCGGTGCGACACCGGTGCGCACGCCGTCGGCGCGCAGTGTCTCGACGGTGCGCAGCAGGTCGTCGACGCTGTGGATGAAGCGCCGCTGGTCCTCGCGCGGCGGCTTCGCCCCGAAGCCGCTGTGCTGATAGAGCACGGGCAGCATCGTCAGCCCGATGCCGGCACGCCGTGCCGCGGCGACCAGACGCAGCGACATCTCGGCCGGGTTGGCATACGGCAGGCCCTGCGGATCACGGTGCACGTAGTGGAACTCGCAGACGGCCGTGTAGCCGGCGCGCAGCATCTCGATGTAGAGATGGGTGGCGATGTCTTCGAGCGTGTCCGGCGTGAGCAGCGCGGCGAAGCGGTACATCAGGTCGCGCCAGGTCCAGAAGCTGTCCTGCCCGGGGCCGCGGTACTCGGTGAGGCCGGCCAGTGCACGCTGGAAGGCGTGCGAGTGCAGGTTCGGCAGACCGGGCAGCAGCACGCCTCCGGCACGCACCGCTTCGGCGGGCGGCACCTGGTCCGCGTCGACACGGGTCAGCGTGCCGGCCTCGTCCCACGCGAGCAGCACGTCGCGGGCCCAGCCGCTCGGCAACAGGGCGTGGTCGGCGAACAGTGTGTTCATCGGAAGGGATCGTGGCACAGGCGCACGTGCAATAGCGCGGCGGCGTGGCCATCGGCGGCTGGTGCCACCGTCATCGGCGACTCGAGCCCGCGCCACAGCAGCGCCTGCATCGGCTGCAGGGCCTCGGCACCAGCCTGCCAGCTGCCGGCAATGGCCACCAGGAAGGTGACATGGCCGGATGCGACCGCGCAGGCGTCGTGCAGCACGCGCACGTCGGCGCGCCAGCGGCCGCGGCGGGTCATCACGTTGAAGTCGCGGCACGGCCCGTCGACCAGGCGTGCGGCGAGCGCGCGTTCACCTGCGAACGACCAGGGCTGCAGCGGGCGCAGGTCGTGCGCGGCAGTGCCATCGTCCGGCTTCAGCGCCATGCCGGTACCGTGCAGCAGCACGATGCAGCGGTCGATGCCCGGAAAGGCCGAGAACGGCGCGTCGTGCTCGACCTCGGCGAGGCTGAGTCGCCAGTCGAAGTCGGCCGTGCCCGCGCCAGCGGGCTCCACGGCGATCTCGCGGGTCGTGCCGGCGCCGTTCTTCCAGCGCTGCGTCGGCAGCGCGTTCAGGTCGATGCGCTGCAGCGCCGCGAGGGGAATATCGGTCATGTGCGCAACATCGGCAGGTTGAGCCCCTGCTCGCGCGCCGTCTTCACGGCCAGCTCGTAGCCGGCGTCGGCATGGCGCATCACGCCGCTGCCGCAGTCGTTGACCAGCACGCGGGCCATGCGCCTGGCCGCGGCCTCCGTGCCATCGGCGACGATGACCATGCCCGAGTGCTGCGAGTAACCCATGCCGACGCCGCCGCCGTGGTGCAGCGAGACCCAGGTGGCGCCGCCCGACGCATTGAGCAGGGCATTGAGCAGCGGCCAGTCGGACACGGCGTCGGTGCCGTCCTTCATGGCCTCCGTCTCGCGGTTGGGGCTGGCGACCGAGCCGGTGTCGAGGTGGTCACGGCCGATGACGATCGGCGCCTTCAATTCGCCGGACTTGACCATCTGATTGAAGGCCAGTCCGGCGACATGCCGCTCGCCCAGGCCCAGCCAGCAGATGCGCGCCGGCAGGCCCTGGAAGGCGATGCGCGCTCCGGCCATGTCCAGCCAGCGGTGCACGTGGGTGTTGTGCGGGAACAGTTGCTTGATCTTCGCGTCGGTCTTGCGGATGTCTTCCGGGTCACCCGACAGCGCCACCCAGCGGAACGGCCCCTTGCCTTCGCAGAACAACGGGCGGATGTAGGCGGGCACGAAGCCGGGGAAGTCGAACGCATTCTTCACGCCCTGGTCGAAGGCGACCTGGCGGATGTTGTTGCCGTAGTCGACCGTCGGCACGCCCATGGCGTGGAAGTCCAGCATCGCGCGCACGTGCGCGGCACAGGACTGCGCCGCCTCCGCCTTGAGCCGCGCGTGCTGCGCCGGGTCGGCCTGTGCCGCGCGCCATTGCGCAACGCTCCAGCCGACTGGCAGGTAGCCGTTGATCAGGTCGTGCGCCGAGGTCTGGTCGGTCACCAGATCGGGCTTGATGCCGCCGGCCTTCGCGCACCGGACCAGTTCCGGCAGGATCTCCGCGGCATTGCCGAGCAGCCCGATCGATACCGCCTCGCGCTTGGCGGTGTGTTCCTGGATCAGGCGCAGCGCATCGTCGAGGTCGGTCGCCTGCTTGTCGAGGTAGCGCGTGCGCAGCCGGAAGTCGATGCTCGACTGCTGGCACTCGATGTTCAGCGACACGGCGCCGGCAAAGCTGGCGGCCAGCGGCTGCGCCCCGCCCATGCCGCCCAGGCCGGCGGTGAGGATCCAGCGGCCTTCCATGCTTCCGCCGAAGTGCTGGCGACCGGCCTCGGCAAAGGTCTCGTAGGTGCCCTGCACGATGCCCTGCGTGCCGATGTAGATCCACGAACCGGCGGTCATCTGACCGTACATGAACAGGCCCTGGCGGTCGAGCTCGTGGAAGTGTTCCCAGGTCGCCCACTTCGGTACGAGGTTCGAGTTGGCCAGCAGCACCCGCGGCGCATCGGCATGTGTCTTGAACACGCCGACCGGTTTGCCCGACTGGATCAGCAGCGACTCGTCGTCGTTCAGTTCCTTCAGGCACTCGAGGATGCGGTCGAAGCTGGCCCAGTCGCGGGCCGCCCGGCCGATGCCGCCGTAGACGACGAGTTCCTCGGGACGCTCGGCCACTTCGGGGTCGAGATTGTTCTGAAGCATGCGGTATGCCGCTTCGGCCAGCCACGACTTGCAGGCGATCGTGCTGCCGCGCGGCGCACGCACGACGCGACCGGGGGCGCTGCGGGCGGCTTGGGCGGCGGCGTGGGCCACTCGGTTCTGGTCGGCGGGTGAGTTCATGGCGGCGGCTTCCGGTGGAGGGTTTCGCGAGCTGGCCTGGCAAAGTGGCCTAGACCACTTACGGAAGGATCCGCGAATTCAGGTCGGTCGTCAAGCGCCGGACGCATCTTCAGGCAGCGCCTGGCCGATCTCGTCGAAGCGCGCCAGCAACCACTGGTGTGCCGCCGAACGGTCGTGGCGGACATGCCAGAGCGCATCGGCGTAGACCGTGCCGGGCTCGACGGGCAGTTCGCGCACCACCAGCCTGTCCTGCAGCCCGGTCAGCGGCAGGAAGCCGTCGGGCAGCACGGTCAGGTGGTCGCAGGCCGCCACCACGTGCGCCGCGGTGAAGAATTGGTTGACCGTCAGCGCAATGTGGCGCGTGCGGCCTTCGCTGGCCAGCGCCTGGTCGACGAAGCCGTGCGCGCGGCCGCTGAAGCTGACCAGCACATGGCTGGCGGCGCAGAAGGTGTCCAGCGTGAGCGGCAGTTCAGCCAGCGGGTGGCCGCGCCGCATCGCGCAGACGTAGCGCCCTTCGGCCAGGCGGCGATGGCGCAGCGGCGCGACCCGCCCCTGCGCGACCAGCGCCGCCACGGTTTCGGGGAAGTAGCCGATCGCGAAGTCGATGTCGCCCTGACTGAACAGACCGCGCGGGTCGCGGTCGAGCAGCGGCCGCACTTCGATCTGGGGGCGCGCCTGCAAGGCCTCCAGCCGGGCCATCAACGGTGGCAGCATCAGCGCCGCCACGGCGTCGGCCATCGCCAGCCGGAACACGCGGGTGTCGGCGGTCGGGTCGAAGTCTCCGGGTTCCAGCGCCGAGCGCAGCTGTCCGAGCGCAGCGCGCACCTGGGGCCACAGCGCCTCGCCGAAAGCGGTCGGCTGAACACCGCGCGCGGCCCTTGTGAGCAAGTCCTCACCTACTGATTCGCGCAGTCGTTTGAGTGCGTTGCTCACCGCCGGCTGAGTCATCGCCAGGCGCTGGGCAGCGCGCGTGATGCTGCCTTCGGCCATCACCGTGTCAAAAACACGCAGCAGGTTGAGGTCGAGCGTGCGGAAGTTCATGGTTCGCCATTCATCACTCTGATGAATGCTGACTATTCATAACATTCACTGCAACGCATGAGTGTTTACCCTATACTGCACTGCAGCATCAATCCGATGCCAAGGAGTAAACGCCATGACCAGCCATTCCCTGCCTTCGCAAGCTTTCCGGTCGGCTCGCCCGCTGGGCGTCGGCCAGGCACTGAGCAATCTGGCTCTCGCCAGCGCACGCCTGACCCGGGCTCTGCTGTCTTCCCTGCGCCGACCCGTGCGCCACAACCGTCGCCTGAGTGTGATCGAAGAGGCCAACGAGCTGCGCAGTTTCGCGAGCGCCTACCTGCGCACCGACCCCGGTTTCGCAGCCGACCTGATGGCCGCTGCCGACCGCCACGAACTCACCGACGCGAAGGCCTGAGCCTTCCGGATACCCAAGGAGGTCTCCATGACCACCATCATGATCAATGTTCCCGCGCCCCAATCCACCTTCGGCATCGAAGGACCGGCGCCCCGCCTGTCCGACTGGATCGCCCGTGCCGTGCTGAAGCTGCAGTCCGTCGGCAACCTGCTGCGCATGCCCGCCCCGGGCGTGCCGGAAGCCACCGCGCAGTTGCTGCGCATGGCCGAGGCCTACGAGTCGACCCAGCCGAGCTACGCGGCCGACCTGCGCGCCGCCGCCAGCATGGCACTTCAAGCCCAACGCTGATCCGCAACGCCTGAAACGACAAAGGCCGGCTTGCGCCGGCCTTTTCTCTTGGCGGAGGTCGTTCTCAGGCCGCCAGACGCGCCTCGATCTTCGCCTTGGTTGCCTTCAGCGCCTCGGGCAGGTGATACGAGAGCTGGTTGAACAGCTCGGCGTGCAGCGCCATCTCGGCCTTCCATTCGGTGGCGTCGATGCGCGTCACCTGATCGAACTGCGCGCGGCTGAAGCCCAGGCCGGTCCAGTTCAGGTGCTCGTAGTTCGGCGTCACGCCGAACACATGTTCCTCGCCGCCGCCCGTGCCCTCCAGGCGTTCGACCATCCACTCGAGCACGCGCATGTTCTCGCCGTAGCCAGGCCACACGAACTTGCCGTCGGCGCCCTTGCGGAACCAGTTGACGCAGTAGATCTTCGGCAGCTTGGCGCCCGAGGCCTGCAGCTTGGCACCCAGGTCCAGCCAGTGCTGGAAGTAGTCGCTCATGTTGTAGCCGGTGAAGGGCAGCATCGCGAACGGGTCGCGGCGCACCACGCCCTGCGCGCCGGCAGCGGCGGCGGTGGTTTCGGAGCCCATGGTGGCGGCCATGTAGACACCTTCGGTCCAGTCACGCGCTTCGGTGACCAGCGGCACGGTGGTAGAGCGGCGGCCGCCGAAGATGAAGGCGTCGATCGCCACACCCTTCGGGTTGTCCCACTCGGCATCGAGCGCCGGGTTGTTGATCGCCGAGACGGTGAAGCGCGCATTCGGGTGCGCCGCCTTGGCGCCGGTGTCCTTGGCGAGCGCCGGCGTCCAGTCCTTGCCCTGCCAGTCGATCAGATGCGCCGGCGGGGTGTCGGTCATGCCTTCCCACCAGACGTCGCCATCGTCGGTCAGCGCGACGTTGGTGAAGATCACGTCGCGGGCCAGGCTGGCCATGCAGTTTTCGTTCGTCTTGTGGTTGGTACCCGGCGCGACGCCGAAGTAACCCGCTTCCGGGTTGATGGCGTAGAGGCGGCCGTCGGCGTGCGGCTTGATCCAGGCGATGTCGTCGCCGATGGTCGTCACCTTCCAGCCGTTCAGCCCCGCCGGCGGGATCAGCATCGCGAAGTTGGTCTTGCCGCAGGCGCTCGGGAAAGCCGCCGCGACGTGGTACTTCCTGCCCTTCGGCGAGGTGACGCCGAGGATCAGCATGTGCTCGGCGAGCCAGCCCTGGTCGCGGCCCATGGTCGAGGCGATGCGCAGCGCGAAGCACTTCTTGCCCAGCAGCGCGTTGCCGCCGTAGCCCGAGCCGTAGCTCCAGATCTCCTGGGTCTCGGGGTAGTGGACGATGTACTTGGTCTTGTTGCACGGCCAGGCCACGTCCTTCTGGCCCGGCTCGAGCGGTGCACCCACGGTGTGCATGCAGGGCACGAAGAAGCCGTCACTGCCGAGCACGTCGAGCACGGCGCGGCCCATGCGCGTCATGATCTTCATGTTGACGGCCACGTACGGGCTGTCCGACAGCTCGACGCCGATGTGCGCGATCGGCGAACCGATCGGGCCCATGCTGAAGGGCACGACGTACATGGTGCGGCCACGCATCGCGCCGCGGAACAGGGCCTTGTCGCCGGTCTGCAGCAGCTCGCGCATCTCTGCCGGGGCGACCCAGTTGTTGGTCGGGCCGGCATCTTCCTTGCGCGCGCTGCAGATGTAGGTGCGGTCCTCGACACGCGCCACGTCGCTCGGGTCGCTGCAGGCCAGGTAGCTGTTCGGGCGCAGCGCGGGGTTGAGCTTCCTCATCGTGCCGGCAGCGACGAGCTGGCCGCACAGGCGGTCGTACTCTTCCTGGGAGCCGTCGCACCAGTAGACCTCGCGGGCCTCGGTGAGCGCCGCCATCTCGGCGACCCAGGATAGCAGGCGGGCATGGCGAACATACGCGGGCGCGTTCAGGCGCACCCCTTCCAGCACGGGACGGTTCATGTCGATTCCAATCTTCAAAGTCAAAAGCAGGATTGGGTAAGCCGGCGGGGCCCGGTTCGCGGACTCGGTGAGCTTGCCCAATGCCGCTCTGTGCGCTGCGCCGCGAGGGTTACGGCGGGTTTCATGGCGGCGCCGGGGTTCGGCGTGCAAGCCACTCGCAGGAGAGGTCGAAGAGATTGTCGATCCAGTGTAATTCCGTGGTAACCACCGGAGCCCGGGGGGTCATGCGTTTCCGGAATAGTTTCATGCAAGACGCCGCGCCTATGATCCAGCGCATGATTTCACGCCGCCTTCTGCTCGGCGCCGCCGTGGCGCTGGCCCTGCCTTCCCTGACCCGGGCGCAGCAGCGCCAGTCGCTCGCCGACCCGCTGAGGCTCGGTGTCGACCAGGCGCTGATCGACTCCGGCCTGGCCGCCGCGCTGCAGACCAGCTTCGGCAAGGACACCGGCGTGGCCGTGCAACTGGTGCCTGGCCTCGCACTGCCGCTGCTGGAAGCGCTGGAGCGCGGCGAGCTCGACGCGACGCTGACCAACGCCCCCGAGGCCGAGGAGAAGCTGGAGAAGCAGGGCCTGGCGCATGACCGCCGCCGCATCGCCGACGCGGCCATGGTGCTGGTCGGCCCGGCGCCGGCGAAGAAGAAGCCCGACCCAGCCAGCATCGCCCGCATGACGGACATCGGTCAGGCGCTGACGCAGCTGCGCGACACCGCGGTGTCGAATCCAGGCAGCGTGGGCTTCCTCAGCGCCGGCGATGCCTCCGGCAGCCACCTGGCCGAGCAGGCGCTGTGGCGCGCGGCCAAGGTGGCGCCGGCGGCGCCGTGGTACCTGAAGGCGCAGCCGGGTTCGTTGGTCGCCCAGGCACGCCAGCAGGGTGCCTATGCGCTCGTCGAGCGCGGTGTGTGGCTGGCCCGGGGCGGTGCGCCGCTGGCGGTGCTGGTCGAAGGCGATCCACGCATGACCGTGCCAGTGCACGTGATGCGCTCGTTCCGCGTCAACCACCCCGGCGGCAAACTGTTCACCGGCTGGATCGGGGGGCCCAAGGGCCGGGCCGTCGTGGCCGCGCAGCGCGGTTACCGCCCGCCGGCCTGAGGCGAGGGGCGATGGGCCGGGTCACCAGCGTCAACCTCGCCACCGCCGTGGCGGTGCAGATCAAGGGGCGCAGCGTGATGACGGCGATCGGCAAACGGCCGGTCGACGGGCCGCGGCGCGTCGGCCCGCTGGGCATCGAGGGCGACGAGCAGGCCGACCCTTCCGTCCACGGCGGGGTTTCCAAGGCGGTATATGCCTACCCGTCGGAGCACTATCCGTTCTGGCAGACGGTGCGCGCGCAAGCGCGCACGGCACTGTGGGACGAGGCCCTGCCGCCGGGCATGCTCGGCGAGAACCTGACGATCGAGGGCCTGCTCGAGAAGGACGTCTGCATCGGCGACGTTCTGCGCTTTCCCGACTGCGAACTGGCCGTCAGCGAGCCACGCTTCCCCTGCTTCAAGTTCAACGCGGTGATGGGCTTCGAGCAGGCGAGCAAGCTGATGTTTGCCAACGGCTGGTGCGGCTTCTACCTGGCGGTCCGCACGCCGGGCACGATCGCCTCGGGCCAGAACTTCGATGTCATCGCCGGCCCGCGAGAAGTGGGTATCGTCGAGCTGTTCCGCTCCCGCGCTGCCGCAGCCAAGCAACGCTGACGCGGCCTTTCCACCACGCAAGGAGAACCGACATGGGCATCGTGAGTTTCTTCAAGGAGGCCGGCGAGAAACTGTTCGGCCACAAGGAGGCCGAAGCGGCCGCCGCCGCCGCGGCCAAAGCGCCCAGCGAGGCCGAACTGCAGGAACGTTCGGCCAAGGCCAACGCCGCCGCGGCCAGCGCGATCGAGGAGTACATCGCGACGCAGAAGTTGTCGGCCGACGGCCTGAACGTGGAGTTCGACGGCGCCAGCAGCACGGTCACCGTGGCCGGCGTCGCGCCGGACCAGGCCACCAAGGAGAAGATCCTGCTGTGCTGCGGCAACGTCACCGGCGTCGCACAGGTGTCCGACCTGATGACGGTCGCGCAGCCGGCCGACGAGTCGCAGTACCACACGGTGGTGCGTGGCGACACGCTGTCGGCGATCGCCAAGAAGTTCTACGGCAACGCCAACGGATACCCGAAGATCTTCGAGGCGAACAAGCCGATGCTGTCGCACCCGGACAAGATCTACCCGGGCCAGCTGCTGCGCATCCCGCCGGCCTGACCGAGCGCCTTCAGGCGGCCGCGGGCTCCAGCGCCGGGTAGTCGGTGTAGCCCGCGGCGCCGCCACCGTAGAAGGTCTCGCGCTTCGGCTCGTTCAAGGGGGCGTTTTCGCGCAGGCGGCGCACCAGGTCCGGGTTCGAGATGAAGGGCTTGCCGAACGCGACCAGGTCGGCCGCGCCGCGCGCCACCACGTCCAGCGCCATCGCACGGTCGTAGGCGTTGTTGACCATCCAGGCACCGCCCGGATGGGCCTGCTTGTAGACGCGACGCAGCGCCTCGTAGTCGAACGGGGCCACGTCGCGTGGGCCGCCGGTTGCACCCTCGATGAGGTGCAGGTAGGCCAGCTTCAGCGGCGCGAGCTGTTCCACCACGTACCCGTACAGCGCCTGGGCATCGCTGTCCTGGCCGAGGTCGTTGGCCGGCGTCACCGGCGAAAGGCGCAGCCCGGTGCGGCCGGCGCCGATCTCGCCGACGACTGCCTGCATCACCTCGATCATCAGGCGGGCTCGGTTGGCGATCGGGCCGCCATAGGCGTCGCTGCGGTCGTTCAGGCTGTCGCGCAGGAACTGCTCGAGCAGGTAGCCGTTGGCGCCGTGGACCTCGACGCCGTCGAAGCCGGCCGCGATGGCATTGCGCGCCGCGGTGCGGTAGTCGGCGATCAGGCGCGGGATCTCGTCGGTGCGCAGTGCGCGCGGCGCCGACACGTCCTCGAAGCCCTTGGACGTGTAGGTCTTGGTCTTGGCGGCACGCGCGCTGGACGACACCGGCACCATGCCCTCGGGCAGCAGCGAGACGTGCGAGATGCGCCCGACATGCCACAGCTGGATGACGATCTTGCCGCCGGCGGCATGCACGGCGTCGGTGACGCGCCGCCAGCCGGCCACCTGCTCGGGGCTGTAGATGCCCGGCGTGTCGAGGTAGCCCTGGCCCTCGGGCGAGATCTGCGAGGCCTCGGTGACGATCAGCCCGGCGCTGGCGCGCTGGCGGTAGTACTCGACCTGCAGGTCACCGGGCACGCGGCCGGGCAGGGCCCGGTTGCGCGTCAGCGGGGCCATGACGATGCGGTTGGCCAGCGAGATGTCGCCGGCCTGGAAGGGGGTGAAGAGGGTTTGCATGGGGGGAGTGAATCAGAAACCTTCGAGGACTGCCTTGCCACGGGCTTTGCCCGATTCGATATAAGCATGCGCGCGCCGCAGGTTGGTCGCATTGATCGGGCCGAAGTGTTCGCCCAGCGTGCTGCGCAGCCGGCTGGCGTCGACAAGCTCGGCGACCCGCGAGAGCAACGCGTGCTGCGCCTGCATGTCGGGCGTACCGAACATCGAGCGCGTGAACATCAGCTCCCAGTGCAGCGACAGGCTCTTGCGCTTGAGCGGGCGAGCATCCAGCGGCTGCGCCGGGTCGTCGATCAGCGCCAGCTTGCCGTGTGGCTGCAGCGCCTCGATCAGCTGCGCGTAATGCTGCTCGGTCTGCGTCAAGCTGGCGACGTGGGTCACGCCGGCCAGGCCAGTGGCGCGCAACGCGTCGGCGAGCGGCTGGCGGTGGTCGATCACGTGGTGCGCGCCGAGCTCGCGCACCCAGGCCGAGGTCTCCGGCCGCGACGCCGTGCCGACCACGGTGAGCCGTGTCAGCTGCCGCGCCAGCTGCGTCAGCATCGAGCCGACACCGCCGGCCGCGCCCACGATCAGCAGCGTGCCCTCGGTCTGCGCATCGATGCCGAGGCGGTCGAACAGCAATTCCCAGGCGGTGATCGCGGTCAGCGGCAGCGCCGCGGCTTCGGCGAAGCCCAGCGTCGCCGGCACCGGCCCGACGATGCGCTCGTCGACCAGGTGCAGCTCGCTGTTGCTGCCCGCTCGGGTGATGTCGCCGGCGTACATGACGCGGTCACCGGCCTTGAACAGCGTGACCTCGGGGCCGACGGCGTCGACGATGCCGGCGGCGTCCCAGCCGAGCACCTTGGGCTGGCCGGGCGGCGGTGCGCTGTTGCGGCGCACCTTGGTGTCGACCGGGTTGACCGAGACGGCTTGAACGCGAACGCGCAGGTCGCGACCCTGTGGCGCGGGCTCGGGGAGTTCGATGTCGATCAACGACTGCGGATCGTCGATCGGCAGGCTGTGGCGGTAGGCGACGGCTTTCATGGCAAGGCAACGCGGAGTGGGCGATGCAGGCAATGTAGATCCGCACCCAACGATTGATAATGGCTGCCGATCTGACTTCAGTTTCAAGCCACGTTTGACAATGGACCGGCCCGCCGACCTGCAGCTCTCGCAGCTCCAGCTGTTCCTGCGCCTGGCCGACGCCGGCAGCCTGAGCGCGGCGGCGCGCCAGCTGCAGCTGACCCCGGCGGCCGCCAGCGCCTCGCTGAAACGGCTGGAGAGCCTGCTGAAGGTGCGGCTGGTCGAGCGCAGCACACGCTCGCTGCGGCTGACGCCCGAAGGCGAGCTGCTGCGCGAGCACGCCCAGCGCGCGCTCGGCTCGATCGACGACGCGATGTCCTTGCTGGGCGCGCGGCGCGAACGGCTGGAGGGTGAAGTCCACATCGCCGCGCCGTCGGACCTCGGCCGGCAGGTGCTCAGCCCGGTGCTCGACGGCTTCCTCGCCCAGCACCCGGGCCTGCGCGTCGCGCTGCACCTGTCGGATGCGATGCACGACCTGCGCCGCGAGCAGGTCGACATCGCGCTGCGCTATGGCGTGCTGCGCGACTCCGGCCTCGTCGCACGCCATCTGCACACGACGACGCGGGTGCTGGTCGCCTCGCCGGCCTACCTGGCCGCGCACGGCAGCCCGTCTCACCCGCAGGAGCTGGAGCACCACAACTGCCTGCCGTTGACGCTGGGCGGGCGCGCGCAGATGGTGTGGGCCTTCGCCAAGGGCACGCAGGCGCTGGAGGTGCGCGTCAGCGGCAACCGCCGCGCCGACGACGGCGGCCTGGTGCGTGAATGGGCGCTGCAGGGCCTGGGCGTGGCCTACAAGTCGCGGCTGGACGTGCTGGCCGACCTGCGCGCCGGCCGCCTGGTGGCACTGCTGCCGCAATGGACACGCGAGCCCTTCCCGCTGCACGCCGTGCTGCCGGGCAACCGCCACGTGCCGCTGCGCGTGCGCCGGCTGGTCGACTGGCTGGCCGAACGCTTCGCCCGCATCGAGGACGAAGGGCTTGGCGATACAGTCCAAGCTTCGCCCGCCGACTGACACCATGCTCGCCTACCGACACGCCTTCCACGCGGGCAACCACGCCGACGTCCTCAAGCACATCGTGCTGGTGCAGGTGCTGCGCTACATGAACGCGAAGGACAAGCCCTACCGTTTCGTCGACACCCATGCCGGCGCCGGCGGCTATTCGCTCGAGGGCCGCTACGCGCAGAAGAAGGGCGAGTACGAGCGCGGCATCGGCGCGCTGTGGGGTCGCGACGACCTGCCCGAGTCGGTGGCCGACTACGTCGAGCGTGTGCGCGAGTTCAACGCGGGCGGCGCGCTCGAGCAGTACCCCGGCTCGCCGGCGATCGCGCGCATGCTGCTGCGTCCGGGCGACCAGATGCGCCTGTTCGAGCTGCACCCCACCGAGCACCGCATCCTGGAGTCCTTCGTCGGCAGCGAGCGCAACGTGGAGGTCAAGCATGCCGACGGCTTCGACAGCCTGAAGGGCCAGCTGCCGCCGTCGACGCGCCGCGGCGTGGTGCTGATGGACCCGAGCTACGAAGGCCATGGCGACTATGGCCGTGTGATCGCCACGCTGCGCGATGCGATCACACGCTTCGCCGAGGGCGTCTACCTGGTCTGGTACCCGCAGGTGCAGAAGGTGGAAGCCGCCGAGCTGCCGCGCCGGCTACAGGCGCTGGCGCCCAAGGGCTGGCTGCATGCCCGCCTGAGCGTGGCGCGCGCCGACTCGCAGGGCTTCGGCCTGGCCGGAAGCGGCATGTTCGTCATCAACCCGCCCTACACGCTGCACGACACGCTGGCCGGCGTGCTGCCCTGGCTGGTCGAGACGCTCGGCCAGTACGACGGCGCCAGCTTCCTGCTCGATCAGCGCGCCGGCTGAGAGGCGGCTGCGGCCGGCTGCCCGTGCATCTTGCGCAGCTGCTCCAGCCAGGCGGACCAGTCCATCGGCCCGCTGTCGAAGCGCTTCTTCAGGTTGGCCAGCGCGCCGCCCCAGGCGCGGTCGAAGTAGGCATGGGCCTGGTCCCATTCGCCGCCCTCGCCCCAGCCGACGTGGTGCAGGCTCACCCGGGTGGACTTTCCATCCAGATCCTTCAGCCGCACGATCACGAAGGTGCGCTGCTGGCGTGCCTGGGCCAGGTGCGGCGGCGCGTTCCAGTCGAAGCTGAGCAGGGTCGGCGGCTGCAGTGCCATGTAACGCATGTCGTCGGCACCCTTCGCGCCGGATGCCGCGAAGGGGTCGAAGTGGACGTGAAATGCACCCCCGACGCGCGCGTCGATCTCGGCCTCGGGCGCGAAGAAGGACGTGATGCCTTCGCGCGTGGTCCAGGCGCGCCAGACCTCGGCGATCGGCGCGGCCACCACGATCTCCTTGTTCAGCGCCCGCTCCTGCGCCACCGACACCGAAGCAAGCACCAACAACACGACGGCCAACAGACTGCGCATGGGCGGCTCCGGCAGTGGGCGAAGCGGCCAGCCTAGCCCTGCACTTGACCGCCGGCAAGCGAGCCGCGCTACAAGCGCTTACCGGCGACCGACAGAGCGTGTCAGTTGCGACCAGGGCACGCTTCTTGATGCATTGCAGGGCCGCCTGTAACCGCCATGCCGATAACTCCCCTGCACCGACTCCTCGCCCTCGCCGCCCTGGCGCTCGGCGCGCTGGGGCTGGGCGGCTGCACCACCACGCTGGTGGTCATGCACGTGTACGACAAGATCACCGACGGCGATCCGACCTCCTGCTTCCGGCTGAACACGGTGGAACGCGCGCTGCAACCGCGTTGCGGCCGCTACGTCGAGGGCAGCCTCGCCAAGGCCGACATCGCCAGCCCGCACCTGCCCGTCTGCCCGCTGGCGCTCGCGGCGCGCGATCCGGCGCTGTGGCCGGTGCTGCCGGAGCTGGTCGCCAAGGGCGCCAAGCCCGAGGCCTGCACGACGGCGCCCTGGGTGGCGCTGGCGCAGGCCCAGCCCTGCCCCGACTTCGCTCGCGCCACGCCGGCCCAGTTGCAGTCGCTGCGCTGGCTGGCCGAGGCCGATGCGCGCGCGATCCACCACGACGTGGTGCGCACGCTGAGCTGCCCGAGCGCACGCATCGCCGGCCTGGACAGCGTGCTCGACCAATGGCTCGCGCAAGACCAGCTGCGCGCCGATGCGCTGCCCTTCGGCATGTTCGGCGCGCTGCACCCTTCGCACCTCGGCTCGCCGCTGGCGCGCACGCTGGAGTCGCGCGGCCACACCGCGGTCGCCGGCCTGGGCGCCTATGGCGGCAAGCTGGCGCCCGGCTTTGAGGAAGCGCTGCGCAGTGCCAACTACGACGCGCTCGACTGGTGGATCCAGCGGGTGCCGACACTCGTCAACCGCGTGCCGCCGGCCAACGGCAACCAGCTGCCCTGGGCACCGCTGGCGCGCGCCATCGCACCGAGCTTCCTGCCCGACCCGGTGCAGCAGCGCGAGGTGGTGGCCTACCTGCTGGCGCACGGCGCCGAACCGTGGCGCGCGTTGCCGCACGACCCGCAGCAGACGCCGGCCTCGCTGGCGATGAAGATGCACAGCCCGCTGGCCGAGACCCTGGCCGGCCCGCGCGTGGCGATCTCCCGTGGCGCCGCTCCGGTGGCGGCCACCGCCGCCACGGCGGCGATCCTGCCGCGACGCTGAACGCCGCGCGGCGGCTCAGGCGCCGTCGCGCTTGAGGTCGCGGAAGGCCGCGAACAACCACGAGCGCATGCCCACCACCAGCGTGTAGGGCCGCTTCTGTTCGGGCGCCAGCTTCTGGTCGGCCAGGTGCTGCTGCGCGAAGTCCTGGCCGACACGCTGCAGCCGCTCGACGAAACTCGCGGCGAGGCTCTTGCCGATCTGGCCGTGCACCAGCATCAGCATCTCACCTTCGCCGTCGAAACCGCCGCCGAAGTAGTCGTCGGCCACGTGCTCGCGGAAGTAGGCCATCACCGGCCCGTGCGGACGCCAGCGGAAGCCCTTGGCCACCTTGAGCCGGTAGCGGTTCAACGGGCGCAGCTCGATGATGCCGAGCCGGTCGAGCTGCACCAGGTACTTGACGCACTCCGCCTCGGTGAAGGTGTAGGTGGCCACCATCTGCTCGAAGGTCCACTGGCTGAACGCGCAGATCGCCACCAGCAGCAGCTTGCGGTCGGCGATCACCGCCGACTCCTGCTCGTGCGTCAGCTCGCGGCGCAGCGGCTGCGCGTCGGCGACTTTCCTTGCCAGGTCGGCGAAGTCCATCTTCAGCACGCGCAGCACCTCGTCGATGCGCGACAGCGGCATGTCCGCCTTCGCGAAGATGCGCTTGATGCTGGACTCGGCCATGCCCAGTTCGCGCGCCAGGTCAGCGTAGGTCAGGCCGGCCGCCTTCAGCTCGACTTTCAGCGCGGTGATCAGGTCGTGTGTCGTGCTCATGCTCGAAAGCTCCCGAAAAGTACCGCTATGAGATACCTTAGGCCTGCTTCGGCGCAACCCTCCTAGGGGGGATGGATACCCGATCCGGGTTTAGAGAGGATGCGCCCACCTTCAACAACCCGACAGGGATTTCGACATGAACAGCGCCACGATCCACCAAGACACCAAGGCCTGGAAGGCCCAGGTCTGGATCTCCTTCGGCATCGCCGCCAGCCTGTGCGCCATCGGGCTGGCCTACCTGCCCGGCCAGGACCTGGACCGCGCCTTCATGTTCATGGGCTACGGCTTCTGCCTCTCGGCGGCCTTCATGGTCGCGAAGTATGTGCGCGACAACCAGCACAAGCGTGTCGACACGCCGATGTGGGGCACGGTCGTCTGGGGCGGCTTCGCGCTGGCGATGGCGCTGACCGGCTGGGGCCTGTGGCGCATGGACGTGAACCCGACCTACAAGGCCTTCCTCGGCGTGTGCTGGATGTTCCTGATCTCGAGCGTGTTCACGCTGGCCAAGACGCTGCGCGACGCCCACGAGGCGCGTGTCGCCGAGATCCGCCACGAAGCCCGCCGCATGGCGAACGAGCAGTGAGGCCGGTCATGCGCAAGAACCTGATTCGCTCGATCGCGATGGCCGCCGCGCTGGCCGCGACCCTGCACGGCCCGGCCCGCGCCCATGTGAATGCGTCCGACGCCAGCGCCCTGTCGGCACTGCCGATCGCGGTATCGGTCGCCGCGCCGGCGATGCTGCTGTCCGGCGGCGTGATGCTGACGGTGGTCGCCGTCGAATCCTCCGCCGAGGGCACGGTGTGGGTGCTGGAGCGCGCCTCGGACGGCGCGCGCGCCAGCGTCACGCTGTCGGCGGCAGCGGTCGGCGGGCTGTCGGTCGCGGCCGGCACCGCGGTGGTCGTCACCGCCTTCAGCGCCGGCTGGGTGCTGTCGGCCGCCGGCAAGGCGCTGGCCTACATCCCGAACGAGATCGGCGCTGCGCTGCTGCACAACGAACGGCTGACGCGATGAGAGCCTCCGTTCTCATCGCGCTGACGCTCGTCGCGGGCGCGGCGCAGGCCGGGCGCAGCTGCGAGCAGAAGCCGCCCGAGGCCGCCAACGTGCAGCGTGCGATGCAGCTGGCCGAGCGCACTGCCCGCGCGCTCGACGCGAGCGGCGCGCAGGTGGTGGTGCTGGCCCGCGACGGGCAGGACCTGTCGAAGTACGGCCTGGCCTGGTCGCACCTGGGCCTGGCCTACAAGGACGGCGCGCGCTGGCGCGTGATGCACAAGCTCAACAGCTGCGGCAGCGCGCAGGCCGCGGTCTACCGCCAGGGCCTGGGCGAGTTCTTCCTCGACGACCTGCACGACTACAAGGCCGGCCTCGTGGTGCCCGCACCTGCGGTGCAGGCGCGACTGCTCGCCACGCTGCGCGACAACACGCAGGCCACGCGCATGCACACCGGCGCCTACAGCATGGTGGCCTACCCCTGGTCGCAGCGCTACCAGCAGTCCAACCAGTGGGCGCTGGAGACGCTGGCGATGACGCAGGACCCGGCCGCGACCAGCCGCGAGCGCGCGCAGGCCTGGCTGCGCCTGCAGGGCTACGAGCCGACCACGCTGCGCATCGGCGCCCTGACCCGACTCGGCGCCCGCACGACGGCGGCCAACATCGCCTTCGACGACCACCCGAACGAGAAACGCTTCTCGGATCGCATCGAGACCGTCACGGTCGATTCGGTCTTTGCGTGGTTGAATCGCAGCGGTCTCGGCGGGCCGGTGCAGGTGGTCCGCTGAGCCGCACCAGAAGAACTTCCCGGAGGACGACTTGAGCGCACCGCACGACCCGCACCCCAACCAGTTCGCGCTGCTCGGCCAGCGCCGCTTCGCGCCCTTCTTCTGGGCGCAGTTCCTCGGCGCCGGCAACGACAACCTGTTCAAGTTCGCCTTCACCGTGATGGTGACCTTCGGCACGGCCAACGCGAGCGGCCTGGCGCCGGCGCTGGTGGTGCAGCTGATCGCCGCGCTGTTCATCCTGCCCTACGTGCTGTTCTCGGCCACCAGCGGGCAGCTGGCCGACAAGCACGACAAGGCCACGCTGATCCGCTTCGTCAAGAGCCTGGAGATTGCGCTGATGGCGCTGGCGGTGTGGGGCTTCACGACGAAGAACGTGACGGTGCTGCTGGCCGTCACCTTCGGCCTCGGCCTGCACTCGACGCTGTTCGGTCCGGTCAAGTACGCCTACCTGCCGCAGCACCTGAACGAGCGCGAGCTGACCGGCGGCAACGGCATGGTCGAGATGGGCACCTTCGTCGCCATCCTGCTGGGCAACGTGGTCGGCGGCCTGCTGATCGCGATTCCCGAGGTCGGCCCGAGCTACGTGGCCTGGAGCTGCCTGGGCCTGGCCGTGCTCGGCCGCGCGGCGGCGCAGTTCGTGCCCAGCGCGCCGGCCACCGATGCCGGCCTGACGATCAACTGGAACCCGTTCACCGAGACCGCGCGCAATCTGAAGCTGGCCCACCAGGACATCGCGGTGTTCCGTTCGCTGCTGGGCATCTCGTGGATGTGGTTCTTCGGCGCGGTGTTCCTGACCCAGTTCCCGTCCTTCGCGAAGGACGTGCTCGGCGGCAACGAGCAGGTCGCCTCGCTGCTGCTGGTGGTGTTCTCGATCGGCATCGCGATCGGCTCGCTGCTGTGCGAGACGCTGTCGCGCCGCCACGTCGAGATCGGCCTGGTGCCGTTCGGCGCCTTCGGCATGAGCGTGTTCGCGATCGACCTGTACTTCGCCTCGCGCGGCATCGTGCACCCCGACACGCCGCTGACGCTGTCGCAGTTCGTCGCGCTGGGCGCCAACTGGCGCGTGATGGCCGACCTCGGCCTGCTGGCCCTGTTCGCCGGCCTGTACAGCGTGCCGATGTACGCGCTGATCCAGATGCGCGCGCAGCCCAGCCACCGCTCGCGCATCATCGCCGCCAACAACATCCTCAACGCGCTGTTCATGATCGGCAGCGCGGCGATGGCGGCGGTGCTGTTGAAGGCCGGTGTCACGGTGCCGCAGCTGTTCCTGATCACCGGGCTGCTCAACCTGCTGGTGGCCGGCTACATCTTCCTGCTGGTGCCCGAGTACCTGCTGCGCTTCATCGCCTGGGTGGCCACGCGCTTCATCTACCGCTTTCGCGTGCGCGGCGACGAGCACATCCCGGTCAGCGGCGCGGCCATCCTGGTCAGCAACCACGTCAGCTTCGTCGACGCGATCCTGCTGATGGCGGCCAGCCCGCGGCCCATCGTCTTCATCATGGACCACCGCATCTTCAAGCTGCCGGTGCTGGGCACGCTGTTCCGTCTGGCCAAGGCCATCCCGATCGCGCCGCAGAAGGAAGACCCACAGGCCTACGCCCAGGCTTTCGCGCGGGCCAAGGCCGTGCTCGACGGCGGCGACCTGCTGTGCATCTTCCCCGAAGGCGGCATCACCCGCGACGGCCAGCTCGGCGAGTTCAAGGGCGGCGTGATGAAGCTGCTCGAGGCCAACCCGGTGCCGGTGGTGCCGCTGGCGCTGCAGAACCTGTGGGGCTCGTTCTTCTCGCGCATCGAAGGCAGCGCGATGACCAAGCCCTTCCGCCGCGGCCTTTTCTCGCCGGTCGGCCTGGTGGCCGGTGAGCCGGTGCCCGCCGCGCAGGTGAGCCCGGCCGGTCTGCGCGAGCGCGTCGGCGCGCTGCTGGCGACGTGATCGCCAGCCTGGGGCGCGACGCGCTGCTGCGCATCGCGCCGTTCGCCCTGTTCATGCTGCTGCTGGCGCTGCGCGGCTTCGCGGCCGACGGCGCCTGGGGTTTCGACGAGCGCTGGCTGTACGCGGTGTCCACCGCCGGCGTGGCGGCGCTGCTGGTCGTGTTCTGGCGCGAGTACGGCGAGCTCTCGGCCGTGCTGGCGCCCACGGCGCGCGAGCTGCTGTTCGCCGTGTTCGCCGGGCTGCTGGTGTTCGTGCTGTGGATCCAGCTCGACGAGCCGTGGATGCGTGTCGGCGAAGCCACCGCCGGCTTCCGCCCGATCGACGGCGCGGGCAACCCGATCTGGCCGCTGATCGCCGTGCGCTGGATCGGCGCGGCGCTGGTCGTGCCGCTGATGGAGGAGCTGTTCTGGCGCTCCTTCCTGATGCGCTGGATCGACAGCCCGCGTTTCGCCGCCGTCCCACCACAGCGGGTAAGCCTGCGGGCGCTGGCCCTGTCGACCTTCGTCTTCATGCTCGCCCACCCGCTGTGGCTGGCGGCGATCGTCGCCGGCGTGGTCTACGCCTGGCTGTACATGCGCAGCGGCAAGCTGTGGCTGGCGGTGGTCGCCCATGCGGTCACCAACGGCGCGCTCGGCGCCTGGGTGGTGTTCACCGGGAACTGGGGCTACTGGTAGGGGTCGGCGCATGCCCACGCGCCATGCGCGGTGGGAACGTCGGCAGTTTCGGCAGCGCAGGCCAGGTGAAGGCGCTGCGCCGCGTCAGCTTCTGCGTGATGGCCGACTTCAGCAGCGGCAACCGGTCGGCGACGCGGATCACCGCTTCGCGCATCCAGCGCGCCGGCTCGCTGTCGTCGGTGAACAGGCCGACCACTGCGTTGGTGCCGTGGTAGACCGGCCAGGTCTCGCGGCGATGGCGCGTCTCGTAGGGCTGCAGCACGGTCAGGCTGCCGAGGTCGCGGCCGGCCCGCTGCGCGCCCGCCAGCAAGGTGCCCAGCACCTCCACGCCGTAGAGGCCGAAGTTGTAGCCATGCGCGGTGACCGGGTGCATGCCCACCGCCGCATCGCCGACCAGCGCGAAGCGCGGCGCGACGAAGCGCTGTGCGTAGACCGCCACCAGCGGGTAGAGGTGGCGTGGGCCGCACGATGTCATTGCTCCGAGGCGGCCGCCGAGCTGCTGCTGCACCCAGGCGGCGAAGGCCGCGTCGTCCCAGCGCATCATGGCCGCAGCGACATCGGACGAGGTCGTGACCACGATCGAGCTCTCGCCACCGTTCATCGGCAGCACCGCCAGCGTGTGGCCGGTGTGGAAGCACTCCTGCGCCACCGCCCGGTTCGACTCGGTGTGCGCGATGCGGCAGACGAGCACGCTGCGGCCGAAGTCGCGCATCTGCGCGCCGATGCCGGCGTGGCGGCGCGCCTCGGAGAAGCGGCTGTCGGCGGCCACCGCCAGCGGCGCGCGCAGCGTGATCTCACCGCCATCGGCATCGCGGCATCGCAGCGTGGCGGCGTCGGCATCGATGGCCACGCCGAGCACGCGCGTAGCCGCTCGGATGTCGATCAGTTCGGCGCCCTGCACCGCCTGCCAGCTGGCGCGGCGGATCACGTGGTTGGCCACCAGGTGGCCCAGCTCGTCCTCGCCGGAACCCCGGGCGTCGAAACGCAGTGGCCGCGGGTCGCTGCCGTTGTAGACCTCGGCCTCGCGCAGCGGCGCGACGTCCTGCACGGGCAGCCGGTCCCACAGCCCGAGGCGGCGCATGATGACCTGCGCGCGGTGCGTCAGCGCGATGTCACGGCCGTCCGCAGGGGGCTCGGCCAGCGTGGCGGCATCCTGCGCGTCGAGCACGATGCTGCGGATCTTCGCGTCGGCCAGCGTGCGTGCCAGCGCCAGGCCGCTCGGGCCCGCGCCGATGATCAGCACGTCGGTGTCGAACGCAGTGGCAGAGGGAGCGATGCGGCGCGGCATGGCAGGGCAGGCGAGCGAAGGGACACCGATGCTGCCGGTCGCCCCCGCGGCCGGTGCTGACCGGCGTCAACGCTGGTTCACACGCCGCGCCGTCGGTCCTGCGCGAACTTCGCTGCGAAGGCCGTGAAGGTGCCGGCATCGAGCGCCTCGCGCACCTCGCGCATCAGGTTCACGTAGTAGTGCAGGTTGTGGATGCTGGCCAGCATCGGCCCGAGCATCTCGTTGCAGCGGTCGAGGTGGTGCAGGTAGGCGCGGCTGAAGTTCGCGCAGGTGGGGCAGGCACAGGTCTCGTCGACCGGCCGTTCGTCGGTCTTGTAGCGGGCGTTGCGCAGGCGCAGGTCGCCGAAGCGGGTGAACAGGTGGCCGTTGCGCGCGTTGCGGGTCGGCATCACGCAGTCGAACATGTCGACGCCGCGGCCCACGCCCTCGACCAGGTCTTCCGGCGTGCCCACGCCCATCAGGTAGCGCGGCTTGTGCGCGGGCAGGCGGTGCGGCGTGTGCGCCATGATGCGCTGCATGTCCTCCTTCGGCTCGCCGACGCTGACGCCGCCGATCGCGTAGCCGGGCAGGTCGAGCTCGACCAGCGCGTTCAACGACTCCTCGCGCAGGTGCTCGAACATGCCGCCCTGCACGATGCCGAACAGCGCGTTCGGGTTCTCGAGGCGGTTGAACTCGGTGAGGCAACGCTTCGCCCAGCGCAGGCTCAGCTCCATCGAGACCCGGGCTTCCTTCTCGGTGGTGATGTGGCCCTTGGTCTCGTAGGGCGTGCACTCGTCGAACTGCATGACGATGTCGCTGTTCAGCACACGCTGGATCTGCATGCTCACTTCGGGCGTGAGGAAGAGCTTGTCGCCGTTGACCGGTGAAGCGAACTTGACGCCTTCTTCGCTGATCTTGCGCATGTCGCCGAGCGACCAGACCTGGAAGCCGCCGCTGTCGGTCAGGATGGGCTTGCGCCAGGCCTCGAAGCGGTGCAGCCCGCCGAACTGCGAGAGGATGTCCAGCCCCGGGCGCAGCCACAGGTGGAAGGTGTTGCCGAGGATGATCTGCGCGCCCATCGTCTCCAGCGACGAGGGCATCACGCCCTTGACGGTGCCGTAGGTGCCCACCGGCATGAAGACCGGCGTCTCGACGACGCCGTGGTTGAGCGTGAGGCGGCCACGGCGGGCCTGGCCCTCGGTCTTGAGCAGTTCGAAATGAAGCATCCCCGGGATTGTCGGGGGAATGTGGGCCCCTCGCTCGGCGGGTGCGCCGCGCGATCCCCCGAGGGGATCGCTGCCCCTGCGCGAGCTCAGCTCTTCTTGGCCGGCTGCAAGGCGAGGATCCAGCCGACCAGCTTCTTCGCGTCGGCCTCCTTGATCGCCACCGCATTGGGCGGCATCGCCAGCCCGCTGACCTTGCCCTTCCAGTGGCTCTCGTACGGGTTGGAGCCCTTCATCACGGTGGCGGTGAGCTGCGCCTCGGCGCCTTTCACGCCCTGGTACTTGGCAGCAACGTCACGCCAGGCCGGGCCGATCGGCGGCAGGCCGTCCGGACCCTTGCCGCCGGGCTCGACCTGGTGGCAGATCAGGCAGCCGGCGTTCTTCGCCAGTGCGATCATCGTGTCGTCGTTGCCGGCGGCCAGCACGGGTGCGGCGGCCAGCGCGAGCAGCAGCAGGGGGGTCTTGGTCATGGTGATCTCCTCGAGGGGTCGTTGCGTCTGCGACCCATGCTAGGAAGCACACCTCACCCCCCGTTGACCGACATCAACGCCGGGCGGCGTTTTGCCGGAGTGGAACAGGCCGCAGTCGCCGCCGCGCGACGGCTGTGTCAGCGCGGAGCAGCGTCTGTGCCGCGTTCGAGCAGCATCGCGTCGCCGTAGCTGAAGAAGCGGTAGCGCTCGCGAATCGCATGGCGGTACAGCGCCATCACGTGCGCATGGCCGGCGAAGGCGCTGACCAGCATCATCAGCGTGCTCTTCGGCAGGTGGAAGTTGGTCACCAACCGGTCGACCACGCGGAAGTCGAAGCCGGGCGTGATGAAGATGTCGGTGTCGCGCGCTCCGGCGGCGAGTTCGCCCGGCAACGCGGCCGACTCCAGTGCACGCAAGGTCGTCGTGCCCACCGCGACCACGCGCCGGCCCGCCGCCCGCGTGGCGGCGACGGCGTCGACCGTCGCCTGCGGCACCTCGAACCATTCGCTGTGCATTCGGTGCTCGGCCAGGTTCTCGCTGCGCACCGGCTGGAAGGTGCCGGCGCCGACGTGCAGCGTCACGCTGGCCGTGCCGACACCCCGCCCGCGCAGTGCGGCCAGCACCGCCTCGTCGAAGTGCAGCGCCGCGGTTGGCGCGGCCACCGCGCCGGGATGGCGGGCGAACACCGTCTGGTAGCGACGCTCGTCTTCGGCACTGTCGGCGTGGGTGATGTAGGGCGGCAGCGGCACATGGCCGTGGCGCTCGAGCAGGGCCAGCGGCTCGTCGGGAAAGCGCAGGTGGAACAAGGAGCCATCGGGGCCGCCGCGGCCGAGCACCTCGGCGTCGAAGGCCGACGAGCCGTCGCCGCTGGCGAAGCGCACCGTGCTGCCGGGCTTGGGCGACTTGCTGGCGCGCAGGTGGGCCAGCACCTCGTGGCCGTCCAGCACCCGCTCGACCAGCGCCTCCACCGCGCCGCCGCTGGCCTTGGCGCCGAGCAGGCGCGCCTTGATCACGCGGGTGTCGTTGAAGACCAGCAGGTCGCCGGGTTCGAGCAGATGGGGCAGATCGCGGAAGACCCGGTCGGCGGGCTCGGCGCCGGTGGCGTCGAGCAGCCGCGAGGCGGAGCGTTCAGGCGCGGGGTGCTGGGCGATCAGCTCGGCGGGGAGCTCGAAGTCGAAGTCGGCGAGCGTGAAGGATGGATGCGTCGGAACGGGCATGGAGGCTGTACCGGCCTGTGCTGCGGGGCCGCGATGGTGCCATGACTGTTCCCGGGCCGCCCGGCGCGGGCGGCTCGGTACCGCGCGCTCAGTGCGGCCCGAGCTGCGCGGCCGGTTGTGCCGCGGCCCGCTCTGAGCGGTCCCAGGCCAGCGCGGCGAGGGCGCTGACGGCGGCGATGACGACGAGGACCAGGGCAACGCGGGCGACGAAGCGCATGAATGGGGGTGGCAGTGGGGTGAGACGGGGCGGATGCTAAGCCCGCTCGGCCCTGCTGCCTCTGGAGTGTGCTCTCGGTTGCCCATTGCTCTGCGTTCGCGCGACCTGCATGCCACGCCCTGCGGCCGGATCTCACACCCGCAGCAGCGGCGAGAATCCGCCCATGGCCGAGGCCGAGCCCCCGTCGAACGAGAAGAAGCCGAAGTCGGCACCGCAGCGCGCGCTCGAGAAGCTCGGCCTGCTGCGCGACATCGACCTCGCCCTGCACCTGCCGCTGCGCTACGAGGACGAGACGAAGCTCGTGCCCATCGCCACGCTGCGCGACGGCGACCACGCCCAGGTCGAGGGTCTGGTGACCGACAGCCGCGTGCAGTTCCGCCCGCGCCGGCAGCTGGTCGTGAAGCTCCACGACGGGGCCGATGACCTGGTGCTGCGCTTCCTGAACTTCTACCCCTCGCACCAGAAGACGCTGGCCGAGGGCGCCCGGGTGCGCGTGCGCGGCGAGGCGCGCGGCGGCTTCTTCGGGCTGGAGATGGTGCACCCCAGCTTCAAGGCGGTGGACGAGCACACGCCGCTGGCACGCGCGCTGACGCCGGTCTACCCGGCCAGTGCGCAGTTGCCGCAGGCCTACCTGCGCAAGGCGGTGGCCTCGGGGCTGTCGCGCGCCGACCTAGCGGAGCACCTGCCGCCGGGCACCGTGCCGCCGGGCCTGCCGCCGCTGCGCGAGGCGCTGCACTTTCTGCACCACCCGGCGCCGGACGTCAGCGTGATGGCGCTGGAAGACCACAGCCACCCGGCCTGGCAGCGCCTGAAGTTCGAGGAGCTGCTGGCCCAGCAGCTCTCGCAGCTCAAGGCCAAGCAGGAGCGCGAGCGCCAGCGCGCACCGGCCTTCGCGCTGCGCGCCGGCGGCCTGCAGGAGAAGCTGCTCGCCGCGCTGCCGTTCTCGCTGACCGAGGCGCAGCGCCGCGTGGTCGAGGAGATCGCCCGGGACCTCGGCAAGGAAACCCCGATGCACCGCCTGCTGCAGGGCGACGTCGGCTCGGGCAAGACGGTGGTGGCCGCGCTCGCCGCCGCCATCGCCATCGAGCAGGGCTGGCAGTGCGCACTGATGGCGCCCACCGAGATCCTCGCCGAGCAGCACCTGCGCAAGCTGGTCGGCTGGCTGGCGCCGCTGGGCATCACCGTCGCGTGGCTGACCGGCAGCCGCAAGGGCAAGGCGCGGCGCGAGATGCTGGCGCAGGTCGCCTCCGGCGAGGCCGCGCTGGTGGTCGGCACGCATGCGGTGATCCAGGACCAGGTCGAGTTCGCGAAGCTGGGCCTGGCGATCATCGACGAGCAGCATCGCTTCGGCGTGCAGCAGCGGCTGGCACTGCGCGCCAAGCTTGGCGCGCATTCCGATGACGGCTCGAAGCTGCAAGAAGGGCCGCTCGAGCCGCACACGCTGATGATGAGCGCGACGCCGATCCCGCGCACGTTGGCGATGACCCTGTTCGCCGACCTCGACATCAGCACCATCGACGAGCTGCCACCCGGCCGCACGCCGGTGGTCACCAAGCTGTTCGCCGACGACAAGCGCGATGCGGTGGTCGGGCGCATCCGCGAGGAAGTGGCGGCCGGCCGGCAGGTCTACTGGGTCTGCCCGCTGATCGAAGAAAGCGAGACGCTGGACCTGCAGAACGCGACCGCCACCCACCAGCAGTTGTGCGAGGCGCTGCCGGGGCAGATGGTCGGCCTGCTGCACGGCCGCATGCCGGCGGCGGAGAAGGCGGCGGTGATGTCGCTGTTCAGCGGTGGGCAGATGGGCGTGCTGGTCTCGACCACCGTCATCGAGGTCGGCGTCGACGTGCCGAACGCCTCGCTGATGGTGATCGAGCATGCCGAGCGCTTCGGCCTGAGCCAGCTGCACCAGCTGCGCGGGCGCGTTGGCCGCGGTGCAGTGGCCAGCGTCTGCGTGCTGCTGTACACCTCGCCGCTGTCGGACACCGCGAAGTCGCGGCTGAAGGCGATGATCGAGACCAACGACGGCTTCGAGATCGCCCGCCGCGACCTGGAGATCCGCGGCCCCGGCGAGTTCTTCGGCGCGCGGCAGTCAGGCGCGCCGCTGCTGCGCTTTGCCGACCTGACCGAGGACGAACCGCTGGTGCGGCTCGCCCGCGAGGCCGCGCTGAAGCTGCTGGCATCGCACCCGCAGGCGGCAGAGCGCCATGTCGCGCGCTGGCTGGGTTCGAAGTCGGACTACCTCAAGGCCTGAGCATGAAGGCCTGAGCACTCAGCCGAAGTGCATCTGGTATTTCGCGCCGTCGGAGAACAGGCACACGCCGGTGCCCATCGTCGGCCCGCTGATCAGGTACTCGCACTGCACGTTGACGCCCCGGCTGCCGTAGGCATTGGCGATGCCGCGCCGGCCGCTGAAGTGGCGTGCCGCCGTGCCCAGCACCTCGTTGTGGATGCGGCCGAAGGCGGCGTAGCTGCCGTCGACCCGTGACGCCTCGCCCTGCAGGTTGTCGCCCAGGTAGGCGAGCGTGAAGTTGCCGCGGCCGGTGTGGCTGTCCACCACGATCGCGCTGAGCAATCCGCCCTGGCTGGCCTGCGCATTAAGCGGGTAAAGGCGGACGTTGAGCAGGCCCGGTTGCGGCGGCGCGGCCGGCGCGGGCGGCGTCACGACGGTCACGCCGCCGCTGTCGCGCGCGGGCGCCGGGTAGGGCTGGCCGGTGCGCGGGTCGAGCGGCACGACGCAGCAGGCGGACAGTGCCGCCACGGCCGCGGCGCAGGCCGCGAGCCGCAGCAGTCGGTTGGCAGTTCGTTCGGTTGCTGTGTGCATGAAGATCGGTGTGGCGCGGCACATGCCGCCCGCGCAGGTTCCGCGTCCGCGGGCCGGTGCGCAAGCGCCGGGCGCCGCGGTATCGGGCCGCGATGCCCCGTGGCGCGCGCCACGATGCGCCGCGCTGCGATACTTGCCGGAAATGCAGCCCCCACGCTCACTTCGTTCGCTGCCCCCCGGGGGGGCCGTCAGCACCTTCGGAACGGCCGGGCGGTACTGACATGACGCTCACCGAACTCCGCTACATCGTCGCCGTCGCGCGGGAGAAGCACTTCGGCCGTGCCGCCGAGGCCTGCTTCGTCTCGCAGCCCACGCTCAGCGTGGCGATCAAGAAGCTCGAGGAAGAGCTCGACGTGAAGATCTTCGAGCGCGGCGCCAGCGAGGTCAGCGTGACGCCGCTGGGCGAGGAGATTGTGCGCCAGGCACAGTCGGTGATCGAGCAGGCGGCGGCGATCAAGGAGATCGCCAAGCGTGGCAAGGACCCGATCTCCGGCCCGCTGCGCCTGGGCATCATCTACACCATCGGCCCCTACCTGCTGCCCGACCTCGTCAAGCAGGCGATCGAGCGCGTGCCGCAGATGCCGCTGATCATCCAGGAGAACTTCACCGCCAAGCTGCTGGAGATGCTGCGCACCGGCGAGCTCGACGCGGCGATCATGGCCGAGCCCTTCCCCGACACCGGCCTGGCCGTCGCGCCGCTGTACGACGAGCCCTTCATGGCCGCGGTGCCGAAGGCGCACCCGCTGGCCCGACGCAAGAGCATCACCGCCGAGGAGCTGAAGAACGAGACCATGCTGCTGCTGGGCACCGGGCACTGCTTCCGCGACCACGTGCTCGAGGTCTGCCCGGAGTACGCGCGCTTCTCCAGCGATGCTGAGGGCATCCGCAAGAGCTTCGAGGGCTCGTCGCTGGAGACGATCAAGTACATGGTCGCCTCGGGCATGGGCGTGACGGTGGTGCCGCAGCTCAGCGTGCCGAAGGAAGCGCAACAGCACGTCACGTACATCAAATTTTCCGCGCCGGTGCCCACGCGCCGCGTGGTGCTGGTCTGGCGCCGCACCTTCACGCGCTACGAGGCGATCGCCGCGCTGCGCAACGCCATCTACGCCTGCGAACTGCCGGGCGTGAAGCGGCTGAGCGACTGATCTGTCCAAAGAGGGAGATCGCGTTCTCCCTATCGCGGCATTACGGATCGCCAATTGGCGGTGACGATGCATCGACCCTAAGCTGTGGCCACGCCGATCACGAGGCGCCACCGTTCGATGCAATCACCCGAGACAGGAGTTCCCGCGATGTCAAGCGAAGCAAAGTGCCCGTTCAACCATGCCGCCGGTGGCGGCACGACGAACAAGGACTGGTGGCCCAGCCAGCTGCGCCTGGACCTGCTGAACCAGCACTCGAGCAAGTCCGACCCGCTGGGCACGAACTTCGACTATGCCGAGGAGTTCAGGAAGCTCGACTACTTCGCGCTGAAGAAGGACCTGCTCGCGCTGATGACCGACTCGCAGGACTGGTGGCCGGCCGACTTCGGCCACTACGGCCCGCAGTTCGTGCGCATGGCCTGGCACGCCGCCGGCACCTACCGCACCGCCGACGGGCGTGGCGGCGGCGGGCGCGGGCAGCAGCGCTTCGCGCCGCTGAACAGCGGGCCCGACAACGTCAACATCGACAAGTCGCGCCGCCTGCTGTGGCCGATCAAGCAGAAGTACGGCCAGAAGATCAGCTGGGCCGACCTGTTCATCCTCACCGGCAACGTGGCACTGGAATCGATGGGCTTCCGCACCGCCGGTTTCGCCGGCGGCCGCGCCGACGTGTGGGAACCCGACCAGGACGTCAACTGGGGCAGCGAAACCACCTGGCTGGCCACCGACCGCCGCTTCACCGGCGACCGTGAGCTCGACCAGCCGCTGGGTGCCACCCACATGGGCCTGATCTACGTGAACCCGGAGGGCCCGAACGCCAGCGGCGACCCGGTGGCGGCAGCGAAGGACATCCGCGTCACCTTCGGCCGCATGGCGATGAACGACGAGGAAATCGTCGCGCTGATCGCCGGCGGTCACACCTTCGGCAAGGCGCACGGCGCGGCGCCCGAGTCGCACAAGGGCCCCGAGCCCGAGGGCGCGCCGCTGGAGGCGCAGGGCCTGGGCTGGCACAGCAACTTCGGCAGCGGCCACGGCAAGGACACCGTCTCCAGCGGCCTGGAAGTGACCTGGACGACCACGCCGGCACGCTGGAGCAACGACTTCTTCGAGCACCTGTTCAAGTACGAGTGGGAGCTGACGCACTCGCCCGCCGGTGCCAAGCAGTGGGTCGCCAAGGACGCGCCGGAGATCATTCCGGACGCGCACATCCCCGGCAAGAAGCACAAGCCGACGATGCTGACCACCGACCTGACGCTGCGCATGGACCCGGCCTTCGAGAAGATCTCGCGCCGCTTCCTCGACAACCCGCAGGCTTTTGCCGATGCGTTCGCGCGGGCCTGGTACAAGCTGACCCACCGCGACATGGGCCCGAAGGTGCGCTACCTCGGCCCGGAAGTGCCGGCCACCGACGAGATCTGGCAGGACCCGCTGCCGAAGGCCACGTTGCCGGCGCCGAGCGCTGTCGACATCGCCGGCGTGAAGGCGAAGATCGCTGCATCGGGGCTCACGGTCGCACAGCTGGTCTCGACCGCCTGGGCCTCGGCCTCGACCTTCCGCGGTGGCGACAAGCGCGGCGGCGCCAACGGTGCGCGCATCCGCCTGGCGCCGCAGAAGGGCTGGGAGGCCAACACGCCGGGCGAACTCGCCAAGGTGCTGGCCACGCTGGAGGAGATCCAGAAGGCCTCGGGCAAGCTGTCGCTGGCCGACGTGATCGTGCTGGCCGGCGGCGTGGGCGTGGAGATGGCCGCGAAGGCAGCAGGCGTGGCCGTCGAGGTGCCGTTCGCACCGGGCCGGGTCGATGCCACGCAGGCGCAGACCGATGTCGAGTCGTTCGGCGTGCTCGAGCCGGTGGCCGACGGCTTCCGCAACTACTTCAAGGGCCCGGCCTCGGTGCCGGTGGAGCACCTGCTGGTCGACAAGGCGCAGCAGCTGACGCTGACGGCGCCCGAGATGACCGTGCTGGTCGGCGGGCTGCGCGTGCTCGGCGCCAACGCCGGTGGCAGCAAGCACGGCGTGTTCACCCACCACTCCGGCGCGCTGTCGGCCGACTTCTTCAGCCAGTTGCTCGACTTGGGCACCGACTGGAAGGCCGCCGGTGGCGTCTACGAAGGCCGTGACCGCAAGACGGGCCAGCTGAAGTGGACCGCGACGCGGGCCGACCTGGTGTTCGGCTCCAACTCGGTGCTGCGGGCCCTGGCCGAGGTCTACGCGAGCGCCGACGCGAAGGAGAAGTTCGTGCGCGACTTCGTGGCCGCCTGGACCAAGGTGATGAACCTGGACCGCTTCGACCTGGCCTGAAGCAGGAGCACGACATGAGCACCTTCCGCCGCTCCGCCGGCTGGCTGATCGAGGCCGGCGGCCTCGCCATCCTGATCCACCAGGCCTGGCGAATCGCCTGACCCTTGCCGGCCGGCATGGGCCCGACCCCGCCACTTCGCTACAGTGGCGGGGTCGTTTCACTTGAAGGAGTCCCGCATGGCGAAGAAGAGCAAGGCCCCCGTGAAGTCCTCCGGCCCGGCGATCAACATTGGCATCAGCGAAAAGGACCGCGCGGCGATCGCCGGTGGCCTGTCGCGCCTGCTGGCCGACACCTACACGCTCTACCTCACTACGCACAACTTCCACTGGAACGTCACCGGGCCGATGTTCAACACGCTGCATGCGATGTTCATGGCCCAGTACACCGAGCTGTGGAACGCCGTCGACCCGATCGCCGAGCGCATCCGCTCGCTGGGCTCGCCGGCACCGGGCTCGTACGCGCAGTTCGGCGCGCTGGCCTCGATCAAGGACGCGCCGACGAAGCCGCCCAAGGCGCTGGAGATGGTGAAGATCCTGGTCGACGGTCACGAGGCGGTGGCGCGCACCGCACGCAGCATCTTCCCGCTGGCCGACGCCGCCGGCGACGAGCCGACCGCCGACCTGCTGACGCAGCGCCTGACCGTGCACGAGCAGACCGCTTGGATGCTGCGCTCGCTGCTGGAAGAGTGATGTCAGCCCCTCGCCCGATGGGTACATCGGTCGATCCCCCGTGGGGATGCGGGCCGGCTTGGGAGCGGCCCTGCGCCCGGCCCGCACAGGAGCATTCATGAAGATCGCCATCCTGACCTTCGACGGATTCAACGAGCTCGACTCGTTCATCGCCCTGGGCATGCTGAACCGGCTGGGCAGCCAGGGCTGGAAGGCCGAGATCACCAGCCCGACCTCGCACGTCACCTCGATGAACGGGGTGACGGTGCAGGCACAGCGGCCTCTCGAGTTCGCCAACGAGGCCGACGCGGTGATCTTCGGCAGCGGCATCTACACCCGCGCCATCGCCGAGAACAGCAAGCTGATGGACCGGCTGCGGCTCGACCCTCTGCGCCAGCTGATCGGCGCGCAGTGCTCGGGCACGCTGCTGCTGGCACGGCTCGGCTTGATCGCCGACGTGCCGGCCTGCACCGACCTGACCACCAAGCCCTGGGTGGTCGAGGCCGGCGTTCGCGTGATCGACGCGCCGTTCCACGCACGCGGCCCGGTCGCCACGGCAGGTGGTTGCCTGTCCGCACAGTACCTCGCCGCCTGGATGATGCTCAAGCGCGCCGGCCCGGACGCGGCGGCGCAGGCGCTGCACTACGTCGCGCCGGTGGGCGAGAAGGATGCCTACGTCGAGCGCCTGCTCGGCGTGGTCAAGCCCTTTCTGGCGGACTGAGGCCGCGCTGCGGCGACGTCACGGGTCGATGTCGTCGATGTGCTTCGGCCAGCTCGCCTTGAGCAGGCGGGACAGCCCGCGGTCGGCGAGCAGCTTGCCGCCGGTCTGGCAGCGCGCGCAGTAGTTCGTTTCGTTGTCGGCATGCACGATGCGCTGCACCGGTGACGCACAGACCGGGCAGGGCTGGCCGTAGCGGCCGTGCACGGCCATCTCGGGGTGGAAGGCCGTGACCTTGTTTGGCCACCCGCCATGCCGCGCCGCCTCGCCGCGCAGGCGGTCGGTCCACTCGTTGAGCACCTCGCGCGTCGCGGCATGCAGCTGCTGCATCGCCTCGGCACCGAGCGAGCGCGTGAGCGTCACCGGCGACAGGCGCGCGCGGTGCAGGATCTCATCCGAGTACGCGTTGCCGATGCCGCTGAACAGCCGCGGGTTGGTCAGCGAGCGCTTCAGCGTGTGGTTCTCGGCCTGCAGGCGCGCGCCGAAGGCGGCCACGTCCGCACCCAGCGGTTCGATGCCGCCGGGGTCGGCGGCCGCCAGGGCCTGGCGCCCGGCCAGCAGGTGCAGCGAGGCGCGCCGCTTGCTGCCGGCTTCAGTGAATACCAGCGTGCCGGCATCGAACTCGAAGGCCGCCAGCGCGGTCTTGGCCGCCTTGGCGCCGGCGGCCAGCCAGTGCAGCCGGCCGGCGATCATCAGGTGCAGCACGAGGAACAGTTCGCCGTCGAGCGCGATGACCACCCGCTTGCCGAGCCGCTCGATGCCGCTCACACGGTGCCCCTCGGCCGAGGAGATCGGCGGCATGGCGGTGCGCAGCAGGAAGGGATTCATCACGCGCACGCGCTGCAGCGTGGCGCCGCGCAGCTTGGCGTCCAGGCTCTCGACGTAGACGGTGATGTCCGGCAGTTCCGGCATGCGGCGCAGTGTGCCAGGGCCCAACAGGGATAATCGCGGCCCCATGTCCGATCTCACCCCCCAGGTCCGGCGCCGCCGCACCTTCGCCATCATCTCCCACCCCGACGCCGGCAAGACCACGCTGACGGAGAAGCTGCTGCTGTTCTCCGGCGCGATCCAGATCGCCGGGTCGGTGAAGGCGCGCAAGGCCTCGCGTCACGCCACGTCCGACTGGATGGAGATCGAGAAGCAGCGTGGCATCTCGGTGGCCTCGTCGGTGATGCAGATGGAGTACCGCGACTGCGTCATCAACCTGCTCGACACGCCAGGCCACCAGGACTTCTCGGAAGACACCTACCGCGTGCTGACCGCGGTGGACGCCGCGCTGATGGTGATCGACGCGGCGAACGGCGTCGAGCCGCAGACGCGCCGGCTGCTGCAGGTCTGCCGCGCGCGCAACACGCCCATCCTCACCTTCGTCAACAAGATGGACCGCGAGGTGCAGGAGCCGCTGGCGCTGATGGACGAGATCGAGCGCGAGCTCGGCATGTCGGTCGTGCCCTTCACCTGGCCGGTGGGCATGGGCAAGCTGTTCGGCGGCGTGCTCGACCTGCGCAAGGACCAGATGCGCGTGTTCTCGCCGGGCGAGGACCGGGTGAAGGAAGGTGGCGACGAGATCGTCGACGGCATCGCCAACCCGGCGCTGAACGAACGTTTCGGCGCCGCCTACGAGCAGGCGGCCAACGAGGTGGAGCTGGTGCAGGAAGCGGCGCCCGCCTTCGACGAGGCCGAGTTCCTCGCCGGCCACCAGACGCCGATGTTCTTCGGCTCGGCGATCAATAACTTCGGCGTGCAGGAGGTGCTGGATGCGCTGGTCGACCTGGCGCCGCAGCCCGGCTCGCGCCACGCCATCCAGCGCGAGGTGAAGCCCGACGAGGCCAAGTTCAGCGGCGTGGTCTTCAAGATCCAGGCCAACATGGACCCGGCGCACCGCGACCGCATCGCCTTCGTGCGCGTGGCCTCGGGCCGCTTCGAGCGCGGCATGAACCTGAAGGTGGTGCGCTCCGGCAAGACGCTGCGGCCGAACACCGTCGTCACCTTCATGAGCCAGAAGCGCGAGTTGCTCGACGAGGCCTTCGCCGGCGACATCATCGGCATCCCGAACCACGGCGTGCTGCAGCTCGGCGACACGCTGACCGAGGGCGAGAGCCTGCAGTTCACCGGCCTGCCGTTCTTCGCGCCGGAGATGTTCCGCAGCGTCGAGGTGGCCGACCCGCTGCGGACCAAGCAGCTGCGTGCCGGCCTGACGCAGCTCGGCGAAGAGGGCGCGATCCAGGTGTTCCGCCCGGTCGGCGGCTCGATGCTGCTGCTCGGCGCGGTGGGTCAGCTGCAGTTCGAGGTGGTGGCGCACCGGCTTGAGCACGAGTACGGCTGCAAGGCGCGCATCACGCCGGCACGCTACAACGTGGCGCGCTGGGTGACCTGCCAGACGGGCGAGGGCGCCGCGGCGGACGAGCGCGAACTCAAGCGCTTCATCGACGGCAACTCGCACCGCGTGGCCTACGACGCCGTCGACGCTCCCTGTGTGCTGCTGGAGTACGCCGGCGAGCTGCGCGCGATGCAGGAGAACTGGCCGAAGATCAGCTTCCACGCGCTTCGCGAGCACGCGGGTCTGGTCTTTCACAAGCAGATGGACGCCTGAGTCGACTCAAGCGTCGATGGGGATCGTCAACCGGTCCTCGTCGTGCAGCATCAGCGCCTGCGTGGCGGTGACCTTGCACACCCAGGTCTGCATCCGGTGCGATTGGGGCAGGCTCAGAACCTGCGGCGCGAGCACCGCCCCGCACAGGCCGCCGAGCCGGCGTACCGACGCATAGCGGATCCACTGCGCCTTGCTCTGCGAGCGCGCAGCGCGGGCCAGCGCCTGGCAGGGACCGTAGTCGTTGCGCTGCGTCCAGGCGTCGGCCGCGGCCGACCAGGGCTCGCGGCGCAGGTCCAGCACCACGCCCTTCACCTGGGCCTGGAAGAAGGTGTGCTCGGTGACCAGCTCGCCGCCGCGCAGCCCCTGGCTGTCCATCAGGAAGCGCCAGCGCCAGTAGCCAACCTCGGTGCAGGCGGTCTCGCGCTCCTTGGCGCCGTACCAGACACCGGGATCGGTTCCGGCGCGAAAGCGCGAGCCGTGCGGCGAGCGATAGCGGAAGGGCGTGGCCAGCAGGTAGTGCAGGCCTTCGGCCGCCGGCGGCAGCGGCGGCTTGCTGGCTTCGAGCAGGCGTTCCAGCGTCGCCTGATCATCGAGGCTGTCGACCAGGCGCAGCGTGGCGACCCGGTGCTGCGCCTCGACGCCGCGCCACAGCAGCGCCGTGGCACTGCGCAGCGGAGCGGCGAACCACTCGTCGCGCCAGGCTTGCATCCGGGACCGGCTCAGACGGGCGCGCGCATCGCGTCGAGGTAGGCGACCGCGGCGACCAGCCCCTGCGCGCCGAGGATCAGCGTGGCCGGCACGCCGCCCAGCGCGTCGTTGGGGCTGCGCATCCAGGCCAGCCGGCGCGATTCGTCGTTGCCGACCAGCGCGTCGAGCGAGCGGTACAGGCGCACCAGCAGCAGTGCCAGTTCGCCTTCCTTGGACCCGGGTGGCAACCCGCGCTCGCCACGCAGGATGCGCGACACCGTGGCTTCGCTGACACCCAGGATGCGCGCCAGCGCCGCGCCGTTCAGCCCCAGCAGCGCGGCGGCCCGCTGCGTGGCGGTGGCCAGCACGGTGGATTCGGCCGCAGCGGCGCGGGCCGGCTGGCGGCGTGGAGGCAGGGTGATCGCGTTCATGTCAGGTGAAAGACTAGTTCAGTTTTCGTTCAGATGCAAGGCGAGGGACTTGGAGCGATGCAGCCTCGCCGGGCGTCGCACAATCTCGCCATGAACACGCTCGCCGCCCCGTCGCGCCTGGCGCTCTACCTGAGCCTGATCCGCTGGGACCGCCCGGCCGGCAGCTACCTGCTGCTGTGGCCGACGCTGTCGGCGCTGTGGCTGGCCGCACAGGGCTTCCCCGGCTGGCACCTGCTCGCGGTGTTCGTGGTCGGCACCTTCCTGATGCGCAGCGCCGGCTGCGCTGTCAACGACGTCGCCGACCGCGACTTCGACCGCCACGTCAAGCGCACCGCGCATCGGCCGGTGACCAGCGGTGCGCTGTCGGTGCGCGAGGCGCTGCTGTTCGGCGCGCTGCTGGCCGCCGTGGCCTTCGCCCTGGTGCTCAGCACCAACCTCGCCACCGTGCTGTGGAGCTTCGCGGCGCTGGCGGTGACGATCTTCTACCCCTTCACCAAGCGCTTCTTCTCGATGCCGCAGGCGGTGCTGGGCGTGGCCTTCAGCTTCGGCATCCCGATGGCCTTCTCGGCGGTGACCGGCGCGGTGCCGGCGCTGGCCTGGTGGCTGCTGCTCGGCAACCTGTTCTGGGTGCTGGCCTACGACACCGAGTACGCGATGGTCGACCGCGACGACGACCTGAAGATCGGCATCCGCACCTCGGCGATCACGCTCGGCCGCTTCGACGTCATCGGCGTGATGGCCTTCTACGCCGCCTTCGTCGCGATCTGGGCGTGGCTGGGCGCCGGGCTGGGCCTGGGCTGGCCTTACTTCGCCGGCCTGGCCGTGGCCGGCGCCATCGCGCTGTGGCACTACACGCTGATCCGCACGCGCACGCGCGACGGCTGCTTCCGCGCCTTCCGGCTCAACCACTGGGTCGGCTTCGCGGTGTTCGCAGGCGTCGTCCTCGACTTCGCGCTGCGCTGAGCCGCTGCCCCAATCCGGCGCGCCGCGCACCGCGGCGAGTCGGCGCCACGGCCGCCTGACCCGACCTCCACACCCGCCCACCGAGGAGGACGCCTGGCCACGCGGCCATGGCACGGTTTCTGCTGAATCCCTGCTTGTATACCAGCAGGTGCACTCAAACCGTGAATCCGCCTCTCGTCACCCTGTCCGACTGGCAGCAGGCCTACCGCGATGGCGCGTCGCCCGGCGAGCTGCTGGGTGCACTGCGCGGCCGGCTGGCAGTGCGCGAGAAGGACGTGGCCGTGATTCGCCTGGTCGGCGACGCCGAGCTGCAGGCCCGGCTCGCTTCGCTGGCGCAGGCCGCGGCCGCCCATGCCGACCGCAGTTCGCTGCTCGCCGCGATGCCGCTGTTCGGCGTGCCCTTCGCCGTGAAGGACAACATCGACATCGCCGGCGTCGAGACCACGGCCGCCTGCCCGGCCTTCACCCACCGCGCCGAGCGCAGTGCGACGGTGGTGCAGCGGCTCGAGGCCGCCGGTGCGGTGTGGATGGCCAAGACCAACCTCGACCAGTTCGCCACCGGCCTGGTCGGCACCCGTTCGCCCTTCGGCCGGCCGGCCAGCACGCTGGCACCGGAGCGCATCAGCGGCGGCTCCAGCTCGGGCTCCGCGGTGCTGGTCGGCCGCGGCGACCTGCCGTTCTCGCTGGGCACCGACACCGCCGGCTCGGGCCGCGTGCCGGCCGGCTTCAACCAGCTCGTCGGCCTGAAGCCGACGCCAGGGCGCGTGCCCACCACCGGCGTGGTGCCGGCCTGTCGCAGCCTGGACTGCGTGTCGGTGTTCGCGCACACGGTCGACGACGCCGCCGCCGTGCTCGCCACACTGGAGGGGCCGGATGCCGGCGACGCCTACAGCCGCTTTGCCACCGGGCCGCAGGCGTATGCGCCGCGGCTGCGCATCGGCGTGCCGGCGCAGCCCGAGTTCTTCGGCGATGCCGGCTACGCCAGCGCCTGGCTGCAGTCCGTCGAACACCTCGCGGCGCTCGGCCACACCGTGCTGCCGCTGGACTTCGGCGTGCTGCACCGCATCGCTGCGCTGCTCTACGAAGGCCCCTGGGTCGCCGAGCGCCACGCCGCGGTGCGCACGCTGCTGGCGCGCGAGCCCGGCGCCTTCGACCCGACGGTGCGGCGCGTGATCGAGCGCGCCCTGACCCTGAGCGCGACCGATGCCTTCGTCGCGCAGTACGAGCTGCGCGAGCTCGCGCAGCAGGCCGAGACGATCTGGTCGTCCTGCGATCTGCTGATGGTGCCCACCACCACCGGCCACCCGCGCTTCTCGGAGATCGATGCCGATCCGATCGGCCTGAACTCGCGGCTCGGCCACTACACCAACTTCGTCAACCTGCTCGACTGGTGCGCGATCGCCGTGCCGGCCAGCACCACGGCCGCGCAGCTGCCCTTCGGCGTGACCTTCATCGCGCCGCCGCGGCACGATGCCGCGCTGGCCCGCTTCGCGCGGGGCTGGCAGATCGCCACCCCGCTGTCGCTGGGAGCCACCGGCGCGCAGCGCACGCTGCCGGCGCAGCCGGGCACGCACTGGCCGGCCAGTGAACCGCAACTCGCCATCGCGGTGGTCGGCGCCCACCTGTCGGGCCTGCCGCTGAACGGCCAGCTGCTCGAACGCGGCGCCACGCTGATCGAGGCCACCACCACCGCACCGCGCTACCGGCTGCATGCGCTGCCCGGCACGGTGCCGCCCAAGCCCGGACTGGTGCGCGACGAGGCCCACGGCCACGCCATCGCGCTCGAAGTCTGGGCGATGCCGCAAGCGGCGGTGGGCAGCTTTCTTGCATTGATCCCGGCGCCGCTGGGCCTGGGTTCGATCGAACTGGCCGACGGCCGGCGCGTGCACGGCTTCCTCTGCGAGGCGCACGCCGTCGCCGCGGCGCCCGATGTCAGCGCCTTCGGCGGCTGGCGCGCCTACCTCGCCTCTCTTCGCTGACCCAGGAGTGTTCATGGACCGTCGTCGTTTCATCCAGTCGGGCAGCGCAGCCGCCGCACTAGGCGCCCTGCCGCTCGGATCGCAGGCCCAGGCGCGGCCGAAGGACGTGCTGGTGGTCGCCAACGAGTTCGGCCCGAACTCGCTGGACATCCACACCGTCGGCGCCAACCGCGCCAGCTACGGCGTGAGCTGGATCTGCTACGACCGGTTGATGAGCTACGGCAAGCGCACCCTGCCCGACGGCCGGATCGCCTACGACCGCAACAAGCTCGAGCCCGAGCTGGCCGAGAGCTGGCAGATCGCGCCGGACGGCAACTCCGTCACCTTCAAGCTGCGCAAGAACGCGAAGTTCCACGACGGCACGCCGGTGACCGCGAAGGACGTGAAGTGGAGCTTCGACCGCGCGGTGACCGTCGGCGGCTTCCCGACCTTCCAGATGGCCGCCGGTTCGCTGGAGAAGCCGGAGCAGTTCGAGGTGGTCGACGAGCACACCTTCCGCGTCAAGTTCCTGCGCAAGGACAAGCTGACGATGAACGACCTGGCCGTGCCGGTGCCGTGCATCTTCAACAGCGAGCTGGTGAAGAAGAACGCGACCGCGGCCGACCCCTGGGGCCTGGTCTGGACGCGCAACAACACCGCCGGCGGCGGCGCGTACAAGGTCGAGGCCTTCCGGCCGGGCCAGGAAATCGTCTACGTGCGCTACGACGACTGGAAGAGCGGGCCGCTGCCGAAGCTGCGCCGCATCGTGCAGCGCGAGGTGCCCAACGCCGGCAACCGCCGCGCGCTGCTGCTCAAGGGCGACATCGACATCACCTACGACCTGCCGCCGAAAGACTTCTCGGAGCTCTCGAAGGAAGGCGCCGCTGTCAAGGTGACCAGCACGCCGATCGAGAACGCGATGTTCTACCTCGGCATGAACACCACCAAGGCGCCGTTCGACAACCCGAAGGTGCGCCAGGCCGTGGCGCTGGCGGTGCCCTACGACAAGCTCTACGACAACGCGCTCTACGGCCGCGCGATCAAGCTCTACGGCGCGCCGGGCACCAAGGTGACGAGCACCGCCTGGCCGCAACCGACCGGCTACAAGACCGACCTCGCCAAGGCGAAGGCGCTGATGGCCGAGGCCGGCGCCGGCGCGGGCTTCGAGACCACGCTGAGCTTCGACCTGGGCAGCGGCACGATCAGCGAGCCGATGGCGATCCTGATCCAGGAGTCGCTGGCACAGATCGGCATCAAGACGCAGATCAACAAGATCCCCGGTGCCACCTGGCGCGCGGCGCTGCTGAAGAAGGACATGCCGCTGATCATCAACCGCTTCGGCGGCTGGCTGGACTTCCCCGAGTACTTCTTCTTCTGGTGCTACCACGGCCAGAACGCCGTGTTCAACACCATGAGCTACCAGAACGCGACGCTGGACAAGATCATCACCAACGCGCGCTTCGCCGAGAGCAAGACGCTGTACGACTCGTTCGTGAAGGACATGATCCAGATCGCCTTCGACGAGGTGCCGCGCGTGCCGCTGTTCCAGCCGACCATGGACGTGGCGATGCAGAAGGACGTGCAGGGCTACATGTACTGGTTCCACCTGCAGCCGGACTACCGGCAGCTGTCCAAGGCCTGAGCCATGGCCACGCTGACGCCGCAGCAGGTCGAGGCCGCCGTGAAGGCCAACGCCGAGGTGCTCGGGCTGACGCTCTCGGCCGAGCACAAGCCCGGCGTGATCGCCTTCTTCGCACTGGCCGCCGGCATGGCCGAGCGGGTGATGGCCGAACCGCTGTCGCCCGAGGATGAATCCGGCAGCGTGTTCCGCCCGCTGCCGCCGCGAGGGCCGCTGGCATGAAGGCCGTCGAGATCGCCACGCAGGTGCGGTCCGGCGCGCTGTCGGCCGCCAGCGTCGTGCAATCCAGCCTCGCGCTCATCCAGGCCACCGAGCCGAAGGTCAACGCCTTCACCGCGGTGCTGGCCGAACGCGCCCTCAAGCGCGCCGCACAGATCGACAAGCACACCCGCCGCGCCGAGCTGTCGCTGGCCGGAGTGCCCTTCGCGGTGAAGAACCTGTTCGACCTCGCCGGCCTGCCGACGCTGGCCGGCTCGAAGATCGAGCGCGACAGCCCGCCCGCGACGCGCGATGCGCTGCTGGTGCGCCGGCTCGAGGCGGCCGGGGCGATCTGCGTCGGCGCGCTCAACATGGACGAGTACGCCTACGGCTTCACCACCGAGAACACGCACTACGGGCCGACGCGCAACCCGCACGACCTGACGCGCATCTCGGGCGGCTCGTCCGGCGGTTCGGCCGCCGCCATCGCTGCCGGGCAGGTGCCGCTGACGCTGGGCTCCGACACCAACGGCTCGATCCGCGTGCCCTCGTCGCTGTGCGGCAGCTTCGGCCTGAAGCCCACCTACGGCCGCCTGCCGCGGCTGGGCAGCTACCCCTTCGTCGCCAGCCTCGACCACCTGGGCCCGTTCGCGCGCAGCGTCGCCGACCTGGCATTCGCCTACGACGCAATGCAGGGCCCGGCGCCGGACGACCCGCATTGCGCGCAGCGCCCGCCCGAGCCGACGCGCACGCAGCTCGACGCGCGCGCCGAGGGCCTGCGCGTGGCCGTGCTCGGCGGCTGGTTCCGCGAGATGGCGATGGCCGAGGCCCTTGCCGCAGTCGACGCGGTCGCGCAGGCACTGGGCACCTCGCGGCTGGTCGAGCTCGACGGTGTGGACCGCGCCCGCGCCGCGGCCTTCCTGATCACCAACTCGGAAGGCGCCACGCTGCACCTGGCGGACCTGAAGAAGCGCCCGCAGGACTTCGAGCCGCTCTCGCGCGACCGCTTCCTCGCCGGCGCACTGCTGCCCTCGGCGTGGATCGTGCAGGCGCAGCGCGTGCGCCAGGCCTTCGCGCGCCAGCTGGCCCGTGTGTTCGAGACCGTCGACGTGCTCATCGCCCCGGCCACGCCCTGCGTCGCGCCGGTCATCGGCACGGAGTGGCTGGAGATTGCCGGCCAGCGCCTGCCGGCGCGCGCCAGCATGGGCCTGCTGACGCAACCGATCTCTTGCATCGGCCTGCCGGTGGTCACCGTGCCGCTGTGGGGCATGAACCCGGCGCTGCCGCACCTGCCGATCGGCGTGCAGGTGATCGCCGCGCCCTGGCGCGAGGACCACGCGCTGCGTGTCGCAGCGCAGCTCGAAGCGATGGGCATCGCGTCGTCGCCGATCGCGGCACTGAACTGAACGAGGGCTGCACGGAATGGACATCAACCTGCCCGACGTGCACGCCGAAGTCAGCGCGGTCTTCGCCTTGTACGAACAGGCGCTGACGGGCAACGACGTGGCGCTGCTGGACCAGCTGTTCTGGGACTCACCGCACACCGTGCGCTACGGCGTCGGCGAGAACCTGGTCGGCATCGAGGCCATCCGCGCTTTCCGCGCCGCACGCTCGCCCGTGGGCCTCGCGCGCACGCTGAAGAACACCGTGATCACCACCTTCGGCCGCGACCTCGCGACCGCGATGACCGAGTTCGCCCGCCCGAACGTGAGCGGCCGCCAGAGCCAGACCTGGGTGCGCACCAGCTCGCCAGGCCATGGCGGCTGGCGTGTCGTGGCCGCGCACGTGAGCCTGCTGCCCAAGCCTGCCCCTACCCAACCCTGAACGAGGAGAACCGCATGAGCCAATCCACCCACGATGCCCTGCGCCGCCGCCTGCTCGCCGGCACCGCCCTCGGCGCCGGATCGCTGGCGCTGCCCGGCGCGCTGCGCGAGGCGCTGGCGCAGACGCCCATCGTCGTCGGCGTGATCTACGTCGGCCCGCGCGGCGACTTCGGCTACAACCAGGCGCAGGCGCAAGCCGCCGCCGCGATCAAGAAGCTGCCCGGCGTGAAGGTGGTCGAGGAAGAGAACGTGCCCGAGACCGCCGCCGTGCAGAAGACCATGGAGGCCATGATCAACCAGGACAAGGCCTCGCTGATCTTCCCGACCTCGTTCGGTTACTTCGACCCGCACATGCTGAAGATGGCGGAGAAGTACCCCAAGGTGCGCTTCGCCCACTGCGGCGGCATGTGGACCGAGGGCAAGCACCCGAAGAACACCGGCAGCTACTTCGGCTACATCGACGAGTGCCAGTACCTGGCCGGCGTCGTGGCGGGCTACACCAGCAAGACCAAGAAGCTCGGCTTCATCGCCGCCAAGCCGATCCCGCAGGTGCTTCGCAACATCAACGCCTTCACGATGGGCGCGCGCTCGGTCGACCCGAGCATCACAACGCGGGTGATCTTCACCGGCGAGTGGTCGATGCCGGTCAAGGAAGCGGAAGCCTCGACCAGCCTGATCGACCAGGGCGTGGACGTGCTGACCTGCCACGTCGACAGCCCGAAGGTGATCATGGAGACGGCAGAGAAGCGCGGCGTCTTCTGCAGCGGCTACCACGCGAGCCAGGCCGCGCTGGCGCCCAAGGGCTACCTGACCGGTGCCGAGTGGGACTGGGCCACGCCCTACAACGCGCAGATCAAGGCGGCGCAGTCGGGTGCGGCGATGCCCAACTTCCTGCGCGGCGGCCTGAAGGACGGCTACGTGAAGATGTCGCCCTACGGCGCCGCGGTGGGCGCGCCCGCCAAGGCCAAGGCCGACGAGATCAAGGCCGCCATGCTCAAGGGCGGCTACTCGATCTTCAAGGGCGGCCTGAAGGACAACAAGGGTGCGGTGGTCATCCCGGCAGGCAAGAACCTCGACCAGTTCGACGCCGAGCTGGAGAAGATGAACTACCTGGTCGAAGGTGTGGTCGGCAGCATCCCCGGCTGATCGGCAGCGCGCGATGAGCAGCATCCCCGTTCCTGCCGGCGCGCCGGCGACGGAGCCTTCGGCTTTCTCGCTGAAGGTGCGCGAGATCGCCGACGCCTTGCTGCCGGCAACGGCCGCGCTGCTGCTCACCGTGCTGCTGTTCTCGCTGGCCGTCGCGCTGGCCGGCTTCAGCCCGCTGGAGGTGTGGGGCCTGATCGTGATGGGCGGCTTCGGCGATGCCTTCGCGTGGCAGAACACGCTGCAGCGTGCCGCGCCGCTGATCCTCACCGGCCTGGCCGTCGCGCTGCCGGCGCAGGCCGGCCGCGTGATCATCGGCAACGAAGGCGCGCTGGTGCTCGGCGGGCTGGCCGCCTCGGCGCTGGGCAATGTGCTGGCCGCCGCGCAGGCCGGTGCCTGGCTGGTGTGGCCGGCGATGGCCATCGCCGGCATGCTCGCCGGCGGCGTGTGGATCGGCCTGGTCGGTGCCCTGCGCGAGAAGCGCGAGGTCAACGAGACCATCGCCTCGCTGCTGATGTCCTTCATCGCCATCGCACTGTTCAACCAGTGCGTCGAGACGGTGCTGCGCGACCCGGCGAGCCTGAACAAGCCGTCGACCAAGACGCTGCCCGACGCACTGCTGCTGCCGGCCATGCCCGGCCTCGACGTGCACTACGGCCTGCTGCTGGGTGTGCTGGCCGCGCTGCTGGCCTGGGGCGTGATGCGCTTCACCCCGCTCGGCCTGGCGCTGCGCGTGGCCGGCGGCAACGCACGCACGGCGCTCGGCGTCGGCCTGCCGGTGTCGACGCTGACCATCGCCGCGTGCGCCGCCGGTGGCGCCTGCGCGGGCCTGGCCGGCGCGGTGGAAGTGGCGGCGGTGCACGGTGCGGCGAACGCCTCGCTGATCGCCGGCTACGGCTACAGCGGCATCCTGATCGCCTTCGCGGCGCGCTTCTCGCCGGCCGGCGTGGTGCCGGTGGCCATCCTGGTCGGCGGCATCGCGGCCAGCGGCAGCTTGCTGCAGCGCCGGCTCGGTCTGCCCGATGCGTCGGTCACCGTGCTGCTCGGCTTCGCGTTCGTCGCGTTGATCGCCTGCGAGACGCTGCGCGGGCGGTCGTTCTTCAAGGGGAAGCCATGAGCGATGCCAGTGCGCTGGGCTGGTGGGGTGTGCCCTTGGCCATCCTCGGCGGCGCGATCCGCGTCGGCACGCCGCTGCTGTGGGTCAGCCTCGGCGAGACGGTGACCGAGAAGGCCGGCCGCATCAACCTCGGCCTCGAAGGCACGCTGCTGATGGGCGCGATGACCGCCTTCGCCGTCTCGCTGGCCAGCGGCAGCCCGTGGCTGGGCGTGCTCGCCGCCGCCGGCGTCGGCATCCTGCTCGGCGCGCTGCACGGTGCGCTGTGCAGCCTGAACCGCGTCAACGACACGGCCATGGGCATCGCGCTGATGCTCGCCGGCTCGGGTCTCGCCTTCTGGCTCGGCAAGCCGCTGATCCAGCCCAGCGCCCCCGGCCTGCCGCCGATCGCGCTGGGCGACTGGTCGGAGCTCGCGCCCGTGAAGGCCGCGCTGGCCATCAACCCGCTGTTCGTGCTCGGCCTGGTGCTGGCCTTCGCCACCTGGTGGGCACTCGGTCGCACCCGCTTCGGCCTGCGCCTGCGCGTGGTCGGCGACAGCGAGAACGCAGCGCGCGCCTTCGGCCTCTCGCCGACCGCCTACCGCATCGCTGCGACGGCCTTCGGCGGCGCCTGCGCCGGCGTCGGCGGCGCGTCGCTGTCGCTGGTCTACCCCGGCGCATGGAGCGAAGCGCTGTCCAGCGGCCAGGGCGTGATGGCGGTGGCGCTGGTCATCTTCGCGCGCTGGGACCCGCGCCGCTGCGTGCTCGCCGGGCTGCTGTTCGGCGGCGCCAGCGCGATCAGCCCGGCGCTGCAGGCACTCGGCTACAGCCAGGGCTACTACCTGCTGGCCGCACTGCCCTACGTGCTGACGCTGGCGCTGCTGATCGGCCTGGGCAAGCCCGGCCCGAGCCACGGCGCGCCGGGCGAACTGTCGCTGAACCGCTGACCGAGGACGAACCCGATGAAGCCTTTCGCCGCCGTCGATTCGAACCCCTACGCCTGGCCCTTCGATGGCGACTGGACGCCAGCGAACACCGCGCTCGTCATCATCGACATGCAGACCGACTTCTGCGGCCTCGGCGGTTATGTCGACCGCATGGGCTACGACCTGTCGATGACTCGCGCGCCGATCGGCCCGATCAAGGCGCTGCTCACGAAGGCACGTACTCTGGGCATGCACGTGATCCACACCCGCGAGGGCCACCGCCCGGACCTGGCCGACCTGCCAGCCAACAAGCGCTGGCGCTCGCGACAGATCGGCGCCAACGGTGTCGGCATCGGCGACCCCGGCCCCTGCGGCCGCATCCTCGTTCGGGGCGAGCCGGGCTGGCAGATCATCGACGAGCTCGCGCCCGCCGAGGGCGAGCCCGTCATCGACAAGCCCGGCAAGGGCTCGTTCTGCGCCACCGACCTGGAGCTGATCCTCGGCACGCGCGGCATCCGCAACCTGATCCTGACCGGCATCACCACCGACGTGTGCGTGCACACGACGATGCGCGAGGCCAACGACCGCGGCTTCGAGTGTCTGATCGTCAGCGACGGCACCGGCGCCACCGACCGCGGCAACCACGAAGCGGCGCTGAAGATGGTGACGATGCAGGGCGGCGTGTTCGGCGCGGTGGCCTCGTCGGCGGCGATCCTGGCGGCGCTGGGTTGAGCGGCGATGAGTGATCTCATTCCTCCGCAGATCGAGCCGACCGGCGCAGCCCGCGTCGAGATGCTCAACTTCGGCAAGCGCTTCGGCGCGCTGCAGGCGCTCGACGACGTGTCGATGACCGTCGAGGCCGGCAGCTTCCACGCGCTGCTCGGCGAGAACGGCGCCGGCAAGTCGACGCTGGTGAAGTCGCTGATCGGCTTCTACCAGCCCGACACCGGCAGCGTGATGGTCGACGGCCGCGAGCGCGCCATCGGCAGCCCGAAGGACGCCGCGGCGCTGGGCCTCGGGATGATCTTCCAGCACTTCACCGTGGTGCCGGGCATGAGCGTGGCCGAGAACCTGGCACTCGCCCAGCGCGACCTCGGCGCCTTCATCGACTGGAAGCACGAGCGCAACAAGCTCGCTGACTTCATGAGCACGGCACCGTTCCCGCTCTCGCTTGACGCACGTGTGGCCGAGCTCGCCGCCGGCGAGAAGCAGAAGCTCGAGATCCTGAAGGCGCTGTACGCGAAGCGGCGCTTCCTGGTGCTGGACGAACCGACCTCGGTGCTGACGCCGCAGGAGGCCGACGAGGTGCTCGGCCGCGTCAAGGCGATGTGCCGCGACGGCATCCTGTCGGTGCTGATCATCACGCACAAGTTCCGCGAGGTGTTCGGGTTCTGCGACGAGGTGACCGTGCTGCGCCGCGGCCGGCGCACCGGCGCGGCGAAGGTCGCGGCGACCTCGCGCGACGAACTGGCCGGCTGGATGATGGGCGTGGCCACCGACGCGGCAGCGCTGCCGGCAGCGACCTCGGGCCAATCGACCGCGGCGACGCCGGTGTCGGTCGACGGTCCCGCACGACTCGCACTGCGCGGGTTGGTCGTGGCCGGGAACGAAGGCCGGCGCGCGATCGACGGCCTGTCGCTCGAGGTGCGGCCGGGCGAGATCGTCGGCGTGGCCGGTGTCTCCGGCAACGGCCAGCGTGAGTTGCTGGCAGCGCTGACCGGCGCGATGCCGGTCGTCGCCGGCGAGGTGACGATCGACGGCCAGCCCTATCGGCCGACGCGTGCGCAGATGGAGCGCTTCGGCGTGCGCAGCCTGCCCGAGGAGCCGCTGCACAACGGCTGCGTCGGCAAGCTGTCGGTGGCCGAGAACCTGGCGCTGCGCAACTTCGACCGCGCGCCACTGGCCCGTGGCGGCTGGCTGTCGCGCCCGGCGATGCGCACGCAGGCGCTGGCGCAGATCGAGGCCTACCGTGTCAAGACGCCGGGGCCGGAGGCGCCGATCGAGACACTCTCCGGCGGCAACGTGCAGCGCGCCGTGCTGGCGCGCGAGCTGGCGCCGGATCCGACGCCGCCGCGCCTGCTGATCGTCGCCAACCCCTGCTTCGGCCTCGACTTCCAGGCGACCGCCGAGATCCACGCGCGGCTGCGCGCGGCGCGTGACGGTGGTGCCGGTGTGCTGCTGATCAGCGAAGACCTGGATGAACTGCTGGCGCTGTCGTCGCGGCTGCTGGTGCTGTCGCATGGGCACATCGCGATGGCCTGCCCGACGGCGCAGGCCGACATCGGCGCGATCGGGCGGGCCATGGCCGGTGACGGCCATCACGTGGCCCATGCGGGTGACAGCACGCACGCGGAGGCGGCGTGATGACGAAGACGATTCAAGCGCGGCCCTACGACTTTCCGTTCGACCCGGTGCACACCGCGGTCGTGATGATCGACATGCAGCGCGACTTCCTGGAGCCCGGCGGCTTCGGCGCGATGCTGGGCAACGACGTCAGCAAGTTGACGCCGATCGTGCCCGCCTGCGTGACGCTGCTGGCGCTGGCGCGCCGGCACGGCATGGCGGTGATCCACACCCAGGAGGCGCACGACCCTCAGCTGGCCGACTGCCCGCCGAGCAAGAAGGCTCGTGGCGCCTTGAGCTGCGGCATCGGCGACCCGGGGCCGCTGGGTCGCGTGCTGGTGGCCGGCGAGCCCGGCGCGGGCTTCATCGCCGAGCTGCAGCCGCAGCCCGGCGACATCGTGCTGCGCAAGCCGGGCAAGGGCGCCTTCCACGCCACCGGCCTCGACGCGATCCTGCATTCGCAAGGCATCACCCACCTGCTGATCGGCGGCGTGACCACCGAGGTCTGCGTGCAGACGACGATGCGCGAGGCCAACGACCGCGGCTACGAATGCCTGCTGGTCACCGACTGCACAGCCAGCTATTTCCCCGAGTTCCACGCCGCGGTGGTCGAGATGGTCGTGGCACAGGGCGGCATCGTCGGCTGGGCAGCGCCGCTGGCAGCCGTTGAACGGGCATTGACATGATCAAGGTCATCGCCAAGCGGCTTCTCGGCGCGCTGCCCAACCTGCTCGGCGTGATCGTCGTCACCTTCCTGCTCACCCGCGCATTGCCCGGCGACCCGGCGGCCTACTTCGCCGGTGGCGCGGCCACGCAGGAAGCGGTCGACCAGGTGCGCGCCCAGCTCGGCCTCGACAAGCCGCTGCCCGAGCAGTTCTTCCGCTACGTGGCCGACCTGTCGCGCGGCGAGCTCGGCACGTCACTCACCACCGGCCAGCCGGTGCTGAACGAGTTGCTGACGCGCCTGCCGGCGTCGATCGAGATGGTGCTGCTGGCCCTCGCGCTGGCCTGCGCGATCGCGCTGCCGTTGGGCGTGCTGGCCGCGACGCGGCCGGGCTCGTGGGTCGACCAGCTGTGCCGGCTGGTGACCACCGCGGGCGTGTCGCTTCCGACCTTCTTCACCGGCCTGGTGCTGGCCTACGTCTTCTACTTCCTGCTCGGCTGGGCGCCTTCGCCGCTGGGCCGGCTCGACCCGATGTGGTCGCCGCCGGCCACGGTCACCGGCTTCTACCTGATCGACGCCGCGATCGCCGGCGACGCCGGCCTGTGGTGGGCGAGCTTCAAGCAGCTGATCCTGCCGGTGCTGACGATGGCGATCTTCGTGCTGGCGCCGATCGCACGCATGACGCGGGCCTCGATGCTGTCGGTACTCGGCAGCGACTTCATCCGCACCGCACGCGCCTCGGGGCTGACCAGCAGCACGGTGCTGATCACCTACGCGCTGCGCAACGCGCTGCTGCCGGTGGTCACCACACTGGGCATGGTGTTCGGCTTCATGCTCGGCTCCAGCGTGGTGATCGAGAAGGTGTTCGGCTGGCCCGGCGTGGGCAGCTACGCGATCGACGCGCTGACGGCGAGCGACTACGCGCCGATCCAGGGCTTCGTGCTGGCGATGGGCGTGCTGTTCGTGCTGTTGAACCTGCTGGTCGACGTGCTGTACACCTTGATCGACCCGCGTGTCTCGCTGGAGAACTGACGACATGGAGCCCCCACGCTCACTTCGTTCGCTGCCCCCCAAGGGGGCGTGCCGGCTCCTTAGGGCGGCCCGGCGGAGCCGGCCATGAACGAGACGTTGAAGCACATCCGCCACGTGCTCTCCGAGAACCCGGTGACCATGGTCGCCGCGGCGCTGTTCCTGCTCTTCATCCTGATCGCCGTCATCGGCCCGGCGATCGTGCCGCACGACCCGCTGGCGAGCAATGCAACGGCCGCGCTGCAGCCGCCTTCGGCCACGCACTGGTTCGGAACCGACGCGCTGGGCCGCGACATCTTCTCGCGCACGCTGGTGGCGACACGGCTGGACCTCGGCATCGCGATCAGCGCGGTGGTGCTGTCCTTCGCGATCGGCATCGCGCTGGGCCTGGCGGCCGGCTTCTTCGGCGGCTGGTGGGACACGGCGATCACGCGAGTCTCCGACACCATCATGGCCTTCCCACTGTTCGTGCTGGCGATGGGCATCGTGGCGGCGCTGGGCAACACGGTGGGCAACATCGTGCTGGCCACGGCAATCATCAACCTGCCCTTCTACATCCGCGTGGCCCGGGCGGAAGCGAACGTGCGGCGCGGTGCCGGCTTCATCGAGGCGGCGCGCCTGTCGGGCAACGGCGACGTGCGCATCCTCGCGGTGCACCTGTTCCCGAACATCCTGCCGCCGGCGATGGTGCAGGTCAGTCTGAACATGGGCTGGGCGATCCTCAACGCAGCGGGCCTGTCCTTCATCGGCCTGGGGGTGCGGCCACCGACGCCGGAGTGGGGGATTCTCGTCGCCGAAGGCGCGCAGTTCATCGTCTCGGGTGAGTGGTGGGTGAGCTTCTTTCCGGGCGCGGTGCTGATGCTGGCGGTGTTCACCTTCAACCTGCTGGGGGATGCGCTGCGGGACATCTTCGATCCTCGGAGGAGGACGTGATGCTGCTGTGGAGCGGCACGGTGGGTGGCTCGGCGCCGAGAAGCGGAGGGTGCATGGCCGGCGCGCGCAGCGCGCTTCGTGATCTGACTGGCCGCCGGCTGTCTGAGCGGAGTGAGCGCAGCGAACGCAGCGAGTTGGGCGGCCCGGCCGTGCACCTGAGCATCGCAGGGTGTCTGCGCGCAGCGCAGACCGCCGAGCGTCGCACGCCGCTACCCGCCCGGGCGCGCCTGGGCCTGGCAACTCTCGCGGAGGGCAAAGAAGCATGAGCGCAACACCCCTGCTCGATGTCCAAGACTTCGGCCTCGAGTTCCGCACGAGAAGCGGCACCGTCCATGCACTGCAAGGCGTCGACCTGCGCATCCAGAAGGGCGAGATCGTCGGCCTCGTCGGCGAAAGCGGTTCGGGCAAGTCGGTGCTGAGCTACGCCCTGCTCGGCATCTCCGACCGCGCCGCCAAGGTCACCAGCGGCAGCGCGATGTTCGGCGGCCTCGACCTGCTAAAGGCGGACGAGCGCACCCTCGCCGACCTGCGTGGCCGCGAGATCTCGATGATCTTCCAGAGCCCGCGCACCGCGCTCAACCCGATCCGCCCGGTCGGCGCACAGATCGAGGACGTGCTGCGCCGCCATGCCGCTGCGCGCGGCGCCAACCTCAGCCAGAGCCTGCGCGAACGCGCCGTGCAGGCGCTGCGCGAAGTCGCCATCTCCGACCCCGAGCGCCGCCACGGCGCCTACCCATTCGAGATGTCCGGCGGCATGTGCCAGCGGGTGATGATCGCGCTCGCGCTGGCCTGCCGGCCATCGCTCCTGATCGCCGACGAGCCGACCACCGGCCTCGACGTGACCACGCAGGCCGCGGTGATGGACCTGATCACCTCGCTGGCGCGCGAGCGGCAGATGGCGACTCTCTTCATTACCCACGACCTCGCGCTGGCAGCGGACTACTGCGACCGCATCGTCGTGATGCACGCCGGCCATGCGGTGGAAGCGGCACCGGCACGTGAGCTGTTCACCCAGGCGCGGCACCCCTACACCGCGCGGCTGCTCAGCTCCACGCCGGACGAGCGCACGCGTTCGGCACAGGCACTGCACCCGGTGCCGGGCAACCTCCCCGACCTGCGCCGTGGCGACCTGCCGGCCTGCCGCTTCGCCGAGCGCTGCGAGAAGCGCAGCGACCTGTGCGTGCACGAACGCCCCGCGCTCGACCCGGCGGAAGCGCACAGCGCGGCCTGCTGGCATCCGCTCTTCGGAGCGCCGGCCCGTTCACGCGGAGTGACCCACCATGCTTGACGCCGCCCCGCTGGTGACCGAGTTGCTGCCCACCGCCAGACTCAGGCCGCCGGTCTCGACGGCGCCGCTGCTGGTACTCGAACGCCTGCACAAGCGCTTCCCGGTCGCCGGCAAACGGCAGCTGCACGCCGTCGACGACCTGAACCTGGCCATCGCCGCCGGCGAGAGCCTCGGCCTGGTCGGCGAATCGGGCTGCGGCAAGAGCACACTGGTGCGGCTGATCGCGCGGCTTCTCGACACCACCGAAGGCCGCATCGTCTTCGACGGTGTCGACCTCGCTGCCGTGCCGGCCAAGCGCTTCGCCAGGGCGCCGCAGCGCAGCGAAGTGCAGATGGTCTTCCAGGACCCGACCGACAGCCTCAACCCGCGCTTCACCGCGCGCGAAGCGATCCGCGAACCGCTGACGCTGCTGAGCCCGATGTCGCGTGCCGAGGCCGATACGCGCGTCGACGAGGTGGCCGCGCAGGTCGGCCTGCCGGCGGCGCTGCTGCCGCGCTTTCCGCACCAGCTCTCCGGCGGGCAGAAGGCGCGTGTGGGCATCGCACGCGCGCTGGCGGTCAAGCCGCGCCTGCTGATCCTCGACGAGCCGACCGCCGCGCTCGACGTCTCGGTGCAGGCCGTCGTGCTGCAACTGCTCGAACAGCTGCGCGCCGAGCTCGGGCTGACACTGCTGTTCGTCTCGCACGACCTCAATGTCGTGCGCCTGCTGACCGACCGCGTGGCGGTGATGTACCTCGGCAAGCTGGTCGAGCTGGGGCCTTCGGAGCAGGTGTTCCGTTCGCCCAAGCATCCGTACACGCAGTCGCTGGTCTCGGCGATCCCGGGACAGGGCCCGCGCATCAAGCTGTCGGGCGAGGTCTCCAGCCCGATCGACCCGCCGGCGCATGCCTGCCGCTTCCACGGCCGCTGCCCGCGCGGCGAAGACCGCTGCGGCCGCGAGGCGCCGATGCTGCGCACGGTCGGCCCGCAGCTGGTGGCCTGCCACTTCGCCGATGCCCCCGCGCCGTAGACTCGTCGCCATGCCCTTGCGCGCCGTCTCCGCCCCGAACACCGACAGCACCCGCAGCAACCTGGCGGAGCAGGCCTATGCGCAGCTCAAGGCGCTGATCCACGACTTCCAGCTGCTGCCGGGTGACCGCTTCTCCGAGAACGAGATCAGTGCACGCCTTGGCGTCAGCCGCACGCCGGCACGCGAGGCGCTGTTCCGGCTGCGCAACGAGGGCTTCCTCGACGTGGAAAGCAAGGCCGGCTGGTTCGTCAAGCCGATCGACTTCGACCGCCTCGACCAGCTCTACGACCTGCGCGTGCTGCTCGAACTGGCCAGCGTCGCACGTCTGTGCGCGCGCGAGAGCGACCCACCCGAGCTCGACGCGCTGAAGGCCGCCTGGCTGGTGCCTGCGGCCGAGCGGCTGTCGGACATGCGCGAGGTCGGCGCGCTCGACGAGCAGTTCCACGCGACGCTGGTACGCGCCGCCGGCAATGCCGAGATCGCCAAGGTGCACTGGGACGTGACCGAGCGCATCCGCATCGTGCGGCGGCTCGACTTCACCCGCGAGGCCCGCATCGACGCCACCTACGCCGAGCACGCGAAGATCCTGCGCGCGGTGCTGCAGCGCAAGCTCGACCAGGCTCAGCTGCTGCTGAAGACGCACGTCGAACAGAGCAAGGCCGAAGTGCGCAAGATCACGCTCGGCACGCTGCACGAGGCGCGGCTGCGCGCGCGTGCCACGCTTCTGCCCTGAGGCTCGTTCGACTCTGGTCTGTTCGCGGCCCTGGGTGGTCATTCCAGTCTGATTCACGCCGAGATCGGAGAGGCAGCGCGGTGGCCGGGCCCGTGTTCTCCGGCCCACGCTCGCGGGCGGCTACTGAGCACGGCCGCCCGGGCCTCTTCAACACCATCTCTTCACGCCACCGCCTGGGCGACCGCGAATGGGGCCTGCGCCCTCGGGCCCAACCACCCCCCTGCCGCTGCGCTCGTGGGGCGTGTCGATGAAGTCCTCGGTGCCGGTCGGGGTGGGTGGTTCGGGTGTGCGAGCGCAGGCCCCATTCGCGGTCGCCCAGGCCGTGAAGTGAAGAAGCGGTGTTGACGAGGTGAGGTAGGCAGGCCTCGATGGCTGCCCGCGAGCGTGGGCCGGAGAGCGCACACCCGGACCACCCGCCATGCGCCAGCGGTGGCATGAAGTGAAACCGCAGCGACCGCTCAGCGCCACGAACAGACGCCAATCACGTCCGCTCCTGGTCACTCAATACAGCCGTGTCAGGGATACAGCCCCCGCTCCTCGCGCGCCGTGAGGATGCGCTCGCAGGCCACCGCGAAGGTGGCGGTGCGCAGCGTGATCCGGTGCTTGTCGGCGGTGTCCCAGATGCGCTTGAGCGCGCCGACCATGATCTTGTCCAGCCGCAGGTTGATCTCGTCCTCGGTCCAGAAGAACGAGCTGAAGTCCTGCACCCACTCGAAGTAGCTGACGGTCACGCCGCCGGCGTTGCAGATGACGTCGGGCACGACGAGGATGCCGCGGTCGGCGAGGATGTCGTCGGCCTGCGGCAGCGTCGGGCCGTTGGCGCCTTCGAGCACCAGTTTTGCGCTCGTCCGCTTCGCGCGCTCGACGGTGATCTGGCCTTCCAGTGCCGCCGGGATCAGGATGTCGCACTTCACGTCCCAGAACGACTCGTCGTCGGTCTTCTCGGCGCCCTTGAAGCCGCCGACGCCGCCGTACTGCTTCAGCGTCGGCATCAGCTCGGCCATGTCGATACCGTTCAGATTGACGATGGTGCCGGTGTGGTCCTGGATGGCGACGATCTTCGCGCCGGCCTGCGCGAACAGCTCGGCCGCGGCCGAGCCGACGTTGCCGAAGCCCTGCACCGCGACGCGCGCACCGTCGAGGTCCAGGCCGATGCGGCGGGCTGCCTCGCGGCCGGTGACGAAGACGCCGCGGCCGGTGGCCTTCACGCGGCCGAGCGAGCCGCCCAGGTGGATCGGCTTGCCGGTGACCACGCCGGTGGCGGTGGTGCCGGTGTTCATCGAGTACGTGTCCATCATCCACGCCATGATCTGCGGGTTGGTGTTCACGTCCGGCGCCGGGATGTCCTGGTGCGGGCCGATGATGATGCCGATCTCGCTGGTGTAGCGCCGCGTCATCCGCTCGAGTTCCTTGACCGAGAGCTGCTTCGGGTCGACGCGGATGCCGCCCTTGGCGCCGCCGTAGGGCAGGTTGACCGCGGCGTTCTTGATCGACATCCACGCCGCCAGCGCCATCACCTCTTCCAGCGTCACGTCGGGGTGGTAGCGCACACCGCCCTTGCCGGGGCCGCGCGACAGGTTGTGCTGCACGCGGAAGCCCTCGTAGTGGGCGACGCGGCCGTCGTCCAGCTCGATCGGCACGTCGACGATCAGCGCGCGCTTCGGGCGCTTGAGCGTCTCGACCCAGCGGGCCAGGTGGCCGAGGTAGGGCACGACGCGGTCGACCTGCGAGAGGTAGGTCTGCCAGGGGCTGTCGGCATGGGGGGTGACGTAGGACAGGGTCATGGTGTCTCCGAGGGTTCGCATGCTCGAACCGGCCGCACTTTTGGTGTGGCGGGCTGCATGCGGCGAGACTGTAGGCGCGTGGGCGCCGAGTTTTTCACCCCAATCCATGCCGGCTTTGCATGGCTTGCGCCATGGCGGGCATGCGGTGCGGCTTACGCCCCGAACTCGTCGCCGAGTTCCTTCGCCCGCTGCTGCGCCGCCTTGAGCGCCCTGACGAAGGCCACCTTGACGCCGCTGGCCTCCAAGGACGTGAGCGCCGCGTAGGTCGTGCCGCCCTTGGAGGTCACGCGTTCACGCAGCACTTCCGGGGGTTCATCGGACGCCTGGGCCAGTGCCGTGGCGCCGGCGAAGGTGGCCAGCGCGAGCTGTTTGCCCTGCTCGGCGCTCAGGCCCATCTCCTGCGCCGCCTGCGTCATCGCCTCGACGAAGTAGAAGACGTAGGCCGGGCCGGAGCCCGACAGCGCGGTCACCGCATCGAGGTCTTCCTCGCGCGCCACCCACAGCGTGCGGCCGGTCGGCGCGAGCAGGTCTTCGGCGGTGCGGCGTTCGTCCGCGCTCACCGCGTCGCGCGCGTAGAGGCCGGCAATGCCCTGGCCGATCAGCGCCGGCGTGTTGGGCATGCTGCGCACCACGCGCTCGCTGCCGGTGGCACGCACGATCGCGTCGCTGCGGATGCCGGCCATCACGCTGAGTTGCAGCGCACCGCGCACATGTGCTGCACAGGGCTTGGCAGCGGCCTGGAACAGCTGCGGCTTGACCGCCCACACCACCGTGCCGGCCTGCGCGAGCGAGGCATCGGCGGCGGCCAGCGTGCGCACGCCATGCTCGACGCGCAGCTTGTCGCGCTGCGCCGCGCCCGGGTCGACCACGAGGATGGAGTCGCCCGTGCGGCCACTGGCGCGCAGCCCGCCGATGATGGCCGCGGCCATGTTGCCGCCGCCGATGAAGGCCAGCATGTCCGTGCTCATCGTTCGCTCCTCACTTCGACGCCGCCGACGCGGGCATCGCCGGCGGGATCGGCACGACCACGCCCGGGCCGAGCGGGATGTCCGGCGTCTCGACCACCCGGGTCACGAAGTAGCGCGTCTCGCCGAAGCAGCTGGTCGGCAGGCCGACCTTCTCCTCGTAGTGCAGGCTGACGCGCTTGCCCATCACGGCGCTGATCTGCTGCGCTACCGCGTCGTCGTGCACGGTGAAGAAGAACTTCTCCACCGAGCTGCCCGGGAGCGACACCAGCGCCAGCTCGCCCTCCCAGGTCTTGCAGACCCAGCCCTTGTGGGAGAACTTCTGCACCCAGCCGGCACGCTCGCCGCTGGAGTAGCTCCAGTTCAGCGCGAACGCGAACCAGGCTGCGATCAATGCCACGAGGGCGACGAGGGCGATGACGATGTTGCGGATCAGCATGGGCGTGATCGTCGCACACCGGCCGCGTCATGCCTGCGACAGGCCGGCCAGCAGTTCCGCATTGCCGCCGGCCGCCGCGGTGTTGATGGTCAGCGTCTGCTCGGCGCAGAAGCGATACAGGTAGTGCGGCCCGCCGGCCTTCGGCCCGGTGCCCGACAGGCCCTCGCCGCCGAAGGGCTGCACGCCGACCACCGCGCCGATCATGTTGCGATTGACGTAGACGTTGCCGATGCGCGCGCCGTGGGCGATGCGCAGTGCCCGGCTGTCGATGCGCGTCTGGATGCCCAGCGTGAGGCCGTAGCCGAGTGCGTTGACCTGCGCGACCACGGCGTCGATGTCGCCACGCCAGCGCACCACGTGCAGCACCGGGCCGAAGATCTCCTGCTTCACGTCGGCGATCGACTGCAGCTCGAAGGCGACCGGCGCGATCAGCCGCGCGAAGGTCGAGCTGACCGGCGTCTCGCCGAGCAGCGTCGATTCGCGGCGCAGCCGCTCGACCTGGGCGCGGATGCCGGCGTGTGCCTCGGCGTCGATCACCGGGCCGACGTCGGTGGCGAGCTCGGCCGGGTCGCCGACGACCAGCTCCGCCATCGCGCCGCGGATCATCGCGATCACCGCGCCGGCAATGCCCTCGTGGACGAGCAGCAGCCGCAACGCCGAGCAGCGCTGGCCGGCCGAGCGGAAAGCGCTCTGCACGACGGCATCGACCACCTGCTCGGGCAACGCAGTGCTGTCGACGATCATCGCGTTGATGCCGCCGGTCTCGGCGATCAGCGGCACGAGCGGGCCGTCCTTCGCTGCGAGCGTGCGGTTGATGATCTTCGCCACCGCGGTCGAGCCGGTGAAGCAGACGCCCGCGGTGCGGGCATCGGCCACCAGCGCGGCGCCCACCGTCTCGCCCGGGCCATGCAGCAGCGCCAGCGCATCGGCCGGCACGCCGGCCGCGTGCAGCAGCGCGACCAGGCGCTGCGCAACGAAGGGTGTCTGTTCGGCCGGCTTGGCGGCGACCGTGTTGCCGGCCACCAGCGCCGCCGCCACCTGGCCGGCGAAGATCGCCAGCGGGAAGTTCCACGGGCTGATGCAGACGAACACGCCTCGGCCATGCAGGCGCAGTTCGTTGTGCTCGCCGGTCGGGCCGGGCAGGGTCTGCACCACCAGGCGCTGCTCGGCCTGGTCGGCGTAGTAGCGCAGGAAGTCGACCGCCTCGCGCACCTCGGCCACGCAGTCGCCCAGCGTCTTGTGTGCTTCCTTGACGAGCAGGCCGCAGAACTCGGCCAGCCGCGCGTCGAGCGCATCGGCAGCGCGGCGCAGCGTGGTGGCGCGCTCGCTCAAGGGTGTGGCGCTCCAGCGCGGGAAGGCGGCGTGCAGGCGCTGCATGGCCGCGTCGATCTCGGCAGCAGTGGCTTCGCGCACCGGCTCGATGCGTGTGGCGGCCACGGCCGCCAGCAGCGGCTGGCGCTGCGCCGGCACGGCCAGGTCGGCACCGGTGGAGTTCGGCCGCGTGCCGTACAGCGCCGCCGGCATCACCAGCCCGGACTCGGCGGCCGGCACCAGAGGCGACGCGAGCAGCGCCTCGACGTCGACCTGCGGGTCGGCCAACTGGTGCACGAAGGACGAGTTGGCGCCGTTCTCCAGCAGCCGGCGCACCAGGTAGGCGAGCAGGTCGCGGTGCTCGCCGACCGGCGCGTAGACACGCACGGGCACCTCGCTGCCGGCGATCACCTCGCGGTAGACAGCCTCGCCCATGCCATGCAGGCGCTGCATCTCGAACTGGCCACGGTTGGCCTCGCCCATCTGCAGGATGGCCGCGATGGTGCCGGCGTTGTGCGTCGCGAACTGCGGGTAGATCAGCCCGGCATGGCCGAGCAGCGCCCGCGCACAGGCGAGGTAGGCAATGTCGGTGTGGTGCTTGTGGGTGAACACCGGGTAGGCGTCCAGGCCCAGCTCCTGCGCGCGCTTGACCTCGCCGTCCCAGTAGGCGCCCTTGACCAGTCGCACCATGAAGCGCAGGCCGTGCGCCTTGGCGATGCGCGCCACCTCGTCGACCACGGCGAGCGAGCGGGTCTGGTAGGCCTGGATGGCCAGGCCGAAGCCGCGCCAGGCCGGGTGCGACTGCGCGATGCGCGCGGCGAGCGCCTCGAAGACATCGAGCGAGAGTTCGAGCCGGTCGCTCTCTTCGGCGTCGATGGTCAGGTTCATGTCGGCCCGCGCGGCGGCGTCGGCCAGCTGCCACACGCGCGGCAGCAGTTCGGCGAACACCCGTTCGCGCTGCATGACCTCGTAGCGCGAGAAAAGCGCGCTGAGCTTGATGGAGATGCCATCCGCGGCCTCGGGCCCGCCCGTGGCCTTCGCCTCGGCAATGCGAGCGATCGCCTGCGCATAGGCGGCGAGGTAGCGCTGCGCGTCGGCCTCGGTGCGCGCGCCCTCGCCGAGCATGTCGTAGCTGAAGCGCAGGTTCGGCAGCGCGCGGCGCTGCTGCGCGGCCTCGGCCATCGCCTCGCCGATGTGGCGGCCGAGCACGAACTGGCGGCCGAGCAACTGGATGGCACGCACCGTCGCGGCCACCACGGTCTGGGCACCCAGGCGCTTCAGCAGGCCCGAATCCTGCTCGGCATCGGGCAGGAAGCGCTTGGACAGGGCGATGGCGCTGGCCGACAGGCTGGCCAGCATGCGGTGCGGACCGTCGCCGGCGTGGGCCTCGAAGTCGGCCTTGCCGAGCTGGTCGGCGGTCAGCGCGATGGCCGTTTCGGCGTCGGGCACACGCAGCAGCGCCTCGGCCAGCCTCATGAGGGCCAGGCCCTCGGCGCTGGAGATCGGGTACTCGCGCAGCAGCGACTCCATCGCCCAGAACGGGGCCGGCGTGTCGCGCACGGCCTGCACCCAGGGTACGGCGCGCTGCATGGCATGCGGCCAGTCGAGCGCGCCGGCCAGGCGCTGCAGTGCGGCGTCGAGGGCCGTGGCCTCGGGGCGATACGGGTCGGGCAGGCGGGCGGTCTCGGGCGGGGTGATGAACATCGCAGCTCTCCATGACGGCGGCAACCGTCGAATAAGTTGCTAGGTTAGTGAAGCGCAGCTAGGATTAATCACCGAATCGAAGCCCTTCAACCGAACGAACATCGGCCATGCTCCCCAACACCGACGACGAGACACGCGCCCATTCGCTCGACAAGATCGACGTGCGCATCCTGCGCGTGCTGCAGAAGGACGGGCGCATCTCCAACCTGAAGCTGGCCGAGGAGGTGCACCTGTCGCCGACGGCGGTGCTCGAGCGCGTCAAGCGCCTGACCCGCGACGGTTTCATCCTGGGCTACGAAGCAAGACTGAATCCCGACAAGCTTGGCGCCGGCATGCTGGTGTTCATCGAGGTGGTGCTGGACCGCACCACGCACGACGCGATGAACGCCTTCAAGGCCGCGGTGCAGGTGCGCGCCGAGATCCAGGAATGCCACCTGGTGGCCGGCGGCTTCGACTACCTGATCAAGACCCGGGTGGCCAACATGCAGGCCTACCGCGAGTTGGTCGGCTCGGTGATCTGGGCACTGCCGGGCGTGCGCGAGACGCGCACCTATGCGGTGATGGAAGAGGTGAAGAACACCGCGCTGCTCCCGATCTGACCCGGCGGTCCATCAGCCGCGCGCGCCGAAGATGGCGCTGCCCACGCGCACCATCGTCGCGCCTTCGAGGATCGCGGCCTCGAGGTCGGCGCTCATGCCCATCGACAGGGTGTCCAGCGCCAGGCCCTGCGCGCGCAGCGCCTCGAACAGCTCGCGCAGCGCCCGGTGCGGTGCGCGCTGCGCGGCCAGGTCGCCGGCTGGTTCCGGGATCGCCATCAGCCCACGCAGGCGCAGGAGCGGCAGTGCGGCCACCGCCTGAGCCACCGCCGGCACCTCGCCCGGTGCCAGCCCGCTCTTGCTGGCCTCGCCGCTGATGTTGACCTGCAGGCACAGCTGCAGAGGCGGCAGATCCGCCGGCCGCTGCTCGGACAGGCGCTGTGCGATCTTCAGCCGGTCGACCGAATGCACCCAGTCGAACTGCTCCGCGACGACCCGTGTCTTGTTGCTCTGCAGCGGCCCGATCAGGTGCCATTCGATGCTGCTGCGCAGGTCGGCGAGGGCGGCGATCTTGTCGATGCCTTCCTGCACGTAGTTCTCGCCGAAGCTGCGCTCGCCAGCGGCATGCGCCTCGCGCACCGCCTCGGGGCCGAAAGTTTTGCTCACACACAGCAGCGTGACGCTTTGCACGGGGCGCTGTGCGTCGTCACAGGCCCGGGCAATGCGAGCACGCACTTGTTGTATGTTGCCGAGGATCGTCGCCATAATCGTTCGAGAGTATCCACGCGACGCCGCTGAGTGCGCCGTGCCCGCGCACGAACAACCCGTTACTCCATGGACATCACCCAACTGCTCGCGTTCTCGGTCAAGAACAAGGCCTCCGACCTGCACCTGTCGGCCGGCCTGCCGCCGATGATCCGCGTGCACGGCGACGTGCGCCGCATCAATGTCGACCCGCTCGAGCACAAGCAAGTGCACGACATGGTCTACGACATCATGAACGACTCGCAGCGCAAGGCGTACGAAGAAACGCTGGAGTGCGACTTCTCGTTCGAGATCCAGGGCCTGGCGCGCTTCCGCGTCAACGCCTTCAACCAGAACCGCGGCGCCGGCGCCGTGTTCCGGACGATTCCGTCGAAGATCCTGACGCTCGAGCAGCTGAATGCGCCGAAGGTCTTCGCCGAGCTGGCGCTCAAGCCGCGCGGCCTGGTGCTGGTGACCGGCCCGACCGGCTCGGGCAAGTCGACCACGCTGGCGGCGATGGTCAACCACCTCAACGAGAACGAGTTCGGCCACGTGCTGACGGTGGAAGACCCGATCGAGTTCGTGCACGAGTCGAAGAAGTGCCTGGTCAACCAGCGCGAGGTCGGCCCGCACACGCTGAGCTTCGCGAACGCACTGCGCTCGGCGCTGCGCGAGGACCCGGACGCCATCCTGGTCGGCGAAATGCGCGACCTGGAAACCATCCGCCTGGCGCTGACGGCCGCGGAAACCGGTCACCTGGTGTTCGGCACGCTGCACACGTCGAGTGCCGCGAAGACCGTCGACCGCGTGGTCGACGTGTTCCCCGCCGCCGAGAAGGAGATGGTGCGCGCGATGCTGTCGGAGTCGCTGATCGGCGTGATCTCGCAGACGCTGTGCAAGCTGAAAGACGGCAGTGGCCGCATCGCCTCGCACGAGATCATGCTGGGCACCGCGGCCATCCGGAACCTGATCCGCGAGAACAAGATCGCGCAGATGTACTCGTCGATCCAGACCGGCAACAGCATGGGCATGCAGACGCTGGACCAGAACCTCGCCGACCTGGTGCGGCGCAACGTGATCTCGCCGGCGGAAGCCCGCGCCAAAGCCAAGTTCCCCGAGAACTTCCCTGGATAAATGTCCGCCCCCGTTCGCTTCACTCACTCGCCCCCCAAGGGGGCGGCTCAGGCCGCTTGGGAGCGGCCCGGCGCTGGCCTGAGCCTGCGCTGAACACCCAAGGATTCAGTCATGGAACGCGACCAGGCATCCAAATTCGTCAACGACCTGCTGCGACTGATGGTGTCGCGCAATGGCTCCGACCTCTTCCTCACCGCTGACTTCCCGCCGGCGATCAAGGTCGACGGCAAGGTCACCAAGGTCTCGCCGCAGCCGCTGACCGGCGCGCACACGCTGGCGCTGACGCGCTCGGTGATGAACGACAAGCAGGCCGCCGAGTTCGAGAAGACCAAGGAGTGCAACTTCGCGATCTCGCCGCAGGGCATCGGCCGCTTCCGCGTCAACGCCTTCGTGCAGCAGGGCAACGTCGGGCTGGTGATGCGGACGATCCCGCAGACGCTGCCGACCATCGACAGCCTGAACCTGCCGCAGGTGCTCAAGGACGTGGCGCTGACCAAGCGCGGCCTGGTCATCTTCGTCGGCGCCACCGGCTCGGGCAAGAGCACCTCGCTGGCGGCGATGGTCGACTTCAGAAACGAGAACACGCACGGCCACATCATCACGATCGAGGATCCGGTCGAGTTCGTGCACCCGCACAAGAACTGCATCGTCACGCAGCGCGAGGTCGGCATCGACACCGACGGCTGGGAGGCGGCGCTGAAGAACACGCTGCGCCAGGCGCCCGACGTGATCCTGATGGGCGAGATCCGCGACCGCGAGACGATGGAGCACGCCGTCGCCTTCGCCGAGACCGGCCACCTGTGCATGGCCACGCTGCACGCCAACAGCGCCAACCAGGCGCTGGACCGGATCATCAACTTCTTCCCGGAAGAGCGCCGCGCCCAGCTGCTGATGGACCTGTCGCTGAACCTGCGCAGCCTGGTGTCGCAACGCCTGCTGCCGCGCCAGGAGGGCAAGGGCCGCGTCGCCGCGGTCGAGATCATGCTGAACACGCCGCTGATCGCCGACATGATCTTCAAGGGCGAGGTCTCCGACATCAAGGACCTGATGAAGCGCTCGCGCGAGCTCGGCATGCAGACCTTCGACCAGGCGCTGTTCGACCTGTACGAGAGCAACCTCGTCACCTACGAAGACATCCTGCGCAACGCCGACTCGGTCAACGACCTGCGCCTGCAGGTCAAGCTGCACAGCCAGCGCGCCCGCAGCTCCGACCTGGCCGCCGGCACGGAACACCTGACGATCGTGTAATCTGGCGCTACGCTGACACAACACGGCCTCCGACGAGGCCGTGTTCCTTTTCCGGAGCCGCGATGAGCACGAAGACCTACGACCCGATCCCGCCGCGCGACGTCGCCCTCCTCGGCCTCGGCGTGATGGGCTACCCGATGGCGGGACACCTGGCCCGCGCGGGCCACCGCACCACCGTCTACAACCGCACCGCGGCCAAGTCGGCAGCCTGGGCTTCGGAGTACGCCGGTTGCCATGCGCCGACGCCGCGCGAGGCCGCCAAGGGCGCCGACATCGTCTTCGCCTGCGTCGGCAACGACGACGACCTGCGCTCGGTCGCTCTCGGTGCCGACGGCGCCTTTGCCGGCATGAAGCCGGGCGCCATCTTCGTCGACCACACCACCGCCTCGGCCGAAGTGGCCCGCGAGCTGGGTGCAGCGGCCGAGAAGCTCGGCCTGAAGTTCATCGATGCGCCGGTCTCCGGCGGCAACCTCGGCGCCATCAACGGCGCGCTGACGGTGATGTGCGGCGGCGACGCGGCCGCGTTCGAGACCATCAAGCCGGTGGCGATGGCTTTCTCGAAGGCCGTCACGCTGCTCGGGCCGAACGGCGCTGGCCAGCTGGCCAAGATGGTCAACCAGATCGCCATTGCCGGGCTGGTGCAGGGCCTGTCGGAAGCGATCGCCTTCGGCGAGAAGGCCGGCCTCGACATGAAGGCCGTGCTCGGTGTCATTGGCAAGGGCGCCGCGCAGAGCTGGCAGATGGACAACCGCGGCCCGACGATGGTCGACAGTAAATTCGACTTCGGCTTCGCGATCGACTGGATGCGCAAGGACCTCGGGCTGTGCCTCGAGGAGGCGCGCCGCAACGGAGCCCGCCTGCCGGTGACGGCGCTGGTCGACCAGTTCTACGCCGACCTGCAGGCGCAGGGCGGCAACCGGCTCGACACCTCCAGCCTGATCAAGCGCCTGCGCTGAACGGCCCGGCCCTCGATGCCGGGGGCCGACTCGTTCAGGGCTTCTGGGCCTGCTTGGGCTGCAGCTCGGCCAGCTCGGCCTCGGTGATCACCTCGAAGACCTTCACCACCTTCTGCACGCCGGGCACACCGCGGGCGATGTCGGAGGCGCGGTTGGCCTCGCGCTCGGTGACGCGGCCCATCAGGTAGACGGTGCTGCGCTCGGTGGTGACCTTGATCGCGTTGGCGAACACGTCCTTCGCGTCGATGAAGCTCGCCTTGACCTTGCTGGTCAGCACGGCGTCGTTGGAGCGGTTGGCCAGCGACGACGAACCCATCACCGCCAGCTCGTTGACGACGCTGCGCACGCCTTCGATCTTCGCCACTGCCTGCTCGACGGCGACCTTGTCGCTCTCGGCCGCCACCTCGCCAGTCAGCAGCACGACGCGGTTGTAGCTGGTGGCATTGACGTGGCCGCGCTCGCCCACGGCTTCGCGCACGCGGGTATTGGCCTTCAGCTCGTTGGCCTGGTCCTCGAGCTGGGTGCCGGAGGTGCGGCGGTCGCTCACCACCATCGTGGTGCCGACCACGGCACCGCCGAGCAGCAGCGGCGCGCAGGCCGACATCAGCGTGGCGGCCGCCAGGCCTGCCAGCAGCAGGGCGGGGCGTTGGAGCTTGATTGGGTTCTTCATGTGTTTTCCTGTTCTCCCAGCAACTGCAGGTCCACCGCGTCGCACAGGCAGTGCAGCGCGAGGATGTGCACTTCCTGGATGCGCGCGGTGCGCTCGTGCGGCACGCAGATGTGCACGTCGGTCTCGCCCAGGCGCTCGCGCAGCTTGCCGCCACCCCGCCCGGTCAGCGCGATGACGGTCATCTCCTTGGCCTTGGCGGCCTCGACCGCCGCCAGCACGTTGGCCGAATTGCCGCTGGTCGTGATGGCCAGCAGCACGTCGCCCGGCGCGCCCAGGGCCTGCACCTGCTTGGAGTAGATCGAGTTGAAGTCGTAGTCGTTGCCGATCGCGGTGAGGATCGACGTGTCGGTGGTCAGCGCGATGGCCGCGAGGCCGGGGCGCTCGCGTTCGAAGCGGCCGACGAACTCGGCAGCGAAATGCTGCGCGTCGCTGGCCGAGCCGCCGTTGCCGCAGGCCAGCACCTTGCCGCCTGCAGTGATGCAGCCGACCACGGCGTGGACGGCATCGGCGATGGGCTTGGAGAGGATCTCGGCAGCGGCGTACTTCAGGTCGGCGCTGTCGAAGAATTGCTGCTGAATGCGTTGTTCGAGCATGGTGGGCGATGATAAGACACGCACCCGGCGTGACGGTTCCCCACGCACCGTGACAGGGCGTCACGAAGCATCGAAGGCGCCGCGCAGCCACTCGATGCGGCCGGCGTCGATGGCGACCACGTCGAAGCGGCAGGGCGGCGGGCTGGCATAACGCAGCAGGTAGTGGCGCGCGGCCAGCACGATGCGCTGCTGCTTGGTGATACCCACCGTAGCCGCCGCGCTGCCATGACCGGCACCGCGGCGGCTGCGCACCTCGGCAAACACCAGCGTGCCGTCGCGCTCGCGCAGGATCAGGTCGACCTCGCCGCCGCGTGCGTTCGGCCCGCGCGCGACCCGATAATTGCGCTCCACCAGCACGAGGCCCGCACGCTGCAGATGAGCCAGCGCGAGCGCCTCGCCCTCGTCCCCGATCGCCTTCGTCGTCCGCCGTCCCGTGAACACCATCGATGCCTCGCTGTTGCGGCAGGCCGCCGCAGCCGCGGCGGGCGGCCAGAGCTTCCCGGCCGGCGCACTGTACGTGGTGGCCACGCCGATCGGCAACCTCGCCGACCTGAGCCTGCGCGCCATCCACGTGCTCGGCCTGGTCGACGCGATCGCCTGCGAGGACACCCGCCACAGCGCACCGCTGCTGCGCACGCTCGGCATCGACGGCAAGCCGCTGCTGGCGGTGCACGAGCACAACGAGCGCGAAGCGGCCGATGGCGTGATCGCCCGACTCTCGCGCGGCGAGCGGGTGGCTTTCGTCAGCGATGCCGGTACGCCGGCAGTCAGCGACCCGGGCGCGGCGCTGGTGGCCGCGGTCACCGCTGCTGGCCACCGCTGCCTGCCGATCCCCGGCGCGAGCAGTGCAGCAGCCGCACTCAGCGTGGCTGGCGATGCGCAGGGTCAGGGCTTCGTGTTCCACGGCTTTCTCGGCAGCAAGGGCGCCGAGCGGGCGGCGGCGCTCAAGCGCCTCGGCGAGGACACGCACACGGCCATCCTGTTCGAGGCGCCGCACCGCATCGAGTCGCTGGCGCGTGACTTGGCCGCGCTGGGCGCGCGCCGCATCACTGTCTGCCGCGAGCTGACCAAGCAGTTCGAGTCGGTCCACACGCTGGCGGCCGAGGCCTTGCCCGCCTGGCTGGCCGAGGACGCCAACCGGCTGCGCGGCGAGTTCGTGCTGGTGCTGCATGCGCAGCCGCGCAGCGACGAGACCTCGCCGGCGCAGCATGATCGTGTGCTCGACTTGCTGCTCGCCGCGCTGCCCCTGAAGCAAGCCGTGGCGCTGGCGGTGGAGCTCACCGGCGCGCCGCGCAACGCGCTCTACGAGCGCGCGCTGGCGCGCAAGCGTTCAGCCGGCGGCGACGACGCGGACGGCAAGGACGGCTGATCCGCTCAGGGCTTGGCGGCGGGCGTGGTCGCGGCGGTCTGCGCGTCGTGCTTCTGGTGGTGGATGTCGCGGCTGGCGTGCTTCTGCATCTTGTGCAGGCGCTGGCGCTCGGCCTGGGTCACCGTGCCGTCGGCCTTGGCGCGGTTCTCGGCGCGGTCGATGGCGTTCTGTTCCTTGGTCAGCCGGCGCGTTTCGCGCTTGTTGAGTTCGCCCGAGGCGATGCCCTGGTCGATGCGCTTTTCCTGGTTGGCCTGACGCTGGTCGACGCGCGGCGTGGCGGCGGGCGCAGAGGCGGACTGGGCGAAGGCGCCGGCGGCAGCGAAGGCCAGCGTGGCGGCGGCGAGGGTGCGGAGCTTGAACATGGCGGGTTCCTTTCGGTGAACGGGATGCCGGTTCAACGACAGCTGCGCCGAGCCCGTGGACGCATTGGCTGTAAAGCCTCGTAAAGCGCGCAACGCACCCGGCACTCCTAGAATGGGTTCAGCCTCCCGAGGACACCGCCATGATCTCCCGCGAACCCACGATCGAACGCTTGGCCATCGCCCGCTCGCTGCTGCTCGAGCCCTTCGGCCTGACCGAGGCGACGCTGTCCAAGGCGCTGGCCACGATCGCCACGCACCGCATCGACGATGCCGACCTCTACTTCCAGTACACCCGCAGCGAGGGCTGGAGCCTGGAAGAAGGCATCGTCAAGAGCGGCAGCTTCGGCATCGACCAGGGCGTGGGCGTGCGCGCGGTGGCCGGCGAGAAGACCGCCTTCGCCTACTCCGACGACATCTCCGAGGCCGCGCTGCTCGACGCCGCGGCCACGGTGCGCACCATCGCCGCAGCCGGGCAGAGCCGGCGCATCAAGGTCGATGCGCCGCAGAAGGTGGCGGCCAGCCGCATCCTCTATGCACCGATGGACCCGATCGCGACGCTGGACAGCACGCAGAAGGTGGCGCTGCTCGAGCGCGTCGAGAAGCTGGCCCGCGCCAAGGACCCGCGCATCGTGCAGGTGATGGCGGGCCTGGCCGGCGAATACGACGTGGTGCTGGTGGCACGCGCCGATGGCACGCTGGCTGCCGACGTGCGCCCGCTGGTGCGCCTGTCGGTGACGGTCATCGCCGAGCAGACCATTGCCGGCGAGGTGCGCCGCGAGGTCGGCAGCAGCGGCGGCGGCGGCCGCTTCGGCTTCGGCTACTTCCACGACACGATGATCGAGAGCTACGTCGACCAGGCGGTCAAGGCCGCGCTGACCAATCTCGAATCGCGCCCGGCCAAGGCCGGCGAGATGAGCGTCGTGCTCGGCCCCGGCTGGCCCGGCGTGCTGCTGCACGAGGCGGTGGGCCACGGGCTGGAGGGCGACTTCAACCGCAAGGGCTCGAGCGCCTTCTCCGGCCGCATCGGGCAGCGTGTGGCGGCCAAGGGCGTGACCGTGCTCGACGACGGCACCATCCCCGACCGCCGCGGCTCGCTGAACATCGACGACGAGGGCCATGCCTCGCAGCGCAACGTGCTGATCGAGGACGGCATCCTCAAGGGCTACATCCAGGACGCGATGAACGCGCGCCTGATGAAGGTGAAGCCCACCGGCAACGGCCGGCGCGAGAGCTACGCCGCCGTGCCGATGCCGCGCATGACCAACACCTACATGCTCGGCGGCGACAAGTCACCCGAGGAGATCGTCGCCGGCCTCAAGCGCGGCCTGTACGCGACCAACTTCGGCGGCGGGCAGGTCGACATCACCAGCGGCAAGTTCGTGTTCTCCGCGAGCGAGGCCTTCTGGGTCGAGAACGGCAAGATCCAGTACCCGGTCAAGGGCGCCACCATCATCGGCAACGGGCCGGACGCGCTGACCCGCGTCAGCGGCATCGGCAACGACATGAAACTCGACACCGGTGTCGGCGTCTGCGGCAAGGACGGGCAGAGCGTGCCGGTGGGCGTGGGCCAGCCGACGCTGCGCATCGACCGGCTGACCGTCGGCGGCACCGCCTAGGCGGTCGCTGTCAACGCTTCAGGCCCTTGGTGAAGATCGTCGTGCCGTCGACCGGCGAGACGCCCCAGGCGCTGCCGAGATCCGCGTCGACCTTGTCGCTGACATCGAAGTGGCCCTTGTCGGTCAGCACATAGAGGATGGTGCCGAACGGGCCGGCAGCCTTGTCGATGCACACCGAGGTCGCGGTGTAGGCGGTGCCCTTGTAGGTGACGCTGCCGTCGCTGCCCAGCACCAGCGTGGCGTCGGCCGACTTGACGAACGGGTCGCCCGGGTTCGGGCCGTAGGCGCCTTCCTCGCCGGCATAGCTGCCGGCATAGGCGCCGAGCTGCGCGCTGCTGGGCAGCACCACGCTGCCGGCCTGGTAGGCGGCGGTGTTGCAGCTCAGCGTGGCCGGCGGCGGCGTGCCGCCACCGCCACCGTTGCCGGCCGGCGCGGGGTCGTCACCTCCGCCGCCGCACGCCGCCAGGGCGCTGAGGACGAGCGCACCGGCAGCGCGGCGCAGGGCAGGATCGATCGAACGCATGGAATGCTCCTTGTCGAGAACGGCGAACCGGCGTCGGTGCCGGGGCTCGTCGGTCTACGCAGGGAATCCGGGCCGGACGGCTCAGCGCCGTGCTACATTCCGGCCCATGCGCTCGCAGAAGTTCCACTTTTTTGCGTACTTTTGGTTCTCGCACCGCCCGGCGGATGGAGAGGCCAGCGCATAGCCGACTAAGACAGCGCGACCGAATCCACAAACCGCCGGGCCCCGCCCGGCGGTTTTTTTTCGGCCTCGCATCCGCCCAACGAAGCACGCACCCCGAGGAGCCGTCCGCCATGTCCAGCAAGTCCGCCAGCGAGAGCTGGTATGCGCACAGCGAGCGCACCAGCCAGACCGATGACCAACGCATCAAGGACGTGACGCCCTTGCCGCCGCCCGAACACCTGATCCGCTTCTTCCCGATCGCCGGCACCGCGATCGAGAAGCTGATCGGCAATACCCGCTCGGCAATCCGCCAGATCATGCAGGGCAAGGACGACCGCCTTCTGGTGGTCATGGGCCCGTGCTCGATCCACGACCCCGCTGCGGCGCTGGACTACGCACGCCGCCTGAAGGCACAGCGCGACAAGTACGCCGACCGGCTCGAGATCGTCATGCGCGTGTACTTCGAGAAGCCGCGCACCACCGTCGGCTGGAAGGGCCTGATCAATGATCCGTATCTCGACGAGAGCTACCGCATCGACGAAGGCCTGCGCATCGCGCGCCAGCTTCTCGTGGAGATCAACCGCCTGGGCGTGCCGGCCGGCAGCGAGTTCCTCGACGTGATCTCGCCGCAGTACATCGGCGACCTGATCTCCTGGGGCGCGATCGGCGCGCGCACCACCGAAAGCCAGGTGCACCGCGAGCTGGCCTCGGGCCTGTCGGCACCGATCGGCTTCAAGAACGGCACCGACGGCAACCTGAAGATCGCCATCGATGCCATCCAGGCCGCGAGCCGGCCGCACCACTTCCTGTCGGTGCACAAGAACGGCCAGGTGGCGATCGTCGAGACCCGCGGCAACAAGGACTGCCACGTGATCCTGCGCGGCGGCAAGACGCCGAACTACGATGCCGCCAGCGTGGCCGCGGCCTGCAAGGAGATCGAGTCGGCCAAGCTCGACTGCACGCTGATGGTCGACTGCAGCCACGCCAACAGCAGCAAGCAGCACGAGCGCCAGGTCGACGTGGCGCGCGACATCGCGCAGCAGATGAAGGGCGGCAACCGCTGCATCTTCGGCGTGATGGTGGAGAGCCACCTGAACGCCGGCGCACAGAAGTTCAGCCCCGGCAAGGACGACCCCGCCAAGCTCGCCTACGCGCAGAGCATCACCGACGCCTGCATCGGCTGGGATGACTCGCTGGAGGTGCTGGAGATCCTCGGCGCCGCGGTCAAGCAGCGCCAAGGCTGAGCGCGGTCAGGATGCGGGCTCCCCCGCGATCGCGCGGTCGCGTGCGAGCCACCTGGAGAACAGGCCCGGCACCCGGCCTGGCGGCGAGGCCTGTGCCCAGAGGGCCAGGGCATCGCGCGCGGCGTCGGCCGCCCGTGCGGACTGCCCCATCGCCGCCAGCGCGGCGGCGCGTTCGCCGTGGGCCTGCGCCAGCGTCCACAGGCGGCTGGCATTGCCGTCGTTGCCGTCGCCGCCACGCAGGCCGGCCAGTGCCTCGTCGGCCAGCGCCAGCGCACGCTGCGGGTCGGCCTGCAGCCAGGCGCGTGCGGCCCACACCAGCGCATCGCTGCGGGCGCGGGCCACGTAATGGTCCTCCGCCAGCGAGACCGGCGGCACCGCGGCCAGCGCTTGGCCGAGCACCGACTGCGCCTGGGTGTGGCGGCCGGCGAGCACGAGCAGCCGCCCGCGCGAGAAGTCGCTGACGCGCAGGTCGCGTGCCGCGGCCTGGTTCGACGGGTCGGCCGCCACGCTGGCGCGCACGATCGCCTGCGCCTCGTCCATCAGCGGCATCGCCCGCGCATGCTCGCCCGCGTGGGCCAGCGAGACGGCGAGCACCAGCCGGGCAATCGCCGTCTGGTGGCGCAGGTGGGCGTTGTCGGGCGCCGCACGCGCGGCCTGGTCGCGCAGCTGCAGCGCGCGTTCGGCCAGCGCGACGGCCTGCGCGTCCTCGCCGCGCAGGTTGGCGGCCAGCGCACCGATGTAGTGGGCCCAGGCGAGCTGGTGCGTCCATTCCACATTGCCCGGCTGGCGCTGCGCCAGGGCCTGCAGGTGCGTGATGGCGGCCTGCAGGTGCGGCACGGCCTCGTCGGTGCGGCCCAGGCTGGCACTGGCCGCCGTGCCGCCGATCAGCAGCCCGAGCCGGCCTTCCAGCGTGCCCAGCAGTGACAGCACCCGCGCATCGTCGGGCAGGCGCTGCCGCGCTCGCTCGGCCAGCAGGCGTGCCCGCTCCAGCGCCTGCCGCGCCAGCGGCAGCTTCGCGCGCCGGGTGGCCAGCGACGACTGCGCCATCCACAGGTCGGCGGCGTTCATCAGCGCGACCGGGTCGACCGCCGGCGCCTCGAGGTAGCGCGGCAGCAGCGCGATCGCCTTGTCGAGGTTGGCCTGCGCCGCATCGAGCCGCTCCAGGCTGGGCGAGAACGACTCGCCCTGCAGCACCGCCAGCCGGAAGTAGGTCTCGGCCAGCTCGCGCGCCAGCGCGGCATCGTCGCCCACGTGGGCGAGCAGGTCGTCCAGGTAGGCCTGGGCGTCGTCCAGCAGCTCGGCGCGCACCTTGGTCGAGCCGGGCAGGCTGGCGATCTGGTCGTGGTACTGGAAGACCAGCCGGTTGGCCAGCCGCCGGACGTCGGCGAAGCGCTGCTCGGCCGCGAGGCGTGCCTGTTCGGCGCGCTGCATCTGCCACAGCGTCGACCCCAGCCCGCCGACCAGCGCCAGCAGCGCGAGCGCGCCGGCCGACACCGCCCAGCGGTTGCGCCGCACGAACTTCGCCGCCAGGTAGCCGGCACGGGGCGGGCGCGCGCTGACCGGCCGGCCGGCCAGGTGGGCGCGAACGTCCGCCGCCATCGCCTCGACGCTCGAGTAGCGTGCCTCGATGCGCTTGTCGAGCGCCTTCAGCAGGATGGTGTCGAGGTCGCCCTGCAGGCGCCGGCGCGTGGCCAGCCACTGCGGGTCGGTGGCCAGGCCGGGGGAGAGGGCGCTGGGCCGCGTCGGCTCCTCGTCGAGCACGCTGCGCGCGGCCTGCATCGGCGTGCGCGCGTCGCGGCCGTAGGGTCGCGTGCCGGTGAGCATCACGTACAGCAGCACACCCAGGCTGTAGATGTCGGTGGCGGTACCGACCGACTCGCCGCGCACCTGCTCCGGGCTCGCGAACTGCGGCGTGAACGGGCGCGCGCCGGCATGGGTGAGGTCGGCCTCGGTGCCATCGATGCCATCGGCCGGATCGATCGCCTTGGCGATGCCGAAGTCGAGCAGCTTGACCTGGCCATCGGCGCTGACCAGCACGTTGCCGGGCTTGAGGTCGCGGTGCAGCAGCAGGTTGCGGTGCGCATGCGCGACCGCGTCGGCCAGTTGCAGGAACAGGGCGAGGCGACGCTCCAGCGGCAGGCCCGCGCAGGCCTGGTCGATCGGCCGGCCGTCGACCAGCTCCATCACGAAGTAGGGCAGTCCGTCGTCGCTGCGGCCGGCGTCGAGCAGGTGGGCGATGTGCGGGTGGTTCAGCCGCGCCAGCGCCTGCTGCTCCAGCGCGAAGCGCGCCAGCACGGCGTCGGAGTCCATGCCGCGCCGCAGCAGCTTGACGGCGGCCTCGCCGACGAAGGTGCCGTCGGCGCGTTCGGCGCGCCACACCTCGCCCATGCCGCCGCCGCCGATGCGCCCGGTGATACGCCACGCGCCGCAGCGCTGGCCGATGCGTCCGGGCTCGCGCGGCGGTGCGGCGTCCGCCGCCGGCCGTGCGAGGAAGTCGTCTCCGGTTGCCGCCGCATGGGCCAGCAGCGAGCGCACCTCGGCAACCACGGCGGCCTGGTCGGCCGCCCGCGCCGCCTGCACCAGCAGGGCCTCACGCGCCGCGTCGTCCAGCGCCTGCGCGGCGTCGAACAAGGCGCGCACTTTGTCCCAGTCGGCGGGCGCAGAGGTGATCGGCGGCATCACCTGATGCTAGGGCCGACGGCACAATCGGCGCATGGTCACTGCCCCCCGGAAATGAGCGTCGACGCCGACACGCTGGACCCTTCGGAGGTGACGCAGTGGCTGGCCCACGTCGATGCGGCCGACCCGCAGGTGGCGCACCGCCTGTTCGAGGCGCTGTACGGCGAGTTGCGCCGCATCGCGCGCGGCCACCTGCGCCGCGAGGACGCCGGCCACACGCTGACCCCCACCGCACTGGCGCACGAGGCGTGGTTCCGGCTGGCCGAGCAGACGCGCACGCGCTGGAAGAACCGCGGCCACTTCCTCGCCGTGGCCTCCACGATGATGCGCCGCATCCTGGTCAACCACGCGCTGGCACGCCGCGCAGACAAGCGTGATGCCGAGCTGGTGCCGCTGACGCTGGGCGTGCTGGAGCGCTGGGCCGGCGCGCCGGAGCGCGACCTGGTCGAGGTACACGAGGCGCTGCTCGCCTTCGAGGCGGTGGACCCGCGCGCCGCCAAGGTGGTCGAACTGCGCTTCTTCGGCGGCCTCGAGAACGAGGAGGCCGCCGAGGTGCTGGGCATCTCGCTGGCCACGCTCAAGCGCGACTGGGCCGTGGCGCGCGCCTGGCTGCACCGCGAGCTGAGCGCGGGCTGATCAGCCCGGGCCGCGAGCCAGCGGCAGCTCGATCCAGCGTGTGCCCGGCTCGTCCGGGTTCGGCGACTCGGCGAAGCCGAGCTCGCGCGCCAGCTGCAGCATGCGGGTGTTCTCGACCAGCACCGTGGCCACCAGCCGCTGCGTGCCGTGCTGGCGCAGGTAGTCGATCATCCGCTGCATCAGCAGCTCGCCCAGGCCCTCGCCCTTGAGCTCGCTGCGCACGATGATGCCGAACTCGGCCTCGACGTTGTCGGGGTCGGCGACCGCACGCACCACGCCCAGCGTCTGCTCGGCGCCGTCGGGCCCCGGCGCGGTGGCGACGAAGGCCATCTCGCGTGCGTAGTCGATCTGCGTCAGGCGCGCCAGCTCCGTGCGCTCGATGCTGCGGCGGCTGTAGAAGACGCGCAGGCGCACGTCCTCGGGGTCGAGGTGCTGCAGGAACTCGAGGTGCTGCGCCTCGTCCTCGGGCCGGATCGGCCGCACGGTGAGCGCTCGACCATGCCAGTCCTGCGAGTGTGCGAGCTGCGCCGGGTAGGGCCGGATCGCGAAGTTCAGCGCGCCGGCCGGCTCCGCGATGCTCACGCGGATGCGCGCGTCCAGCGCGATGGCGCCTTGCGCATCGACGATCAGCGGGTTGATGTCGAGCTCGGCGATCTGCGGCACGTCGGCGAGCAGCTGCGAGACGGCGATCAGCACGCGCAGCAGGCTGGCCTCGTCGGCCGGCGGCGTGTCGCGGAAGCCGCGCAGCAGCTTCGCCACGCGTGTGCGAGCCACCAGCGCGCGCGCCAGCGGTTCGTTCAGGGGCGGCAGCGCGATCGCCCGGTCGGCCAGCACCTCCACCGCCGTGCCGCCCTGGCCGAACAGGATCACCGGGCCGAACACCGAGTCGATGCTGGCGCCGACGATCAGCTCCTGTGCGCCGCTGCGCTGAACCATCGCCTGCACGGTGAAGCCGTCGATGCGGGCGCCCGGGCGCTGCGCGCGCACACGCGCCAGCATCTCGGCCGCGGCAGCGCGCACCTGCGGCTCACCGGCCAGACCGAGCACGACGCCGCCGACGTCGGACTTGTGCGAGATGTCGGCGCTGAGGATCTTCAGCACCACCGGGAAGCCCATCGCCGCGGCGGCCGCCGCGGCCTCGGCCGGGTCGGCGCCGACACGCTGCGTGGCCACCACCGGGATGCCGCAGGCCGCCAGCAGCGCCTTGGCCTCCGGCTCGGTGAGCATCTCGCGGCCGCTGGCCAGCACCTGTTGCACGATCGTGCGCACGGCGATCAGGTCGGGCTCGATCGCGTTCAGCGGCCGCGCCGGCGCAGCCTCGATCAGCTGCGCCTGGTTGCGGCGGTAGGTGGTGAGCATCGCGAAGGCGCGCACCGCCTCTTCCGGCGTCTCGTAGCCGGCGATGCCCGCGGCCCGGAAGATCTCGCGCGCTTCGGCCACCGCCTCGCCCCCCAGCCAGCAACCCAGCACGCGCGGTGGGCTCTGGCTGGCCAGCGGTACCAGCGCGCGGGCGATGTCGGCGCTCGGCACGATGGCCGTGGGTGCGTGCACGAACAGCACCGCGCCGGCCGACGGGTCGGCGTTGATCGCCTCCAGCGCCTGCACGTACCGCTCGGCGGGCGCGTCGCCGATGATGTCCACCGGGTTGCCGCGCGACCAGTTCGCCGGCATCTGCGCATCGAGCCGGGCCAGGGTCTGCGCGCTGAGCTCGGCGAGATCGACGCCCACATGCGCCGCGCAGTCGGCCGCCATCACACCGGCGCCGCCGCCGTTGGTCAGGATGACGAGCTGCTCGCCGCGGTTGGTGCGGAAACGCGCCAGCGTCTCGGCGGCCAGGAAAAGCTGCTGCATCGTGTCCACGCGCAGCATGCCGGCGCGGGCGATGGCGGCGTCGTAGACGATGTCGGAGCCGGCCAGCGCGCCGGTGTGCGAGGCCGCGGCGCGCTGACCCTGCGCCGAACGGCCCGACTTGATCACGATCACCGGCTTGTTGCGCGCCGCCGCGCGCGCGGCCGACATGAACTTGCGCGGTGCCTCGATCGACTCGATGTAGAGCAGGATCGCGCGCGTCTTCGGGTCGCTGCCGAGGAAGTCGAGCATGTCGCCGAAGTCCACGTCGGCGTGCTCGCCGAGCGAGACCAGGTGCGAGAAGCCGATGCGCCGCGAGCGCGACCAGTCGAGCATCGCCGTCATCAGCGCGCCCGACTGGGTGACGAAGGCCAGCTCGCCAGGCAGCGCACCGGTGTGCGCGAAGCTGGCGTTCAGGCCGCGGTGCGGCACCAGCATGCCGATGCAGTTGGGCCCGAGGATGCGCAGCAGATGCGGTCTTGCCGCGTCGAGCATGGCCTGGCGCTGCGCCTTGTCGAGCCCGGCGGTCAGCACCACCGCGGCGCGCGTGCCTGCCGCGCCGAGCTCGGCGATCAGCCCGGGCACCGCCGCCGGCGGCGTGCAGACGATGGCCAGCTCGGGCACCTCGGGCAGGTCGGCGACGCGGGCATAGACCGGCACGCCGTCGAATTCGCGGTGCTTCGGGTTGACCGCGAAGCAGCGGCCCTGGAAGCCGTTGCAATGCAGGTTGCGCCACACCGTGGCGCCGACGCTGCCAGCGCGCTGCGAGGCGCCGATCACGGCCACCGAGGCAGGGTCGAAGAGATGGTCGAGGTGGCGGATGCTCATGGAGGGTGATGATGGCGCTGCTTCGTGACGGATGGTCTCCCGCGCGATTGACGCCGGTCAATCGCCGAGCACGTGCGGCGCCGCGGCGCAGGCCGCATGCCCACAATCAATCGCATGCCCACCCACTGGCACCTGCGTGATGCGCACGACCTGGCCCGCGAGCACGGCGTCGACCCGGCGCTGGGCCTGGACGAGTCCGAAGCGGCGTTGCGCGCGCTGCGTCACGGCCCGAACGAGATCGCCGGGGGCCCGCAGCGAACACCACTGTCGCTGCTGATCGCGCAATTCAAGGACTTCATGATCCTGGTGCTGATCGGCGCCGCCGTCGTTTCCGGCGTGATCGGCGAGCTGATCGACACGCTGGCCATCGTCGTCATCGTGCTGCTCAACGCGCTGATCGGCTTCGTGCAGGCCTGGCGTGCCGATCGCGCGCTGGCCGCACTGCAGCAGCTCGCCGCGGCCCGCGCCACGGTGCTGCGCGGCGGCGAACGACAGCTGCTGCCGGCCAGCCGGCTGGTGCCCGGCGACATCGTGCTGCTCGAGGCCGGCAACCAGGTGCCGGCCGACCTGCGGCTGATCGAGATCGCGCAGCTGCGAGTCGACGAATCGGCGCTCACCGGCGAGTCGGTGGCGGTGGACAAGCACACGCAGACGCTGCAGGCCCACGAGACGGCACTGGGCGACCGGCTCAACATGGCCTTCAAGGGCACCACCGCCGCACACGGCCGCGGCCGCGGCATCGTGGTGGCCACCGGCATGGCCACCGAGCTCGGCAAGGTGGCCGGGCTGCTCGACCGCGCCGGCGAGACGCAGACGCCGCTGCAACTGCGCCTGGCTGCCTTCGGCAAGCGGCTGGCGCTGGTGGTGCTGGCGATCTGCGCGCTGATCTTCGTCGTCGGCGTGCTGCGCGGCGAGCCGCCGGTGCTGATGGTGCTGACGGCGGTGAGCCTGGCGGTGGCGGCTATTCCCGAGTCGCTGCCGGCGGTGGTGACGGTGCTGCTGGCGCTGGGCGCGCGGCGCATGGTCGCCCACAACGCGCTGGTGCGGCGTCTGCCCTCGGTGGAGACGCTGGGCTCGGTGAGCACCATCTGCTCCGACAAGACCGGCACGCTGACGCTCAACCGCATGCAGGCCGAGCGGGTGGTGGCCGAAGACGCGGCGCGCGCCGAGACCTTGCGCGCCGCGGCGTTGTGCAACGACGCCGTGCGTGGCGCCGATGGCGCCTGGCAGGGCGATCCGACCGAGACGGCGCTGACCACCCTGGCCGCGGACGAAGGGCAGGACAAGGCCGCGCTGGAGCTGGCCTGGCCGCGCATCGCCGAATTGCCCTTCGACTCGCACCGCAAGCGCATGAGCACGCTGCACCGGGGCGACATTGGCTTCGTGCTCTACACCAAGGGCGCGCCGGAGTCGCTGCTGCCTCGCTGCACCGACCGCTGGCGCGCCGACGCAGAGGGCGGCCCCGTGCCGCTGGACCTGCACGCCGAGATGGCCGTGGCCGATGGGCTGGCCGCGCAGGGCCTGCGCGTGCTCGCCTTCGCGCGGCGCACGATGCCCGATGCCGACCTGCACGCCCATGCCGACGAGGCGGAAAGCGAGCTCGCGCTGATCGGCCTGGTCGCGCTGATCGACCCGCCGCGCCCCGAGGCCGCTGCCGCGGTGCGCGACTGCCTCACGGCCGGCATCACACCGGTGATGATCACCGGCGACCACCCCGCCACGGCACGCGCCATCGCGCACCGGCTGGGCATCGTCGACGCCGCCGACGCACCGGTACTCACTGGCGCGATGCTGGCCCGGCTCGATGACAGCACGCTGCGCGCCCGTTGTGCCGATGTGCGCGTCCATGCCCGCGTCGACCCGGCGCAGAAGATCCGCATCGTCGAGGCGCTGCAGTCGCTGGGCCGCTTCGTCGCGATGACCGGCGACGGCGTCAACGACGCACCGGCGCTCAAGCGCGCCGACATCGGCGTGGCGATGGGCCGCGGCGGCACCGACGTCGCCCGCGAGGCCGCCAGCCTGGTGCTGCTGGACGACAACTTCGCCACCATCGTCGCCGCGGTGCGCGAAGGCCGGCGCATCTACGACAACATCCGCAAGTTCGTGCGCTATGCGATGACCGGCAACTCCGGTGAGATCTGGACGCTGTTCCTCGCGCCCATGCTCGGCCTGCCGATCCCGCTGCTGCCGATCCACATCCTGTGGGTCAACCTGGTCACCGACGGCCTGCCCGGCCTGGCCCTGGCCGCCGAGCCGGCCGAGCGCGGCGTGATGCAGCGGCCACCACGGCCGCCCGGCGAGAGCCTGTTCGCCGATGGCCTCTGGCAGCACGTGCTGTTCATCGGCCTGCTGATCGGCGGGCTGTGCCTGGCCGTGCAGGCCTGGGCGCTGTCCACCGGCCACGCGCACTGGCAGACCATGGTGTTCTGCGTGCTGACCTTCGCGCAGATGGCGCACGTGCTGGCAGTGCGCTCCGAGCGCGAGCCGTTGTGGCGGCAGGGCTTCGCCTCGAACTGGCCGCTGAGTGGAGCGGTGGCACTGACGCTGCTGCTGCAGCTGGCGACGGTCTACGTGCCCTGGCTGCAGCCGGTCTTCAAGACCGAGGCGCTGGATGCCACCGAGCTGGCGATCTGCGTGGCTGCGGCGCTGATCGTGTACGCGTCGGCGGAAGGCGAGAAGGCCTGGAGACGCCATCGCACGACACAAGGTGAGCAAGCACTTGCAGTCAACGGTAAGCAGATGGGCTGAGGCCGTAACGCGGGTAATGTGCGGCAAGACCGCTGGCCGCGGTGGCCGATGCGGGCTGCAATGAAGCCTCTCTCAACACCAAGGAGGTCCACCATGACCCTGCGTGCATCGATCATCCGCTTCACCCTGGCCACTGCCTGCACCGGCTTCGCCGCCGCCAGCATGGCGCAGACCGCGGCCCCGGCCGCGCCCGACGCCAAGGGCCGCATGGCGGTCGAGGCTGCCTTCACCAAGGCCGACGCCAACGGCGACGGCAAGGTCAGCAAGGACGAGGCGGCCAAGATGCCGGAGGTCTCGGCAAAGTTCGACACGCTGGACAAGGACAAGGATGGCGCGCTGACGCTGGCCGAGTTCGCGGCCGGCTACAAGATGGGCTGATCGACAAGCTCAACCCGCGGGCGGCGACGCTCGCGGGCCGAGCGCCGGGGGCTGTCACTCCCCTCGCGCCAGCCGTTCGCTCTTCCAGTAGACGTCGTCGCCGCCGAGCCCGTCGAGGTTCGCGCGGTTGAGCACCCGGGCCAGCACGAACAGCAGGTCCGACAGCCGGTTCAGGTACTGGCGCGGTGCCTCGCGCAGCGGTTCCACGTGGTTCAGCGCCACCACCGCACGCTCGGCACGCCGCGCCACCGTGCGGCAGACATGCGCCACCGCGGCGCTGCGCGTGCCGGCCGGCAGGATGAACTCCTGCAGCTTGGGCAGCTGGGCGTTGTAGTGCGCCAGCGCCTCGTCCAGGCGCGCCACCGCCTCGTCCTTCAGCAGCTCGAAGCCGGGGATCGACAGCTCGCCACCGAGGTTGAACAGCTCGTGCTGGATCACCACCAGCAGCTCGCGCACGTCGTCCGGCAGCGGCTCGGCGAGCACGACACCGATGTTCGAGTTGAGCTCGTCGACGTCGCCCATCGCCTGCACGCGCAAGTGGTCTTTCGACACGCGCGTGCCGTCGCCCAGGCCAGTGGTGCCGTCGTCGCCGGTGCGCGTGGCGATCTGTGTCAGTCGTTGTCCCATGGGCGCGATGGTAGCCAATGCCTAGAATGCCTCACGCCTCGATGCCCCCGGAGCCTGCCTCATGAATGCGCCCACCGAACTGCCTCTGCACGTCCACCCCCGTGAGGTGCCGGCAGCGATGCTCGATGCGCTGAAGGCCCGCTTTGGCGAACGCTGCAGCACGGCGCTGGCGGTGCGTGAGCAGCACGGCCGCGACGAGTCGCCTTTCGACGTGCGTCCGCCCGATGCGGTGGTGTTCTGCGAGAGCACCGACGACGTGGCCGCGGTGGTGTCGCTGGCCGACCGCCACGCGGTGCCGGTGATCCCGTTCGGCGTCGGCTCCTCGCTCGAAGGCCATCTGCTCGCGGTGCAAGGCGGCGTCAGCATCGACCTGTCGCGCATGAACCGCGTGCTGCAGGTCAACCCCGAGGACCTGACGGCCACCGTCGAGCCGGGCGTCACGCGCGAGCAGCTCAACCGCGAGATCCGCGACACCGGCCTGTTCTTCCCGATCGACCCGGGCGCGAATGCGTCGCTCGGCGGCATGGCGGCCACCCGCGCCAGCGGCACGAACGCAGTGCGCTACGGCACGATGCGCGAGAACGTGCTCGGCCTGACGGTGGTCACCGCCAGCGGCGAGGTCATCCACACCGGCACGCGCGCGAAGAAGTCCAGCGCCGGATACGACCTGACGCGGCTTATGGTCGGCAGCGAAGGCACGCTGGGCGTGATCACGGCGGTGACGCTGAAGCTGTACCCGCTGCCCGAGGCGGTGAGCGCGGCGATCTGCCACTTCAAGGACATCGGCTCGGCCGTCGACACGACGATCCAGATCATCCAGATGGGCGTGCCCATCGCACGCTGCGAGCTGCTCGACGTGAACGCGGTGCGTGCCGTCAACGAGCACTCGAAGCTGGGCCTGCGCGAGGCACCGATGCTGCTGATGGAGTTCCACGGCAGCGAGGCGGGCGTGAAGGAGCAGGCCGAGACGGTGCAGGCGATCGCCGCCGAGGCCGGCGGCGAGGACTTCGAATGGGCCAGCACGCCGGAAGAGCGCACCCGGCTGTGGAGCGCCCGTCACAAGGCCTACTTCGCCGGCATGACCAAGTACCCCGGTTGCCGCACCGTCACCACCGACACCTGCGTGCCGATCTCGCGTCTGACCGAGATCATCGAGGCCTCGGTGGCCGAGGCCGACGAGTCGGGACTGCCGTACTACATCGTCGGCCACGTCGGCGACGGCAACTTCCACCTCGCCTACCTGGTGACGGACGGCGACGCGCAGCAGCGCGAGACTGCCGAGCGCCTGAGCATGCAGATGGTTCAGCGCGCCATCGCGCTGCAAGGCACCTGCACCGGCGAGCACGGCATCGGGCTGCACAAGCAGGGCTTCCTGGTCGAGGAGACCGGCGCCGGCGCGGTGGAGATGATGCGCACGCTCAAGCGTGCGCTCGACCCGAAGAACATCCTCAATCCGGGAAAGATCTTTTCCCTCTGAGCCTGCGCTAGTTGTGGTTCGCCGGCGCCGGCACCGACCAGTGCTTGGTCACCGTGCCCTGGCCGTTGACGCTGTCCAGGTGCACGCCGAAGCCCCACAGCCGCGCCACGTGCTTGAGCACCTCCTGCGCGGTGTCGTGCAAAGGGCGGTCGTTGTGCTGCGTGTGGCGCAGTGTCAGTGACCGGTCGCCGCGCAGGTTGACGCTCCACACCTGGATGTTCGGCTCGCGGCTGCCCAGGTCGTACTGGTGCGACAGCGCCTCGCGCACGTTGCGATACCCGGTCTCGTCGTGGATGGCCGCGACCTCGAGTTCGCTCTCCTTCTCGTCGTCGACGATCGCGAACAGGCGGAAGTCGCGCATCAGCTTGGGCGAGAGGTACTGGCCGATGAAGCTCTCGTCCTTGAAGTTGCGCATCGCGTGGTCCAGTGTCTCCAGCCAGTCGCTGCCGGCCATCGCGGGGAACCAGGCGCGGTCTTCGTCGGTCGGGCTCTCGCAGATGCGCTTGATGTCGGTGTACATCGCGAAGCCCAGCGCATACGGGTTGATGCCGCTGTAGTGCTTGTGCCCGACTGGCGGCTGGTACACCACGTTGGTGTGCGACTTCAGCCACTCGATCATCATGCCGTCGGTCATGTGGCCGTCGTCGTACATGGTGTTGAGCAGCTTGTGGTGCCAGAAGGTGGCCCAGCCCTCGTTCATCACCTGCGTCTGGCGCTGCGGGTAGAAGTACTGCGCCACCTTGCGCACGATGCGCACGATCTCGCGCTGCCAGGGCTCGAGCAGCGGCGCGTTCTTCTCGATGAAGTACAGCAGGTTCTCCTGCGGCTCGTCGGGGAAGCGGCGTGCCTCCTTCTCGCCGGCGGCCTTCTCGGCCTTCTTCGGCAGCGTGCGCCACAGGTCGTTGACCTGCTGCTGCGCGTAGGCCTCGCGGTCCTTGCTGCGCGCCAGCTCCTGCGTGAGGCTGAGCTTGCTCGGCCGGCGGTAGCGGTCGACGCCGTGGTTCATCAGCGCATGGCAGCTGTCGAGCAGCTCTTCCACCGCGTCCAGGCCGTGGCGCTCCTCGCAGCCGGCCACGTAGTTCTTCGCGTAGACCAGGTAGTCGATGATCGACGCCGCATCGGTCCACATGCGGAACAGGTAGTTGCCCTTGAAGAAGCTGTTGTGGCCGTAGGCGGCGTGCGCAATCACCAGCGCCTGCATCGCCATCGTGTTCTCCTCCATCAGGTAGCTGATGCAGGGGTTGGAGTTGATGACGATCTCGTAGGCCAGGCCCATGTGGCCGCGCTTGTAGTTCTTCTCGGTGGCGATGAACTCCTTGCCGTAGCTCCAGTGGCGGTAGTTCACCGGCATGCCCACGCTGGCGTAGGCATCCATCATCTGCTCGGCGGTGATGATCTCGAGCTGGTTGGGGTAGGTGTCCAGCCCGAAGCGCTGCGCGGTCTCGCGGATGACGGCGTGGTACTGCTCGATCAGGTCGAACGACCAGTCGCTCGGCGCCGGCAGCGGCTCGGCGGCTCGCGGCGGCGTGACGATGTCGGCCGCGCGCTTGACGCGCCCGGTCAGCGCCTTGGCCAAGTCGGGCTCGAACAGGTCGGCGGTGCCGTCGGGCACGAACTGGGCCTTGCGGGTCATGCAGTCGCCCCTTCCTTCTTGAACAGGTCGCGGAACACCGGGTAGATCTGGTTGGCCTCGGTCACCTTGCGGATCGCGAAGGCCTTGGTCTCCGCCGCCAGCGCGGCGTACTCGTCCCACAGGTTCTGCTCTTCCTCGGCCACCTGCACGTAGGCGAAGTAGCGGCACAGCGGCAGGATCTTGTCGGCCAGCAACTCGCGGCAGCGGCCGCTGTCGTGGTGCCAGGTGTCGCCGTCGCTGGCCTGCGCGCCGTAGATGTTCCACTCGCTGGTCGGGTAGCGCGCGCGGGCGATCTCTTCCATCAGCACCAGCGCGCTGCTGACCACCGTGCCGCCGGTCTCGGTGGCGTGGAAGAAGTTCTGCTCGTCGACCTCCTGCGCCTGCGTGTGGTGGCGGATGAAGACGATGTCGATCTTCTCGTAGTGCCGCGTCAGGAACAGGTACAGCAGGATGAAGAAGCGCTTGGCCAGGTCTTTGCGCGACTCGTCCATCGAGCCGGACACGTCCATCAGGCAGAACATCACCGCCTTGCTGGTGGGCACCGGCACGCGCACCCGGCTGCGGTAGCGTAGGTCGATCGGGTCGAGGTAGGGGATGCGGCCGATGCGCGCACGCAGGGCCTCGATCTCGCGCTCGAGTTCGGGGATCTCGTGCGCGAAGGGGTTCGGCTCCGGATGCCGGCGGATGTCGTCGAGCTTCTCTTCGAGCAGCTTCAGCTCGCGCCGGCTCTCGCTGCCCAGCGCGATGCGCCGGCTGATCGCGCCGCGCATCGAGCGCACCACGTGCAGGTTGTTCGGCGTGCCGTCGCTCGAGTAGCCGGCGCGGTGGGTCTTGAACTCGGGTGTCTCGGCCAGCGTGGTGCGCGCGAGGTTGGGCAGGGCCAGGTCGTCGAAGAAGACCTGCATGAACTCTTCCTTGCTGAGGTGGAAGACGAAATCGTCCTCGCCCTCGCCGGAGTCGCTCGCCTGCCCGCCGCCGCTGCCGCCGCCACCGCCGCCCTTGGGCCGCTCGATGCGGTCGCCACGCACGTAGTCCTGGTTGCCCGGGTGCACCATCTCCCGCTTGCCGCCCTGGCCGTGGCCGAAGACGGGCTCGGTGATGTCACGCTTGGGGATGTGGATGTCCTCGCCCTGCTCCATGTCGCGGATGCCGCGGCCATCCACCGCACGCTTGACCGCCTCGCGGATCTGATCCTTGTGGCGGCGCAGGAAGCGCTCACGGTTGCCGATGGACTTGTTCTTGCCCGCCAGCCGCCGGTCGATGATGCTCTGCAGGGCCATTCAGCGTTGCTCCGTGCTGATTGTTTTCGACCCGGCTCAGGACGACTTGCGAACACGCAGGTACCACTCGCACAGCAGGCGCACCTGCTTGGGCGTGTAGCCCTTGGCGACCATGCGGGTGACGAAGTCCTCGTGCTTCTTGGCCTCGTCGGCGCTGGCCTTGGCGTTGAAGCTGATCACCGGCAGCAATTCCTCGGTGTTCGAGAACATCTTCTTCTCGATCACCGTGCGCAGCTTCTCGTAGCTGGTCCACAGCGGGTTCTTGCCCTGGTTGCCGGCGCGTGCACGCAGCACGAAGTTGACGATCTCGTTGCGGAAGTCCTTCGGGTTCGAGATGCCGGCCGGCTTCTCGATCTTCTCCAGTTCCGCGTTCAGCGAGGCTCGGTCGAACACCTCACCGGTGTCGGTGTCGCGGTACTCGTGGTCCTGGATCCAGTAGTCGGCGTAGGTGACGTAGCGGTCGAAGATGTTCTGGCCGTACTCGCTGTAGCTCTCGAGATAGGCGGTCTGGATCTCCTTGCCGATGAACTCGGCGTACTTCGTCGCCAGGTGCTCCTTGATGAACGAGAGGTACTTCTGCTCGGTCTCGGCCGGGAACTGCTCGCGCTCGATCTGCTGCTCGAGCACGTACATCAGGTGCACCGGGTTGGCGGCGACTTCCGTGCTGTCGAAGTTGAAGACCTTGGAGATGATCTTGAAGGCGAAGCGCGTCGAGATGCCGCTCATGCCTTCGTCGACCCCGGCGTAGTCGCGGTACTCCTGGAAGCTCTTCGCGCGCGGGTCGGTGTCCTTCAGGTTCTCACCGTCGTAGACCAGCATCTTGGAGTACAGCGACGAGTTCTCCGGCTCCTTCAGCCGCGTGAGCACGGCGAACTGGCTCATCATCTTCAGCGTGCCGGGCGCGCAGGTCGCGTTGGCCAGCGACGAGCCGCGCAACAGCTTCTCGTAGATCTTCACTTCCTCGCTGACGCGCAGGCAGTACGGCACCTTGACGATGTAGATGCGGTCGAGGAAGGCCTCGTTGTTCTTGTTGTTGCGGAAGGCCTTCCACTCGCTCTCGTTGCTGTGCGCCAGCACCACGCCGTCGAACGGGATCGCGCCGAAGCCTTCGGTGCCCTTGAAGTTGCCCTCCTGCGTGGCGGTGAGCAGCGGGTGCAGCACCTTGATCGGCGCCTTGAACATCTCGACGAACTCGAGCAGGCCCTGGTTGGCCAGGCACAGGCCACCGGAGAAGCTGTAGGCGTCCGGGTCGTCCTGCGCGAAGGTCTCGAGCTTGCGGATGTCGACCTTGCCGACGAGCGAGCTGATGTCCTGGTTGTTCTCGTCCCCCGGCTCGGTCTTGGCGATGCCGACCTGCTTGAGCACCGACGGGAAACGCTTGACGACCTTGAACTTGCGGATGTCGCCGCCGAATTCCTCCAGACGTTTCACGGCCCAGGGTGACAGGATGCGGTTCAGGTAGCGACGCGGAATGCCATATTCCTTCTCGAGGATGGGGCCGTCCTCGGCGACGTCGAACAGGCCGAGCGGCGACTCGTTCACCGGCGAGCCCTTGATCGCGTAGAAGGGCACTTCCTGCATCAGCTGCTTGAGGCGCTCGGCGATCGAGCTCTTGCCGCCACCCACGGGGCCGAGCAGGTAGAGGATCTGCTTCTTCTCTTCGAGGCCCTGCGCGGCGTGGCGGAAGTAGGAGACGACCTGCTCGATCGAATCCTCCATGCCGTAGAACTCGGCGAAGGCGGGGTAGACCTTGATGACCTTGTTGGCGAACAGGCGCGACATGCGGGGGTCGTTCCGCGTATCGATCGTCTGCGGTTCGCCGATCGCCTTGAGCATGCGCTCTGCGGCTGTCGCATAGGCCACCGGGCTGCGCTTGCACTCGGCGAGGTAGTCCTCGAGCGAGAGCTCTTCCTCGCGGGTGCGCTCGAAGCGCGCAGTGAAGCTGCTGATCACATCCATGCCGATCTCCTACTCAGGACTGCGGCACACCGGCGTGATTCCGGTCTGCCGCGAGGGGGGAAGTTCTGATGAAGTCCTAAGGGCTCCATCAGAGCTTTCCAGATCGATCGGCCAGCGCTGGGCTGTGGTCGTGCGGTCAAGCTTGCTGCATCTTGCTCCTGCCGTGAACCCGAATACAAGGGTGATCACACGGCTGTTCGTCACACGGGTGGCGTCCGTGCAACTTCAGCAAGTAACGTGCCTCGCGCGACGTTGGTTGAATGCCATGGCGGAATGAGCCCGGCACAACGTGCAAAGTTCCGCAAAGTGCGGCGTGGAAGAGGCCTCAGCGGTCGCCGAGACCGAGCTTGTCGAGCAGGCCGTTGAGCTCTTCGAGCGAACCGAAAGCGATCGCGACTTCGCCCTGCTCACCGCGCTTGGTGCGCTTCTTGATGCGGATCTCGACCTTGGCCGTCAAGGCATCGGAGAGTTCTTCCTCGATGCGTGCGACGTCGCGCGGCTTCTCCTTGGCCACGCGCAGCAGAGGCTGCTGGCGCTGGTGCTGCAGCTTGTGGACCAGCTTCTCGGCTTCACGCACGCTGAGCTTGCGCGCGACCACGTCACCGGCGGCCAGGATCTGCTGCGCGCCGTCCAGTGGCAGCAGTGCGCGGGCGTGGCCCATGTCCAGATCACCCGCCATCAGCATCTGCTGCACCGGCTCGCTGAGGTTGAGCAAGCGCAAGAGATTGCTCGCCGCGCTGCGCGAGCGGCCAACGGCCTGCGCCGCCTGCTCGTGCGTCAATCCGAATTCATCGGTGAGTCGCTTCAGGCCCTGCGCCTCTTCCAGCGGATTGAGGTCCTCGCGCTGAATGTTTTCGATCAGCGACATCGCCGCGGCGGCTTCGTCCGGCACGTCCTTGACCAGCACCGGCACCTCGTCGAGGCCGGCCAGCTTGGCTGCGCGCGTGCGGCGCTCGCCGGCGATGATCTCGTATCGGCCGCCACCGACCGGCCGCACCAGCACCGGCTGCATCACGCCCTGGGCCTTGATGCTCTCGGCCAGCTCGTACAGCGAGCCTTCGTCCATGCGCGTGCGCGGCTGGTACTTGCCGGCCTGCAGCACGTCGAGCTTGAGCGTGGACGGCAGCCGATCGCCTGCAGGGCGGGGCGTGTCCGAGACCTTGGGGCCGAGCAGCGCTTCGAGCCCGAGCCCGAGGCCCTTGGGTTTCTTGGTGACCATGGGCGGGGATTCTCCGCGATCAGCCGGCACGGCCCGCCAGGCCGTTCAGCAGCGCGAGGCCTTCGGGCCAGTCGCCCAGCCCCGACTCGCCGTTGATGTGGCCGCGCGGGCCGATGTCGATGCGCTGTGCGCCCCAGTCGGAGGCCATCTGTGCCGCACGCGGCGGGGCGCAGTACGGGTCGTCCGAGCTGGTCACCACACGGCTGGTGAAGGGCAGCCGCTGACGGACGATCGGCCGCCAGTTGAACAGGTTGGGCGGCATGTCCTCGCGCTCGGTGTCGGGCGGCGCCACCAGCAGCGCGCCGGCCACATGTTCCACGTGGGCCGAATGCGCCGCCCACGCCGCCACCAGCTGGCAGCCCAGGCTGTGGGCGATCAGCAGCACCGGCTGCGGCGTCTCCAGGAGCACTTCGTCCAGGCGCGCCATCCAGTCGCCGCGGCGCGGCCACAGCCAGTCGTCCTGCTCGACACGCCGATGCCCGTGCAGCGCTTCCCAGCGGCTTTGCCAATGCTCCGGGCCCGAGTTCAGCCAGCCCGGCAGCAGCAGGACGCCGAGGCCGTGCAGATCAGGGTTTGCCTTATGCTTGTCGTCCATCTTTCGGGAAGCGTGACATGAAGACCCGCGTGTTCGTCGACGGCCAGGAGGGCACCACCGGCCTGCGCATCCACGAGTATCTCGCGCAGCGTGCCGACGTCGAGGTGCTGCGCATCGATGCCGACAAGCGCAAGGACAACGCCGAGCGCGCCCGCCTGCTCAACGCCGCCGACGTCGCCTTCCTGTGCCTGCCCGACGCCGCCGCGAAGGAAGCCGCGGCGCTGGTCACCAACCCCAACACCTGCCTGATCGACGCCAGCACCGCGCACCGCACGGCGCCGGGCTGGGTGTTCGGCCTGCCGGAACTCGCCCCCGAGCAACGCGCGGCGCTGCGCGCCAGCAAGCGAATCGCCAACCCAGGCTGCCACGCCTCGGCGTTCATCCTGCTGCTGCGGCCGCTGGTCGATGCCGGCCTGGTGCCGGCGGCATTGCCGATCAGCGCCACGTCGATCACCGGCTACTCCGGCGGCGGCAAGAAGATGATCGAGCAGTATCAGGCGGGCGGAGATGCCCGGCTGGAATCGCCGCGACCCTACGCACTGAAGCTCACGCACAAGCATGTTCCGGAGATGACGACCCATGCGCGGCTGACGCAGGCGCCGCACTTCATGCCGATCGTCTCCAGCTTCTACAAGGGTTTGTCAGTGAGTGTGCCCTTGCATCTTTCGCAGCTCCCGGTGGGGACGACAGGCGAGTCGCTGCATGCCGCCCTGACGCAACGCTATGCCGGCGAGCGCTTCATCCGCGTGATGCCGCTGTCCGATCCGGCGACGCTGGAGGACGGCTTTTTCGACGTGCAGGCCTGCAACGACACCAACCGCGTCGACATCTTCGTCTTCGCGAGCGACACCCAGGCGCTGTTGATGGCGCGGCTGGACAACCTCGGCAAGGGCGCCAGCGGCGCCGCCGTCCAGGCCATGAACGTGCACCTCGGGGTCGACGAAGGCCTGGGCCTCTGACCTGCAGCGCCGCTCAGGCGGCCGACGGCTCGCGCGAGCGGTAGTGGTAGGCGTAGGCGTCGCCGAAGCCGAGACGGTGGTAGATGCCACGGGCGGCGTGATTGTCGCCATCGACCTGCAGGTAGGCATGGCGCGCACCACGGTTGTGTGCCTCCGCCAGCAACTGGGCACACAGCCGTGACGCGTACCCCCTGCCTCGCACCGATTCGGCGGTGAAGATGTCGTACAGGCCGACCAGATCGGCCTCCTGGGCAAACTGGCCACAGGCGACCACCTCGCCGTCCAGCTTCATCTCGAACGCCTGGAAGGGCACCGGTGACTGTGTAAGGCGCTGGCCGTGGGCCAGGCGCTGCGACAGCGGCGAGCCACGAAGCGCACCGACCCGCTGCGCGAAGGCCTCCAGCCCGACGGGCTGGACGCTGAGAGAAGGCGGCAGGCTGGGCGGCACGATGTTGGAGAGATCCTCCAGCACCATCACCCGGGTGTCGTCGAAGCGCTCCAGGCCCATGGCCCCCAGCGTGGCATCCAGGCCGGTCGGCTCGCTGAACGGCGTGATGCGCACGATCAGCGGCAGCGCGGCCTGGGTGTAGACCGACTCGCACAGCGCCAGCTTGTGCGCCACCGGCATGCGCCCCGCCGCCACCGCATTGATGCAGCGCGCCCGCTTCGCCTTGCCGGGCGACAGCCTCACCAGCCAGCCGTCGAGCCAGCGCTGCTGCGGGGGTGCGCTGGCGTTCAGGCCGGCGTCTTCGACGCGCGAGAGCAGGTAGGGGTCGAAGCTGCGCGCGATGACCGGGTTCATTCGCATGGTGTCACCGCATCGCTTCGATGCGCCGCACCATTTCGCCGGCGAACTCGACGAAGGCCTGCGCGCCGCGCGAGGCCGGGTCGAACACCACGCCGGGCAGGCCGTAGCTGGGCGCCTCGGCCAGGCGCACGTTGCGCGGGATGACGGTGTCGAACACCTTGTCGGCAAAGTGCGTCTTGAGCTGCTCGCTGACCTGCTGCTGCAGCGTGATGCGGGGGTCGAACATCACCCGCAGCAGGCCGATGATCTGCAGATCCGGGTTGAGATTGGCATGGACCTGCTTGATGGTGTTGACCAGGTCCGACAGGCCTTCGAGCGCGAAGTACTCGCACTGCATCGGCACCACCACGCCGTGGGCGGCGCACAGGCCGTTCAGCGTCAGCAGGCTGAGCGACGGCGGGCAATCGATCAGCACGAAGTCGTATTCGGCGTCGACCGCCGCCAGCGCAGTCTTCAGCCGCTTGTCGCGCCGCTCGAGCTCGACCAGTTCGACCTCGGCGCCGGCCAGCTCGCGGTTGGCACCCAGCACGTCGTAGCCGGTCTTGTCGTTGTGCTGCCGGGCCTCGGCGACGCTGGCGCTTTCCAGCAGCACGTCGTAGACCGACAAGGTCAGGGCGCGCTTGTCGATGCCCGAACCCATGGTGGCATTGCCTTGCGGGTCCAGGTCGACCACCAGCACCCGCTGCCCGATGCGCGCCAGTCCGGCGGCCAGGTTGACGGTGGTGGTGGTCTTGCCGCCGCCGCCTTTCTGGTTGGCGATGCAGAAGATTCGGGCCATGAGCGCAGAGAAGAGCGGGAGGGGCGGGCCGGCGGCCCAGGGTGACGGCGCGCCGGAAGACCCGGAGTGCGTGTCAGGAATGTACCAGCCCCATCGCCGGCGGCGCGCCTGCGCGCATCCACACGATGCAGCGATCGGCATCCAGCCCGGGGACCTGCAGCGGTTCCACGTGAAACACGGTGGCGTCTGCGGGCAACGCCGCCAGTTCTGCCTCGGGTGCCTTGCCCTTCATGGCTGCCCAGACTCCAGCCGGCGCGAGCAGTTGGCGCGTCAGCGAGACGAAGTCGGCCAACGACGCAAAGGCGCGCGACGTGATCAGGTCGAAGGGTGGCAGTTTCAGCGCCTCCACCCGGGCGTGCTCGGCCGAGAGGTTGCGCAAGCCCAGCTCGACCGCCGCCTGCCGGATGAACGCCGCCTTCTTGCCGACGGTGTCGACGCAGGTCACTGACCAGCCCGGCTCCAGCACCGCCAGCACCACACCGGGCAGGCCCCCGCCACTACCGACATCGAGCAGCCGCCGCGGCGAAGCCGCACCCAGTTGTCGCCGCAATGGCCCGACGACGGCCAGGCAGTCGGCCAGATGCTGCGTCAGCATCTCCGCCGGGTCGCGCACGGCTGTCAGGTTGTAGGTGGCGTTCCAGCGCTGCAGCAGGGCAAGGTAGTCCATCAGGCGGTCGAGCGCCTTGTCCTCGATCGCCAGACCCAGGGCCTGGCAGACCTCGGCCAGCGCCGGCCGCAACGAAGCTGCCTCAGGCGGCATCGCTGGCCTGGCCGGCGTTGGCGGCAAAGCCCTTGAACCGACCCTTGCGCAGGTGGATCAGCAGCAGCGAGATGGCGGCCGGCGTCACGCCCGAGATCCGCGAGGCCTGGCCCAGCGTCTGCGGCCTGTGTCGCGCCAGCTTCTGTCGCACCTCGTAGGAGAGGGCGGTCACCTGCGCGTAGTCGAGTTCGGCCGGCAGCTGCAGGCTCTCGTAGGCGGCGGCGCGCTCGACCTCCTCGTTCTGCTTGTCGATGTAGCCGGCGTACTTGATGCCGATCTGCACTTGCTCGATCACCGCATCGGCCAAGGTCTTGCCCAGCTCGGCCCGCAAGGTTTCACGTGAAACGCCCGCCTCCGGCTTGGCGATCGACGCCAGTTCTGCGATGCAGTCGAAGTCGACCGCCGGGCGGCGCAACAGATCGGCAAGGTTGTACTCATGCTCCAGCGCCTTGCCGAGCAGGCGCTCGGCATCGTCCGCGGAGACGAGCGCCGGGTTCACCCAGGTCGACTTCAGTCGCTCGGACTCGCGCAGCACCGCATCCCGCTTGCGGCAGAACACAGCCCAGCGCGCATCGTCGACCAGGCCGAGTCGCCGACCTTCTTCAGTCAGACGCAGGTCGGCGTTGTCCTCGCGCAACTGCAGCCGGAACTCGGCGCGGCTGGTGAACATGCGATAGGGCTCGGTGACGCCCTTGGTGATCAGGTCGTCGACCAGCACGCCGAGGTACGCCTGGTCGCGACGCGGCAGCCATGGCGCATCGCCACGAACCTGCAACGCCGCGTTCAGCCCGGCGAACAGGCCTTGCGCTGCCGCTTCTTCATAGCCGGTCGTGCCGTTGATCTGCCCGGCAAAGAACAGGCCGCCGATCGAACGCGTCTCGAAGCTGGACTTCAGCTCGCGCGGATCGAAGTAGTCGTACTCGATCGCGTAACCCGGGCGCAGGATGTGCGCGTTCTCCAGGCCGACCATCGAGCGCACGGCAGCAATCTGGATGTCGAAGGGCAGCGAGGTGGAGATGCCGTTCGGGTAGACCTCGCGCGTCGTCAGCCCCTCGGGCTCGAGGAAGATCTGGTGCGAGCCCTTGTCGGCAAAGCGGTTGATCTTGTCTTCGATGCTCGGGCAATAGCGCGGGCCCACACCCTCGATCACGCCGGTGAACATCGGGCTGCGGTCGAAGCCGGAGCGGATGATCTCGTGGGTGCGCTCGTTCGTGTGCGTGATCCAGCAGGGCACTTGCCGCGGGTGCATGGCCGCATCGCCGAGGAAGCTGAACACCGGCATCGGCGCATCGGAGCCCGGCACGCCGTCTCCGGGCTGCTCGGTCAGCTTCGCGAAGTCGATGGACCGCCCGTCGATGCGCGGCGGCGTCCCGGTTTTCAGCCGCCCCTGGGGCAGCTTCAGCTCCTTCAGCCGGGCCGACAAGGCGACTGCCGGCGGGTCGCCGGCGCGACCGGCCGAATGGTTCTGCAGGCCGACGTGGATGCGCCCGTCGAGGAAGGTCCCCGCCGTCAGCACCACCGAGCGCGCATTGAAGCGTACGCCCACTTGCGTCACCACGCCCGCCACCCGATCGCCTTGCAGGATCAAGTCATCGCAGGCGCCCTGGAACAGCCAGAGGTTCGGCTGGTTCTCGACCCGCTGGCGAATCGCCGCCTTGTAGAGGATGCGATCGGCCTGGGCCCGCGTCGCACGCACCGCCGGACCCTTGGAGCCATTGAGGATGCGGAACTGGATGCCGGCTTCGTCGGTGGCCAGCGCCATGGCACCGCCGAGCGCATCGACCTCCTTGACCAGGTGCCCCTTGCCGATGCCGCCGATCGACGGGTTGCAGCTCATCTGGCCCAGCGTCTCGATGTTGTGCGTCAGCAGCAGCGTGGCCGCGCCCATGCGCGCCGCGGCCAGCGCAGCCTCGGTGCCGGCATGGCCGCCGCCGACGACGATGACGTCGAAGTCCTGGGGAAACAACATCGGATTGCCTAAATTTTGAGCAAGGCGGCATTGTAGGCAGGCCGCCGGGCCGCGTCATCCCGAGGGCTGCGGCGCTAGCCATCGGCTATCGTCTGACGCCGAGTACTGCACACCCGCATGGACTGTCGCCCGCACTGCGCCGCCTGCTGCATCGCGCCCTCGATCAGCAGCCCCATCCCCGGCATGCCCGACGGCAAGCCGGCCGGAGTCGCCTGCGTGCAGCTGACCGCCGACCTGCGCTGCGCGATCTTCGGCCGACCCGAGCGCCCCACCGTCTGCAGCTCGCTGCAGCCCAGCGAGCTGATGTGCGGCGACAGCCGCGAACAGGCGATGCGCTGGTTGGGCCACCTCGAAGACGCCACACAACCCCGATGAGCACCCCCCCGACCCTTGCCGAACAGGCGCAACTGACCACGCTCTATCCCGCGCTGACCACGCTGCCCGGCGACTTGGGTGGCCCGTTGCTCACCCGGCAGGCGCAGTGGCTCACGGTTCCCGGGGGAACGACGCTGTTCGAGGAACAGGCACCTTGCCAGGGCTTCCCGCTGGTGCTCGAGGGCGAGGTGCGAGTCGCACGCGGATCGGCGCAAGGCCGCTCGCTGGAACTGTACCGTGTCGGCCCGGGCGAGTTGTGCGTCGTCTCCGCCTCCTGCCTGTTCGGCCAGCACCCGCTCAGCGCGCGCGGCGAGACGACGGCCACCACCCGCCTGGCCGTGCTGCCGCCGGCGGCCTTCGACGCCTGCTGCGCTCACGAGCCGTTCCGCCGCTTCGTCTTCGGCGTCTTCGCCGACCGCCTGGCTGATCTGATGGCGCTGGCCGAGGCGGTCGCCTTCCAGCGCCTCGACCAGCGGCTGGCCGCGGCCCTGCTCGGGCACGGCGAGGTGCTGCTGACCAGCCACCAGGCCCTGGCCGACGAGCTGGGCACGGTGCGCGAGATGGTGACCCGGTTGCTGCGGCGCTTCGAACGTTCCGGCTGGCTGGCGCTCGGCCGCGAGCGCATCGAGCTGCGCGACGCCAGCGCGCTGCGCCGCCTGGCCGCCGGCGACGCTGTGTGACCCAGGTCACAGACGCATCCGGAGTCGCCTACGACACTGCGCCTACCCCGGCCGGTATGGCCGCCCACGAGGAGTCAAGCCATGAAGACGAATGAAGGAACCATCGACCGCGCACTGCGAGTCATTGCCGGCCTGGTGCTGATCGCGCTGGCCGCCACCGGCACCATCGGCGTGTGGGGCTGGATCGGCATCGTGCCGATCGCCACCGGCCTGATCGGCTGGTGCCCGGCCTACACGCTGCTGGGCATCAACACCTGCCCGATGAAGACACAGGTCAAGTAGAGGCGTCGGCAGGACGCAGCATCTCGATGTGCGGGATGCCGTCCTCCAGGTACTCCTCGCCAACCGGCGAGAAGCCAAAGCAGCCGTAGAAGCGAGCCAGGTGCGCCTGCGCCGAGATGCGGATGCCCTGTCCGGGATGGAGCGACACGGCCTGTTCGACGGCACGGCGCACCAGTTCGCGGCCGAGCCCGGTGCCACGCGCCGGCATCGTGGTGATCACGCGTCCGATGGAGGCCTCGGCGTACTTCACCCCCGGCGCGACGATGCGTGCATAGGCCAGCGGCTCGTCGTGCGCGTCCGACCAGGCGGCGAGGTGCACGCACAGCGGGTCGACGCCGTCGACGTCGAGGTAAACGCAGTCCTGCTCGATGTTGAACACCTGCTGGCGCGCGCGGTAGATGCGATCCAGCTCGTGCACGCCGAGCTCGTCGAAACTGCAGCAGCGCCAGCGGATCGCTTCGATGGATGGATTCATGCCGTGATGATGCCGGGCGACGCGCTCAACGCACCGCCGCGCGCCGAAGTACGCGTGCCACGAAGCCGACCCCCAGCAGCGCCAGCAAGGCACACACGACCAGCGAGACGAGCAGCGGCTCGGCGCCGAGCGCATCGCCCTTGAGCACGCGCGTCATCAGCGTGTTCTGCGCCAGCGCAGGCACCCAGAAGTGCCAGCGTTCCTCTCCGCCCGGGTTGAGCAGGCCCACCAGCGGCATCAGCGACACGCCCAGCACCACCACCGCCGAGCTGGCCTGCGCTTCCTTGACGCTCTTGCAGCGGATCGCCACCGCCATCAGCAGCGCCGACAAGGCCGCTGCGAAGGGCGCGATGATGGCCACGAACCACAGCGCCTCGCGCACGCCGAACTGGAACAGCGCGGCCAGCGTATCGCTGCGCAGCAGCCACTGCGCCGGGATGAAGCTGAAGCAACTGAGCACAGCGATCAGCAGCGCCACCGCAGACACCGCCGCCCACTTGCCGGTGACGATGGCCAGCGGCGAGGCCGGGTTCATCAGCAGCGGCTCCAGCGAGCCGCGCTCGCGCTCGCCAGCGGTGCTGTCCAGCGCGGCGTTCAGCGCGCCGTAGAGCACCGCCATCAGCACGAAAAAGGGCAGCATGCCGGTGATCTGCGTGCCGCGGGTCTGCGGGTTGGCGAGGTCCCGCGCGTCCAGGCGCACCGGCTCGAGCAGATCGCCCGAAACCCCCCGGATCGCCAGTGCCAGCGTCGCGCGTTCGCGATTGAAGCCGGCCACCAGCCGTTGCAGCCGGCCAACGCCCGCCTCGGCGCGCTTGTTCGCGCTGTCGCTGACGATCACCAGCAGCGGTGCGTCGGCGCGCTGCAGCGCCGCCTCGAAGTCCTTCGGGATCAGCAACACCGGGTCGCCCAGGTCGGCACTGCGCAACTGCGCCTCATGGTCGGCCGGCGCCGGCTTCACCGTGAAACCCTGGCGGGCGATGTAGTTGACCAGCGTCGGCGCGGCCTCGGCCCCGGCGAGCACCACCTCCCGCCGTTCTGCGCGTGACTCGAACGAGGCCACCAGCCCCGACAGCGCCACCAGCACCAGCGGACCCATCAACACGCTGGACAGCAGCACCACCATCAGCGTGCGGCGGTCGCGCAGTGCGTCCACCCATTCCTTGGCGAAAACGGTCCACGCCGGTCTCATGACTGCCCCTCGTACGACGAGTACGTCGGCCGATCCCCCAGGGGGATGCGGGCCGGCTTGGGAACGGCCCAGCGCTCGGCCCGCGTCATGTCGCCACCTCGTCCGCATAAGCCAGCCGCACGAAGGCCTCCTCGAAGTCGCGCGTGCCGCATCGCGTGCGCAGTTCGGCCACCGTGCCCTGCGCCACCGTGCGGCCGCGCGAGACGACGACGACGCTGTCGCACAGCCGCTCGACCTCCTGCATGATGTGCGTCGAGAAGACGATGCACTTGCCGCCGCCCGCCGGCGAGGCGAGCCACTGCAGCGTCTCGCGCAGCGCGCGCGTGGCGACCACGTCCAGCCCGTTGGTCGGCTCGTCGAGCACGATGTTCGCCGGGTCGTGCACCAGCGCGCGGGCGAGCGCCACCTTCATGCGCTCGCCCTGGCTGAAGCCGTCGGTGCGGCGGTCGAGCAGCTTGCTGCAGTCGAGCATCTGCGCCAGCGCCTCGGCGCGGGCCTGCGCCTCGTCGCGCGCCATGCCCTGCAGCGACGAGAAGTAGACGATGTTCTCGCGCGCCGTCAGCCGCGGGTAGAGGCCGCGCGCGTCGCTGAGCACGCCCATGCGCGCCAGCGCCTCGCGAGGGCGCTGCGCCACCTCGATGCCGTCGACCTGCAGCGTGCCGGCATCGGGGCGGATCAGGCCGGCGAGCATGCGCAGCGTCGTCGTCTTGCCGGCACCGTTGGGGCCGAGCAGGCCGGTGATGGCGCCGTTAGCCGCGCTGAAGCCGACGTCACACACCGCCTGCACCGGTGCACCACGGGCACCGAACAGGCCAGCGCGCGGCGCGGCGAAGGTCTTGGCGAGTTGCTCGATGCGGATCATCGTGCCGCCTCCGGCACGGGCGGCACGAAGGCCGGGGGGCGGGGTATGCCGGTGATGCAGGCGGCGTCGATGGCCAGCGCCTGCGCCTCGTCGCGCGCGTCGATGAAACGATAGAGCAGGTCGGGCACGCAGCCGCTGCCCAGCAGCCCGTGGCCGGCATGGGGCACGAGAACGAGACGCGCCTGCGCGCCCAGCGCGTCGGCCACCCGCTTCGCATGCCGCGGCGGCGTGGCGGGGTCGAGGCCCCCGGCCAGCAGCAGCACCGGCGTGGCGGCTGTGCCGACCTTGTAGAACGCCTCCGGCACCGCAGCGCGCGGCCATCCGGCGCAGGCCTGCTCATAGAGCGGCGCGAGGCCATTGCCGAAGTCGCGCGCCGGAGTCGACGATGCGCCGGCGATGCGCGGGGCGTCCTCCGCGCAGATCACCGAGAAATGCATGCCGGTGTACAGCCGCGGACCGCCGCGGCGCGACAGCACGCCGGCCAGCGCCGCCAGCGCCTCGAACCGACCTTCGGCTGCCGCGACTATCGCAGCCGGCAGGCCGGCGGCGAGCGTCGGCACATAAAGCGGCGCGCGCACTGCGCCCAGCAGCAGGTCGCGGCTCAGCGTGAACGACTCCGGCCTGCCGCTCAGCGGGTCGGCCACCGTCACCACCCGCGGCAGCGACCCGAGCAGCGCGTCCCACTGCGCGCGCAGCGTGGGCCACTGGCGTGTGCAGGCCGGCTCGGTGCTGCAGGCGGCGAACAGGGCGTCGAGCGCGGCCTGCGCATCGGCGCCGGCACTGACCGGCAGCACCATGTCCGGCGGCGCCACGCCGTCGAGCACGCTGCGCCGCACCGCCTGCGGGAACTGCCGCTGGTACTCCAGCGCTGCGCGAGTGCCGTAGGACGCGCCGACCAGGTTGATGCGTTCGGCGCCGAGGGCCTGGCGCACGGCGTCGAGGTCCTGCATCGCCAGAGTCGTGGTGAAGAAGCCGAGGTCGGCTGCACGTTTCACGTACGGCAGGCGCAGCAGATTGTCCCGGCAGGAAGCCAGGCGCTGCAGTTGCTTCGCCGGGTCGGCCGCGTCGGCCAGCGCCGCCTCGCGCGGCTCGTCGCAGTCCAGCGGCGCCGAGCGCCCGGTGCCGCGCTGGTCGACGAAGACGATGTCGCGCCGGTTGTTCAGCCGCGCGAACACCGGCATCACCTGCGCGGCCAGCGAGATGGCGCTCTGGCCCGGCCCGCCGGCGAGCAGGAACACCGGGTCGGGCAGCTTGCGCCGCGCCAGTGCCGGCACGACCACGTAGTGCAGCTGGAAGCGCGGGCCGTCGACACGCGCCGGGTCGAGCGAACGCTCGAGGCTGCCGCACAGCACCTCGTGCGCGAGGCCGTCGACGCGGCACGGCGCCGGGCCGGCCGCCTGCGCCAGCGGCGCGAGCGCCGACAGGCCGAGCGACAGCAGGGCGCTGCGCAGTCTCACGGCTCGCCGAGGAAGCGCATCAGTTCGCCGCTGGCCAGCAGGCGCTGCAGGTCGTCGTACCCGCCGATCAGCACGCCCTTGGCGAACACCATCGGGAAGGTCGGCCAGCCCGTCCACATCTTCAGCGCGTTGCGGCGCCGCCAGCCGCTGAAGTAGCTGCCGAACTCGAGGTACTGGTGGGCCAGGCCGGCGGCGTCCAGCGCCTTGCGCGCCTTGCGCACGAACGGGTTGCCGGCCATGCCGACCACCAGCAGCCGGTTCGAGGCGGCGGCCGCCTGCACGTTGTGGACGATGTCGGCGTGCAGGTTGGCGACCTTGTCACGGATGGCCGTGTGAAGGCGGCCTTCTTCCAGGATGCTGCGGGGCATGGGCGCTCGGGAAACCTCAAGGGCGAAAGCCCCGAGGTTAGCCCAGCCGCGCACCGGCCTGGAATCAGCTCGCCAGCACCCCGCGCTGGAAGTCGGCCACCGCCTGGTGCAGCTCCTGCGTCGTGTTCATCACGAAGGGGCCGTACTGCGCGATCGGCTCGCCCAGCGGCGCGCCGGCGACGAACAGGATCTGCGCCTCGCCGCCGCCGGCCGGCGCGACGAAACGAACGCCGTCGGCCTGCGCATCGTTGCGCAGGATTGCCATGTGCTCGCTGGCCGCCGGCGAACCGCCGATCTCCACCGCCACGCCGCCGTACACATAGGCGAAGGCGTTGTGGCCGGCGGGCACCGGCAGCTCGAAGGCCTGGCCGGCGGGCAGCGTGATGTCCAGCACCAGCGGCTCGGTGGTCGGGCGGGTCACCGCGCCGGTCACGCCATGCGTGCTGCCGGCGATCACGCGCACGTGCACGCCGCCGTCGAGCTCGAGCACCGGCACCGCCGCGGGCGGCACGTCGCGGTAGGCGGGCGGCTGCATCTTGTCCTTCGCGGCGAGGTTGACCCACAGCTGGAAGCCGGCCATGCGGCCTTCTTCCTGCTCGGGCATCTCGGAATGGATGATGCCGCGGCCGGCGGTCATCCACTGCACACTGCCCGGCTCGAGCAGGCCGACGTTGCCGACGCTGTCGCCATGGCGCATGCGCCCGGCCTTCATGATCGTCACCGTCTCGAAGCCGCGGGGCGGGTGGTCGGGGAAGCCGCCGATGTAGTCGCTGGCCGCGTCGCTGCCGAAGGCATCGAGCATCAGGAACGGATCGAGCCGGTGCTGCAGCGGCTGCGTGAGCACGCGCGTCAGCTTGACGCCGGCGCCGTCGGAGGTGGGCTGGCCGCGCACGAGGCGTTCGACGCCGCGCGAGCGGGTGATGGAAGCAGTCGAGGTGTTCATGGAATCAATGTAGCGGGCACCGCCTGCCGTTTCGAGTCAGCGGATTTGCACACCTCGCTGAATTGCCTTGCATGCCGGCTTGAGCTCGCATGGCTGTAATGTCGAGGTCCGCAACCCGACCCAGGAGACACCATGAAGCTCTACTACAGCCCCGGCGCCTGCTCGCTCTCGCCCCACATCGTGCTGCGCGAAGCGGGCCTGGCCTTCGAGCCGGTGCTGGCCAGCACCAAGACGCACAAGCTGCAGGACGGCAGCGACTACTACGCGATCAACCCGAAGGGCTACGTGCCGCTGCTCGAGCTCGACGGCGGAGAACGCCTGTCGGAAGGCCCGGTGATCGTGCAGTACATCGCCGACCAGGTGCCCGAGAAGGGCCTCGCCCCGGCCGCCGGCACGATGGCGCGCTACCGCCTGCAGGAGTGGCTGAACTTCATCACCAGCGAACTGCACAAGGGCTTCTCGCCGCTGTTCAACCCGGCCGTGCCGGACGACGCCAGGCCGGTGTTCCGCAAGAAGCTGGTCGAGCGCTTCACCTGGGTCGACGGCCAGCTCGCCGGCAAGAGCTACCTGATGGGCGATGCCTTCAGCGTCGCCGATGCTTACCTGTTCACCGTAGGATCCTGGGCGCCCCACGTGGGTGTCGACATCACCGGACTGGCGAATCTCGGTGCCTTCATGGCGCGCATGGGCGCGCGTCCGGCCGTGCAGGCCGCGCTGCGGGCCGAAGGCCTGCTCAAGTAGGCCGCCGCCGACATGCGCAGCGCCATGGTCATCGCGCTCGCCCTGGTGGCCTCGGCCGCCAGTGCCGACGCACCGCCGATCGGCCGCTACGACGGGCGCCTGTGCGTCAGCATCGCCGAAGCGCCCGCCGACTGCGGGCCCGTGCAGGTCGACGTGCTGCGCAACCGCCGGCTGAACGTGCGCATCAGCGACATCGTCTACCAGCTGACGCTGAACACCAGCCAGGTCGATGTGGTGCTGATGCACGGCACGATGCAGATCGACGGCTTCTTCGCCCCCTACGAATGGGCCGACAGCGCACTGCAGTTCATCGACCAGGACAAGCGCACGCGCTACGAGCTGCGGCTGCAGCAGCGCGCGGTCGTGCGTTAAGGCATCACTGAACCCGGCTGTCAGAGAACCTGTTCACGTGCTTATCTAACGGCCTCGGGTTTACCCGGGCATCGCGGCGGCAGTCGCATCGGCAAGACTGTTCGAAGTTTTCACCCACTTCGATCACCCATGACGATTCACCGCCGAACGTTCGCAGCAGCCCTGGGCGCCGCGGCCTTTGCACCGGGCCTGCGGGCCGCCGAGCAGGGCGTCACCGACAACGAGATCGTGTTCGGCCACACCGGCATCCTCAGCGGTCCGCTGGGCGGCCAGATCAAGGTCATGCTGGCCGGCGCGGAGCTGGCCTTCGCCGAGTCGCGCGCCCAGGGCGGCGTGAACGGCCGGCGGGTGCGCATCGTCTCGCTCGACGACGAACTCAAGCCCGACCGCGCGGTCGCCAACTACGAGAAGCTGCTCGGCGCCGAGGGCGCGTTCGGCCTGTTCGGCTGCGTCGGCTCGGCGACCACCGCCGCGGCGGCGCCAATGCTGCAGAAGTCTGGGGCGCCCTGGGTCGCCGGCTATGCCGTGGCCGACTCGGCGCGCGAGAAGCTCAAGGGCACCGGCTTCTTCGTGCGCGCCACCTCCGGCCGCGAGGCGCAGTCGCTGGTGCAGCACCTGACCACCATCGGCGTGACACGCATCGCGCTGGCGATGCTCGACAACCCGGGCGGCAAGGAAGCAGGCGCGCTGGTCGAAGCGGCACTGACCTCGGCGAAGCTGCAGCCGGCCGCCTCGGTGGCCATCAAGGGCGATGGCAGCAACGTGGGCGAAGCCGCTGCCACGCTGGCCAAGGCCGCGCCGCAGGCGGTGATCATGTACCTGGGCGGCGCACTGCCCGGCGAGCTGATGAAGGCGGGCTGGGCACTGAGCTCCAACCCGATGTACTACGGCATGTCCATCGTGGCCGGCGAAGTGACGGTGAAGGTGGCGGGCGAGAAGGCCCGCGGCCTGGCGATCTCGCAGGTGACGCCGTACCCTTGGAGCGATTCCGACCCGACCACGCGCGACTACCGCAAGCTTGCCGAGGCCGCCAAGGTGCCGGTGGGCTACTACAGCTTCGAGGGCTACCTGAATGCGCTGGTGCTGCTGGAGGCGCTGCGCCGCAGCGGCCGCGAGCTGAGCCGCTCACGGCTGGTGTCGACCATGAAGGGCCTGAAGATGCGCGTGGCCGGCATGGACCTCGACTTCTCGCTCAACGGCCTGACCGGCTCGCGCTTCGTCGAGCTGGTGCAGGTGACGCACGACGGGCGCTTCGTGCGCTGAGCCCCACCGCGGCCGGATCAGGTCGCGGCTGCGGGCTTGAAGACGCCATCGCACAGCGTGCGGGCGTCGCCGGCCGGCAGCTTCGTGCAGACGGCATCGAGCCGCTGCTGCAGGCGGCGCTTGACGGCATCGTGCTCGCCCAGCGGATCCCAGTCACGCACCAGCTTGCCGACACGTTGCATCGAGCGGCCGCTGCGCGCGTCGAAGGCGTCGGGCTGCGCCGCCGCCTCGTCGATCAGCTTGCCCGCCACCGCCTCGATGCGCGCCGCATCCTTCGGTGCCAGCTCGGTGAGCAGGCGCAGGTAGCTCGCCCCCCATTGCAGCCGCGTCGCCGCTCCCTCGCTCTTGTCGAAGGCCTGGGACGACCAGTCCAGCGCCGCTGCGCTGTCGCCGCGCTTCTTCGCGTTGTCGGCCAGGTCGCTCATCAGGTAGTAGGGCGAGTGGCTCTTCGCCAGGTTGGCCTTGAGCAGCGCGTCGGACTCTCCCAGCAGCGCAGACTGTTCCAGCGCCCAGGCGAGCGTGGTGATCACCGCCTGGCGCTCGTAGCCGTCGGTGATCTCGCGGTCGAAGCGCGCCGCCAGCTCGCGCACCTCGGCCTGCAGCGCAGGCAATCGCTCGGGCGCCGCGAGCTTGACGCGCGCGACCAGCGCCACCACGCGGTCGGCACGCGACAGCGTCGCGTCGGCCTGCAGGCGGGCGAGTGCGGTGTCGAAGGCGGCGACCAGGGCAGGCCGCTCGGCAGCGTCCTTGGCGGCGAGTGCGGCCATGAGTTCACCGGCGTTGCCCGCCAGCACATCGGCCTGCCGGCGCGAGCGCACGGGATCGGCCAGCAAGGCCGTCACCGCAGCGCGCTGCGCCGCGGCATCGGCCACGGGTGACGCCTTCGGGTCGGTGGCGGCGAGTGCCTTCAGGCGCAGGCGCATCGCGCTGTCGGCCAGCGCCGGCGACGACGCCGGGCAGGCCGCCGCCAGCTCGCGCAGCAACGCGGCGGGGCCGTCCTTGCCGGCGAGCTGCTGCTGGTCGGTTTCCCACGAGTAGCCGGCCAGCAACCGCCAGTCGGCCTCGGCGAGGCCCTGGCCGCCGCTGCGCGCCAGTGCGAGCAGCTCCTTCGCGGGGCGCTGCGCGGCCAGCGCCAGATCGAGCAGCTCGCCGTACTGCTGCGCGTCGACCTCGCCGGGCAGGCGCGTCAGCTCGCGACCGTCACGGCCGAAGACGACCGTGGTCGGGTAGCCGCGCACCGCGAAACGGGTGCCGAGCTTCTGCGCGCCGGGCTTGTCGCCATCGACATAGACGGCGACGAAGGCGCGCGAACGTTCGATGAAGTCCTGCCGGTTGAACAGCGTCGCCTGCAGCTGGTTGCACGGCGGGCACCACTTCGCACCCCAGTAGACGAACACCGGCTTGCTCTCGGCCTTGGCGCGGGCGAAGGCGGCGTCGACCTCGGCATCGCCGGCGGCACGCACCCAGTCGATGCCGCCGTCGGCCGGAGCGGGTTTCGTGGCGGCCGCCGTCGTGGCCGCAGCCGGTGCGGCGGGCTCGCCCTCACGCTTCGAACAGCCCGCCGCGAGGGCAGCGGCCAGCACGACCAGGGCGAACGGTGCAACGCGCTTCATGGGCGACCCTCCGACGACGTCGGCCGAGTGTGCCGCATCAGCGCCGGCCCCGCACGCCGTCGAGCTTCTCGCACAGGCCCTGGATGCCCTGGGTGATGCGGTCCGACGAACGGTGCAGCGTGTCGGGGTCGATCACCAGCAGCGCCGCATGTCGCGTCGCCTTCAGGCCGGTCAGCCGCCGCCAGGTGTCCAGCCCGTCCGGGCCGCTGCCGCGTTCACCGCCGCCGCGACCAGTGACGATGGCATCGGGGTCGGCGGCGACCACCGCCTCTTCGCCGACCGTCGGCGTCAGTGGCGCGAGCCGGCCGAACACGTTGCTCGCGCCGCACAGCGCCAGGCCCTGGCTGATCAGGTGGCGGGAGTTGACGGTCAGCAGCGGCCGCTGCCAGATCTGATAGAAGACCCGCAGCGGCGTGCGGCCGGCGTAACGCTCGCGCAACGCGGCCAGCTCGGCCTCGTAGCGCTGCGCCCGGGCCTCGGCCGCCGCCTCGCTGCCGGCCAGGTGGCCGAAGCGGCGCAACGTGCTGGCGATGTCCGCCAGCGTGCCGAGCTGGCTGGCGTACATCGGAATGCCGAGTGTCGCCAGGCGCTGCAACTGCTGCGGCGAGTTGCCGTCGCGCCAGACCACCAGCAGGTCGGGCTTCAGGGCGACGATGCGTTCGAGGTCGAGCAGCGCGCTGTCGCCGACCTGCGGCAGTGACTTCACCGCCTCCGGGTAGTCGCTGTAGGCACCCACCGCCACCACACGCGAACCGGCACCGGCGGCGAACAGCAGCTCGGTCAGGTGCGGGGCAAGGCTGACGATGCGCTGCGCGGGTCGCGCCAGCGTGATCGTCGTGCCGGCGTCGTCCTTCACTTCGACGGCGGCGAGCGCGGGTGCGGCAGCGAGCACAGCGAACAGCCACAGAATCAGGCGCACCACGGGATCAATCCGCCACAAAGACCGTGCGCTTGCCGTAGCGCTCGGCGGCGACCGGATGTCCGAATGCCGCGCTGAGCACCACCTCGTTCATCGTCGATTCCGCCGGCCCCTGGTGCAGCCGCGCACCCGGCCCCAGCACCAGCGCATGGGTGGCGAAGCGTGCCGCCAGGTTGAGGTCGTGGATCGACATCACGACCGCCCGGCCGCGTTCGCGCGCCAGCCGCCGCAGGTGCTCGAGCACGGTCACCTGGTGGTGCAGGTCGAGGTGGGCCACCGGCTCGTCGAGCAGCAGCAGCGACGGGTCCTGCGCCAGCAGCGCGGCGATGCCGACCCGCTGGCGCTCGCCGCCGGACAACGTGGTCACGTCGTGATCGGCCAGCGCCTCGAGGTCCATCGCCTGCAGCGCGGCAGCGGCGATGCGACGGTCGGCCTCGCTCTCCCAGGCCCAGCGGCCGAGGTGCGGGTGGCGGCCGAGCAGCACCACGTCGCTCACCGCGGCGCTGAAGGCGTCGTTCTGCGCCTGCGGCAGCAGGCCGCGCTGCCGCGCCAGTTCGGCCAGCGGCCAGTCGCCCAGCGGCCGGCCCTTGAGCGCAATGGTGCCGCCCTGCGCCGGCCGCAGCCCGGCCAGCGTGTGCAGCAGCGTGGTCTTGCCGCTGCCGTTCGGCCCCATCAGGCACCACAGCTCGCCGCGCTGCACCTGCAGGTCCAGCGCGTCGATCAGCGTGCGGCTGCCGGCCTTCACGACGAGGCCGCGGGTGTCGAGCAGCAGCAGTTTGTTCACCGCCGCCCCCCGCGATGCAGCAGCAGCGCGATGAAGGTCGGCACGCCGAGCAGCGCGGTGATCACGCCCACCGGCAGCTGCTGCGGCGCGACGATCGTGCGCGCGATCGTGTCCGCCGCCAGCAGCAGCGTGCCGCCGGCCAGGGCGCAGGCCGGCAGCAGCGTGCGCTGGTCGTTGCCGATCGCCAGGCGCAGCGCATGCGGCACCACCAGTCCGACGAAGCCGATGGCGCCGCCAGCGGTCACCGCCACCGCGGTCGCCAGCGAGGCCAGCACGTAGACGATGCGGCGCAGGCGCACCACCTGCACGCCCAATGCCTGCGCGCCGGCCGCGCCGCGCAGCAGCACGTTGAGTTCGCGCGCCAGCGGCCAGGACAGCAGCAGCAGCAGCGCCAGCACGATCAGCGGCCACAGTGAAGCCTCGCTGCCGCCCAGATCTCCGGCCAGCCAGAACAGCATGCCGCGCAGGCGCGCCTCCGGCGCCAGCATCAGCAACACGGTGATCACGGCCGACCACAGCGCCGCCAGCATCACGCCGGTCAGCAGCAGGCGCGGCGCGCTGTCCAGCCGCGAGGTGGTGTCGACACGCGACAGGTCGCGCTGGGCCAGCGCGAACACCAGCACGATGGACAGCAGCGCGCCGGCAAAGGCGCCGGCCTCGATCCACCAGGCCGCGCCGGCCAGCAGCAGTGCAATCAGCGCGCCCACCGAGGCACCGCCGGACACGCCCAGCACATAGGGGTCGGCCAGCGGGTTGCGCAGCAGCACCTGCATCAGCGCGCCGGCCACCGCCAGCAGGCCGCCGACGCCGAAGGCGGCCAGCGCCCGCGGCAGGCGCAGCGAGTGCAGCACCTGCGAGGCGCTGCCCGCATCGGGCTCGAACAGCAGCCGCAGCACCTCGTCGGGCGGCAGCCAGACACTGCCGCTGGCCAGCGCGAGCCACGCCACCGCGCCGGCCGCAAGGGCCAGCAGCAGCCAGGGTCGCCACGCGCGGGCCATGGGCAGGGTCGTCCTTTCTCGTCTACAGGTCGGAGTAGGCCAGGGACACGAACAGGTTGCGAGCCGGTGTGTTGTAGCCCTGCACCAGTTCGTAGCGCTTGTCGGCCGCATTGTTCAGCCGCGCGGCCAGCGTCCAGCGTGGCGTGACCGACCAGGCCGAGGTCAGGTTGACGAGGCCGTAGCCGCCCATGCGCGAGGTCTCGACGTTGCTCGCCGCGCCGTAGCGTGCGCCGCTGCCCACCCACTCGACGCCGGCGCGCCAGTCGCCCAGCGCCACACCCACGCTGGCGCTGCCGGACACCCGCGCACGGCGCACCAGGCGCGTGCCGGTGTCGGCATCCTCGGCGTCCTGGCGGGTGATCTCGCCGCGGGCGGTCCAGATGCCCTCGCGCCAGGCGGCGTCGAGCGTCGCGCCGCGGATGCGCGCGGTGTTGATGTTGTCCACCGTGGTGAAGGTCGGGTCGACGGCGATCAGGTCGCGCACACGGCTCTGGAACAGCACCAACCCACCCTGCAGCGCCCCACCGTCGTGGCGCAGCGCCAGCTCGGCGCTGCGCGCGCGCTCGGGCTTCAGGTCCGGGTTGCCGGAGAAGCCGAAGGACAGCGGGTAGTACAGGTCGTTGAAGCTCGGCGCCTTGAAGGCCGTGCCGAAACTCGCCGAGGCACGCCACTGCGGCGTGAGTTTGAAGCCGTAGCCGAGCTTGCCGGTGGCATGGCCGCCGAACTGCGAGTCGTCGTCGTGGCGCGCCGAGGCCTCGACGAGGTGATCACCGAAGCGGGCGCTGTAGCCGCCGAAGGCTGAGAGGAAGCGCCGCCGCGTCTTCGAGAACGCGGTGTCGCTGCGCACCTTCTCGCGCCGGCCCTCGAGACCGGCGACCCATTGGCCGCCGAGCGCGGCGACGTCGTTCTGCCAGGTGGCCTGGTCCTGGTCGGTGTCGAAGTAGCCGGGGAAGGCACCGTCGGTGCGGATGTGGTCGGCGCCGCGCGCCAGGCGCAGCAGGCTGCGCCAGTTCGCATCGATGCGGTCGCGGCTTTCCAGCGCGAGGCTGGACAGGCGCTGCCGGTTGACGTCGGCGGTGCCGGCGCCGGCGTCGAACTCGGTGCGGCCGCGGCTGGTCAACCCACGCAGCGTCACCGTGTGGCCTTCGGCCCAGTCATGGTCGAGCGTCAGGCCCAGGTTGGCGTTCTGGTAGCCGTCGTCGTCAGGGTCGAACGAGAAGGTGCTCTTCTCGTTGGTGGCGGAGAACGCGTTCGATTCGCGCCAGCCGGCCTGCAGCGACAGCCGCGTCGCGCCGAAGCGCCGCGCCAGGCCGGCGCTGGCCTCGCGCAGGCCCCAGCGGCCGGCAGCCACGCTGGCCTCGGTGCGCTCGGCATCGGCCTTCTTGGTGAAGACCTGGATCACGCCGCCGATCGCGTCGGCGCCGTACAGGCTGCTGCCGACGCCACGCAGGATCTCGATGCGCTCGATCTGCGCCAGCGGGATGTTCTCGAAGGCATTGGTGCCGGCGGTGGCGGAGTTGATGCGCACGCCGTCGACCAGCAGCACGACGTGGCTGGCGTTGCTGCCGCGCAGGAACAGGCCGGAGACCTGGCCGGGACCGCCATTGGCGCTGATCTCGACACCGCCGCGGGCCTGCAGCAGTTCGGTCAGTGTCATCGCGCCGGCACTGGCGATGGTGTCGGCATCGATCACGCGCAGGTCGGCCAGCACGGTGTCGATCGGCTGCGGCACGCGCGTGGCGGTGACGACCACCGGCTGCAGGCTCTGCGGCTCGGCGGCGTGGGTAGCGAAGGGAAGGGTGGAAGAGACGAGAAGACCCAGACCGCGCAAGGCGGACGGGCGGCGACGGAAAGCGGACATCAGTGGACTCCAAGCAGCGAGCGTCCCCGCAGGCTGCGTTGTTGGCATGTACCGATGACCTTGCGGGACACCGGCGGCTGCGCTTGGCAGGCCGGTATCCGGGCTCGCGGGTCGCAGCGATGGGCGTCGTTGCGCGGCCATCGCCTTCCCACGGGTGCAAGCCCGCAGTGGCACTGAGATGGTCGTGTACCCGCTTACCGGTGCGGGGGCAGCGCAGGCTTTCGGGTCCTCGCGGACACGGCACCTGCTTCCCGTTTAACGACCGGCCGAGAAATGACCGGAGGCACCTGAAGCCCGCGCATCATAGCGGGGCGAACATCGGTCAATCCACGGGAGGAACTGAATCGCGGACCTCGTCGCGCGTCGAGCGCGAGGCATATTGAGCCAGCGCAACCCCGGCCAGCGTGATCGCCGCGCCGAGCAGCTTGACCACGGTGTAGCGCTCGCCGGTGACCAGCCACGCCACCAGCGCGGCCACCGGCGGCATCAGGTACATCAGCGGCGCGGTGCGTGCGACGCCGCGCACCGCGTTGACCCAGCCCCACACCATCCAGCCGAGGAAGGCGGCGATCAGCACCGCGTACAGCGTGCCCAGCCAGATCATCGGCTTGACGTGCGCCCAGTCGACCTGCAGGCCCGCCCCGGCGCTCAGCGCGACCACCGGCAGGCTGCCCAGCAGCGTGCCGTAGGTCATCACGATCACGCCGCCGTGGCGCTGGATCAGCGGCTTGGCGGCCACCGTGTAGTACGAGAAGAACGAGGCCGCCACGAGCAGCGTCAGGTCGCCGCCGCTGGCCTGCCACTGCGCGCCGAGCAGCTTGTCGGACAGGAACACCAGCACGCCGACCACCGCCACCGCCACGCCCGCCACCTGGCCGCGCGTCAGCCGCTCCGTGCCATGCCAGCGCAGGATGAGCAGCGTGAACACCGGCCCCATCGCCAGGATCAGCGAGCTGGAGAAGGCGGTCGACCAGTGGATGCCGTAGGTCACCAGGCCCACGTGCAGCAGGTGCCCGGCGATGCCCAGCTTGAGCAGCTGCAGCAGCTCGCTGCGCGGCAGCCGCGGCCAGCGGGTGCCGTAATGGGCGACCAGCAGCAGCGCCGCCGCCACCGGCATGATCAGGTAGCGCACGAACAGGAAGCCGCCCGGCGACAGCGCCGCGAAGACCTCCTTCTGCACGCTGAAGTTGGCGCCCCAGGCCACGATGAGCGCCAGCGCCGCCCACAGTGCCGCCCGCTCGCGGGCCGCGGTGTCGTTCATGCCGCAGCGGCCTGGGCGCGGGCGAGCGCGGCCGACCAGGCCCAGGCCTCGTCGGAGCATGCCAGCACCGCGTCGAGCCCGCCGAAGGGCTCGGCCAGCGGCTCGGCGCCATCGAGCTCATGGCGCTCGAGGCGCATCGCCAGGTCCAGCGCCGGCCACCAGGGCCCGGCATGTTCGAGAAGGGCCGCGCGCGCCGGCTCGGCCAGTTGCAGCGGCTGCAGCGCATCGGCAAGCGGTACCTGCAGCAGCGCATCGAGCATCGACATCAGCCCGACGGTGAACATCGCCGCCGGCGGCGCCGTGCCCCCGGCCTGCGCAAGCAGTTCGAGCAGCCGGGCGCGGGCCAGTGCCACGTCCTGCAAGGCGCGCGAAGCCCGGCGGCCGCTGCCCGACGCCGTCAGCAGCACGCTGAGCCAGCGGTACAGCTCGGCGCGCCCGAGCACCATCACCGCCTGCTCGACCGACTCGACTGGCCTGGCGAGACCGACGGCCGGGCTGTTGACACAGCGCAGCAGGCGGTACGACAGTGCCAGGTCGGCGCGCAGCGCCGTGCCGATCTGCGCGGTGTCACGGTCGGCCACCACGTCGTTGAGCAACTGGCACAGGCGCTGCGTCGCCGGCTGCACGATGCGGCGCTGGGCGAGCGCGCCGTCGCCCGCCTCGACACGGCCGGCGGCGAGGAACACGCCGCGCTCCAGCGCCTGCTCGATCGCCTCCACGCCGGGCAGGTCGACGGCGATGCGGGTGCGCGCGGGCTCGTCGCGCTGCCAGCGGTCGGCCGCGTGCAGCACGGACTCGATGCCCCCCGTGGCCGGCCGCAACAGCACGAAGCTCGCGCCCGGCGGCTGAGGCGCGCCGTCCGCGGCACCGAGCTTGACTCCTCGCGTGCGCCACTGCATCAGGGCGCCGGCGATGCTCTCGTTGGCATCGAAGCTGCCTTGGACCGCGATCCACGCGCCCTCGGGCACCTGCTCGGCGACGGCGGGCCGCGTCAGCAGCGCGGCCGGCAGTTCGCCGAGCGCGATGCGGCCGGCGGCGAGCGTGGAGCGCATCGCCGACAGCAGCGCGATCGCATGCGCGGCCGCGGCCGGGCTGCCGTCCGTCGCGGTGCCGCACGCCTGCAGGCGGCGCTGCGTCGCCGGCGACAGGCGAAACTCGAAGCCGGCCAGTTCGCCATTGGCACCGACCAGCGGACGGCGTGCGCCGAAGGTCGGCATCGCCGCTGCCGGGGACGCCACCGGCGCCGGTGGCGTCGCTGGCGGCGGAAGCGGTGACGCCGCCGGCGGCGCCTTGGCGCCGAACAGGCGCGACCAAAAGCCGCTCATGCGGCGTCGCCTTCGGCCGGCGCACCCAGCCAGCCCTGCGCTTCGCCGTCGTGCGCCGATTCGGCGTTGGCACGGGCCAGTGCCATCCAGGTGCCCAGCGGCAGGCGCATCGCCCGCTTGGCCGCGGGGCGGGCCACGTCGAGCGAGCCGTCCGCCAGCGCGAACATCACGCCGAACTCCGGTGGCACGTCGGCGACCTCGGCAATGCCGGCCTTCAGCACGTACCAGCACTGGCTGGACAGCGCGAGGTAGGCGTGGCGCTTGTGCGGGTGGCGCAGGTCCGAACGCAGGTCGGCACGCGTCACCTTGACCTCGTGCACCACCGGCTCCAGCCAGTCCTCGACCGTCGTGTGGCGGATGGAGAAGACATCGGGCATGGCCATCACCCAGCGGCCGCCGCTGCCGTCGGCCGCATCCACATGGGCGCGCAGCGACAGCCCGCGCCAGGCGATGCGCCCGGTGCGCGACATTTCGCGGGCGACTCGCTCGACCAGCATCTCGTGGGCGTCGCGGCGGCGGCGGTTCTGCTCGAGCGTCGCGGCCAGCGCGGCCACGCCGGCGTCGGTGACACGCAGCGTCTCGTGGCCGCTGGCCTGGCGCACCCGCTCCAGCAGCCCGGCGGCGAGCAGCTCGGCCTCGACCAGGTCCTGGCAGGGCCAGCCGGCCGACCGCCACACCTCGCGCAGCCGGCGCCGATGCACGGTCGAGGCGGCCAGCGATGCGGCGGGCGCGGGCGGGTTGGGGGAAGACATCGCCGCAAGCGTAGCCGGTTCGGCCGGATTCCTTGCTTCACATACCCCATTGGGTATATAATTCAGCCCGTACCCACCCTCTCCACGCCATGAAGCCGCTCACCGTCCCGTCGATCCTGCTCAGCGTCCTGCTGCTCGCCACCGGCGCCGCACACGCCGACGGCAGCCCGGTCGTGGCGACGCTGACCGTCGGTGCCGGCAGCCCGGGTGTCGCCGCCGATTTCGACGCCGTGCTGGAGCCGCTGCGCCAGGCCACGCTGACCGCACAGGTCGGCGGCAACGTGCTGGCACTGCGGGTCAAGGCCGGCGACAGCGTCAAGCGGGGCCAGCCGCTGCTGCGCATCGACGACCGCGACAGCCGCGCCGGGGTTGCGCGCAGCGACGCCGCCGTGACCCAGGCCGAGGCCGAGGCGCGCAATGCCGAGGTGGCCTTGCAGCGCAACCGCGACCTGCTCAGGAGCGGCTTCGTCAGCCAGGCGGCGGTGGACAACGCCGACACCCAGCACCGTGCCGCCCAGGCCGGCCTGGCCCAGGCACGCGCAGCACGCACGCAGTCGGCCGTCGCGCAGGGCAACGCCGAGATCGTCGCGCCCTATGACGCCCTGGTCTCCGCCACCCATGTCGAACCCGGTGACCTGGCCTTGCCCGGCCGCGCACTGATCACGCTGTACGAACCCGGCCGCTTGCGCGCCGTGGTGCAGGTGCCGGCTTCACGCGCCGCCGCTGTCGCCGCCGCGAAGCAGGTGCAGGTGCAACTGCCCGACGGCCGCCTCGTGCAGCCGACGGCGCGCGAACTGCTGCCCGCCGCCGACCCGGTATCGCAGACCGTCGAATGGCGGCTCGAACTGCCGGCCGAGGCCGCCGGCTCGCGCCCGGGCCAGAGCCTGCGCGTGATGGTCGGCGGGTTGCCGGCCGCCGCGGGCAGCGCCCGCCCGAACATTCCTGCCGAGGCGGTGCTGCGCCGCGGCGAGCTCAATGCGATCTACGTGGCCCAGCCCGGCGGCTTCGTGCTGCGCGCCGTACGCGTCGGCCCGGTGGTGGCCGGTCGGGTCGAGGTGCTGGCCGGCATCACCGCCGGTGAACGCATCGCCGCCGACCCGGTGCGCGCCGGGCTGCAGGGCGCCCGCCCTGCACCGTGAGGGACTCGACCGTGCAAGCCCCATCGCTCGGCATTGCCGGCCGCCTGGCGCGGACCTTCCAGCACCACGCGCTGACGCCGCTGCTGGCGCTGGTGGCGCTGCTGCTCGGCGCGTTCGCCGTGCTGGTCACGCCGCGCGAGGAAGAGCCGCAGATCAACGTGACCATGGCCAACGTGCTGATCGCCTTCCCCGGCGCATCGAGCGCGGACGTGCAGAACCTGGTGGCGCGCCCGGCCGAGCAGGTGCTCGGGCAGATCGCCGGCATCGAGCACACCTTCTCGGTCTCGCGCCCGGGGCTGGCGCTGCTGACAGTGCAGTTCCAGGTCGGCGTGCCGCGCACCGAGGCGCTGGTGCGGCTGTACGACGTGCTCAACGCCAACCAGGACTGGCTGCCCGCCAACCTGGGCGTGATGCCGCCGGTCGTGAAGCCCAAGGGCATCGACGACGTGCCGGTGATGGCCATCACGCTGTCGGCATCCGACGGCGCCAGCGCCGCTGAGCTGGAGCGCATCGCCCACACGCTGGAGGCCGAGCTCAAGCGTGTCGCCGGCGTGCGCGAAGTGCAGACGATCGGCGGCCCCGGCCGCGCGGTGAACGTCTGGCTCGACCCCGGCCGCCTGCGCGAACGTGGCATCGACATCGCCCGCCTGCAGGCCACGCTCGCCGCCGCCAACATGGCGATGCCTGCCGGCGCCGTGCTCGACGACACGCAGGCCGCGCCGCGCATGCTCAGCGTCGAGACCGGCGAGTTCCTGCGCTCGGCGGCCGAGGTTGGCGAACTGGTCGTCGGCGTGGCCGGCGGCAAGCCGGTGCGGCTGTCCGAGGTGGCCCGCATCGAGGACGGCGCCCGGCAGGCGACGCGCTACGTCTGGTTCACGCCGGGCGCAGCGGCGTCGGCAGCCGCCGGCAGCGTGCAGCCGGCGGTGACGGTCACCGTCACCAAGAAACCCGGCCAGAACGCGGTCGACGTGGCGCGTGCCACCCGCGCCCGCCTGGACGAGCTGCGCAACACCGTGCTGCCGGCCGGCGTGGACGCCACCATCACCCGCGACTACGGCGAGACCGCGGCCGAGAAGGCGAACAAGCTGATCCAGAAGCTGGCCTTCGCCACCGGCTCGGTGATCCTGCTGGTCGGCCTGGCGCTCGGCCGGCGCGAGGCGGTCATCGTCGGCGCGGCAGTGATCCTGACGCTGACCGCCACCCTGTTCGCCTCCTGGGCCTGGGGCTTCACGCTGAACCGCGTGTCGCTGTTCGCGCTGATCTTCTCGATCGGCATCCTGGTCGACGACGCCATCGTCGTGGTCGAGAACATCCACCGCCACCAGCAGCTCACGCCGGACAGGCCGCTGGCGGAGATCATCCCGGCGGCGGTCGACGAAGTCGGCGGGCCGACCATCCTGGCCACGCTGACCGTCATCGCCGCGCTGCTGCCGATGGCCTTCGTCAGCGGCCTGATGGGCCCGTACATGAGCCCGATCCCGATCAACTCCAGCCTGGGCATGGCGTTGTCGCTGGCGATCGCGTTCACGGTCACGCCCTGGCTGGCGCTCAAGCTGATGAAGTCGCACGCCGCCGGCCATGCGGCAGCCGCCGCGGCGGCGCCGTCGAAGCTGCAGCGCCTGTTCGATGCCGTGCTGCGCCCCTTCCTCGACAGCGCACGCAAGCGCTGGCTGCTGCTGGCCGGCATCCTGGTGGCGCTGCTGCTCTCGGCCGGCCTGGCCGCCGTGCAATGGGTGGTGCTGAAGATGCTGCCCTTCGACAACAAGAGCGAGTTCCAGCTCGTGCTCGAGATGCCCGCCGGCACGCCACTGGAGACCACCGCGCAGACGCTGCAGGAGCTCGGCGCGCACCTGGCGAAACAGCCCGAGGTGCGCGACCTGCAAGGCTATGCCGGCACCGCCAGCCCGATCACCTTCAACGGCCTGGTGCGCCAGTACTACCTGCGCGCCGATGCCGAGCAGGGCGACCTGCAGGTCAACCTGGTCGACAAGGCGCACCGCCACGAACAGAGCCACGCCATCGCCCAGCGCCTGCGCCCGGCGCTCGATGCCATCGCCGCGAAGGCCGGCGCGCGGCTGAAGGTCGTCGAGGTGCCGCCCGGCCCGCCGGTGCTGGCGCCGCTGGTGGCCGAGGTCTACGGCCCCGACGAGGCCGGCCGCCTGAAGCTGGCCGAGCAGGTGGTGAAGGCCTTCGGCGACACCGCGCACATCGTCGGCATCGACAGCACGCTGGCCGCCGACGCGCCGCGCGCCTGGCTGCGCATCAACCGCCAGCGCGCCGAGACACTCGGCATCCCGGTGGCCGTGATCGCGCAGACGGTGCACGCCGCACTGTCGGGCGCCGACGCCAGCTACCTGCACGACGGCCAGAGCAAGTACCCGGTGCCGGTGCGGCTGCAATTGCCGGCTGAGCAGCAGTTCGGGCTGGACGCCCTGCTCGCGCTGCCATTGCGCAGCGGCAGCGGGCAACTCGTGCCGCTGTCGGAACTGGTTCGCATCGAGCGCGGCGTGATCGACAAGCCGCGCTACACCAAGGACCTGCAGGGTGTCAGCTACGTGATGGGCGACGTCGGCGAACGCGCCGTCGCGGGCGACGACCGCCGGCTGGTCGACTCACCGCTGTACGGGCTGTTCGCCATCCGCGGCAAGCTGGCCGATGCGGCCCTGGGCGAGTACTGGATCCAGCAGCCGAGCGACCCGTTCCGCCAGTACGCCATCAAGTGGGACGGCGAGTGGCAGATCACCTACGAGACCTTCCGCGACATGGGCGTCGCCTACGGTGTCGGCCTGATCCTGATCTACCTGCTGGTGGTGGCGCAGTTCCGCAGTTACCTGACGCCGCTGGTCATCATGGCGCCGATCCCGCTGACGATCATCGGCGTGATGCCCGGCCATGCGCTGCTCGGCGCGCAGTTCACCGCCACCTCGATGATCGGCATGATCGCGCTGGCCGGCATCATCGTGCGCAACTCCATCCTGCTGGTCGACTTCATCGAGCTGCAGGTGGCGCAGGGCATGGCCTTCAAGGACGCCGTGGTCAACTCGGCCGCCGTGCGCGCGCAGCCGATCGCGCTGACGGGTCTGGCCGCGATGATCGGCGCCTTCTTCATCCTCGACGACCCGATCTTCAACGGCCTGGCGGTCTCGCTGATCTTCGGCATCTTCGTCTCGACCCTGCTGACACTTGTCGTCATCCCGGTGCTGTACTACGCGCTGTTCCGACGGCGCCTGGAAGCCTCTTCCACCGACCCCCAAGGAGTTCATCCATGACCATCGAACGTGCCATCCGCAGCATGGCGGGTTTCTTCGTGCTGCTGTCGCTCGCGCTCGGCGTCGAAGCCAGCCCGCTCTTCGTCAGCCCCTGGTTCCTGGCCTTCACCGCCTTCGTCGGCCTGAACCTGTTGCAATCGGGCTTCACCGGCTTCTGCCCGCCCAGCCTCCTGATGAAGAAGCTGGGCATGAAGGAAGGCGGCGACGCCTGCTCTCGCTGAACCGCTGATCCGCTGAACGGAGCCTCGCCATGTCCAACGACCTCGTCACCGTCCGCCTCGCCCAGCGCCGCGACTACCAGTTCGACGTGCAGTTCGGCGCCGATGTGCCGGACCTGCTCGCCGACGAACCCGCGCCGCTCGGCCAGGGCCTCGGCCCCTCGCCGGTGCAATTGCTCGCCGCCGCGGTGGGCAACTGCCTGTCGGACTCGCTGCTGTTCGCACTGCGCAAGTTCAAGCAGCAGCCCGAGCCGATGCAGTGCGAGGTCAGCGCCGAGGTCGGCCGCAATGCCGAGGGCCGGCTGCGCGTGCTGTCCATGCAGGCCACGCTGACGCTGGGCGTGCCGGCCGAGGCGCTGGAGCAACTGGAGCGGGTGCTGGGCAGCTTCGAGACCTACTGCACCGTCACGCAGAGCATCGCGCAGGGCATCCCGGTGCGGGTGTCCGTGCTCGACGCGCAGGGCGCCGTCCTGAAGTAGCCTGCCACCATGAACGACGAACGAGCGCCCCTCAAGCACCTGATGCCCGGCTGGTTCGCCACCGTGATGGGCTGGTCCGGACTCGGCCTGGCCTGGCACCGCGCCGCGCCGGCGATGGGCGAGCTGGCCGGCATGCTGTCGCTGGGCGCGGCCGCCGTCGCGCTGCTGGCCTTCGTCACGCTGTCCCTGGCCTTCGCGCTGCGCTGGCAGCGTCATGCGCCGGCGGTGCGCGAAGACCTGCACCACCCGGTGCGCCACGCCTTCTTCGCCGCCATCCCGATCTCGCTGCTGCTGCTGGTGACGCTCGCGGTGGCGCACTTCGGGCCGCAGCTGCCCGGGCTGCGCGCGCTGTGGCTGATCGGCTCGCTGGGCCAGTTCGGCGTCACGCTGTGGGTGCTGTCGCGCTGGCTGCGCGGCAATGCCACGCAGGGCGCGTCGGCCTGGAACTGGGGCGGCATCACGCCGGCGCTGTTCATCCCGGTGGTCGGCAACGTGCTTGCGCCGCTGGCCGGCATTCCGCTGGGCTTCCAGCCCTGGGCGGCGGCGCAGTTCGGCCTCGGCCTGATGTTCTGGCCGGTGGTGGTGGTGCTGGTCGTCGTGCGCATCGGCCAGGCCGGCATGCTGCCGGAGCGGCTGCTGCCGACGCTGTTCATCTTCGTCGCACCACCCGCAGTGATCGGCCTGGCCGTGCTGCAGTTCGGCGCGCCCGTGCTGCTGGCCTGGATGCTCTGGGGCATGGCGCTGGCGCAGGCGCTGTGGGTGGCCACGCAGGCGCGGCGCATCACCGACCAGCCCTTCGGTATCCCGCACTGGGGCATGAGCTTCCCGCTGGCGGCGCTGGCCGCGCTGACGCTGCGCCTGGCCGAGCAGCCCGACGGCCACTGGCTTCAGGTGCCGGCGCTGGCGCTGCTGGCGCTGGCTTCGCTCGTCATCCTCGGCCTGAGCTTCGCCACCGTGCGCGGTCTGCGCGCCGGCACGCTGCTGGTGGCCGAGGGAGCGCCGGTCATCCCGATCCAGGCCCGCGCGGGCGCTGCGTGACGGCCGGGGGTATCGCACAATGCCGACCCATCGCACGACTCCCGCCCCGCGCGAAGCGGCGGCCTGCACCATGTCCGTCCTCAACGACGAGAAATCCCGCACCGACCTGCTGCACCGGCTCAAGCGCGCCGAGGGTCAGCTGCGCGGCATCCAGCGCATGATCGAGGAAGGCGAGGAGTGCCTGGCCATCGCCGGGCAGATGTCCGCGGTGCGCAAGGCGCTGGACAGCGCCTACGTGCGCATGACGGTCTGCTTCATGGAGCAGGAGCTGTCGGCCCGGCTGGGCGACAAGCCGGCGGCGCGCGCCGACCTGGGTCACATGCTCGACAACGTAGAGACCCTGCTGGGCAAGATCCGGTAACGCCTCCTGGTTGCGGACAGGGCCGAGGCCGCATAGATTGCGCGCCACGGCCCATTCCGGCCGGCGCCAGACCAAGGAGTCACCGATGAAGTCCGCTCTCCTCGCCACCGTGCTCGCCTTCGCCGCGGGCAGCGCCCTCGCCCACAACTGCCCGAACGAGATGAAGGCGATCGACGCCAAGCTCGCCACCAACCCGAAGCTGGCCGATGCCGACGCCGCCAAGGTCAAGCAGCTGCGCGCCGACGGCGAAGCCGCCCACAAGGCCGGCAAGCACGACGACTCGATGAAGGCGCTGGGCGACGCCAAGAAGCTTCTAGGCATCTGACCCAGGCCATTCCAGCGGGGCGCCGGGCTAGCATGCCCGCATGAGCGCCTACCCCCACCTCCTCGCCCCGCTGGACCTCGGCTTCACGACGCTGCCCAACCGCGTGCTGATGGGCAGCATGCACACCGGGCTGGAGGACGGGCGCAAGCACTTCCCCGCCATGGCGGCGTTCTTCGCCGAGCGTGCACGCGGCGGCGTCGGCCTGATGGTCACCGGCGGCTTCGCGCCGAACATCGAGGGCTGGGCCAAGCCCTTCGCCGGCACCCTGGCCACGCATGCCGCGGCACGCCGGCACAAGCTGGTCACGGATGCGGTGCACGCCGAGGGCGGCAAGATCGCGCTGCAGATCCTGCACACCGGCCGCTACGGCTACCACCCGCTGTGCGTGGCGCCCTCGCGCATCCAGAGCCCGATCTCGCCGTTCACGCCGCGCGAACTCTCCGCGCGCGGCATCGAGCGGCAGATCCGCGCCTTCGTGCGCTGCGCCAAGCTGGCGCGCGAGGCCGGCTACGACGGTGTCGAGGTGATGGGCAGCGAGGGCTACTTCATCAACCAGTTCCTCGTCACCCACACCAACCTGCGCAGCGACGGCTGGGGCGGCAGCTACGAGAACCGCATGCGCCTGCCGGTGGAGATCGTGCAGCGGGTGCGCGAGGCGGTGGGCCGCGACTTCATCCTGATCTACCGGCTGTCGATGCTCGACCTGATCCCCGATGGCAGCTCCTGGAGCGAGGTGGTGCAGCTCGCCAAGGCGGTGACGGCCGCCGGCGCGACCATCATCAACACCGGCATCGGCTGGCACGAGGCGCGCATCCCGACCATCGCCACCAGCGTGCCGCGCGGCGCCTTCGCCTGGGTGACCAAGAAGATGCGCGCCGAGCTGCGTGCCGCCGGCCTGACGATCCCGCTGGTGACCAGCAACCGCATCAACATGCCGGAGGTCGGCGAGCAGATCCTCGCCGACGGCAGCGCCGACATGGTCAGCCTGGCGCGCCCGCTGCTGGCCGATGCCGACTTCGTCGCCAAGGCGAAAGCCGGCCGCAGCGCCGACATCAACACCTGCATCGCCTGCAACCAGGCCTGCCTGGACCACACCTTCCAGCTGAAGATCGCCAGCTGCCTGGTCAACCCGCGTGCCGGCCACGAGACCGAGCTGGTGCTGCAGCGTGCACCGGCGAAGAAGCGTTACGCGGTGGTCGGCGCCGGGCCGGCCGGGCTCGCCGCGGCGACCACGCTGGCCGAGCGTGGCCACGAGGTCCATCTGTACGAAGCGGCGGCGCAGATCGGCGGCCAGTTCAACATGGCCAAGCGCATCCCCGGCAAGGAGGAGTTCCACGAGACGTTGCGCTACTTCACGCGCCGGCTCGAGGCGACCGGCGTGCGGCTGCACCTGGCCACGCGCGCCGATGCCACGGCGCTGGCCGCGCAGAAGTTCGATGCCGTGCTGCTGGCCACCGGCGTCAGCGCGCGCAACCCGAAGATCCCGGGGCAGGACGGCCCGAACGTGCTGAGCTACATCGACGTGCTGCTGCACGGCAAGCCGGTCGGCGAGCGGGTGGCCATCGTCGGCGCCGGCCGCATCGGCTTCGACGTGGCCGAGTTCCTGGTCACCGCCGAGGGTCACTCACCAACGATGAACCTGAAGGAGTGGCTCGCCGAATGGGGCGTGGCCGATCCGGAGACGGTGCGCGGCGGTGTGGTGCGCGCGCAGCCGGCTGCGCCGGCGCGCAAGGTCACGCTGCTGCAGCGCAAGGCCGGCAAGCTGGGCAAGGGCCTGGGCAAGACCACCGGCTGGATCCACCGCGCCGCGCTGCAGATGAAGCAGGTCGAGATGATCGGCGGCGTGAACTACGAGCGCATCACGCCGCAAGGCCTGTTCGTGACCTACGGCGAGAAGCGCCAGGACGGGCAGCTGATCGAGTGCGACACGGTGGTGCTGTGTGCCGGCCAGGAGCCGCTGCGCGAGCTGGAGGCTCCGCTGCGCGCGGCCGGCGTGCCGGTGCACCTGATCGGCGGCGCGCACGAGGCCGGCGAGCTCGACGCCAAGCGGGCGATCGACCAGGGCACGCGGCTGGCGTTGACGCTCTGAGCCGAGCCGCGGCTCAGACCAGTGGCAGAGTCATGATCCAGAAGTCTCGCCCCTTGGCGAGGTGCTTCACCGCACCGAGCCGCTCGTAGAAACCGGGCCCGTCGGTGCCGAACCAGAGCCGCTCGAAGCCCAGCACCTTCGCCTCCCGGGCCAGGGCCCGCACCAGCATCGAGCCGATGCCCTGGCCACGGCGCTCGGGCACCACCACCATCGCTGCCATCCACGGGTAGAGCTCGGGCAGCGAAGCGTCGTCGTTGTCGATCAGGTGCACGCAGCCCAGCGGCAGGTCGTTCTCCAGCGCGATGAGGCTGGCGAGCACGCGGCCCGGGGCCGCACGGCCACCGAAAGCCCCGGCGAGCTCGGCCTCGGTCATGCCGCCCTTCACGTCGGCCCAGAATTCGCGCCACACGAGGTTGGCAACGAAGTCGAGGTGTTGCGGGTGGCGCGAGAGCGTATCGATGCGCATGAGCTCCTTCCGATGACCCCGGCTGTCAACGGCCTGCAGCCTCGGCACGCGCCAGCCACTGCTCGGCTTCACGCGCCCAGCGGCTGCCGGGCTGACGCTGCCGCCAGTATTCTGCGGCCTGCTTGAGCGTGTCGCGCGCCGGGGCGAGCCGCCCGGTCGCGAGCTGCGCGCGGCCGAGCGCCACGGCGGCGTCGATGCGCGCCGGTGTGGCCGCGAGCGACTGCCGGTCCCACTCGGGCAACAGCGCGTCCAGTTGAGCGAGCGCCTCGTCGTGCCGACCGAGCTCGACCAGCGCAATGGCCACTTCGGCACGCAGCGGAATGCGCTCGCGTGCCGCCTGCGGGCCGTCGCGCACGGCGCCCAGTGCACGCTGCTGCATCGCCAGCGCCTCGGCCGGTCGCCCGGCCAGCCGCTCGGCGATCCCCAGGTGGTGCCAGGGTCGCGCCATCGAGCCCCGGCCATGGCGAGCATAGTCATCGGCCAGACGGCGCAGTTCGGGCAGGGCCTCGTCGAGCCGGCCCAGCCAGGCCTGCGAGGCGGCCCGGCGCATGCGCATCGGAAACGTCGGTTCGCCACGGTCGCCGTACACCCGCGTCGCGATCCGCAGCGAACGGTCGTACAGCTCGATCGCGGCCTGCGGCTGGCGGGCCGTGAAGTGGACGAAGGCCAGCGCGTCGAGGGCGGCACCGGCATGACCGCTGTCGGCACCGAAGTGCTTCTCCATCATCGGCAAGGCCCGCTCGATGCTGAGGCGCGCGGCGTCGAGGTCGCCGGCCCGCGCCTGGGCGACGGCCAGACCCTGGAGGTACTGCGCCAGCGGCCCGCTGGACGGCCCCCACAGCGTCTCGGCATCGTCGACCGACTGCTGATGTAACGCCAGCCCCTCGCGAAAGCGGTCACCGATGGCCAGCAGCCGCGCCAGGACCATGCGCTCGTTGATGATCTGCGGATGGCGAGCCGCCCCGGGGTGGGCGCGTTTCGCATACTCGTAAGCGCGTTCGGCTGCGTCGGTGGCGGCCGGGATCTGCAGCCGGAACTCCAGCGCGTTGGACACGGCATGCCAGGCCGCTGCTCGAAGCAGGGCCCAGTTGCCGGCCCAGCGGTCCATCCAGCCCAGCGCCTCGCGGGCCGAATGCTCGGCGTCTTCATAACGGCCCTGGTCCAGCGCGAGCTCGGCGCGATCGATCAGCGCCTGCAGCCAGTGCGGCGCGGCGCGGCGCGGGTCGTGCTGGAGCGCGCGGAGCCGGAGCTCGGTCTGCTCGCGCATCGCCGCGAGGTCGCCGCGGGTGCGGTGCACGCGCGTGAGCACGGCACGCGCGCGCAGCACCTGAACGTGGTCGTCGCCGAGGCTGCGGCTGGCCGCCTCGAGCGCAGCCTGGGCGGTTGCGCCCGCGCGATCGACATCCTGAAGCCCGATGAAGCTTTCGGCCAGCACATTGAGCAGCTCGACCCGGGTGGCCTCTGCCGGCACGGACTGCGCATCCACGCGCAATCGAGCGCGGTCGAGCAGTTCCGCGGCGCTGGGCGACTGCTGCGCGCCGAACGACGGGTCGGCATCGCGGAAGATCGAGGTGACAAAGTCGAGAACCTCCTGCGCGCGCCGCTGCTCGGCGCGCGCCTGCACCGCCTGCCACGACGCCACCCCCGCACCGACAGACAGCACGAGGGCGACCAGCAACGAGCCGGCCGCCGCGAGGCGGTTGCGGCGCACGAACCTGCCCAGGCGGTACATCGCGCCATCCGGCTGTGCCAGCACGGGCCGGTAGGCAAGACAGCGCTCGATGTCCTCGGCCAGTGCGGCCACCGTGGCGTAGCGCTCGGCCGGCTCGCGCTTGAGTGCCTTCAGAACGATGGTGTCGATGTCGCCGCGCAGTGCCTTGCGGCGCCCGGCCGGCGCGCGGCTGCTGGGCGCGGCGATGTCGGCCTGGAGGATGGCGTCTTCGAGCGCGCCCAGGCTGTCTCGTCGCAGCACGTAGGGCCTCTGGCCGGCCAGCAGCTCGTAGAGGACGACACCGAGCGCGTAGACATCCGCCGCCGTACCCACCGGCCGGCCGAGGATCTGCTCCGGTGCCGCGTAGTCCGGCGTCAGGGCGCGACCCGACTGTTGCGTCAGTTCGGTTTCCCGCGCCACGCCCTGGTCGAGCAGCTTGGCGATGCCGAAGTCGAGCAGCTTCACCTCGCCCGCGGCGGTCACCAGGATGTTGCCGGGCTTGAGGTCGCGGTGCACCACGAGGTTGGCGTGCGCATGCGCCACGGCCCGGGCCACCTGCAGGAACAGCCGCAGCCGCGCCGGCACGTCCAGCGCCTGCCGATCGCTCCATGCGTCGATGCGTTCGCCGGCCACGTACTCCAGCGCCAGCCAGGGCTGACCGTCGTCGGCAACACCGGCGTCGTACAGCCGCGCGATGTTCGGATGCTCCAGCGTCGCGAGGATCTCACGCTCGCGCTGCAGCCGCTCGGCCAGCACGGCGCGCTTCCAGGTGCCATGCGGCAGCTTCAGCGCCACCTGGCGGCCCTGCAGCATGTCGGTGCGCTCGGCCAGCCACACGCTGGCCATGCCACCGCTGCCGAGTTCGCGGAGCAGCCGGTAGCTGCCGATCCGCTCGGGCATACCGGCCACCGCGGCACCGGGCAGCGGCGCGAACTGCCCGGTCTCGATCTTCGGCAAGGTGTCGAGCAGCGCGTGGCCGCTCGCGCCGTCGGCGTGCGCGAGCAGCGCGTCCAGGCGCGGGCGGAACGCTGCATCCGCACCGGCCAGGCCTTCCAGCCATCGAGTGCGTTCTTCCCCCTGGCGCGACAGCGCCTCGTCGAGCAGGCGGCGCAGCGTGCTCCACTGCGCCGGCGAGAGGTCGAAGTGATCGTGCATGGCTCACTCCCGCGGCGCCGCTACTCTGAACGGTGGCCCCCGCCGCTGTCCATCCCCTTTGGCACCGGTCGAGCCCGGTCATAGGCCCAGTGGAAGAAGTAGCCGTAGACCGCGTAGGCGGTGGCCAGGCCGAGATCGGCCGCCAGCGCGCCCCACCAGCCGAGGTCGGTCATGGCCCAGATCACCGGCGTGGTCACCACCACCGAGGTGGTCTCCAGGCCGATCGCATGCAGCGTGCGCAGGCCGTGTGGGCGGTCGCTGGCCACGCGGCCGGTGGCGCGGCGCTCCAGCAGGTCGAACACCGTGTTGTAGACCGCCGCCCACAGCATCACCGCCACCGACACCGCCGCCACCATCGCGAACGATTCAGCGCTGCGCGAGCCGGTGACGAGGGCGTACAGCGGCGCCACGATCAGCAGGCCGAGTCCCTCGAACCACAGTGTCTGGATCACGCGCTCTCGGGCGCTGCGCAGGCCGTCGGCCATGGGCGCTCACCAGGGCGCGCTGGCGTACACCGCGATCACCAGCGCGCACACCGGCTCGCCCTCGCAGCGCGCGCTGGCAATCTCGGTATGCACCGGGCCGAGGGCCACGCCGCGGTTGCGCTGCATGGTGGCGAGCGTGGTGCGCAGATCGTGGTCGAGCCGGTCGCGGTCATGGTCGTGCAGCTCGACGAACAGCCCCTGGCCGCCCTGCTCGTCGCGCACCCAGCCGATGCCAGCGTGCACCTCGTGGCCCGGCCGCTCTTCGCGGGCCTGCGACAGCACGCAGTACAGCCGCTGCCCCCACTCGTGCGCCGGCGTCTGCCAGCGCCGGCGCTCGACCGTGCTGCCCGGCGGGATCACCGAGGACAGGCAGATCAGGTTGTAGTTGGCCACGCCGGCATCCAGCAGCGCGGTGTCGAAGGCGGCCAGCGACGTGGGGCCATGGCCGAGGCCACGAGCCATGACGATCGGGCCGAAAGGTGCCGGACGCAGGTCCGCGGCGTGCAAGGGTCGGTCGACGGTGAGCATGCAGGGGTCTCCTTCAGGTTTCGAATCGAGGCGGCGACGGGTCGCCACGCTCACGCCGGCGTCCAGCCAGCCCGGTGTTTCGTTGTCCGGCTTCGCGGCGACCGATCGCGATGGGCGCAGCGGGGCGGCGGTTCGAGTCCGGATCGCGCGAGGTTCACTCCAGTCAGCGGGCGCGACAGGCACCCATGCTGGTAGGAACGAGGTTCGGGCGACAGACCGGACTTCGCGGGGGTCGCCCCCCTAGCTCGAAGTCGCGGGCCGCTACTTCAGGGCATCGGCCAGGAACAGCCGCGCCTGCTCCCAGTCGCGCCGCACGGTTCGGTCGGTCACGCCGAGGGCGGCTGCGATCTCCGCCTCGGTGAGGCCGGCGAAGTAGCGCATCTCGACGACCCGCGCCATGCGCTCGTCGACCTTCTCCAGCGCCAGCAGCGCGTCGTGCACGCGCACGATGTGCGCCTCACCGGCGCCGAGCGACTCGGCCACGTCGCCGGTGAGCGTGACGTGCTGCACATCGCCGCCGTGCCGTTCGGCCTGGCGCGAACGGACCATGTCGACGATCACCGAGCGCATCACGCGCCCGGCATAGACGAGGAATCGCGGGCGGTCGGGGAACTGCAGGGAGCCGGCGCCGCCGAGCTTGAGGTAACACTCGTGCACCAGCGCCGTGGTGTCCAGCAGCGTGTTGCGGCCACCGCCGCGCAGCCGGGCACGTGCGAGCAGACGCAGTTCCCGGTAAGTGGCTGCGAACAAGGCATCGGCGGCTTGGTCCTGGGGAACGTCGTTCATGGCAGGGCGCGTCGCGCCATCATGCTCGCCCCGCCGGGGACTGGACAAGCCCTGCCCGGCCCAGCCCAGCCAGCGCGCCGGGGCCGGCGCCGGGCTGGGCGAGGATCAGGTCGCCGGCTTGTCCGACAGCGCCTTCATGTTGTCCTTCAGCTCCTGGCTCATCGGCGCCTGCAGGTTGATGCCCTTGGGCGGGATCGGCGACTCGAACCACTTCTTGTAGAGCTTCTCGAACTCGCCGCTCTTCATCAGGCCGGCCAGCGTGTCATCGACCAGCTTCTTGAAGGAGGGGTCGTCGCGGCGCAGCATGATCGCGTAGGGCTCGACCTGGATCGGGTCGCCCACCACCGCCAGCTCGGCCGGGTTCTGCGAGCTCGCCTTCAGGCCGTAGAGAAGGATGTCGTCCATCGCGAAGGCGACGGCACGGCCGGTCTGCACCATCAGCGCCGACTCGGCATGGTCCTTCGCGCCGAGCAGGTCGATGCCGAGCTTCTGCTCTTCGTTGAGGTTGCGGATGATCTTGAAGTTGGTGGTGCCGGTGGTCGAGACCACCTGCTTGCCCTTCAGGTCGGCCAGCGACTTCACCGGCGTGCCGGCCTTCACCAGGAAGCGCGTGCCGGTGTAGAAGTAGTTGGTCGCGAAGCTGACCTGCTTGCCGCGCTCGCTGTTGTTGGTGGTCGAGCCGCACTCGATGTCGATGGTGCCGTTCTGCAGCAGCGGGATGCGGTTGGCCGAGGTCACCGCCTGGGTGTTGATCTTCAGGTCGGCGCGGCCGGTGGCCTTCTTGACCTCGTCGACGATCTTGCCGCAGATCTCCCAGCCGAAGCCGACCGGCTGGGCCTTGTCGTCGAGGTAGCTGAACGGGATCGACGATTCGCGGTAGGCCACCGTGATGGCCCCGCTGGACTTGACCTTCTCGAGCGTGGACTGCGCCTGCGCCGCCAGCGGCAGCGCGCAGGCAGCAGCGATCAGGGTGAGAGCGAACTTTTGCATCGGTTCTTTCCTTCGTGAGGGAGGGGTTCGGCAGCCGAGTGGATGAAACGGCGCCGCAAGAACCATGCTAGCGAGCGCCGCCGTTTTGTCACTCGGTGACTTTCACACCCTTCCAGAACGCCATGCGGCCCTTGAGCGCCTGTGCGGCTTCGCTGGGCTCGGGGTAGGACCAGACCGCATCGGGGTTCATCTCGCCGTTGACCAGCAGGCTGTGATATTGCGCCTGGCCCTTTGGGGAGTTCGTGCGGTGGTTGCTGAAGGTCAGGTACTCGCGCTTCACGCTGGCCTCGGGGAAATAGTGATCGCCATCCACCACCACGGTGTCGTCGCTCTCGGCGATCAGCACGCCATTCCATGTCGCCTTCATCTCGGTCTCTCCTGGGCAGGGTCTTCTCGGGGGCTCAAGCGTACTGCGCGGCGGCACTGCGCAGGCGCTGGGCGATCGCCGCGGCCAGGGTCTTGTCGCCGAGCACCTGCACGCTGTCGCCGTGGCGAAGGATGTCCATCGTCAGCTCGGTGGCGTCGGTATAGGGCACCTGCAGCTCGTAGCGGCCGTCGGCCAGGTGGCGCGCCTTCTGCTGCGGGTGCCACTCCTCGTTGGCCACCCACTGTGCGGCCTCGGCGGCGAACAGCAGCGTGGCCCATTTCACCTTCGCATCGGCGCCGCCGTAGATGCCATAACCGGCATCGAGCGCCGCCTCCAGCTCGCGCACCGGCACGTTCTTCGCCTTCGAGTCGAGCGGCTTCGCCTCGCGCACGGCGTCGAGCGCGAAGCGGCGCAGCCCGTCGCTGGCATGGCACCAGGCGTCCAGGTACCAGGTGGCGCGGTAGTTGACCAGGCGCTGCGGCGAGACCTCGCGCTCGCTCTCGCGGCGGTCGCTGCGCTTGAAGTAGCGCAGCCACAGGCGCTTGCGCTGCACCAGCGCGCTGCCGAGCAGCTCGAACCAGCGGCTGGGCACGCGCCGCCGTGCCGTGCCGATCACCTTGATGCGGCGCATCAGCTCGCGCGCCTCGGCCGCATCGGTGCCGAGCATGCCCTGCAGGCGGTCGAGCATGGGCTGCAGGTGGCGCGACAGCACGCCATCGTCGTCCAGCCCGGCGAGCAGCTGGTGCATGGTCAGCAGCGCGTGGATCTCGTTCTCGCTGAACCACAGGCCGGGCAGTTCGTGCCGCGCACCGACCTGCGCGCCGCCGTCGAAGCGGTAGCCGTTGTCGAAGGCGTCGTAGACGATCGGCGCGTTGAGCCGGTCGCGCAGGTACTGCAGGTCGCGCTTGAGTGTGGCGGGCGAGACGTCGAGCTCGTCGCGCAGCGCGGCGAAGCTGACGCTGCCGCGGCTCTTGAGCAGCATCTCGATCTTGTAGAAGCGTTCGGTGCGGTCCATCGGCTGTGTCTATCGGTGGGGTGGCTCAGCAGATGAGCCAGCAGGGGCGAGCATACCCCGAGCACCGGCGCCGCAGGTGGCTCACGCATTGAGCCACCTGGCCATAACACTTCCTCCCATGCCGCAGCCCGCGGCGCCACCGAGAGGACCCTTCCATGGCCACCGCCTTCGTCAATGCCGCCCGACACACCCACGCCACCGGCCCCGCCACCGCGCTGACCACCCACGAGCACATCGGCTTCGAGCTCGGCTGGGACTACGCCCACCACGGCCTCGTCCCGCCGGCGCCCTATGACCAGGAACCGTCCAGCCTGCGCCACGGCCTGCTCGCCGGCCAGGCCGCCTTCGGCAACCGCACGCTGCAGCCCAGCCGCCACGTGCGCAAGTGGCTGCAGCTGCGCCTGCACGCCTGGCTGCGCGGGCGCAGCGTTGAGCTGGTGCAGGTCACGCCCAACCACCTGCAGCAGATCGAGGTCAGCCACTGCCCGATCACCCGTGTGCCGCTGTCCACCGCGACGCTGGAAGGCAGCGACGCCTCGGTCGACCGGGTGCGCAACGACGCCGGCTACGCCGCCGGCAACCTGGCGATGATCAGCACCAAGGCCAACCACGCCAAGGCCGCCAACGGCTTCCGCGACGCGCTGCGCATCGTGCGCGACATGGAGGCCGCCCACACCGCCGGCGCCGGCGGGCTGAGCCTGGCGCAGTGGGCCCGCGTCGCCGTGCTCTGCAGCTTCGTCGAGCCGCTGACGCACGAGGAAGCCAGCGCGCTGCCGATGCTGGTGCTGCCGCCGAACCGGCTGCGCCTGTTCAACCCGGTGCAGGCGCTGCAGGCCTTCGTCAGCCGCCAGCTGCTGGCGCCGGGCTGGAGCCAGCGCGTGTCGCGCTTCGAGGCACTGCTGCCGGGCAAGCCGGCTCGGCGCGCCTTCCAGATGTTCTTCCACGCGCTGCTGCCGCGCGTGCTGGAGGCCGGCCGCACCGAAGAGCCGCAGCGCGCCCGCTGGGCGGTGGAGGACGCCTGGCGCAATCCGCTGGTGATGAAGCGCTGGACGGCCTTCGCCCGCATGCTGACCCCGGCACAGTGCGAGGCGGTGGTGGCACGCGCGGCGGCGCGCCAGCTCGGCACCCAGCGGATCGAGCAGATGCCCATCGCGCAGGCCACCGAGGGCTGGAATCTCGAGTCGCGCGGTTACGTGCCGCATGCCGTGCTGATGCGTCGCCACGCCGTGCCGGCCGGCCAGGCCAGCCTGCCGTTCGGGCAGCTCGACGCCGCGTGAGCGCGCACATGTGAGCACCCACCCCTGCTGACACGACGCTGTCAGCAGGGATGCAGCAGCATGACCGGTTTCCTCACCCCCGGGTGAACCCGATGCCCATGCTGACCAATGGGTCATTAAGCGGTCAAGTAAATCAATCGATTGATTTACTTGCTAGGATCGCGGCCATGACCGAAGTCAACGAAATCCCCCGAACCCGCGCACCGCGCAGCGACGGCGAGCAGTCGCGCGAGCGGCTGTTGCACGCCGCCCTGAACCTGTTCGCCCACCAGGGTTTCGCCAAGACCTCGACGCGCGAGATCGCCGAGGCCGCCGGCACCAACCTGGCCGCCATCAAGTACTACTTCGGCGACAAGGCGGGGCTCTACCGCGCCGTCTTCTTCGACCTGCAGTCGAATCCGGGCGAGGAGATTCGTCGCTATGGCGGAGAGGAGCTGAGCCTGCGCGAGGCCTTGCGCGGCCTGTACCTCGGCTTCCTCGAACCGCTGAAGCAGGGAGAACTGACCACCTTGTGCATGAAGCTGCACATGCGCGAGATGCTCGAGCCCACCGGCCTGTGGGCCGAGGAGATCGACCAGGGCATCCGGCCGATGCACGAGGCGCTGCTGAAGGTGCTGTGCCGCCACCTCGGTGTGGCGCAGCCCGACGACGAACTGCAGCGGCTGGCCATCTGCGTGTCGGCGCTGGGCGTGCACCTGCACGTGGGCCGCGACGTCACCGACGCGCTGGCCCCATCGCTCAATGCCAGCCCGGAAGCGCTCGACCACTGGCTCGACACGCTGGTGATGTACGCCGAGGCGATGGTGGCCGCCGAGGCGCGCCGACGCGCCGGCGCCTGACCTGACCCGACCCCAGGGAGAACAACCAACATGACCGAACCGATTCATCCCCGCCGCCTCGCCGCGGCGGCCGCACTCCTGGCAGCATCAGCGCTGGCCGGCTGCGCCAGCCTCGACTCGCCGGGCACCGCGCCGACCTCCAGTGTGGCCGCGAACGCCTGGCAGGCACCGTTGCCGGCGAGCGACCCCAACGCCGACCTGAAGCGCTGGTGGCAGCAGTTCAACGATCCGCTGCTGACGACGCTGATCGACGCCGCGCAGGCCGCCAGCCCGACGATCGCCGACGCCCGCGCGCGCATCGAGCAGTCGCGCGCCGCCCGCGTGAGCAGCGGCGCCGCGCTCGGCCCCACGCTGGACGCGAGCGCCAGCGCCGCGCGCGGCCGCTTCGACGTCGGCGCGCCGGTGGGCACCAGCACCGGCGCCTCGCTGCAGGCAGCGTGGGAGCTCGACCTGTTCGGCGCCAACCGCGCCGGCCGCGACGCGGCGCAGTCGCGCCTGGCAGGCGCGCAGGCCTCGTGGCACGACGCGCGCATCTCGGTGGCGGCCGAAACGGCATCGAGCTACCTCTCGCTGCGTGCTTGCGAGGCCCAGCTCGCGCAGACCGAACTCGACGCCACCTCGCGCGCCGAGACCGCACGCCTGACCGAGCTGGCCGCCAAGGCCGGCTTCCAGGCCCCGGCGAGCGCCGACCTGGCCCGCGCCAGTGCGGCGCAGGGCAACGCCACGCTGACGCAGCAGCGCGCGCAGTGCGACCTGATCGTGAAATCGCTGGTCGCGCTGACCGGTCTGGACGAGCCCGGTCTGCGCACGCAGTTGCAGGGCAGTCGCGCGACGCTGCCGAAGCCGGCGCAGATCGGCGTTGCCCAGGTGCCCGCGCAGGTGCTGGCGCAGCGGCCCGACGTGGCCGCCGCCGAGCGCGAGCTCGCCGCCACGCTGGCCGACGCCAGCCAGGCACGTGCACAACGTTACCCGCGGGTCTCGCTCGCCGGAAGCATCGGTCCCTCGCGCTTCGAGACCGGCGGCGTGCGCAGCAGCGACACGTTGTGGAGCATCGGCCCGGTCAGCATCAGCCTGCCGCTGTTCGACGGCGGCACGCGCCGCGCCAATGCCGACGCCGCGCAGGCCGCCTACGAGGCCGCCGCGGTCCGCTACGCCGCACGCATGCGCACGGCAGTGCGTGAGGTCGAGGAAGCCCTGGTTGCACTGCAGAGCACCGCCGCGCGCGGCGACGACGCACGCACCGCGGCCGATGGCTTCGAGCGCTCGTACCGCGCCGTCGAGTCCCGCTACAAGGGCGGCCTCGCCAGCCTGTTCGAGCTGGAGGACGCACGGCGCAGCGCCGTCGGCGCGCAGTCCGCGCTGATCGAACTGCAGCGCGAACGTGTCGCCGCCTGGATCTCGCTGTACCGCTCGCTCGGAGGCGGCTGGTCCGCCGACGAAGCGCAGGCCGAGTCGACGCCGGCCCCGCGCAGCTGAACACCACGAACCACCACGGCACCACGGCCCACGAAGCCCGACGCCTCAACGACATCACCCCGAGATGAACACCATGCCCACCTCGACCCGCCTCCTGCTCGTCGCCACGCCGATCGCCGTGGCCCTGGCCGCCGTGCTCGTCACCTTCGCCGTGCACGCCGCCGACAAGCCGGCCGCCTCCGCCGCGCCCAAGCCGGCGCTGACCGTCACCGTCACCTCGCCGCAGGCGGCCAGCGTGCCGCTGAAGATCGCGGCCAACGGCAACATCACCGCCTGGCAGGAAGCCAGCATCGGAACCGAGGCCAACGGCCTGCGGCTGGCCGATGTGAAGGTCAACGTCGGTGACGTCGTCAAGCGCGGCCAGGTGCTGGCCACCTTCGCCGCCGACACCATCGCCGCCGAGCTGGCGCAGACCCGCGCCGCCGTCGCCGAAGCCGAGGCCACGCTCGCCGAAGCCAGCGCCAACGCGCAGCGCGCCCGCGAGCTGCAGGCCACCGGGGCGCTCTCCGCCCAGCAGATCAACCAGTACCTGACCGCCGAGCGCACCGCGCAGGCGCGGCTGGAGGCACAGCGCGCCGCTGCGAAGACACAGCAGCTGCGCCTGGCGCAGACCCAGGTGCTGGCGCCGGACAACGGCGTGATCTCGGCACGCAGCGCCACCGTCGGTGCGGTGCTGCCGGCGGGGCAGGAGCTGTTCCGCCTGATCCGCGGCAGCCGGCTCGAGTGGCGCGCCGAAGTGCCGGCGGCCGACCTCGTGCAGCTGAAGGCCGGCCAGACCGCCACTGTCACGCCCGCGGGCGGCGCGCCCATCGTCGGCAAGCTGCGCATGGTCGCACCCACGGTCGACCCGGCCACACGCAACGGCATCGTCTACGTCGACCTGCCGCAACCCGGCCCGGCGCGCGCCGGCATGTTCGCGCGCGGCGAGTTCGAGCTCGGTAACGCCGCTGGCCTGTCGCTGCCGCAAGGCGCGGTGGTGCTGCGCGACGGCTTCAGCTACGTCCTGCGCGTCGGCCCCGACTCCAAGGTGCAGCAGGTCAAGGTCGGCATCGGCCGGCGCTGGGCCGACCGTGTCGAGATCACCAGCGGCCTCGACAAGAGCGCCCGCGTGGTCGCCGCCGGCGGCGGTTTCCTCGGCGAGGGCGACACCGTGCGCGTGGTCGAGGCGGCACCGGCCGCACCCGTCCCCGCGCAGAAGACCGCCTCGAAGTAATCCGGAGCACCCACCATGGCGATCAACGTCTCCTCCTGGTCGATCCGGAACCCGACACCGGCGATCCTGCTGTTCGTGATGCTCACGCTGGCTGGCCTGATCGGCTTCCAGGCGATGAAGATCCAGAACTTCCCCGACATCGACCTGCCGATGGTCACCGTCACCGCCTCGCTGCCCGGCGCATCGCCGGGCCAGCTCGAGACCGAGGTGGCGCGCAAGATCGAGAACTCGCTGGCCACCGTCCAGGGCATCAAGCACATCTACTCGACCATCCAGGACGGCACGGCGACACTGACCGCCGAGTTCCGCCTCGAGAAGCCGACGCAGGAAGCCGTCGACGACGTGCGCGACGCCGTCTCGCGCGTGCGCTCCGACCTGCCCGCCGACCTGCGCGACCCGGTCATCAAGAAGGTCGACCTGGCCGGCACGCCCATCCTGACCTACACGGTGGCCTCGCAGAAGATGGACGACGAGGCGCTCTCGTGGTTCGTCGACAACCAGGTTGCGAAGGCCATGCTGTCGGTGCGCGGCGTCGGCGCGGTGTCACGCGTCGGCGGCGTGACGCGCGAGGTGCGTGTCGAGCTCGACCCGGCGCGGCTGCTGGCGCTCAACGCCACCGCGGCCGACATCTCGCGCCAGCTGCGCCAGGTGCAGCAGGAGGCCTCGGGCGGCCGCTCCGACCTGGGCGGCGCCGAACAGTCGGTGCGCACCATCGCGACGGTGCAGTCGGCCGAGGAACTCGCGGCGATGGAAGTGGCGCTGTCCGACGGCCGGCGCATCCGCCTCGACCAGGTCGCCAAAGTGCACGACACCGTGGCCGAGCCGCGCTCGGCCGCGCTGCTCGACGGCAAGCCGGTGGTCGGCTTCGAGATCGTGCGCTCGCGCGGCGCCGGCGAGATCGACGTCACGCAGGGCGTGCGTGCCACGCTCGACAAGCTCAAGGCCGAGCACCCCGACATCACCATCACCGAGGCCTTCAACTTCGTCGACCCGGTCGAGGAGAACTACGACGGCTCGATGAAGCTGCTTTACGAAGGCGCGGCGCTGGCCGTGCTGGTGGTGTTCCTGTTCCTGCGCGACTGGCGCGCCACCTTCGTCTCGGCGGTGGCGCTGCCGCTGTCGGCCATCCCGACCTTCTTCGTGATGTGGCTGATGGGCTTCTCCATCAACGTGGTGACGCTGCTGTCGCTGTCGCTGGTGGTCGGCATCCTGGTCGACGACGCGATCGTCGAGATCGAGAACATCATGCGCCACCTGCGCATGGGCAAGACGCCCTACCAGGCGGCGATGGAGGCCGCCGACGAGATCGGCCTGGCGGTGATCGCCACCACCTTCACGCTGATCGCGGTGTTCCTGCCGACGGCGTTCATGAGCGGCGTGGCCGGCAAGTTCTTCGTGCAGTTCGGCTGGACGGCCGCGATCGCGGTGTTCTTCTCGCTGGTCGTCGCGCGCATGCTGACGCCGATGATGGCCGCCTACATCCTCAAGCCGCCGAAGCACGAAGAGAAGGAGCCGGGCTGGCTGTCGATCTACATGCGCTGGGCGCAGTGGTGCCTGAAGCACCGCTTCGTGACGCTGATCGGCGCGGCGGCGTTCTTCTTCGGCAGCTTCGCGCTGGTGCCCTACCTGCCCACCGGCTTCATCCCGCCGGACGACCTGTCGCAGACGCAGGTGACGGTGACGCTGCCGCCGGGCAGCACCATGAAGGAGACTTACGCCGTCGCCGAGCAGGCGCGGGCGCTGGTGCAGAAGAACGAGCACGTCAAGCTGGTCTACACCGCGATCGGCGGCGGTTCGGCGGGCTCCGACCCGTTCGCCGCCGGCGGCGTGCCCGAGGTGCGCAAGGCGGTGCTGACCATCAACATGACGCACCGCAACGACCGGCCAGGCCTGTCCAAGCAGGACCTCGAAGGCCAGCTCCGCGACGCCCTCGCCGTGCTGCCGGGCGCTCGCGTCAAGGTCGGCCTCGGCTCGTCGAGCGAGAAGTACGTGCTGGTGCTGGCCGGCGAAGACGGGCGCGCGCTGGCCGAACACGCCGCCAAGGTGGAGCGCGAATTGCGCACCATCCCCGGCATCGGCGCGGTGACTTCCACCGCCAGCCTGGTGCGGCCCGAGCTGATCGTGCGGCCCGACTTCGCGCGTGCCGCCGACCTCGGGGTGACCTCGCAGGCCATCGCCGACACGCTGCGCATCGCCACCAATGGCGACTATGACCAGGGCCTGCCCAAGCTGAACCTCAGCCAGCGCCAGGTGCCGGTGGTGGTCAAGCTGGCCGACGATGCGCGTGCCGACATCGACCTGCTCTCGCGCCTGCCGGTGCCCGGTGCGCGCGGGCCGGTGCCGCTGTCCAACGTGGCCACGTTGTCGATGGAGTCCGGCCCGGCCGAGATCGCCCGCTACGACCGGCTGCGCAACGTCAACTTCGAGATCGAGCTCAACGGCGTGGCGCTCGGCGAGGTCGAGAAGAACGCGCTCGAGCTGCCCTCGCTGAAGACGCTGCCGCCCGGCGTGATCCAGACCTCGGTCGGCGACGCCGAGGCGATGGGTGAGCTGTTCGCGAGCTTCGGCCTGGCGATGGCCACCGGGGTCCTCTGTATCTACATCGTGCTGGTGCTGCTGTTCAAGGACTTCGTGCAGCCGGTGACCATCCTCGCGGCGCTGGTGCTGTCGATCCCGGGCGCGTTCCTGGCGCTGTTCATCTCCAACACGGCGCTGTCGATGCCGTCGATGATCGGCCTGATCATGCTGATGGGCATCGCGACGAAGAACTCGATCCTGCTGATCGACTACGTGATCCTGGCGCGGCGCGACCACGGCCTGAACCGCTGGGAGGCGCTGCTCGATGCCTGCCGCAAGCGCGCGCGGCCGATCATCATGACGACCATCGCGATGGGCGCCGGCATGATGCCGATCGCGCTGGGCCTGGGCGTGGACCCGAGCTTCCGCGCGCCGATGGCGATCGTGGTGATCGGCGGCCTGATCACCAGCACCTTCCTGAGCCTGCTGGTCATCCCGGTGGTGTTCACCTTCGTCGACGACGCGGTGCAGTGGGTGGCGCGCCATGCGCACCGGCGCCACCACGACGCCGCCGGCACGCCCACCCTGCCGGTCTCGGCGGGCGGAACCTCCGCCGGCCCGGCGGATCGGTACTGACTTCGCCCGGAGCCGACACCATGCCTCGCCCCCACCGTTCCACCGCCGCGGCGCTGTGCCTGCTGGCCGCCGCGCTCGCCGCCCCGGCGGCGCGGGCCGACAGCGCCTTGCCGCCCGCTGCTGCGGAAGCCACGCCGCTGAGCGCCGCGGCCTACAGCACGCTCGACCTCGAGTGGCGCGACGAGGCGCGCGGCCGCAGCGTGCCGGTGCGGCTGTACCTGCCGGAGAGTGCCGACCCGGCCCACCCGGTGCCGCTGGTGGTGTTCTCGCACGGCATCGGCGGCTCGCGCCAGGGCTACAGCTACCTTGGCCGCCACTGGGCGGCGCAGGGCTATGCCAGCCTGCACCTGCAGCACGTGGGCAGCGACCGCAGCGTGTGGATGGGCAACCCGTTCTCGCTGGTCTCGCGGCTGCAGGGCGCGGCGCAGGACGGCGAGGCCATCGACCGCGTGCTCGATCTGCGCTTCGCGCTCGACACCCTGCTGGCAGGGCCGATGGCCGGCCGCATCGACGGCACGCGCATCGTCGCCGCCGGCCACTCCTACGGCGCCAACACCACGCTGCTGGCCGCCGGCGCACGGGTCGAGCGCCAGGGCCGGCTGATCGACTACCGCGACCCGCGCATCAAGGCGGCGATCATCCTGTCGGCGCCGCCGTTCTATGGCGAGAGCGACCCGGCCAAGATCCTCGCCAACGTGACCGTGCCGACGCTGCACGTGACGGCCACGCAGGACATCATCCGCATTCCCGGCTACTACTCCGACGCGCAGGACCGCGTGGCGGTGTTCGAAGCCACCGGCAGCCCGGCCAAGGCGCTGGCGGTGTTCGACGGCGGCTCGCACAGCATGTTCACCGACCGCAGCGGCACCGGCGGCGCGGCGCTGAACCCGAAGGTCAAGGAGGCGACACGCGCGCTGTCGCTGGCCTTCCTGCGCCGGGTGTTCGATGGCGACGAGGCTGCGCTGCGTCAATGGCCGGCGCAGTTCGCCGGCATCGTGGCGCGCTTCACCCGCGCCGGGCTGTAGTCTTGCGCGGGTGAGCCCCGCCGCCGACCTCTCGCTCGACCAGCACCGCCGCCTGGTGGCGGCACTGCAGCGTGGGCTGGGGCCGGGCTGCACGCTCGTCGAGACGCACATCTCCACGCTGCTGCTGGCCGGCGCGTTCGCCTACAAGCTGCGCAAGCCGCTGGCGCTGCCCTTCCTCGATTTCTCGACCGCGGCGCAACGCCGCCACGACTGCGAGGAGGAGCTGCGCCTGAACCGGCGCACGGCGCGAGCGCTCTATCTGGATGTGCGGCCGATCCTCGGCAGCATCGACGCACCGCACATCGGCGAACCTGGCGACGGCGCGCACGCCGTCGACTGGCTGCTGCGCATGCACCGCTTCGACGACGACGCCACGCTCGACCGCCTGGCCGCCCGCAGGGCGCTGGGCGCGGCCGAGGTCGACGCGCTGGCGCGCGGCGTGGCCGATTTCCACGAGGCGCTGCCCGCCTCGCCCGCGGCCTGGGGCGACCCGGCCGCGGTGCAGCGCTGGGCACGGGCCAACTTCGATGCGCTCGGCAGCGAGGCGCCGCCCGCCCTGCACGACTGGACCGAGCGCGAGTTCGCACGCATCGCGCCGCGCCTGGCGCTGCGCCGTGCCCAGGGTCGCGTGCGCGAGGGCCACGGCGACCTGCACCTGGGCAACATCGTGATGCAGGGCGGCGTACCGACACCCTTCGACGCGATCGAGTTCAACCCCGCGCTGCGCCACGGCGACACGATGGCCGATGCGGCCTTCGTCTTCATGGACCTGTGGCGCCACGGCCTGCCGCGGCTCGCATGGCGCTTCGCCAGCGGCTACGCGGAGCGTGGCGGCGACCACGCCGGCCTGCCGCTGCTGCCTTTCTTCGCCGTCTACCGCGCGATGGTGCGGGCGCAGGTGGCGACGCTCAGGGCCCGGCAGGCGAGCGACATGGACGCGGCGCGTGCAGCATCCGACGCGCTGTCGCGCGACCTGCGCACCGCCAGCGAGCTGGCCGCGTTGCAGCAGGCGCGGCCGAGGCTGGTGCTGGTCGGCGGCCTGTCGGGCTCGGGCAAGAGCCATGCGGCATTGACGCTGCTGGAACGGCTGGGTGCGGTGCGCATCCGCTCCGACGTCGAGCGCAAGCGCCTGGCCGGCCTGGCCGCCACCGACCGGCCCGCGCCCGAGGATCTGGCGCGCCTGTACGGGACGGCGATGACGCAACGCACCTACGCGCGGCTGCAGACGCTCGCCAGCGAACTGCTGCGCGCCGGGCTGAATGTGATCGTCGACGCCGCCTCACTGCGCCGCCACGAGCGCGATGCCTTCCGCGCGCTGGCGGCAGGCGAAGGCGCGGACTTCAGCCTGGTCGAGTGCACCGCGCCGGAGGCGGTGCTGCGCGCACGCATCGAGCGGCGCATGGCGGCCGATCACGATGTCTCGGACGCCACGCCCGCGGTGCTCGACTTCCAGCTCCGCATCCGCGACCCGCTGGCTGCCGAGGAAGATGCCCTGCTGCTCGACACCGACGCCGACCCAGCCGTCGTCGCGCAGCGCTGCGACGCCCTGGTCGCGCGCTGGGCTCAGTGATCTTCCAGCCGCGGGCCGGTCTGCTCGGCCAGTTCGCCGGTGTCGGCGTCCACCCAGTCGGCCAGGCCGAGCTCCTGCTCGGCCTCCTGCAGCGTCTCGCCGGGTTCGATGCTGTCTTCACCCGCGGCGTGCATGTCCTCCAGCGCCTCCTGCAGCGTCGCGAAGGGGCCGAACTGCTGGTGACCGTCGGCCGCCAGCCAGTAGTAGCCGTCGGGGTGGCGCACCACGCTGCCGTCGTCGGGCAGCGAACTGTCGCGCAGCGAGGCTTCGTCGAAGCCGGGTTCCGGCGGCGTGTTCAGCGTGGCTTTCAGCGACTTCATGGCGGTACCTCGGGGTCGGTGCTGCCATCCTAGACCCGGGCAGGCGCGTTGTGTTGCCTTGAATCAATCGCTCACCGACGCCGCCCGGCCGGCGGCATACTGGCCCGCGCCTTCCCCCAGGAGACCTCATCGATGATCACCCGCCTGCTGATGCTGTTCGCTGCCTTCGTGCTGTCCGGCTGCGCCGCGCTGCAGCCGAACGACCCGCTGCGTGTCGAGGTCGTCGGCATCGAGCCGGCCGAGAGCCAGGGCCTGGAGCTGCGCCTGGCGATCAAGCTGCGCATCCAGAACCCGAACGAGGGTGCGGTGAGCTACGACGGCACGGCGCTGGAGCTCGAAGTCAACGGCAAGACGCTGGCCACCGGCGTGAGCGACCAGAAGGGCAGCGTGCCGCGCTACGGCGAGAGCATCCTGGTCGTGCCGGTCAGCATCTCGGCGATGAACGCGGTGCGCCAGGCGCTGGTGTTCACCGACGGCAAGCAGCGCGACGAACTGCCCTACGTGCTGCGCGGCAAGCTGGCCGGCGGCGCCTTCGGCACGGTGCGCTTCACCAAGGAAGGGTCGATCGGGATCGCGGCGCTCACCGGCTCACGGCGCTGACGGCGCCGTCGCCGCGGCAGCGAGCCGCGCGATCTCGCGCCGCGAGCGCCGCTGCAGCGTGCACAGCAGTGCATGGTCGACGCGGCCCTGCGCCTGTTCGAGCAGCGCCGCATGCCGCTCGCGCAGGTCGTCCTGCATGCGGATCAGCAGGTGGGCCGTCACCTCGGCATCGGCCAGCGCGCGGTGGGCGCGGCCGCTCTTCGGCAGGCGGTGCCAGTCGGCCAGCGTGCCCAGGCGGTGGTTGGGCGCCTCGGGGTAGAGGCGCCGCGCCAGCAGCAGCGTGCAGGCGAAGGCATGGGCCTCGTCGCGCTCGCAGTCGGCCCGTGCGGCCTCGGCCTCCCAGAAGCCGCGGTCGAAGGCGGCGTTGTGCGCCACCAGCGGCACGCCGCGGGTGAAGCGCATCAGCTCGTGCATCACCGCGCGGGCCGGCGGCGCGTTCTCGAGCATCGCATTGCTGATGCCGGTGAGCTGCTCGATGAACGGCGGCACCCAGGCGCCGCTGTTCATCAGGCTCTGGAAGCGGCCGACGATCTGCCCACCCTGCACCAGCACCGCGGCCACCTCAGTGGCGCGCGCGCCCTGCGTGGGCGACATGCCGGTGGTCTCGAAGTCGACGACGGCGATGGTCTCCATGCGCCGGCTCAGATGGCGCCGACGCAGCCCGGCGCGCCGCAGCGGCACGCGAGCGTGCCCTCGTGGTGCGTCTCGCCGTAGTTGACGGTGATCTCTTCGCCCGGCGCGATCTCGCGCATGGCATAGAACTCGACGCGCCCCTGGCGGATGCGCAGCACCGCGTTGGGCCGGCAGGAGTGGTTCGTGAAGCGCAGCGGGTCGCCCGAGCCCGAGGCGTCGATCGCGCGCGTCTCGCTCAGCTCGACGATCATGATGCGCTGCTGCGTCTTCGCGCGGCGCCGCGCCTCGCGCACACTGATCGGCTCGCCGCGGATCTCGCCGATCTTGCGCCTCGCCGGCACCGCCTCGCCGGCGAATGCACCGCGGCCGTCGATGGGGCTCTCGTGCACCTCCACCTTGAACTTCTGCGGGTCGGCCGGCACGCCGCGTGGCCGGTGTGGCGTCAGGGCAGGAGGCTGGGCTTCGGGGGCAACGGGCAGCGTGTCGAGTCGAGGCATGAGCCACATTGTCGCGTCAAGCCCCGCGCCAGGGGGTCGGGCCCTTCCGCGAGCGAACTTGTTCACGCAATGTTCGATCACGATTGGAAATGAGCACTTACATGGCGTCTTATCGGGTTCATGACCGGGGGTGACGGTCGATAAGCTTCCCATCACGTCATCGCAAGCAGGACCTCACCATGAACCGCCAACCGAATCGCTTCCTCGCCGGCAAGTTCCATCGCCCGGGCCAGTACGGCGCGGCCATCGAGTGGGAGGAGCTGCCCTCGCTGACCGAGCGCCTGGTCAACGTCGACGCACGCCGCGGCCGCGACTTCCAGAACTCCTCGTCCTTCAGCAGCACCTGGGACGTGACCATGCCCGCCGCGCTGGACCCGCTGACCGAGAGCGGCCCCTTCCAGGAACCGCTGGCCGGCCTGGTGACGCGCGAGCTGCGCGAGCCCGACGTGTTCCGCCACTTCTTCTCCTGAGGCGCGCCTGAGCGCCCGCTGAGCATCGGCATACTGCCGGGGCGCACCAAGCGCCCCGGACCGTGCTCCACCTCGACGCCACCGCCACCGCCGCCCCGCTGGGCTGGCCCCACCTGATCGCCGCGCTGCGCAGCGCCTTCACCGAAGGCAGGGTCGTGCCGCTGCGCCACACCCACCACATCGACGACCCCGCCGGCACCGGCGGCACCTTGCTGCTGATGCCGGCCTGGCAGCCGGGCCGCTGGTTGGGCCTGAAGACGGTCGGCATCTTCCCCGGCAACAGCGCGCGCGGCCTGCCCGGGCTGCACTCGACCTACACCCTCTTCGATGCGCGCACCGGCGTGCCGATGGCACTGCTCGACGGTGACGTGATCACCTCACGACGCACCGCGGCGGCGTCGGCGCTCGCCGCCTCGTTCCTCGCGCGCGAAGCAGCCTCGACGCTGCTGGTGCTGGGCAGCGGCCGCGTGGCGCGCCTGCTGCCGGCGGCGATGCGCTGCGTGCGGCCGATCGATCGGGTGCTGGTCTGGAACCACCGCGGCGACGGCGCGCAGGCCCTCGCCCGGCAGTGCCGCGATGAAGGCTTCACGGCGCAGGCCGTCATCGACCTCAAGGCGGCCGTCGCCGCAGCCGACATCGTCAGCTGCGCGACGCTGGCCACGGCGCCGCTGGTCCAGGGCGCCTGGCTGCGCGAGGGCACGCACCTCGACCTGATCGGCAGCTTCACGCCGCAGATGCGCGAGAGCGACGCCGCTTGCTTCGCGCGCAGCCGCGTGTTCGTCGACACCGACGAGGCGCTGGCCAAGTCGGGCGACGTGCTCGGCGCGATCGCCGACCGCGCCTTCGAACCCGCCGCGCTGCAGGGCACGCTGGCGCAGCTGTGCCGCGGCGAGGTACCGGGGCGCGGCAGCGCCCGCGAGATCACGCTGTTCAAGGCGGTGGGCAATGCGCTCGAAGACCTGGCCGCCGCCGAGCTGGTGGCCGACGCTATGCTGAAGCCATGAGCCAGCCCCGAGAGATCCGCTTCTGGTGGGAAGACTTCCCCGCCGGCAGCGTGCGCGTATTCGGCGCGAAGACGGTGACGCGCGAAGCCGTGCTGGCCTTCGCCGCCGAGTTCGACCCGCAGCCCTTCCACCTCGACGACGAAGCCGCCGAGGCCTCGCTGTTCGGCCGCCTGTCGGCCAGCGGCTGGCACACCGCCGCGATGACCATGCGCATGATCTGCGACGACCACCTGCTCGACGCGGCCAGCCTCGGCTCGCCCGGCATCGACAGCCTGCGCTGGACGAAGCCGGTCTACCCCGGCGACACGCTGAGCGTGCGCCTCGAGGTGCTGGAAGCGCGGCCGATGGGCAGCCGCCCCGACGTCGGCCTGGTGCGCCAGCGCTGGCAGGTGCTCAACCAGCAGCAGGAGGTGGTGATGTCGATGGAAGGCTGGGGCATGTTCCGCCGCCGGCCGCAAGGAGACGCTGCATGAGCCAGGCCGGCATCGAGGCCGTCACCGCAGCGCTCCTGCTGGCACGCCGCAGCGGCACGCCGGTCGACGCGACGCCTCTGGCCGATGCGCTGGCCGACGCCGGCGACGCCTACGCCGTGCAGCAGCAGGTCGCGCAGGCGCTGGGCTGGTTCGCCAGCGGCACGCCGCGCTTCTGGAAGTCCGGCGGGCCCGGCCGCGATCAGCCGCTCACCCATGCGCCGCTGCCGCCGGCCGGCGTGTGGGCCGCCCCGGCCGACGTTTCGCGCTGGCCCATGCACCTGCGCCTGGTCGAGTCGGAGATCGCCTTGCAGCTCGGCCGCAACGTCGATGCGGAACTCGCCGCGGCGCTGGACGCCGACAGCGCAGGCGCGTTGGTCGACGCGATGGCGGTGTCGATCGAACTGGTCGACTCGCGCTGGCAGCAGGGCCTGGCCGCACCGGCGCTGCTGCGCCTGGCCGACCTCGCCTCGCACGCCGCGCTGGTGCTCGGCGAGTGGCAACCGTTCACGGCGCGCGACTGGGCCGCACAGCGCTGCCATCTCGTCATCGGCACGCAGCCGGCGGTGGAGCGCACCGGCTCGCATTCCTGCGGCGACCCGGCCTGGGTGCTGGCCGACTGGCTGCGCCATGCCACGGCGCGCCACGGCACGCTGTCGGCCGGCACGGTGGTCACCACCGGCACCTGGGCCGGTGCACCAGAAGCGTCGACCGGCGAGCTCATCGTGCTCGAGTTCCCAGGCGTCGGGCGGGCTTCGGCTCACTTCTGACCCCGTCGCGCTCGATCTGAGACGTGCCCGGGTGAATCGCGGAGAATGACCGCACCGCCCGACGTGAGCTTTCAGACGCCGCATGCACTACCCGGACTCCAAGGACCGCTCTGCGGAACTGTTGCGCCAAGCCATCCCGATGATGGCGCAGCAACCGGCGCCGCTGCACCCGATCACCTACGCGGTCTGGTACGACTACCTGGCCGGCCGCAACGCCGACCTGCGCGCCGAGATGGACTCGGCCCGCGCGCAGCAGGTGCCGCTGGGCGATGAACTCGTCCACACGCTGTACCGCCGGCACATCCTCGACGCCGCGGCGCAGGCGGCGCACAAGGTCTCCGACGACCTGCGCACGGTGATCGACGCGGTCGGCCAGTCGGCCGCCAAGACCGGCGAGCAGGTCTCGGAGTTCGGCGCTTCGCTGGAACAGGCCAGCGGGCGCATCGCCAACCTCGGCATGCCGGAGAGCCTGGGTCCGGAGATCGACGCGCTGCTCAGCGACACACGCGACGCCCGCGCCAACCTCGCCACGCTGGCGCAGCGCCTGCAGTCGGCCACCTCCGAGCTGGAGAAGCTGCGCGCCGAACTCGACCTGGCCAAGGTGCAGGCGACGATGGACTCGCTGACCGGCGTGGCCAACCGGCGCGGCTTCGACGAGTCGATCGAGGCGCTGCTGCGCGAGCACCAGAGCGGCGAAGAGGGCCCGAGCGTCGTGCTGATCGACCTCGACCACTTCAAGCAGATCAACGACCGATACGGGCATGTCTTCGGCGACACCGTGCTGAAGAACATCGCGCTGGCGATCCGCTCCTGCGTAAAGGGCCGCGACCTGGTAGCCCGCTACGGCGGTGAGGAGTTCGTGGTGCTGCTGCCGTCCACCGCGCTGCAGGGCGCGACGGTGCTGGCCGAGCAGATCCGCGCCACCATCGCCGGCGCGCGCATCCGCCGCGGCAGCACGCAGGAGAACATCGGCACCATCACCGTCTCGCTGGGCGTGGCCGCATGGCAGCCCGGCGAGCCGCTGGAGTCGCTGATCGACCGCGCCGACCAGGCGCTGTACCGCTCCAAGCGCGAAGGCCGCAACCGCGTCACTGCGGGCGCGTAGCCGCCGCTGTCCACGCGGCGGCCATCGCCGCGACGTGCCGGTGGTCGGTGCCGCAGCAACCGCCCAGCACGTTGAGCGCAGGCAGCGCGCTGCGCAGCCGCGGGTAGCGGCCGCCCAGGTCGTCCGGGTCGCCATCGTCGAGCGTCGTCATGGCATCGAGTTCGGCGTGGCTGCAGCGCGAGGCGTTGGCGCGCAGGCCGCGGATGCGCTGACGCCACGCCGCACCGTCGCTGTCTGCATCGCCGAGCACCGCCTCGAAGTGTGTCGGGTGCGCGCAGTTGACCATGTAGTAGGCCGGCGGTGTACCGCCCTCACGGTCGGTCGCGGCGATCGCCTCGGCCAGTCGCTCGCCGCTGGGCAGGTGCCCATCGGTCTCGACGGTGAAGGAGATGGCGCAGGGCTTGCCCAGCGCCGCGGCGGCCCGCGCCACGCCGATCGCCTCGCCGCAGGTGGTCATCGTCATCGCGGTGATCATGTCGACGCCGGCCTCGGCCAGCGCGCGCGCCTGCGGCGCATGGGCCCGCATCGCATCGTCGCCGCTCATCGGCTGGCCGGGCCGGTAGCCGTCGCCGCGCGGGCCGATGCAGCCACTGACGACGATCGGCCCGCTGATCGCACCGGCATGCGCGTCGCGCAGCCGGTGCATCAGTGCCACGCCCTCGCCATTGAGGCGGCGCATCGCCGCTTCGTCCAGGCCCAGCGTGCGGCACCAGTCGAGGCCGGCACGCCAGGTCGGGCTCTCGAGCACGAAGCCGGCGCCGGGCGTGGCCGCGGCGATGTCGAGGTAGCGGCGGTAGTAGCGCGCCAGCGTCTCGCGCCCGGCCGGGCTGTCGAGCAGCACGAAGGCGGCGAACTCGGGAAGTTCGATGCCCTCGTGGTAGATCAGGTCGGTCTCCAGGCCGCCGTCGGTAAGGAACCAGCCGCCTGCGGTCTGCGGCAATGCAGATGTGACAGCGTTCATCTCAGGCCTCCTTCGCGGTGGAGCGCGACACGTCGCGCAGGCGCAGCATGTCCAGCACGCGGGACGAGGCGCCGTGCCAGAAGCCCGTATCGTGCTCGTAGCCGACCGGGTTGCGCCAGGTGCCGAACAGCATATCGAACACCGGCAGGTCGGCATAGTTGTAGTGGTGGACGCCGCGCGCGTGGTGCACCGTGTGCATCTCCGGGCGCTGCACGAACCAGCCCAGCCAGCGCGGCGTGCGCACGTTGGCGTGCTGGAAGATCGCCAGGAAGGTGATGATCAGCAGCACGATCGTTGCCGCCTGCGCGGGCAGGCCGAGCGGCGTCAGCACGATGCTGGGCAGCAGCGTCCAGGTCACCATGTCTGCGGGGCTGAACCAGAACGCACCCAGCACGTCGAGTCGCTCGGCACTGTGGTGCATCTGGTGGATGCCGCGCCACAGCGGCGTGAAGCGGTGCATCGCGCGGTGCCATGCATAGGCGCCCAGCTCGTAGGCCAGCAGGCCCACGGCCACCGCCGCCCAGGTGGGCCAGGCGGAGAGGTCGAACAGCTGCAGCGGCGCCAGCGTCTCGCCCCACAGCAGCGGCAGGTAGGACGAGAGCAGGAAGTAGAGGACGAACGAAGCGGTCGCCCGCAGCGTCCAGTGGCGCACCGTGGGCAACGCGCGGCCGGGCGCGAACGCCTGCCACAGCGAGAGGCCGGCGAACATGGCGAACAGGACCCAGCTGACGGGGTCGAGGATGAGGTCGAGGGGGGTGGGCATGACGGGCCTCCGTTGAACAGGCCGTGACTGTGGCTTCGCGAGGCGGCGGCCACTAAAGTCTCCCGTGCCGCAAACCGTCCATTCGTGCCATGGCCGCCCCAACGCCTCCGATCACCGTAGCGCTGCTTGCCGCGCCGGCGGTCAGCGCCGCTACGCTGTATGGCTTCTTCGACGCGCTGTGCAGCGCCGGGCGCGACTGGCAGATGCTTCACGGCCAGGCCGAGCCGCGCTCGTTGTTCCGGCCGATCGTCGTCAGTCGCGATGGCGGCACGGTGAGCGGCGCCAACGGCGTGCCGATCCAGGCCGAATGCCGCCTGGCCGACTGCCCGCCGGTGCACGCGATCTGCATCACCGACCTGGCCGTACCGCCGGGCGAATCGATCGGCGACCGCTATGACGCCGAGGTCGCCTGGCTGCGCGAACGCCACGACCAGGGCACGCTGATCGGCTCGGCCTGCTCGGGTGCGATGCTGCTGGCACGCACCGGCCTGCTCGACGGCATCGACGCCACCACGCACTGGGCCTACTGCGAGGCGCTGCGCCGCGACCACCCGACGATCCGCTGGCACCCCGAGCGCGGCCTGATCGTCGCCGGCGGCGACCGCCGCATCGTCATGGCCGGCAGCGGCGTGGCCTGGCACCAGCTGGTGCTGTTCCTGATCGCCCGCTTCGCCGGCGCGCAGGAGGCGATGCAGGTGGCGCGCATCAACCTGCTCGACCTGAACCAGACCAGCGCGACGAGCTACGCCTCGCTGACCCACGGCAGCCAGGCCGACGACCCCCTGATTGCCCGCTGCCAGCAATGGGCGGCGCACAACTACCAGGTCGAATCGCCGGTGACGCAGATGGTCGCGCTGTCAGGCCTGCCCGAGCGCACCTTCAAGCGCCGCTTCGCCCAGGCCACGGGCATGAGCCCGCTCGAATACGTGCACACGCTGCGCCTCGAGGAAGCCAAGCAGATGCTCGAGTCGGGTGACCTGCCCGTGGAGGCGATCGCGCTCGAGGTCGGCTACCAGGACGCCAGCTTCTTCGGCCGGCTGTTCCGTCGCAAGGTGGCGCTCACGCCAGCGCAGTACCGGCGGCGCTTCCAGCCGCTGGCGAGGCACCTTCGAGAGGTGCAGACCGCGGGCGGCTGATCACCAGTCGTCGTCGTCCAGCCGGCCCGGCGTGCTGTCTTCATCGACCAGCGTGTTGCCCAGGCCGAGCAGCTCGCGCGCACGTTGCAGCGCGAGCAGGCCGCGGTGCGAGCGCTGGTGGTGGTGCAGGCCGCGCTCCATGGTCCAGACCACGTCGATCAGTTCGGTACTGCCCTTGGCGGCGCGCGCGCGGTCGTTGAGTCGGCCGGCCGCCGGCTGAGGATCGCAGCGCAGCGCTTCGAGCAGCTGCGCGCGCGCCTGCTCGAGCACCGGCTGGTCTTCGAGCGGAATCGCCGGCGGCGGGGCCTGCACCGGAGCTGGTGATTGCGACGGCGGCAGGAAGGGCCGGCGCGGCATCTCGGCCATCGGGTCGAAGCGGGCAGCGTCCGCGGCCGTGGGGACGGCCCGCGCGGGCTCCGGCGGCGGCATCGCCACCACGCGGCGAACCGGCGCCGCGGGCGGAGGCGGCGGCTGGCGTGGCAGCGGCGGGCGCTTCGGCACGGGCGGCGGCTCCTGCGCACGCTGCGGCGCCCGGTTGGCGGGTGCGGGCTGCAGCGGCGCGGCAGGCATCGGCTCGGGCTCGGGCTCGATGGGCGGTTCGTCCGCCGGCACCTGCAGCTCGAGCTCGGTGATCTGCGCGGCGGTCGGCGGCAGCTCCGGCTGCTCGGACTCGGGCGCCGCGGCGGGCGGCTCGGCCGGCAGCTCGACGAAGCCCATGCGCACCAGGTCCTCGAAGTGGCTGGTTGCCGCACCGGCCTGCAGCGCCAGGCTGAGCACCTCGGACAGCGGCCGGCGGCCGTCGACGAGGAACAGGATGGTGCGGTGCCGCTGGCCCAGCTCACCCGTCCGCCGGCGCAGGGCGTCCTGGCCGCGGGCGGTCTTGGTGGGGATGGGGGGCAGCGACATGGTGACCATCGTGCGTGACGCGAAATGATTGTCGCAGTTCGCTTCCCCGCGCAGGCGATGGAAAGAAGCGAGTGCCCGCGCTCGTGCGAAATCTCGCTTGATGTCGGTCAGCCCGCCACGCCCACCGCTCCGGAGAATCCCTGAGTCCCTGACCGCCCCTGCCGATGCCCTCCGCCCCCGCCCCCTCCCGCGAGATCGTCTTCCGTGCCCATGGCCTGGCCAAGACTTACGGCAGCGGCGAGGTCGAGGTGCGCGCGCTGCACGACGTCGACCTGGAGATCGCCGCCGGCGAGTTCGTCGTGCTGCTCGGGCCTTCGGGCAGCGGCAAGTCGACGCTCTTGAACATCCTCGGCGGGCTGGACGTGCCCACCCGCGGCGAGGTCTGGTTCACCGACCACCGGCTCGACGGCGCCGACGAGTCCGCGCTGACCACCTACCGGCGCGAGCACGTCGGCTTCGTGTTCCAGTTCTACAACCTGATCCCCAGCCTGACGGTGCGCGAGAACGTCGCGCTGGTCACCGACATCGCGACGGACCCGATGCCGGTCGACGAGGCGATCGACCTGGTCGGCCTGACACCGCGGCGCGACCACTTTCCCGCCCAGCTCTCCGGCGGCGAGCAGCAGCGCGTGGCGATCGCGCGGGCCATCGCCAAGCGGCCGCAGGTGCTGCTGTGCGACGAGCCGACCGGCGCGCTCGACTACACCACCGGCAAGCTGGTGCTCGAGGTGATCGCGCGCATCAACCGCGAGCTCGGCACCACCGCGGTGGTGATCACGCACAACGCGGCGATCGCCGGCATGGCCGATGTGGTGATCTCGCTGGGCGACGGCTGCGTGCAGAAGGTGCTGCGCAACGCACACCGCCTGTCGCCGTCTGAACTCAGCTGGTGAGCCGGCGATGAAGGCCCTCGACCGCAAACTGCTGCGCGACCTGCGCCTGATGTGGAGCCAGGCGCTGACCATCGCGCTGGTGGTGGCCAGCGGCATCGGCGGGTTCATCACCAGCCTGTCGGCGGTCGACTCGCTGGCGCTGGCGCGGGATCAGTTCTATGCCGACGCACACTTCGCCGACCTGTTCGGCAGCGTCAAGCGCGCGCCCGACGCACTGGCCGCGCAGCTCGCCGCGCAGCCCGGCGTCGCCGAAGTGCAGACCACGGTCGAGCAGATGGTGCGCGTCGAGCTGCCGAACGTCTCCGACCCGATCATCGGGCAGCTGATCGGCATGGACCCGCAGCGGCCGGCCTCGCTGAACCGCGTCACGCTGGCCAGCGGCCGCGCGCTGGCCGCCGACGGCCAGCGCCGCGGCGACGGCGCGCTGGAGGCGCTGGTCTCGGAAGGTTTCGCCCAGGCCCACGGCCTGAAGCCGGGTGCAACGCTGAAGGCACTGGTCAACGGCCGCCAGCGCACGCTGGTGGTGGTCGGCACGGCGCTGTCGCCGGAGTTCGTCTTCGCCGGCCTGTGGGGCATGCCCGACCTGCGCGGCTTCGGCATCTTCTGGGTCGACCACGAGGCGCTGGCCGCGGCCTACGACATGAACGGCGCCTTCAACCGCATCGCGATCCGGCTGGCGCCGGGTGCCTCGGAGCCGGCGGTGATCGACGCGCTCGCGCGCGCGCTGGAGCGCTGGGGCGGCCGCGAGCTGATCGGCCGCGCCGACCAGACCTCGCACGCCATGCTCGACAACGAGATCAAGGAGCAGCGTGTGCTCGGCACCGTGCTGCCGGCGATCTTCCTCGGCGTGGCCGCGTTTCTGCTCAACGTGGTGGTGTCGCGGCTGGTGGCCACGCAGCGCGAGCAGATCGCCGCGCTGAAGGCCCTGGGCTACCCGAACCGCGACATCGCGGTGCACTACCTGAAGCTGGTGATGCTGATCGTCGCGATCGGCCTCGCGCTGGGCATCGTGGTCGGCGACCGGCTCGGCACGATGTTCACCGGCCTGTACGCCGAGTTCTTCCGCTTCCCGCACTTCGGGCATTCGATCGCCCCGTCGCTGCTGCTGGTCAGCGCTGGCATCACCATCGCCACCGCGGTGGCCGGCACGCTCAACGCCATCCTCGCCACCGTGCGCCTGGCACCGGCCGAGGCGATGCGCCCGCCGGCACCGGGGCGCTACCGCCGCACGCTGCTCGAGCGGCTGGGCATCCAGGCGATCGGGCCGGCGCTGCGCATGATCATCCGCAACATGGAGCGCCGGCCGCTGCGCACCGGCATCTCGATCAGCGGCGTGGCGGCGGCGGTGGCCATCGTCGTGCTCGGCAACTTCTTCCGCGACGCGATCGAGTACATCGTCGACGGCCAGTTCAACGTCGCGATGCGCAGCGACGTCGCGGTCTGGCTTGTCGAGCCCGGCGACGACGCGGCCCGGCTCGACCTGGCGCGGCTGCCCGCAGTGACGCAGGTGGAGTCGACCCGCTTCGTGCCCATCACGCTGCACCACGGCCACCGCAGCGAACGCAGCCTGCTGCGCGGCTACGAGGGCCGCGCCGAGCTGTACCGCGTGGTCGATGCCAACAACCACGCCACCACGCTGGAAGGCGCCGGCCTGGTCCTCACCGACCGGCTGGCCGACAAGCTGGGCCTGCGTGTCGGCGACGACGTGCAGGTCGAGGTGCTGGAGGGCCGGCCGCGCACGATCACGCTGACCGTCGGCGCCACGGTGCGCGAGATGATGGGCTTGAACGCCTACATGGACCGCCGCGCGCTGAACCGTGCGCTCGGCGACGGCGGCCTCTCCAGCGGCTTCGTGATCGCCGTCGAGCGCGGCCGCGAAGCCGGCCTGCTCGAGGCGATCAAGGGCCTGCCGCGCATCGCCGGTGCCTTCAGCAAGGCGACCATGCTGCGCAACATGCAGGAGATCAGCGCACGCAACGTGCGCATCATGAGCACCATCCTGACCGCGTTCGCGGCGGTCATCGCGGTCGGCGTGGTCTACAACAACGCGCGCATCGCGCTGGCCGAGCGCGGCTGGGAGCTGGCCTCGCTGCGGGTGCTCGGCTTCACGCGCGCCGAGGTGTCGGCGCTGCTGCTCGGCGAACTGGCGATCGTGATCGCCATCGCGCTGCCGCTGGGCATGGCGCTGGGCTTCGGCCTGGTGCACCTGATCTCCGGGCTGCTGGCCTCGGACCAGTTCTATTTTCCGGTGGTGATCCTGCCGCGCACCTATGCCTGGGCGGCGCTGTGCGTGCTCGTCGCCGGCGTGGTCAGTGCACTGATCGTGCGCCGCCGCATCGACCGGCTCGACATGGTCGCCGTGCTGAAGACGAGGGAATGACATGAAGAAGAAGACGTGGATCGTGCTGATCGGCGGTGGCCTGGCCACCGTGGCGCTGCTGGCCTGGGCGTTCGCGCCGCGGCCGCTGGAGGTCGAGGTGGCGACGGTGACCGAAGGCCCGTTCGAGACGAGCATCGAGGAGGACGGCAAGACGCGGCTGCGCGACCGCTACGTGGTCTCGGCACCGCTGTCGGGCAGCGTCGGGCGCATCACGCTGCGCGAGGGCGATCAGGTCGAGGCCGGCGCGCTGCTGGCGACCATCGCCCCGGTGCTGCCGGCGATGCTCGACGAGCGCACCCGCCGCGAGCAGCAGCTGCGCGTCGAGATCACGCAGGCACAGCGCCAGCGCGTGGCCGCACGCATCGAGGGTGCGCAGGTCGCGCTCGCCCAGGCGCGCAACGAGCAGCAGCGCAGCGAACAGCTGGCGAAGCAGGGCTTCGTCGCGCCGACGCGGCTGGAGACCGAGCGCCTGGCCGTGCAGGCGGCGCAGAAGGACCTGGAGGCGGCGGTCGAGGAAGGTCATGTCGCCGCCCACGAGGTCGAGCAGGCGCGGGCTGCGCTGCTGGCCTTGACCAGCCCGGGTGGCGGCCGCGGCTTCGCGGTGCGCGCCCCGGTGGCCGGCCGCGTGCTGAAGGTGGTGCAGGCCAGCGAAGGCGCGGTGGCGCTGGGCGCGCCGCTGCTCGAGCTGGGCGACACCGCGCGGCTGGAGGTGGTGGCGGAGCTGCTCACCGCCGACGCACTTCGCGCCGTGCCGGGCAGCCGCGTGCGCATCGAACGCTGGGGCGGCGACGGCGTGCTCGAAGGCCGCGTGCGGCGCGTCGAGCCGGCCGCGTTCACCAAGGTGTCGGCCCTCGGCGTCGAGGAGCAGCGGGTGCGCGTGCTGATCGACCTGACGAGCCCGCCCGAGACCTGGCGCGCGCTCGGCGACGGCTTCCGCGTCGGCGTGCGCATCGTCACGCGCACGCTGGACAAGGCCACCAAGGTGCCGGTCAGCGCGGTGTTCCCGCGGCCCGAAGGCGATTTCGCAGTCTTCGTGCTCGAGGGCGGGCGCGCCCGTGCCGTGCCGGTCAAGCTGGGCGCGCGCAACGGCCACGAGGCCTGGATCGAGTCCGGCGTCGCCGCGGGCGCCACGGTGATCGTCTACCCACCGGCCGCCACGCGCGACGGCCTGCGCGTGAAGCCCCGCCAGGTCTGAGGGCCGCACGGGGCGGGCATGATGCGGCCCAGGAGGCCCTGCCCACCATGCCCTTGAAGACCTTCGGCGCACGTGCCGCCGGCCAGCGCCTGGAGCGCATGCGCGACTCGCCCCGCTGGGCCGGCGAGGGTTTCCGCAACCTCCACCCGGTGCTGCCAGGGCTGCGCGACCCCGGAACGCCGCGGCCGACACTCTCCGACTTCCTATGCGGCGGCAACCGCCGCGTGCCGCCGGGCCCGCTGCCGTCGCTGGACCCGCGCGAGGGCTGGGCCAAACCCATCGGCAGCGGCCTGCGCGCCACCTGGCTGGGCCACTCGACGGTGCTGATCGAGATCGACGGCTACCGCGTGCTGACCGACCCGGTGTGGGGCGCGCGGGCCTCGCCCTCGCGGCTGGTCGGGCCGAAGCGCTTCCAGCCGGTGCCGATCCCGCTGCGCGCACTGCCGCCGATCGACCTGGTGGTCGTCTCGCACGACCACTACGACCACCTCGACCACGGCACCGTTCGCGCGCTGGCAAAGACCGGCGTGCCCTTCGTCACCTCGCTGGGCGTGGGCGCGCACCTCGAGGCCTTCGGCGTGCCGGCCGAGCGCATCACCGAGCTCGACTGGTGGGAGACTCACACCCTGCCCGGCGGCGAGCTGAGCGTCGGCGCCGCGCCCTCGCAGCACTTCAGCGGCCGCAGCCTGAAGGACCGCAACGCGACGCTGTGGTCGTCGATGGTGATCCGCACCGCGAAGCACTCGGTCTTCTTCAGCGGCGACACCGGCCTGACGACCGAGTACGCGGCGATCCGCGAACGCTTCGGCCGCTTCGACCTGGTGATGCTGGAGGTCGGTGCCTTCCATCCGTCCTGGGGCGACATCCACCTCGGCCCGGACAACGCGCTGAAGGCGCTGGAACTGCTCGGCGGCGGCGCCTTCCTGCCGGTGCACTGGGGCACCTTCAGCCTGGCCATGCACGCCTGGGACAAACCGGCCGAGGTGCTGCTCGCGCAGGCGCCGGCGCAGGGCGTGCAGCTGGTCATGCCGCGCCTGGGCGAGCCGGTCGAGCCGGCGCTCGTCGACAGCGTGGTGCCCTGGTGGCGCGGTGCCGACGCGCCGCGCGCCGGTGAGCCGCGGCTGGCCGAGGCCGAGGCGCTGAGCGTGCCGCGCAGCGCGGCCTGGCCGCTGGACTGAGTCGCAGCGCTGCCAGCGTGACACTTGCCACGCCGCCGTATCGGCGCGGCGACGCCGCCCATCGCCTTCGTGCACCTGCCACGGCCGTGCGCAATCGGGGCGATGACGCTGCCGGGAGGCGTGCGTAAGGTCCGACCCCGATGAAGCACTGGGCATCGCAACAGCCGTGAGAAGGGTCTGGGTCATGTTGATGAAGTGGTTCGGCTCGGGCCGCCGCCGGCGCCCGGGCACACCGCCGCCCGGCGGCCGCAAGGTCTGGCGCATCACGCCGGAGCACCCGCAGGGCGCCTGGGTCGATGCCGAGACCCGCCCGTCGCGACCGCGCGAGAGCACTTCGCCGGCGCCGTTCGACAGCTGGACCACCTCGTCGATGGACCTGCGCGACGGCGTGCAGGTGGTCGAGGACGGCAAGGACGAGGTGCACGGCCCGCAGGACCCAAGGCCACACTGAGGCGCCCGCGGGGCGATGGGCGGAAAATGGCGGCATGAAATACCTGCACACCATGGTCCGCGTCACCGACATCGACGCCTCGCTGCGCTTCTATTGCGACGCCCTCGGCCTCGAGGTGCTGAGCCGCCGCGACGTGCCGGCCGGCCGCTTCACGCTGGTCTTCCTGGCCGCGCCGGGGCAGAGCGAAGCGCAGGTGGAGCTGACGCACAACTGGGACCCGGAGGCCTACACCGGCGGCCGCAACTTCGGCCACCTGGCCTACGCGGTCGACGACATCTATGCCGCCTGCCGCCGCCTGCAGGAACACGGCGTGACCATCAACCGCCCGCCGCGCGACGGCCGCATGGCCTTCGTGCGCTCGCCCGATAACATCTCGATCGAGCTGCTGCAGGCCGGCAACGCCCTGGCACCGGCCGAACCCTGGGCCTCGATGCCCAACGTCGGCGCGTGGTGAGCGGGTGGTGAGCGTCTCCGGCGACTGGCCGCCGCACCGCACCGTGGCCCGGCTGCCCGGCTCACTGCCGATGGGCGGCGTGGTGCAGGGCGCACCGATCCACGCCTTCGAGACACCGGCGCCACGGCTGATGCTGGCGCCCGACGCCGGCCTCGTGCCGACGCGCCACGACATCGATCTCGGCGGGTTGCTCTCCTTCGAGATCCACGACCTGCTGAGTGCACCCGAGGCCGACGCCATCGTCGAGGCCAGCGAGCGCTTCGGCTACCGCGACGAGGCGCCCGGCATCCAGACGCCGCCGGGCATGCGCATGAACAAGTCGGTGCACTGGGTGGCCGACCGTTCGCTGCTCGGGCCGATGTTCGAACGCATGGCGCACCTGCTGCCGCCGGCGATCGACGGCATGCGGCTGTACCCGCGCCTGTCCGAGCGCCTGAACATGTACCGCTACGACGACGGCGACGTCTTCAACCGCCACACCGACGGCGACTGGCCCGGCTTCGGCCTCAGTGAGGACCGGCGCGAGATGGTGCAGTGGGGCGGCCTGCGCTCCTGCCTGACCATGCTGGTCTACCTGAACGGCCCGCAGGACGGTGTGCGGGGCGGCCAGACGCGGCTCTACCGTCGCGACGGCGGCCACCACGACGTGACACCCGCCAAGGGCAGCGCGCTGTTCTTCCGCCACGGCTTCGGGCCGCATTCGGTGGTGCACGTGGGCATGCCGGTACAGGGGCCGGTGGCCAAGTACGTGGCGCGCATCAACGTGATGTACGCGCCGGGCTGAACGGCGCTATTCCGCCGTGTCGGCGCGCTTGCGTGACAGGGCGACCTTGTGCAGCAGCTCGACCAGGATGGCACGCTCGGCCGCGCTCAGCGCCGCCAGCGCCGCCTGCTCGCCCTCGATCAGCGCCTGCACCGAGCGCTCGACCATCGTCGCGCCGACCCGCGTGATGCGGATGTGCTGCATGCGGGCGTCACGCTCGCTGCGCGTGCGGGTGACCAGGCCGCGCGACTCGAGCTTGTCCAGCCAGATCGCGATGTTCGGCGGCGTCACGGCCAGCGCCTTGGCAAGCTGCCGCGCCGTCACGTCCGGGTTGCCGTGCACCAGCGCGAGGATGGTGAACTCGACACGGCGCAGCCCGCCGTCGCGCCCGACCTGCTCGTCGAACACCTGGTCCGTGACGATCGTCGCCTGCGCGAGCTGGTAGCCGACGATCGAATGCACGCCGGCCTCGGCCAGCTGGGCCAGCGGCGTGCGGTCGGCCTTGGGGACGGGCTTGCGGTTCATCGTAGCATCGACAAGGTAAAGCAGGTTATCGGTCTTCGGCCAAGGATCTCAGGGTAACTCCGGGAAGCGCGGGCTGATATTAGGTAAGTACGATACCTATTCACCGGTTCAAGCCGGGGCCGAGGAGACATTCCATGACCACGCTCCCACGCCGCGCTGCCACGGGCAGTATCGCCGCAGCACTGCTTGCGCTGGCCGCCGCGCCGGCCCTGTCCGACAACGGCGCCCACCGCCGCAGCCGCCTGCCGCAGCTCGCCGAAGCCACGCCGGCGCCCCTGGTCGGCGCCTGCGAGGAGCTCACGGCCCGCGCGGCCACCTTGCCGAATACGGTGATCACCGCCACGACGACGGTGGCCGCCGGCACGCTGGCGATCGCCGGCACGCCAGTGGCCGAACACTGCCGCGTCACCGGCCGCATGAACGAGCGGGTCAGCCCGGTCGACGGCAAGACCTACGCGATCGGCTTCGAGATGCGACTGCCCAAGGCCTGGAACGGGCGCTTCTTCCACCAGGGCAACGGCGGCATCGACGGCAGCGTCGTCACGGCCACCGGCAGCGCCGGCGGCGGCCCGCTCAGCCATGCGCTGGCGCAGGGCTTCGCGGTGCTCAGCTCCGACGCCGGCCACAACAACGCGCAGGGCGGCCCGGCCTTCGGCCTGGACCCGCAGGCGCGGCTGGACTACGGCTACCAGGCCGTGGGCGCGCTGACGCCCATGGCCAGGCAGCTGATCGCGCTGGCCTACGGCAAGGGCCCGGACCGCTCCTACTTCGGCGGCTGTTCGAACGGCGGTCGCCACACGCTGGTCGCCGCGGCGCGTTACGCCAAGGACTACGACGGCTACCTCGCGGGCGCTCCCGGCTACAGGCTGCCGCTGGCGGCGCTGGCCAACATCTACGGTGCGCAGCGCTATGCGACCGTGGCCACTGCCGACCCGTCGACACCGCCCGGCCTGGAGACCGCCTTCACCGCAGCCGAACGCAAGACCGTGGCGGCCGCGGTGCTGGCTCGCTGCGACACGCTCGACGGCGCGCGCGACGGCCTGGTGCAGGACACCGCCACCTGCCAGCGTGTCTTCGACTTCCAGCGTGACGTGCCCACCTGCAGTGGTGCACGCGACGGCAGCTGCCTGAGCACCGCGCAGAAGATCGCCATCGCGCCGATCTTCCGCGGCGCGACCACCTCCAACGGCCAGCGCTTCTACGCCGGATTCCCGTTCGACAGCGGCATCGGCGCCGGTGGCATTCCGTTCTGGGAGTTCACCGCACCGCTGGCGCTGGACTCGGGCGCCGTCGGCACGATCTTCAAGGTGCCGCCGTCCACCGCCGCGCTGAGCAATGGCCCCGCCTTCTCGCTGGCCCTGGACATCGACAAGGCGCTGGCCGAGCTGAACGCCACCGACGCCACCTACACCGAGTCGGCGATGGGCTTCATGACGCCGCCGGACGCGTCGGACCTGTCCACGCTGCGCCGCCGTGGCGCCAAGATCATGGTCTACCACGGCGTCAGCGACCCGATCTTTTCGGTGTCCGACACCGAGACCTGGTACCGCCGCCTCGGCCGCGACAGCGGCGGCGACGCCGAGGACTTCGCACGCCTGTACCGCGTGCCCGGCATGGGCCACTGCAGCGGCGGCCCGGCCACCGACCAGGCCGACTTCCTACGCCCGCTGGTGGCCTGGGTGGAGAAGGGCCAGGCGCCAGGTGCCATCGTCGCGAGCGCACGCGGCGTGGGCAATGCCGGCGCCGTCAACCCGGAAGTGCCGGCCGACTGGGCGCCCGACCGCACGCGGCCACTGTGCGCGTACCCGTTGGTGGCGCGCTACAAGGGCTACGGCGACGTCGAATCGGCCAGCAGCTGGCGCTGCCGCGAGCCGCGCGGCCACGGCGGCCGCCACGATCGCGACGACGACTGAGCGCCGGCGGCGGTCAGCCGCCGCGCACCATCGCCATCACCTTGGCGGCATCGAGCGTGCGCGCGCGTTCGCGCATCTGCGGCAGGTAGCGCTGCTGCAGGCCCTGCGCATCGCCGACCATGCCGGCGTAGGCGTCCTTCAGCGTCTGCGCCGACAGCGTGCGCCCGCCGGCGTAGTAGCGCTTGGCGACGTGACCGAGCGCGTAGGTGGCCGCGAAGCTCATGCCCGAGCTGACCGCCTGCTTGCCGATGCCGCCGAGCAGCCCGCCGCCGACGCGCCCGAGCAGGCCACCGAGCAGCTTGCGCCCGGCCTGCTCGAGGTACTGCGAGGTCAGGCCCACGCCGACGGTGGCGAGGAAGTCCTTCACATGGCCGCTGTCGAGCTGGTAGCCGTGGGCCTGGCCGATGCGAAAGACCAGTCGCATCTGCAGCGGGATGATGGCCATCGTCGACAGCGTCTCGGGCAAGAGCTCGAGGGCGCCGTTGACGATCGCGGCGTCGAGGATGGTCTTGTCCAGCGCGGCCTCGTCGACGCTGGCCGCGGTGGCCGCAGCGGCGACCGGCGCCGTGGCCAGCGCCGGCGCGGTGGCCGCCGGCAGCGCCTCGGCGCTCATCGCCTCGGCCTGCTGGCGGAACTCGCCGGCGGCCGCGGCATCGAGCTTCAGCGCGCGTGCCAGTTCGTCGAGGAACGCCCGCTCGACGGCCGACTGCGTGCCGTCGGCGTCGCAGACACACACCGCCATCTCGTAGGCGAGCTGGCGCGCGGGCTCGCTCGCCAGCGCCGGCAGCACGTCGGACAGCGTCACGCGCTTCATCAGCACGTCCTGGTAAAGCGTTGGCAGGTGCACGGCATCGGACTGCGACAGTCCTTCGGCAATGCGCTTGATCTCGGCACGCTCGCGTTCGTGCTTGCTGCCGTCGGCAAAGGCGGCGAGCAGCGCGACGGTGAGCACGCCTCGGGTTTCGGTCTCGGTCATGGTCGTGCTTCCGTTCAGACGGGTTGGGGTTGCGGCTGCGCACGGCCGGCGAGCCAGTGGCCCAGACCGGCGGCCAGCAGCATCAGCCCCTGGCCCAGCGCCCACAGCAGCCAGATCACCGGCACCAGCCAGCCGACCACCGAGGCGATGCCCGGCCAGACGTCGCGCAGCCATTCGAGCGCGGCCACGGTGAACTGCTGCGCGGCCTGCACGGCGGCCACGTCGACCCAGGGCGCCATCCAGGCCGGCACCGGCCACTGCGCCACGGCCTTGCCCAGGTCCACCGCGGCGCCGGAGGCGATCAGGCCCGACGCCCACTCGGTCAGTTCGGCCGCGGCCAGGGCTGCACCGGTCCACATCAGGGAGAGCACACCGAAGACGATCCAGATCGCTGCTTTCATGGGGTTCGTGGGTTGACGACGACCCGCATCGGAGGCCGGCGGCGCGCAAAGGTTCCCGACACCCGCGGTGCGATGATGGCCACCCCATGAGCCTGGTCACCTGCCCGCCGCCGCGCGGATGGCGCGAACGCCTGCCCGCCACGCTGCTGCGCGGCTTGCTGCAGCTGGCGCTCAAGCCGGTGTTCTCGCCGCGCGTGCCGATCGGCTTCCAGCGACGCTGGCTGCGCGCTCTGTCGGCGCTGTCGATGCCGCTGCGCGGTACGCGCTACGAGCCGGCACAGGTCGGCGGCGTGCTGGGCGAATGGGTGCGGCCACCCGTGCCGGCCTCGCGCCCCGGCACGCTGCTCTACCTGCATGGCGGCGCCTACTGCGTGGGCGCGCCAGCCACGCACCGCGCGCTGACGGCACGCCTGGCGCAGGCCACCGGCATGGCGCTGTTCGCCGCCGACTACCGGCTGGCGCCGGAGCACCGCTTCCCTGCCGCGGTCGAGGATGCGCTGGCCGCATACCGCGCGCTGCGTGCACAGGGCCCGGTGGCGGTGGCGGGCGACTCCGCGGGCGGTGGGCTCGCCCTCGCACTGGCCCTTGCGCTGCGCGATGCCGGCGAGCCGCTGCCGTCGTCGCTGCTGCTGCTGTCGCCCTGGGTCGACATGGTCGAGGCGCATGCGCCGGCCGCCGCGCCCCCCGGCGAAGCGATGCTCAGCGTGCCGTGGGCGACGGGCTGCGCGAAGCTCTGCCTCGGCGACACGCCCGCCACGCACCCCTGGGCCTCGCCGCTGCATGCCGACCTGCGCGGGCTGCCGCCGGTGCTCATCCAAGCCGGCACCGACGAACTGCTGCACGACCAGGCGCTGCAGCTACACGACGCGCTGCAGGCGGCCGGCGTCACGGTGCGCTGCGAGGTCACGCCGGGGCGCTGGCATGTCTTCGCGCTGCACGCCGGCGCGATGCCGAGCGCCGACGACGCCGTCGATCGCCTCGCCCTGTTCGCAACCACGGCATATCGCGACGACGAGATCGAGACCCGCGAGGTCGTCGTGCTCGGTGCCGGCATGTCGGGCCTGTGCATGGCGGTGGGGCTGCGCTGGGCGCGCTGCGACGATTTCGTGCTCATCGAGCAGAGCGAGGGCCTGGGCGGCACCTGGTGGGACAACCGCTACCCGGGAGCGCATGTCGATGTGCCGGCGCCGCTGTACTCGTTCTCCTTCGCGCCCAACCCGCGCTGGTCGCGCCGCTTTGCTGCCGCACCGGAGATCCAGGCCTACATGCAGGACGTGGCGCAGCAGTTCGGCGTGCTGCCGCACCTGCGCTTCGGCCAGCGCATCGAGCGCGCGGTGTTCGACGAGGCCGACGGCCGCTGGGCCATCACCCTGGCCAGCGGCGCGCGCCTGAGCGCACGCCACTTTGTCTGCAGCACCGGGCCGCTGTCGCGCCCGCGCCTGCCCGACATCCCGGGCATCGAGACCTTTGCCGGCTGCGTGCTGCATTCGGCGCGCTGGGACACCTCGTTCGACGCGGCCGGCCTGCGCATCGCGGTGATCGGCACCGGTTCCACGGCGTCGCAGCTGATCCCGCCACTGGCCGAGCGCGCTGCGCATCTCACCGTGTTCCAGCGCACCGCCAACTGGGTGCTGCCGCGCATGGACCGGCCCTACCACGCGCTCGATCGCTGGCTCGCGGCGCTGCCACCGTGGTCGGCGCTGGTGCGCCGCTTCTGGTACGCCGTGCTCGAATGGGGGAGGCGCGGCTTCGACGAGGGCACGCTCGCCCGCCGCGGCATGCTGCGCGGCGCCGAGCTGCTGCTGCAGAAGCAGGTTCCCGATGAGGCACTCCGCGCGCGACTGCGCCCGACCTACCCGCTGGGCTGCAAGCGCATCATCTACTCGAACGACTACTACCGGGCGCTGGCGCGCCCCCATGTCGCGCTGGTCAGCGAGCCCATCGAACGCATCACGCCGCACGGCATCGTCACCGCCGACGGGCAGACACACGCCATCGACGTGCTGGTCTGCGCCACCGGCTTCGACGTCGAGCATTCGCTGGCCCACCTCGACATCCGCGGCCTGCACGGCCTCCCGCTGGCCGACGCCTGGCGCAGCGGCCCGCAGGCCCACCTCGGCCTGAGCGTGGCCGGCTTTCCCAACTTCTGGCTGATGCTCGGCCCGAACACCGCCACCGGCCACACCTCGACGCTGCTGTTCATCGAACCGGGGGTGCAATGGGTGCTGAAGGCGATGAAGGGGCTGCGGCAGCGCCAGGCCCGCTGGATGACCGTGAAGGCACCGGTGATGGCCGCTTCCAACCAGGCACTGCAGGCACGCCTGGGGAGTTCGGTCTGGGCGGCCTGCCGCAGCTGGTACCGCGCCGGCGACGGCCGGATCTTCGCGCTCTTTCCCGGCTTCACCCGCGAGTACGTGCGGCAGGTGCGGGCGCAGCGGTTCAGCGAGTACGACATCGGCTGAGCGCCGGCAGGGGCGGATGCGGCATGTAATCCCTGCTGCATCCAGCCCGACCCAGGCTGCGTACCGGGGTTGCCGGTACGGCAAATCCTCCACCCCCAACCCCCGCAGGAAACACCGCATGACCCACCTCGCCTCCACCGCCGGCCTCGCGCTGGCCTGCACCGTTGCCGGACTCGGCGCACCGGCCCAGGCCCAGGTCGACCCCAACCGCATTGTCGACACCTTCGAGCGTGTGGGCGGCAAGTTCGACGGCTACCGCCGCTCCGGCGCCAAGGGTGTGTGCGCGAGCGGTGAGTTCGTCGGCAGTGCCGATGGCCGGGCGCTTTCGGTGTCGTCGGCCTTCAGCGGCAAGCCGGTGCCGGTGGTGGTGCGCTTCTCGGTCGGCGGCGGCAACCCGAAGGCGCCGGACAACGCGCGCAGCCAGCGCAACCTCGCGCTGCAGTTCGACCTGCCCGGCGGCGAGACCTGGCAGATGGGCAACATCTCTGCGCCGGTGTTCGGCGCCGCGACGCCGGAGCAGTTCCTCGGCCGGCTGGAGTCGCTGGCGCCGGACCCCGAGACCAAGAAGCCCAACCCCGACAAGGTGAAGGCCTTCGCCGACGCCAACCCCGAGGTGCTGCTGCAGGGCAAGCACTTCGCCAGCCAGCCGGTGCCGGCCAGTTACGCCAAGGTCAACTACTGGGGCGTGCACGGCTTCGGCTTCGTCGATGCCGCCGGCAAGAAGCAGTTCGGCAAGTGGATCTTCGAGCCGGTGGGCGGCACGCAGGGCCTGAGTGACGACGAAGCCAAGGCCAAGGGCAGCGACTTCCTGTTCGATGACCTGCGCCAGCGCGTGGCGGCCGGCACGGTCGCCTTCGACTTCAACCTGCAGCTGGCGCAGGCGGGCGACAAGATCGACAGCGCAGTGACCCCGCTGCCGGACGATCGCCGCAAGCTGACGCTGGGCCGACTGACGGTCAAGGCCGTGTCGCCCGACGCCACCGGCCCGTGTCTGGCAATTACCTACAACCCGATGGTGCTGCCCAAGGGCGTCGAACCTTCGGCCGACCCAATGCTGGCGGCGCGTGCTGCACCGTATGCGGTGTCGCTCGGCCGGCGGCTGGGTGAAGGCGCTAAGCAGTGAGCCTCGCAGTGAGCCGCGCACTGAGCCTCGAGGCCGCGCGCGGCTAGGGCAGCCGGTACACGTAGCGGCAGGCGCCCTGGGCGAAGTGGCGGTCACCGCCTCGGCCGGTCTCGGCCTGGCCCTGCACCTGGTAGCGCGCGCCAGTCACGCTGGCCAGCGCAGCCAGGCGGGCCGCCGAGTCGTCCAGGAACATCGTCGACACCACCACGTGCTGTCGGCCGGCAGCGTCCTTCAGCACGTAGCCGTCGCCCGCGACCACGTCGTCGACCAGCCGGCCGCTCGCCTCCAGCGGCGACTGGCCGCGCAGGCGCGGTGCCGCCACCTCGTCGGCTGCAGGCGGCACCACCCAGACGAGTGCGGGGGCGCTCGGCAAGGCGACCGATTTCAGCGCCGAGGCGCCGGGTTGCAGGCCGTCGAGCACGCTCAGGCGCTGCAGGTAGGCCGTGTTGAGACAGGCCGCATCGGCACAGGCGTTGCGCTCCGTGCGCAGCCAGCGGCGCTGATCGGTCGCCAGGCACTCCGCACCTGAGGCACCCAGCACCTGGCGCGCCGCGGTGTAGTAGCGCAACAGGTGCTCGTCGAGCTGCGAGAGCGTGGCGTCGGCGCACACCTGGCGCTCGACCGCCGTCAACGTGCCGGTGCAGGGGAACGACGCTGCCTGCGCAGCCCCGGCCGCCAGCACCAGCGCGTATGCGGCGACGCGCAGTTCAGCGGGCGGGCGCAGGGCGGGCCCCCGGCATCAGCATCTGGCCCGGCTGCACGCCGGCCGGGCAGGCGCCCACCCAGCGCATCTCGAACCGGTGGCTGCGCGGCGCGCGGCCCTTGCGTGGCGGGTCGAAGGTCGTGCTGATGTCGGCGGTGACCTGGCGTTCGAAGTCGCCGGTGAAGACCATGCGCACCGTCTTCTTCTGGTCGCCGTTCTGGCACACCGATTCGAGGACGACCCGGTCGGCGGCCTCGCGTCGCGGGGCACTGCGGCTGCACTGCGCCTTGGCCGATTCGCTGGGCAGCATGTGCGTCATCACGTCGTCGCGCGCGCGGTCCACGCACAGGCTCATGCCGGTGTCGCGCCCGTCGACCGAGGTCGTCCACAGCCCGCTCTGGCGCTGCGGAATGCCCGGCTGGGCCACGGCCACGGTGCACACGACGGTGGCCAGAACGGCGGCGGCGAGAGACGGTTTCTTCATGCGGTGCATCTTAGGCAGACAGCACGTGCCTTCACGCGCGCGCTTGTCCCTTGCGAAGGGGACACGCCGGCCGCCACCCGGGCGACCGCGCGCGCACTAGACTTGCCGCGTGAGTTCGCCTCGCCCGCCCCGCATCGCCATCGTCGAGGACAACGAGGACTTCCGCCTCGCGCTCATGCAGGCCATCGATGCCGACCCCGGCCTGTTGCTGGCCGGTGCGGCCGCCACGGTGCACGACGGCCGGCTGCTGCTGCTGAACACCCGCCCCGACGTGCTGCTGGTCGACCTGGGCCTGCCCGACGGCAGTGGGCTGGCGCTGATCCGCGAGGCGGCACAGAGCCTGCCGGGCTGCGACGTGATGGTGATCACCATCTTCGGCGACGAGCGCCATGTGCTCGAGTCGATCGAGGCCGGCGCCACCGGCTACCTGCTCAAGTCCGGCCTGCCCATGGACCTGGCGGCGCAGGTGCGGGCGCTGCGCGAGGGCGGCAGCCCGATCAGCCCGGTGATCGCGCGCCGCCTGCTGTCGCGGCTCACGCCGGCGCGGCCGGCGGCCGAGTCTGCGGCCGAGTCGTCGGCCGACGATCCGGGCCTGTCGCTGCGCGAGGTGGCCGTGCTGCAGTACGCCGCCAAGGGCTTCAGCTACGACGAAACGGCGCAGCTGCTGGGCGTGACGCGCCACACCGTGATGACCTACGTGAAGCGCAGCTACCGCAAGCTGCAGGTGCACTCGAAGTCCGAGGCGGTGCACGAAGCCCGTCTTCTGGGCTTGCTGCGCGAATGACCGCCGAGGGCAGCTCGCACGCTGGCCGGGCTGCCGGCACACCGCTGCGCTGGCTGATGACGCTGCTGCTGGCGACCGCGGTGCTGGCCACCCTGGTGCTGGACTTCCGCGGTGCAGGCGCCGAGGCACCGCGCACCTTCGAGCGGGCCGAACTGGCGGTGACGCCGCTGGGCGAGCAGTCCCTCGTGCTCGGCCAGCACCTCCCCGAATCGGCGCTGCTGTCGCTGCCCGAGACCACGCCGCCGCCGGAGGATCCCGCTGCGTGGCGCCCGGTGGCCTTGCCCGACCACGCGGCGCGCGACGCGCTGCTGCACGGCGGCCGCTCCTACCCGGTGGAGATGCGCTGGTACCGCATGGCCTACACCGTGCCCGCCGGCGCCGACGGCGCGCAGGCACTGCACATAGCACGCGTGATCGGCGGCCCGGTGCAGGTGCTGGTGCGCGCTGGCACACCGGGCGCGCCGTGGCAGCGCCTGCTCGACAACCGCGGGGCCTGGCTGTCGCAATGGAACACGCCGCTGTACGTGCCACTCCCGCTGGAGCTCGCCGAGCCGGGGGCCGCGCTGCAGCTGGCGATCGGGCTGCCCACCATCCATGGTGTGCAGTTCGGCCTCGCGGCGCCGGTGGCGGGCGACACCGTGGCCGTGTCGGCGCTGCAGGAGCGGCGCCTGTTCTGGCAGGTCACCGGCATGCACGCGATCAGCCTGTGCGGCCTGTTGCTGGGCGGCCTGGCCCTGGCCCTGGCGCGCCGCGGCCAGCAGCCCGAGCTGAACCTGCTGTTCGCTGCCGTCACCGCGGTCTGGGCGCTGCGCAACCTGCATTACTTCGTGGCACCGCCGGAAGGACGCACGGCCTACGAATGGTTCTGGTGGACCACCAACAGCTCGATCAGCTGGCTCACGCTGCTGTTCTACCTGTTCGTGCTGCGCTTCCTGCCCACCCGCATGCCACGGCTGGAGCGGGGTCTGGCGGTCTTCGTCGTGCTGTTGTCGCTGATCACGCTGCCGCTGTGGCCGCTGCGCGGCGAGGCCCTGGTGCTGCAGCACGCGCTGAACATCGCGGTGGCCGCCGGTGTGTGCCTGTTCCTGATGTGGCAGGCCCTGCGCCTGGGCGACCGCCACTTCAGCATGCTGACCGGTACGCTGCTGCTGGGCGTGGTGCTCGCCGCGCACGACCTGATGCTGCTGGCCGGCCGCCTGCCGCCGCACCACTACTACCTGCTGCCCTACTGCTGCCTGATGCTGCTGCTGAGCTTCCAGCATGCGCTGGTTCGCCAGCATGCCGGCGCCTTTGCCCGGCTGGCCGACGCGCATGCCGACCAGCAGCGGCAACTGGTCGAACAGCAGCAACAGCTGCAGGCCAATCACCTGCGGCTGGTGGCGTTCGAGCGCGAACAGGCACTGCAGCAGGAACGCCAGCGCCTGATGCGCGACATGCACGACGGGCTGGGCTCGGCCCTGCTCAGCTCGCTGGCCCTGGCGCAGCAGCGCCGGCTCTCACCCGAGGCGATGGCGCGCCTGCTGGGCGATTGCATCGACGACCTGCGGCTGGTGATCGACTCGCTGGAGCCGATGGAGAACGACCTCGCGACGCTGGTCGGCACGCTGCGCCTGCGCCTGGGTGACCGGCTCGAGGCCGCCGGCCTGCGCCTGCACTGGCAGGTGCAGGACCTGCCGCCGCTGCCCTGGCTCGACGCACCGCATGCGCTGCAGGTGCTGCGCATGGTGCAGGAGATGTTCACCAACGTGCTCAAGCACGCCGGAGCGCAACAGGTGCACGTGAGCCTGTGCAAGCTCGAGGACCACGTGGCCGTGGAGGTGGCCGACGACGGCGTCGGCTTCGACCCCGACCGGCCGGCTGCCCGCGCCGGCCGCGGCCTGGCCAACATGCGCGAGCGCGCGCGTGCCCTGGGCGCACAGCTGGACATCCGCAGCGCGCCCGGCCGGGGCACGAGCACCCGGCTGGTGCTGCCGCTGCAGGCACCCGGCACGCCGCAGTCGGCCTGAGCGCCAGCGTTATGGCGCCATTTGCGGGTGAATGCTGCGCATTGATTCGCACTTCCGCCGCCTACGCGCCAAATATGCGACTTTTCTTCTTGTTTTGATCATTTACATCACTTATCTTCTGGTTGCAGCACGATCAATCTGACCGCGCCCCGTCTGATCGGGCCCACGCCGGTCCACACCAGGAGAACGAAAAGTGAACTCGTCGGGAAAGACCGTCGCCCTGGCCAGCGCCGCGGTGGCAGCCCTCGGAGCCGCGTGGATCGGCACCGGGGTGTACGGAGCGCATGTTGCCGAGCGCGAGCTTCGAGCGCTGACCTCGCATGCATCGGCCCGCGATGGCTTCCGATTGATGAATCTGAAACATGACCGCGGCATCCTGTCCTCGACCGGTACCGTGGACGTTCGCCTGGAAGACCAGTGCGGCGATGCCGGCGCCGGCGAGGCGCCGCTGACCCTGCAGGTGAGCTACACGATGCGCCACCTGGTGCTGCCGGGCTCGCTGATGCGTTTCGACTGGACCCTGGCGCCCACGGGTGCCGCCGGTGCGAGCTTTGCCAAGACCTTTGGCGGCAACACGACGCTGCAGGGCGACGGCTCGGTGGCGATGAACGGCGACGTCCGCTCGAGCCTGAGCCTTCCTGAACTGGCCGTCAGCGGTGCGGAATCGGTGCAGGTGGCGCCCTCGACGGGACGCATCGCCTGGGGCGCCAATACCTTCGCGCTCGACTGGAAGACCGACCGCATCGTCGCGCGCGGCCATGGCCAGGCGCTCGAGCTGCAGCAGCTCGTGCTCGCGATGGACCTGAAGAACCGCAAGCTCGGCACGGGGACCGCGAGCCTGTCGATCGACAAGCTGAGCACGGAGCTGGGCACGGCCGAAGGCTTCCGCGTGGCCAGCGAGGTCGTCGAACACGGAGACCGCCTCGACATGAAGTTCACGCCCAGCCTGCGCAACGTCAGCGTCGCGGGGCAGACCGCGCGCGACCTCGTCCTCGAGATCGGCGTGACCGGGGTCCATGCGAAGAGCATCGAGACGGTGGGCCAGATCCTCGGCGACACCTGCGGGCTCGAGCACGCAACCGCCAACGAGACCGCGACGCTGCGCTCGGCCCTGCGCACGTTGATGGCCCGTGGCTTCACGCTCGGCATCCCGCGCATCGCCGGCAGCATTGGCAATGGTTCGCTGGACGGTTCGCTCCAGGTCGAGCTCAAGCCGACGGCCGGCGGCGACAGCGCACCGATCCTGCTGGCACGCGTGCTGCGCTCGCAAGGCCAGATCACGCTCAAGGGCGACGTGGTGGACGCCGAACAGAAGCAGATGGTGCTGGCGATGGGCGTGGCCACCGAAGTGCCGGGTGGACTGCAGGCCGGCTACGAGTACGCCGACGGCGTGCTGAAGGCCAACGGCCGCAGCTTCGATGCCGGCGGCATGCAGGCAGCGCTCGCGCAGGCCGACCAGGTGCTCAACGCCTTTCTGTCTTCCAACGAGGCCGTTGCGCTTGCGCTGCGCTCGGCTCCGGAGCCCGCACCCGCCGCCGAAGCCGTGCAGGCGGCCGCGCCCGCACAGGCGCCTGCCGATGCTGCCGAGACCGCCCCCGAGCCAGCCGCGCCGCCGGTGGCGGCCGCGGTGAGCGAGAACCCGCGCTGAAGGTTGCGGGGCACGCCGCGATGGCGTGCCCGGCCGCTGCGATCAGACGTCGATGTTGGACGCCCGCAGCGCGTTGGTCTCGATGAAGTCGCGGCGAGGCTCGACCTCGTCGCCCATCAGCATGGTGAAGACGCGGTCGGCTTCGATCGCGTCGTCGATCTGCACCTTGAGCAGGCGGCGCACGGTCGGGTCCATCGTCGTCTCCCACAGCTGCGCGGGGTTCATCTCGCCGAGGCCCTTGTAGCGCTGTCGGCCCACGGCGTTCTCGGCCTGGCCGATCAGCCAGGCCATGGCCTCGCGGAAGTCGCCGACCTTCGACTCCTTCAGCTTCTCGCCTTCGCCGCGGCTGACCACGGCCTCGTCGCTGACCAGGCCCTTGAAGGTCCGGCCTGCGGTGGACAACGCTTCATAGTCCGCGCCATGCACGAAGTCGGCGGTGATCACGCTGCTCTTGACGTTGCCGTGCAGCATGCGGCTGATGCGCAGGTGGTGCTTGTCGCTGCGCACGTCGAACTCGGCCACCACCTCGGCATCGTTCAGCGCCTGCTGCAGCGCCGCGGCCGAGGCTTCGGCCGCCTCCAGCGTGTCGAGGTTCAGCGCCAGGCCGTTGGCCATCGCACGCAGGCCGTCCACGTCCATCCAGTTCGACAGCCGCTCCACCACGTTGTTGGCCAGCACGTACTGGCGCGCCAGCGTTTCCAGCGCATCGCCCTGCAGCACGGCTGCGCCCGGCACGCCGGTGTCGAGCTTCGCGTCCTTCAGTGCCACCCGCAGCAGGTACGCGTCGAGCTCGTGACCGTCCTTCAGGTACTGCTCGTCCTTGCCGAGCTTGACCTTGTACAGCGGCGGTTGTGCGATGTAGATGTGGCCGCGCTCCACCAGCTGCGGCATCTGACGGTAGAAGAAGGTCAGCAGCAGGGTGCGGATGTGCGCGCCGTCCACGTCCGCATCGGTCATGATGATGATGCGGTGGTAGCGCAGCTTGTCGACGTTGAAGTCCTCGCTGCCGATGCCGGTGCCCAGCGCGGTGATCAGCGTCAGGATGGCGTCGCTGGACAGCAGCTTCTCGTAGCGCGCCTTCTCGACGTTGAGGATCTTGCCGCGCAGCGGCAGGATCGCCTGGAACTTGCGATCACGGCCCTGCTTGGCGGAGCCACCGGCGGAGTCACCCTCGACGATGTAGATCTCGCACAGCGCCGGGTCCTTCTCCTGGCAGTCGGCCAGCTTGCCGGGCAGGCCCATGCCGTCGAGCACGCCCTTGCGGCGCGTCATCTCGCGGGCCTTGCGGGCCGCCTCGCGGGCACGCGCGGCCTCGACGATCTTGCCGCAGATGATCTTCGCGTCGATCGGGTTCTCGAGCAGGTAGTCGGTCAGCGCCTTGCTGACCACTTCTTCCACCGGGCCGCGCACTTCGCTCGACACCAGCTTGTCCTTGGTCTGGCTGCTGAACTTGGGCTCCGGCACCTTGACGCTCAGCACGCAGCACAGGCCTTCGCGCATGTCGTCGCCGGTGACCTCGACCTTGGCCTTCTTGGCCAGCTCGTTGTCCTCGATGTACTTGTTGATGACGCGGGTCATCGCCGCGCGCAGGCCGGTCAGGTGGGTGCCGCCGTCACGCTGCGGAATGTTGTTGGTGAAGCACAGCACCGTCTCGCTGTAGCCGTCGTTCCACTGCATGGCCACTTCGCTGATGATCATGCTGCCGTGCTCGGTCTTCTTCTCACCGACCGCATGGAACACGGTGTTGTGCAGCACCTTCTTGCCGGTGTTGATGAAGTCGACGAAGCCCTTCACGCCACCCACGAATGCGAAGTTGTCTTCCTTGTTGTTGCGCTCGTCGACCAGGCGGATCTTCACGCCGTTGTTCAGGAAGCTCAGCTCGCGCAGGCGCTTGCTGAGGATCTCGTAGTGGAAGTCGATGTTCTCGAAGATCTCGTCATCGGGCAGGAAGTGCACCTCGGTGCCGCGCTTCTCGGTCTCGCCGGTGATCTTCATCGGCGAGATCTCGAAGCCGTCGCGCTGCTCGAGGATGCGCTCCTGCGGGATGCCCTTGCGGAACTCCATGTAGTGCGCCTTGCCCTCGCGGCGCACCGTCAGGCGCAGCCATTTCGACAGCGCGTTCACGCAGCTCACCCCCACGCCGTGCAGGCCGCCCGAGACCTTGTAGCTGTTCTGGTTGAACTTGCCGCCGGCGTGCAGCTCGGTCAGCGCGATCTCGGCCGCACTGCGCTTGGGCTCGTGCTTGTCGTCCATCTTCACGCCGGTCGGGATGCCGCGCCCGTTGTCGGTCACCGAGATCGAGTTGTCGGTGTGGATGGTGACGACGATGTCGTCGCAGTAGCCGGCCAGGGCCTCGTCGATCGAGTTGTCGACGACCTCGAAGACGAGGTGGTGCAGGCCGGTGCCGTCGGACGTGTCACCGATGTACATGCCCGGGCGCTTGCGCACCGCTTCCAGGCCCTCGAGGATCTGGATGCTTCCCTCGCCATAGGCGTCGACGGGCTTCGGCGCGTTCTCGGGGGTGTTCGGGGTGTCGCTCATGGCAGCTTTCGAAAGCGGAATCGCACTCTGGAGAAATGCGCAAGCGGGCCGCAGCCCGCTCACTGGGACAGGACCGGCACTGAGCGCTAGATCCTCATCGGCATCACGACGTACTTGAAGCCGGCCTGCTCGGGCACGGTGATCAGCGCGCTGGAGTTGGTGTCCTGCAGCTCGACCTTGATCATCTCCTGGCTCATGTTGGTGAGCGCGTCGATCAGGTAGGTCACGTTGAAGCCGATCTCGATGGCGTCGCCGTTGTAGTCGATCTCGAGTTCTTCCTTGGCCTCTTCCTGCTCCGCATTGCTCGACGCGATGCGCAGGGTGCCCGGCTCGATGTTGACGCGCACGCCCTTGAACTTCTCGCTGGTCAGGATGGCGGCGCGCTGCAGGCTGGCCAGCAGCGGCGCACGGCCCAGCGTCACGGCGTTCTTGTGGTTCTTCGGGATCACGCGGTTGTAGTCGGGGAACTTGCCCTCGACCAGCTTGGTGACGAACTCCATGCCGCTGAAGACGAACTTCGCCTGATTGCCGGCGAAGCGCATCTCGATCGCACCCTCGTCGCCGTCCTTCTCGTCCTTGAGCAGGCGCTGCAGCTCGAGCACCGTCTTGCGCGGCAGGATGACTTCCTGCTTCGGGATCTCGACGTCGAGCGTGGCCTGGGCCAGTGCCAGGCGGTGGCCGTCGGTGGCCACCAGCGTCAGGCTCTTGCCCTCGGCAACGAACAGGATGCCGTTGAGGTAGTAGCGGATGTCGTGCACCGCCATCGCGAAATGCACCTGGTTGATCAGCGCCTTCAGCGTCTTCTGCGGCACGCTGAACATCGGGCCGAAGTCGGCCGCTTCCTGCACCAGCGGGAAGTCGTCGGCCGGCAGCGTCTGCAGCGTGAAGCGGCTCTTGCCGCCTTGCAGCGTCAGCTTGCTCTGGTTGGCCGTCAGCGTCACCGTCTGGTCGGCGGGCATGGACCGCAGGATGTCGATCAGCTTGCGCGCACCGACCGTGGTGGCGAAGTTGCCACCGTCGCCATCGAGTTCTGCCGTCGTGCGCACCTGGATCTCCAGGTCGCTCGTCGTCAGCTCCACCTGGCTGCCGTTCTTGCGCAGCAGCACGTTCGCCAGGATGGGCAGCGTGTGCCGACGCTCGACGATGCCGGCCACTGCCTGCAGTGCGCCAAGAACTTTTTCCTGAGTTGCCTTCAAGACAATCATTTGAACCTCTTCATATAGTCGTCTTAGTAGAGGACCGGGCTTTCTGTGGAGAACCGCATTTTCTCCTTTTCTCTCAAGCCCTTAGCGGCCGCAAACCCTGTGCGCCGAAGGCCTGTGCCCACGCCGCCGAAAGCGAACAACTTCGGCTGGACGGCCGAGCCTGTGGACAGCTTCGAAGTTGTCCCGGATCCGTCCACAGGCTTGTGCGGCTGCGCCATGGTCAGCCCTTGAGCGTCTGTTCCAGCACGTGCAGCTGCTGGTTCAGTTCGCTGTTCTTCTGCCGCTCGCCGGAGATCTTGCGCACGGCATGCAGCACCGTCGTGTGGTCGCGGCCGCCGAACAGCTCGCCGATCTCCGGCAGGCTCTTCTGCGTCATCTCCTTGGCCAGGTACATCGCGATCTGGCGCGGCCGGGCGATCGATGCCGGGCGCTTCTTGCTGTACATGTCGGCGACCTTGATCTTGTAGAAGTCGGCCACTGTCTTCTGGATGTTCTCGACGCCGATCTGCCGGTTCTGGATCGACAGCAGGTCCTTCAGCGCCTCGCGCGCCAGGCCGATGTTGATCTCCTTCTGGCTGAAGCGCGAGTAGGCCAAGATCTTGCGCAGCGCCCCTTCGAGCTCGCGCACGTTGGCGCGCACGTTCTTGGCGACGAAGAAGGCCACGTCTTCCGGCATCGGCGAGCCTTCCTGCTCGGCCTTGCGCATCAGGATGGCCACGCGCATCTCCAGCTCGGGCGGTTCGATGGCCACCGTCAGGCCGGCGTCGAAGCGTGAGGTCAGGCGCTCGTCGATGTCCACCAATCCTTTCGGATAGGTGTCGCTGGTCATGATGATGTGCGCCTTCTTCGCCAGCAGCGCCTCGAAGGCGTTGAAGAACTCCTCCTGGGTGCGCTCCTTGCCGGCGAAGAACTGCACGTCGTCGATCAGCAGCAGGTCGAGCTGGTGGTACTTGGCCTTCAGCTCGTCGAAGGTCTTGCGCTGGTAGTTGCGCACGACGTCAGTGATGAACTGCTCGGCGTGCAGGTAGAGGATGCGTGCGTCGGGCTTGTCGGCCAGCAGTGCATTGCCGACGGCGTGGATCAGGTGCGTCTTGCCGAGGCCGACGCCACCGTAGATGAACAGCGGGTTGTACATCTGGCCCGGCGCGCCGGCCACGTGCAAGGCCGCGGTGCGCGCCATCTGGTTGGCCCGGCCGGGCACCAGCGTGTCGAAGGTCAGCTGCGGATTCAGGCGTCCACGCGCCGCCGGCGTCGGAGCGGAGGCTGCCGGCTTGGCTGTCGCCTGCGGCCTGGCCGCGCCAACACCGTGACCGTTGAGCACCTGCCCGACCGGCTGGGGCCCTGCCGGGGGGCGGGCGGGCGCGGCCACCGCATCGCGCGGCGCCAGCGTGATGTCCAGCCGCACCGGCTTGCCAGCCAGTTCGGTCAGCACCGACTCGATGCGGTTCGCGTACTGATTGCGGATCCAGTCGAGCTTGAAGCGATTCGGCACGCGCAGCGTCACGACCGAACCGCCGGCTGCGTCGTCTGCGACGTCGGCAGCCGGCAAGGGTCGGATCCAGGTGTTGAATTGCTGCTCTGGCAATTCGGCTGCGAGCTTCTCGCAACCACGTTGCCACAGGTCTGCCGCCATGTTGTGGAAAAGTTCTTCTAGGAGCGGCCGCATTCTATCCATCCCGGGGCCGCGCGCCAGTGGTTATCCACAGATGATCTAGGTGGCTGTCCCGCTGGCCGACCCACGGCGGCAAGGGCCAAGTCGTTGACCGGGAACGGCTTTTTTGCTGTAATCGCGGGTTCCCCGAAACGTCTAGGCGTGGCGGGGCCATGCCGCCGCGGAGCGCAGCCGCGGATGGAAACCTCCCCGGGCTGCAATCCGAGCTGTTTCGCTGGACCGATCATGAAGCGTACCTACCAAGCCTCCAAAGTCCGCCGTGCCCGTACGCACGGCTTCCTCGTGCGCATGAAGACGCGCGGCGGCCGCGCCGTCATCAACGCACGCCGCGCCAAGGGCCGCAAGCGCCTGGCCGTCTGAGGCCGGCGGCATCCGCCGCCCGCCCCGCAAGGCTCCCGAGCGCATCCACACCGCCGTGATTGGCCGCATCGTGCGCTCCGTCGATTTCGAACGGGTGCTGCGCTGCCCGCCTCGGGCGCGCACGGCTCACTTCGCCTTGCATCACCTGCAGGGCAGCCCGACACCCCCCTCCAAACCCGCTGGCAAGCGCGGATCGGAAGAGTTGTCAACAGGCGAAGTCCCGCTTCCGGTGCAGCCTGTGGATGACTCGGTGCCGACCGAGCCGGCGGCCGCTGCGGCGCAGTGGCTCGGCATGGTCATTCCGAAGCGGCATGCCCGCCGCGCGGTGACGCGGACCTTGCTCAAGCGCCAGATCCGCCTGCTGGCCGGGCGCCATGCGGCCGGCTGGCCTGCCGGCCTGTGGGTGGTGCGCCTGCGTGCGCCCTGGGACCGGCAGGTTTTTCCGTCGGCCACCTCGTATGCGCTGGCCAGCGCGGCCAGCGAGGAACTGAGCGCGCTGATGACGCCCTCCGGTTTCGACCGGCCGAAGTCGAGGCGCAGCCCATGAATGTCGCGGCCTGGAAGTCGCTGCCTCGGCGTGCCCTGATCCTGCTGGTGCGCGGCTACCGGCTGTTCCTCAGCCCCTGGCTGGGCAGCAGCTGCCGCTTCGAGCCGACCTGCTCCGTCTACGCGCTGGAAGCGCTTCAGCGGCACGGCGCTGCGGCCGGCACCTACCTGGCCACGGCCCGTGTCGCGCGATGCCACCCCTGGTGCCAGGGCGGATTCGATCCCGTGCCCGCGTGCCCGCCCTCCCTGTTCCGCCGTTTCGCCAGCGAAACGGCACCGTCTTCACCCTTGTCCGACAAGACCTCCCCATGACCGACCTCCGTCGCACCCTGCTGTGGGTGGTGTTCTCGATGTCACTCGTCCTGATCTGGGACGCCTGGCAACGCCACAACGGCCAGCCTTCGATGTTCGGGCCGGCGCCCGCGAGCAAGCCGGTGGCTGCCGGCGCGTCGGCCGCGCCGGGCGCGGTGCCGGCACCCAGCGTGCCGCTGCAGCAGGCCGCAGGTGCCACGGCGGCTCCCGTGGCGCCAGCCGCGTCGGCGGCGGCCGCCGACCCGGTGGCCAAGCAGGTCGTCGTCAGCACCGACCTGATCAAGGCCACGCTCGACAGCAAGGGTGGCTCGCTGGTGCGCCTCGAACTGCTCAAGCAGCTCGACCAGAACGACCGCACCAAGAACGTGGTGCTGTTCGACCAGTCGGCCAAGCGCCTGTACACCGCGCAGACCGGCTTGATCCCGCCGACGGGTGGCGCCGGCCTGCCGAATCACCACACGGTGATGAACCTGGTGCCCGGGCCACTCGAGCTGACCGAGGGCAGCAACGAGCTGCAGGTGCGCTTCGAGTCGCCCGAGGTCGGCGGCATCAAGCTGATCAAGATCTACACCTTGCGCCGTGGAGACTACGTGGTTGGCGTGCGCCACGAGGTGGTCAACAACTCCGGCGCGGCGATCAGCCCGCGCCTGTACCTGCAACTGGTGCGCGATGGCAACGCACCCGAGGGCGAGTCGAGCTTCTACTTCACCTTCACCGGCCCGGCGGTCTACACCGACGCGACCAAGTTCCAGAAGGTCGACTTCAAGACCATCGAGAAGCACAAGGCCGGCGACAAGCCCGACCACGCGACCACCGGCGACAACGGCTGGGTGGCCATGGTGCAGCACTACTTCGCCTCGGCCTGGCTGGTCGACAACGCCAGCGGCGCCAAACTGCCGCGCGAGTTCTACACCGGCAAGGTCGACACCAACACCTACTCGGTGGGCATGTTCCTGCCGGTCGGTGAAGTGGCTGCCGGCACCACCAAGGCCTTCGACGCGCAGCTGTTCGCCGGCCCGCAGGAAGAGAACAAGCTCGCCGCGCTGGCGCCCGGGCTCGAGCTGGTGAAAGACTACGGCTGGTTCACCATCCTGGCCAAGCCGCTGTTCTGGCTGCTCACGCAGCTGCACGGCCTGATCGGCAACTGGGGCTGGTCGATCGTCGCGCTGGTCGTGCTGCTGAAGATCGCGTTCTACTGGCTCAACGCCAGTGCCTACCGCTCGATGGCGAAGATGAAGGCCATCAACCCGAAGGTGATGGAGATGCGCGAGCGGCTGAAGGACAAGCCGCAGCAGATGCAGCAGGAGATGATGCGCATCTACCGCGAGGAGAAGGTCAACCCGCTGGGCGGCTGCCTGCCGATCGTCGCGCAGATGCCGTTCTTCATCGCGCTGTACTGGGTGCTGCTGTCCAGCGTCGAGATGCGCAACGCGCCGTGGATCGGCTGGATCACCGACCTGTCGGCAATCGACCCGTTCTACATCCTGCCGCTGCTGATGACCGGCACCAGCCTGCTGCAGACCTGGCTGAACCCGACGCCGCCGGACCCGATCCAGGCCAAGATGATGTGGATCATGCCGCTGATCTTCTCGGTGATGTTCTTCTTCTTCCCGGCCGGCCTGGTGCTGTACTGGCTGACGAACAACATCCTGTCGATCGCGCAGCAGTACCTGATCAACAAGCAACTGGGCGTGCTTGGGAAGTAGCGCGGCCGCGATTTTCGTGATGCATTCGTGCTAGGGGGTTCGCCCCCTCGCCTGGGGGCTTGTTGGCATGCCTGTACAAGCCGACCATGCATTCCACGGAAGCAATTCCACCGATTCCATGCGGGGCAGACCCGGTACAGCACGAAGGCGTGCACCGGCCGGCTCGGGCAGTGCAACGGACCGGCGCCCTCAGGCCGGACACCGCTACCCCCCGCGCCAACCGAGGGCGGTGCGTCGTCGCGATGACGACGCACCGCCCTTCTTCTTCGTGGATCCTGCGCCGCGAAGACGCTGGGCCAGAATCACCGCATGCTGGCTCGACACCGTGATCCCATCGTCGCCGTGGCCACCGCCTCCGGCCGCGGTGCCGTCGGCATCGTGCGGGTGTCCGGCAACGCGCTCGACCAGCTGATCCTCGCCGTCTGCGGGCGCGCGCTGGCGCCGCGGATGGCCACTTACCTGCCCTTTCTCGCGGCCGACGGTTCCGTGCTCGACCAGGGTCTGGCGCTGTACTTCCCGGCGCCGAACTCCTACACCGGCGAGGCGGTGCTCGAGTTGCAGGCCCATGGCGGGCCGGTGTTGCTGCAATTGCTGCTGGCGCGCTGCCTGGAGGCCGCCGCCGAGGCCGGCCCCGACGGCCGCGCCCGCCTGCCCGGCCTGCGTCTGGCCGGCCCGGGCGAGTTCACCGAGCGCGCGTTCCTCAACGGCAAGCTCGACCTCGCGCAGGCCGAGGCCGTCAGCGACCTGATCGAAGCCAGCACCGAATCCGCTGCGCGCTCGGCGGGCCGCTCGCTCAGCGGTGCCTTCTCGAAGCAGGTGAACACACTGCGTGACGGCCTGATCGAGCTGCGCATGCTGGTCGAGGCGACGCTCGACTTCCCCGAGGAAGAGATCGACTTCCTCGAGAAGGCCGACGCGCGCGGCCGGCTGAACCGCATCGCCGCCGAGCTCGATGCGGTGCTCGAGCGGGCGCGCAGCGGCGCACTGCTGCGCGAGGGCATCAAGGTCGTGCTGGCTGGCCAGCCGAACGTCGGCAAGAGTTCGCTGCTCAATGCGCTGGCCGGTGCCGAGCTGGCGATCGTCACGCCGATCCCGGGCACGACGCGCGACAAGGTCAGCGAGACCATCCAGATCCATGGCGTGCCGGTGCACGTGGTCGATACCGCCGGGCTGCGTGACCCGCAGGAGTCGGCCGACGAGGTCGAGCGCATCGGCATCGCGCGCAGCTGGGCGGAGATCGGCTCGGCGGACGCGGTGATCTTCCTGCGCGACCTGACGCGGCTGGGCGAACCCGTCTACGACGAGGCCGACCGGCGCATCGCGCGCGACTGGCCCGAGGGGCTGGCTGCCTCGGGCCGATTGCTCGAGGTCTTCAACAAGGTCGATTCCGCAACGCAAGCTCCGCAGGGCGAAGCGCTGCTCGTCTCTGCGCGCCAGGGCCAGGGGCTGGATGCCTTGCGCGAACGGCTGCTCGCGCTGGCCGGCTGGCATGCACAGCCCGAGGGGGTGTTCATCGCCCGCACCCGCCACGTTCAGGCGCTGCGGCGCACGCGCGACCACCTCGTGCTCGCGCAGGAACTGGTGGCACGACAGGACGCCGCGCTCGACCTGCTGGCCGAGGAACTGCGCCTGGCCCATGACGCACTCGGCGAGATCACCGGGGCCTTCAGTGCCGACGATCTGCTCGGCGAGATCTTCGGCCGCTTCTGTATCGGGAAGTAAAGTCCTTGCAGTGAACGACGAGCGGCGTCACAAGATCGACAGCCGGTGCCTTGACCGCGTGCTTGCGGGTTGAGCCGCGCGCGTGCGCTACCGATAATCGCAACGAGAATCACACGCCGATCCAGGCGAGACACCCTACAAGGAAGCAGATGGACATCGCACCGCTCGTCCAGGCCATGCAGACGCTCAACGCCGACGATGCTTTCCGTCCGCGGCTGACGCTCGACCAGTGGCGCGTCATCGCGCCTTACCTGACGCGCCACGAGATCCGCTCCGGCGACCTGCTGATCAAGCAGGGCGATGCCGACCGCTCGATGTACTTCCTCGCCCAGGGCTCGCTGCAGGTCTTCGTCACCGGCGGGCCGCCGGGCAGCAGCCGCATCGCGATCCTGCGCACCGGCTCGGTGGTCGGCGAGCCCGGCCTGTTCAACGACGGGCCGCGCATGGCCAACGTCGAGGCGATGACGGCCTGCGAAGTCTGGGCGCTGCGCGGCCCGCGCCTGGAGGAACTGGCGCAGCGCACGCCTGCACTGGCGCTGGAACTGCTGCGTGCGGCCGGCAACGTGATGGCCGTGCGCATGCGCGCCAACCTGGCCAAGCAGACGCCTTTCACCTGAAGCCTTCGGCAAACGACGATGGCGGGCCCGCTTGTGCGGGCCCTTCTCTTTGGCACGGCACAAGTCGCGTGGCGGTCAATGGCCTGCGAACGACACCAGCGTGTGCACTTTCAGCCCGGCGGCGCGCAGCTTGTCCGAGCCGTGCAGCTCAGGCAGGTCGACGATCGCCGCGCCCTCGATCACCGTCGCGCCCAGGCGCTCGAGCAGCCGCATGCCGGCCATCATCGTGCCGCCGGTGGCGATCAGATCGTCGATCAGCAGCACGCGGTCGCCCGGGCGAACGGCGTCGGTGTGCATCTCCACCGTCGCCGAGCCGTACTCCAGCTCGTAGGTTTCCTCGACGGTGGTGAACGGCAGCTTGCCCTTCTTGCGGATCGGCACGAAGCCGACGTTGAGCTCGTAGGCCAGCACCGAGCCGATGATGAATCCGCGCGCGTCGAGCCCGGCGATCGCCGTCGGCCGCAGGTCGAAGTAGCGGTGCACGAACTGGTCGATTAGCACGCGGAAGACACGCGGGTTGGACAGCAGCGGCGTGATGTCGCGGAACTGGATGCCCGGCGCCGGCCAGTCCGGCACGGTGCGGATGTGGCGCTTGATGTACTCGGCGGGGGTCTGCTCGGGCAGGTCGGGCTGGGTCACGGGGTGGTCCTTGCGCAGTCGGCCGCTGGCATTGTGCCGCCGCGCGGGTAGGTCAGGCGCGGCCGAGCAGCTTGCCCTCGGCCAGTGCCAGAGGCTCGGGCAGGCCGGAGAGCACCAGCGTGTCGCCCGGGCCGAGCACCATCGCCTCGTCGGGGCCGCTGACGGCGCCACTGGCGCGGCGCACCGACACCACCGTCACGCCCACCGCATGCAGCGCCTGGTCGGCCAGCGACTGCCCGACGCTCGCCGCCGCCGCCGGCAGCGTGATGCTGTGCAGCCGGGCGGTCTGCAGTTCGTCGACGGTGTCGTCGTCGGCGCCGTGGAAGTAGCCGCGCAGCAGGCCGTAGCGAGCATCGCGCTGGTCCTGCACGACGCGGATCACGCGCCGCATCGGCACGCCGACGAGTGCCAGCGCATGGCTGGCCAGCATCAGCGAGCCCTCGATCGCCTCCGGCACCACCTCGGTGGCGCCGGCCGAGCGCAGCTTCTCCATCTCGGAGTCGTCGATCGTGCGCACGATCACCGGCACCTTGGGCGCGTGGGCCTGCACCAGGCGCAGGATCTTCAGCGCCGACGGTGTGTCCTGGTAGCTGACCACCACCGCGCTGGCCCGCGCCAGGCCTGCCGCCATCAGGCTCTGCAGCCGCGCCGCGTCGCCGAACACCACGCTCTGGCCGGCCGCGGCGGCCTGGCGCACGCGGTCGGGGTCGAGGTCCAGCGCCATGTAGGGGATGCGTTCACCTTCCAGGATGCGCGCCAGGTTCTGGCCGCTGCGGCCGTAGCCGGCGATGATCACGTGGGCTTCGGTGTTGATCGAGCGCTTCGCGATGCTCGTCATCGCCACCGACTGCATCAGCCAGTCGGTTGCCGACAGCTTCATCACGATGCGGTTGCTGTACATCACCAGCAGCGGCGTGGCCATCATCGACAGCACCATGCTGGCCAGCACCGGGCTCAGCCACTGCGGGTCGATCAGGTGGTTGGCGGCACCGAGGGTCAGCAGCACGAAGCCGAACTCGCCGGCCTGCGCCAGGTACAGGCCGGTGCGCAGCGCGGTGCCCGGCGCCGCGCCGAACAGCCGCGCCAGCGCGGCGACGAGCACGAACTTGGCCGCCACCGGGCCAAGCGACAGCAGCAGCACCAGCGCCCACTGGTCGAGCACCGGCCGCCAGTCGAGCTTCATGCCGATGGTGATGAAGAACAGCCCGAGCAGCACGTCGTGGAAAGGCCGGATGTCGGTCTCGACCTGGTGCTTGTATTCCGTCTCGGCCACCAGCATGCCGGCGACGAACGCGCCCAGTGCGAGCGACAGGCCGAAGTGCTCGGTCAGCCAGGCCAGGCCCAGCGTGATCAGCAGCAGGTTGAGGATGAAGAGCTCTTCGCTCTTGCGGCGTGCCACCAGCGTGAGCCACCAGCGCATCACCCGCTGGCCACCGACCAGCAGCAGCACCAGCAGGACCGTGGCCTTCAGCCCGGCCAGGCCGAGGGACATCGCCATGTCTGCGCCGCTCGAGTTCAGCGCCGGGATCAGCACCAGCAGCGGCACCACGGCCAGGTCCTGGAACAGCAGCACGCCCATCACGCGGCGGCCGTGCTCGCTTTCCAGCTCGAGCCGGTCGGCCATCAGCTTGACGAGGATTGCCGTGCTCGACATCGCCATCGCCGAGCCGAGCACGATCGCGCCCTGCCACGACAGCTCCCAGGGACGGTCCGTGAAGGAGTAGATCCAGGTCAGCAGCACGTGGCCGGCCACCGAGCCGAGGATGGTCAGCAGCACCTGCGCCAGACCGAGGCCGAAGACCAGCTTGCGCATGCTCTTCAGCTTGGGCAGGTTGAACTCCAGCCCGATCACGAACATCAGGAAGACGACGCCGAACTCGGCCAGGTACTGCACGCCGGCGGAATCCTTGGCCAGCGCGGTGGCGTTCGGCCCGATCAGCACGCCGACGACGAGGTAGCCCAGCATCGGCGGCAGCTTGGCCAGCCGGCACAGCACCACGCCGGTGACCGCGGCCACCAGGTACAGCAGAACGAGTTCGAGCGTGGAGGCCATGCGAGCGCGAAGAGGATGGTCCGATCCTACTGGACGCGCGGTGCTCGGCTAGACTGCGCCGGCCATGCCGATGACCCCGATCAACCCCGTCCTGCGCTTCGCGCCGGAGCTGCTGCTCGCCGCGCAGGGCGTGCGCGTGGCGATCTTCGATGTCGATGGCGTGCTGACCGACGGGCGCATCTACATCGGCGAGCAGGGCGAGGCTTTCAAGGCCTTCAGCACGCTCGATGGCCACGGACTCAAGCTGCTCGCGCGTGGCGGCATCGTGCCTGTGGTGATCACCGGGCGCGACTCGCCGGCGGTGCGCCGGCGTGTGGCCGACCTCGGCATCGCGCATGCGGCCTACGGCGCCGCAGACAAGCTCGCTGCCGCAACGCCCTTGCTGCAGTCGCTCGGTGTCGAGTGGAACGCCGTCGCTGCGATGGGCGACGACTGGCCCGACCTGCCGCTGATGACCCGTGCCGCCTTCGCCTGCGCGCCGGCCGGCGCCCATGCCGAGGTGCGCGCGATCGCCCACCACGTGACGCAGGCGGAGGGCGGCCACGGTGCCGCGCGCGAATGCTGCGACCTGCTGCTCACCGCTGCCGGCTGCTATGCGCAACTGCTGCAGGGGCACCTGCTGACACTGGACGGCGGAGCCCCGTGAAGCTCGCCGGCAGGCCGTCACCGTGAGTGAAACCCTGGACGACCTGGCGGTTCTGGCGCCAGCTCCGGCCGTCGACCGGCGCCGGCTGCGACTGCCCTGGCACCTGCGCCTGCTCGAGGCTGCCACCGCCTATTTGCCGGTGCTGCTGATGGGCGCGCTGGCGCTGTCGACCTGGTGGCTGGTCAATGTCTCGCCGCCGGCCGACGTGGCGCGCCCGGTGCTACCGCCGCGCCACGAACCCGACTACACGATGGAGCGCTTCACCGTGCAGCGCTTCGCCGCCGACGGCCGCCTGCGCGTGCAGATCGAAGGCATCGAGATGCGCCACTTTCCGGACACCGACACGCTCGAGATCGAGAGCCCGCGCATCCGCGCCTTCGCGGCCGACGGCAGCGTGACGGTCGCTTCGGCGCTGCGCGCACTCTCGAATGGTGATGGCACCGAGGTGCAGCTGTTCGGCTCGGCGCAGGTGGTGCGCGAGGCCGCGCTGCCGAAGGACGTGGTCGAGTTCCGCAGCGAGTTCCTGCACGCCTTCATCGCCACCGAGCGGGTGCGTTCGCACCTGCCGGTGGTGGTGCGCCGCGGCGGCACCGAGGTGCGTGCCGACGGCATGGAGTACGACAACCTCTCGCGCATCGTCGAGCTCAAGGGCCGGCAGCGCGCGAGCTTCGCGCCGCGCGGAGGGTGAACCGATGAACCAGCCGCCGCTCGTCTTCATCACCGGGGCCTCCAGCGGCATCGGTCAGGCGCTGGCGGCGCGCTTCCGCGCTGCCGGCTTCCGGCTGGCGCTGGTGGCGCGGCGCGAGGCCGAGGTGCGCGCCTGGGCGACAGCGCAGGGCTGTGCCGACGCCGGCGTCTACGCGGCCGACGTGCGCGACCTCGCCGCCATCGAGGCCGCCGGCCGCGCCTGCATCGCCGCGCAGGGCGTGCCCGACGTGGTGATCGCCAACGCCGGCATCAGCGTGGGCATCGACACCGAGGTCTTCGACGACCTCGAGGTGATGCGCGCCACCTACGAGACCAACGTGATCGGCGTGGCCGCCACCTTCCACCCGTTCATGCGGGCGATGCGTGAGCGTGGCAGCGGCATGCTCGTCGGCATCGCCAGCGTGGCCGGCATCCGCGGTCTGCCCGGCCACGGTGCCTACTGCTCGAGCAAGGCGGCGGTGATCAGCTACTGCGAGAGCCTGCGCGGCGAGCTGCGCCCGAACGGCGTCAAGGTGGTGACGCTGCTGCCCGGCTACATCGACACGCCGCTGACGCGCGAGAACCGCTACAGCATGCCGTTCCTCATGAGTGCCGACGACTTTGCCGACCGCGCCTTCCGCGCGATCGCTGCCGGCAGCAGCTACCGCGTCATCCCGTGGCAAATGGGCGTGGTGGCGAAGCTGCTGCGGCTGCTGCCCAACGGCCTGTTCGACCGTGCGCTGGCCGGCCGGCCGCGCAAGCATCGACAAGGGCAGTAGCCGCCACTACACTGCCGCGCACCGCATGCAGCGGTCGCCAGGGCGCATCACAAGCTGCCTGGCGACAAGGAGGAACTCCCATGACCGACATTCGCACCGCCTGAGAGGCACCCGCCGGGCCGCGTCGCTCCGACCGCCCCGGCACCCCGGCCGCAGCGCCTGCGCGCGGCCCCTCGAAACACCACATGGCCACCGGCCACGAACCGGCGCGCCATGTCGTCCGCGAAAGTTCGACATGAGAGACAGCTTCGCCCGCTGCCCGACGGGCCGGCGATGGATGCAGATCCTTGCCCCGGCCATCATCCTGGCCATGGTTGCGGCCACCAGCGCTGCCGATGCACAACCGCGCGCCTACCGCCCCGCCGCCGACAGCGCGCCGCTGCGCATCGACGGCCGCCTCGACGAAGCGGCCTGGCAGGCCGCGCCGGTACACGACGACTTCGTGCAGTACCTCCCGCGTGACCGCCAGCCGGGACCCGAGGGCTACCGCACGACGATGCAGATCGTGATCGAGGAGCATGCCCTGGTGGTCGGCATCCGTGCCTTCGACCCGCGGCCCGAAGAGATCCGCGCGCCGCTGATGCGCCGCGACAAGGTCACGCGCGACCAGGACTTCGTCTCGGTGGTCATCGACCCGGTCGGCACTCGCCGCTCGGCGCAGTTCGTGCGCATCAACGCCGCCGGCGTGGTCGCCGACGGCATGTTCATCGCCGCCACCGACACCGAGGACTTCGCGCCCGACTTCGAGGTCGAGGCCGCGGTGCAGCGCCTGGCCGACGGCTACAGCGTCGAGCTGCGCCTGCCGCTGATGACGCTGCGCTACCCCTACGAGGGCGGCGCGCCGTGGCGCATCATGGCCACGCGCAGCATCCCGCGCGAGTCGAGCACGCTGCTGCTGTCTGCGCCGCTGACCAAGGACGCGCTGAACTTCATCGCCGAACTGCAGCCGATCGCCGGGCTGGACGACATCGCCGAGCGGGTGCGCTCGCACGCACTGCTGTCGGTGCGCCCCGAGCTGACGCTGCGCTCGACACGGCGCAGCGACGGCGCGACCACGCAGCGCGAATCGCGCGGTGCGCTGGGCGCAGAGATCAAGTGGCGCCCGCGCGCCGACTGGGTCTTCGACGCGACGCTGAACCCCGACTTCTCGCAGGTCGACCTCGACGTGCCGCAGCTCGCCGGCAACACACGCTTCGCGCTGAGCGTGCCGGAGAAGCGACCGTTCTTTCTCGAGAGCACCGACGTCATCGACCTGCCGCTGGCGGCGTTCTACTCGCGCTCGGTGACCGACCCCGGCTGGGGCCTGCGCAGCACTTGGCGCGGCACCGGCGCCGATGCGACGGCGCTGTCCCTGCGCGACGATGGCGGTGGCCTGCGCCTGCGCCCCGGCCCCTACGCCACCGACGTGCAGCCGCAGGACCGGCGCTCGCAGGCGACGCTGCTGCGCGGCCGCTGGCACGGCGAGGGTGTCACTGCCGGTGCGCTGCTGTCGCAGCGCGACGAGAGCAACGGCGGCGCGCGCAACCGGGTGGCCGGCGTCGACATGGTCTGGCGCCCGAGCGACGAGCAGCAATGGCGCGCCCGCGCGATGGGCTCACGCAGCCGCGACGGCGAGACGGCGCCCGCCGAAAGCGGCCACCACCTCAACGCCGCCTGGTGGATGCGCGTGCCGGGCTGGAACCTCACCGCCGAGGCCACCGAGGTCAGCCCGCGCTTCCGCAACGACAACGGCTTCGTCGAGCAGGCCGGCGTGCGCATCCTGCAAAGCGAGCTGATCCGCCGTTGGGGCGAAGTGGCCGTGCCCGGGCCGCTGGCCTTCGATGCCCACGAGTTCGAGACCTACCTGTGGATGCAGCACAAGCAGACGCTGGCCGATCGCGACGTGCCCGGCGGGCAGACCATCGCGCGTTCCGTGCATGCCGGCATCTGGCTGGCCGCGGCACGCAACTCCGAGGCCTGGGTGCATGCGCAGTTCGACACCGAACGCGCGCGCAGCGACACGCCGCTGCGCTCGGTGCCGGCCGTCGCGGCGAGCTACAGCGTCAACCCGGCGCCCTGGCTGACCAAGCTGCACGTCGAGACCACGCTCGGCCGGCGGCTGGACGTCGAGGCCGACCGGCTCGGCCGCGGCAGCGAGTGGTTGATCGAACTCAACCTGCGCGCACCGCTCGGCTCGGTCTGGCTGGAGAGCGAGCAGCGCCTGGAGCAGAACCGCATTGCCGCGCCGGATGGCCGCCGTGCGCTGACCGACACCGCGCTGCAGTGGCTCGGCGTCCTGCACTTCGATGCGCGTGACTCGCTGCGTGCCGTCTGGCAGGGCACGCACTTCCAGCGCCCGGGCACCGGAGAGTCGGTGGCCGCGGCCGACGTGCGCGGGCAGACCACCTCACTGGTGTTCCTGCGCCGCTTCGGCCTCGGCCGCAGCCTCAGCGCGGGCCTCAGCCGGCAGACCCAGCGCCCGGCGCCTGGCCTGGCGCGCAGCGTCGAGACCGAACTGTTCGCCAAGGCCTCGTTCGAGTTCGGCCCCTGACGCGCGCCGCGTTGACACGGAACCGCCAAAGAAGCGGGCAAAGAAAGCGTGAAAAGAAAGCGCGCAAAGAAAAAGGCGGCGTGCCTTCGCACCCGCCTTCTTCAACAGAGCCCGGAGGACTCAGTAGCCGCCGCGGCTGCCGCCGCCACCGCCGTAGCTGCCGCCACCACCGGAGCGGCCACCGCCGCCACCGCCGTAGCCGCCACCACCGCCGGAGCGACCACCGCCGCCACCGCCGTAGCCGCCGCCACCGCCGGAGCGGCCACCGCCGCCACCACCGTAGCCGCCGCCACCGCCCGCGCCGCCGCCGTAGCCGCCGCCACCACCACCGCCATAACCGCCGCCGCCGGAGCGGCCGCCGCCGAAGCCACCCGGACGCTCTTCGCGCGGGCGGGCCTCGTTGACCACCAGGGCACGACCCTGGAGCGGCTGGCCGTTCATGCCGTTGATGGCCGACTGCGCTTCCGCATCCGAACCCATCTCGACGAAGCCGAAGCCCTTCGAGCGGCCGGTGTCGCGGTCCATCATGACCTTCGCCGACGTCACCGTACCGAATTGCGAGAACGACTGTTGAAGGTCTTCGTCGCGGATCGAGTACGCGAGGTTACCGACGTAGAGTTTGTTGCCCATGGGTGAGCCCCTTTCCATTTCCTGCAGACCATGTGGAGCTTCTACCCATCGTGAACCATTCAAGCGAAGGCGCCGCGTCCATACACAGACTGGCGAATATAAGTGAACTGCGCAAAAGTGCGCACCGAGTCAAGCACGAAAGTGTTGTTTTCGGGATCAAGCTGTCGGCGCCCTGTCGCGAGGCGCCAGGCCGCGCCCAGCCTAGGATGTGGACATGGACCTCTTCAAGCCGCTGATCGCCTTGCTGGCCATCGTCAATCCGATCGGGGTTATCCCTTTCTTCATCCATTTCACCCAGGGTTTCACCCGCGAACAACGCCGGCGCACCATCCGGGTGTCCGCGTTCAGTGCGTTCTGCGTCATCGCGGTGAGTGCCCTGGCCGGGATCAAGATCATCGAGTTCTTCGGCATCTCGCTGGCCTCGTTCCAGGTCGGCGGCGGCATGCTGCTGCTGATCTCCTCGCTGCAGATGCTCAACGCCCAGCCGGCCGAGGGCCGCAAGGAGGACGTGAGCGCGGGCGACACCAAGGTCGATGCCGGCGACAGCATCGCCATCGTGCCGCTGACCATTCCGCTGCTGACCGGCCCGGCAACCATCTCCACCATGGTCATCTACGCCGACAAGACGCGGCACTGGTGGCAGCTGGCGGTGCTGGTCGGCTACGGCGTGGTGATCGCGCTGTCGGTGTGGGTCGCGTTCAGCCTGTCGGGGCGCATCGCGAAGGTGCTGGGCCAGACCGGCATCAACGTGATGACGCGGCTGATGGGGCTGATCCTCGCCGCGCTGGCCGTCGAGGTGATGAGCGACGGCCTGGTCAAGCTGTTCCCGGCACTCGTCGGCAGCGTGCGCTGAACGAACCCGGAGCAACCCGACCATGATCGACCGACTGCCCCCCTTGCCCCTGGACCAGCTCGACGACGCCCAGCGCGCCGCCGCCGAAGAGCTCATCGCCGGCCCGCGCAAGGCGGTGAAGGGGCCGTTCATCCCGCTGCTGCGCAGCCCCGCGCTGGTGCAGCGGGTCGGCAAGCTCGGCGAGTACCTGCGCTTCGACAGCGTGCTGCCGGCGCGGGTCAACGAGTTCGCCACGCTGATCGTCTCGCGCGCCTGGACGCAGCAGTTCGAGTGGGCGGTGCACGCGGCGGCCGCAGCCAAGGCCGGCACCAGCGCGGCCAGCATCGCCGCGCTTCGCGAAGGCCGGCGCCCTGACGACATGGACGCCGACGAGGCGCTGACCCACGACTTCTGCACCGAGCTGCTCGCCCACCACGGCGTCAGCGACACCACCTACCAGCGCGCCGTGGCGCGTTTCGGCGAGCGCGGCGTGGTCGAGCTCAGTACCCTGGTCGGCTATTTCGTGATGGTTTCCATGGTTCTCAACGTCGCGCACACGCCGGCCGAACCGGGTGCGGCGATCGAGCCACTGCCGCCCTTGCCGCGCTGAGCCGCTCTCCTATCATCGCGCCCATCACACAAGGGCAGGGATGAGCGACAACCGCTACGACTACATCGTCTGTGGCGCCGGCACGGCTGGCTGCCTGCTGGCCAACCGGCTCAGCGCCGACAAGAGCAAGCGTGTGCTGCTCGTCGAGGCCGGCGGCAACGACGACTACGTCTGGGTGCACATCCCCGTTGGCTATCTCTACTGCATCGGCAACCCGCGCACCGACTGGCTCTACGCCACCGAACCGGACCCTGGCCTGAATGGCCGTTCGCTGCGCTACCCGCGCGGCAAGGTGCTGGGCGGTTGTTCGAGCATCAACGGCATGATCTACATGCGCGGCCAGGCGCGCGACTACGACCACTGGGGTGCGCTCGGCAACGACGGCTGGAGCTGGTCCGAGTGCCTGCCGCACTTCCTGAAGCACGAGGACTTCCACAAGGGCGCCGACGCCTTCCACGCCGCGCCGGGCTTCGACCCGACCGGCGAGCGCCCCGGTGGCGAATGGCGGGTCGAGAGGCAGCGCCTGCGCTGGGAGATCCTCGATGCCTTCGCGCAGGCGGCGCAGCAGGCCGGTATCCCGGCCAGCGAGGATTTCAACCGCGGCGACAACGAAGGCGTGGGCTACTTCGAGGTGAACCAGCGCGCCGGCGTGCGCTGGAATGCGACCAAGGCCTTCCTGCGCCCGGTGCAGGAGCGCGACAACCTGCAGGTCTGGACCGGGGCGCAGATCTCGCGCCTGCTGCTCGCGCATCGCGACGGCGAGGGTTCTTGGGATGGCTCGCGCCGCGCGGTCGGCATCGAGGTGCTGCCGCATGGCGGCGGCGCGCCGGTGCAGGCCCGTCTGGCCGATGGCGGCGAAGTGATCCTCGCCACAGGTGCGATCGGCACGCCGCAGATCCTTCAGCTCTCGGGCATCGGCCCGGCCGGCCTGCTGCAGCGGCACGGCATCCCGGTCGAGCATCCGCTCGAAGGCGTCGGTGCCAACCTGCAGGACCACCTGCAGATCCGCGCCGTCTTCCAGGTCGACGGTGTGCCGACGCTGAACGTGCTGGCCAACTCCTGGTGGGGCAAGGCGCGCATCGGCCTCGAGTACCTGTTCAAGCGCAGCGGGCCGATGAGCATGGCGCCGTCGCAGCTCGGCGCGTTCACCAAGAGCGATCCGTCACGGCCGCATGCCAACCTGCAGTACCACGTGCAGCCGCTGTCGCTCGATGCCTTCGGCCAGCCGCTGCACCGCTTCCCGGCCTTCACCGCCAGCGTGTGCAACCTGAACCCGGCCAGCCGCGGCACGGTGCAGATCCGCACGCCGCGCGCCACCGACGCGCCTGCCATCGCGCCCAACTACCTGTCGACCGACGAGGACCGGCGCATCGCCGCCGAGTCGCTGCGGCTGACGCGGCGCATCGCCGCGCAGCCGGCACTTGGGAAGTACCGGCCGCGCGAGTACAAGCCCGGCGTGCAGTTCCAGAGCGACGAGGAACTGGCGCGCCTGGCCGGCGACATCGGCACGACGATCTTCCACCCCGTCGGTACCGCGAAGATGGGCCCGGCCAGCGACCCGGCCGCGGTGGTCGACGCGCGCTTGCGCGTGCACGGCGTGGCCGGCCTGCGCGTGGCCGATGCCAGCGTGATGCCGACCATCACCAGCGGCAACACCAACTCGCCGACGCTGATGATCGCCGAGCGGGCCGCGCAGTGGATCGTGCAGGACCGCGGCTGATGCCCGGGATCACGCCGTGACCCACGCGATCTTCGCCGCCAACGTCATCGTCTGCCTGGCCTTCGGCATCGCCTTGCTGCTGGCCTGGCAGCGCGACCGCTCGCAGGCCTTCCTGCGCATGGTCGGCCTCGCTTTCGTGCTGCATGCGGCGCTGCCACCGGCCTATCTGCTGATGACGGCGGGCGGCGCGGCGTCGCACTTCGCCGGCCTGACCTGCCTGATGGCGGCGGCGCTGTTCTCCGCGGGCTTGATCGCGATGGGCGTGAGCTACCTCGCCGACCGCCCGCTGTCGCGTCGCCGGCAGCGAGTGGGCGCGGCAGTGCTGGCGCTGTGCGGCCTCGGCCTGCTGCCGCTGGGCTCGACCGCTGCGTTGGCGGTGCCGGCATCGATCAACCTGCTGGTCGGCGTGGCGGCGTCGGCCTGGCTGTGGGGACGAGGGGGTGCCGAGCGTCTCTCGGGGCTGCTGCTGGTGCTGCTGTCGCTCAACCAGTTCCAGATCTTCACCATTGGTGATGCGGCGGTCGAGCGCCAGGCGCTGCTCGGCGCGATGCTGCGCATGGGCATCGGGCTGGCGCTGCTGCATGCGGCCGGACGGCGTTCCGCCGAGGCGTCGCTGCAGGCGCGCGAGCGCTTCACGCGCCTGACCGAACATTCGCACCAGGGCGTGGCGGTGGTGCGTGGCGAACAGGTGCTTTACGCCAACCCGGCGATGCTGCGCATCTACGGCCTGAGCTCGCTGGAACAGGCGCATGCGCTGTGGCGCGACGCCACCATGCCGCAGGCCGAGCGCGCCGCCGGCCGCGAGCGCCACCGCCAGCTGATCGATGGCGAGGTGGAACAGTTCAACTGGTCGGGGCAACGCTTCCGCTTCGACGGCACGCCGATCCGGCTGCGCTTCTCCGCCTGGCGCATCGATTGGGACGGCGAGCCCGCTGAGCAGCTCGTCGTGAGCGACGAGACGGCACAGCACGACGCCACCACCGCGCTGCTGCACCAGGCCACGCACGACGAACTCACCGGCCTGCCCAATCGCAGCGCGCTGCTGGCGCGCCTGCGCGAGCTGTGCACGAGCGGCGACGGTTTCGCACTGCTGCTGCTCGACGTCGACCGCTTCAAGCTGTTCAACGAGGCCCACGGCCACCCGGTCGGCGACGACGTGCTGCGCGTGCTGGCGCTGCGCCTGGACGACACCCTGCGCGGGCGCGCCGAGACCATGCGCCTGGGTGAGGACGAGTTCGCGCTGCTCGCGCCGGCCGAGGACAGCGAGCGCAGCGCCCACGAGGTGGCGCAGCGGGTGCGTGACCTGCTTGCCCAGCCGCTGGTGCTGCCCGGGCACGAGTTCTTCCTCGACGTGTCGATGGGCGTGGCGCTGCACCCGGCCCACGGCCGCGGCGCCGAGGCGCTGCTGCGCGCGGCGAACGCGGCGATGCACGAGGCCAAGCATGTGCCGGGCACCTCGCTGCAGTTCGCCGAGGAGCGCTTCGAGCGCGGCTCCGGCGCGACGCTGCTGGCCGAGCAGGCGCTGCGCGCCGGCCTGAAGAACGAGGAGTTCAGCCTCGTCTACCAGCCGAAGGTGGAGATCCGCAGCGCGGCGCGGCCGCCGGTGCTGGTCGGCTTCGAGGCGCTGGTGCGCTGGGACCGCCCGGGCATCGGCCGCATCGGCCCGCTGCAGTTCGTGCCGGCAGCCGAGCGAACCGGGCTGATCCGCGAACTCGGCCGGCTGATCCTCGAGCAGGCGTGCGCGCAGCTCGAGCGCTGGCGCGCCGAGTATGGGCACGGTGTGCCGGTGGCGGTGAACGTCTCGCCGCTGCAGCTGCTCGACCCCGGCTTCACCGACGACGTGCTGCAGGCCCTGCGCCGTCACGGCGTGCCGCATGCGCTGCTGTCGCTGGAGATCACCGAGAGCGTCGCGGTCACGCACATGGAGCAGGCGCGCGGCCGCATCTCGCTGCTGCGCTCGCATGGCATCGAGGTCGCGCTGGACGACTTCGGCACCGGCTTCTCGTCGCTGAACATGCTGCGCAGCCTGCCGCTGCGCACGGTGAAGATCGACCGCACGCTGATCGAGCCGCTGCCCGCGCCCGACGCCACCGCAGTGGTCAAGGCGATCTGCGACCTGGCCGCGACGCTGGACCTGGACGTGATCGCCGAAGGCGTGGAGACGCCGGCACAGTCGGAGGCGGTGCGCGCCGCCGGCTGCAACGTGATGCAGGGCTACCTCTACGCCCGCCCGCTCGCGCCCGCCGAGGCGGCGCGCTGGCTGGACCGCAGCGACGCCGCCGGGCAGGCCGCCTTCAGGCTGCGAGGCTGAGCAGGCTCCCGGTCGCCGGGGCCGTGGTGTGGTCGTCCGCGCCGCTGCCGTTGCGCAGCGCATCGGCGAGCTGGCGCAGGAAGCCCGACAGCCCGCCAGTGCCGCTGGCGGAGGCGTTGCCTGCCGGAGCCGACGCCGAACCGGCCGGCTGCAGCGCGTCGAACAGCTGGCGGAAGGCGGCCTGCAACGGTGATTCAGCTTTCGCCGCCGCGGCCGTCGTGGTCTGCTGCGTGATCTCGATCTGCAATGTGGTCACCGACAGTTCGGCGCTGGCGGATGCGCCGTCGACGCTGGCGCTGAACGACGCCATGCCGAGGCTGGCGCTGATCGTCGTCGTGCTGGACACCGGGGTGGCTGCCGGCGCATCGACCTGGCTGGCCAGGCGGTCGAGCCGCTGCGCCAGGTCGCCGTAGCCGCGCCGTTCGCCGTGGTGCCGGTGGCCATGGCCGTGCGCGCGGCCGCCACCGCCCTTGTCGTCGTTGCCGCGCAAGGCATCGAACAGTTCATGCGCGAAAGCCTCGGCCGTGTCCTTCAGCGAATCACTGCGTGTCGCGTCGGAGGTGCCTGCCGGCATCAGTGCGCCGAGCGCAGTCATCATCGCCGATACCAGCGGGTTGCCTCGGCGCTGCGGCGCCTCGCTGCGGCGCTCGCCGTCGTCGTCGGGGCACGGCGCGCAGCGGTGCGCTGATGGACGTGTGCCGGCAGCAGCCGTGTCGGCGGGGGTCGTCCGGGCGGCGGTGGCCGTGGCGTTGAACGTGGTGCTGAGCGCAAGCATGGAGGCTCCTCGTGCAAGGGTGACGAAGCGGCCTCGGCAGGCATCACGGGCCGCGGGTGATGCCCGGAATTTCGACACGCTGCGCACGTGCCTGAGCGGCGGCTGGTAACGGTTTGCACGGCACACTGCGCGCATGCCGTCGACGCCTTCCTTCACCACCGTGCTGCTCCCCGGCCTGGCCTGCGATGCCGAGATCTGGCGCGGGCAGCTCGGCGCGCTGGCCCGCTTCCGGCCGCGGGTCAGCGACGTGCACACCCGCGCCCAGTCACTGCCCGCGATGGCGACGGCGCTGCTGGCCGACCACCCGGGCGATCTGGTGCTGGTCGGTGCCTCGATGGGCGGCCGCATCGCGCTGGAGGCGGCGCGCCAGGCACCGGACCGAGTGCGCGGCCTCGCGCTGCTGGGCAGCACCGCGCGCGCCGACACCGACGAGCTGCGTGCACTGCGCACCGAGGCGGTGGCGCGTTTCGAGGCCGGCCAGCTGGAGCCCGTGCTCGATGCCAATGTCTGGTTCGTGTTCCACCGCAGCGCCTGGGACGACGAGCCCTTGCTGGAGCGCTACCGCGCGATGGTGCGCCGCGCCGGCATCGTGCAGTTGGTGGGGCAGAACCGCGCGATGACCACCGCGCCCGACCTGCGTGCCACGCTCGGCGCGCTGCGCTGTCCGACCCTGGTGGTCTGCGGCGAGGGCGACGGCGTTACGCCGCCGGCCTGTTCGCGCGAGATCGCCGAGGCCATCCCCGGTGCTCAGCTGGTGTTGCTGCCCGACTGCGGCCACATGCTGTCGATGGAGAAGCCGGCGCAGGTCAATCACCTGCTGGCCGGCTGGCTGGCCGCGCTGGCCGACTGAGGCCCGCTCAGGCCGACAGCTGCCGCCGCGCCCGGTGCAGGCGCACGAACAGGTTGTCCTCGCTGATCGCCAGTGCGGCGCAGACCTCGTCGGTGTCGCGGTCCTGCAGCAGGCGCAGCTGCACCGCGTCGCGCAGGCCGGCGGGCAGCGAGCCGATGCGCGCGAGTGTCTGCGCCAGGCGTTCGCGCTGCTCGGCCACCTCGTCGGGACGCGGCTGCGGGCATTCGATGTCGCTGCAGGCGTCGGACTCGTCGTCGTCGCCCGCGCCGTGGTCCAGGCTGTACAGCGGCGCGCGCTGGCGCACCAGGTCGACGATCTTGTGCTTGAGGATCGCCGTCAGCCAGGAACGCAGCGCCGAGCGCCCGGCGAAGGCGGCGCGGCCGGAGATCACCGCCTCGAAGACGTCGTGCACCACGTCCTCGGCCAGCACCGGGTCGAGCAGCCGGCGCTGCGCGAAGCGCACCAGCGCGTCGCGGTGCGAGACCATCTCGGCCCAGTCGACGGCGGCGGGCAGCGGGGCGGCAGCGGAAGCGGCGAGGGCGGCGTGCATGGGGTGGCTCCGGGGTGGGTGGTCGATGGCGTGACTGTGGACAGGCCACCTCGCGCCACCCTCACCGAAGCTCACGGGAAGATCACATCGGCGTAAGTTCCGCCGTCGCGGGCCGACAATCCCGCCATGGCCCCGCCCCCGACCACACCGGCGCACATCCTCGTCGCCGAAGACCAGACCGACATCCGTGACCTGCTGGTGATGAACCTGCGCAGCGCCGGCTACGAGGTCACGGCGGTGGCCGACGGGGCCGCGGCGCTGTCGGCGCAGACCGCGCAGCCGCGCGACCTGCTGGTGCTCGACCTGATGATGCCGGCGCTGGACGGGCTGGAGGTCTGCAAGGCATTGCGCGCGCGCGGCAGCGCGACGCCCATCCTGATGCTGACCGCCAAGTCGACCGAGCTCGACCGCGTGCTCGGCCTCGAGCTCGGCGCCGACGACTACCTGACCAAGCCCTTCTCGCTGGCCGAGCTGCTGGCGCGTGTGAAGGCGCTGCTGCGCCGCGCAGAGCTGCTGCGCGCGGCGCAGGCGCAACCCGTCGGTGCCGCCAACACGATCCGCCATGGCGAGCTGGAGATCCAGCCGGCCAAGCGCCAGGTGCGCTACCGCGGCCAGGCGATCGAGTTCACCGCGCTCGAGTTCGACCTGCTGCTGCACTTCGCCACCCACCCGGGCCACGTGTTCTCGCGCGCGCAGCTGCTCGACGCCGTCTGGGGCTACAGCCACGACGGCTACGAGCACACCGTCACCACGCACATCAATCGCCTGCGCAACAAGCTCGAGACCGACCCGATGCGGCCGGAGTTGATCCTCACCGTGCGCGGTGCCGGCTACAAGCTGCGCGAGCAGGCCTGAATGACGGTTCGTCTGAAGCTGGCGCTGACGGTCATCGCCACCGGGCTGCTCACCGCGCTGGGCGTGATCGCCGCCGTGCTCTACGCCTTCGAACGTTTCGAGCACGAGACCACCTTCTCGCGCGCCAATGCCTTCCTCGGCCGCATCACCGCGCAGTACGACGACCTGCTCGACCTGCAGCAGCGCCAGCCCGAGGAGTTCCGCAGCTGGCTGCGCGGGCTGGTGCTGTCCGAGCCCGACACGCAGCTCTACCTGCTCGACGCGCAAGGCGTCGTGCTGGTGACCAGCGGCGACGCGAAGCTGCCGCCCGACTTCAAGGTGGCGCTCGGCCCGGTGCGCGAGGCCGCGGCGGTGGCCGAAGGCCGCAGCGGCAACCGCTACGTGATGGGCGACGATCCGGAGCGCATGTCCGACGACGCCGTGATCGCCGCGCGCCCGGTGCGCCGCGCGACCATCCGCAACGACGGCGAGGCCGCCGGCTGGCTCTACCTCGTCTGCCACAAGAACACGCTGCCGGCCTCACGCTGGGAGGCGCTGCGCAACAGCCTGGCGCTGCCGGCGATGGTGGCGATCTGCGGCATCGTGGCGCTGACCACGCTGTTCGCCGCGCTGATCATCGCATCCGTCACCCGCCCGCTGCAGCGCCTGACCGATGCGGTGGCGACGCTGTCGGCGCGCGGCCTCGACGAAGGCGTGGTCGACGCGCCGCAGGCGCTGCTGCCGCCAGCCGGCCGCGACGAGTTCGGCCGCCTCACCGAGGCCTTCTCGATGATGCTGCAGACGCTGCAGCGCCAGTGGGCGGCGCTGCGCCGGCTCGACCACTTCCGCCGCGAGGGCGTCAGCAACCTGTCGCACGACCTGCGCTCGCCGCTGACCGCCACCGCCGCCTGCCTGGAGACGCTGCAGGTGCGCTGGCGCGGCGATTCGGCGCGCGCCGAGGAGCTGGGCCTGGTCGAGGTGGCGCTGCGCAACACACGCAATGCCGCGCGCTTGGTGCAGTCGCTGGGCGACCTGGCGCGGCTGGACGAACCGAGCTTTGAACTGCGCCGCGCGCCGGTCGATGCCGGCGAGCTGCTCGACGACATCGCGCTGCGCTTCGGCGACCGCGCGGCGCGGCAGGGCGTGCGCCTGACGGTCGAGCACGATGCCACCGGCGAGCCGCCGTTCGCTGCGCTGGACATCGAGCTGTTCGAGCGCGCGGTCGCCAACCTGCTCGACAACGCGCTGAAGTTCTGCCCCGAAGGCGCGGCCATCACGCTGGCGGCGCAGGTCGACGGGGATCGGCTGAACGTGAGCGTCGTCGACACGGGCCCGGGCATTGCCGAAGCCGACCTGCCGCACCTCTTCGACCGCTTCTACCAGGCCCGCCAGAGCGTCGCGCCGGCCACGGGCGAAGGCGGCAAGGGCCTGGGTCTGGCGATCGTCAAGCGCATCGCCGAGCTGCACGGCGGCACGGTGCAGGTGCATAGCCGGCCCGGCGAGGGCACACAGGTGCAGATCACGCTGCCGCGGCAGCTGGCCGAGCCCCGCAACGGGGCAGGGTAAGTCCTGCTGCGACGCGCCGAGTCGCCCGCCTACAGTTCGCCCACTGCGCGGCAGGCACCCTCGGGTGCTCGTCAGGGCGGGGGACTGAGGAGACGTACAAGCGCACCGCGGACAACGCCGGCTGCGCACACCGACAGGCCGCTGAAGCGGCCGATGCAAAATGCGAAGGGCGCCAGATCATCGATCTGGCGCCCTTTTCACTTCCCATGACCGAACTGGCCCTCGTCGCACTGGCGTCGCTGTTCGCCGGCTGCGTCGATGCGATCGTCGGAGGCGGCGGCCTCATCCTCGTGCCGGCGCTGTTCGGCATGTACCCGGGCGCCGCCCCCGCCACGCTGCTGGGCACCAACAAGGGCTCGGGCATCTGGGGCACGGCCTGGGCCACCTGGCAGTTCTCGCGACGTGTCCAACTGCCCTGGGCCGCGTTGCTGCCGGCGGCCGCCGCGGCGCTGGCCGGCAGCTTCGCCGGCGCCTGGGTGCTCACGCTCGCGAGCCCCGACGGCCTGCGCAAGGCGCTGCCGATCGTGCTGCTGGCCGTGCTGGCCTACACGCTGGCGCGCAAGGACCTCGGCCGCCACCATGAACCGCGCTTTCGCGGCCGGGCGCAGACGCTGCTGGCCTGCGCCATCGGTGCCTCGGTGGGCTTCTACGACGGCTTCTTCGGACCCGGCGCCGGCAGCTTCTTCGTCTTCCTGTTCGTGCGCCTGCTCGGCTTCGACTTCCTCCATGCCTCGGCCAGCGCCAAGCTGCTGAACACCGCCACCAACGCCGCCGCGCTCGCGCTGCTGGCCGCCAAGGGCCATGTGTGGTGGCACGTCGCGGCCGTGCTGGCGGTGGCCAACGTGGCCGGCAGCCTGATCGGCACGCGGCTGGCGCTGCGCCACGGCGCCGGATTCGTGCGCGTGGCCTTCATCGTGGTGGTCACCGCGCTGATCGCCAAGACCGGCTGGGACGCCTTCTTCCGCTAGCGTGGCCACGGCACTCGAACTGTGCCGATCGGCCAATTGCGCCACGAACCGCCGCCATTTCCGCCCATCGCCGCCGGGCCGCGTGACTAGCATGGCTGCAGGAATCCGAGTCTGTCCTGCGAGTCGCCCATGCCCGTCGATCCGAAACTGCGATCCCTGAACATCGATGTCCCGGCCCAGCCGGAGGCGCTGGTCAAGCTGTCGCTGCTGCTGGCCGACGACGACATCAACCTGCAGGCGCTCAGCGCGCTGGTCACCGGCGACATGGCGCTCGCCTCGGCGGTGCTCAAGGCCGTCAACTCGTCGCTGTACGGCCTGAGCGGCCGCGTGCAGAGCGTGCAGCAGGCGATCACCTACCTGGGCACGCGCGAGGTCGCGGCCGTCACATTCGAGATGGGCCTGAAGGCCGTCTTCCCGACCGCGCCCGAGCTCGACCCGGTCTGGGAGCGTGCCAGCGCACGCGGCCTGCTGATGGGCCGCATCGGCATGGCGCTGAGCGTCGACCCCTGGGCGGCCCACTCCGCCGGCCTGTTCGAGGAATGCGGCAAGGCCGTTCTGTTCCGCCACGCGCCCGAACGCTACAAGCCACTGCTGCGCGCCGCCGAGAGCGACGAAGACCTGCTGCTGCTCGAGCACGACGAATTCGGCGTCAGCCACGATGCGCTGGGCGCCGCGCTGTGCGAGACCTGGGGCCTGGCGCCCGCGGCGGTCAACAGCGTGCGCTACCACGTGATGGTCAACGCCACGCTGCAGCTGCCGATGCAGGTGCCGCGCCGTGCGATCTGCGCGATCTCGGCACTGGCCAATGCGCTGATGACCGACCCGGACACCGTCGACGTGGTGGCCGCCAAGGTCGCGCCGCAGGCCGAGCTCGACCCGCTGCTGGTCGTGCGCGGCGTGCGCAAGGTGCAGGAGCAGATCGAGAACGCGGTGGCGCGCGAGCGCGCCTGAGCGATCCGGGTCAGACGCGGCGCGTCGTCTCGCGCACCACCAGCTCCAGCGGTGGCACCGGCGTCTGCGCCACGTGGTGGCCGAGCAGCTCGAGCAGCGCCTGCGCGACCGCCAGCCCCAGCTCGTAGATCGGCTGGCGGATCGTCGTCATCGGCGGCGTCGCGTACGCGGCGCCCGGCAGGTCATCGACGCCGAGGATGGAGACGTCGTCGGGCACGCGCACGCCGCGCCGGTACATCGCCATGCGCGCGCCGAAGGCCGTCTGGTCGTTGGCGGCATACACCGCGGTGAACGGCTGGCCGCTGTCGAGTAGCCGGTTCATCGCCAGCAGGCCGCCGCTTTCCATGAAGTCACCCTGCACGACCAGCTCGGGCTTCACCGGCAGGCCGGCCTCGCGCAAGGCGCGTTCGTAGCCGGCACGCCGCTCGGTCGCGTCGATGTGGTCGGCCGGGCCGGCGATGTGGGCGATGCTGCGGTGGCCGAGGCTGAGCAGGTGGCGCGTCGCCAGGTAACCGCCGCCCTCCTGGTCGAAGCAGAAGGCGCGCACCTGTGGTGCGTCCAGCTGCCGGCCGGTGACGACGATCGGCTGGTGGCGTGCGAACTCGGCGATCTGCGCGTCGTCGAGGTGGCCGGTCAGGATGACCAGGCCGTCGATGCGCCGCGCCATCAGCAGGCGCACCCGCTCGGCTTCCTCGGCGGCGTCCCAGTGCCCGCTGACGATGATCGGTGCGTAGCCGGTGCCGGCCAGGCCCGCCTCGATGCCCTTCATCGCACGGCCGTAGAACGGGCTCTCGACGTCCTGCGTCAGGATGCCGACCGTCATCGTCGTGCCGGTCTTCAGGCTGCGTGCGAACAGGTTGGGGCGGAAGTCCAGCTTGCGGATCGCCGCCTCCACCGCCTGCCGCTTGTCGGAGGTCACCCGCGCCGTGCCGTTGAGGATGCGCGACACCGTGCTCGGCGAGACGCCCGCTTCGCGGGCGACGTCCAGGACCGTGATGGCGGAAGGCGGAGAGTCGATGTCTGAAGTCGCTGCCACGGGACGGAATTCGGGAGGGGTCGCACGAATTGTGCACGTCGGGGCGGCCATGATAACGTTTTCACATCAACTCTGATCAACCCTGCCGGTCGTGACCGGCGCGAAAGGACGCCGGCGTGCCTGTCTCGACCTGGATGAAACCCCTGCTGGGCCTGCTCGCCGTGCTGGCGGCGGGCGCGGCGTTCGCCTGCAGCAACGAGCAGCCGCCAGCCGAGCGCGCGGCCAGCTGCAACCGGCTCCTCGCGCGCAGCATCAACTTCGGCAACATGCTGGACCACGCCCGCGAGGGCATGGCCGGGCCGATGCTGCGCGACGAGTTCATCAGCCTGACGGCCGAGGCCGGCTTCACCGCCATCCGCCTGCCGGTGCGCTGGGACGCGCGCGCCGGCATCCAGCCGCCGTACCGCATCGCGCCGGACTTCTTCGAGCGCGTCGACGGCGTCGTGCAGATGGCGCTGAAGCACAAGCTGGCGATCGTGCTCGACATGCACCACTACGCCAACATGATGCTTGAGCCGGCCGCCGAGCGGGAGCGCTTCTTGGCCATCTGGCGCCAGGTGGCCGAGCACTACCGCGATGCGCCGCCGACGGTGCTGTTCGAGCTGCTCAACGAGCCCAATCGCGAGCTGACGCGGGAGCGCTGGAACGAGGCGCTGGCCGCGGTGCTGCCGGTCGTGCGCGAGAGCAACCCGCAGCGCACGCTGATCGTCGGCGGCGGCGACTGGAACAGCGGCCCAGCGTTGGAGAGCCTGAAGCTGCCGGCCGACGACCGCAACCTGATCGCCACATTCCACTACTACGAGCCGATGGCGGTGACACACCAGGGCGCCGAATGGGTCATCGGCGCCGGCGCCTGGGTCGGCACCACCTGGCGCGGCACACCGGCCGAGATGCAGAAGCTGCGCGACGACTTCGACCGCGTGCAGCGCTGGGCGGAACGCGAGAAGCGGCCGATGCTGCTCGGCGAGTTCGGTGCCTATTCGCGCGCCGACGAAGCCACCCGCATCGCCTGGACGCGTGCGGTGCGCGAGCAGGCCGAGGCGCGCGGCTTCTCGTGGGCCTACTGGGAGCTGGCGTCGAGCTTCGGCGTGCTGGAGCCGCTGTCGCTGCAATGGCGCCGGCCTTTGCTCGAGGCGTTGCTGCCGCGCCGCTGACGGGCTCAGGACTTACCCCGATCCGGCGGGAAACCGCGTTGACAACGTTTTCAAGCCCTGCTGCAATGCGCCCAAGTCTGAAAACGTTGTCAGACAGGCGGCATCACCACAATCGAGCCCCCGCGAGGGCATGGAGACACCGAATGAAATCCTTTCTGAAACCCCTGATCGGCGTGCTGGCCACGGGCCTGTCGGCGGCCGCGATGGCGCAGACCGTGACGATCAGCGTCGCGTCCTTCCCCGACCTGGATCGCGGCATCAAGCTGGCGATCCCGCTGTACAAGAAGCTCAACCCGAACGTCGAGATCAAGTTGACCAGCCTGGCCTACGCCGACCACCACACCGCGATGACCACCGCGCTGGCCACCGGTGCCAACCTGCCCGACGTGATGGCGGTGGACATGGGCTTCATCGGCAAGTTCGCCGAGAGCGGCGGCCTGGAAGACCTCTCCAAGGCGCCCTACAACGCGCTGCAGTACCGCGACAAGGTGGCCCGCTTCACCTACCCGCTGGCGATGAGCGGCCAGGGCGTGATGGTCGGCATGCCGGTGGACATCGGACCCGGCGCGCTGTTCTACCGCAAGGACATGCTCGACAAGGCCGGCGTCAGCGAAGCCGACCTGACCAAGAGCTGGGAGTCGTACATCGAGTCGGGCAAGAAGCTCAAGGCCGCCACCGGCGCCTGGCTGCTGGCCAGCGCGGTCGACATCAAGGACATCTACATCCGCTCCGACCTGAAGGACGGCGAGGGCATCTACTTCGACAAGTCGGGCAAGCCGACGATCGACAACGCCCGCTTCCGCAAGGCCTTCGAGCTGGCCAAGTCGGCCCGCGACGCCGGCATCGACGGCAAGATCGGTGCCTGGTCCAACGAGTGGAGCGAAGGCTTCAAGCGCGACAAGATCGCCTCGCAGATGATGGGTGCCTGGCTGGCCGGCCACCTCAACAACTGGCTGGCGCCGGAGTCCAAGGGCAAGTGGCGCTCGGCGCAGCTGCCCGGCGGTGCGTTCGGTTCCTGGGGCGGCTCGTTCTACGGCGTGCCGAAGAAGGCGGCGAACAAGGCCGCGGCCTGGGACTTCATCAAGTTCCTGACCACCAGCAAGGAGATGCAGATCGAGGCCTTCCGCGGCTTCGACGCCTTCCCCTCGCTGCTCGAGGCGCAGAACGACCCGTTCATCGACCAGCCGATCGAGTACCTCGGTGGCCAGAAGGCACGCCAGCTGTGGAAGGTGGCGGCATCGAAGATCACGGCGATGGACGTCGACAAGTTCGACCCGGTGGCTGCCGAGGTGGTCAACGCCGAGCTCGAGAACGTGCTGGAGAAGAACAAGGACATCAAGGCCGCGCTTGCCGATGCGCAGGTCGCGGTGGCCAAGCGCGTGCGCCGCTGAGCGCCGCGCTGTTCCAGCGATGTTCCTGATCTGACCCGACGGTGCGGCCCGCGTGGCCGCACCCCACGACAACCCGGATTCCCCCCGGTCGACGCCACGGGCAGCCTCGCTGCCCATGAGCGAACACCGTCCGAACATGCACGCCCAGACCGCCAAACCCGCCGACGAAGCCGTCGCCGCCGCACCGCCGCAGCGGCGCGCGCCGAACGCACGCGCCCGCCGGCCGTGGCTGTCCAAGCGCTGGGCGCCGTACCTCTTCATCAGCCCGTTCTTCATCCTGTTCGCGGTGTTCGGGCTGTTCCCGCTGCTGTTCTCGATCTACCTGTCGTTCCATCGCTGGGATCCGGCCGAAGGCCTGGCGGCGATGCGCTTCGTCGCCTTCGAGAACTACCTCTACGTGCTGCAGGACGACGAGTGGTTCCACAAGTCGATCTACAACACGCTGTGGCTGTCCATCGTCTCCGGGCTGCCGCAACACCTGGTGGCCCTGCCGCTGGCGTTCTTCTTCCACCATGCGCTGGGCCGCTGGCGCAATGCCATCGTCGGCGTCTACTTCCTGCCCTTCATCACCTCGACGGTGGCGATCTCGCTGGTCTTCTCGTCGCTGTTCTCGCGTGACTTCGGCGTGGTCAACGCGACGCTGACCTCGCTGCACCAGGTGCCGGTGATCGGATGGCTGTTCCCCGACACCAACATCGACTGGGGCCAGCCCGGCTACACCAAGTGGATGATCGCCTTCGTGGTCTGGTGGCGCTACGTCGGCTGGAACGCGGTGCTGTACCTGTCGGCGATGCAGACCATCCCGCGCGACCTCTACGAGGCCTCGACCATCGACGGCGCCAAGCCCTGGCAGCAGTTCCGCTACATCACGCTGCCGCTGCTGCGCCCGATGATCTTCTTCGCGGTGACGCTGACCATCATCGGCAACCTGCAGCTTTTCGAAGAGCCGTTCATCCTGACCGGTGGCACCGGCGGCATCGGCCAGGCCGGCAAGACCGCAGCGATGCACATGTACGGCACCGCCTTCGTCGACGGCGACTTCGGCACCGCCTCGGCAATCGCCTGGCTGCTGTTCCTGCTGATCGGCGCGGCGACGTGGGCGAACAACCGCCTGCTCGGCAAGCGCGACTGAGGCCGAGAAGATGAAGCGCCACGCCCTCACGCCGCAACGCATCAGCGCCTATGCCATCGTCGGCATCGGTGCGCTGATGATGCTCGGACCCTTCTGGTTCATGTTCGTGTTCGCCACGCACAGCAACCGCGAGATCCTGTCGCTGCCGCCGCCGATCTGGTTCGGCGACAAGTTCCTCGACAACCTGAACCAGCTGCTGACCAGCCTGCCGCACTTCTGGAAGAACGTCGGCTGGAGCTTCTACGTCGCCTTGATGTCGACGGCGCTGAACCTCTTCTTCTGCTCGCTGGCCGGCTTCGCTTTCGCGATGTACAAGTTCCGCTTCCGCGAGCCGCTGTTCGGATTCGTGATGGCGACGATGCTGCTGCCGAGCTTCGTCGGCATGATCCCGACCGCTCTGACGATGAGCTGGCTCGAGTGGATGAACCAGCCGCGCGCACTCTACGTGCCCGGGGCGGTCGGCGCCTTGGGCATCTTCATGATGCGGCAGTACATCGAGTCGGCCATTCCCAGCGAGCTGATCGATGCCGCACGCATCGATGGCTGCGGCGAGTTCGCCATCTACTGGCGCATCGTGCTGCCGCTGATCGGCCCGGCGCTGGGCACGCTCGGCCTGATCACCTTCATCGGCTCGTGGAACAACTTCATCGGGCCGCTGATCGTCATCCGCGACATGGAGATGTACACCGTGCCGCTGGCGCTGCGCTCGCTGCAGGGCACCGGCCAGATCCCCTGGGGCGCCATCGCCGCCGGCTCGGCGATCGCCGTGCTGCCGCTGCTCGTCCTGTTCATGCTGGCGTCGCGCCGGCTCATCGAAGGGCTGACTGCCGGGGCCGTGAAGTCCTGAGCGCGCCCATCCAAGGAAACCGAACCGTGACCGATCCGAGATTCCCATCCGACTTCCTCTGGGGCGTGGCCACCAGCGCCTACCAGATCGAGGGCGCCGCCGCCGAGGACGGCCGTGGCCCGTCGATCTGGGACACCTTCTCCCATACGCCGGGCAAGACGATCAACGGCGACCATGGCGACGTCGCCTGCGACCACTACCACCGCTACCCGGAAGACATCGCGCTGATCGCCGGGCTCGGGCTGAACGCCTACCGCTTCTCGATTGCCTGGCCGCGTGTGCAGCCCAAGGGCAAGGGCGCGTGGAACGAGAAGGGGCTGGCCTTCTACGACCGCCTCGTCGACACGCTGCTCGAGCGCGGCATCACACCACACGCCACGCTCTACCACTGGGACCTGCCGCAGGCGCTGCAGGACGAAGGCGGCTGGCTCAACCGCGACACCGCGGCGCGCTTTGCCGACTACGCAGTGACGCTGGGCGTGCGGCTCGGTGATCGGCTGGGCGCGCTGGCCACCCACAACGAGCCGTGGTGCACCGCCCACCTGGGCCACCACCTCGGCAAGTTCGCCCCCGGGCTGAAAGACCCGCAGGCGGCGGTGCAGGTCTCGCACCACCTGCTGCTGTCGCACGGCCTGGCCATGCAGGCGATGCGCGCGGCCGGCGTGAAGGCGCCGCTAGGCATCGTGCTGAACCAGTCGCCCGCCGTCGGCGCGACCGACCTCGCCACCGACCGCGCGCTGGCCGAACGCGAGTACGCGCTGTTCGTGCGCTGGTACATGGACCCGATCTTCCACAAGCGCTACCCGACGGCCAGCGGCGTGCATCTTTACCCGCAGGTTCGTGACAACGATTTCGACGTGATCGCACAGCCGCTGGACTTCCTCGGCATCAACTACTACACGCGCATCTGGGTCTCCAGCGAGGAGCCGCCGCGCCCCGCGCCCAAGCTGCAGGGCGAGACCGACATGGGCTGGGAGGTCTACCCGCAGGGCCTGGCCGACCTGCTGGTGGGCATCCATCGCGACTACAAGCTGCCGCCGATCTACATCACCGAGAACGGCATGGCCAACGCCGACCAGATGGTCGGCGGCCGGGTAGACGACGCGCCGCGCATCGCCTACATGAAGGGCCACCTCGAGGCGCTGTCGCAGGCCATCGCCGCCGGCGTCGACGTGCGCGGGTTCTTCTACTGGAGCCTGCTCGACAACTACGAGTGGGACTCCGGCTACGACAAGCGCTTCGGCCTGGTGCACGTGGACTACGCGACGCAGCAGCGCACGCTGAAGGACAGCGCGCACTGGTACCGCGAGTTCGTTGCGCAGCAGCGCGCCGCTCACGGAGACTGAAATGAAACCCCCAAGCTCACTTCGTTCGCGGCCCCCCGAAGGGGGCGTTCAGCACCTTCGGAACGGCCGGGCGGTACTGACATGAGCGACCTGCGACTGCGCGGCATCCGCAAGTCCTTCGGCCCCGTCGAGGTGCTGCGTGGCATCGACCTGGACATCGCCGATGGCGAGTTCGCCGTCTTCGTCGGCCCCTCGGGCTGCGGCAAGTCCACGCTGCTGCGCATGATCGCCGGCCTGGAGGACATCGACGAGGGCGAGGTCGCCATCGGCGGCCAGCGCATCAACGACGTGCCGCCGGCCGAGCGTGGCATCGCGATGGTGTTCCAGAGCTACGCGCTGTACCCGCACATGACGGTGGCCGAGAACATGGGCTTCGCGCTGAAGATGGCGGGCCAGCCCAAGGCCGAGGTCGACGCCGCGGTGGCGCGCGCCGCCGAGATCCTGCAGATCGGCCCGCTGCTCGCGCGCAAGCCGCGCGAGCTCTCCGGCGGCCAGCGCCAGCGCGTGGCGATCGGCCGTGCCATCGTGCGCAAGCCACAGGTGTTCCTGTTCGACGAGCCGCTGTCCAACCTCGACGCGGCGCTGCGCGTGCAGATGCGCATCGAGCTGTCCAAGCTGCACAAGGAACTGGGCGCGACGATGGTCTACGTGACGCACGACCAGGTCGAGGCGATGACGCTGGGCGACCGCATCGCGGTGTTCAACGGCGGGCGCATCGAGCAGGTCGGTGCGCCGCTGGATCTCTACACCCGACCGGCCAACCAGTTCGTCGCCGGCTTCCTCGGCTCGCCGCGCATGAACTTCATCCGCGGCCAGGCCCTGGCCGGCGGGCCCGGAGCGATGAAGTTCGAGGCTGCGGGCGCCGGGCTCATCGAGCTGCCTCTGCCCGCGAGCGGCCGGCCCTCGGGCGCTGGCGAGCTGGTGCTCGGCGTTCGGCCCGAGCACCTCAGCGTCGTGCGTGCCGACGAAGGCCTGGCCGCGCGCATCGAGGTGCTGGAGCACCTCGGCGACGCGCTGATCGTGCACGCCAGCCTGCGCGGCTCGCGCGAGAGCGTCGCGCTGCGCCTGGCTGCAGACCACCCCGGCCTGGCCACCGGCCAGGACATCGGCCTCGTGCCGCACGCCGCACACGCGCTGCTGTTCGACGGCAGCGGCCGGGCGCTTTCGCCCCACTGACATGGATCCGTGAGTTCCCCGCGTCAGCCGACCGACGATGCCTGTGAAAACGATTTCGCAGCGCGTGGGCCGGGAACGCACAACCCCCGCCGCGACCCGGCATTTCAACCACCACAGGAGACGAGGAGACCCCATGAAGAAGACCACCCTGATCGCCGCCATGGCGCTGGCCGGCCTGGCCGGCACTGCGCAGGCTGTCGAACTGAGCTACTCCGGCTACATCCGCGCCGGCACCGGCATCAACCTGCGTGGCGGCACGCAGGTCTGCTTCGGCCTGGCCGGCGCTGATACCAAATGGCGCCTGGGCAACGAGTGCGACTACGTCATCGAGCCCAACTTCGTCGCCAAGCTGGCCTCGTACGAAGGCAGCGACTGGTACGTGCATGTCATGCCCAGCGTCTATCACGCCTGGGGCCCGGCAGGCAGCAACGAGCCCGATACGCTGACCACCCGCTTCGGCCAGATCTACGCCTACGGCAACAAGATCTCCGGCCTCGCCAACGGCAAGGTCTGGGCCGGCCGCCGCTTCTACAACCGCCTGCAGCTGGGCATCAACGACCAGTTCCTCGAGAACAACGACGGCAACGGCGCCGGCATCGAGGAGATGGACTTCGGTGCGGCCAAGGTCAGCGTCGCGTTCATGATGGACCCGAACAACTCGGCCAACGACAACCGCTTCGCGCTGCCGATCCGTGCCACCGGCATCAAGACGCTGCCGAACGGCGAGCTGTCGATCTACGTCACGCCGTCGGCGCAGCTCAAGAGCAAGAACCAGGTCACCAACGTCGACCCGGCCAAGCAGCCCAAGGGCATCGCCGTCGGCCTGTACCAGACCGCCAACGGCACGCTCGGCGGCGACTGGATCTTCGGCTTCAAGCACGACAAGACCGGCGAGGTGAAGAACACCCGTTTCGTCGCGCAGTACGGCAGCAAGATCGGCGCGGCCACGGGCCTGGACGTGATCGGCGAGTACCGCGTCAACGACGCGCCGAACGACGGTGGCAACAAGTGGTTCTCGCTGGGCGCGCGCACCGACACGCACCTCAGCGGCCCGTTCCGCTTCCTGCTCGAGGCCGGCCACGACCAGGTCAAGCCCGACGCCGGCGACACCCGCAACATGACCAAGGTGACCGCGGCCGTGGCCGCCTCGGCCGGCAAGGAGCCGGGTTCGCGCCCGACGGTGCGCCTGTTCGTGACGCACGCCGTCTGGAACGAAGCAGCTCGCCTGACGCTGGGCGGCCGCACGCAGGAAGTGTTCGGCGACAAGAAGGCCGGCACGTCCATCGGTATCCAGGCCGAAACCTGGTGGTGACCGGTTCGGGGGGCGGCCGGCCGAAGAGGTTCTGCCGCGGTTTGGGGGAATCGTCACGATCCGATTCCAACGGCCTGCCCCCCGATCCCAACCGGCGGGCGCCTGACGCGCCCGCCGTATCTCGAGAGAGCGTTCGCCCGGCCCCGTGCCGGGCGTTTTTTCGTCACGGACCGGGTGGAGAGATCACCCTATCGGCGGGTCAACCCGGATGGCCGCTGCCTCGGCTTCCACTAGCGTGTCGGCCGCAAAGGAGCACGACTGCCCATGACCGACCGCATCGCCCCCGACCTGCTGGCCCTGCAGCGCCTGCACCACTGGGAGAAGACCGTCCCGGACCGCGTGGTCTTCACCCAGCCGATGGGCGGTGGCGTGGTCCGCCAGATGACCTGGCGCGAGGTGCTGGACGAGACGCGGCGCATGGCCGCGCACCTGCAGTCCTTCAACTTTCCGAAGGGCAGCCGCATCGCCATCCTGTCGAAGAACTGCGCCCACTGGCTGATGAGCGACTGGGCAATCTGGATGGCCGGCCATGTGTCGGTGCCGCTGTACCCGACGCTGGCGGCCGAGACGATCCGCCAGATCCTGACGCACAGCGAGTCGAAGCTGGTCTTCATCGGCAAGCTCGACGGCTGGGATGCGATGAAGCCCGGCGTGCCGGCCGAGCTGCCGCGCATCAGCTACCCGCTGTCGCCGCCGAACGACTTCCCGACCTGGGACGACATCGTCAAGCGCACCGCGCCGCTGGCCGGTGAGCCGGTGCGCGACGGCGACGAGCTGTCGACCATCATGTACACCTCCGGCACCACCGGCATGCCCAAGGGCGTGATGCACAGCTTCGCGACCTTCGCCTGGTCGATCCACTCGGGCCTCAAGCGCGTGCCGATCCAGACCGACGCGCGCATGCTCAGCTACCTGCCGCTGGCCCACGTGGCCGAGCGCACGCTGGTCGAGCACGGCCTGCTGGCCACCGGCATGAGCGTGTTCTTCGCCGAGAGCCTGGACACCTTCACCGCCGACCTGCAGCGCGCCCGGCCGACGGTGTTCTTCTCGGTGCCGCGGCTGTGGGTCAAGTTCCAGCAGGGCGTCAACGCGAAGATGCCGCCGGCCAAGCTGCAGCGCTTGCTGAAGATCCCGATCCTCGGCGGCATCGTGCGCCGGAAGGTGCTGAAGGCGCTGGGCCTCGACCAGTGCCGCTTCGCCGCCGGCGGCGCGGCACCGATGCCGCCCGAGCTGCTGGCCTGGTACGCCCGGCTGGGCCTGCCGATCATCGAGGTCTACGGCATGACCGAGAACTGCGGCGTCTCGCACGCCACCGTGCCCGGCGTGCAGCGGCCCGGCACCGTCGGCCTGCCCTACGAGGGCGTGCAGAGCCGGCTCGACCCGGCCAACGGCGAGATCCAGGTGAAGAGCCCGGGCCTGATGCTCGGCTACTACAAGGAAGAGGCGTTGACGCGAGAGACCTTCACGCCCGACGGCTGGCTGCACACCGGCGACAAGGGCCAGATGGAGAGCGACGGCTACCTGCGCATCACCGGCCGGGTGAAGGACCTGTTCAAGACCAGCAAGGGCAAGTACGTGGCGCCGGCGCCGATCGAGGACCGGCTGGTGATGCACGCGACGGTGGAGGCCTGCGTGGTCACCGGCGCCAACCTCGGCCAGCCGCTGGGCATCGTGATGCTCAACGCCGAGGCGGCGCAGCGCGCCCGCGATGCCACCCAGCGCAGCGCGATGGAGGCGGCGCTCGCCGAGCACCTGGCGGCCGTCAACGCGCCCCTGGACCCGCACGAGCAGCTCGACTGCATCGTCGTCGTCACCGAGCCGTGGACGGTCGACAACGGCTTCATCACGCCGACCTTCAAGGTCAAGCGCAACCGCATTGAGGACGTGTATGCCGCGCGCTACGACGGCTGGGTGGGGTCGCGGCGCAAGGTGGTGTGGGAATCGGCCTGAGGTCGCTCGCGCTGCCCAGGCCGCTCAGGCCGGCGGCGCGGCGTCGTCCAGCATCCCCTGGTGGTGGCTGAGGAACACCCGGCCGCGGAACCATTGCTCCCAGCCGCCGGCGCGCAGCCGGTCGAGCACCGGGCCCTTGACCTCGCTGAGGTCGAGCCGGATACCGCGTTCGGCGAGCAGATCGTGCAGTGCCCGCAGCGCCTCCAGTGCGCTGAAGTCGATCGCATTGACCGGCGACATCAGCAGCACGACGCGGCGCGTGTCGGGCAGCGCGGCCAGGTGCTGGGCCACCACGCCGGCCAGCCGGCGCGCGTTGGTGAACACCAGGCTCTCGTCGATGCGCAGCGCCAGCACGCCCGGCGTGCACTGCACCGCGTGGCGGTCGACGTTGCGGTAGTGCTCGGTCTCGCCGACGCGGCCGATGCGCGCCACGTGCGGGTTGGCGCTGCGCTGCAGCAGCAGAGCGATCGACAGTGCCACGCCGGTGAGCAGTGCGGCCTCGGCGCTGATGAACAGGGTCAGCGCGGCAACCACCACCATCACCATGAACTCGCTGCGCGCGTAGCGCCAGGCCTCGCCGAAGGCGCGCCACTCGGCCACGCCGAGCACGGCGATGACGATCGTCGCCGCCAGCACCGCGCGCGGCAGCCAGGCCAGCGGTGCGGTCAGCAGCAGCATCGCCAGCGCCATCAACAGCGCCGCCCAGGCGCCGGCGGCCCGGGTGCGTGCGCCGGCCTCGGCGTTGAGCGCGCCGCGCGAGAAGCTGCCGCCGATCGGCATGCCGGCCGAGCAGGCCGAGACCAGATCGGCCGCGGCCAGGCCGGTCAGCTCGCGCCGCGCATCGACCTGCTCGCGGCGGCGCAGGCCCAGCCCCTCGGCCACCGCCAGGCTGCTGACGAACGTGACCAGCGCCAGCGGCACGGCGCTGGGCAGCAGCCGCCACCACAGGGCAGCGTCCAGCGGCGGCAGCGCCAGCGGCAGCGCGAAAGCGGGCAGCGTGCCGACCAGTGCCACGCCCCGCGCGTCGGCAGCCAGCGCCCAGGCCAGCGCGATGGCGGCGGCCACCACCGCGAGCGGTGCGCAGCGTGACAGCAGCGAGGCCGTCGGCGCGGCCAGCCAGCGCGCCAGCAGCGCCTTCGCCTGCCGCCGCGCCAGCCAGAGCAGGAACAGGGCGCCGAGGCCGAAGGCGGCCGTCCACGCCTGGCCGATGCGGCCCGAGGCCCACCAGGACGACAGCACCTGCGGCGCCGTGAAGCCCTGCGCCGGGATGCCCAGCAGCGCCGGCAGCTGCGACAGCGTGATCGCCAGCGCCGCGCCGGTCGAAAAGCCGTGCAGCACCGGCGTGGACAGCAGCGCCGCCAGCGCGTCGAGGCGGAACAGCGCGGCGGCGGCGAGCAGCAGGCCGGCTTCGGCCGCCAGCACCAGCGCGGCCGCGGTGGCCGGTGTGCCCTCGGCCACCAGCGGTGCGATGGCCTGCGCCGTCAGCAGCGCCACCACCGCCACCGGCCCGACCGAGTTGACGCTCGACGACCCCAGCGCCGCATAGGCGACCATCGGCAGCAGGCTGGCGTAGACGCCCACCTGCGGCGGCAGCCCGGCCAGCAGCGCGTAGGCCAGGCTCTGCGGGATCAGCAGGATCGCGACGATGAACGCGGCGACGAGGTCGTCGCGCAGCGCATCACGGCGGTAGGCCTGCCATCGCTCGAACATTCAGTCGACTTTAGCGCCCGATGCCTTGACGACCTCGGCCCACTTCTTCGTCTCGGCCGCGATCAGCTTCGCGAACTCGGCCGGGCTCATGCCGCTGGGGATGGCACCTTGCGCCAGCAGCCGCTCCTTCAGCGCCGGCGAGCCCAGCGCCTTGGCGGTCTCCTGCTGCAGCCGGTTGACCACGTCCGCCGGCGTGCCGGCCGGTGCCAGCAGGCCGAACCAGGAGCTCGCCTCGTAGCCCTTCAGCGGCCCGGCTTCCGCCACGGTCGGCAAGTCCGGCACCGCGGCACTGCGCTCGGCGCTGGTCACCGCCAGGGCCTTGAGCTTGCCGGCCTTGATCTGCGGCATCGCGGAGGGCAGGTTGTCGAACATCAGGTCCATGTTGCCGCCGATCAGGTCGAGCAGCGCAGGGCCGGAGCCGCGGTAGGGGAAGTGGACCATGAAGGTGCCGGTCATGGTCTTGAACAGCTCGCCGGCCAGGTGGATCGAGGTGCCGTTGCCGCTGCTGGCCATGTTCAGCTTGCCGGGGTTGGCCTTCGCGTAGCGGATCAGGTCGGGCACGCCCTTGATGCCCAGCGCTTCGGCCTTGGCCGGGTTCATCACCAGCACGTTCGGCACGCCGGCCACCAGCGTGACCGGCACGAAGTCCCTCACATGGTCGTAGGGCATCTTCGGGTACAGCGCCGGGTTGATGGCGTGCGTTCCGACGGTGCCCATCAGCAGCGTGTGGCCGTCGTTCGACTTGGCCACCTGGTCAGCGCCGAGGTTGCCGCCGGCGCCGGGCTTGTTCTCGACGACGAAGGGCTGGCCGAAGGCCTTGCTCAGTTCCGGCGCCAGTGCGCGGGCCAGGATGTCGGTGGTGCCCGCGGGTGCGAAGGGCACGACGATGCGCACCGGCTTGCTGGGCCAGGCGGTCTGGGCGAACAGGGGCAGGGGAAGCAGCGCGGCGGCCGTGGCGGCAAGCAGGCGGCGGCGAGCGGGGAAGCGCATGGGGTGGACCTCGCGGGGGCAGTGGATGCCCTGGAGTGTCCGGTGCGCACCGGGGTTGCCGTCAGAGGCATTTCCCGGGAGCGGCGACACCAAAAAAAGAAGGGAAGCGGGACGAAAAGGCCGGGGCTCGCTCTCAACCTCCCCGACGTCGCCCGCTTCCCTGGTGGACAGGTGTCAGTCCGCGAAAACTCTCTTCAACAACTCAACGGGCGCCGTTCGGGCGCGGGAACAAGGACAGCTGGGCCGGCTCCCGGCCCGACTTCAGAACCTGGCTCTGGCGGTTCGCCACCAGCGGCCGCACGGTGGTGGGCCGCACCGGCTGGCTGGGCGTCGTCCGCGGTGCGGGGGTCAGTGCAATCGGCGGCATGGCGGCCTCTCCTGATGCGCGGTCGGGCGGCTCAGCGGAACTCGCTGGACATGAAGGCCGGCCGCGGCTCGGCGCCCAGGCCCAGTACGCTGGCGGCACGCTCGACCCAGTCGCTCAGCGCCGGTGCCTTGGGCAGGCGCGGCGAGGCCGGGTTCGCCAGGCGCAGCAGCGACGAGGCGCCGCCTCGGCAGTGCGGCCCGGCCGGGCGCATGCGGCGGGTGGCGGGGGCGATCTGCGAGCGGGTCTGCGGCATGGTCAACGACGTCCTGGTAGGTCTGCGGTTCCCGGCGTCGCGTGGTACGCGCGTGCCGGGCCTGTGCCTGCCATAGCGCAACGAGCGTGCCATCCCGTCGCGGCTAAATGCCCGTGTGAAAAATCACGGAATCGGACGGCTTTTGCCAGTGGCGCTGAGCGCCCACTTTCGAAACGCGGCCGATGTGTAAGCACTTCGATACAAGCCCGACGCGATTCGTCGCGGCCGGGTCGCCCGGCCGCGACGAAGCGTTCAAGCGGCCGCGCGATAGCCGCGCGGAATCGCACCGAGCAGCCGGCGCGTGTACTCCTCGCGCGGGGCTTCGAGGATCTGCTCGACGCCGGCCTGCTCGACCACCTGGCCGTCCTTCATCACCAGCACCTCGTCGGCCATGAAGCGCACCACCGCGAGGTCGTGGCTGATGAAGAGGTAGGCCAGGCCGAGCTCGTCCTGCAGATCCCTCAGCAGGTTGAGCACCTGGGCCTGCACCGACACGTCGAGCGCGCTGACGGCCTCGTCGAGCACCAGCACCTCCGGATCCAGCGTCAGGCAGCGAGCGATCGCGATGCGCTGGCGCTGGCCGCCGGAGAACTCGTGTGGGTACTTGTTGAGCGCCGAGTCGTCCAGCCCGACCTTGGCCAGCAGCGCGCTGGCGCGGGCCTGGCGGTCGGCGCTGTCGCGGCCGACGCCGTGGATGACCATCGGCTCGACCAGCGTCTGCGCCACCGTGAAGCGCGGGTTCAGCGAGGCGTACGGGTTCTGGAACACGACCTGGATGCGGCGGCGGATCGGCAGCAGCTCGTCACGGGTGAGCGAGAGCAGGTCGCGGCCGTCGAACATCGCGGTGCCGCCGACCGGCCCGCCGGCCGGCTCGTGCAGGCGCAGCAGCGTCAGGCCCAGCGTCGTCTTGCCCGAGCCCGATTCGCCGACGATGCCCAGCGTGTGGCCGCGCCGCAGCGTGAAGCTGGCGCCCTTGACGGCCTGGAACTCGCGCCGGCCGAACACGCCGCGGCGGATCCAGAAGCTCTTGGTGACGCCGGTGGCCTGCAGCACCACCGGTGCGGCCGGGTCCTTCGGCTTGGCCATGCGTGCCGACGGTCCGCCACTGCCACCGTTGCCGGCGATGTGGTCGTCGATCACCATCAGCCGCGCGCTGCGCTGCTCGAGCGTCGGCCGGCAGGCCAGCAGCGCCTTGGTGTAGGCGTCCTGCGGCGTGGCGAAGATGTCGGCCACCGCGCCCTGCTCGCGCACCGTGCCCTGGCGCATCACCACCACGCGGTCGGCGATCTCGCCGACCAGGCCGAGGTCGTGGCTGATGAACAGCATGCTCATGCGGTGCTTGTCCTTCAGCTTCGCGAGCAGCTCGATGATCTGGCGCTGGATGGTGACGTCCAGTGCGGTGGTCGGCTCGTCGGCGATCAGCAGCTTCGGCTCGCAGGCCAGTGCCATCGCGATCATCACGCGCTGCTGCTGGCCGCCGGAGAGCTCGTGCGGATGGGCCGCCAGGCGCCGTTTCGGCTCGGGCAGGCCGACCTCGACGAGCAGCGCCTCGGCCTTCTCCAGCGCCTGGCGCCGGTTCATGCCCAGGTGCCGCTCCATCGGCTCGCACAGCTGCTGGCCGATGGTGAACACCGGGTTCAGCGAGGTCATCGGATCCTGGAACACGCAGGCGATGTCCTTGCCGCGCAGCGCCTGCAGTTCGGCCAGCGACGCGCCGAGCAGGTCGCGGCCCTGGAAGTGGATGCGGCCGTGGCGCTCGGCGTTCTCCGGCAGCAGGTTGAGGATGGACATGGCGGTGACGCTCTTGCCCGAGCCCGACTCGCCGACCAGCGCGACGGTGGTGTTCTCCGGCACGTCGAAGCTCACGCCCTGTTCGCCGCGGCCAACGGCCTCGGCGTAGGTGGCCTTGGCGCCGCGGCCCATGCGGAAGCGCACGCGAAGATCGTTGATGGTCAACAGCATCATTCGGCTCCGCGCAGCTTCGGGTCGAGCGCATCACGCAGCGCATCGGTCATCAGGGAGAAGGCGGTGACGAACACCGCCATGAAGGCCGTCGCAGCGACCAGCTGCCACCAGTGGCCGAGGATCAGCTCGCTCTGCGCCTCGGCGAGCATGGTGCCCCAGCTCACCTGGTCGACACTGACGCCCAGACCCAGGTAGGACAGGATCACCTCGGCCTTGATGAAGCCGACGACGAGGATGGACAGCTGCACCAGGATCACGTGGCTGACGTTGGGCAGGATGTGGCGGAAGATGCGCGAGCCGGTGCTGGCGCCGATGGCTTCCGCGGCGCGCACGTACTCGCGCACCGAATGCTTCAGGAACTCTGCGCGCACCAGGCGGTAGATGCCCGTCCAGCCGGTCAGCCCGAGGATCAGCACCACCGACTGCACGCCGCGCCCCGCGACTGCGGCGAAGGCGAAGATCAGCAGGATGCCGGGGATCGAGGTGAAGACGTTGTAGACCCACTCGAGGAAGTCGCCCAGGCGCCCACCGAAGAAGCCGGCCAGCGCACCCAGCACGGTGCCGATCAGCGTGGCGACGATGGCCGCGGCCACGCCGACGAACACCGAGATCTCCGCGCCCTTGATCGCCTTGGCGAGCACGTCGCGGCCGAGGCGGTCGCCGCCGAAGGGCAGGGTCTCGCGCTTGACGGCGTCGGTGGTCTGGTACTTCTTCGCCAGCTCGGCCCATTCGGCGTAGCGCGGCGCCAGCGGGTCGACCGCCGAGATGTCGACGTTCGGGCCGCTGGGCACGGGGATGGCGGTGGCGGCCTCCTTCTTGGCCGGGCCCATGAAGCTCGGCGGCGCGTTGGGCACGCCGACCTCCTTCTGCCAGTCGCCGGCCACCAGGCCCACGGCCGCGGCGAGCATCAGCAGCGCGAAGCCGGCGACGATCACCATCGACACCAGGCCGACCCGGTCACCCTTGAAGCGGCGCCAGGCGGCCGCCCAGACGCCCTCAGAGCGGCGTGCCGCCGCGCCATCCATCGTCAGCACCGCGCTCATTTCAGCACCACCCGAGGGTCGACCAGCTTGTAGAGCACGTCGGTGAGAAGGTTGACGACCATCGTGATGACGGCCAGGTACACCGTGACCGCCTGGATCACCGGGTAGTCGCTGCGGTTGACGGCCAGCAGCACCTCGCGGCCCAGGCCCGGGATCGAGAAGAAGACCTCGATCAGGAAGGAGCCGACGAAGATGCCCGGCAGCGACACCGCGACGTTGGTCAGGATCGGGATCATCGCGTTGCGCATCACGTGGGTGAGCAGGATGCGCGGCTCGGTCAGGCCCTTGGCGCGCGCAGTGCGCACGTAGTCCTGGCCGATCTCGTCGAGGAAGAAGGTGCGGTACAGCCGCGTCTGCGGCGCCAGGCCCACCATCACCGCCAGCAGCACCGGCAGCGGGCTGTAGACGAGCAGGTTGGTCGCCACGCTGTCGGTCCAGCCCTGCACCGGGAACCAGCCCAGCTGGAAGGCGAACACGTACTGGCCGACGATGACGTAGACCAGGAAGGAGATCGACAGCGCGATGGTGGTGGCCACCATGATCGAGCGGTCGGTCAGCGAGCCGCGCAGGTAGGCCACCAGCAGGGCGATGGGAATCGCCAGCAGCGTGTCGAGGACCAGGATCGGCACCATCACCGTCAGCGTGGCCGGCAGGCGCGTCGCGAAGAGGTTGGCCACCGACTCGTTGGTGGCCCAGCTGCGCCCCCAGTCGAAGGTGGCGATCTGCTTGAGGAAGATGCCCAGCTGCACCCACCACGGCTCGTTCAGGCCGAGCTGCTGGCGGATCGCGTTGATCTGTTCGGGCGAGGCCGACAGCCCGCCGAGGATCTCGGCGGGATCGCCGCCGAAGGCCTTGAAGAGAAAGAACACCAGCAGCACGACGCCGATCAGCGTCGGAATCATCTGCCACAGGCGCCGGATCAGGTAAGCCGCCATGCGCGAAGGAACTCCAGGGAAATGCAGGCGCGAGTCTAGGGCCGGGGCGAAATGCCCCTGCCCCGGTGTTTGCCCTCGGGGCCGGGCACGCAACTCGCATGCCATCCGCTTATAGACTCCATCCGAATCCGACCCCAGGAGCTGAAGCGATGTTGTTGCGTGCCCTCACCCGGGCCTTGATCCTTGCGCTGACCTGCACCTGCGCGGTGGCCCAGAAGGCCGCCGACGCCGAGGCGCCGGCGCGCGTGCTGCGTTATGCCTTCCCGATCGCCGAGACCGGCTTCGACCCGGCGCAGATCTCCGACCTGTATTCGCGCACCGTCGCGGCGGGCATCTTCGAGGCGCCGCTGAGCTTCGACTTCCTCGCCCGGCCGTTCAAGATGAAGCCGAACACGGCCGAGGCGATGCCGGAGATCAGCGCCGACTTCCGCACCTTCACCTTCCGCATCAAGCCCGGCATCTACTTCGCCGACGACCCGGCCTTCAAGGGCCAGAAGCGCGAGCTGGTGGCGCAGGACTACGTCTACAGCCTCAAGCGCCACTACGACACCCGCTGGAACAGCCCCAACCTCTACCGGCTCGAGGCAGCCAGGATCCTCGGCCTGTCGGAGCTTCGCAAGAAGGCCCTGGCCGAGAAGAAGCCCTTCCCCTACGACCAGGAGGTCGAGGGCCTGCGCGCACTCGACCGCTACACGCTGCAGGTCAGGCTGGCCGAACCCTCGCCGCGCTTCCACCAGGAGGTGATGACCGACCACTCCAACTTCGGCGCCGTGGCGCGCGAGGTGGTCGAGGCCTACGACAGCAAGATCATGGAGCACCCGGTGGGCACCGGGGCGTTCCGCCTGGCCGAGTGGCGGCGCAGCTCGCGCATCGTGCTCGAGCGAAACCCCGGCTTCCGCGACGTGCGCTACGACGAGGAAGCGCCGGCCGACGACCCGCGCTCGATGGCCATCGCCGCGCAGCTCAAGGGCCGCAAGATGCCGATGCTCGACCGCGTCGAGATCGCCATCATCGAGGAGTCGCAGCCGCGCTGGCTGTCGTTCCTGAACGCGCAGACCGACCTGATGGAGCGCCTGCCCAACGAGTTCGCGCCGGTGGCGATCCCGAACGACAAGCTGGCCCCCAACCTGGCCAAGCGCGGCATCACGATGGACCGCGCGCCGCTGGTCGACATCACGCTGGCGGCGCTGTTCAACCAGGACAACCCGGTGATCGGCGGCTACACGCCCGACAAGGTGGCGTTGCGTCGTGCCATCGCGCTGGCCTATGACGTCGACCAGGAGATCCGCCTGGTGCGCAAGTCGCAGTCGATCCCGGCGCAGACGGCGATCGCGCCGCTGACCTTCGGCTACAACCCGGCGCTGAAGACGACGATGAGCGACCACGACCCGGCCCGCGCGCGCGCGCTGCTCGACCTGTACGGCTACGTCGACCGCGACGGCGACGGCTGGCGCGACCAGCCCGACGGCTCGCCGCTGGTGCTGGAGTACTCGACCCAGCCCGACCAGGCCAGCCGCCAGCTCGCCGAGCTGTGGCAGAAGTGCATGAAGGCGGTGGGCCTGAAGATCGTCTTCAAGGTCGCCAAGTGGCCGGAGAACCTGAAGGCCTCGCGCGCCGGCAAGCTGATGATGTGGGGCGTGGCCTGGTCGGCCACCACGCCCGACGGCGACACCTTCCTCGCGCTGGCCTACGGGCCCAACAAGGGCGGCGCCAACCACGCGCGCTTCGACCTGCCGGCCTTCAACACGCTGTACATGAAGCAGAAGGAGCTGCCCGACGGCCCCGAGCGGCAGCAGGTGATGGAGGAGGCGAGCAAGCTGATGGTGGCCTACGTGCCCTACAAGCTGGCCGGCCACCGCATCGCCACCGACCTGATGCACCCGTGGGTGCTCGGCTTCCGCCGCAACCCCTTCGTGCGCGAGTTCTACAAGTACCTCGACGTCGACCCGGCGATCCGCGCGCAGGAGTCGAAGTGAGCGGCCTGCGCCGCCGCGAGCTCGCGGCCCTGCTGGCCACCAGCCTCGTGCCCTCGCTTGCCGCGGCCGAGGCGCCGGCCGGCAGCAAGGTGCTGCGCTACGCCTTCCCGATCGCCGAGACCGGCTTCGACCCCGCGCAGGTCAACGACATCTACTCGCGCACCGTCACCGCGCACATCTTCGATGCGCTGTACATGTACGACCACCTGGCGCGGCCGTACCTGATCCGGCCCAACGTGGCCGACGGCATGCCGCAGGTCAGCGACGACTTCCGCACCTGGACGATCCGCCTCAAGCCGGGCATCTTCTTCGCCGACGACCCGGCCTTCAAGGGCAGCCGGCGCGAGCTGGTGGCGGCCGACTTCGCCTACGCGTGGAAGCGCCACTTCGACCCGGCCAACAAGAGCCCGAACCTGACCGCGTTCGAGGAAGAGCGCGTGATCGGCATGAGCGCGCTGCGCGAGCGTGCACTGAAGGACAAGAAGCCGTTCGACTACGACGCCGAGGTCGAGGGCCTGCGCGTGCTCGACCGCCATACGCTGCAGTTCCGCCTCGAGAACCCGCGGCCGCGCTTCCTGTACACACTGGCGATGAACGACCTGATCGGCGCGGTGGCGCGCGAGGTGGTCGAGTTCTACGGCGACCAGATCATGGCGCACCCGGTGGGCACCGGGCCGTTCAAGCTGGTGCAGTGGCGGCGCAGCTCGCTGATGGTGCTGGAGCGCAACCCCGGGTTCCGGCGCGTGCTGTACGAGGACGTGGTCACGCCCACGGCCGACGATGCCGAGGGCCAGGCGCTGCTGGCGCGCTTTCGCGGCCGCACGCTGCCGATGGTCGACCGCGTCGAGGTCAGCGTCATCGAGGTCGGCCAGCCGCGCTGGCTGGCCTTCCTGAACGAGCAGTTCGACATGGTGCCGGTGCCGCTGGAGTTCACCAGCTCGGCCGCGCCGAACGGCAGGCTGGCGCCGAACCTGGCCAGGCGCGGCGTCGCGATGCACCGCATCGTCAACCCCGACCGCACGCTGTTCTACTTCAACATGGAGGACCCGGTGGTCGGCGGCTACGCACCCGAGCAGGTCGCCTTGCGGCGCGCCATCTCGCTGGCCACCGACGTGGGCCGCGAGATCGGCACCATCCGCCGCGGCCAGGCGATCCCGGCGCAGTCGGTGGTCGCGCCGGGCACCTGGGGCTACGACCCGCAGCTCAAGCTCGAAGGCGCCGACTACGACCCGGCGCGCGCGATGGCGCTGCTCGACCTGTACGGCTACCGCGACCGCGATGGCGATGGCTGGCGCGAACGGCCCGATGGCTCGCCGCTGACCATCGAGTACGCCACCCAGCCCGACGACCTGTCGCGCCAGTTCGACGAGCTGTGGAAGAAGAACATGGACCGCGTTGGCCTGCGGCTGAAGATCCTCAAGGGCCAGTGGCCCGAGCAGCTGAAGATGGCGCGCGCCGGGCAGCTGATGATCTGGCAGCTTGGCTACTCGGCCAGCGAGCCCGATGCGCAGAGCGCGCTGCAGATCCTCTACGGCCCGGCCGCCGGCGGGCAGAACCTGGCGCGTTTCCGCAATGCGCGCTTCGACGAGATCTACGCCCGCATGCAGTCGCTTCCCGACGGCCCCGAGCGCATGGCACTGCTGCGCGAGGCGCAGAAGATCATCACCGCGCTGGCGCCGCACAAGTACAACGTGCACCGCGTGCTGACCGACCTGACGCAGCCCTGGCTGAGCGGCTACCGCCGGCCGCTGTACGGCAACCGCTTCTGGCAGTACGTCGACATCGACGCTGCGCGGCGACCACCGACGCGCTGAGGCGATGAAGCGGCGCGACTGGCTCGGCGCGTCTGCCGCGATGCTGGCGGCGCCGGGCCTCGCTCCGGCGGCAGGCCAGGGCAAGCCCGCCTCCGACAACACGCTGCGCGTGGCCTTCCGCGTCGCCGAGACCGGCTTCGACCCGATGGCCATCGGCGACTACAACTCGAACAGCGTCGCCTCCTGCATCTTCGAGGCGCCGCTGACCTACGACCCCCTGGCGCGGCCCGTCAGTCTGCGGCCGTTGACGGCCGAGGCACTGCCGCAGGTGGACGACGACTTCCGCAGCTTCACCTTCCGCATCCGGCCGGGCATCTTCTTCGCCGACGACCCGGTCTTCCAGGGCCGGCCGCGCGAGCTGACCGCGCAGGACTACGTCTTCTCGGTCAAGCGCTTCTACGACCCGCGCAACAACAGCGAGAACCTCTACCTGTTCGAGAACGCCGGCCTGCTCGACCTCACCGAGCTGCGCGAGCGCGCGATCAAGGACAAGACACCATTCGACTACGACCGCGAGGTGGAGGGCATCCGCGCGCTGGACCGCTACACGCTGCGCGTGCGCCTGGCCCGGCCGGGGCCGCGGCTGGCCTTCCTCTTCGCGCAGAACGGTCTGGTCGGGGCGATGGCGCGCGAGGTGGTGCAGGCCTATGGGGCCGACATCGCGGCGCACCCGGTGGGCACCGGCCCGTTCCGGCTGGGCACGTGGCGGCGCAGTTCACGCATCGAGCTGGTGCGCAACCCCGCCTACCGCGAACGCTTCTACGCGGCGGAGCCGGCCGCGGACGATGCGCCGGCGCAGGCGCTCGCGCGGCAGCTGGCCGGCCGCCGCCTGCCGCTGGTCGACCGCGTCGAGATCAGCGTGATCGAGGAGTCGCAGCCACGCTGGCTGGCCTTCCTCGACGGCTCGCTCGACCACCTCGAACTGCCGGTGGATTTCGCCCCGGTCGCCGTGCCCGGCGGCGTGCTCGCGCCGCACCTCGCGCGGCGTGGTGTGCGGCTGCGGCGCGTGCCGCAGTCGGACATGCTGATGACCTACTTCAACATGCTGAGCCCGGTGGTCGGCGGCTACACGCCCGACAAGGTGGCGCTGCGCCGCGCAATCGCGCTGGCCTGCGACAGCGACGAGGAGCTGCGCCTGGTGCGGCACGGGCAGGGCATCCCGGCACAGTCGACCGTGCCGCCCTTCACCTCGGGCTACGACCCCGCCTACCGCAGCGAGATGGGCCAGCACGACCCGGCCCGCGCGAAGGCGCTGCTCGACCTGCACGGCTACCTCGACCGCGACGGCGACGGCTGGCGCGAGATGCCCGACGGCTCGCCGCTGGTGCTGCGCCTGTCGTCGACTACCAGCCAGCTGTCGCGCCGGCAGAACGAGCTGTGGCGCAAGCAGATGACGCGCGTCGGCCTGCGCATGGAGTTCGACCTCTCCACCTGGCCCGACCTGCTCAAGCGCAGCCGCAACGCCACGCTGATGATGTGGGGCTACAGCTGGGTGGCGCAGTCGCCCGATGGCGGCTTCTTCCTCGGCATCGCCTACGGGCCGAACGCCAACGAGTCGAACGACTCGCGCTTCGCGCTGCCGGCCTTCGACCGCCTGTTCGAGCGCCAGAACGTTCTGCCCGACGGCGCCGAGCGCGAGGCGCTGATGCGCGAGGCCAAGAACATGATGGTGGCGCACATGCCCTACAAGGCACACGTGCACACCATCGTCAACGACCTGCTGCAGCCGCGCGTGCGCGGCTTCTGGCGCCACCCGTTCGCACGCGACACCTGGGTCTACACCGGGGTCGATCTGGAGACAGCGCGATGATCCTTCCGCAACCGCAGATCCTGCGCTACGCCCGCTGGCTGGCCGAGCGTCGCAGCCTGTCGTTCGACCCGACCACCGTCGGAGGCTACGACGCGATGTGGCGCTGGTCGGTGACCGACCTGGAGGCCTTCTGGGGGTCGGTCTGGGACTACTTCGACATCGAGTCGCCGACGCCGCATTCGCGAGTGCTCGGCGAGCCGGTGATGCCCGGCGCGCGCTGGTTCGAGGGCGCGCAGGTCAACTACGCGCGCCAGGTGCTGCGCCATGCCGACGCGGCGCAGGCGGCCGGCCACCCGGCCATCGTGTTCCAGAACGAGCGCCTGCGCGAGCGCGGGCAGATGCAGCAGATGGCCTGGGGCGAGCTGCGTTCGCAGGTGGCCTCGCTCGCCGCGGCGCTGCGCGGCATGGGCGTGCAGCGCGGTGACCGTGTCTGCGCCTTCCTGCCCAACACGCCGCACACCATCGTTGCGTTTCTCGCCGCCGCCAGCCTGGGCGCGATCTGGTCGGTGTGCTCGCCCGACATGGGGCCGCTCGCGGTGCTCGACCGCTTCCGGCAGATCGAGCCCAGCGTGCTGATCGGTGTCGACGGCTACGTCTACGGCGGTGTCGAGCACGACCGGCTGCCGGTGCTGCGCCAGTTGCTCGATGAGCTGCCGAGCGTGAAGCACGCGGTGCTGCTGCGCTACCGCGACCCGGGCGCCGACGCCTCGGCGCTCGGCGCGCCCGGCCGCTCGGTTCACGACTTCGCCGCGCTGACCGCGAGCCGCGGCATCCCGTTCGAGCCCGAGTGGCTGCCTTTCGACCACCCGCTGTGGGTCGTGTACTCGAGCGGCACCACCGGCCTGCCCAAGCCCATCGTGCACGGCCACGGCGGCATCGTGCTCGAGTCGCTGAAGATGGGCGTGCTGCACAACGACCTGGGCGCCAGCGTCGACACCGGCGACCGCTACCACTGGTACAGCTCCACCGGCTGGATCATGTGGAACACCCAGCCCGGCGCGCTGCTCGGTGGCACCACGGTGTGCATCTACGACGGCAACCCCGGCGGGCGCATCGCGTCGCCGGACCTGAACACCATCTGGCGGTTCGCCGCCGAGGCCGGCGCCACCTTCTTCGGCGCCGGCGCGGCTTTCTACGCCAACTGCCTGAAGGCCGGCATCCAACCCGCGATGGTGGCGGATCTCTCAAAGCTGCGTGCCGTCGGCTCCACCGGCTCGCCACTGGCGGTGGACGCCTACCGCTGGATCTGGGCGCAGATGCCCCAGGTCGAGGGCCGCGACATCTGGCTGACGCCGATCGCCGGCGGCACCGACTTCGCCGGCGCCTTCGTCGGCGGGCTGCGCACCCTGCCGGTGGTCGAGGGCGAGATGCAGGTGCGCTGCCTCGGCGCGGCGGTCGAGGCCTGGAGCGAGCCGGATGCGAATGGCCGTGGGCGCGCGCTGGTCGACGAGGTCGGCGAGCTGGTCTGCACGAAACCGATGCCGTCGATGCCCCTGCGCTTCTGGAACGACGAAGGCAACAGGCGCTACATCGACTCGTACTTCGACATGTACCCGGGCCGGGATGGGAAACCGCCGGTCTGGCGCCATGGCGACTGGATCCGCATCACGCAGCGCGGCGGCGCGGTCATCTACGGCCGCAGCGACGCCACCATCAACCGCCACGGCATCCGCATGGGCACTGCCGAGCTCTACCGAGCGGTGGAGGCGCAGCCCGAGGTGCTCGACAGCCTGGTGGTCGACCTCGAGTACCTCGGCCGCGAGAGCTACATGCCTCTCTTCGTCGTGCTGCGCGAGGGCGTGGTGCTCGACGACGCGCTGGTCAAGCGCCTGCGCCTGGCGATCAAGGAAGCGCTGTCGGCGCGCCATGTGCCGAACGACATCTTCCAGGTCGAGGCGATCCCGCGCACGCTGTCGGGCAAGAAGATGGAGCTGCCGGTCAAGAAGCTGCTGATGGGCACAGCGCCCGAGCAGGTCTTCAAGCTCGACGCGATGGCCAATGCGGCCTGCGTGCCCTGGTTCGTGGACTTCGCAGCCCGGCGTGCCGCTGCGGCGAAGGGCTGACCGCCGAAGGGACGAGGCCGCTCAGCCGACCCAGCCGACGATCTGCGCCGCCTGCAGCGCTCCCGACGTGCGCTTCACCTCGCGCCCGCCCTGCAGCTGCACCATCGTCGGGATGCTGCGGATCGCGAAGCGCGAGGCCACCTGCGGGTTGGCGTCGGTGTCGACCTTGGCCAGCAGCGCGCGGCCCTTGAGCGTCTTCGCGGCCTGCGCGAACTGCGGCGCCATCATCTTGCACGGCCCGCACCAGGCGGCCCAGAAGTCGACCACCACGGGCAGCTCGGTGCGCGAGGTGACGGCGTCGAAGTTGGCGTCGGTCAGCTCGACCGGCTCGCCGGCGAGCAGCGCCTCGCCGCAGCGGCCACAGACCGGGTCTTCGGTCAGGCGCTCGTCGGGGACGCGGTTGGTGGCGCCGCAATGGGCGCAGGCGATGTGCATGGGATCCTCCGGGGATACCCCGGGGAGTTCAGGGCGCGCCGCCGGAAATCAAGTCGGTCGACCGGCCAGCGCGCGGCCGCTCCGGAGCGGCCGGTCTACCCCCGCGGGGGGTGACCGCGGTACGCCGCGGGCGGGGGCAGCGGTCAGATCGGCAGTTCGGTGTAGAAGCGGCCGCCGTGGAAGATCAGGGGTTGCGCACCCGCGCGGTGCGTGCAGCGCTCCACCTCGCCCACGAAGATGACGTGGTCGCCCTCTTCGTAGCGGCTGCGGTTGAAGCATTCGAACACCGCTACCGCCCCATCGATCACCGGCGCGCCGGCCGTGCCGCGGTGCCAGTTGACACCGGCGAAACGGTCGGCGGACTTGGCGGCGAACTGCTCGGCCAGCGCACGCTGGTCGGCCGCGAGGATGTTGATCGCGTAGTGCGAGCCGGCGCGGAAGGCGGGCATCGTGCCGGCACGGCGCGACAGGCTCCACAGCACCAGCGGCGGCTCCAGCGACACCGAGTTGAACGAGTTGGCCGTGAGGCCGACGGGCACGCCATCGGGGCCGCTGGCGGTGACGATGGTCACCCCGGTGGCGAACATGCCCAGTGCCGCGCGGAACTCGAACGCGGTGAAATCGGGGCTTCGCGCCTCGGCGGGCATCGTCAGGGACACGGGCATCGGGGGATTCTCGGGCAGGGACCGGGGCCCCGTCCGTAACATTCTGGCGGATCGGCCGCCGCGGCGCCCCCCCGGTGCGGGGGAATAAACACTCTCCCGTCGCCGTATGCCCTTCGTGGACGCACCGACAGCCTTCCGCCAGCAGCTGCTCGCCGCCATTCCGCGGCTGCGCCGCTATGCGCGCTCGCTGGTGTTCGACGCCAGCGCGGCCGACGACCTGGTGCAGACCACGCTGGAGCGCGCGCTGGCGCACTGGCACCAGTTCGACCAGCGGCGCGACATCCTGGTCTGGACGCTGTCGATAGCCCACAACGCCTTCATGGACGAGCGCCGGCGCGACAAGCGCATGACGCTGGCCGACAGCGGCGAGGCGAACGCGGCCATCGATGCGCTGCAGGCCGTCGGCAACGACGTCGGCCTGCGCATGGACCTGCTGGCCGCGCTGTCGCGGCTGCCGATCGAGCAGCGCCAGCCGCTGCTGCTCGTCACCCTCGAACAACTCTCCTACGCCGAGTGCGCCGACGTGCTGCGCATCCCCGTGGGCACGGTGATGTCGCGCATCTCGCGCGCACGCACGGCGCTGCGCGACCTGCTCGAAGGCCGCTCGCCCGCCAATGCGCGCGGCCTGCGCCGCGTCGTCTGAGTGGCGGAACCCTGGTCATGAACACCCCGATCGACGACACCCTGTTGAATGCCTGGCTCGACGACGAGCTGGATGGCGACGAACGTGCCCGTGTCGAGGCCTGGCTGCGCGAGCAGCCCGAGGCCGCGGCACGCGTGCGCCTGTGGGCCGCCGACCGCGAAGCGCTGCGCGCCCGGCTCGACGCCGTGCTGGCCGAATCTGTGCCGCAGCGGCTCGAACAGGTGGTCTGGAGCCGCGCGCCGGCCCAGCCGCCGCGTGTCGGCACGGGCTGGCAGCGCTGGGCCGCCGCCGTGGCGGTGTTCGTGCTCGGTGCGGCGGTCGGCGCCGGCGTGGTGTGGCGCGCCGAGCAGCGTTCCGCCGTGGCCGTCGCCGCCGTGGAGGGCGGGCCTGGTTGGGTGCAGCGGGCTGCCGTGGCCCACAGCGTCTACGTGCCCGAGATGCGCCACGCCGTCGAGGTCAAGGCGCAGGAAGAGCACCTCGCGCGCTGGCTGACCAAGCGCCTGGAGATGCCGGTCAAGCTGTTCGACCTGCGCGCGCAGGGCTTCGAGCTGGTCGGCGGCCGCCTGCTGCCCGACGCCAAGGGTCCGAGCGCGCAGCTGATGTACCAGGCGATCGGCGAGGTGCCGGCCGGTACGCAGCCGGTGCGCGTGACGGTCTACCTGCGCAAGCCGGAAGACGGCGCGCCGCTCGCATTCAGCTACGAGCAGCAGGGCCGCACCGGCATGTTCTACTGGGTCGAAGGCGCCAGCCCCGGCCACCCGCCCTGCGGCTACGCCCTCGTCGGTGACCTGCCGAAGGAGCGCCTGCTCGCGCTCGCGCAGGCCATCGAGCGGCAGGGCGAAGGGTCCTGAGGCTGCGCAGCGCCGGCGCGGAGCCGCTCAGGGGTTCGCGAGCGCGTAGGCCTCGAGCTGATCGATGCAGAGGTTCCAGCCCTCGAAGAAGCCCATCTCGGCGTGCTTGTCGCGCGTGGCGGCGTCCGGGTGCATCGCGGTGGCGGTGTAGCGCGTGCCGCTGGCCTCGTCGGCGAAGGTGATCACGGCGGTCATCGGCATCCATGGCGTCGCCGGGCGCCAGCCGGCCAGCAGCGTCGAGGTCGAGACGATGCGTTCGCCAGGCACGATCTCGAGGAAGCAGCCCGGGTTGTCGCTGGTGCCGCCGTCCGGGCCCGACATGAAGGTGTGGAAGGCGCCGCCGGGGCGCAGCTCGAAGGCGCGCACCTCGGTGACCCAGGGTTTCGGGCACCACCACTCCTTCAGCCGCTCGGGCTCGGTCCAGGCGCGCCACAGCGCGGCGCGCGGTACCTTCAGCAGGCGCGAGATGACGATGTCGTGGTCGGGCATGGCAGGGTTCCTCGGGGCGGGTCGGCGCCGGTCAGGATAATCGCTCGGTGCCTTCCTCCCCCCGCTCCGCCGCGCAGCGCTTTGCTGCCTGGCACCGCCTCCTCGTCGTCACCGTGCTCGGCTTCGCCTCCGGGCTGCCGCTGGCGCTGACCGGCCAGGCCATGCAGGCCTGGCTGAGCATGGAGGGGCTGGACGTGGCGACCATCGGCTTCCTCAGCCTGGTCGGCCTGCCCTACACCTTCAAGTTCCTGTGGGCGCCGCTGATGGACCGCTTCGAGCTGCCCTGGCTCGGCCGCCGCCGCGGCTGGCTGGTGCTGACGCAGCTGGCGCTGGCCGGCGTGCTGATGGCGATGGCCGCGACCTCGCCGACCGACGCCACCCGCGCTTTCGCGCTGCTGGCCGTGGCGGTGGCCTTCGTCTCGGCCTCGCAGGACGTGGTCATCGACGCCTACCGCACCGACCTGCTGCCCGCTGCGGAGCGCGGCCTCGGCTCGTCGCTGAACGTGCTCGGCTACCGCTTGGCGATGATCGTCTCCGGCGGCCTGGCGCTGATCTGGACCGACCCGAACCAGGGCGGTGGCTGGAGCTGGCCCGAGGTCTACCGCTTCATGGCCGGCGTGATGGTGGTCGCGGCGGTGATCTCGGCACTGCTGCTGCCGCGGCTGGTCGGCGTCGTCGTGCCGAAGAGCGTGGCGCGCAACGACCTGATCGGCTTCGCGGCGGTGGTGGCCGCGGTGGTGGCCGGCGTGCTGCTGACCGACAAGCTGATCTCGCCGCTGTTCCGCGCCTGGCTGCCCGCGGCGCCGAAGTGGGCCGACCTGCTGACGCTGCTGGCCGGCATGGCGATCACGCTGCCGCTGGCCGCCTGGGCAGCGCGGCGGGCGCGCTTCGAGACGCTGCTGTCGGGCCTGTCGAGCTACTTTTCGCAGAGCGGCGCGGCCGCCTTCCTCGCCTTCATCGTGCTCTACAAGCTCGGCGACGCCTTTGCCGGCTCGCTGATGACGCCCTTCCTGCTCAAGAGCATGGCCTATGCGCCGGCCGAGGTCGGTGTGGTCAACAAGGTGATCGGCCTGTGGCTGACCATCGGCGGCGCGCTGCTCGGCGGCGCGCTGATGCTCAAGCTGGGCCTGTGGCGCTCGCTGTTCCTGTTCGGCGTGCTGCAGATGGCCAGCAACCTCGGCTTCTGGTGGCTGGCGGTCAACGGCAAGGGCCTGATGCCGGGGCTGGTGATCCCGGCCTTCGACTGGGGCTTCGTCAAGCTCGCCGCGGCCACGCCGGTCGATGGCGGGCTGCTGATGGTGATCGCCTTCGAGAACCTCTCGGGCGGCATGGGCACGGCCGCCTTCGTCGCCTTCCTGATGAGCCTGTGCAACCAGCGCTTCACGGCCACGCAATTCGCGCTGCTGTCGGCCTTCGCGTCGATCGGGCGCGTCTGGGTCGGGCCGCTGGCCGGCGTGCTGGCCGAGTCGATCGGCTGGCCGGTTTTCTTCCTGGTGTCGACCGTGGCGGCACTGCCGGCGTTATGGATGCTCTGGTGGCTGCGCGTGCCGGTGCGCGCGCTCGAAGTCGACCCCAAGACCGCAGCGGCCACCGACGACTGAGCCTGCCGTAAATTACCGCGCATGAACGACGACCGCTTCCAGACTGACGCCCACGTTCCCCTGCCCGCGATGGTGCATGCCCGCGGCTGCCGCTGCGCGCTGCATTCGCGTCGCCTGTTCACCGGCGGGCTGCTCGCCGGCGCGGCGCTGCCGGCGCTGGCGCGTGAAGGCGTCGACGTCGGCCCGCGCTCGAGCTTCTCGAAGCTGGTGTCGGCCGAGCAGGTCGAGCAGGCGGCGGCCGGGCAGTACCAGCAGATGCGCCAGCAGGCGGCGCAGAAGAGCGCGCTGGCACCCGACGACCATCCGCAGCTGGTCCGGCTGCGCGCCATCGCCAAGCGCATCATCCCGTTCACCTACGAGTGGAACCCGCGCGCGCGCAACTGGACCTGGGAAGTCAACCTGATCGGCAGCAAGGAACTCAACGCCTTCTGCATGCCCGGCGGCAAGATCGCGTTCTACGTCGGCATCCTGCAGACGCTGCAGCTCAACGACGACGAGGTGGCCATGATCATGGGCCACGAGGCGGCGCACGCGCTGCGAGAGCATGCGCGCGAGCGCATGGGCAAGACGGCGGCCACGCGCATCGGCGCCAGCGCGCTGTCGGCGCTGCTCGGCCTGGGCAACACCGGCGACACGCTTTTGAACATGGGCAGCCAGCTGCTGACGCTGAAGTTCAGCCGCGAGGACGAGTCCGAGGCCGACCTGATCGGCATCGAGCTGGCCGCGCGCGCCGGCTACGACCCCGGCGCCGGTGTCACGCTGTGGCAGAAGATGGCCGAAGCCTCGAAGGGCGCGCCGCCACAGTTCATCAGCACGCACCCCTCGGGCCCGACGCGCATCCGCGACATCCAGGACAACCTGCCCAAGGTGCAGCCTCTTTACGAACGCGCGCCGCGCCCGCCGCAGCGCTTCGCGCCGCCGAAGAAGGCCTGAGAGGCCGCCGCCTCACCAGCGCCGCGGCAGGCTGCGCGCGAGACGCCAGCCGTCACCCTCCACGGCCACGTAGCCGCCGCGCTCCAGGTCCTTCAGCAGCCGGGTGACCATCTCGCGCGAGCAGCCGACGCGGGCGGCCATGTCGGCATGGGTGAGGCGCTTCGGGATCAGCGCCGTGCCGTTGGGCTGTGACAGCGCCAGCGATTCGAGCAGGCGCGCCAGCCGGGTGTAGGTGTCGAGCAGCGCCAGGTCGCGCGCGCTCTTGGTGGCCAGCCGCGCGCGCCCGATCACCCGGGCGATCAGCTCGAAGGCGAAGGGCGGGTGCGCGGCGATGTGCTCGAGCAGGGTGTGCCGCGTGATCACCGCGCAGACCGTGGCCTCCAGGGCGTCCACCGACGCCGAGCGGGGCCCGCCGTCCAGGCTCATCTCGCCGAGGTACTCGCCGGCGCCGTAGATGCCGTAGACGATCTCGCGCCCGCGGTCGTCGGACGAGTAGGCACGCAGCCGGCCCGAGAGGATGACGAACAGCGTGTCGCCCGGCGAGCCTTCCTCGATCAACCGCTGGCCCTTGCGGAAGCGCTTGACCTCGCCGCGTAGCGCGAGCGGGCGCAGCGAGTCGGACAGTGCAGCGATCAGCGCGGCATCGGAAACGTCGGGCATGCGGCGTCAGCCGGCCCGCCGGGGGCCTTGGCCGACGCCGCGATGCTATAGCGCTGCGCTCACTCCGTCGCGAGGCCCTGCAGCAGCGCCCCCATCCGGTCCAGCCCGTGGCGCAGCCGGCCCATCAGCGGCGGCAGGCGCGCCACCTGCGCCAGCAGGTCGCGGATGCTCGCGGCACCGGTCTTCTGGCGGATGCTGCTGATCTGCGTGCGCACCGTGCTCAGGGCCACACCGTGCTCCCGCGCCACGTCGGCCGGGCGTGCGCCGCCGCTGAGCGCGGCCAGCACGCGGGTCTCGCCGCCGGTCAGGCCGTGCAGGCGGGCAAAGCCCTGCACCGCGAGGTCGGCGCCGACCTGGCGCTTGCCGAGGATCACCAGCGCACCGCCCGCCGCCGACAGCGGCACCACGCTGGCGCTGACCTGCTGCGCCCCTTCGCCGAGCGTGAGCAGGCGGCGCAGGCCGCGGTGGCGGGCGTCGTGCAGCGCGGCCAGCAGCGCCTGCGCGTCGACGCCGCGCCGGGCGCGCAGTTCGCCGAAGGACAACAGCAGCGGGTGCTGCGCGTCGAGTTCTTCGAGCGCGACCTGGTTGGCATGCTGCACGCGGCCTTCGGGGCCGATCAGCACGATGCCGTAGTCGATCTCGTCGAGCGCGGCCGACATCCAGCGCCAGCCGCCCATCGCGGCGTGCCGGCGCTCGGGGCCGAGGTAGGGCAGTCCTGGGCCGCCAGCGGCCGGGGGCATCGCGGCGCCTGTGTCGGCGCGGGGCATCAGATCCAGCATGAGGTGCTCCTCCACGAAGGCGCCGTGCCTGTCACTTGGCGCCATGGAAGTGAGCTTAGGTAACAGTGGCTCGCGCAGGCGGTGAATATTCACCGCGCCACATCACTCGACTCAGGTGCCGCCGACGAACGGGTTGCTGCGCCGCTCGCGGCCGAAGCTGCTTTGCGGGCCGTGGCCCGGCGTGAACTGCACCTCGTCGCCGAGCGGCCACAGCCGCGTGGTGATGGAACGCACCAGCGTGTCGAAGTCGCCCTGCGGGAAGTCGGTGCGGCCGATGCTGCCGGCGAACAGCACGTCGCCGACGAAGGCGTGCTTCGTCGTCGGCTCGAAGAACACCACGTGGCCCGGGGTGTGGCCGGGGCAGTGCCGCACCTGCAGTTCGCAGCCGCCGATGCGCACCGTGTCGCCGTCGTGCAGCCAGCGTGTCGGCGTGAACGGCTCGGCGGCCGGGAAGCCGAACATGCGGCTTTGCTGCGGCAGCGCGTCGATCCAGAACTGGTCGCCCTCGTGCGGGCCGAGGATCGGCAGCCCGAGCGTGCGCGCCAGCGTGCCGGTGGCGCCGGCATGGTCGATGTGGGCATGGGTGAGCCAGATCTGCTCGAGGATCAGGCCCAGCTCCTTCACGGCGCCGAGCAGCACGTCGATGTCGCCGCCGGGGTCGATCAGCGCGGCCTGCTTCGTGGCGTCGTCCCAGACCAGCGAGCAGTTCTGCTGGAAGGCGGTGACGGGGAGGGTGCGGTGCTGGAAGCTCATGCGACTTTGGTTTTTGGCAACTGAGTGTCGATTCGGCGTTTGGGCAGCAGGAAGGTTGCCGTCACCCGCCGCCACTGTATCGAAGGGCGATGGCAGGGCCGGGCAGAAGAGCGCCACCGGGCCAGGGAGATCGCGGGTACCCCGAGGTAGTGCAAGTGCTCTCGATGCCCGTTCAAGGCTGAACCCGGTCGCCTGCGCTTTGCCGACCCAGCGAGGTATCGACTGCGAGCGGACCATTTGGATCCGCCGCGTCGAAAGTTCATACTTCGAGACCTCAGCCATGACGACCGCAGTGCCGCTCCCTCTTCAGCGCGCAGAGAGCCTGCGAGCCTTCAAGATTCGCGCAGTCATCGTGCACCTGGCCTGCCTGGGGGTGTTTTTCGTGCCGCTCACTTCGACGGTACTCTGGACAGCCGTGGCCTTGTACTTCGTCCGGGTGTTCAGCTGGGAAGCCGGTTCACACCGCTACTTCTCGCATCGAAGCTTCAAGACCTCGCGAGCGTTTCAGTTCATCCTCGCGCTGCTGGCAGCGCTCAGCGGGCAGCGTGGCGTCATCTGGTGGGCGACTCACCACCGTGCCCATCACAGGTATTCCGACGTCAGTCCTCTGGACCAGCACTCGCCTCTCTTCCACTCGCTGTGGCACGCACACTTCGGTTGGCTGCTGAGCCAGCGTGCTCTGGACACGGACCTCACGCAGGCGCGAGACCTGGCCAGATTCCCCGAGCTGGTCTGGCTGAACAAGTACCACTACTTCTTTCCGCTCGGCCTGCTCATCGCCACGTTCTGCGTCGGTCAGTACGCCGCGTTCTTCGGGGCCGAGGGACTGGGCGCGAGCGCCGTGGTGTGGACCTTCTTCGTCAGCATGGTTATGTCGCAGCAGGCAGCCTTCCTGCTCAACACGGGGCTTCACGGCGCAGAGCCTGGCCGGTTCCGGTACCGCCGCTTCGAGACCAAGGACACCACCACCAACGCATGGCTGCTGGCCATCCCGATTCTCGGCGGCGCCTTCCACAACAACCATCATCGATACATGAACTCGGCGCGCAGCGGCTTCTATTGGTACGAGCTGGACCTGACCTACGTGGTACTGAAGATTCTGTCCTGGCTGCGCATCGTCTGGGACCTGGTGCCGGTTCCTCCGGAAGTGCTGGAAGAGGGGCGCAAGCATCACGGGCACCATGCTCGCGGGCGATGACGATGTCGAACCGGATGCCGGATCGGATCCGCCTCACCACGAAGCGGTCACTGTTCACGCCAGCCGGCCCGGGATCGGCTTGAGCGGGAAGACCTTCCAGAAGAAGAGGTCGGCCTGATGCTGATCGGCGCAGAAGTTGGCGACCTCCTTGATCTTTCCTGATTCGAACCGGAATACAAGGCACCAGGTCAGGTCGAGGCCGCCGGCGACATCGCTCCAGCCGCGGTGGTGGTCGATCACGTAGTCGCCGCTCTCCGCCACCACCAGGGGCCGTGCCTTGAAGCCGGCCTTGCCGAGCTGATCGAAGAAGGCCAGCACTTCCTCGACGCCGTGCTTGGTTCCGCACAGAGGGTGGTGGCCCGGAATGGTCCATCGGATGTCCGGGGCCATGACCTCGCGCACGCCTGCCACGTCCTTGGCTGCGTAGGCGGCAAAGAAGGCCTGGATCTTCTCGAGCTTGCTCATGGCGGTGTCCGGTTGAACAGGGTTGCGGGATGATGTGCGCCATCGCCGCGGGGCAGAAGGAGCCTGCGAATCCAGGTACTGGCACCACCTGCCCTCGCGCCGACCGCGCTTGGATCATCGAACGCATGAAAGACAGCTCCCGGAAATCCGAACTCACCGCGTTCCTGAAGGCCCGCAGAGGCGCCATTTCTGCGGCCAGCGTCGGCCTCCCCCAAGGAACGCGACGCATGACGGCTGGATTGCGGCGCGAAGAGCTCGCGAGCCTCGCCGGCGTCGGGCTCACCTGGTACACATGGCTGGAGCAGGGGCGGGACATCAGGCCTTCGGCAGAGATGCTTCGCCGCGTGTCCAAGGCTCTTCGCCTGAGCCCCGCTGACGACGCCTACCTCTACTCGCTCGCAGGCACACCGCGCCCGCTGCCGGTCGCGCCGCCGATCGCCCTCAGTGCGGGCGTGCTGCGCGTGGTGCAGCTGCATCCGGCGCCGGCGTTCGTGCTCAGCGCCCTGTTCGACCTGCTGGCGTTCAACGAGCGGGCGGACGACCTGTACGGACTGTCCTCGCCGCAGGGGCCGTTCGAACAGAATCAGCTGTGGCAGTTCTTCATGAACCCGCGCCGACGCTCGCTGTACCTCGACTTTGCGTTGGCGGCACAGAACTTCGTGGCCCTGTTCCGGCTGAACGCGGTGGCCCACGTCGACGACCCCTACTACCGCAGCCTGGTTTCCGCTCTGCAAGAGGAAAGCGAGGACTTCCGGAGCCTGTGGATGGCCCAGCGAGCGGCGCCCATGACCCCGATCTCGGTGGCCTTGCGGCACCCGAAGCTGGGGCCCTTGAAGCTGAGCTCGGTGCGCTTCCCGCTGGACACCGCGGCGGGAGCGATGGTGGTCTTCCTCGTGCCGGAAGACGACCAGACCACCAGGGCCCTCGGGTCTGCCGAATGCTAGTCACGCACGCGCTGGCCCCCGGTGCTGGCGCTTGGCCCGCGAAGCGCTCCTGGTCTATCGTGGCGGCTGCGCAAGGCAGGCACCACACCGGTTCCGGCCGCTCAGCTCAAACGTCAGGCGTGACGGGAGTCGCCATGTCCACCCACCTCCACCATGTTCGCCACGGCTTTGGTTGTGTGAGGCCGTACCTGCACGGGCCGGCACAGCTCCCCGAGTTCATCGGCGCCGTGTTCGGGGCCACCGAACTGGAGCGTCACGCGTTTGGTCCGGAGAAGTTTCACGTCGAGCTGCAGATCGGCGATTCGGTACTCGCCGTGGAGGCGGGCGCTCCGCCGGAAGGCAAGGAGCACCCGAAGAACGCAACGTATGTCTACGTTCCCGACGTCGACGCGGTCTACACGCGGGCTCTGGAGCTCGGCGCCACCTCGATCATTCCACCGACGGACAAGCCGTACAGGGAGCGTCAGTGCGGATTCCTCGACAGTGCTGGGAACACGTGGTGGGTATCGACATTTGCCTAGCAGCCGCGCAAGGCTTCTTCGTCGGAACAGGCTTGCCCTGATGGGCGCCGATGGGCCCGAACCGGCCCGGCGGACTCGGGCGCGCCAGCCTATTGATCCTCCGGCGCTTTGCGGTCGGCACCGACTGGCGACGGATCAGGCTGTGGGTTCGAAGGAATACCCGACGCCAGTGTGCACCGTCACCGCCGCGCGGCATCATTGAGTGTCGATACAACCCGTGCTGCGACTGCACGCAGGCCCGAGTACCCGTGACCGCCTCCGCCCCAACCGACACCTCGCCGCAGCGCCACGTCGTGACGCTGCTGTTCGCGGACCTGTCACGCTCCACCGAACTGGCCGGCGCGATGGAGGCCGAGGACTACGCCGCGCTGCTCGGCGCGCTGCGCATGGTCTACAACGAGGAGATCGAGCGCCACGGCGGGCTGGTGGTGCGCGTGCAGGGCGACGGGCTGCTGGCGATGTTCGGCCACCCCGACACGCGCGAGGACGACGCGCGCCGCGCCGCGCTGGCGACGCTGGCCCTGCATGCCCGGGTGCGCGGGCTGCGCATGCGCCTGCCCGCCGGCTTCGCGCTGACCCTGCATTCGGGCATCCATGGTGGCCTGGCGCTGGTCGGCGAGGGCGACATCGAGCGCGGCCGCTTCGAGCTGATGGGGCCGGTGCCCAACATCGCGTCACGGCTGGCCGACGCCGCCCGCGCCGACGAGGTGCTCATCAGCAGCGCCACGCTGGGCCGGTGGGTGCGCCACTTCTCCTGCAGCGACGAGCGCGAGCTGCATGTGCGCGGGCACGACGAGCCGGTGCGGGTGCGGCAGGTGCTGGCGGTGCGCGACGCCGAGCGCGCCGGCGAGGCGACGCCCGCGCAGCCCGGCGGCGAGGCGGGCCTGGTCGGGCGCGCCGACGAGCTCGCCCGGCTGCACCAGGACGTGCAGCTCGCCGCACGCGGCCAGGCGCGTGTGGTGGCGCTCGCCGGGCCACCGGGCATGGGCAAGACCACGCTGGCCCACGCGCTGATGCACCCGCTCGCCACGGCGGGCTGGCGCGTGCTGCAGGCCTATTGCGACGACCACCTCAGCGCCGAGCCGATGCAGCCCTTCGCCCAGGTGTTGCGCGAACTCGGCCAGGCCGTACCCGACAAGGCCGCCGCGGTGCTCGCCGCGCTGCGCACGACGCTGGCACCGGTCCTGGCGCAGTCGCCGGTGCTGCTGTTCATCGACGACTGGCAGTGGGCCGACGACGCCTCGCACCAGCTGCTGCAGGCCCTGCGCCAGGAGGCCGCGCAGCCGCTGCTGGTTCTGCTGACGACCCGCATGGTCGAGCAGCCGCACGGCCTGGAGCAGGCCGACACCCTCATCGAGCTGGCGCCGCTGGCCGAGGCCGAGGCCCTGCGCCTGGCCCGGGCTCGGCTGCCGACGGTCGACCCCTTCGTGCTCGGCGAGGTCTGCCGCCACGCCGGCGGCAACCCGCTGTTCCTCGACGAACTGTGCCACTCGGTGGGGCGTGCCGACCGGCGTGACCTGGTGTTCAGCCAACCCTCCGAGCAGACCGGGCTGCCCGGCGTCAACCGCCTGCCGGGGTCCGCCGGATGGCTGGCCCACCTGGTGCAGTCGCGCCTGAGGTCGCTGCCGTCGGCGCAGGCCGAGCTGGTGCGCGCGGCCGCCGTCATCGGCAACGTCGTGCCGGCGTGGCTGCTGCAGGGCCTGAGCGGCCGCACGGCCGACGACCCCGACGTCCGCGCGCTGGCCGAGCAGGACTTTCTCTACCCCGCCGAACACGGCGGTGCCTTCCGCTTCAAGCACGGCCTGACGCGTGACGTGGTCTACCAGCACATCGGCCTGCACCAGCGGCAGTGGCTGCACCTGCGCGTCGCGGCGGCACTGATGCAACGCTGCGCCGACCAGCCCGAGACCGACGCGGTCGAGGCGCTGGCCTACCACTTCGATGCCGGCGGCGAACCGGCGCTGGCCGCCCGCTACGCCGAGCGTGCCGGCGACCGGGCGCTGGCCGCCTCGGCACTCGACCGGGCGCGCGCGCACTACCGCGCGGCGCTGGCCGCGCTGGACCGGCTGGGCCTGGACGACGAGCGCACGCTGCGCTGGATCACCATCGTTCAGCGCCTGGGCCTGGTGTCGCTGTACGACCCGACGCGCGCCGACCTGGCGATGGTGCAGCGTGCCCAGCTGCTGGCCGAGCGCCAGCCGGACCTGGTGGTGCGAGCCCGTGCCCGCTACTGGCTCGGCTACATCCACTATGGCCTCGGCGACTCCCGGGAGGCAGTGCGCCACGGCGAGCAGGCGCTGCGGCTGGCGCGCGACGCCGGCGACGACCGACTGGCCGTGCAGGTGGTGGCGACGCTGGGCGAGGCCCACACCGCGGCGGGCCAGTATGCGCAGGCGCTGGCATTGCTCGACGACGCGATCGCGGTGAAGCGGCGCCACCGCAGCGGCCGCCGCACCAACGTCGGCCTGGCCTTCTCGCTGGTCTGCCGCGCCTGCGTGCTGGGCGACCGCGGCGAGTTCGCGCGCGCCGAGGAGAGCTTCGCCGAGGCGCTGGGCTGCGTGGTCGGCGAGGAGCACGAGATCGGCGCCACCATCCACGGCTGGCGCGCCGCAGTGCTGCTGTGGCAGGGCGCGTGGGCGCTCGCGGTGCCGGCGGCGGTCGAGTCCGGGCGCATCGCACGCGCCACGCGCAGCCTGGCGCAGTACTCGATCGCCTGCGCGATCGAGCACTACGCGCACTGGATGCTGAGCGGGCAGGCCGAGTCGATCCAGGCCATACAGGAAGCCACGGCCTGGCTGGCGCCGCGCGAGACCGGCATCTTCCGCTCGCTGAACCACGGCTGGCTGACCGAAGGGCTGCTCGCGCTGGGGCAGCGCGAGCCGGCGCGCCACCACGCCGCGCTCGCACTTCGGCGGGCGCGGCACAGCGACCGGCTCGGCCTGGCGATGAGCCAGCGCGCGCTCGCGCTGGATGCGGCTGCGACCGGCCGGCCCGACCGTGCGGCGAGCCACCTCGCCCGCGCCTACGAAACCGCCCGCTGCCGCGAGTCGGCCCACGAACGGGCCGCCACGCAATGCTGCGAGGCACGCATCGCCGCGGCGCAGGGGCGTGTGGACCCAGCCCGGGCGCTGGCCGGCGAGGCGAGCGAGGCCTTCGAGCGCATGGGCATGCACTGGCACCTCGCGCAGGCGCGGGTGCTGGCCGACGGCGCCGGCGCGCTGCCGCCGGCCTTGCTGCTGGGCGCGCGTCCGCTGCCGGTCACGGCGCAGACGTCTGCGACGGCAGCGGCGCCGGCGCCGGCGGGGGCGGGCGGGGCGTGAGCATCAGCTGCACCGGCGAGCCGGTCGGGCGCAGCGTGCCGGCCGACAGCAAGCCGGTCATCAGCGCGAGCAGCACGCCGACACCGAGCGGGTAGCCCGGGCAGGCGTGCTCGCCATGCAGCGGGCCGGCCTGGCGGCTGCCGCCGAACATCATCTCGTCGTAGTCGCCGCGCTGCGTGGCCGGGTCCGCCTCGACCTCGGCCAGCGCCGAGCGGATGCCGACGATCACCCGCTGGTCCGGATCCTGGGTGTCGACGCCGCCCTTGCCGTCGACCGGGCTGCGCCACAGCACCTCAGGCACCGGGCGCTGGCGCATGGTCGCCATCAGCCGCGGGCGCAGCCGCGGCGTCACCGCGTCGTAGACCTGTGCCGCGGTGGCACTGGCCGGATGCAGCTGGCGCAGCCCGTCGGCCACCGCCTGCTGCTGCTGCCACAGCTCGCCCTTCTCGATCCACGTCTTCATCACCTGCAGGAAGTTGCCCTGCACCGTCGGCGGGAAGCCGAGCAGCATGCCGGCGATGTTGCGCTCGAAGATGTCCTGCAGTTCGGGGTGGTCGGGGCCAAGTTCCGTGACGAGCGCTTTGCGTATGTCTTCCGTCAGCGGGCGCATCGGCGCACTCGACTGCAGGTTCGCCCGCACCGCCGCCAGCACCGCCGGGCCCTCGACCGCCGCCCGCTCCATCACTGCGGCGGGCGGATGCGGCGCGAAGATCGTGCGCGACGAGCTGAACAGGTCGCCGGGGCAACGCGGCGTGGCGTTCGACCCTGGCGCCGGCGGATTCGGACGGCGCCCGCCGATCACCATGGTGGCGCCGTCGGGCAGGCCGAACCAGTGGGTGCACAGCCGTGCCAGCACCCGCTCGCCCAGCGTGACGAGGTCGATCGGCCGCTGCACCTGCGGGTCACCCGCCGGCAGGCCGGGCGGTCGGTCGAGCAGTCGGAACTCCGCCAGCGTCGACAGCACCATGCCCCAGGCGACCTCGAAGGCCGCCGCTTCACTCACCCGGTCGATGGCGCCGTTGACGGCCTTCGCCTGCGGCGCCCGGGCAGGATCGGTGGCATCCATGCCCAGCAGGTTGACGCCGATGGTCGGGGCCATGCGCTGGGCATAGCCCTGGACGGAGTACGCATAGCCCTTGTCCTGCAGCACCGCCTGCACCGCGGCCAGGCTGCCGACCAGCTCGCCATAGCCGTTGGCGTGCGCGCAGCCGCCGGGCTGCGCACGGACTGCGGCCCATTCCTGCGGCGAGCGCTCGGGCACTTCGAGGCGAAGCTGCCATTGTTCGAGGTCGCCGGCAGGGTCCCAGGCGGGTGCAGACCCGGCCGTGCGCGCCGAGACCGCCGGCGCCACTTCCCCGGCCAGCGCGCGCAGCCCGGCCCGGCTGGGCACGAACAGGTACAGCCCCCATTGCAGTTCGACCAGCCGTTCGGGGCCCAGCTTCGCGTGCTGCAGCGTGCCCTGCGCGTCGACATAGCGGAAGACACGATCCTCCTCGGGCCGCGGCACGCCGAGGAACGGGTCCGATTGCGCCGACGACAGGCCGGAGCTGTTGCCACCGGCGATCCAGCTCTGCAGCACCTCGAACTGCTCGGCGATGCTGGCGCAGTAGGCCATGAACATCACGCCGCGATCGGCGTCGGGCGGCCCCTCGTCGGGCGAAGGGCCGTAGGACATGCCGCGGCGCAGGATGCGCGGCATTTGGGGGCGGCCGTCGCGCGGGTTGGTGCGCCGGGCGTGCGACTGGAACGGGCAGTGGCGGCCGTGCGGGTCTTTCTCGTAGTCGAAGGCGTTGGCGCCCGGCTCGGCCGGCAGCGCCGGATCGAGCAGCGGCCGCCCGTCCTGCCATCGGCCCATCATCTTCGCCCGCGCTTCGAGCGAGAGTCGCGCGCCGTCCAGCCGGTCGACCCGCTGGCGGAGCTTGCGCACGACCAGGAAGCTGCCATCGCACAGCAGCGGGTCGTCGCGATGCATCGACCAGGGCAGGTCGCCGCGGTCGTTGCTGTGGCCGAGCACGAGTTCACCGGCGGCCACTTCGTCGGGGCCGCGCTGGGCCGGTGGCTTGCCGGTGAAGGCCGGCTGGCTGATGCCGTCGGCGAAGCCGAAGAACCCCGGCAGCGGCTGCCCGGCCTCGTCGCGCCGGCTGCGCGTGGCTTCCACCGCGAGCACCTGCCAGCCGCTGCCGGGCGCCGCGATCTGCTGCGCCAGCGTGGCGAACTCCGGATGCAGCGCGACCGATGCGGTGCGCGCGTCCTCCTTGCGCAGCACCAGCACGGCATGGACGTTGCCGAGATCGATGCGGTCGTCGTGCCCGTTCGGCGAGCCGAAACGCAGCGGGCGGCGCCAGCGATCCGGGTGGTTGCCGCGCAGGTCGCCGAGGATGCCGCAGCGCGCTTCCATGCCCTGCGCGAATTCGGGCGGCAACGCGTCGAGCGTGCCTGCCGAGGCGCCGAGGGCCGCGAGGCCGGCATGGGTGAAGCCGATGTGCCAGTGCATCGCGGCCGCGCCGGCGGGCTGCCCGACCAATGCCTGCCAGTCGGCCAGGCGCTGCCGGGCCGCCTGTGCGTCGTCGACGCGCAGCAGCATCAGGCAGCCGTGCGTGACCGGCGCCGTGCGGTTGAGGATGCTGTCCTGCAGCAGGCCCGGGTCGTAGGGTTGTGCGGGCGACGTCCCCGGGACCGGTGGCGTCGGCGCCGGGTCTTCCGTGCACAGCCACTCGAGTTCGTCGCGGAACTCGGCGACGATCGGCGCCAGCTTCAGCGCCAGTGCGGCGAACTGCGGGTCGGGTGGTTGCGCGAGCACCTTCATCGCAAGACCGTGGAACTCGCGCAGCACCAGCCTCGCGAAGCGCTGCAGCACCAGATCCTCGCGCGCCAGCGTCAGTCCATCGCGGCCGAAGAAGGGCACCAGCCGGTACAGGCCCTTGAGCGTGCGCAGCGGCAAGGCCAGGGCGCGGGCCGGGTCGGCCATCACCTTCGCCATCGCGCGCCTTTGTTGTTCGGCCAGCGATGGCATCGCGAAGTCGGCCACCTCCCCCTGCGCTGCCGTCGCGTCGGGCTGTTCGCGCTGAAACCGTTCGATCGCGGCGAGGTAGCGTGCATCGGCCGCCGTGGCCGACCCTTCGGTGTAGAAGATGCCGGCGTCCATCTCGTGCTCGCGCACCCAGCGGCAGTAGGTGTCGAAGGTGGCCTGGCGCGAGCCGGGGTAGCCCGGGCAGTGGCACAGCAGGGCGTCCAGCAAGGCGCCGATGTCGCGCTGGATCACGCGCATGTAGGGCTCCCAGCCACCGTCGAAGCTGACGTTCAGCGTCAGGTAGTGGCGGGGCCCGGACGCTCCGGCCGGCGGGGTCCAGATCGCGTAGCGGAACTGCTGGATGATGTCGAAGCGGCCGATCGGGTCTGGGAACACCGACCCGTCCAGCTCGGCCTCGCGCTGGTTGCGCCGCGAGGCGTGCAGCGCGTCGAGCAGGCGCCGCAGCCGCTCGACGTAGGCGATGGACTCCTCGCCCGGCACCATGCGCTCGTGCACGGGCGCCATCAAGGCGAGGTTGGTGACGCCGGCCAGCGACTGGCCCTTGACCGTGGAGCGCATAGGGTTCCCTCCCAGACCGGTGCGGCGCACTGCCGACTGCGCTGCCACCCGAAGGGCTCACCTTAGCCAGCCGGCACCGCCGGGGCATCCGGAAATGTGTGGATCAACCGGGGTCGGCCGCGCCGTCTTCCGGCCAGCGGAACACCATGTGCGCGCGCGGGCGCGTCGCCTCGATGCGGCGTGCGTTCGGCTCGTCGGTGTGCTGCACCCAGTCGCTGGCCGCCTGCGCCGTGCGGCCGAAGTGCTGGTGTCGTGCCACCAGGCGCTGCAGGCGCAGCGCCGCCGGCACCTCGACGTACCAGCAATCGTCGAGCAACCCGGCCACCCCGGCCCACGGGCCCTCGTCCATCAGCAGGTAGTTGCCTTCGGTGATCACCAGCCGCGTCGCCGGCAGCACGGCGATCGCGCCGGCGACAGGCTCCTCGATCTCGCGGCGCAACTCCGGCGCGTAGACGATCTCGTCGGCGCGCTGTTCGCGCAGGCGGCGCAGCAGCGCCACGTAGCCGTCGGCGTCGAAGGTGTCGGGCGCGCCCTTGCGCCCGGCGCGGCCCAGGCGCGCCAGCTCGACGTTGGCGAGGTGGAAGCCGTCCATCGGCACCACCTGTGCCAGGTCGCCCAGCATCTCCAGCAGCGCCTGCGCGAGCGTCGACTTGCCCGCGCCCGGCGCGCCGACCAGGCCGAGCACGCAGCGCCCGCCGGCGGCCAGCAGGGCGTCGATGCGGGCATGGCAATCGGGTGGCAGTGTGGCGTTCATGCGCCGCACTGTAGGCCCTGCACGACTGCGGTCAGAATCGCTCCATGGACGACACCCCCCGCCTCGAGACCCTGGAAGGCGCGACCGGCGAGCATCCGGTCGCCAGCGTGATCGTGCTGCACGGCCTGGGCGCCGACGGCAGCGACTTCGTGCCGGTCTGCGAGGCGCTTGACCTGTCGTCCGTCGGCGCGGTGCGCTTCGTCTTCCCGCATGCGCCGGTGCGGCCGGTCACGATCAACAGTGGCTACCGCATGCGGGCCTGGTACGACATCCTCGGCGCCGACCTGCAGCGGCGCGAGGACGAAGCCGGACTGCGCGAATCGCAGGCGGCCATCGCCGCGCTGATCGATCGCGAGCGCGAGTTCGGCATCGCACCGGGCCGCATCGTGCTGGCCGGTTTCTCCCAGGGCTGCGCGATGACGCTGCTGACGGGGTTGCGCTATCCAGCCCGGCTCGCCGGCCTGGCCGGCATGTCGGGCTACCTGCCGCTGGCGGCGAGCACGGCGGCCGAACGCAGCGAGGCCAACCGCGACACACCGATCTTCCTGGCCCATGGCAGCGAGGACGAGATCGTCGCCCCGGCGCGCGGGCAGGCCTCGCGCGATGCGCTGGCCGCCCTGGGCCACGCCGTCGAGTGGCACGACTACCCGATGGGGCATTCGGTCTGCCCGCAGGAGATCGCCGACCTGAACCGCTGGCTCGTCCGCGTGCTGGCCACCTGAAGCCGCCGGCGCGATGCCCTGAGCCCGGCAAGGGCAGCGCTGCGCTGGCAGCATCGCTGGCATGGCTGTCCCCACGCTCGACGATCCACCGGCCGCGGTGCCCCAGCCGCAGCCCGACTGCGGCGATGCGGCCCTGACCGTGCTGTACGACGGTGCCTGCCCGCTGTGCCGGCGCGAGATCGCGCTGTACCGCGGCCTGCCCGCATCGCAGCCGCTCGCCTTCGTCGATGTCAGCGATGCGGCCACGGCACTGCCGAGCGGCACGGACCGCGCGCAACTGCTGGCGCGTTTTCACGTCCGCCGTGCCGACGGCACGCTGGCCGACGGTGCGCGCGGCTTCGTCGCGCTGTGGGCGGCGTTGCCCGGCTGGCGCTGGCTCGCGCGGCTGGCAGCGCTGCCGGGCATCACGCCGCTGATGGAAGGTGCGTACCGGGCCTTCCTGCACCTGCGGCCCGCGATGCAGCGTGTCGCTGCTGCCTTCGAGCCGTCTGCCGTTCACGTGCCGGCGGCGCTGGTGGGCGATCTGCGCAGCGACCACGCCGGCGAGACCGGCGCGGTGTGGATCTACCGCGGTGTCCTGGCCATCTCACGCGATGCCAGCGTACGTGCATTCGCGCGGCGCCACCTCGCCACCGAGCAGGAGCACCTGCGCCTGATCGAGCCACTGCTGCCCTGGCCGCAGCGCAGCCGCCTGCTGCTGCCGTGGCGCGTGGCCGGCTTCCTGACCGGGGCCCTGCCGGCGCTGGCCGGGCCGCGCGCGGTCTTTGCCACCATTGCCGCGGTGGAGACCTTCGTCGATGTTCACTACCAGCAGCAGATCGACAGGATCGACTCGTTGCCGGAGGCTGAGCGCGGTGCCGTCGCCCCGTTGCGGGCTCTGCTCGCGCGCTGCCAGGCCGACGAATGCCACCACCGTGACGAAGCCGCCGCGCTGACCGACGCGCCACCGGGCTGGCTGCTGCGACGCTGGTGCGCGCTGGTCGGCCGTGGCTCGGCCGTGGCGGTGTCGATCGCTCGCCGGTTTTGAACGCCCCAGGCGCTCAGAGCGTGAAGTCGTAGTCGATCACCAGCGGCGCGTGGTCTGAGAAGCGCTGCTCGAGGTAGATGTGCTCGTGCTTCGCCTTCTTCGCCAGCGCCGGCGTGGCCAGGTGGTAGTCCAGCCGCCAGCCGACGTTCTTCGCCCAGGCCTGGCCGCGGTTGCTCCACCATGTGTACTGCTCGGGGTGCGGGTTGAGCGTGCGGAACACGTCGACCAGGCCGATCTGATCGAGCGCGTGCGTCATCCAGGCGCGTTCCTCGGGCAGGAAGCCGCTGTTCTTCTGGTTGCTCTTCCAGTTCTTCAGGTCGATTTCCTTGTGGGCGATGTTGATGTCGCCGACCAGGATGAACTCGCGCTCGGCCTTCAGCCGGATCAGGTGCGGCGCCATCAGCGCCAGGAAGCGGAACTTGGCCTGCTGGCGCTCCTCACCGCTGGAGCCACTCGGGAAGTAGCAACTGATGATCGACAGCTTGCGCCGGGCGTTGTCGAAGCGGGCCTCGACATAGCGGCCCTCCGCGTCGAACTCGGCGTTGCCGATGCCGGTGATCACCGCGCTCGGCTTCTTGCGGGTGTACAGGCCGACGCCGGAGTAGCCCTTCTTGTCGGCGAAGTGGAAATGCCCCGTCATGCCGGCGACGGTCTCGAAGCGATCCTTCACATCCGCGGCCTGCGCCTTGACCTCCTGCACCCCCATACAATCGGCCGCCACGCCTTCGGCCCAGGCCTCGAAGCCCTTGGTTGCCGCCGAGCGGATGCCGTTCAGATTCAGCGTGACGAGACGGAACACGAGAAAGCCTCCGATGACGACGAGCCCCGCCACCGATCCCCTGGCCCAGGACTTCGTGAGGTTTGCGGTCGACGCCGGCGTGCTGCGCTTCGGCGAGTTCAAGACCAAGGCGGGCCGGCTGTCGCCCTACTTCTTCAACGCCGGCTTGTTCGACGACGGCGCCAAGCTGGGTCGTCTCGCGGAATTCTATGCGCGGCGCCTGCTCGATTCGGGCGTGCAGTTCGACATGCTGTTCGGACCGGCGTACAAGGGCATCACGCTGGCCGCCGCGGTGGCCATCGAACTCGCGCGGCTGGGCCGCAACGTGCCCTTCGCCTACAACCGCAAGGAGGCGAAAGATCACGGCGAGGGCGGCACGCTGGTCGGCGCGAAGGTGGCCGGCCGCGTTCTCATCATCGATGACGTGATTTCTGCAGGAACCTCGGTGCGCGAATCCATCTCGATGATCCAGGCCGCCGGCGCCACCCCCTGCGGCGTGGCGATTGCGCTGGACCGGCAGGAGAAGGCGACCGACGCGCAAGGCGACACAGCGTGGTCGGCCGTGCAGTATGTCCAGCAACAGCTCGGTCTGCAGGTGGCGGCGATTGCGACGCTTTCCGACTTGCTGCAATACTTGAAATCGACCGCCAACACGGGCCTGGGCGCCCATTTCGCCGCCGTGGCGGCCTACCGCGAACGTTACGGAGTCTGAATGCAGCGCTGGGTCCTGGCTCGATCGCTCACCGCCGCCGGCCTGATGGCCGCGGCGGCCGCCGTCGTGCCCGGCCAGGCCATGGCCCAGGGCACCAAGACCGGATCCATCTACAGCTGCGTCGACGCCAACGGCAAGCGGCTGACCTCCGACCGGCCGATCCCGGAATGCACCAGTCGCGATCAGCGCCTGCTGAACTCCGATGGCTCGGTCAAGCAGGTGCTGCCGCCGTCGATGACCGCCGACGAACGTGCCGCCTACGAGGCCCGCCTGCAGGAAGAGGCGCTCGCCCGTGCCCAGCAGCGCGAAGCGGTGCGCCGCGACCGCAACCTGCTGCAGCGCTTCCCGAACGAGGCGGCGCACAACAAGGCGCGCGAGGCCTCGCTCGACGACACGCGCAAGAGCCTTCGACTCTCCGAGAGCCGCCTGGAGGCGCTCGAGAAGGAGCGCAAGCCGCTGATGGACGAGTCGGAGTTCTACGTCGGCAAGCAGCTGCCGCTCAAGCTCAAGCAGGCCATCGATGCGAACGACGCCTCGGCCGAGGCGCAGCGCAACCTGATCCAGAACCAGAAGGCCGAGCAGGTGCGCATCAACAAGCTCTACGACGACGAGTTGGAGCGCCTGCGCCGCCTGTGGGGCGGCGCGCAGCCGGGCTCGATGGGCGTGCTGGCCTCGTCGGAGTCGGCGGCGTCGGCACCGAAGAAGTCCGTCAAGCAGTGACGGTCGCAGGCCCGGCGCGTTCGCGCCCGGCCTCAGCCCAGCTTCTTCTTCAGCAGCTCGTTGACCTGGGTCGGGTTGGCCTTGCCCTTGGTGGCCTTCATGGCCTGGCCGACCAGCGCGTTGAAGGCCTTGTCCTTGCCGGCGCGGAATTCCTCGACCGACTTCGGATTCGCCGCCAGCACCTCGTCGACGATGCGTTCCAGCTCGCCGCTGTCGGACATCTGCTTCAGGCCCTGCGCCTCGATGACGGCATCGACCTCGCGGCCAGCACCCGTCCACAGCGCGTCGAACACCTGGCGCGCGCCGTTGTTGGAGATGGTGCCGTCGACGATGCGACCGATCAGCGCAGCCAGCTGCGCTGCGTTCACCGGGCTGGACTCGATCGTGGTGTCGGCCGCATTGAGCCGGCGCGACAGCTCGCCCATCAGCCAGTTGGCCACCAGCTTGGCCTGGCCGCAGGCCTTGGCCGCCGTCTCGAAGAACGCGGCGGTGGCCTTGGACTGCGTCATCATCGCCGCGTCGTAGACGGGCAGGCCGTAGTCGCGCTGGAAACGTTCGGCCATCACGCGCGGCAGCTCGGGCATCTCGGCGCGCACACGCTCCACCCACTCCGGTGCAATGGCCAGCGGCGGCAGGTCGGGGTCGGGGAAGTAGCGGTAGTCGTGCGCGTCTTCCTTGGTACGCATGGCGCGCGTCTCGCCGCTGTCGGGGTCGAACAGCACGGTGGCCTGCTGCACGCGGCCGCCGTCCTCGATCAGGTCGATCTGCCACTGCACCTCGTAGTCGATCGCCTGCTGCAGGAACTTGAAGCTGTTCAGGTTCTTGATCTCGCGGCGCGTGCCGAAGGGCGCACCGGGGCGCCGCACCGACACGTTGGCGTCGCAGCGGAAGCTGCCTTCCTGCATGTTGCCGTCGCAGATGTCCAGCCACACCACCAGTGCATGCAGCGAACGGGCGTAGGCGGCGGCCTCGGCACTGCTGCGCATGTCGGGTTCGGTGACGATCTCCAGCAGCGGCGTGCCGGCGCGGTTCAGGTCGATGCCGGTGGCGCCGTGGTAGTCCTCATGCAGCGACTTGCCGGCGTCTTCCTCGAGGTGCGCGCGCGTCAGGTGGACGACGTGGCGCGTCTCGCCGATGAAGAACTCGACCTCGCCGCCCTGCACCACCGGCGTCTCGTACTGGCTGATCTGGTAGCCCTTGGGCAGGTCGGGGTAGAAGTAGTTCTTGCGCGCGAAGATCGACAGCGGCGCGACGGTGGCGCCCACCGCCAGGCCGAAGCGGATGGCGCGCTCGACGGCGCCGCGGTTCATCACCGGCAGCGTGCCGGGCAGCGCGAGGTCGACCGGCGAGGCCTGCGTGTTCGGCGCCGCGCCGAACTGCGTGCTCGAGCCGCTGAAGATCTTCGAGCGGGTGGACAGCTGGGCGTGCGTCTCCAGGCCGATGACGACCTCGTAGCCGCGGATGAGGGAGGGGCTGCTCATGGTGTTCAGAAGCCGCTGGGCACGCGCGCGTGCCAGTCGGTGGCCTGCTGGAAGGCATGCGCGGCGTGCAGCAGCGTGCCTTCCTGGAAGTAGTTGCCGATCAGCTGCAGGCCGACGGGCATGCCCGATTCGCCAAAGCCCGCCGGCACGCTCATGCCGGGCAGGCCGGCCAGGCTGGCGGGCAGCGTGAAGATGTCGGCGAGGTACGCGGCCACCGGGTCGTCGCCCTGCGCGCCGATCTTCCACGCGACGCTGGGCGCCACCGGGCCGGCGATCACGTCGCACTGCGTGAAGCAGCGCTGGAAGTCGTCGGCGATCATGCGGCGCAGCTTCTGCGCCTGCAGGTAGTAGGCGTCGTAGTAGCCGTGCGAGAGCACGTAGGTGCCGATCATGATGCGGCGCTTGACCTCGGCGCCGAAGCCTTCGCTGCGGCTCTTCTTGTACATGTCGAGCAGGTCGGTGTACTTCGCGGCGCGGTGGCCGTAGCGCACGCCGTCGAAGCGCGACAGGTTCGAGCTCGCCTCGGCCGGCGCGATGATGTAGTAGACCGGGATCGACAGCTCGGTGCGCGGCAGGCTGACGTCGACCAGCGTCGCGCCGAGCTTCTCGAGTTCGGCCAGCGCGGCGCGCACGGCGCCGTTCACGTCGGCGGCCAGCGCGGCGGGGAAGAACTCCTTCGGCAGCCCGATGCGCAGGCCGGCCAGCGGCTTCGCCGCCGAGGCGCCGGCACGCGCGGTGAGCATCTGCGCATGGAAGTCCTGCGGTGGGCGCTGGGCGCTGGTCGAGTCGCGCTCGTCGAAGCCGCTCATCGCCGACAGCAGCAGCGCGCAGTCGGCCGCCGAGCGTGCCATCGGGCCGGCCTGATCGAGGCTGGACGCGAACGCCACCATGCCGTAGCGCGAGCACACGCCGTAGGTCGGCTTGATGCCGGTGATGCCGGAGAAGCTGGCCGGCTGGCGGATCGAGCCGCCGGTGTCGGTGCCGGTGGCCGCGGGCACCAGGCGCGCCGCCACCGCGGCGGCCGAGCCGCCGGACGAACCGCCGGGCACCCGCGTGGTGTCCCAGGGGTTGCGAGCCACGCCATAGGCCGAGTTCTCGTTGGCCGAACCCATCGCGAACTCGTCGCAGTTGAGCTTGGCCAGCGTCACCGTGCCGGCCTGGCCGAGGCGCGCGACGACGGTGGCGTCGAAGGGGCTGCGATAGTTCTGCAGCATCTTCGAGCCGGCCGTGGTGGGCAGTTCGGCGCTGACGAAGATGTCCTTGTGCGCGATCGGCACGCCCAGCAGCGCGCCCGTCTCGCCCGCGGCGCGGCGGGCGTCGGCGGCCGCGGCCTGCTTCAGGGCCAGCGCGCGGTCGCTGGCCAGCACCGCGCCGAGCGAGGCGTGGGCGCTCATGCGGTCGAGCAGTGCGCCGGTGGCCTCGACGCTCGACAGCTCGCGCGAGTCGAGTGCGCGGCCCAGTTCGGCCACGCCCATCTCGTGGACGGGCTTCATTCGATCACCTTGGGCACGAGGAAGAGGCCATCCTCCACCGCCGGCGCGCTGCGCTGGTTGAGGGTGCGTGCGTCGGTCTCGGTGACGGCGTCGTCGCGCAGGCGCAGGCTCACCTCCTGCACCGCCGACAACGGCGTGTACAGCGGTTCGACGCCGGAGGTGTCGACCGCGCTCATCTGCTCGACGATGCCGAAGAAGCCGTTCAGCTGCGCGAGCAGAGAGGATTGTTCGGCGGCGGACAATTCCAGCCGGGCGAGGTGCGCGATGCGGCTCACGTCTTGCGGGGTCAGGGCCATGGACTCACAGGCGGAAACAGGGTGAAAGCACGCGGCCTGCACCCCGGTGGAGGCAGGCCGATGGGGTATTATCCCCGGTTATCCACAAGCCCTTGAAGCCCGCGTCCCGCCTCGGTTTGCGAGGCCCCAAGGAACGACCCCGACAACCCGAATCGACCGTACCGCCGCGCCCGACCCGATGGTCCGCAGGCGAAGCCGGCCGAGAGCTCCTCACACCATGTTCGGATCCTTTCGTCGCTACTTCTCGACGGACCTGGCCATCGACCTGGGCACGGCCAACACGCTGATCTACGTGCGTGGCAAGGGCATCGTGCTCGACGAGCCGTCCGTCGTCGCCATCCGCCACGAGGGCGGTCCCAACGGCAAGAAGACCATCCAGGCCGTCGGCGCGGAAGCCAAGGCCATGCTCGGCAAGGTGCCCGGCAACATCGAGGCGATCCGCCCGATGAAGGACGGCGTGATCGCCGACTTCACCGTCACCGAGCAGATGCTCAAGCAGTTCATCAAGATGGTCCATCCGCGGGGCATCCTGAAGCCGAGCCCGCGCATCATCATCTGCGTGCCCTGCGGCTCGACCCAGGTCGAGCGACGCGCGATCCGCGAGTCGGCGCTGGGCGCCGGCGCCAGCGAGGTCTACCTGATCGAAGAACCGATGGCCGCGGCGATCGGCGCCGGCCTGCCGGTGTCGGAGGCGTCAGGCTCGATGGTCGTCGACATCGGCGGCGGCACCACCGAGGTCGGCGTCATTTCTCTCGGCGGCATGGTCTACAAGGGCTCGGTGCGTGTCGGCGGCGACAAGTTCGACGAAGCCATCATCAACTACATCCGCCGCAACTACGGCATGCTGATCGGCGAGCCCACCGCCGAGGCCATCAAGAAGCAGATCGGCTCGGCCTTCCCGGGCTCCGAGGTCAAGGAGATGGAGGTCAAGGGCCGCAACCTTTCCGAAGGCGTGCCGCGCTCGTTCACGATCTCGTCCAACGAGATCCTGGAAGCACTGACCGACCCGCTGAACCAGATCGTCTCCAGCGTGAAGAACGCGCTCGAACAGACGCCGCCGGAACTGGGCGCCGACATCGCCGAGCGCGGCATGATGCTCACCGGCGGCGGCGCGCTGCTGCGCGACCTCGACCGCCTGCTGGCCGAAGAGACCGGCCTGCCGGTGCTGGTGGCCGAAGACCCGCTGACCTGCGTGGTGCGCGGCTGTGGCATGGCGCTGGAGCGCATGGAGCGCCTCGGCGCGATCTTCACCTCCGAGTGAGCACGATGGACCACACGGGCCGGCGCGTGAACCACGTGGCCGGCTTCGTCGTTTCTAACGACTGAGCCGTCGACAGAGCAACTGCAGGCCATGCCGCTGGGCACCCTCGACCGATCCCCGCCGCCCTTCTTCCGCCAGGGGCCGTCGGCGCTGACCAAGCTGACGTTCTTCTCGGCGCTGGCGCTGTTCCTGATGGTGGCCGACACGCGCTTCCAGCTGACGCGGCCGCTGCGCGCCGCGATCGCCACCGTGCTGCACCCGATCGAGCGCGCGCTGCTGGTGCCGGTGGCGGCCTGGGAGGGCGGCAGTGACTACCTGCTCGGACTGCAGGGTGCGCTGGCCAAGGAAGAGGCGGCGCGGCGCGACCTGGCCCGCCAGGCCGAACGGTCGTCGCGCGTCGAGCAACTGCAGGCCGAGAACCAGCGGCTGCGCGCGCTGCTCGAGCTGCGCCCGGGGCTGTCGGTGCGATCGATGGCCGCCGAGGTGCTCTACGACGCCCCGGATCCGTTCTCGCGCAAGATCGTCATCGACCGCGGCGCCACCCATGGCGTGGCGATCGCTTCGCCGGTGATCAATGAGTCCGGCGTGCTTGGCCAGGTGACGCGGGTCTATCCGCTGTCGTCGGAGGTCACGCTGCTGGCCGACAAGGACGCGGCCATCCCGGTGCTGAACACGCGCAACCAGCTGCGCAGCGCTGCCTTCGGCGTGCGCAACGGCATGGAGCTGCGCTTCATGGCCGGCAACGCCGACGTGCAGGTCGGCGACCTGCTCAGCACCTCGGGCGTCGATGGCATCTACCCGCCCGGGCTGCCGGTGGCCAAGGTGACGCTGGTCGACCGCAAGATCGACACGAGCTTCGCGCGCATCCTGCTCGAGCCGGTGGCGGTGCCCGACGCGGTGCGCCACGTGCTGGTGCTGGAGCCGGTCGGCGTGCAGATGCCGCCCAAGCCCGACCCGGCGGCGGACGAACCGGTGAAGCCGGCGAAGAAGGGGGGGCGCAAGTGATCCTGCAGGCTCTGGGAGTCGAGTCGTGATCCTGCCGCGGGGGGATGCCCTGCTGCTGCCGGCCAATCCGCTGTTCGTCTGGCTGACGCTGGTCATCGCTTTCCTGTTCAATCTGGTGCCGCTCGGCCGGGTGCCCGGCATGCCGGACTTTCTGGCGGTCGTGCTGGTGTTCTGGAACGTGCACCAGACGCGGCGCGTGGGCGTCGGCGCGGCGTTCCTTTTTGGGCTGGCAATGGACGTGCACGACGGCGCCGTGCTCGGGCAGCACGCGCTGGCCTACACGCTGCTGAGCTTCTTCGCGACGTCGATCCAGCGCCGGCTGCTGTGGTTCACCGTGCCCTCGCAGGCGGTGCAGATCCTGCCGCTGTTCTTCGCCGCGCACCTGGTGTCGCTGGTCGTGCGCATGATCGCCGGCGGCATGTTCCCGGGCTGGGAGCTGCTGCTCGCACCGGTGTTCGAGGCGCTGCTGTGGCCTTTGGTCACATGGGTGCTTCTGGCGCCGCAGCGCCGGCCGCCCGATCCGGACGAGAATCGGCCCCTGTGATGACGACCCCCGGCTTCCCGAGTACGGCAAGCCGCCCCCCGAGGGGGCGCGGGCCGGCTCGGGAGCAGCCCAGCGCTCGGCCCGCTCTTTCGGCCACCTGGCATGACTGAAATCCGCAACGTCGAACAGGAACTGGCGCGCTTCAACCTGCGCCTGCTGGCCGCCGCGCTGTTCGTGCTGTTCGGCTTCGGCCTGCTCGCCGCGCGCCTCGTGCACCTGCAGGTCTTCAAGCACGAGGAGCTGTCGACGCAGGCGGAGAACAACCGCATCGCGGTGGTGCCGATCGTGCCCAACCGCGGCCTGATCGTCGACCGCAACGGCGTGGTGCTGGCCAACAACTACTCGGCCTACACGCTGGAGATCACGCCGACGAAGGCCGGCGAGCTCGAGCCGCTGATCGACCGGCTCGCCGAGGTGGTCGAGATCCAGCCGCGCGACCGCAAGCGCTTCAAGCGGCTGATGGACGAGAGCAAGAGTTTCGAGTCGCTGCCGATCCGCACCAAGCTGTCCGACGACGAGGTGGCGCGCTTCACCGCGCAGCGCTTCCGCTTCCCGGGCGTCGACATCAAGGCGCGCTTGTTCCGCAACTACCCGCTGGGCGAAACCGGCAGCCACCTGATCGGCTACATCGGCCGCATCAACCAGGCCGAGAAGGAAACGATCGACGAGACTGAGGACGCCGCCAACTACCGCGGCACCGAGTACATCGGCAAGCTTGGCGTCGAGCAGAGCTACGAGGCCGAGCTGCACGGCACCACCGGCTTCGAGGAGGTCGAGACCAGCGCCGGCGGCCGCCCGGTGCGGCGCCTGAAGAGCAACCCGGCGACGCCGGGCAACAAGGTGGTGCTGTCGATCGACATCCGCCTGCAGGCGCTGGTCGAGGAGCTGTTCGGCGACCGGCGCGGGGCGCTTGTCGCGCTCGACCCGAGCAACGGCGAGGTGCTGGCCTTCGTCAGCAAGCCGACCTTCGACCCCAACCTGTTCGTCGACGGCATCGACAGCGAGTCGTGGAAGGAACTCAACGAGTCGATCGACAAGCCGCTGCTGAACCGGGCCCTGCGCGGCACCTATCCGCCGGGCTCGACCTTCAAGCCCTTCATGGCGATCGCCGCGCTGAACAGTGGCAAGCGCAGCCCGAGCCAGGTGATCTACGACGGCGGGACCTTCCAGTTCGGCAACCACACCTTCCGCAGCCACGGCGACAGCGGCCTGGGCCCGGTCGACATGGTGCGCAGCATCGTCAAGTCGAGCAACGTCTACTACTACTCGCTGGCCAACGAGATGGGCGTGGACCTGATGCACGAGCAGCTCGAGCCGTTCGGCTTCGGCCGCAAGACCGGCATCGACGTCGAGGGCGAGGTCACCGGGCTGCTGCCATCCACCGAGTGGAAGCGCAAGGCCTACAAGAAGCCCGAGCTGCAGAAGTGGTACGCCGGCGAGACCATCTCGCTGGGCATCGGCCAGGGCTACAACAACTTCACCATGCTGCAGCTTGCCAGCGCCACCGCGACGCTGGTCTCCGGCGGCCAGCGCTTCAAGCCGCGCCTGGTGCGCGAGATCGAAGACGTGGTCACCGGCGAACGGCGCCTGAAGTCCAACGATGCGCTCCCGCCGCTGCCGCTCAAGCCCGAGCACGTCGAGCTGATCAACCGCGCGCTCTACGGCGTCACGCAGGAGGGCACGTCGGTGCGCTCCTTCCTGGGCGCGCCCTACAAGACCGGCGGCAAGACCGGCACCGCGCAGGCGGTCGGCATCCGCCAGAACGAGAAGTACAACGCGGCGAAGATGGAAGAGCACAAGCGCGACCACTCGCTGTACATGGCCTTCGCGCCGATCGAGACGCCGACCATCGCGCTGGCCATCGTGGTCGAGAACGCCGGCTTCGGCTCCGAGGCCGCGGCGCCGATCACGCGGCGTGTGTTCGACTACGTGCTGACCGGCGTGCTGCCCAGCACCGAGGACATCGCGCTGACCCGCGAGGGCAAGTCGGGTGCGCCGATCGGCAAGCCGCGGCCGGTGGCGGAGGTGCCGCTGTGAACACCCGGCCCGCGACGATGAACGTCGCCTTCGAGCGGCCGTCGCTGTGGCAGCGCCTGGCGCCGGTCTTTACCGGCTTCGACTTCCCGCTGTCGCTGGCCATCCTGCTGCTGGCCGGCGCCGGCATGCTGACGATGTACTCGGCCGGCTTCGACCACGGCACGCGCTTCGTCGACCACGGGCGCAACATGCTGATCGCCTTCGGCATCCTGTTCATCGTCGCGCAGGTGCCGCCGCAGCGGCTGATGTCGCTGGCGGTGCCGCTGTACGTGCTCGGCGTGGCGCTGCTGCTGGCGGTCGAGTTCTTCGGCATCACCAAGAAAGGCGCGACACGCTGGCTCAACATCGGCGTGGTGATCCAGCCCAGCGAGATGCTGAAGATCGCCGTACCGCTGATGCTGGCCTGGTGGTTCCAGCGCCGCGAGGGCCAGCTGCGCGTGCCCGACTTTCTCGTCGCCGGCCTGCTGCTGGCGGTGCCGGTCGGGCTGATCATGAAGCAACCGGACCTGGGCACCGCGATCCTGGTGCTGTCGGCAGGCCTGTTCGTGATCTTCTTCGCCGGGCTGTCGTGGAAGCTGATCATCCCGGTGCTGGTGACCGGCGCGGTGGCGATCACCGCGCTCGTGATGTCGGGCGACCGCATCTGCGAACCCGACGTGAAGTGGCCGGTGCTGCGCGACTACCAGAAGCACCGTGTCTGCACGCTGCTCGATCCCTCGAAGGACCCGCTCGGCAAGGGCTTTCACACGCTGCAGGGCATGATCGCCATCGGCTCCGGCGGCATCGACGGCAAGGGCTTCATGAAGGGCACGCAGACGCACCTGGAGTTCATCCCCGAGCGCACCACCGACTTCATCTTCGCCGCCTTCTCCGAGGAGTTCGGTCTGTTCGGCTGCGCCGGCCTGCTGATCGGCTTCATCTTCCTGATCTTCCGCGGGCTGATGATCGCCGCCGAGGCGCCGATCATGTTCAGCCGCCTGCTCGCCGGGGCGATCACACTGAGCTTCTTCACCTATGCCTTCGTCAACATGGGCATGGTCAGCGGCATCCTGCCGGTGGTCGGCGTGCCGCTGCCCTTCATCAGTTACGGCGGCACCGCGATGGTGACGCTGGGCCTGGGCCTGGGCATCCTGATGTCGATCGCCAAGAGCCGCCGGTTGGTCCAGACATGAACGATCCGAAGCGTGTGGCCGTGGTCGGCGCCGGCAACATGGGCATGGGCATGGCACTGCGGTTGCGCGACCGCGGCTTCGCGGTGCAGGTGCGCGACATCGACCCCGCGCGCGAGGCGCTGGCGCGCGAGGAGGGCCTCGCGGTGCACGCTTCGCCGGCCGCGGCCTGCTCGGGCGCGGGCTGCGCGATCGTCGCCGTGGTCGATGCGGCGCAGACCGAGGCGGTGCTGTTCGGTGCCGAGGGCATCGCCGCCGCGTTGCCACCGGGCGCGGCCGTGCTGCTGTGCCCGACGATCGCGCCGCACGACACCGAAGCGCTCGCCGCGCGCCTGATCGCGCAGGGGCTGGCGCCGATCGACGCGCCCATGTCCGGCGGCCCGGTGCGTGCGCGCGAGGGCACGATGAGCCTGATGGTCGCCTGCGCGGACGAGGCCTTCGAGCGCCAGCGCGCGGTCATCGAGGCCTTGTCGAGCGCGGTCTTCCGCATTGGCACGCGCCTGGGCGACGGCGCCCGCACCAAGCTGGTCAACAACCTGCTGGCCGGCATCAACCTCGCAGGCGCGGCCGAGGCGCTGGCGCTGGCCGAACGCGCCGGGCTCGATGCGGCGCGCACGCTGGACGTGATCGAGCGCTCGAGCGGGCAGAGCTGGATCGCCTCCGACCGGCTGCGCCGCGCCATCGCCGGCGATCTGGCGCCGCGGGCCCACACCACGCTGCTCAACAAGGACACGCACCTCGCGCTGGCCATGGCGGGGCGGCTGGACATGCCCACGCCAGTGGGCGCGCAAGCGGCCGCGCTGTTCGCGCGCGCCTGCGACAGCGGCTTCGCCGCGCTGGACGACGCCAGCCTGTTCGAGCTGCTACGGCGCGGCTGAGCCGGTTGCCGGCGCGGCGTCGGCATCGCCGTCGGTGCTGGCGGCTGGAAAGCGCAGCGTGAAGCGCGCGCCCGGGCCGAACGCAGCGCCGCCCTGGTCGCTCAGGCCCGGGCGGTGGCGCAGGTTGGCGTCTTCGAGCTGGATCTGCACACCGTGCTGCGAAGCGATCTCGCGCACGATCGCCAGGCCCAGGCCGCTGCCGTCGACGTCGGTGCCCAGCGTGCGGTAGAACGGCCGGAACACCTTCTCGCGCTCGTTGGCCGGAATGCCGGGGCCGGAGTCCTCGACCTGCAGCACCACCACCTGGCCGAACGGGTCGTCGACGATGCGCACCGTCACCGTGCCGCCGGCCGGCGTGTACTGCAGCGCGTTGTCGACCAGGTTGCGGATCAGCTCGCGCAGCAGCAGCGGATGGCCGGTGACCAGCGCGCTGCGGGCCGTTGCGGCGGCGCGGCCGACCTCCGGGCCTTCGTAGCCGAGGTCGATGCGCTTCTCCAGCGCGCGTGGCACGAAGTCGCGCACCGTTTCGGTGGCCAGACGCGCCAGGTTGACCGTCTGCCGCTGTTTCTGCTGCTCCTGGTCCTCGGCACGCGCCATTGCCAGCAACTGGTTGACCATGTGCGCCGCGCTCTGGCTCGAGTGGGCGATCTGCTGCAGCGACTTCTTCAGCGCCTGCGGCTCGCGCTGCCCGGCGTCGATCTCGCGCTGCGCCAGTTCCGCCTGGGTGCGCAGCCCGGCCAGCGGCGTCTTCAGCTGGTGGGCGGCGTCGGCCAGGAAATGCTTCTGCGCGCCGATCGACTGGTCCAGCCGCGCCAGCAGGTCGTTGATCGCCCGCACCAGCGGAGACACCTCCTCTGGCGCCTCGCGCTCGTCGATCGGCGACAGGTCGCTGCTGTCGCGGCGGCGGATGCGCTGCTGCAGTTCGTTCAGAGGTGCGATGCCGCGCACCAGCGCCAGCCAGACCAGCAACACCGCCAGCGGCAGGATGACGAACTGCGGCAGGATCACGCCCTTGATGATCTCGGTGGCCAGGCGCGAGCGCTTGCCCAGCGTCTCGGCCACCTGCACCAGCGCCATCGGCGGCTCGCCCGCGCGGCCCGGTATCGCGACCCACAGGTAGGCGATGCGCAGATCGTCGCTGTTCATCTCGCCGTCGCGGAAGCGCACGTCGCCGGCGGTGCGCGGCTCTTCCTCCGGCGGCAGCGGCAGGCTGCGCTCGCCGCTGAGCAGTTCGCCCTGCAGGCCCAGCACCTGGTAGTAGATGTCGTCCGCCTCGTCGGTGTGCAGGATCTCCGAGGCACCCGCCGGCAGCGTGAACTGGGCGAAGCGCTTGCCGTCGACGCTCTCGCGCAGCACCACCTGCTTGGCCAGCGTGCGCGACATCTCGCCGAGCTCGCGGTCGAAGGGCTTGTTGGCGATGCTCTGCGCCACCAGCCAGGTCAGCGCCACGCTCATCGGCCACAGCAGCAGCAGCGGCGCGAGCATCCAGTCGAGGATCTCGCCGAAGAGGGAGCGCTGTTCCTTGGGTTGCGGCATCGGCTCAGGATAGCGCCGCGCGGTGAAGGGCCGGCCAGCGCACGGCCGCTCCGAAGCGGCCGGCAGCCCCCTCGGGGGGCGGCCGCGGTACACCGCGGCCGGGGGCGCCAATCACGCGGCGATCTTCTCCAGGCAGTAACCCAGACCGCGCACCGTGGCGATGCGCACCGGGCCCTGCTCGATCTTCTTGCGCAGGCGGTGGATGTAGACCTCGATCGCGTTGTTGCTGACCTCTTCGCCCCACTCGCACAGGCGCTCGACCAGCTGGTCCTTGCTGACCAGGCGGCCGGCGCGCTGCAGCAGCACCTCGAGCAGCGACAGCTCGCGCGCCGACAGCTCGATCATCTGCTCGTTGATGTAGGCCACGCGGCCGGTGGCGTCGAAGGTCAGCGGACCGTGCTTGATGACCGTGGACGCGGTGCCCAGGCCGCGGCGCGTCAGCGCGCGCACGCGCGCTTCCAGCTCCTGCAGCGAGAACGGCTTGGCCATGTAGTCGTCGGCGCCCAGGTCCAGGCCCTTGACGCGCTGCTCGACGCTGTCGGCCGCGGTGAGGATCAGCACCGGCACCGACGAGCCGCGAGCGCGCAGCTTGCGCAGTACCTCCAGCCCGTGCAGCTTGGGCAGGCCGAGGTCGAGGATGAGCAGGTCGAACTCGTGCGAGGCGAGCGCCGCATCGGCCTCGGTGCCGCTGCTGACCCGGTCGACGGCATAGCCGGCGTTGCGCAGCGAGCGCAACAGCCCGTCGGCCAGGACTTGATCGTCTTCGGCGACCAGGATGCGCATGGGTGTCTCCTCGCCGGCTCGCGTCCGGCTGTGGCCGCATTGTAGGGATGGGCACTGCAGGAAGGCGAGGGTACTGTACAAACATCCAGCTTTTGCCATAATGGCCGCCACACCCCAGGAGAACGCCGCATGGACGCACCCGTCAAAGCCCTCAACACCGAAAAAGCCAAGGCCCTGCAGGCCGCGCTGGCGCAGATCGAGAAGCAGTTCGGCAAGGGCTCGATCATGCGGTTGGGCGAAGGCGAGGTGATCGAGGACATCGAGGTCGTCTCCACCGGCTCGCTGGGACTGGACATCGCCCTGGGCGTCGGCGGCCTGCCGCGCGGCCGGGTGGTCGAGATCTACGGCCCGGAATCCTCGGGCAAGACCACGCTGACGCTGCAGGTCATCTCCGAGATGCAGAAGCAGGGCGGCACCTGCGCCTTCATCGACGCCGAACACGCGCTCGACACCGCCTATGCGCAGAAGCTCGGCGTCAACCTGCAGGAACTGCTGATC